>NZ_JBSWBR010000031.1:0-200 GCF_054051685.1 Hymenobacter sp. HD11105 | reverse complement strand
CACTACAGTCGGCAGCCGGTTAGCTGGCAGCGCGGGGTGGCCTATGTCCTGTTACTGCTGGGCGGGCTGGGTGTAGGTCACACGCTAGTGCGCATGGTGCGTCTGCACCCGCATCAGCAGGTGTACTTCAGCTTTCTGCCCGCCTCCGCCGTGGTGAATCAGTTCGACCGTGACTACTGGGGCCTGTCTTACCGCCAAGG
>NZ_JBSWBR010000030.1:0-216 GCF_054051685.1 Hymenobacter sp. HD11105 | reverse complement strand
GTCGTGGCGCTCGGCGTTGGTGGCAGTGGGGGCATCGACGCCCAGCACCAGCGCGGGCCGCGACTTATCGGAGTGGTTGGCCGTGCCGCGGTGAATGGTCAGGGCCGAGCGGGCGGAAATGTCGCCCATCTGCGGGTACTTGCGCTGGGCGCGTGCTTCGTAGCGGGGGTAGTTGGCCTTGGGCGGAAACATCGCGTGCTCGAAGTTGGTGGGCAG
>NZ_JBSWBR010000029.1:0-266 GCF_054051685.1 Hymenobacter sp. HD11105 | reverse complement strand
TCGGCCCCCGTCAAAGCCAACGCCTCTATGCACCGCCTCTGCGACAAGCAGCCCCGCGAGGCCTTCGGGCCGAGCCTGCAGTTAGCGGGTGGGGCGTCGGATGGGGAGGGACGGGCACTCCCGGCCGCGGCCGTGTTAGATACGCCGGCGCATGTGTTACAGCGGGTGGCCACCCGGCAACGGCAGATCCAGCCCACCCAGCGCCCAGGCTCCCGGCGCCCGAAAGCGCGCTTGATCAGCAACAAAACGCACTATAGCCCCACCGA
>NZ_JBSWBR010000028.1:0-332 GCF_054051685.1 Hymenobacter sp. HD11105 | reverse complement strand
GATCCTTGCTCACGTATTGACGTAATCATTTAATTCGTGTCGCTTGGTCTTACGTGTTTCAAGCCCACTTGCATCGCTGCAAGCGACTTCAAACGTTTACCATTCGTTACTTTCCAATCATTCAAAGAACGTGCGCCCCTTCCACTTGAAGGAACCGTGTGAGTCATTTTTCGACTCTGTTTTTGCTATCTAGCCAACCCTCGTTCGGATTGGGGATGCAAAGGTAAGCATCTTTTTTAACCTGGCAAGCTGTAGAGGAAAAAAATTTAAAGATTCTTCTTTTCTTCCTGCCTCGCTCTTCCTAGCTTTTCTAAGGGGAGACAAAGGTAATA
>NZ_JBSWBR010000027.1:0-406 GCF_054051685.1 Hymenobacter sp. HD11105 | reverse complement strand
ATCTGTCTTCCTATTGAAGACACAGTACTAATAAGGAGTCACCTCACTTATTAGTGTGTACTATTTACTCTCCTCATCGTCTACCTATCGTAGACAACTTGAGTGGAGAATAACGGATTCGAACCGTTGACCCCCTGCGTGCAAGGCAGGTGCTCTAGCCAGCTGAGCTAATCCCCCGTGTGTTCTCTCTCCCCGCCTTCCCTCTGTGGGCCAGCGTGGACTCGAACCACGGACCTCGACATTATCAGTGTCGCGCTCTAACCACCTGAGCTACTAGCCCGAGTCAACTTCCTCCCATACTAACTACTATGGAGAAGAACTGAATCCTCAAAAAACGTTGAATGAAAGGAGTAACGAATAGGTTGTAAAACCATCTGACCCGAATAATTACGTCGTGAGCAAGGTC
>NZ_JBSWBR010000026.1:0-482 GCF_054051685.1 Hymenobacter sp. HD11105 | reverse complement strand
GTCCACCGCCTGGGTATCGCCCGCGACCAGGCCCTGGTCCACGCACTGGGCAAAGACGTGGTCAAATAGCTGCTCGAAGAGAGCAATAGGATACTGCTGCCGGGTGCGGCTGATGGTGGAGTGCCAGGGTAAGTCCTCATCCACTTCGTAGCCCAGAAAGTACAGGATATCGAGCCGTAAGGCGCAATGCTCCACTAAGCGCCGGTCACTGACCAGGTTTTCCAGCCGGCTGACTAGCATCAGCTTAAAGAAGACGACGGGGTCGAGCGAGGGCTGCCCCGTGTGGCTATAAAGCGCTTTGGTTTCCTCGTAGAGAAAATGCCAATCCACGAGTTCCGCGAGGCGGCGGTAGAAATTGTGCGGCGGTACGCGCTCGGAGAGCCGAAAGCGCGTGACCTCCTTGTCGGTGAACTGCTTCTGACCTTGCATGCTCCTGCTACGCGCCGAACGACGAACTGGATTACGGGTTCTGCAACAGCCAC
>NZ_JBSWBR010000025.1:0-871 GCF_054051685.1 Hymenobacter sp. HD11105 | reverse complement strand
GTGGCTGTTGCAGAAGTCTCTGTCGCCCGTTGTCTTCGTGTTTTGCTAGCTGACCTATACCGCCGCAGTCCCTGATTTAGAGCTGAAAAAACAGAATAGCAGGAGGTGGCGGGGGTTTAGGCAGCGCGACAGCTAAGCCCAGGCGCTGTTGGGGCCGGTACTTTAGGAGCTTTTTTAGGTTGTAGGCCATAGCGGCCAGAAGCATCGTTTTATGGGCACTACTCCGGCCCCGCGTGCTGACTCGCCGTAGCCCATAGTGCTGGAGCAGACTACCAAACACGGGTTCCACCGTGCTCTGACGCACCAGGCGCAGGCGGTGCCCCTGCCGGCTCTGCTGCCGCTGGAAAGCCCGGCGGTACTGCGGATCATAGGCCGTATGCGTGATCGTGCGCTTGTTGCTTTTGGGCGCGCAGGTGGCTTTGCGCGGGCAGAGCCGGCAATCGCGGGTGGAGGCGCGATAGAGCTTTAACAGGCTGCCATCTAGATTCTTCTCGTAGCCCTTGAAGGGGAGCTGCTTGCCCGCAGGGCAGGTGAAGCAGTCCACCTCGGCATCATAGGGAAAGCCGTCGATGTCGGGCTTGTATTTGCCGAACACGGGAATCCAGGGCGTGATGCCCCACTGTTCGAGCAAGGCGTAATTCACCCCGTTGGAGTAGTTCGTATCGGCGACTAGATCCAGCAGGGGTAAGCCCTGGGCGAGCAACCGCTGCTGCAGTTGCTGGACGAGTTGCGGCAAGTGCACACTGTCCCGACTATCGGCCAAATCAGCCTGCACGTGGCTGATAACCCCGCGGGCCGTATCCACGGCCAGGCTACAGAGGTAATTCAAGGCGCGTACCTTGCCGGGCTTGAGGGAAATGCGCGCCTCGGG
>NZ_JBSWBR010000024.1:0-974 GCF_054051685.1 Hymenobacter sp. HD11105 | reverse complement strand
GTTCATTTTGTGTGGTGGTTTGCGCGGCCGGAGCACATAGGCTACCCGCCCCTGTTCTGGCTGCTGAGCATCTCGTTGGGCTTCAAGCTGCTGCGCATGCTCCACGAGTGGTACCACTACGTGCAAGTGAGTGTGCCCCAGGCGCCCCAGCCAGTAGCGGCCGCCCCGGCCCCGGCCTACTCCGTGGATGTGCTCACCACGGCCTGCCCGGGCGAGCCCCTGGCCATGATCGAGGCTACGCTGCGGGCCATGCAAGCTATTACCTACCCCCACACCAGCTACCTCTGCGACGAGGGCGACGACCCCTACCTGCGCCAGCTCTGCCAGCAGCTGGGCGTGGTGCACGTCACGCGCCCCGTCAAGGTGGACGCCAAGGCCGGCAACATCAACAATGCCCTGCGCCAGGCCACGGGCGAGTTGTGCGTGGTGCTCGACCCGGACCACGCTCCCACGCCCGACTTTCTGGATCAGGTGGTGGGCTACTTTGCCGACCCGCGTGTGGGCTACGTGCAAGTGGTGCAGGCCTACGGCAACCAGCAAGAGAGCTTGATTGCCCGCGGGGCAGCCGAGCAGACCTACCACTTCTACGGGCCCCTGATGATGGGCATGAACGCCTACAACACGGCCCAGGCCATCGGGGCCAACTGCACGTTTCGGCGCGCGGCCCTGGACTCGATTGGCGGACACGCGGCCGGGCTGACGGAGGACATGCACACGGCCCTGCGTCTGCATGCGCAGGGCTGGAAGTCGGTCTACGCGCCCGTCATTGTCAGCCGCGGGCTGGTGCCGGCCTCCTTGGCCGCATACTATGCCCAGCAACTGAAGTGGGCCCGCGGCAGCTTCGAGCTGTTGTTGACCGTCGTGCCCCGGCTCTGGGCCCGGCTGAGTGGGCGCCAGCGCCTGCACTACGCCACCCTGCCCCTGTATTTCTTCTCCGGCGTCATCGTACTAATCGACCTCGCCATTCCGATTGC
>NZ_JBSWBR010000023.1:0-1282 GCF_054051685.1 Hymenobacter sp. HD11105 | reverse complement strand
AGCTAGCAAACCCAGCCCCGCGGCCACGAGATAGGGCACCGGCGTAGTCAACCCGATCCAGACCGGAATGTAGTGCCACGGTATCTGATGACCTGCCAGGATTTGCCCAAAATAGGTTACTCGACCAGGCCAAAGCGAGTACTGACTAATGCGTTGGGATACATTGAGGAGCTCAGGCAAAGGTGTTGCCCACAGATAAGGCCAGCCAATAAAAATAAAGACCAAAGCCGCCACTACGTAAAGTGCGCCCAGCCCAAGCACGCGTTGGCGAGGCAACTCAGCGGCCGGCCGGGTAGCGGCCTCCGCTGCTAGCATCACCAGTGTCACCAGGATTAGCAACAGGCCCTGCACCCGTACATCAACGGCGAAAGCAGTAGCTAGTCCGTGTACCACGGCTCGTCCGGCCGTAGGCCGCTGCAACAAGCGGGCAAGCGTATAGATAGCCACCGTAAACAAGGCCATGTACACGATGTCTTTGCCATTGTAAAAAGATTCGGCAAAAAAACGGGGAGAAAGCACGAGCATACCGGCCCCCAAAAGTCCACAGCGCCAGTCCCTAAACCGGATGGTACCCAATCTGTACAAAGCCCAGACGCCCAACACGAACACAAAAAAGATAAGTAGATGACGCAACTGGTAGTAAGCCTGAGCATCATGGCGGGTGAATAGGTAGCTAAGCACTACCATCGGCAACTCAAAAGCGACGCCGTGATCAGCGTCGCGGAAGGACCGCATGTTAGGTATCAAGTGGTTAGTCGGCTGACGGGCCGCTACCTCAGGCGCTACCAGTTGGGCTAGATACTTGGCGCTCACTAGGCCGTTGAGGTGGTTATTGGGCTCATCGGTGGATACGCCGTAGTCGCGGTGCACTAGTAAGCCGGTTAGAAGTAACAGCCCGAAGAACAGACTTACCACTAAGTGAGCAGTGGTCAACGACTTTGGGAAAAACCGGCTAAATGGCATATGGGTGGAAAGAAAGCTGCTCTGTCATCAACACTAATTGCTTTTTCATTGCCGATACACTGAAAGAATGGGAAGGCCATTAGCCTTAATTGTATATACTTCTCGACCCAACCCCACGCTATCGGGGTAGGAATGAGGATAATTGTGTTGGTGATAAGTGGTCAGAAAATAGCGTACCTCAGGCCAGTTAGCATTCCAGACATATTGCAATCTATTCTTCTGCTCCTCGGGCAATAGCAGCGTCCCGCAATAAAGCATCCACGGGTCACCGGCGTAGGTAATCTTGGGGCTGGAGTCGTGAGTGAGAATCCACTCCAGG
>NZ_JBSWBR010000021.1:0-1810 GCF_054051685.1 Hymenobacter sp. HD11105 | reverse complement strand
TGCGCGATACCCTACTGCTTCAAGACCCCAAGGGCCCGCACATTTCCGAAGCCTACCGCTATTACACGGAGCCCTTTAGCACCCCCGTAGCCTTGACCCACGTCGAACACCAGTGGCAGGCGGGTCAGTTTCGGCCCGGCCCCTGGCAGGAGCCCCTGAACCTGGGCCTGCTGCATGAGCGGGTGTGGCTGCGCCTGGTGGTGCGCAACACGGAACCCGAGCGCCTGCGCTTTTTGTGGAGCCTGTTCAACTTTGCCGACAGCGCCGCCCTTTACTGCCGCCGCTCGGGCGAGGCCTCCTTTACCCGACTCGGCGCCGCCAGCTCGTGGGTACCCGCCGCCGCGCGCCCTTACCCGGCCCGCTCCCTGAGCTTTCCCTTTACCCTGGACCCGCACGAGACAGCTGAGCTCTACCTGCGCGTGGAGGTACATACGGGGGGCGTATACCTGCCCACCTATATTGAAACCGCCGAGCATTTTCTGGCCTGGGAGATGACCTTCCCCTTTGAGCGGCACTGGGTGTGGCTGCTGGGCTTTTACCTAGGCAGCGCCTTATTCAGCCTGGTGCTCTTTGCTTTCCTGCGGGACCGGATTTACCTCTGGTACGTGGCCTACGTGGGGTGCGTAACTCTGTTTCTGCTCATGGAGGACGGGCTCGATGCCCTGCTGCTGCCCGCCAGCGGGTACCGCCTGCTCTGGCTGGTCGGCCAGTTCAACTTAATGCTGCTGGCCTCGGTCATCGGCCTTAAAATTATGCAGCTGTTTCTGCGCCTGCGCAGCGGCTGGCCCGGACTGGAACGCGTGGGCAACGGGCTGGCCAGCGCGGCGGTCGTCTTTGTACTGGGGTACGCGGCCCTGTTGCCCTGGGCGGTGCGCCACAGCTTGCTGCTGGTGCGCGGGCTGAACACGACGCGCGAGCTGCTGCTGCTGGCCGTCTTTGCCTACGGCTGGGTGACGCTCCTGGCGGTGCTGCTGGCGCGCCGGCGGCAGCACCGCCGGCTGGCGGCCTTCTACACGCTTACCTATTTTTTCTTCTTCACCGGCTTCGCCGTGTTTTGGCTGAATCACGCGGGCCTGACCAGCTTCAATCCCGTGTACCCCAATCCCCTGGCCTGGGGCTTGGGACTGGAACTAGTGGTGCTCAGCGCCTTGCTCACCGGCCGCTTCCGGCACACCCTGCGCCACAATGCGCTGCTGCGCCTGCGGCAGCTCACGCTGCGCAACGCCCAAAGTGCGCGCCTGATTGCCGCCCAGGAGGAAGAGCGCGCGCAGCTGGCCCGCGAACTCCACGATGCCCTGGGCCCAAACCTGATGGCCCTGCACCTGGCCTGGCAAGGACCCGACATGCGCGCAGCCCTGGCCACGTCGCCCGCGGCCGAGGCGGTGGGCCGCCAGGTCGAGGTCTTATTGTGTCACGTACGGGACGATGTGCGCACGTTCAGCCACGCCCTGCTGCCGGTGGGGAATGGGATGGGCAGCCTCTCGGCGGCGCTGCAAGCGCTCGTGGACTTAGTTAATCTGCAGGGCCACCCCGTGGTACACCCGTATTTCGGCCCCGGTATTGACGCGGTACCCGCCCCCCTGCAGCACGCCGCGTACCGCATTGCCGCCGAGCTGCTGCATAACGCCGTGCGGCACGCCGCGGCCAGTGAAGTGCAGGTGCAGGTGCTGCGCCACCCGGCCACCCTCGAAGTATTTATAGAAGATAATGGGCAGGGCTTTGCCCCCCACGCCCCGGCCGCCGGCATCGGCCTGCGCGGGGTCCGGGCCCGCGTGGAATATCTGCACGGCCACCTCCACGTCGATAGCTC
>NZ_JBSWBR010000020.1:0-2762 GCF_054051685.1 Hymenobacter sp. HD11105 | reverse complement strand
GTACTTGCCCGATTAGCTTAGCGGGTGATTTCGACCCAGCCTTTGTAGGTGCGCGTGGTGCTGGTAAAGTCGGCAAACTCCACTTCGGCGATGTAGTAGTACACGCCCGCGCTCACCGGTACGCCCCCGCGGTTCTCGCCCGCATTGCTCGTGCCTGCCCACTCGATAAAGGGGTTCTGCTCGCTCTCGTACACCTTCACGCCCCAGCGGTTGAAGGCCTGGAAGCGGGTGCGGCGCAGCGGGCTGGCCACCTTCGGCCGGAACGTATCGTTGCGCAGGTCCGCATTCGGGGTGAAGATATTGGGCAGCACAAAAAACAGGCAGTTGTCCTTGCACTCAACGTTGCTCAGCACGCTGCGATTGCCCACCGAGTCCACGGCCTGGATCGCGTAGCAGCCGGCAAAGGTGGCTTTGCCCGGCCGGGTGGGCCGGTCCCGATCCAGCCGGTCTACGTAGCTTTGCTGGGTCACCGAGTCGAGCGCTACGAAGTTCCCCTCGGGCGTCTCGCGGTAGAGAATGCGGTAGTAGGCAATGCCGCGGCTGCAGTCCGGGGGCGTGTTGCCCAGCGTCCAGCGCAGCGTATTGCTGTATACCTGGCCGGGGGCGGGGAAGCTGGGCAGGGCCGCGAGGCTATCGCAATTGGTGGGCACCAACGTCAGTACCGGCGGACAGGGCACCGTATTGAGGGCAATGCACCGCTCCTGGCTTTTATTGAGCAGCGGATCCGGGACGCCAGGCAGAGAATACGTGCCGTTGGTTTCGACGTAGTAGCAGTAGATCTGGCCTTTGCGCAGGGGCTGGGCCGAGGTGCCCTGATCGACAAAAGTGCCCCCCGTCGCCGTGCCCGTCACCGTGCCGACCGGCACAAACGGGCTGCCCGGGGCCGGGTCCCGGCGGTAGACGGTGGTGGGCCGCAAGGCATTGTTCCAGGGCACGGCGTAGGTCCAGGTCAGGGTGATGCGGTTCAGGGCGGGGTTCGACACGTCGGCCGTGCCTTCCAGGCGCACACTCGAGGCGGTCGACGTTTCCGTGAGCACGGCCGAGCCCGGCCCGGCGACGGCATTGCTGAAGAACTCGAGCCGGTAGGTGAAGGTATTGGCCAGCGTGTTAATCCCGGTGTCCACGAACGAGAGCTGGTCCAAGTCAGAGGTGGTCAGCACCACCGTGGGCGTACCTGTACCCACGGAGCGCAGCAAGCGGTAGCCCACGGGCGGGATGAAGCCCGTCTGGCTGGTGGGCTTGGTCCAGCGCACGGTGATAGCGCCCGTGGTGGCGTCCGTCCGATCGACCGTCACGTGGGTGAGCAGGGCGCTCTGCCCCTCCAGATTCAGGCAGACCTCCTGGGAGGCAATGCTGGCCCCGCCCTTGGGCCGGGGAAACTCGGCGTAGATGCGGTAGCAGTAGTTCTTGCCCCGCTCCAGGCCCAGGCCGTTGCGCGTGTCGCGGAAGATGTCCGTGCCCACCGGCACTTCCCCGATTTGCACAAAGCCGGAGGAAGCGGGGATGCCCGTCTCGCAGGGCCCGGGCACAAAGGTGGACGGCCCCTCTTTGCGGTAAATCAGAATACGACTAGCGTTGGTGCAGGTGTAGCGGTCCCAGGTCAGGATAGCCGTGTTGCCCTCGCCGCGCACGCCCAGGTTCTGCGGGGGTGGCCCCACCACCGTGATGCGCCACGCTTTCTCGTCAATCAACGTCGTGCTACCGGACGGTGGCCGGTCATCGGCCTTGAACACGACCGTGTAGGGATCCGAGGCCACGTCCGCGCACTGGGGGGTCCAGCGGAAGACGCCGCTGGCCTGGGGCGGGCCGGTGGCGGTCTGATTAAAGGTAGCGGGCGGGAAGATTCCCCCAAAGGCGGCCAACGTTATCGCATCATTATTGGGGTCAGTGGCCGTCACGGTCTGGGTGATGGGCGTCCCGGCCACCACGCAGATATCCGGCGGAATCGTAATCGTGGGCCGCAGGTTGTTGGTGGCTTCCACCAGAATCTGCATATCGCGGATTACCTCCCCGATCAGGCGGGCGGGGCCAGTGCCCGTTCGCCGGTATTCTTTAACTACGAAAGCGAAGTTGTAGAGCCCCGCCACGTTCGGGGCATTCCAGACCACCTGCCCGGTTATCGGATCCTGGGTAAACGTGGAAGGGCCGCCACCAGGGTTTCCTAAATAGAAAACCTGTACTCCACGAGGGGGAGTAAGATTAGGATAAACATAACTATTGGTGACAGCAACGTTTGGCACGTTACCATTAGCAATTGTACCTTCTACCTGCTCCGGCACCTGGCGGCTTGGCTGCAATTCAAACGCTAAGGAGTCGCCATCGGCATCGGAGGCCGCGGGGTTGTGCAGCCAGACTTGATTGTTGCCCGCCTTGTCAAAGGCGGGGGCGTTCAACACCGGGGAGCGGTTGACCCCTAGCTCCGGGGCAATGGTAATGCGGGTAGAGATATAAAATGTCTGACTACCAGAATCAGACATATTACGAACATTGAAGTTTCGATTCTCTCCTATATAGCTTACAGTATAACTTCTGGGAGCACTGTAGGTATGCTCGAAATAAAAGACGTTGATATCCGTATCGGGTGATATCTGCCGGAATACCGCCCTTTGGATAGCACCCAGACCACTGCTGGTTCCGTCGCCAAAGAAAATAGTTACCTTTTCTTCCTTCACATTGGAGCCCCTATCTGTATAGAGCACCATTTTGAAGAACACCCGCCGCGGGTTACGGGCACTAGCAGGCAGGGTAGTATCCGACTTGGC
>NZ_JBSWBR010000019.1:0-3271 GCF_054051685.1 Hymenobacter sp. HD11105 | reverse complement strand
GTTCTTTGACGTAGGATAACGAGTAAGAAGAAAAAGAAAAGAAGCGAGGACTACTTTTAGTGGTTTCTTGTTATGAGCCCCCTGCCTTCGGGCAGGGATAGGTAAGTAAACAAGGGCACACGGGGGATGCCTAGGCTCTCAGAGGCGAAGAAGGACGTGATAAGCTGCGAAAAGCCGCGGGGATTGGCACATACGAAGTGATCCGCGGGTATCCGAATGGGGCAACCCACCTGTGTGAAGCACAGGGGCGTCTAGCTTTAGTGCTAGACGGGCAAACCCGGGGAACTGAAACATCTAAGTACCCGGAGGAACAGAAAATAACAATGATTCCCTAAGTAGTGGCGAGCGAACGGGGACGAGCCCAAACCGAGCTGGTTACGGCCAGCGCGGGGTTGTAGGACCTCAACATCTGATTGTTTGATTTTAGCTGAACGACGTGGGAAAGTCGATCATAGAGGGTGAGAATCCCGTAAGCGAGCAAGTCAAGCACGGTAGAGGATTCCTGAGTAGGGGGGGACCGGAGAAATCCCCTCTGAATCCAGCGGCACCATCCGCTAAGGCTACATACTCCTGAGAGACCGATAGTGAACCAGTACCGTGAGGGAAAGGTGAAAAGAACCCTGAATAAGGGAGTGAAAAGAACCTGAAACCGTGTGCTTACAAGCGGTCGGAGCCCTTGAGTGGGGTGACGGCGTGCCTTTTGCATAATGAGCCTACGAGTTACTCCTCCCTGGCAAGGTTAAATGACTAGAGTCATGGAGCCGCAGCGAAAGCGAGTCTGAATAGGGCGCAGAGTCAGGGGGGGTAGACGCGAAACTTTGTGATCTACCCATGACCAGGGTGAAGGTTGGGTAAAACCAACTGGAGGCCCGAACCAGTTTCCGTTGAAAAGGATTTGGATGAGTTGTGGGTAGGGGTGAAAGGCCAATCAAACTGAGAAATAGCTCGTACTCCCCGAAATGTATTTAGGTACAGCGTCGGCGTTGAGTTACGTGGAGGTAGAGCTACCAATAGGACTAGGGGGTGTCATAGCCTACCGAATCCTGATGAACTCCGAATGCCACGTAATATAGCCGGCAGTGAGGCGTGGGGTGCTAAGGTCCCATGCCGAGAGGGAAAGAACCCAGACCATCCGCTAAGGTCCCTAAATTCGGACTAAGTTGAACAAAGGAGGTCCACTTGCCTTGACAGCCAGGATGTTGGCTTGGAAGCAGCCATTCATTTAAAGAGTGCGTAACAGCTCACTGGTCGAGCGAGAGGGCATCGATAATACGCGGGCATCAAGTCCGGTACCGAAGCGATGGATTTGCATTATATGCAAGTGGTAGGGGAGCATTCTAGCAGCGGTGAAGGTATGCTGTCAGGCGTGCTGGAGCGGCTAGAAAAGCAAATGTAGGCATGAGTAACGATAAGGCGGGTGAGAAACCCGCCCCCCGATAGACTAAGGTTTCCTGCTCAACGCTAATCGGAGCAGGGTTAGTCGGGACCTAAGGCTACGCCGAGAGGCTACGTCGATGGACAGCTGGTTGATATTCCAGCACTTACACCAAGAAGTGATGCAGTGACGCAGAAGTGAAAGCAACGCGGGCGGACGGAAGTGCCCGTTGAAGCGCGTAGGTATTGCGAGAGTAGGAAAATCCGCTCTTGTAGCTGAAACGTGATAGTACCCTACGGCCTCGGCCACGGGGATAGTTTGCCTAATCAGACTGCCAAGAAAACCTGCTAAGCGTTTTAATCTTAGTGTAACCCGTACCGCAAACCGACACAGGTAGTCAAGGAGAGTATCCTGAGGGGCTCGAGTGAATCACGGCCAAGGAACTCGGCAAAATGGACCTGTAACTTCGGGAGAAGGGTCGCTTCCTTGTCGCAAGACAAGAAGCCGCAGTGAAAAGGCCCAGGCGACTGTTTAACAAAAACACATGACTTTGCGAACGCGTAAGCGGAAGTATAAGGTCTGACACCTGCCCGGTGCCGGAAGGTTAAGAGGGGAACTTAGTCGCAAGGCGAAGGTTTGAATCGAAGCCCCGGTAAACGGCGGCCGTAACTATAACGGTCCTAAGGTAGCGAAATTCCTTGTCGGGTAAGTTCCGACCTGCACGAATGGTGTAACGATCTGGGCGCTGTCTCAGCCGTGAGCTCGGTGAAATTGTAGTCTCGGTGAAGATGCCGAGTACCCGCCACGGGACGGAAAGACCCCGTGCACCTTTACTATAGCTTGACATTGACGCTGGGTAACACATGTGTAGGATAGGTGGGAGGCTATGAGCCGGGGGCGCCAGCTCTCGGGGAGCCAACGTTGAAATACCACCCTTGTGTTACTCGGTGCCTAATCTCCGAGACGGGGAAACAGTGTCTGGTGGGTAGTTTGACTGGGGTGGTCGCCTCCAAAAGAGTATCGGAGGCTTTCAAAGGTCCGCTCAGTACGCTTGGTAACCGTACGCAGAGCGCAATAGCAGAAGCGGGCTTGACTGTGAGGCCTACAAGCCGAGCAGGGTCGAAAGACGGATATAGTGATCCGGTGGTTCCGCATGGAAGGGCCATCGCTCAAAGGATAAAAGGTACGCCGGGGATAACAGGCTGATCTCCCCCAAGAGCTCATATCGACGGGGAGGTTTGGCACCTCGATGTCGGCTCGTCACGTCCTGGGGCTGGAGAAGGTCCCAAGGGTTCGGCTGTTCGCCGATTAAAGTGGCACGCGAGCTGGGTTCAGAACGTCGTGAGACAGTTCGGTCCCTATCTGTGGTGGGCGTTAGAGATTTGCGAGGACCTGTCCTTAGTACGAGAGGACCGGGATGGACCAGCCGCTAGTGCACCGGTTGTGGCGCCAGCTGCAGCGCCGGGTAGCTACGCTGGGATGAGATAAGCGCTGAAAGCATCTAAGTGCGAAACTCACCTCAAGATGAGATCTCTCATATACGAAGAGTCGTGGTAGACTACCACGTTGATAGGCTACAGGTGGAAGGTCCGAAATGGCTGAGCCGAGTAGTACTAATGACTCGAACACTTACCCAATACCAGCTCTTTTTCTCTCTTCTTCTTATTCGTCCCTACGTCAACGTTATTTGTTGTGGCTGTGAACTAGCCACGACCGCCAGTAATGGTGGCTTTAGCCCGGGTGTTCACCTCTTCCCATTCCGAACAGAGCAGTTAAGCCCCGGAGCGCCTATGGTACTACCTTCACCGGTGGGAGAGTCGGTCGCCGCCAACCTTACTTTCAGCGCAGCCCCCCAGCGTCCCCCTCACCCGGGATGCGGGGGGCTGCCCGCGTTTA
>NZ_JBSWBR010000018.1:0-3591 GCF_054051685.1 Hymenobacter sp. HD11105 | reverse complement strand
TACGCCCCAGGACCGTCGCCGCGTGCTCGCGTTCGCCCAGCCGCTCACCCACGGCACCCGGCTGACGCCTACCCCGGCCGAACAGCACCTGCTCGACCAGTTTGTGCGCGGGGACCTTTCGCTCGATCAGCTCCTGACCGCTTTGGAAAGCAATCCTGCTGCCTAGCCCCGCGCCCGCCGGGGCCTGGTACTCCTTCTTTCTCTAGCTGCTTACCTTGTAAACAAACAACTATTGCCGCTCGCGCTCGGGGGCTTGGCTTGGCCATTTGCACTACCGAGTTCGTCCTGATGGGCTTGCTGCCCGCTATCGCCCGCGACTTCGACGTCTCCATCCCCCAGGCGGGGTATGGCATTGCGGCCTACGCGCTGGGCGTGGTCATCGGGCCCCCGCTGCTGACGGCGCTGGGACGTAACCTAGCGCCGAAAAAGCTGCTGCTGTTAATGCTCCTGTTTACGGTTTGCAATTCGCTCTCGGCCTTCGCCCCCAACAACCCCCTGCTGTGCCTGACCCGGCTGCTCTCAGGTTTGCCGCACGGCGCCTTATTCGGGGTGGGGTCCGTGGTAGCCAGTCGGCTAGCCCCTGAGGGCAAGCAGGCCCAGTCTATTGCCGTCCTGTTTGCGGGCCTGACCATTGCCAATCTGCTGACTGTGCCGCTGGGCACCTTCATTGGGCAGGACTATTCCTGGCGCTATGCGCTGGCGGGGACAGGCGGCACGGGCCTGCTGACGCTGCTGGCCCTTTATTTCGTACTGCCCACTCTGCCGGTGCAGCAGGCCCGTAGCCCCCGCGCCGCGCTGGCCCTGTTTACGCGCGTGGACACGTGGCTGATCATCCTGATCACGGCCATCGGGACGGGGGGCTTGTTTGGCTGGGTGAGTTACATCGCACCCTGGATGACGGAGGTCTCGCGCTTTCCCGCCGCCTACGTGCCTTACATCATGATGCTGGTGGGGCTGGGTATGTTTGTGGGCAACCTAGGGGGCGGCAAGCTGGCCGACCGCTTTCCGTCCGTAACGGCCTGCCTGGTGTTGCTGCTGGCCATGGCGGGGACCCTACTGATCATCTTCTTCGTATCGGAAAATCAAGCCTTATCCCTCCTGATGACGTTTGTAGCCGGTAGCTGCTCCCTGGCCCTGGCCGCCCCGATCCAGATCCTGATGATTCAGTCCTCGAAAGGCGCCCAGCTGCTGGGGGCGTCGGTGACGCAGGCGGCCTTCAACCTGGGCCATGTCCTGGGGGCCTTTCTGGGCGGCTTGCCCCTGGCGGCCGGCTACGGGTATACCTCCCCCGAGCTGGTGGGGGCCGCCCTGGCTCTAATGGGAGCCGGCTTCGCCTGCGTACTGCTAGGTCGGTCTGGCCCGCCCACACCGGCGGCCACTCCCGTCCCCGTGGCCTAGAAGGTCAACCTGATCTACTTTCCCCTGGGGTAACAGGTGGCTCACCCGTTCAACCAAGACCAAGGCTAGGCCACTTGACCTCCCTGGCAAGCAGTAGGCGCTGGCACCTTAGGCCGGGTAGCCCGTACGCCAGCCCGGCCGGGCCACGAGGGGGCGGGGCGGGCCCGTTACTAAGCGGTCCGCCACCGTCCCCGTTACGAAGGCATAAATGCCTTTGTGCAGTAAGTCAATGACCTGCTCGTCCCGCGGCCAGGTCCAGGGCAGCGAGCCGGCCCCTGTGGCGTTTTCCAGGGTCTGGTCCGTGAGCAGCCGCAGGTTCATGAATAAAAACGAGCCCACCGCCCCGCGCACGCCGCGGGCGGCCATAACGCCCCGCACCGCGCCGACCACTATCCCTTGTCCCCAGTGCATGGCCCAGTTACGGCCCAGGCGCTGCTCGTTCGGGCGGGGAGCCAAGCCCAGCAGCCGCTCCAGCGTTTCGGCGGGCATATAGGAGTTGGGGCGGTGGGTAAGGCGCTGCTCGAGCTTTTCGGCCAGGGTCATGGCCGCGACGCCGGCGGTACCCGCGACGAGGCCCCAAAGAGCCGCTTGACTTGTTTTCATGGGTGGTAGTAAAAGGAAACGTAAACGAGTAAAGAACGGGCGCGCGGCGCGCACCGGGCACGGAGCGGGGAGGCAGAGGCATTCTTGCGGTCAGAACCGAGGACCAGGCGCCGAGCCGGTGGGCCCTTTTACTCATACTACCTTCGGGCGAAGGGGGTTATCGCCCAGCTTACACTACCCATCGTGGTGGGGCGGCTGATCAGCCCAATGACCTACCTCAAACTAGGCGCCATACGCGGTTCATCAAGTCATCGGATTTGGGCTCTGTCCCTTCCTGGCTTTAGTTCCCAAAACAGGGACAACAGGGAGGCCAAGTAGTCGGGTCAGAAAGAACCAGCTAGGTATCTTTCAAAACCTCACTTGTTGACCCCCTGATCCACCCTTTCGGCTACGCCCGCGGCTCCCCCGGGACCAGACCTTGGATACTCAGCGATACCACTAGGGGCAGTTGTCCAGGGAGCCTAGAAGGCAAGGAAAAGAATCAAAGGCGGGCAAGGCGATGACCTTACCATCAGCCGAAGATGAACCGCAAGTCTTGCTTCGGACTAGTAGCCCTGATAATTCCCTGATCATCAACTGCTAGCCCCCCCCCCTTGGCGGATAGCCCCGCCGGGGGCAGGAACCTGGTTACCCGGCGCTCCAGGGCGGCCAGGGCCAGGATGATCAATGCTTCCCCAAGGAAATAGACGGCTCCTAACGGCGTCAACTGGCGGTAAAAATAACCACAGACGCCGCCGACTACCAGGCCGCAGTAGAGCACGTTGCCCCGCCACACCAGGGTCAACCACCGTCGCCACTGCTCCCGCACCAGGTAGAAACAGCTAAGTGAGAAGACAGCGTACCCCCCCGCCAACACCGTGAGGGCGAGCAAGACGGGGCGCGGCAGGCCGAAGCGCTCGGCAAAAGCGAGGGTCACCACGCCCAGGCAGCCGGCAGACAAGAGCGCGCCCCCGCCATCGAGCAGGAAAAGCTGCTGGGGGTGGCGGCGAAAGTAAGGGGCGAGCCGCGGCATGGCACCAGACACGTTGAGGGGGAACAGCTGGGCCGGGACGGCGCAGCGGCCCGCGAAGATATACGCCTTGCGCGTGATGGTACCGACAAGGCGGGCGGTGGAGCCCCGAGGGAGCCTGGTGCTAAACGAACAGGGCGTTCTGATCTGTGTCTTAGAATCCGCATTATGTTTAGCGATAAAACAAGGAAAGAGAACCAGTTGACGAATAGCCACCACCTCTAGTTTTTGTCTATTTTTTACTTTCCTAAAGGCCCGCGCTAACGCGGAGGATTCTGCTGCCTGCACGCCCACCCATTACCTGGTAAACCAACCTTTTAACTGAGGCCTACATAGCAACGGCCTTTCATTTTCTAATTGTCCTCCAGGTTGAAGTAAGCTACAGCGGGTAAGAATGGGCATACTACCGTGCCCACAATTTATAAGAAGGTAGGCGGAACCCGGGATAATCATTCGTTACTTAGGAGTCCTACCAGTTCTCCTCCGATTAGTGCCTATGCGACTACGCGTACTCCTGGCGTTGCTACTTGTGAGGTGGATAGGTAGCGTTGTTGCCTGGGCGGCAGCGGAGCCCCAGCGAC
>NZ_JBSWBR010000017.1:0-5815 GCF_054051685.1 Hymenobacter sp. HD11105 | reverse complement strand
GCCCCGCGGCACCAGCGTGCTGGCCCGACTTCCTTGCTAGCCGCTCGTGCGGCGGCTAGTCCAAAGCCGGTGTACCTAGGGCTTCTTCCGCCATTATTAGTTGCTTCCTTTGCCTATGACCTCGCCTTGCCGCTTGTTCCTAGTCGATGACCACCCCATGCTGACCCAAAGCCTGGCCGCTCGCCCGCGAGCCAAGCGGCCAGGCTTTGGGTCAGCATGGGGTGGTCATCGGTTTTCCGACGTGGCTGGCGCCGACCACTTGGGCGGCCTTTTACCAATATAAGCTTGACTTGAGGATGGCTCGACCCGTTCCTTTTGGCTGGTCCTCTCGGGATTCAGCGGAAGGGTTGACCCGGCAGGGCAAGGGGGTGTTGTTACACATGATCCGTCCCCCGGACACTTCCCGGAGGTAGGGCGGCTTCCGACGCGGCGACTGTGCAATATGAGATTTTACAGGTTAGCCCTACTTCAACGGGATTTTCCCCTTCACTTTGACTATGCCGCTTTCTGACCACCCCGTTCCCCTCACCTGTCCCTCTTGTGGCAGCGTCCTAGCCGTGCACCGGCTACCGGGCACTTACTGCTGCTCCCTGGGCCACGAGTTCTCCGCCGAGCACCTGGCCACGGCCCTCGACCATAACCTGACGCGCACCCTCTGGGTCTGCCTGCGCCACCTCGACGAGCAACAATGGCTCCTAACGCAACTCGCGGCCCGTACGGGCACCGCGCCCGCTTCCCTCCCCAGCTTACAGGTGGTTGCCGAGCAACTACGCCGTTGGCTGCACTCGGCCCCGGATACGACGGAGTTCTCCTGACATAAGGGGTTGCGCCCGCGTCGACTACTGGATGTGGGTAACGGGCCTTTGCGGGGGGAAGTACACCCAAAAGGTGGAACCTTTGCCCAGTTCGCTGGTGACTTCTAGGCGGCCCCTTCGTTCTCCACCAGCTGTTGCACCAGGTACAGGCCCACGCCCGAGCCCTCGACGTGGTCATGAAAGCGCTCTAACAGGGTGAACAGGCGCGGCAAATGGGCCCGTTCTCGTGTACTTCCAGCACGGTGTGGCCGGCGCGGACGTGACCTCGCACGTCGCCCTTTCCGCTTCGGTACCCACTAACCCTTACCCTGCCCACTCCCTTTGGCTGGGTCGTCGGCCGAGCCGTTCCGTCGGCGCTAGGAAAAGTGCTCACTAGTGTCCAGCTTGCCCTTCCGTAGCCCTACCGCCCTCCTTCTTATGCTCTCGACTCCGCCCTTCTGGGGCGCCTTGCGCGCTGCCTTAAGTCACCTCGAGCCGGGGGACCCCGTCGCCCAGGCCTACGCGCTGTATACGCTGGCCCAAGCCGTGCAGGCCGCCACGCCCTATTCGCCGCTCAGCCTCACGGCCCGTCCCCGGCCCACGGCCGAGGCCGTGAGCCTCACGCTCACCTTCGCCGGCGCTTACCGGCTGCAGGTCACCACGCACTACCCGCGGCCGGCGCAGCAGCAGGCGCCGAAAACCATCCTCTCTCTGTTTCACCATGAGCGCCTGCAGTATGCGCAAGCCGTGGAGCGCGGGCAAGTAGGACCTTCCATTGCCGGGGCGCTTTATCCCATAAGCTAAGATCCTTCCGGGCTTCAGGGGCCAGCCCGCGCCCGGCGGTATAGAACACTAGGAGCCAGCTTGGTCGGGCTGGAGGCGGCAGCCGTGCAAGCCTCTTGAGTGTATCCATACAAAAAGGCCGCGCGCATCGTCGTCGTCCTGCAACAGGCAATCGGCGTGACTTTACTTTGCTGGGCCTAACTCCGCGCTAATGAGCCAGCTTGCTCAGGGCGAGTAGGGCCACTCGGGCCCGCGTTTTGGCCGTGCCCAGGGGCAGGCCTAACTCCTCGGCCGCTTCCACATGGGTGTAGCCCTGAAAGTAGAGCAGTTCAATCAGCTCGCGGTGCGCAGGCTTGAGGCGCTGGGTGAGCTCGCGCACGCCGATGTGCTCGGGCTGGAAGGTGCAGGGAGCCGGCAGGTAGCGGGCCACGTCCGTGTCCAGGGACTGACTCCGGCTATGCAGGTGATGACGAGCGCTGCGTAGCACGTCGATGGCGTGGTAGCAGCAGATGCGCTGCATCCAGGTAAAGAGTCGGCCCCGGGCCGGGTCGTATCGTCCGATGTGGAGCCAGATGCGCAGCAAGCCTTCCTGCAGGATATCTTGCACCAGCTCCTCCTGGCACACCAGGCGCCGAATGGCGTGCCGCAGGCTGGGCCCGTACTGGCGGTAGAGCAGGCCTAGAGCGTGCTCGTCGCGGGCCAGCAGGCGCTGCACCAGCTGGGCCTCGTCCGGGACGAGGAGGGGAGATGCCGGAGGGGGGGACGGCATAGCGGAGACGGGGAAACGAACGGGTAGGGGGACCCGGGGGTGGGGGCGGTTAAACGGCGGCCCCTAGGAAGAGGTTCCCAGCAGGCCGGTCGCGCGGGTTAAGATTCTTAAGCATAGATCGTTCCAACTAGCTAGCTCAACTGTACGTAAGCGAACGATCAATCCTCACCCCTTACCCCCTTATATGACCTATTCTTTCTTTCGCCCCTCTGCCCTTGCCGGGCTGGTGACCCCTGCCTTGGCGAGCTGCCTGTTCTTCAGCAGCTGTGATACCCAGCCGCAAGCTACTGATGCGGATACGCAGGCCACGACGGCTGAGAGCACCGCTACTAGCTCTGCCGGGGAAGTGAAGCCCAAAGGGCCTAAACCAGCGTGGGGTCCCAACCTTAAGCCCGAGATGCAGGCCGTTATGGAGCAGCTAAGGAGCTTTAAGAACAAGCCCCTGCCGGAATTGACCGCCGTGCAGGCCCGCCAGCAGCCGAGTCCCGCCGATGCCGCCCTTAAGCAGCTGCAGGCGAGCAATAGCACGCGGCCGCCCCTGCTGGTGGATACGGCCAGTCAAACCCTGCTGCCCGGTGTAAAGGCACGGATGTATACGCCCAAAGGCGCCGCCGCTTCGCATCCGGTCATCGTGTATTACCACGGCGGCGGCTGGGTCATTGCCACGATCGACACGTATCATGCCTCGGCCCAGGCCTTGGCCGAACGAACAGGGGCCGTAGTAGTGTCGGTAGAATACCGCAAAGGGCCGGAGCATAAGTTTCCCACGGCCCACGACGACTCGTTTGCGGCGTATCAGTGGGTGCTGAAGAATGCGGCCAGCATTAAAGGCGACCCCAAGCGAGTGGCAGTGGCGGGTGAAAGCGCCGGCGGGGGCCTGGCTTGTGCCGTCAGTATGATGGCCCGCGACCAAGGCGTGGCCCTGCCCAAGTACCAGCTGTTGGTGTATCCGATTGCGGGCTACGATCTGAACACGCCTTCTTACCAGCAGAACACGGAAACCGCGCCCCTCAATAAAGCCGGTATGGCCTGGTTTTTCCAGAACTATCTGCGCAGCCCCGCCGATGGGAAGGACCCACGCATCAACTTGGTAGGCGCGAATCTGAAAGGCTTGCCGCCCACGACCATCATCGCGGCCGAGTACGACCCCCTAACCAGCGAGGGTAAAACCTTGGCCGATAAGCTCACAGCGGCGGGCGTAAATGTTAATTACAGACTCTACAAAGGTACCACCCACGAATTCTTCGGCATGGCAGCCGTCGTGCCCGAAGCCAAGCAGGCGCAGGCCGTGGCCACCGCTGACCTGAAAGGGGCGCTGAAGTAAGTAGGACAACCCCCAAAAAACAGCCCCGGCTCCCACGAGTCGGGGCTGTTTTCATTCCTCAGTAACCCATCGAAGGGGATTCTCAGCGAAGAAGGAGGCAGGCCTAGCCGCCAGAAGACTACGCCACGGGGTCGGTACTGACCCCGGGCCCGAATTGTTTACCTCGTGACACCACGCCCAAGGACAGCTTCGGCGAGCCTTTGGCCCCGAGCACCGCCCAGTGGGCCTAAAAAGCCACAGTAACCTAGTGGAGTTGAGCCCAGAATACCTGGCCCAGCAGGGGGCGTGTGTAGCGGCCCACAGCACCAAGCAAATCATCTACACAACCGAAGAGCAACTACGAAGCGGCGATTTTGTGGTTGACCTAGGCGGGGAGCACGAAGACTACTTACTGAAATTGCAGGTGCCTATCCCGAAGTAGGTGGCTGTTATACTGTGGCGGGTAGGCCGAGAGTACTTTATTCCGGTATAGGAGGCGAAGCAGCTACTGGGTGCCGCAGTCGTAGAAGAAGTAACTAGCAGCTGGTAGCCTGTGTTGTCCCGACCAGATCTCGAACCATGCGACTACAGCCAACTTGTTAGGCGCTGAAATAGCGCTGGCCAGCCGGAGGCCTAGGGCAGGATCGTGCACGAGCCCGCCTTTAGCTCATTAGTTTTGTTAAGGATACTCCCCGTCCTTTGCGGGCCGAGCTTGTTCGCCTCGGAATGGATGGCTGCCCCGGTTAGTCTACTTACCTAAACGCTTGTTGAATCGTGATCCAGTTCACCCGCTTCGACCACTTCCTGCTCGATATTCCGCCCGGCACGACCGCGGCGGCCCGTACCTTTTACGGCCACGTGCTGGGCCTACCGGAAATAGCGGGGCAGCATCCGGGGGGGGCAATTTGGTTTTGGGCGGGCCAGGTGCAAGTCCATCTGCGCGAGGAAGAAGCGGCCACTACTCCTTCGCCCTCCTCCAGGCGTCATCCCGCCTTTGAGGTGGCCAACTTGGCCGAGGTGCAAGCCTACCTCACGCAGCTGGGGGTCCCGGTCGAACCCGCTACTGCCATTAGCGGGCGGCAGCGTTTCTTCTTTCGCGACCCCTTCGGCAACCGGGTAGAGCTGCTGCAATTTGCCTGAGCAACGGGCGGCCAGTGCTCGGCAGGAGCACCCCCCCCTTCCCCGAGCGCAGCGAATAGCTGATAGAGGGGGCGCACTTGGTAAAGGGGTATTTCCACTAAGGGCCCTAGCGGTACTAAACTTAGGGTCGATAACCTTTACTTATCGACCCTAATTAATTACCCCTTTAATTACCCTTTGGCTTGGCCATAACGTAGGGATAGCCGGCGGTGTAAGGGCGTTAAGACGAGGAAGCCAGAAAGCCACCATCTCCGGTGTCTTTCTGGCTTCAGGCGATGATGTAAGCGGAGGAAATCCTCAGGATTCTATGGCTCACAACGGCTAGGTATCGAACCAGCTGCCTCATCGCTACCGAGACCGAGTGTGGGTTGGGGTTGAGTTACCCTTAGCAGCGGGTACTACATGGCGCGGAAGCATGAAAGCCTAAGCTTACAAGTCTTCGTCCTCATCGTCCTCATCCTGGTAGTAGAGCTTATTGATCAAGCCTTGGGTTTCGGCGTCCAACTCGAACGACGCCTCATCCTCGGACAAGTCATCTATTGCCGTCTCCTCCTCCTCCAAAGCATCCACTTCGTCCGCGAAGGGGTCGTCGTCCAGGGGCTTGTCCTCTCGGTCGTGTTGTTTCGCTGCTCGCATCGCGTAGGGGTTTTTGGTGTCGGGGAAAATAAACAATTCTCGCGTCCCAGCCCGCTGAGCAGTATTATTTTTAAACTACTACCCGTTGGTGTGTCTGCTAAGGGCGGCCTTATCGAGCCGGGCCGTAGCGAGCAATACCTGAACCTGGTCCGGCGCTGTAAACGTGTGCGAGGCGGAGTCAACTGCCATACCCTGACACATTCCACCCGCGGGCTCATTGATAGCTGCTAGGTTGAATAGGATTCGGTAAAGGCGCCTGAAAAAGGTCGACTGGCAAGGCTTTTCATGCCCTGCCAGTCGACCCCTATGGACTTCAGCTTACTAAGAAGTTCAAGGAAGCTAGGAGTAAGCCTTTTTGCTTCCGGACTACCCGGAGTACTAGGCTGGGTG
>NZ_JBSWBR010000016.1:0-6261 GCF_054051685.1 Hymenobacter sp. HD11105 | reverse complement strand
ACTGCTGGGGCTCCGCTGCCGCCCAGGCGGCGGAGCTACTTATCCACTCCACGATCAGCAACACCAGAAGTACGAGTAGTCGCATAGGCCTAATCCGAAGGAAAGGTTCAAGGGTCGTAAGTAACTAGTTATTTAGCCGTCCTCCGCCCGAACGCTCCTAAAAGTTGAGCCCAGGGTAGGCGCATAACTGCCTAGCTGAGTGGTGGGAGTGGCACCACTAGCTTCCCTTCTCAAAGCGGGAGCGGCGGCTCTTAACTCGGCTGCGCGAGGGTTGCGAGGCCAAGCTGTCGACGTTGCAGTGGGCGCGGATCACCCAGTGCTCATTGGATCCAACTGGCCGTGCTATCCCAGACTTGTTCGTCAAAGGCATTTAGGGGGATGAGTCAAGTCCAGGAGGAAATGTTACCCAAGGAGGAGCCCAATTACGCTATAACGATTTTACCAGCTCGTCTAAACGCTATACTGATGCCTCCGGCCAAACGCGTTTCGTCAGTGAAGTAGCGATCGAGCTGAAGTGAGCAATCACCCACCAAAAGCCTGCGAAGACCTTCCCATCAGACGACGATCCGTATTCAGGCTGTTAGCCACCCTTCTACCGCTTTCACTCCAGGTGTGCACCCTACGCTACGGAAGATAAGGGAAAAAGCGGTTGCTTTTCCCCCGAGCTGGGGGCAAGGCCCGTCAGCAGGCTAAATGGCGGCTTGGCTGTCTTTCACTAGCCGTAGCATCAGTTTGCGGGCGGTGTGGAGTTGGGCCTTGACCGTGCCCACCGGTAGTTGCAGCTGCCCGGCTACCTCCTCGTAGCTGAGCTCCTCGAAGTAACGCAGCCGCACTAATTTCGCGTACTTGGCCGGCAGCAAGCTCACCACCTGCCGCGTGAGGGCGATGCGCTGCTGCCGGATACAGGATTCCTGCGGATCAGGCGATCGATCGGGCACGTCCAGTGACCAGTCCCCCTCGTCCCGGCTGCTGGGGGCATCCAGCGAGAGAGTCTTGAGCTTGCTGCGACGGATAAAATCTATGCCGTGGTTGGTGGCAATGCGAAACAGCCAGGTGCTGAAGGCAAACTCGGGCTGGTAGCGGGGCAGGTGGCGAAAGGCTTTGGCGAACACTTCCAACGTGAGGTCTTCCGCATTCTCGGCGTGGCGCACCAGCTTGAACAGTACGTGGTAGACCGGCTTACGGTACTTGTCCAGCAGCGCTTCGTAGGCTTGGGGCTGGCCGGTTAGCGCCGCCGCAATCAACACCAGATCTTGCCGGGCCCGGACGGATAGCTCTCTTTCCGGCGCGGGCGCCGCCGTAGTAGGGGGATCAAGCATGAAGCGGTAGCAGCAATGAAAGGCAAAGAAGGAAAACGAACCAGCAGATGAAGCCCGCAAACTGGAGGGTCAGCACCAGCCGCACAACGAACAGCAGCACTAGGGGGCTTTGACAGAGAGGAGGAGACATCCTTCCAGGGCTGCTAGAAATAGCTAGGAGGATCAAGCGACCCCCTATACCGTAGCTACCTACGTGCGGGAGGGCTAAGAGGATATGGTTCAGCTTGTTGGCGCCCCGAGCTTCTAGCGACTGGCGCCTAACCCGAGTCGCTACGTCTCCCCCCGGTGGTGCCGGGTAATTGTCGCCGCCGCTCCGGCGAATCCTACGCGGGTCGGCAGCGGGAAGTGCCCGTCACCGCACAGCTGGAGGTGCGCGGCCTGGAAGCAGGCGGAGGCGGCTCGAGTGTTGGCTGGTCTTGGCGCGCGCGGCGCTGGAGCAGCCATGGGCGACGGGGCAGGAGCTCACCACTTGCAAAGTGCCCGCGCCTCCGCCTCGTATCCTGTCGATGGGCACGGCGGGGGCCCCGGCTCTAGCTCAACCTCCGGCGCGGGGGCTCGTATAGAGGAGCTTGTTCACCTTTTCTGTGTGGATGCAATGGCTAGTTCTACCTTTACTCCAATTCCAACCCAGTTGCCCGCTGCCGAGCGCGCTGCCCGCCGCAAGCGCCAGCAGCACGCCGAGTGGGGCATCGCGGTGACCCGCTTGGGCGGCACGGAGCCCTGCCGGGCCATTCTGCAGGAGTTGCAACGCTACATCGATGGGCAGGTAAGTTTGCCGGAGCTGGCCGGTCAAGACGAGCTGCCCCAGCCCTCGGCCCGGGTGCTGGAAGCGACGCGCCAGCGGGAAGAGTTCAGCCGCTAAGGCGTTTGCTGCTACCAGCAGGGCCCTTTTTTCTTATGGTTAGCGCGCCAGCTTGCTCAGGGCGAGCAGGGCGGCCCGGGCCCGGGTTTTCGCAGTGCCCAGGGGCAGGCCCAGGTGCTGGGCGGCCTCTACGTAGGTGTAGCCCTGAAAGTACACCAGCTCGATGAGCTCGCGGTGCGCGGGGGAGAGGCGCAGGGTGAGCTCGAGCACGCCGATGTGCTCGGGATGGAAGGTGGTGGGGGCCGGCAGGTAGCGCGCCGCGTCCGTGTCCAGGGACTGGCCCCGGGTGTGCAGGTGGTGCGTAGCGCTGCGTAGCACGTCAATGGCGTGGTAGCAGCAGATGCGCTGCATCCAGGTGAAGAGGCGGCCGCGGCTCACATCATAGCGGCCGATATGGAGCCAGATGCGCAGCAGTCCTTCCTGCAGGATGTCCTCGGCCTGGGCCTGATCCCGCACCAGGCGCCGAATAGCGTAGAGCAGGCTGGGCCCATACCGGCGGTAGAGGAGGCACAGGGCGTGCTCGTCCCGGGCCAGCAGGCGCTGCACCAGTTGGGTCTCGTCCACGACGAGCACGGGCAATGCCGGAGGGGTAGGCACCATAGAGACCGGAATACGGAGGGGAGCAATAGGTAGAGTACTATTGGAGCGGCACCCACTTTCACTTATTTCAGAAGTCAGGCGGGACTGCCTGCATACGCACGCGCAGCCGATTCGTTCCCGGCGGGGGACGCGATGGGTCAAATCGCGACTTTCCCCTTTCTCCTACTTACCATAATGGGGCTTATTAGACTCGTCGCTACCTTACTGGGCTACGGCGAGACCACGCGACCACGCCCTTCGTTGATGGTTTTGGCCGGGGGTAATAGTTTCGGGGGTTACCTCATAGGCGTGAAGCAATCCTTGCTCGCCGGGGAGAAACATCCCTGACGACGGACGCACTGGGGGACGGTGGCGGGCCCAGCAGCTCGGGCGCTTGCAGAGCCTGATACCAGCGGGCGGCCAGCTTTTCCTCCCCCCGGGCATTGGGGTGCAACCCGTCGTGCAGGTCCACGCCCGCCTCCCGGCTGAACCCAGTGTGCTGATCCACGATTACCACGGGGGACTGAGCGCTCGTTTTCGCTTGCGCCAGGGCGGGCAGCAGCGCGTTCAGGGCCGTGATCCTCGGGTTGATCTGCGCGTAGGGTGGGGCAGCGGGGATGAGCTGGGCCAGCAGCACTTTCACCCCTGGCCTCCCTGCCCGCAGCTGGTCAATGAGGCGGCTCAGGTTGTCGCGGATCTCCGCCACCGGCTTTTCGCTGAAGCAGTCATTGGTGCCCGCGTGCAGTAAGACAATGTCGGGCTGGTGATCGAAGGTCCACTGCCGAACTTCCGGCAACAGCATGGCGGTGGTCCAGCCCCACTGCCCCTGGTGGTCGAGATCAAAATCAAAGTAGGGCCCTAGCCCGCCCTTGTTGAACAGGCGCCCGCCCACGAAGTTCACCCCGTAGCGGGCCTGCTGGAGCTTCAGCCATAAGGGGCGACGGTAGCTCGGATAGGTAGTATTACCGTGAGTGATGGAGTCCCCCAAGGGCATGATCTTGACTGGGGTCCGGCTGTGGCAGCAGACCACTACCCAGCTGGCCAGCAGCCAGCCGAGCAGGAGCAGGAAGGAGCGAAAGAAACAAATGGCCCGCATGGTAGGAGAAAAAAGTGACTGACCGGCTCACGACTCTGCTCAGGGCCCTTTAGTACCGCCCTTGTTGGACATTACCCAGCCGACCGGGATGGGGTGACGCTGTCCGGCGCATCCGGCGGTCTGTAGGTGCTCGCTCCGGGCACCGACCAAGAGGAGGGTTAACGGAGAGCGCGTTTACCAGTTGCGCGCCGGCGCGCGGCCCGATTCGCGGGAGTGGGCTCCAATGGGGACTGCTCCAGGTCCCTAACGGGTGCCTGCCCCGGACGGCCCGGGGTCCGGCGCGCGGCGGCCGGGCGGGTGGATTGAGACCCGATATCGAGCAACCAGTTAATGAGCAGGATGGCGGCCAGAATGCCCACTAGGCCCACCAGCCAGGGTTGATGAAGACTAATCCACGTACGCATATGCTCCTGCCTAATTTCCTGGCTCCGTATTATTTTATTCATCTACTCCTATCACCAAGCGCCGGGCGCGCCCGGCACCCGGGGCCGCCTGCCTGGGCTTTATTTACGGGGTAAGCGCTGGGATTGCAGCCGCACAACTTGGGCCAGGCTCAACTCGTCCTGCACGTAGCGCTGCAACAAAGCCAACGTCTCGCTACTTACCAGCGGCCCGCCGGCCTCCCGCAGACCACTAATACGCTCGGCCTCTTGCAGGCGCCCGAGCCACTGCGCGTGCGCCGCCGGGGCCAGGGTGGCGGGGGGAAGGGGAAAATAGGGGTTACTCATCACACAGCAGCTACCAAAAAGCACCAATAATCACTAGCCTCCCAACGACGCCCGGGTCGCGCCGGGTCAGGCGCGCGAAGCCGCGGGCCTACGCGCGCGGGGACGGGCGGGATGCCGGCCGGGTGTCTTCCCCTTCTTGGCAAAGCAAGTGCCACATTGCCCGCAGCACGCTGGGCGGGCCGGTTCTCCTTCCCTCTTCGCGACCCCGCTCCCACCGCCGTGGCTTTGGTGCCGCGCGAGGGCGATCATGGCCACCGCTCCCCGGCCGCCGGGTCGGGGAAATCCGCCGCGGGATGGTATCTGCCGGGGGCGCCCATTTAAATCTGCCCTCCTCCCGGCGGGCCAGCAGGGGACGACGCCCTAAGGGCATGCCGGGGTCCAGGGGCCCTACGCCCCGGCGCCGCCCGCGAGGACGCGTAACCTGCCCTGAAGAACCGGAACCCATACGCCGTACCTGGCTGCCTTATTTAGCGCCAGTACGTTAAGGAGTCTGAAAAAGCAGGTAGCAGGTCCCCGGCGGAACCTGCTACTCCCACCAAACCGTTGCACGCGCCGTGACTTTCCCACGGCTGTGCAGGGGAGGCAGAGACCGACCTGGCCGCAGTGCTTTCCCCGCAGACTATCCCGTTCATACGGTGCTACCGGCAACACGTAATCCCTTTTATGGGTACAAGGACCTCCCGCAAAAAGTCCTGGCTTCTAGTACTATACAGATTTTTGCTTGCTTGCCTATATCCACCCCGCCCTGCCCGCCTTTCTCACCCTACCCGCATGCTCACAACCGAACCAGCGACAGCGCGCAGCCCCATTTGGCAACCACAAGCGCCGCAGCAGCGCTGTACTCGCTGCATTATGGATACCACGGTGCCTGGCATCAGGTTCGATAGTAGTGGCGAGTGCAGCTTCTGCGCCCTGCACGACAAGCTCGATCAGGCTTTTCCCCTTGGGGAAGCCGGCCGCCTACAAGTACAGAAGCTGGCTGATGATATAAAGCAGACGGGGAAAGGCAAAAAATACGACTGCGTGCTGGGTGTAAGCGGCGGCCGCGACAGCAGCTACACGCTTTGGTACTGCGTTACGAAGCTAAAGCTACGCCCGCTGGCCGTGCACTTTAACGATGGATTCGGCAACCCCGTGGCGGGCGAAAACATGGTAAAAGCCTGCCGCAAACTAGGTGTAGAGCTGCGCACTATCACTTCCGACTGGCGCGAATCCAAGGACCTCAAAATTGCCTTCCTCAAAGCTTCTACGCCCGATATGGAGGAAGGCACCGATCTAGGCATCGCTACAGCTTTGTATGGCGTAGCAGCTAAGGAAGGTATTCAACGCATCGTCATTGGCCAGAGCTTTCGAACAGAAGGAATTTGCCCCCTGTCGTGGAATTATCTGGATGGGCGTTATCTGAAAGCGGTACACAAGCGCTTCGGAACAGTACCCTTGCGCCCCTGGTCGCCCACAGATCCGGGCTTCAATCTGGATCTGAAAGAGATGTTTTATTACGCCTTCGTGCGACGCATCAAGACCGTGACGCTGCTCTATCACGTGGATTACGTGCGGGCCGACGTAGACGAGTTACTAGCCCGCGAGTTGGACTGGGTTAACCCCGGCGCTCACTACTTCGACGACCTCTACCAAAGCGTCATCTACTACCTGAACCGCACCAAGTTCAACATCGAC
>NZ_JBSWBR010000015.1:0-25528 GCF_054051685.1 Hymenobacter sp. HD11105 | reverse complement strand
GCTGATTGAGCCAGCCTTTCATTTAACGGGCCGGCGGGCCGCGGGACTTCGGGGTTACTACGGGTTTGCCTAGGGATAAATCCGTAATTTTACGCTCCATCGCCGGCCGTTAGCAATACTTAGTCGCTTTATAGTGGCGCGGGAGGCGCTGACTTCCAGTGCGTTAAGACCAGAGTTCCCGGTGGTAGTACCTAGGAGTACCACATGCTGAGGCCCGCCCTGCCCGGCTACGATCCCGCGACTGCGGCCCCTGACTACAGCCTGGAGGCCCCAGCTGAGGCGTTGCGGGCTGAGCGGGCGCCGGCGGGGGTGAGCCCGGGAGGGCTGGTGGGCCACAGCCTGGGCGGCTACGTGGCCCTGGCCTTTGCCGAGCAGTACCCCGGCCTGGTGGCGGGCCTCGGGCTGTTTCACTCTTCGGCCTTGCCCGACAACGAGGAAGCCGAGCAGCGGCGGGCCCGCAACCGCACCTTTCTGGCGGAGCACGGCGTGGCCGCCTATGCCGAGGAGTACCTACAGCCTCAGCTGTCCCCCACCCACCGCGAATTACTCACCAACGAGGTGCAGCAGCTGCAAGAACTGGCGGTGGCCGTGCCCCTGGCCGTGGCGCCGGGGAATACGCCACCTCCAACCGCTCCGCCTTTAAGCTGTTCCCGCCTCGCCTGTAAGGGGTTGGGCGCCGGGAGGATATGGGCCGGGCTAGGCGCGCTGCGCACGGCAGCGCACCGCGGCGCCCTGCTTGGCTTGGGCCAGGGAAGGATAATAGACCGGCTCAATTTCGTACTGGTCCTGGTGGGCGACGGTCTTCTGCACGTACTGCTGGGTGGCCATGTGCCCCAACACGTTCTCGGACAGGACAATGCTGACCTCGCGGATGCCGGCCTCAAAAGCCCGCAGGTTCCAGTCCGTGGTTAACCACTGCTGCACGGCCCGCGGAATGGCGCCCATGTGGCGCACGTCGCCGACCCACCCCCACGGGTGCTCGCGTCGGCTGTGGGCGCGGTAATACGCCAGCCCGGTTTCCATGAGGTGCTGGAACTCGGCGCTGTTGGCGAAGCCGTGGAACTGCACGATGACGCACGGCACGGTGGCATTGGCTAAAACGGCGCCGTAAGGTTCGGCGAGGATAACGGTATCGGGCATGAAACGGGCGGCGGCGGGTAACGCAGAACCTCGCCTTACGGAGGAGCTGAGAAAAGGTTGAGGGGCGGCAGCGGTAGGCCTGGCGGAACCCGGCCAAGGGGCACTTAAAGCAGCCGGCCCGTGAGGCCGGCTGGGCTTGCTCGAGCTGCGAAATGTCGAGCGTGCCGGCGTATTGTGGGGTGAAGAAGGTTTTCACCGCCTCAAGTATGCCACAGGCTTTATAAACGCGCATCTAGGAAGCATAAAGTGAGCTCGCCAGGATTGCAAGGCGCCGGCTGAAAGGGCGGCGGCCGGAAGTTGTGAAGGGAAAACCCCTCATGCCTAGCAAGCCAGGGTACTGAGCCCTTCGTGCTTCACGTAAGGGCATCAGCGCCTCCCTTCTCTTGCTCGCACTACCCTCATTGCCGTACGTAGCTGTTTCAATTCGCGACTTATCCTTACGTACTTATTCGTTTATTAGCTTTATCTTCTCACCCTAGTCAACCTTTCCTTATCCGCCCCCGGCAGGCACCCGCTGTCTACTCGCTCAGCGAAGGTAACAGCGCCAGCTTTTGGCTGTTGGCGCTTTGTGCTGCCCCGGTAGGGGCGCCATCCTGGCCCCCGCGTAATTCATTCCCATTCCTGCTAGCTGCTATGCTGTACTCCCTAATCTATACCAGTCGGGCCGTCCGGCCCTTAGACGAGCAGAGCCTCCAGACGCTGCTCGCGCAGGCGCGCCACCATAATGCCAGCCAGCACCTGACGGGCGTGCTGCTCTACGCTGGAGGACGCTTTTTGCAGGTGCTGGAAGGGCCCCGCACGGAAGTGGAAGCCCTGTTTGCCCGCATTCAGCGCGACCCGCGCCATGTCCATGTGCGCTTGGTAGGACGCGGGGTAGTGCGCCGCCGCGAGTTTCCTCAGTGGGGCATGGGCTTTCGTCGGCTCAGCTATCCGGTCTGGGCCCAGCTCCGGCGCCTGCTGGGGCCCTTGCAAGCGGTTGTGGACTTGCCCCGCGTGCCAACCCGCGTGCTCTCCTTGGGGGAAGTTATACGGCCCTTTGTGCTCTACCCCATGGCGTTGGCCTGAACCCCACCCCACCACGCGGTGGAAGGAGGTTGGGAGATAGAGACCAGAAAAAGAAACAGGGGGTAGAAAATCCGAGCGGGGCTTCCTTCGCTTTCTTCATGGCACTTGCCCCCTGGTTGGTGCCCACCTAAGCGAGGGGCATTCCCTGACTAGTTCCTCCCCAACCGTTGGGCAACTAAGAGCCTGAAACTAAGCGGCAGGCGATAGCCAACAAGGCGCCTTTTCTTACCAGTTTTCGTAGGACGCATAAAAGTCTACGCACGGGATGCTGGCTGTGCGCATGTAAGCTATCTTGCTTTAAATTGCACGAAACCCAGATTGCCCCTGAGCAGGATTCTGCGGGCTATTTTGTTATCGGAACAGCTTGAAAACAAGTTAGCTAGCAGTAACGTTCTAGGAAGGTATGGCTAGAAAGTTGCGCTAGCCGATGAAACGTTTCCCAGACATGGCTACCTCTACGTCACCTATTCTCGTGCAGGCCCAGCGCCAAGCGATTAGCTTTGCCCTGCGCTACGCTCAGCATCCCTTTCTGCCGCTGGAGCCCTACGAAGGCTGGCTGCTCGAGGCCTTTGAGCGGGGCGAATTGACCCTGGACCAAGTCCTGGCCCACGTCGAAGCCCAGGAATTTACGGCCGCGCGCCGGCTCGCGCCTTGCCTAGCGTAACAGCCCTCTCCGCCCCGCGCCCTGTCTTGCTTGGCTATACGCTGGGCTAGGAGGAGCTCGGCGGTTGAATAGAGGCCGCATGAGCCGCTGTTACGCGCCGGTATCGGGCGGGGCAACTTCCCATCCAGCCGGGGGAACCGAGTCAGATAGGGGAGCCGCCGGATAGCGTTTCAGGGGGGTGTGATGCAGCCGGCAATAGCGACACTCCGGCCAGTGGAGAGGGTTCCCGGCGAGCCGGTGGACCAGGGCAATACTCTGCCCGATTTGACACGCCGGGTGAGAGTGATAGGCATCGAGCACGCCGATGCCGCGAAACAGCGAATAAAAGGGATAGTTTGTGCTCTTCATGCCTCACAACCGCAACCAGTACCTTACCGGAAGGTAGTACCGGGGAGCTTCATATCCTAAGGTCTAGCGAGTTAGCGAAGCTTACCTGTTCGATTTAGCGCCGGCTTCGCTGCTGGTAGCAAGGCCTGGACGGAGGGAGGCGCCGGCACTCGGCGTCACCTGGCGGCCGGTTGGCGGCTTTACCCCGGGTCGCGCTCCAGCACGAGAGGCGGGCGGGTCAGGGGCAGGGCGAGGGTGAATTCGGCATAGGCGCCTTCCTGCGACTGCACGCTCAGGGTCCCGCCGTAGCTGTGAGTGATGATGTCGTGGCTCAGCGAGAGGCCCAGGCCCGAGCCTTCCCCCGCGGGCTTGGTCGTAAAAAAGGGCTGGAAGATCTGCTCGCGGAGGGCGGCCGGGATACCCGCCCCGTTATCGCGCACCCGTAGCTCGACCTGCCCCGCCCCTTGGCTGGTGCGCACTCGCACCTCGGGCGCGTAGGGTGGGCCCAGCAGCCGGCTCTGCTGGTGCACGGCGTACAAAGCGTTCGCGTAGAGGTTGAGCAGCACCCGGCCCAGCTCCTGGGGCACGAGCCAGAGCAGGCCCAGGGTGGCATCCTCTTCCAGCCGGCAGCTGACCCCGAAGCCCGGGTACTTGATCTGCAGCTCCTCGTAGGCCAAGCGTAGGTACTCCTGGGCCAGGGCATTCAGATCCACCGCCTGACGCTCGCCCACGGGACGGCGGGCGTGGGTGAGCAGGCCCTGAATCAGGCCCCCGGCGCGGGCCCCGTGGGCATGGATCAAGTCCAGGTTTTGCTTTAGCTCGTCCAGCAGTTCGGTTTCCAGGAGCCCATCGCGGGCCAGCAGCTGCTGCTCTTGCTCAAGTTCGGTGACCAGCTCCAGGCTCACCTCGGCGAAGTTCTTGACGAAGTTCAAGGGGTTGAGCAGCTCGTGGGCCAGGCCCGCCGTCAGGGAGGCCAGGGCCACGAGTTTAGCCGTCTGCACCAGCTGCAATTGGGTGCGTTGCAGCTCCGCAAGGGTCAGGGCCAACGTGTCGCGCTGCCGGGCCAGGCGCGTGTTCTGGGCCCGCAGCCGGCGGGTTACGCGCCGCCGCCCGTAGAGGGTACGCCCTAGCAGCCCGGCCAGCAGGCCCGTGGCCAGCATGCCGGCCAGCAGCCCGTAGAATAGGTAGCGGGGGTGGCCCGGGCGCGGGGCCAGGCGCGAGGACCGCCGACGCGTAGCCGCGGGGTCTGGTAAAACAAAAGAAGGTTTCATGCGCGGAGCGCCCCAAGGCAAGGCAGACCAGAAAGGCGGGAGCAGCCGCAGGGACTGGGAGCCGGGACTGATCGGGCTCACCGGCGCCGAAAGCTGGTAGCCTTTCCGCGAACCGAGCCCGAGACTCACCTTCTAAGCTAACGAAAAAAGTGGACTTGCTGGCTGCCGCTGGGGCCCAAAGACGAGCTATGGATGGACCTTCCTGCGGTATCCGGCTTCTCCCCTTCCCCGAACACGCGGCCAATGGCAGGCTAGGACGCGGTTTTCGCGCCGTTGAACGCGGAGAACATCAGTAAAAAAAGCGAGCGGGGTTTGGTTAAAATACTAGTAGGGGTACTCTTATGACCCCCCTTAAGGAAATTGTACGCGCCGACGCCTCGAATTGCGCTTTCTGCTCGAGGGCGAGGATACCAACCAGCAGCTGGTGGTCTTGGAGTTTGCCGAGCCGCCCGGAGCCTGCGTGTTCGCCCCGCCCTAGCACACAGGCCCGGTGGCTTCAGGTGTAAATCTGCCCTTTTGAAAGAGGAACCTCTCCCCGCCTCTATTAGACCACCGCCGGGCTCTAGTGCAAGAAGAAATGGAGGGACTGGACTGGGCTCCGCCACAGGTACCTTCTTGCAGGCATACCTCCTGGGCAAAGAAAAGGTCCATTCAGGGAGGAGGAGCATTTTCGCCTAGGACGAATCAGGAAGCCTTATTTAGTGAGGTTGATGCGATTGGTTTTGGTTTTTCCATTGGGCGTGACCCGGTAGTAGTAGATGCCCAAGGGGAACGTGCTGCCCTCAAAGACGACGGACCGGTTTTCGCCCGCCTGGGCCGCCCCCCGTTGAACAAGGTCGCCACCTCCGCCCCTGCCCGTTATAGACCCGCACCACTACCCACCCACTCCTGGGGACGCGCAAGCTAATGGTCGCAGTTCGTGGCCGCCAACCCGCCCTCGTCGGCGGAAGTCGCCGTGACTTGTTCATGGTGCCCTTGCCCTTCACCTCGAGCAACTCGGCTTAGGGAAGCGAAGGCAGCAGACGCAATTGTCTTATTTACGGGTATTTATCAAACGAGAATCCGTAGTTATGCTCACCCGTTGTGATTTATTGCCAGCTAGCTTTGGAGGTACTACGTTCATCTCTAGCTGCTGGTAACGATGGCCTACGACGACAAATTTGGTCCTGACGCGCAATCGCCACAACAGCGAGCCTATGTACTAGCGCAAATGCAGGCCGTGCTGCCGACGCTGAAAACGAATGCGACTGCCTATATCCAGCGACTCTACGCGCGCTACATCGCGGGAGAATTGAGCTGGGGACAGGTCCGCGAATTACGTGAGGCGCCCCACAGCATTCCCGGCAGCCACTCGGTCACGTGGTGATGCCTGTACTAGTAAGCAAGTAGGTACGCCCCTTGTACGCAGGAATTTCCCCTAGTCAGCCCGCGCAGAAAAACGTCCAAGGCGAGTGGTTTTCCACCCATGTTCTAGGCCTCCGCCTAGGGGATGGCAATAACCTTGCGGGGCAAAGACAGCAGGAAAGGAAGCGGCATCATCAGCCGTAGGACAGGCTCAATTTGCTTGCGTTCCCTGGGCCCCGGGCCTTCTTTATCGAGCACGCCGTCCTTTACAGACCAGGCGGGTAGCCTCCAGCTGGACGAGCGCGGCTTTGGGCGCCTGGACTGGGCTCCCGGGCCCCGGAACTCGGATGGCGAGGAGTGGCCCCCTAACAAAAAAGCCCCGACGATGCCGGGGCTTTTTCGCTGATCCCTACTCAAACAACCCTTCATCCACTCTTTCCCTATTCGCCCTATACGGGCTGGGGACAAGACAGTTACGGTCGCGCTTGGGTACTTGGTGCTGCTCCTAGTGCTGCCCCTATCAGCGGACAAGTCCCGGTCTTTTTTCCAGCCGTTTAGTCGACTGCCTTTGGCGGACCCGTGGGTCCCTTGTTCGTCGGCAAAGGCGCGGCATAGCAGTTCGCTGAGCACCCTTCAAGCATACAAAAACCTGACGCTGCGGCTGGGGTTGTGCGCCGGCTAAGCTATTGCCCCAAGAATCTACAGCCTAACCTACGTCCCGTCCGCTGTCAGTAACTCTGCCCACTGGCCAACCCATGCACTCCAGTGGGGCGGATCAACCCCACAGGGAACCCTTGTTGCCGGATTCTTCCTTACCCAGCAAACTCCGGCAGGAACGCCGGCCTGTAGTAGAGCGCCGAAAACAAGGGCGAATGCAGGCAATGCAGGCAAGCTTTGACCAACGAGCGGCACGGATGGAAGCCAGTGAATATACGGGGAGTTTTGCCCCAGCCACGCGGCTTATAGGACGGGTTTACGAGCTACGTAGGGAAAAGCCACGTCATCCTTCGTTCCTTCCCGGCCAATCCTCGTACGGGAAGGACGCGTCTGCTCTGGCGTGCTTTTTTTGTGTCGCTGCCTCATGTTGCCTGCTGCTGCTCCTCTTACCCCCGAATTGCTGTCCGTGTTTGCCGTCCTGCCGGGGGCGCATCTGCTGCTCTCGCCGGCCCTGCACATCCTGGCCGCCAGCGACGAGTATTTGGTGGCCACGCTGACCCAGCGCCCCACCCTGGTGGGGCAGTACCTGTTCGACGCCTTTCCCGAGAACCCCCAAGACCCCGAGGCGAGGGCCCTGCCTAACTTGCGCGCCTCGCTCCTGCAGGTACTCACCACCGGCCAGCCCCACGTGATGGCCCCCCAGCCCTTTGATGTGCCCGACCCGGCGCACCCCGGCCAGTTTGTCGAGCGCCACTGGCTGCCGCGCAACACCCCGGTGCTGGATGAAGGCGGGCAGGTGCAAGCCCTCCTGCATACCGTCCAAGACATCACCGCCACCCGCCTGGCCCAGCAGCAGCTACGCGAGAGCGAGGTCCGCGAGCACGGGGCCTACGTCGAGGTAACCGACGCGTTGCAGGCCACGCAACACCAGCGCGAGCAGGTACAACACCACAACGAGGAGTTGGCCGTCCTCAACGAAGAGTTGACCGTGCTCAACGAGGAGCTGCAGGCGGCCAACGAAGATTTGCTGGCCAGCAACACCGCCCTGAGCGAGGCCCAGCAGCAACTGCAGCAGCTTAACCAGGAACTGGAAGCCCGGGTAGCCGAGCGCACGCGGGCCGCGCTGGCCCTGCAGGCCGACTTGCTGGCGGCCGCCCAGCGCCAAGCCCAGCAGCAAGCCCTGTTTTACCAGGTATTCGAGGAAACGCCCGCCGCGATCTGCATTCAGCGGGGGCCCGAGCACCGCTACGAGTACGCCAACGCGGCGTATCAGGCCTTCTTCCCCGGCCGGCAGCTGCTCGGCCGCCGGGTCGCCGACGCCCTGCCCGAAACCGTGGAGAGCGGCGTGGTCGGCCTGCTCGACCGGGTGTACGAGACGGGCGAAACCTACTACGGGGAGGAGCTGCCCCTGCTGGTGGCCCAACCCGGGGGGCGGGGGCCCCAGCAGATGTACTTCACGTTCACCTACCAGGCCTTGCGCGAACAGGGCGCGATAGTGGGCATCTCCACCTTCGCCTACAACGTGGCCCCGCAGGTCCTGGCCCGGCAGCAGCGCGAAGCCGAGCGCCAACGGCTGCTGCACTTGTTCCGGGAAGCGCCGGCCGCCATCTGCATCCTGGCGGGCCCCGACCTGGTGTTTGAGTTTGTTAACCCCGGCTACGAGCAGTTGCTGCCCGGGCGGGCGCTGCCGGGCCGCCCCATCTTCGAGGTCCTGCCCGAACTGGTCGGCACGCCCGTGCAGGAGCTGCTGCGCCAGGTGTACGCCACGGGGCAGACGCGCGAGGAGCGGGGCCTGCGCGTGCCCCTGGCCCGGCCCGCCGACGGGGTCCTGGAAGACCGGTACTTTACCTTCGTTTACCAGGGGCGGCGCGACGAGCAAGGCCACGTTACCGGCGTGCTGGTCTTTGCGTTTGAAGTCACCGAGCAGGTCGAGGCCCGACAGGCGGCGGAAGCCAGCGCCCAGCAAGCCCAAGCCTTGGCCCGGGAGCTGGTCACCGCTAACGAGCAGCTGCGGCGCACCAACGTGGACCTGGACAACTTCATCTACGCGGCCTCCCATGACTTGAAGGCCCCCATTAGCAACATTGAGGGGTTGCTGCAGCTGCTGCGCGCCGACCTGCCGGTGGAGGTGGCCCAGCGGGCGGATGTCGAACCGACGCTGGGGCTGATGGGCGAGTCAGTCGAGCGCTTCAAGCGGACCATTGAGCACCTGACCGAGGTCTCCAAGCTGCAGAAAGAGCACGAGGCAACCCCAACCTTGGTGGATTTGAAAGCCATTATCGAGGATGTGCGCCGCGACCTCCAGCCCCTGCTGGAAGAAACCGGGGCCCAGTTGGTCTTGGACGTAGGGGCCTTTCCCCCGGTGCAGTTCTCGGAGAAAAACCTACGGAGTGTAGTCTATAATCTGCTCAGCAATGCCCTCAAGTACCGCTCGCCCGACCGCCCCCCCCATGTGGATGTGCGGGCTCACGTAAAGCCGGGCCACACGGTGCTGGAAGTGCATGATAATGGCTTGGGTATCGCTGCCCACCACCTGCCCCAGCTCTTTACCATGTTTCAGCGCTTCCACGACCACGTCGAGGGCACCGGCATCGGCCTGTACATGGTCAAGAAGATGGTCGAGAATGCGGGGGGCAAACTGGAAGTGCATAGCCAAGTGGGGGCCGGCACCACCTTTTTCGTGTACCTGCCGCACTCCTGCGCCTGACCGGCAGATCCTTTTATTCGCCTACCTGCTATGTGCGGTACCTTGCCCGACGCTGAGCCCACCACGTACCTCCACCAAGCACGCGAATCAGCTCTTGCACGGCCTGCCGGGGGCGCCGGAAAGGGAAGGGCGAGGGCCTGCTCAACAGCGACTAGGGCAGCTATCGCAGCAGGCAGCTGTCCGATGTAATCCTGTGGGGTTCTCGCCCGCAGGGGGCCGATATCGCGCCTTGTGGCTGCTAGCCTCCTCCATACCGGCTGCTTACCGGCCGCGGAATAAGCCCTGCAGGGCAGGTTTGATGGCGCTGTAGCGAAGCGCTGCCTGATCAGGGCCAGCGTAAAGGGAAAGCGAAGGACCTGACCCGGCGAAAGGGGTAGCTCCTCTTACGGGAAAAGAGCCACTGGGACGGCAAAAAAAGGTTCTTGTTCCGCTGGCCTGGAAAGCCCCCGAGCCTATTTTTGTTGGTTGTTTCCTTACCCTTGTCCCGGCCATGGTCCTTGGTGATTTACTCGAAATAGGTTTTCGCGAAGCCTCGGAGTGCCCCGAGGCCTGGCAATCCAAAGGCAAAGTTTTGTGTCGGTCCTTTGAGCGGGCCTTGATCAGCATCCTCTGGTACGAAGACTCCTCGGAGCTGGAAATCCTGGTAGGTGAGGTGCACCAGCCCCTGCTGCATGTGCGCTCGGCCCGCCTGACCGTGGCCCACTTGCAAGCCCTGCTGCGCGACTACTGGCCAGCATCGGCCTAACTGCGCCCCGGCACAGGTACCGCGGTCGTCGCCCACGCCGGGAGCCGGGAGCGTAGACCCGCTCATTCCTGGAAATTCCAGCTGACGGTCCCGTAGCGGGCGCTGCGTTGGTGAGCCTGTACTGGGTCAACCTCTATCCTCGCGTGCCGGCCCCGCGGACGGAGCGCTGATGGCCCGGATCCTGGGCTAATAGGGTCGAGTGATTACTTGGCCGACCGGGCACAAAAAGCCTGGTCCATAAGCCTACTACTACCCGCGGGCCGGATACGCTACCCAGGCCCGCGGCTGACTTCAACGCGCAGCACTTTCCCGATACTAACCCCGGTTGTTTAAACCCAGGCATCACCAAGCCAGCGTTTCTCGTATGCTCTTCCATGCTGAGCGTCCTGCCCTTTATGGGGGCCTCGCTCGTGTTACTTGTTGTTCCATGGATTCTACTGCCCCCCTTGCTACCAACGAGGTCCGCTTCCAATCGCTGCTGGACAACACCCCCGAACTGATTCTGTATCAAAATCAGGAAGGCATTATCCTCGACGCCAACCCGGCCTTTCTGGCCCTGGTGGCGTTGCCCAAAGAGCAGGTGCTGCACCGCAGCTACTACGCCTTTCTGCCCGAGGACGTGCGGGAGGTGTTCCGCCAGAAACTGCGCGAAGCCTTTACCACGGGTAGGCCCGTGCGCTTCGACCTGTATGCCAGCCAGGGAAATAGTGCCCCCCGGCACTGGGACGTGGTCAAAATCCCCCTAATCGAGAACGGCCACGTGGTGGGCGTGCACATGGTGGCTCGCGACGTCACCGAGAAGGTGAAAAGCCAGGAGGAAATCTTTGCCCAGAACCGGGACTTGCAGCAGTTTACCTACATCGTCTCCCACAACCTGCGCGCCCCGCTGGCCAATGCCCTGGGACTGGTCGACCTGCTGGGCACGGAGCCGGCGGGCTCGCCGCACTTTCAGTCCCTCCACGCCCACCTGCAGGCCAACCTGCAGCAGCTTGATCAGGTGCTGGGCGACATGAACACGATCCTGGCCATCCGCGACCAGCAGGGCCTCGATGGGGAGGAGGCGGTGCCCTTGGCCGAGCTCGTGCACCAGGTCGTCGCGGGCCTGCACGAGTTAGTAGTCCAGGCGGGCGGCACCATCGAGGTGCGCATCCCCGAAACCTTCTCGGTGCTCGCCAATCGGGCCTACCTGCACAGCATCTTCTTCAACCTGTTGTCTAACGCGGTGAAGTACCGCGCCCCGGAGCGGCCCCTGCAGGTGGTCATCACCGCCACCGGGGACCCGCTCGGGGCCAAGACCATCGAGGTGGCTGATAACGGCTCGGGCTTTGACCAACCGCGGGCCGGGGCCACCGTCTTTCAACTCTATCAGCGGTTTCACCCCCACCACCCCGGCCGGGGCGTAGGCCTGTACCTGGTCAAAACCCACGTCGAGAGCCTGGGCGGGCGCATTGCGGTGCACAGCCGGGTGGACGAGGGAACCCGTTTTTCCATCTTTTTGCCCTAATTGCGGGATGCGAACCGTACTCATTGACGACAACGCCACGACGGTCTTCTTAACCCAACACCTCTTCCAGCGTGCCGGGTTGGCGAAAGGCTTGACCACCTTTCTCTCGCCGGTGGAGGCGGTAGCTGCTTTGCAGCAGCAAGCCCGGAGCGGGGACCTGCCCCAGGTGATTCTGCTGGACCTGAACATGCCGCTGATGAGCGGCTGGGACGTACTGGATGCTCTGCAGCCCCTGGAACCGCACCTGCAGGGCCGGTGCGCGGTCTACATCCTCACCTCCTCGCTGGCCCCCGCTGACTCGACTCGGGCCCGCGAGCACCCCCTGGTCGCGGGTCTGCTGCATAAACCCTTGGACCAGGCCAAAATTCAAGCGCTTCAGGATCACGTGCCGGGAGGGGCGACCGACTAACGGCGCCCCGCGCGTGGGTTGCGGCACTGGGCTGGGCGAGGGCAGACCAGCTTACCCGTTGCGTATCCCCGACCACGTGGGCCTCGCCCGGGCGGCCGGCTGGTCCGCGGCCTAGCCCTTGTCCACGGGCCCCGCCTGGGGTATTTCCACGGTGAAGGTGGAGCCCTGCCCTTCGGTGCTTGCCACCGACAACGTACCCTGGTGCCACTCGACGATGGTCTTACACAGCATCAAACCCAAGCCGATGGTCGGCTCGCCCCGCAGCCCGGGCCGGCGGGCCGGGGTAAAGCGCTCAAATAAGCGCGGCAGCAAGGCCGCCGGAATCCCAATTCCTGTGTCCCGCACCTGCACGCGCACGCCGCCGGGGCAGGGCTCCACCGTGACGCTGACCTGGCCCCCGTCGGGGGTGAACTTGAAGGCGTTGCTGACCAGATTCGTGACGACTTGGGTGAACTTGTGCACGTCCAGGAGCGCGTACACGGGCTGCGCGGGCAAGGAATAGGTAAAGTGGTAGCCTAACAGCCCCTGGCCCTGCTGAAGCTGGTCCAGGGGCTCGCGCAGCACGGTGCCCACTTCTACCCGGTCCCATTTCAGGTCCGTGTTGGCGGAGGCCAGAAACTCCACCGCGACCAGGTCGCGAATCAGCTTCAGGCTGCTGTGGCTAGTCGTCTCCAGCACCCGGAGCATGTCGGGTACGCGACTGTGGGCGGGCGCCGGCAGTTCTTGGCGCAAAAACTCCGCGATTTGCTGGACCAGGGCAAACGAGCCGCTCAAGTCGTGGGAGAGGATTTCCAGGGCCGCATTCTTGCGGGTGTTAAAGGCATCGCCATGGGCTTGGTAGGCCTTCTGGGCGCTGATCTCGCGCAAGGTGCCCCCCACCAGCACCCGTCCCTCGGCCGTTCGCTGGTAAGCTGGGATTAGTGAGAACCATTCATCGGGCGCTCCTGCCTAGGGCAGGCGAATTTCCACCTCGTCCGCCAGGCGGCCCCGCCCCCATACTTTCCAGACCTGGGCCAGGAAGACGTGGTCGTCGGGGTGCAGGCGGGAGAGCAGGGCGGGCAGCTCCTCATTTACCCGGGCACACTGCCCGTGCAGCACGGCCTCGTAGGCGGCGTTGACGAAGACGACGCGCTCGGCGGCCACGTCGTAGACAAACTGGATATGGGCGCTGGCTTGCGCCTGATTTATAAAGAAGGCGGCGAAGTCAGTCACAGGATATAGGGAGGGGTTAGGAAAGCGGAAAGATACTCGGCTGGGGGTTAGCCCCCCCCACCGTGGCGCTTGCTCAGGGTACCGAGCTCGACAGTTGGGCGGCGTAGGCCTCCACCTGATGGCATACCTGGCCCAGGGTCAGCTCGCCCACCACGTAGCGGCCGTAGAGCGCCCGCGCCACCGGCGGGACGACCCCGCCCGCGCGCTCCACCCTGGCCAGGGCCCTTCGGACCTGGTCGCGCCGCTCCGGAGCCGTGAATTCGGTGCAATCTGTTGCGAACATGGTGGTCGGCCGGGAGGGTACGGCGTAAGATGCCGTTAAATAAGCGGCCCCGCAAGCTGAACGCGACGGCGGCCTGGGCTCAGTTCGCTACCCCGGTGGCCGTAAGGCGGCCGCGGTCACCGGCCGAGAGCAGGGTCACCGGACGGTTGTTTTACGGGCGGCGTGGCGGCGCTCGGCCCTGTTCTCGGGGGCGTCCGCCGGTTCCGGCGCGCGCCCCCGCCCCCGGGTGCCCGGCGGCCGGCGCGCAGGGAGAGCGGGCCCGCGGGCGGATCGGGGCCCGAGATCCAGCAGCCAGTTAATTAGGAGAATAGCGGCCAGAATGCCCGCCAGGCACAGCAACCAGGCTTGATGAAGATAAATCCACGTACGCATATCCTTCTAGCTAACTTCCTTGCCCCTTCCTACTTACCCATACCACCAAGCACCCTGCGCGCAGTACTCGTGGGCCTTCCGTAATTTTTCACGCAAGAATGTCGCCAGGTTCCGCGCCGCCCTGGCTCGCGCTAGCGCCGGACTTGGGGGCCTTGCTTGGTCTTATTGGCGGGGTAAGCGCTGGGATTGCAGGCGCACGACTTGGGCCAGGCTCAACTCGCCCTGCACAAGCGCTGCAGCAAAGCCAGCGTCTCGCGGCTCACCAACGGCCCGCCGGCCTCCCGGAGGCCACCAATGCGCCCGGCCCCTCCGGCAGGCGCCCGAGCCACTGCTCCTGCGCCGCCGGGGTCAGGGTGGCGGGGGGAAGGGGAAAATAATGGCTGGTCATCACATAATAGCTACGAAGTTTCACCGGCACCCCACGCCCTCCCCAGGCCCTGGTTGTGGGGTTAGCAGGGGGTGCCGCGAGCGGAGGTTGTCTGGTAAGGAGTGGGCCTAGGGCCGGGAGCGCAGCCCCTGCTAGGCAAAGCGGGTGCCACTTCGCCCGGCAGCACGCTGGGCTTTCCATCTCTCCTCTACCTACTCTTTGTCTCGATTCCCCACTACCCACCGCTCGACCATAAGCCCCCGCCAACGTGCCAGCCCGCTGGTGGCGCCGCTAGTAACTGGCTTTCTTCTGGCGTGTAGGGCGTCAACTGGCGCTGATCGCCCAGCAGCTTGTGCCAGCCCCGCAGCTGTAGCAGCTGGCCCACATGCCGCAGATAAGCCTGCAGATAGGCCATGTCCCGTGCCCCGGCGTGATACTCCACCCGGGCGTAGCCCTGGGGGTGCTCGAGGATACGACCCACCGAATTCTCAAAATAAATGCGCAACGCCGGAGCTAATTTAAAAAAAGCAAATGAGGGAGCCCCAGCGGAGCTACCGCTCCAAGAGCAGCAAAGGTATCTCTAATGCCTGGCTCTGCACCGGTGCCCCTGGGGCCCGGTGGACCTTAGCTAATCGGGTAGAGGGCCCCGGCGATGCAAGGCTCTACTTGCCCGCGTTCCACGGCTTGCGCGTACTGCAGGCGCTCATAGTGAAACAGGGAGAGGATGGTGTTGGGTGCCTGCGCCTGGTTGGCCTGTGGGTAGGGGGTGGTGACCTGCAGGCGGTAGCCGCCGGCGAAGGTGAGCGTGAGGCTCACGGCCTCGGCCGTGGGCCGGGCCGTGATGCTGGTGGGGGTAAAGGGGGCGGCGGCCTGCGCGGCCCGGGCCAGAGTATACAGCGCGCAGGCCTGGGCGACGGGGTTCCCCGGCTCGAGGGAACTTAACGCGGTGCGTAAAGCCCTTAAATAGGGCTGATGGAGGAGCATACTGGGGGGCTGAAAGAAAGGAGCACGGCGGCTGATGAGCAAGCTTGCGGCCAGACATCATGTTCTTGAACCGGTTTGTAAAGCGGCCCACCGATACGCGCCGGGCCGTACGCCATCTCGTGAAGGCGGCCTTGCGCCCCTAGCTCGTCAGATAATTTAGCCGGCTAGGGGTAAGCTACGTTCGCTTTACTTGGCGAAGCGACCGTGGTTTAGGCAAGCGGCTACCCCTTCGCAGGCAGGGAGTGAACGAATTGTGCTCGGAAACAGCCATCGGAACCCGGCGTCGGGGCCCTGAACCGCCGGGCTACATCCGGCGCAGCCACTCCCCTGCCGTGGCCGGGTCGCGAAAGAACATAAACACGATGCCGGCACTCGTATGCTGCACCGCTAGCTCGGCTGAGAGCTGGCTGTAGCGCTCGCGGGACTGCACCCAGGCAAAGTAGCGGCAGCCGGCCGCGTAGAGCTGGGGGAAAAACACTTCCCCACCCCAGCGGGCGGCTTCGGCCCAGAGCCCCTGCATGCGGGTGTTATCGTTGAGCACTTTCTGGCAGCGCTCTTGCCGCAGCAAGGCCAGCAGCTGCAGGGCCCCTTCCATGACCTGCTCGTCGGTGGGGTTGCCCTGCCAGTCCAGGCGCAGCTCGTTTTCGAGGACCTCGTGGGCGATGGTCAGGGTAGGGGTATCGTAGAGAATGCGCTCGAACATAGGGCGGGAAGCAGGAAGGGACACGCCTTAACAGACGCGTTGCAGCCAGTGCTGGGCATCGGTCGGGTTGTCAAAAACCCGGGCCTCAAAGGCCCTGAGGCGGGCATAAAAAGCCGCGGCCGAACCTTCAGCCAGCGATTGGGGCGTCGTAATCATGGCAAACTGACGCAAGCCGGCCCGGGCCGCGTGGGGCGCCCACTCGTTGATGACCCACTCCATGGAATGGTCCCAGGGGCCGCGCACGGCCCGCGTGTCGTTGAGCACGCAGGCGAAGCCGGCCCGGGCTAGGGTTGCCGTGTAGGCCCGCGCGCCCTCCTGGATATTGGCCGCCGTCAGGTAGCCCTGCCAGGTGACGAGAAGCCAGCGGTTCTGGTAATCGGTATCGATCGTCAGGTACACCCGGCCCAAGGCGGATTGGAATTCTTCTCTCATCGGAAGGCGGATAACAGCGAGCGGCCTAGGCCCTTGATGCGCGGTTCGTTGGCTCCCCGGGCAGGTCGGGGTCGGTCCCGCAGGCCCACGCGCGGGCCTGGGCGACGTCGGTAAACAGCCGATGCTCAAAGGGGGCCAGTTCGTGGGCCGTGCGGTGCATTTGCTTGATGAGGAGTTGGTTCAGCGGGCTTTCCGCCTCGATGCGCGCCAAGCGGCGCAGGCCAACGCGGACCAGCTCGGGCATCACCTCGGTGGCAATCCAGTCCATGTCCGCCGGGCGCACCGCGCCGAGCAGGCGGTCGTCGGCCACCCAGCCCGTGATGCGGTGCTCGCGCGCCCTGGCTAGGGCTTCGGTAATGGCTTGCCGAAAGACGGCACTGGTAACAAAGCCTTGCCATTGGGCCTCGAGGGCTTGGGAAGGACCTTGGTGCAGGTAAAGATGCAGGAAAGGGTACTGGGCCAGCAGAAGCATGACAGAAAGACGGGCAGGGGTGGGCAGCGCACAAAGATAGAGGCTGAAGACGAGTGAGCGTGCACTACTTCTTTCAGCTTTTGGTCTAGTGGCAAGTGGAACCAGAGGAAGCCCGTGTTCGGCTAGGAAGGCAACTCGGACGACGGGTTGCCCCCATAAAGAAGGACTGGGGAAACGCTGTTTCCACCGGCTAAGGTGCTGCGCCCTTCTCGCTAGGGCCTAGCTTTCGCTAACCATCTGGTTACTCGGGCCGTATCGTTATTGCCTATGCCCCTGCCTGGTTCCCTTATTCCCGCCAACGACCCGTCCCGGCTCCAAGCCTTGGCGCCGTATCTGACCTTAGGCTCAGCGCCCGACCCCGTCTTCACGGAAATGGGGCGGCTCACGGCCAAGCTATTTGCCGTGCCCATTGCCTTAGTTTCTTTGGTAGAGAAAGACAGCGTCCGGTTTAAAGTGAACGAGGGCTTACCCGGACACGAGCAGGTAGCGCGCCACGAGAGTATGTGCTCGGTGGCCATTCTGCAGGAGGAGACCACCATCTACGAGGATCTACGCGCCGAGCCCTGTCAGCTCACCGACCCCCAAGTGGCCGAAACCCTGCACCTGCGCTTTTATGCCGGCCATCCGCTGCTCACGGCCGAGGGGCACGCCATCGGTACCTTGTGCGTAATTGATCGCCAGCCCCGCACCCTCTCGCTGCCCGAACTCCGGCGCTTGCAGACCTTGGCGGCCATCGTCATGAAGATGCTCGACCTACGGGTACGGATGCAGGAACAAAGCGAGCAGGTTAATGCCCTGTGGTTGGGCCTTTACCTGCAGCTGGAGGAATCGCTCAACCGGCTGACGACCTTGCGCGAGTTAGTCAGTTGGGAAGAAAATAGCCACACGGCGGCGGCCCTGGGCTACCAACGATCGATCGAGGAAGAAGCGGAGCGCATTCTGCGCGTGCTCGACGAGCAGACGACGGCCGCCGTAGCTGCCTACCGGGGGCCCCGCGCCTAAGGCGGCCAACCACAGGCCGCGCTTTCCCCGCGCTGCTGGGGACGACGAGACCACCCGAAAGAGTGCGGAAAGAGCTCCTTACCGATGCGCTGACTCTATGGACGGGTTATTTTAGGTGGAGTAGCGTCGCAAGCACCAGTAGGTGCCCTTACAGAGGCGACTAGGCCGCTAGTAGCCTCAGAATAAGCCCTTGGCTGAGTTCGGCAACAGCACCGCTGGTTAACGTAATGGCCGTGGCTGTTGCCAAACTCGGTCAATAGCCGGGGGACTATGTTCTTAAGCGGCTACTGGCGGAGAATAGGAGCGCTAAACAGGCCCTGTGGACTGCTGTACTCGCTAATCAATAGCAGTTCTACTACGCGGCACTGCGTTTTGCAACAGCCACGAACGTATTTCTGTACAAGTCTGTCAACCACTTGCCGAACGGGTAACTTCCACCAAAAGCCGACGATTTGGCACAGAAAACTTGTTCAGCAATCAAAGTACAATTAAGGCTACCTTTAGCACGGATACCCTGTACTTTGCCCTCTGAACATCGGCTACGCCCGCGTCTCCACCCGGGACCAGAACCTGGAACTGCAACTCGATGCCCTGACCAAGGCCGGCTGCGACACCATCTACCAAGAGAAGGTGTCCGGCGCGAGCGCCAGTCGCCCCGAGTTGGAGCGGCTGCTGACGCAGCTGCGCCCGGGCGACACGATTTATATCTATAAGCTCGACCGCTTGGGGCGCTCACTTAAGCACCTACTACAGGTGGTGGGCGACTTGCAGCAGCGGGGGGTAGGCTTGGTGTCCCTCACCGACGCCATCAACACCACTTCCGCCCAGGGCCGGCTCGTCTTTAACCTGTTCGCGTCGCTGGCTGAGTTTGAGCGCGAGCTGATTCGCGAGCGCACCCACGCGGGACTCGCCGCGGCCCGCGCCCGGGGCCGGGTCGGGGGTCGCCAGCGGGGACTATCCGAGGAAGCCGAACGCACGGCCATCATCGCCGAAACGCTCTACCGCGAGCAGCAGCTCGGCGTCAACGAAATTGCCCAGCGCCTGCACATCTCCAAGGTCACCCTTTATAAGTACTTACGCCACCGCAACGTGGTCATCCACGCCCACCGCCAACCAGCCCCGGCTAACCCGCCCGGTTAACCCTGGTACTAAACTTTTACCCAAGGCCACTATAGGTAGGGCTGCAGCGGGGTTGCTATCCTGGGCAACTCTCTTTATCTAGAGGCGGCAACGCGGGCGTTTCACCAGCAGCGTCCATGCTACCCTTGTACTCTCCTCCTCCCTCTATTCACTCGCTTATGAGCGACTTATCTAACCTACAGACGTTGAGCGCCGCTTGGCAGCTGCCTTGCCAAACGCAGGGCACCGACCAAGGCACGGCGACGCTCATCATACAGCCCGACGAGAAGCGGGTGTTGGGTCCGGCGGGGACACAGCTGGTCTACACCTTTGAGAATGGCCAGTTGCTCACCCTGGAAATCCTAGTGGCGGCGGGGTAACTTCTCCTCGCCCGGGCTTTACTTACTTTTTGTGTATGGTTCGATCGGTTATTGCGGCAACGGGCAGCTACCTGCCCGAAGTGCTCCTGCGGAATGAGGCGTTCCTGTCCGCCCGCTTTTTTACCCCCGACGGCACGGCCCTGACCCAAGCGCCGGCCCAGGTGCTCGCGCGATTTCGCGCCATCACCGGGATTGACGCGCGGCGCTACGCGCGGCCCGACCAAACCGCGTCCGAGCTAGGAGTACGGGCCGCCCAGCAGGCCCTGAGCAGTTCCGGCATCGACCCCGAGACGCTGGATTACCTGATTGTGGCCCACAACTTTGGCGATGTGCCCTACGGTAGTAATCGGGTGGATCAGGTCCCCTCCCTGGCTTCCCGCATCAAAGCCCGGCTAGCCATCCAGAATCCGAACTGTGTGGCCTACGATCTGGCCTTTGGCTGCCCCGGGTGGGTGGAAGCCCTGATTCAAGCTAACTACTACCTGCGCTCAGGGGATGCGCGGCGGTGTCTGGTGATCGGCACCGAAACGCTCTCGCGCGTGGTGGATCCCCACGACCGCGACACCCTGCTCTTCAGCGACGGGGCGGGGGCGGTTATTCTGGAAGCACGGGCCGGCGGGGAGGCCGGCATCCTGGCCCACCATACCCAGACACACGCCCACCAGTATGCCAGCTTACTGCGAATGGGCCCGTCCTACAACTCCACGTACAGTGATCAGGAGGACCGCTTTCTGAAGATGGACGGGCGCAAGCTCTACGAGTTTGCCTTACAGCACGTGCCTTCTGTCATCCAGCGGGCCCTGGAGAAAGCGCAGGTGCCGCTCACCCAGATTCGCAAGGTGCTGATTCATCAGGCTAACGAGAAGATGGACGTGGCCATTCTCGAGCGGCTCTTCCACCTCTGCGGGGAAGCACGTCCTAACCTAGAGGTGATGCCCATGACCATCTCCTGGCTGGGCAATAGCTCCGTGGCCACCGTACCCACCTTGCTGGACTTGTTGCTTCGTGGGCAACTCGACGGGCATCAGGTAGCGCCGGGCGAGCTGGTCGTGCTGGCCTCCGTGGGCGCCGGCATGAACATCAATGCCGTCGTCTACCGCTTGTAAGCGTTTTGCCCTAGCCACGGTCGTTTCTTGGGACGAGCAGTCATATGTGATTGGGCATTGGGCTCCCCTTACCTAGGCACCGTTGAACTCAGTGCCGTCCCCTGCGTAACTAGTCGATTTCCGGCTCTTATGAAAGAAGCGTATCTAGTGGATGGTATCCGCACGCCTATTGGCAACTTCGGGGGCTCGCTGGCCCCCGTGCGGGCCGATGATTTGGCCGCCCTGGTCATCCAGGAATTGTTGCGCCGCAATCCGCAGGTAGACCCAGCGGGCATTGCCGACGTGCTGCTGGGCTGCGCCAACCAGGCGGGCGAGGATAACCGCAACGTGGCCCGCATGGCCCTGCTGCTGGCTGGCCTGCCCCCTTCCGTCCCGGGCGAGACCGTCAACCGCCTCTGCGCCTCGGGCTTGTCGGCGGCGATCGCCGCGGCCCGCGCCCTGCAGTGCGGCGACGGGGACCTGTTCGTAGCCGGGGGCGTGGAAAACATGACCCGGGGCCCGCTGGTCATCTCCAAGGCCAGCACGGCCTTTGGCCGCGACGCGCAGCTGGCGGATTCCAGCTTCGGCTGGCGCTTTATCAACCCGAAGTTGGAAGCGCTGTACGGCGTGGACGCGATGGGCGAGACGGCCGAAAACCTGGCCGAGCGCGACCGCATCAGCCGCCAGGACCAGGACTTATTTGCCTACGCGTCCCACCAGCGGGCGTCCCGGGCCCGGGACGCGGGCCGCTTCGCCGAGGAGATTGTGCCGGTGCCCCTTCCTCAGCGCCAGGGCGAGCCGTTGCTGTTTGCGCACGACGAGTTTATCAAGGCCCACACGACCCTAGAGGGCCTGGCGAAGCTGCGGCCCGCCTTTCGCCCCCACGGCACGGTGACGGCGGGCAACGCCTCGGGCCTGAACGACGGGGCCGCGGCCTTGCTGCTGGCCTCTGAAGCGGGCCTGCAGGCGCATAACCTGACGCCCCGCGCCCGCATCGTTTCCATGGGCGTGGCCGGCGTGGAGCCCCGCTTTATGGGCATCGGCCCGGTGCCCGCTTCCCAGTTGGCCCTGAAGAAGGCCGGCCTAACGCTCGACCAGATCGAGCTAATTGAGTTCAATGAGGCCTTTGCCGCCCAAGGCTTGGCCTGCCTGCGCGCGCTGGGTCTGGAGGGCAACGACCCGCGCGTGAACCCCAACGGCGGGGCCATTTCGCTGGGCCACCCGCTGGGCATGAGCGGGGCCCGCCTGCTGAACACGGCCGCCCTGGAGCTGCACCGGCAGCAGCAGCGCTACGCCTTGGTCACGATGTGCGTGGGGGTCGGACAGGGTTATGCCGTCATTATCGAGCGTGTATAAACGAGGGGCGGTAATCTGGCCCGGCATCATCCGAGGTCAGTACCCGGAGCAAAGGCAATGGTAGCCGCCGAAGAGGACAATTGCAGGCGCGGTCCATCGGGCCCCTCCTTGCCGTAGGCAATGGCCTAGTTCAGGACCGATAAGCCCCGGGTTATGAGTCCTTATACTACGATAAAGGTATAGGGGGCGCTACCTGATCACCGTTTCGCTCGGCCTGCGTAGCGGGAAAGCGAGCGGGTGCTGCGCTCCGCACTGAAGCAGTGGCCGCCGGCAGGGTGGCGCTGCGATAGGTGGCGCCGGGCATGTCAGAACTCAGAGCCGTCTGCTAAGCCGGTGCCTGCGCCGCCGCGCCGAAGGGAAGCAGAAAAAACAGTGCAGCCCGGCGCCACCTGCGGGAGAAAGACAGAACTGAGAGCATCTGGAGAAGGGCAGCGGCTGGTTCTTGACGATTACTTTTCAGAAGTTCGGTTGTTGATTAATACTGGCTCGCCGAACCCGAGTTCCTTCAGACGCGGCAATTGCGTTTTGGCGTCGCCGACGACGAGCCAGAACATTTTGTCCGTGTCGAGATATTTACGGGACAAATCCTGGACCTGCGCGACGGTCATTGCTTTGACCGTTCGCTCTCTGTCTTTGACGTAATCGTATTTCCAGCCGTATTTGCTGATGTTCTCCAACATAGTCAGTTTCGCGCCGGCAGTTTCAAACGCCCTGGCATTGCTCTTAATCAAGAAGCCTTTAGTCGTTTCCAACTCTTTTTCAGAGTAATTTTTCGGATAAGCCTGCAAAATGCTTTTTATCAACTGCGCCGATTCGAGCGTTACGTTGGTTCGAACGCTGCTTCCGATGACGAAGGCCCCCGGACTTTTAGTGCCGGAAAAACTCGAATTGATGCCGTAGGTGTAGCCTTTGCCTTCGCGCAGCTGCTGCGTCAGCTGCGAGGCGAAACCGCCGCCGCCGAGAATGTAATTCATAACGGTCGCCGGATAAAAATCCTGGTCGGTTTGGGCCAGAGCCGGGTAGCCGAAACGAATGACCGATTGTTTGGCATCCGGCACGTCGTAGAAATAAATCTGCGATTTGGCCGGTGCCGACGGTGTTTTATAGGAGGGAATCGCAACCGTTCTGCTCGCCCATTTTTGATTGATTTCGCTTAAAGGCTTCATAATCGCCGCTTTATTCAGCGCGCCGACGACGTGCATTCGCGCGACGGACGGCGATATGCTTTTGCCATAAAAAGCCTTCAAATCGTCGAGTGTGATGGCCGCAACCGACTCAACCGTTCCCAGAATATTGCGCGAGCGAATGTTGTCCTTACCGTAAATCAACCGGTTGAAATTTAATTGCGCGACGGCGTTCGGGTTCGCCTCCTGCTGGCGAATCTGGCTGACGACTGATTGTTTTATCAAGTCGAATTCTTTGGCGTCCCAACGCGGCTCCAATAAAATTTCTTCGACCAGCCGAAGCGTCGGCTCGTAATTTCTGGCGAGTGTGTTGACTGAAATTCGGATGTCTTCGGCTCCGGCGGAAACAGTTATGGAAGCCCCTAATTGTTGAATTGCTTCTTCGAGTTCCTGCGCGGTTTTCTTTTGCGTCCCCTGCGTCATCATCCGCGCCATCAGATTTGCGACGCCGACTCGGTTAATATCCTCGAGCAGCAAACCGCCGTCGACGATGATTTCAAACTGCACGAGCGGAACTTCGCTGTTTTCGATGCCCAAAACGCGCACGCCGTTTGAGAGTTTGTCCTCCCAAATCGCCGGAACTTTGACTTCGGGCGCCGCCCCGTATGGCGGCTCCATGCTTCTGTCAAACGTCGAAGGTGTTTTTTGGTAGGTCGCGGCCGCAGTCGGGTCAACGGCGTCTTCGGCACCTTGCACGATTTTTTCTTCCGTGACTTCCGCCTTTTTTGAGCCGTCAACCGCAAGCGCCGATTTGCCTTTCGGCACGAAACTCGTCGCTACGTAATTCTTATTTTTAATGTATTTCTGATAAACGCGCCGCACGTCGGCGGCCGTCACGGCGAGAATATTTTTTATATCCGTTTCGACAAATCCCGGATTGCCCGTCAAATAGTTGTATTGCGCGAGCTGCGTGCCTTTGCCAAGAACGCTCGACAGCGAATTGTAAAATCTCGTTTCCTGGCCGGCTTTGATGCGGCTCAAATCTTTTTCCGAAATGCCCTCTCGTTCGAAAAGAGCGAACGCCTCCTGGATGCCAGTCATCACGTCGTCCAAATCTTTGTCGGCGAACGCGCGCACTTTGAGCATTATCTGTCCGGCGAGTTCCGAATTGTAATTGACCATCGAGATGTCGGAAGTCAATTTTTTATCTTCCACCAGAACGCGGTAAAGCGGCGCTTTTTTGCCGTCGGCCAGGTACTGCGTTAACACATTCAGCGCGTAGGAATCCGGATGAAGCTGCTCGACGCCGACACTCGTCAGGGTCAATTCCGGCAATTTCGCAAAGTTATCTTCGTGATAAAATTTGACGGTTTGTTTTAAGTTTCCCGGGCGCTTGGCCAGCGATTTTACGACCTCACCGCGCTTTATTTCGCTGAAATACTTTTTAACCCACTTGCGCGCCTGCGCCGTGTCGAAATCGCCCGCGACGACGAGCGTTACGTTGTTCGGAACATACCAACGGCGAAAGAAATCTTTCACGTCCGCAAGCTGCGCGTTCTGCAAATCGTCGAGCGAGCCGATGACCTGCCAGTTATACGGATGGTCGGCCGGATAAAGCGCCTTGTCGATGACGTAAGACGTATGACCGTACGGATTATTGTCGTAGCTCTGCCGCTTCTCATTTTTGACGACTTGTTTTTCTTTGGCCAGCACCGGCTCGGTTACCGTGTTGATAAACCAGCCGAGCTTGTCGGCTTCCGCCCACAGCATTTTTTCGAGCGCGTCTTTCGGCACGGTTTGCAAGTAATTCGTGCGGTCGCGGCTCGTCGAGCCGTTCGCGCCCGAACCGCCAATGCGGGCGGTCAGCTTATCAAGTCCGCCTTTGCCTAAATTTTCCGATTCGAGAAAAAGAAGATGCTCGAAAAGATGCGCGAATCCGGTTCGTCCCGCTTTCTCGCGCGCCGAGCCAACGTGCGCAGTAAGATTAACGGCGACGACCGGGTCGGAACGATCGACGTGGAAAATCACTTCCAACCCATTTGGCAGCGTGAACTTCTCGTAATCGACTTTGAAAATGGGCTTACCAGTCGGTTTCTGCGCCGAAACGGAAAGCACAGAAAACAAAAGACAGGCGAGGGTAAAGAGATGAAATTTCGAGGTTTTCATACTTATTGTAAGTGCTGCGAAGAAAAAGCAGGCCCATTTCAACTTCAAGAAATGAATTGATAGGATCCCGAGCGAATATAGAGCAGAAAAGTGGTCTGCCCCAGGCGGCGCTGCCCGGTTGCGCTCCCCTACTCCCTCACCAGTCGCTGGCCCCCCTGCGGGGCGCCGGCCGGCATCCGCACGGGGCATAGGCCCGGCACTACGCCCCGCAGAGGCAGCTCCGTGCCGGTGCCAGCAGCGGGCAGCAACACATGTTGCCGGCTTCCGCCCCGGGCTGGGTACGGGCTCGCCCACCGACACCATCAGCTACATCATCGACCACCTCAGCCTGCGTCCCTACTGAGGTGGTCTAGCGAAGCCGCACAGAATGAGGACGTAATGGGAGGTGGGTTTCGAAAGGGTTGAGCGATTAGTCCTGTAGCATTTGTCAAGCACCATTTAATAAACGTTACAATGGCCCTGCCACGCCCTTCACTCCAGCGTTTAAGAAACAGGACACAAGAGGTTGCTAGACGCTAACCTGTTCTTGTCTGGGTACCGATGCCGCCCGCTTATCAGTACGGACAGTTGACGCTGTCCAGGTGTGAAACGAGCGTTCAACAACTGTTTAGCCTCCCTATAGGAATCGATAAGACCCG
>NZ_JBSWBR010000014.1:0-27553 GCF_054051685.1 Hymenobacter sp. HD11105 | reverse complement strand
TTGGATGTCGCCGGCCCGAATGTGGGAGGCCTGCGCCGTGGGTGTTAGGCCGAGGGAGGCCAGCACCGTCAGGACCAGCACCACCCATAACCCACCAACGCGCTTCGGTAGCGAAAGCTTCATAGTAAAAATCGATTAAAGACAATTTATCCAGAAAGAGAAGGTCAGCAAAATTCTGCTGACAACCTAACAAACAACGCGCGCGCGGTACGACTACCCTGTCCCGCTGGTAGAGTGGGACAGGGTAGTCGCTACGGTGAAAGTCCGTCATCCCAGCCACTCCCACCGAAATAGAAAATGTCTACCGCACAAGCTCTAGCGAAGGCAAAGCGCGCGCGCAGTGTATTCTCATACGAGAAAAGGAACAGAAACTGATCTTCGGCTTTCGTACGGGGGCGCCTGGCCATCAATCAGTGCTGGTGCTCCTCTATGCAGCTCCCTTAGGCGAGCTTCTAGAGCTGCCAGCTCATCGCTCTTATTTCGCCAACCGAAAAGATGTTAACCTATTTAATAGGAGCTTTCTGCCAACACTAGCCCAAGTAGTCCGCTAGCTATCTTTTATCAGCTGCTGCTACTAAATCGTACCGAAATCACCATCGCACACCTTTTAGCGCCCTTCTTACAATGCTAGCTGGAACGATAATGCGCCCCCTCTGGGCGTATCCCGAGCATAACCTTCCCCCGCGCCTGAGGGGGGGAGTAGTGCGGGTGCTCGAGGAAGGTACTCTCTACGAGGTCGCGTTTACCAGGTATGGGAAGCCGCCCGTTACGGTAACGCTTACCCTGCAGCCTAGGGAGGTGGAGGAAGCAGCGCTCCACCGCCTGGGCTTCTAAGTTTTACTGCTGAGATTCTTCCCCTGCGGTAGTTGTCCCGGCTCGTGATTAATAACTCCTAAAAATGTTGCGTTATTTTCCGTAGTTCCGTTTGTATTTCCTTTTGCTTGTTTTCGCCCGCCAGTAAAAAGGAGTTTTTAGTGGTGTTCATTTTATCTTTCGTGAGGGTGATTTCCTGGGATAGCTGGTTGATTTCCGCTTTCAGGGTATTTACGCGTTGGGTAAGGGTTTGCAGTTCCTGCGCTTTCTGCTGGATCAGCTCTTCCTTGGGTCGCACCTCTTTCTGGTACTGCTGCGCGTGGGCGCTCTGAAAGGCATTCAAGTCCCGACCAATCAGGTTCAGGTATTCCTGGCCGGTGGAGAGGAGCTTTTCTTTGGTAAGGCCACTACTTTTTAAAACGTTGTAAGCAGTCTGGTACTTGAGGGCTTCGTCCTGAATGTCGTCAATGTCTAGTTTGCTGTCCACGAACTCTTTGTAATCCGGTCCCTGGAACAAGGGGTTGCGGACGTTCGCTTCCTCAATCAACCGTTCAAAGTACTCTTCGTGCTCGGGCAAAGGTTCCGTGATGGTGCCTCCCGCCGAATAGGTGGGAACATGGTCCGGAATAGCGCTGGGCGGGGCCGGGCCATTGATCAAGGGATGCTGGGCGTTCTCGGGGGCTGCTGGCAGAGCCGGGGTAGGGAAAAAATCGGGCGTTGGCGCGGTCACCACTGGTGAAGCCGGAGCGGTGACCGGGGGATTCGGTTTTGCCGGTCCTTGCTGGGAATCGTTTTCAAACTCCACAAACGGCGTCAGCAACTGCTTTAAGAAACTCATAGGAAGAGAACTTACTGGTTGAGGCTCAGCAGGAACCCGATGGTAAAGTTGGCATCCCAGTCAAACACAAAGGTGTCGGTGCCGGTCGCCTCAGCCAGGCCTTGGTAGATAGTCAACCCCGAGGCCATTTTCTTGTCAGCGGCCTTATACGCCTGCGGAGCCCTTAATACGGTATACCTTTCTTCTCCTTGGCGGTGCTGCTTAGCCAGAGTGAAGGGTACCCCCCCCAGAATGAAGCCCACATTGCGCTTGTTCGCCGGTATTTTGGCCACCAGCGTTTTCACCTGGCTGTACACCTGCTCATCGGGCGTGCCTTTTTCGTAGTACTTGGCGCCGGGCAACTCCAGGGATTGCAGGCGGCCATTCTCCTGCCAGGAGATCTTGGTATTACCGGAGCCGATGTCTACCAGGAAAGAATTATCGGCGAAGGCGGGCGGAACGGTGGCATTAAAGCCCAATTTGCCTTCCTGCTCGGCGGTGACATTGTTCACCACATAGCCCATCTTCTTGAGTTCATTGCTGATAGTAGTGGTTTTGGGCTCTTTCTGGGCGCCCGAGGATATCACAAAGTGCATGTTGTTTTTGGCCACGCCTTTGTCAAACATGGCCGACAAATATTTTTTGAGACCGGCCCGGATGTCTTCGGTGGTGGCCAGGCCTTCGTAGGCCAGGGATTCGCCGAAATCCTTGGAGACAATCTCCCAGCGTTTCTGGCGGTCCATGTTGATGACAAAGGAGTTAAATCCCGTGGCCCCCACTTCCACTACCCCGCGCAGCGTGCCATTCACCGGTTTCTCGGGCGAGTAGCTGAACTCCCGGGTTTCCTCGGCAGGGCCGGCAGCCGGGGTAGGAGGGGTGGCAGTTGCGGCAGTCGGTGCGGCCGTAGTATTGTCCGTGGGCCGGTTGCTGCCGGGTATGGTGGGCGAGTCAGTGGAGAAGGTAGCCGGGTCAGAATTGCCCCCCGTTAAACGAGGACGGAGGGCGAAATACGCCAGTACCCCCATGATTAGCAGAACAACAAGTATTCCTAGTGGCTTGATTTTCATCTTGGTAAGGGTTGGTACGTTTAAAGGTTCTATTTCCGACAGACTTCGCGGCTCTTTCTAATTTCTTATGACCGTAGCAGCGCTACTTATTGGCCATGGTAATCACCACCACCCGGCCGCCTTCTTCCGTAGACAGCAATAGTTTCTTGCCGTCCGTAAGGTCTACCATGGTGTTGACGGGTATCTCTTTGTCTTCGGTAAGGTCTTTCAAGGAGGGGAGTTTCTGGTTTACCAATACCCACTTATTATGGTGGAAGGTGAAATACCCCACCGGGATCTTTTGCTCAGCGGTCAGTTTTTCGTTTCTGACCACGTGCCGGTTCACGTGCCACTGGAACAGGTATTGGTTGTGGTAGACCATAAGGCGGTGCTGCTCGGGGCGCCAGACGGTGGGCTTGAATTCATAGTACAGGTCCAACACGGGCAGGGCTCCTTTCACCGGCGTGCCGCAAAACGGGCACTTGGGCGAGGTGGTATTATCAAACACAAACCACTGCTGCTGGCATTTAGGGTTGCTGCAGGGCTGCATCAGATCGGTGGTTTTGAGCAGGGCCTGTTCCCACTGGTCAGCGTTAGGCCGGTGGTTGGGGTCGTGCAGGCCCGTGACAAAGGCCTGATCAAACAAAGCTTTCAAATAGGGCCCGGTGATGGTGTAGGGCAGCTTAGCAACATCCGCCCAAGGCAGCGTCCACTTAGACACCTGATTCATTTTCGGCCGGTTAGAAGCGTCAGTCGGGTGCTCAATGAACAAGGCCTTCTCCCCCATAGACAGCAGATCGTCTTGTTCCGTATCCAGGGAGTTGACTTTTCCTCCTTTCAGCGGGTGCCGGTAGAGCAGGTACAGGTAAATCATGACCGGCAGGGCATGCAGGTCGGTGGTGCGGTTGGCGTGCTTGCGGTTAGGGTCGCGCAGGGGCAGGTGTTTGGTGGCCAGGACCTCCGGGGCAATAAAGTCGGCGGTGCCGATAACATCTGGGGGGTACAAACCGGGTACTACCAGCCCGTCAATGTCAATGATGGTGGCTGATTTACTGACCGGATCAATCAGGACGTTTTTATAGGATAAATCGGAATGGGCCAGGCCGGCGGCGTGCAGGCGTTTCACCCCCCGGGCAATTTTCACGCAGATCTGGAAATAGCTGAGCCAGTTGCCTAACTCGCTTTCATCCAGCCGCAAGGCGAACTGCGGGTGCCGGAACTTGGCCGAGGCAAACCACAAGCCCTGTTTCTCTTTGCCTTTAATGCCTTCGCTGGTGGCGTAGCCTTGCTTGAAAAAGAAGTTCCTGTTGTAGGTCGGCACCACCAAGCCCACTTTCCCGTCGGTGGTTTCCACCAGGTCGGTAGGCCAGCAGTACAGCTCCTTGTAGTACTCGCCGCCTTCGCGGTTGAAGAAGCTATCGTAATACTGCGTCACCAGTTTCTTCAGCCGTTCCCGGGAATTGTAATCCTGCTTGTCGCGGTAAAAAGCGATTACGTACGATTTATCGGGCCCGAAATAAACGTCCTTCATACCGCCCCGCATGGGCTCGCCATTATCCACGTACTGGTAGGTTTTACCGGGCGTGATGATGGACGGCACCGAGGGCACGGTTTGACCGGGTTTATTGAGAAAGTTGGGGATGCTGCTTTGGCTCACAGGTTCGAGGCTGTAATAAAGTAAGTGCTCTGCTTCAGGTGCGTTTTCTGGTTATTTCCCCGACAAGGGCTAGAAGACAATGGCCAGGGTTCGGTCGTCGTGGTTGCCGGGACTCCAGAAATCCATCCAGTGGGAGAGCTGCGCTTCAATGTCGGGATTAGCGGTGCTCAGTTCTACCGCCGCCTTCTCCTCGTTTTGCCCCTGTAAATCCGCCAGAAACTCTTGCCACTTGGCAATGTCAGGCAGGTTGGCCTCCACCACGAACTTAGGGTCATAGATGCCATCGGACATCATGATCAGGTACGAGAAATCGTCGAGCAGTTTAAACCCGAAGCGGGTAGCAAACTTTTCACTCTGGAAAATCTCGGGCATGGTAATGAACCGGGTACCGCCCCCGAATTCGCCCACGTCCAGCCAGTTCAGGAGCGTCACTTCGGTCACGTCTTTGCTGAGCACGGCAATGGGGCAATCCCCCACGCCGAAGGACAGCAAGGCGTACCCCACATCGTACTTCTTGAACAGGGTGAAGATGAGCGTACTGCTTAGGTCTTTCAACGTGACCGCCTGGGCCTTGGCGAAGCTCTCCAGCTGTTTGTGTACCTGGAAAGCGGCTTTACCCAGGTTATTGTAAACGAAGCGGTTCAGGTTTTTCTGGGTGTCGGCTCCGGTCTGGCGCGCGTGCTGTTGCACCAAGTCGTCAAACTCGGCCATGCTTGCTACGGAGGCGGGGTCCAGAAAATAGTCGACCACGCCGGCACAGGCCAGCGCCGATCCTTTGCGGGACAGTTTAGCGCTGCCGGCCCCATCAGCCACCACCACGACGTTCCAGCCATTGGGCAGCTCCCGGAAGGCAAAGTCATCTTCCCGGAACGAGCCCACCGTGGCGTGGGAGCGCCCGCGTTTGGAGGACACCACCAGGTGCCGGTCGCCTAGGGGAGCGAACAAGGTGACCTCGTCTGGCTTCCAGTAGGGATCATTCTGGTCGCTCGCCAGGTTTTGCCAGAGGCTCTTGGGATCCGGGTTGATGATGAGCAGAATGTCTTTTTGGTGAAAGGGAGCTTCCTCCGGCTGCCCTTCCACTTTGAAATGAACTGAAAATTTCAGGTCGCCGCTTTGGGTGGGAACCCCGGTAAGCTGGTTGTTTTCGGCGCTGTAGGTTAGCCCCAGGGCTTCCAGACCTTCTATTTTGAAGGCGATAAGGTCGTTCCACCCATATTGCTCGAAGTCAAACGGGGCCGCGTAGGGCTTGCCCACGGTAGCATTGGGAATACGAATGGGCTGTTGCACGATCTCAGCTATTCTATCTTCAGTTTTCCAATTCGCCATGAGTTGTTCCTGGTTTTTTCTGAGCTGGTGGAGAATGGCAAGGTTCTGTTCTGCCAGTAAAAAGCGGTCGAACAGCTTCTTGCGGTGCTCGGGAATGAGTATGCCGTTGCTTTTGAAAAGATCCGTCACCAGTTGTTTTGCATCGGCCATTCCTGCTTCTGGGCTTATTGTTTTAAACTCTTTTTCTGGTGCTCACTCTTCGTCTAACGGGTTGCCGTTCAGCCTACCCGTTAGGCTTTCCCTACCTGATCGTCTTTGGTCGCTGGGCCTAAACATTCCGAAAAAAAGGAAGAGGCTGGGGCTAGTTTTCCCAGCCTCTTCCTGGCCAGGAGGAGAGGGGCTAATCGCTTACGTAACGATATTCAACTCAGCAGGAGGCGGGGGTAATTCTCCCATACCGGTCACTTCCTGGCCGCCATCCTCCACTTTGGTCGAGGAAACGCCAATGGAGGCACTCACCCAAGTAAAGAACTTGGCAATGCTTTGGCTGTCGGCGGTATCAAGGCTGACGACATTTTCCGTGATCTGCTTCAACAACGAAGAATCGGCGGCGCCGCCCGCGGCGCAGGCCACGGTAAAAGCGGTTTTTCGTTTTCTGAATTCTTCCAGGCCAAGCTGCCAGTCATCGGTGGGAATACCATCCGTCATGATGAACACCAGGGGTTTCCAGTCGCCTTTTTGCTCCGCCGTGGTCTTCGTAACCTCATTGTCCATGCAGGTAGAAACCAGCTTCAGCGCCTCGCCGAGGCTGGTAGTGCCGGTAGCTCGGATGTCCACCATCTGAAACGAAGCCAAGTCGGTTAACGGCACCACTTGTTTGGCCTCACTATCAAAGGTGATGATGCTGATGAAGGCAGTCTCAATCGCCTGCGGATTCTGCCGCAGCGAGCTGATCATGACCTGAACCCCATTTTTAACTGCCTCAATGGGCTCCCCAGTCATGGATCCAGAGGTGTCCAATAATAAATAGACGGGTAGTCTCCTCATACTTTTAGGTTTTGAAATGTTTTTTTGGAAAACTCTGCACTTGTAGTGGCTTGCGCAAGACAGAAGCCTAAGCCAACTCGGCTTAAGAAAATCTCGCTTCCCCTACAGGCTTGATTCTAAGCGTCATTTTTGGAAAACAGCTATAAAACCCTATCCTCAAAAAATGGCGGTTGACATGTTCAACGCAGGCCTTTAGGCAAGGTTTTCCAGTAACTTAATGAAGAGGTTCACTTTAATCTTTATGCCCGTTAAGGCATCAGGCGGGTCTAAAGGACATAGTGAAGTTAAACTAAAGGGAATTTTGCTTTTTTCTTCCACCCTAGCTCAGCCCTACGCCATTGTTAGCTGAAGCCTGTTGTAACTGAAGTAACTGAAGAGTATATGTCTTAGATATGCCGGGGCTGGGGCAAAACGCCCCGCCGTAGGCTGAACACGGGGTATGGAAGCCCCGACCTGCGGCCACCACGGGGCGCGGCGCCAGCCTGTTTGCCTCGGCTAGGCGCCGATGCGCCCCCCCTGATTCACGGCGGGGCGTTTTGCCACAGCCCCTCGCCTTACGTTAAGCGGCTTTTCCGTGACCTTTTTGCGCCAGCGGCCGTCACTTCGGGTAGCTGGCGTAGGGGTGCAAAGCGCGTGTAAGCACGAGCGGAAGGTGAAGCCTATCAAACATAATGGTGCTTCACTAACTGACATAACCTGTACGTTCCGTAGCTTGAGGTCCCTGATTCCTCAAACCGGTTGTATGTTCACCGAAAAGGACTTTATTGGACCTGATGGCGCGCACCGGAAGCAGCCATTTGAAGGATTCCGAAGGACTCATGGGACGGAATTCCGCACCTGTTAAGCGATGTCCTTGCCAGTTCCTCGGACTTTGACTGGCGACTCCCTCCGACCTAGCTGCGCTATTGTTGCTGTTGTTGCTGTTCCTGGTACAGCCGAAAAGAATTCGCGGGCATTTTGGGATCCGGCACCTCGTACACGGGGGCAGGCGCCAGGGCTGGGGGGTCGGCCGGCATGGGGTTGGCGTAGTCGATGTGCACCGATACGTGCAGTTTGTGGGTGCCAATGCCTTTGTACGTTCCCTTTACGGGCGTGCAATCCGGGAAATTGCGGCCAATGGCCATGCGCACGTGGCCATCGTTCACGATGGTGTTGTTGGTGGGGTCAAGGCCCAGCCAGCCGTAAAAGGGAATGTAGGCTTCTACCCAGGCGTGGGTGGCGCCAATGCCGCGCACCTCGGCTTCTCCCTCCTCTTTCTTAGGGCACACGTACCCGCTTACGTAGCGGGCCGGAATGCCTATCTGCCGCAGCAAAGCCTGCAGGATGTGGGCGAAGTCCTGACACACACCCGCCTTGAGCTGCCAGATTTCTTCGGCCGGGGTCTCGATGTTGGTTACGCCCTGGCGGTAGTCAAAGTGCTCAAAGACATATTCGGAGAGCACCAGGGCATTCTTTAGCGGCTTTTCCGTTGGGCTGGTCAGCCGGCTAAGGGTGGTTTTGACGTCGGCCAATGACTTGAAATCTTCGGGGCTCAGAAAGTCGATAAAGGCCGGGTCGAACTGCCGGCTCCGCAAATCCTGCCACTGATGCTCGGCGGGCTGCTCATCCATCGGAAACTGGATGGGATGGGTGGTGACGTCGGCCAAGGACTCAATCACGAGAACGGTGTGGGGCTCGAGCACCGTAAAGACGCCCACGGTGTTGCCGAAGGCGTCCACGTAAGTGTCAATAGGTGGGCCATGCCGGTTGCCGGAGTCGCTGGAAACGCATACTTGGTGCCTGGCCACCTGCAGCCGCTCGTCGGGGAGCGGATACAACATAATCTGGTTGGCGCCGTCCACGACCTCGGCGGCGTACGAGTAGCGCGTGATGTGCTTGATGGTGTAGGATGGCATACGCTCGTTTTAGCTTTTCCCCAAATAGTTTTTGCCCAAGGCCACTGCAATGCTGAGCAACTCCTTGCGGGTGTCCAGCAGAAAGTCGTTGAGCTGTTGTGGGTCGCGGGCCGACACGTCGGTGAACTTCACTTGGTTGGCCAGGCGCCCAATCAGGAACGCCAGCTTCTCGTGGCTTTCGGGCAGGCTATCCGATTTCAATCGCTCGAAGTACCAGCTCAGCCGGCTCAGGCACGAGTGCAGGGAATGCGTGAAATAGGCGTTGTGTAGCACAAACTGCAGCACGCTGTCGGGATTGAAGTTGCCGCGGTAGGTTTTCAGGTACAGCTCCTGGCCGGATATGGAATGCACCAGGTAGCGCAGCTGCGGAATCACCGTTTCGGGTAGCGTCTGAGCCGCTACGTTCAGCCACTGCACGCGCAGCGTGTCAGTGGTTTGCAAAGCCCGCTCCAGTAGCTTGCCCAAGTTCAGGTACCCGTAGCTTTCGTCGCGCGGCATGGTGTTTTGCACGGCCCCAATGAATACCAAGCCGTGGCGCATCAGGGCATCGATGCCCGACAAGGGGTCACCGAAGCGAACCTGGTCCGGTATTTCGCCCTCCCGGATGGCGTGGTAAAAGCTGTTCAGGCACTGCCACACTTCCTGCGTGATGTGGTCTTGCACGGCGCGGGCATTCTCGCGGGCCTGCAGCACGCTGTTGAAAGCCGAAGTGGGGTTGTCTTTGGCCAGAATAATGCGCTCGAGCACCCGGGGCGTGTCCCGCTCCAGCGCGGCCACTTCTTCGAGCTGGAGGCTGCCGCCGTAGCTGTAGAGCAGGGAACGCCAGCTGAATTCACTGGGGCTGTCCTGCGACGCCTGGTAGTGGGTGCGAATGACCTGCAGCATGGCCTGGGTTCGGTCCATATACCGGGCCAGCCAATAGATAGTGTCAGCAACGCGACTTAACATATTGTCAATGAGAACGAAAAACCAGGGGTTGGGAAGTAGTCCATAGGCTACTTTCTTTTCCTCATTTTCCAGCTTTAGTAATTTTCGGGCCCCAGCACCCAGGTGTCTTTGCTGCCGCCGCCTTGCGAGGAGTTTACCACCAGCGAGCCTTCCTGCAGGGCTACGCGCGTGAGGCCACCGGGCACCAGGTCGATGCCCTGGGGTCCGTACAGGGCATACGGCCGCAGGTCCACACGGCGGGGCTGCAGCACGCCGTTGAGGTAACAGGGCGTGGAGGACAAGCTGATGATGGGCTGGGCAATGAAGCTGCGCGGATCCTGGGTGATGGCCGCGCGGAACTCCCGCATCTGCTGCTCGGTGGCGCTGCTGCCTATTAGCATACCGTACCCCCCCGACTCGTTGGTCTTCTTAATGACCATCTGGTCCATGCGCTCAAACACCATTTTGCGCAGGTCCGGATCGCTCAGCTGGTAAGTGGGCACCGTTTGCAGAAGGGGCTCTTCGTTGAGGTAATACCTAATCATCTGGGGCACGTAGCAGTACACGGCTTTGTCGTCGGCCACACCGTTGCCCATGGCATTCACGATGGCCACGTTGCCTTTGCGATAGGCGGCGTACATGCCGGGCACGCCCAGGGCACTGTCGGGCCGGAACACCAGCGGGTCCAGAAACTCGTCGTCGACGCGGCGGTAAATCACGTCTACCTGCTTCAGGCCCTTCGTGGTTTTCATGAACACGTGGTGGTTGTGCACCACCAGGTCACTGCCCTGCACCAGCTCGATGCCCATGAGCCGGGCCAGGGTGGCATGCTCGTAGTACGCCGAGTTGTAAATGCCCGGCGAGAGCAGCACCACCGTAGGGGCGCTGATGTGGCGATCGGCCAAGTCCATCAGGTTCCGAAACAGCAACTCGGGGTACTTGCGCACGGGCTGCACGCTGTTCTTGGGCAGCAGATCAGGGTAGAGGCGTGAGGTAATGCTGCGGTTTTCGAGCATGTACGACACCCCCGACGGCGTGCGCAGGTTGTCCTCCAGCACGTAGAAATGCCCGTCCGAATTCCGAATCAGGTCGACGCCCGCAATGTGGGTGTAAATGTCGTGGGGTACCTTCACGTTCATCATCTCCCGCAGAAACTGGGGGCAGGAATAAATGAGCGTGGCCGGAATCAGACCATCCTTGAGGATGAACTGTTCGTGGTAGATGTCCTTGAGGAAGAGATTCAGCGCCTTCAGCCGCTGCTTGATTCCGGCTTCAATATGCAGCCATTCGGCGTGCTGAATGATGCGGGGAATGATGTCAAAGGGAAAGATTTTTTCGATGCCCTCGCCGCTGCTGTACACCGTGAACGTGACGCCCTGGCTCATGAAGAGCTTGCGGGCCAGCTCGTCCTTGCGGGCTAGCTCCGTGGGGGGCATTTTCTCGAGGGCCGAGACAAAGTTGCGGTACTCGGGGCGGATGCCGTTATGGTGAAACATCTCATCCCAGATGTTGGGCTGCTCTTGGTAGGCAGTCAACAAGGAATTCTCTATCATAAGCTAAGCCAGGAGTAGCACTGGTGGGTGAGCAGCCGGGGCTGGGAACAGGGCCATTATGTACGCCGCTATTCCGGCGAAGTTGTACAATAACGGCTTTTGTCTAAGTTGCTCGGTTTTTTAAGTATTTGGCCACCGCGATGCTTGGAATCGCTAAGTATGTTCATTCATCGTGTAAGTACTTAGCGCAGAATACGGCAGAAAATACTTACACAGGTTTTAAAGGTACTTTTGCTCGCCCGTGTCGGCTAGATTTCATCAGGAAACATTAGTTGCTCAGCGCCAAAGCTTTCCCCATGAGCACGCACTTTTGAAAACACAATAGTATAAATATTTTTATACGCTCTGTGCAGCGCACACGACTCTTGGCAAGGCGCGTTGGGCAAACTAATCCCGGAGTCCCTCGTTTAAATTGGCTTACGGTTTTAAGCTTGGCTATCCAGCGCAGGCAGCCCGGTTTGTCCCCACGATTGTTGTATGAAGCTCTTTAATTGCACGCACTGCCAGCAAGTTGTTTACTTCGAAAACGTCTTGTGCGAGCGGTGCAATCACGCCCTGGGTTTTGAGGTGCAGCAGCAGCAAGTAATTGCCTTGCAGCAGCGCGGGGAGCAGTATTTCATGGCGCATGACCAAGCCGAAGGTAGCGCCCATAACACCGCTTATAAATACTGCGCTAACCACGCGCACCAAGCGTGTAACTGGCTGCTGCCCGCCCACGCAGCTGAGCAACTCTGCCGGGCGTGCGGGCTCAACCGCACCATTCCCAAACTTAGCGAGCCGGAGCACATCACCCGCTGGCAAAACCTGGAAAAGGCCAAGCATCGCCTGGTGTTCAGCCTCTTGCAGCTTGGGCTGCCCCTGGTGAGCAAAACGGAAAACGAGGAAACCGGCCTAGCCTTCGACTTCTTGGCCGATGAGCAAAAGCCCGAAGGGGAAAAGGTGCTGACCGGGCACGACAATGGCCTCATCACCATCAACATCAAGGAAGCCGATGACGTGGAGCGCGAAATGGCCCGGAAGAACATGCACGAGGTGTACCGCACCTTGCTGGGTCATTTTCGGCACGAGGTAGGCCACTACTACTGGGACCGGATCATTGATAACTCGCCTCACCTCGACGAGTGCCGGCGCCTGTTCGGCGACGAGCGCGCCGATTACGCGGATGCCCTGGCGCGGCACTACCAGGAGGGCGCGCCCGTCGATTGGCACGAGCACTTCATCAGCGCCTACGCCAGCACCCATCCCTGGGAAGACTGGGCCGAAACATGGGCCCACTACCTGCACATCGTCGACACCCTGCAAACGGCTTCGGCCTATGGCATCCGCGTGAAGCCCTGGGTAAGCGAAGAGGCCGATAATCTGTCCACCACCGTTAGCGGGGACCCCTACCGCTTCGAGGATTTTAACGACATCATGGAGCAGTGGCTGCCGCTTTCCCTGGCCCTGAACAGCCTCAACCAGAGCATGGGCCTGCCGGACGCCTACCCTTTCGTCATTCCGCCCGTGGTGGTGGAGAAGCTGGCGTTTATTCACACAGTCTGCCGTCAAGCGGGTCAGCACCGGCCGTAGCGAAAAGCATCCCGCGTATCCAGCCGGGCGGAGGTGGTGCTTCCAGTTCCTACGTCACCACACTGGGCATATGGACAACGAACGACCGTCGCGCTGTTGCAGTACTCTCACATAGCGGATCCGAACCCGGAAGACCGGCGCCTGCGCGCTTGAAAGGCGGATAAAGAAACTATTCAGGACGAGTCAAATACACGTCATTGCCTAAATTGCCTAAAGGGAAGAGAATCCAAGCTTCTGCAACAGCCACTACTGCTTACAAAAGCCTACAACTTGCTGCTATCTCGAACGCGGAAGGTAAGAGAAAGCCCCCGGGCATGGTTCCGCAAAGGCCCGTTATCTCTGACTGCTAGCAGCCGGCTTTTAGGCGATGTTGGATGAGGGTTGTCGCGAGGTTATGGTCGCGCAACGGCCCCATCCATTAGCGGCGCACGGCTTAGCGCTGCCCGTTGTGGTGTTCGTCAGCAGGCCTTTAAACGAGCAGGTGATAGGCGGCGCTTTGGCGGCGGATGCCGATGCTGGATTGGGGGTGTAGTACGCGCGAGCAGCTGCTGGGCCGGGCGGCCGTCGCTGCGGGGCAGCGCTGAGCGAGAAGGGGGCCGCTAAATAGGCGAAGGTCTCCTCCAGTACAGTACTCAGGCACCTGTACTGCCCCAGTGCTCAGCTTTGACTTCGGGGGCCGGGAGGTAGCTTTCACGCCTTTTTTACCCACCTTGCGCTCTTGGCGTAAGGCCTACCATAATAGACATGTATATGCGCGTCCGCCGAATCCCGTCCTGGTTCAAACCCTATGCGATTAGCCTGCTGGTGGCCCCGCTGTGTTCCGGCGCGGGCGTCCCCGGGGGGGCGCAACGCCAGCCCCCGCTGCATACCCTCTCGATCAAAACTACCCAGCAGCTGCAGGACTTTTTCCGCTATACGGGCCAGGATATCCCCCTCATCAGCGGGCACCGCGGCGGCACGACCGACGGCTACCCCGAAAACTGCCTGGCTACCCTGGAGAACACCCTGCGCCACACCCCCGCCTTTTTCGAGGTGGATCCCCGGCTGAGCAAGGACAGCGTGATCGTGCTCATGCACGATGCCACGTTGGAGCGGACCACCACCGGCACGGGCAAGGTGTCGGACTACACCTGGGCGGAACTCAAGCAGCTCCGCTTGAAAGACCCCGAAGGAAACGTAACCCCCTACGGCATTCCCCGCCTGGAGGAGGTTATCCGGTGGAGCAAAGGCAAGACCGTCCTCAACCTCGACAAAAAGGATGTGCCCTTGGCCCTGACGGTGAAACTATTGCGGCGGCACCAGGCCGCCGCCCATGTCCTGCTCACCGTCCACACGGCCGAGCAAGCCAAATACTACTATGACCAGATCCCGGGGGTGATGCTCTCGGCCTTCGTAAGAACGCGGGCCGAGCTGGAGTCCTACGAAAAAGCCGGGGTTCCCTGGTCGAGCATCCTGGCGTATGTGGGACCAGATAACAAGCCGCAGAACCAGGAGCTGTATGAGCTGCTGCATGCCCGGGGCGTGATGTGCATGATTTCGGCCGCCCCGACCTATGATCGATTGCCCGACCCGGCCGCCCGCCAGCAAGCCTACCGGGAAACCTTCGTCCTGGGGGCCGATGTCCTGGAATCGGATTTGCCCATCGAGGCGGCGGCCGCGGTGCGCAGCCTGGCGCCGAAGAGAAGTGGGAAAGCGAATTATTTCCGAACCATCGACTAACTCAGGCTTTGCCCCGGGCATCGCCCTGTAATAGGACCTTGAAGGTTAAGTTATGATAAGTAAGTGTTATCGGAACCTATCCTGCCAAATAGACACCTTTTAGGAAGCACGTTGTGGCCCATCGGTAGCCACGCTAACGCATTTTGCTTTTTCCTTTGCTCCTATTACCTGCGTAGCGTTTGGTTGGCTAGCCGGCAAAGCGCGCTAACGAGCGATCCGAGCGTATGCAGGGCTGCTGGAAGTCGGCAGGACTCCCTTTCTTTGTCTGAATGGGCCACAGTGCTCCCTGAATCAGACCGGTCACCCAGGCCTGCTGCAAGTCTTGTTTCTCCCCATGACCGATCCCCTCGTCGCGCACATCCAACGGTTTATACCCGTGTCTCCCGCGCTGGCCGAGCGGCTGACGGCGATAGCGACCGTACAAAGCATGGAAAAGGGCTCTTACCTGCACCAGCCCGGTCGGGTATGCCGCCATACCTACTTTGTCACTTCTGGCTTGCTCCGGGTGTTTTACCGCAAGGAAGACAAGGAAGTAACGGACCATTTCGCCGCCGAGGGGGAATGGATTACGTCCCTCTACAGCTTCCTGACGAGTGTGCCCGACGCCTGCTACATCCAAACGCTGGAACGCTGCGACCTGCTGGCCATTTCCCTGACAGCTCTTGAGCAATGCTTTACTGATTTCCCGCCAATGGAACGGTTTGGCCGTATGCTGCTGGCCCGCTTACTGAAGGAGCAGTCCGAACGCATTGTCTCGCTCCAATTCCACACCGCCAAGGAGCGATACGAATTTTTCCAGAAGACCGCCCAAAACATTCTTCCCCGGGTGCCTTTGGGGATGCTGGCGTCCCACCTGGGGATAACACAGGAAACGCTGAGCCGGGTACGCGCCGGGAAAAGAGGAATTTGATCTAGGTCAAATGCCGGCCGCCGAGCCCAAGGTAGTTTTGTAGAAAAACAACCTCTTCCATGCGACAGGTCCTCCTTTCTTCCCTTGCCGTCCTTTGCTTCTTATCTATGTCCGCGACCGCGCACGCCCGGCAACACCCCCAGCGGCCGGCCGTGGCCGAGCGGACCCGCGCCGCCTGCTGCCCGTTTCCGGCGGACAGTTCCAAAACCCTGCTGGTCCGGCTGGTGCAGCGCGTGCGAGCCGAGCGCCAGGCTAACCGCGGCAAAGCACGCCGGGTCCACCGGTATTTTAACCCGCTGCGGGTAGTGTACCAAGTGGTAGGGCTCTAACCGGAAGAAGGCATGCAGCTAAAACGCAGCACCAAGATGACCGGTCGGGGGACTTGGAATAACTATGCCCTCGCGGGCCTAGTGGCCCCAGCCACCTTCCTCCTAGCTTACCTAGTACTTTCCTCGTTGCGGCCGGAGTACAGCCTCTATACGAAAGCCATCAGCGAACTGGGCTCGGTCGACGCGCCGCGGGCCGGCGCTTGGAACCTCTTCGGCTACGTGGTGCCCGGAGCCCTGGTAGCCGTCTTCGCGTTCGGGCTCTACCGGGACGTAAGTCCGGGTAGGCGGGGGCGCACTTGGCCGCTGGCTGGCCTTTTCCTGAGCGGCGTATGCATGGCCTTCTCGGGGATATTCCCCGGTGATTTTGACAATCGGCAGGCCCTGACGATGCGGCTGCATACCGCCAGCAGTGTCGGCAGCTACTTGTTTTTTCTGCTGGGCGCCTTCACGTTCCCCCTGACGATGGCCCAGTCGCCCTACTGGCAGAAGACAAGTAAGCCCACAATCTTCTTCGCGGGACTTACCATCCTGTTCGGGGCATGGCCCGTGGCTTTTCCCGCCCAGCCTGCGGTGGGGCAACGCCTCGTGTTTCTAGTTTATTTTTTCTCGGTGGGCTACTTAGCCTACCAGCTGCTCACCAAACCGACGCAAGGCGCTACTAGATGAGGTCGTGTCCTTTTCTTCTGCCCGCCGAGGCAAAGCGATAAGATAATTCCCACTTCCCAGGCGGCAATTTTGGCGAATACGTACTTGCCCTGGCGTGGAGGGAAATGTTGGCCCAGCCTGTTGAAAGACCGAAAAGGGTGGCAGGATCGCTCCGGAAGCTGGCGGACAGGCGAGCATAATCCGCGAACATCCCTGGTAATTGCTGTTACTTTAAGCCGCTAGCACGATAAAATAAACCTCTACCATCAGTATTCACCAGTAGCGCCATGGAATTAGGAGCATTCTCCGTTAGTCTGAGTGTCCAGAATCTGGAGATTTCCCGACAATTTTACGAAAACCTGGGATTTAAAGCTTTTGCCGGGAGCATGGAGCAAAACTACCTGATTCTAAAAAATGGGAACGCAGTCATCGGTTTGTTTCACGGCATGTTTGAAGGCCATATTCTAACCTTTACTCCCGGTTGGGACGCGGACGCGCAAAACCTGGCGCATTTCACGGATGTTCGAGCAATTCAAAAGGAGCTGAAAAGTAAAAACATGACGCTGACGGCGGAAGCCGATGAGCAGGCGCTTGGGCCGGCAGCGGTAATGCTCACGGACCCCGATGGGAATGTGATTTTGCTGGACCAGCATCGATGATAGCCCCATAGCCAACTTCGCAGTTTAGAATTGATAGTAGGGTCAGATCGGTACCAAGTTGGCTACTGCCGCCTGCTTAAGCGGACCTGAGCTTATTTTCCCTGAGTACGCCTACTTGCGTACTGCTTGCCGGAGCATGGTTGTTCGTCAGGAAAACTCGGAGGGACGGGCCGATGGCTTTAACTTGTGCGCATCCTGGCGGCAAATGGCGGGGGAGAAGGGGATGGGAACGGGGTAGGATTGGGGCACCGCATGGCCGGCCCCATACGCCGGCGTCCCCCGGGGCATCTGCTTTAACACGCGCCGCACTTCCTGATCCGTCTGGGCCAAGCGGTCGGCTTGCCGGGCGGCTTGGTGCAGGAAGTTCACCCCATACTTGCTCTCCAGTAGCTGGCGCATCAGCGCGTGATAGCAGCCATAGTAACTACCCGAGGTCGTGCTTTCCACAAACCGCCAGCGAAGGTGATAGCGCTGATCCAGCACGGGCAGATACGTACTGGGTTGTGGGACAAGCTCCCGGGAGTGCAACGTATACGCGCCGCGCAGGAAGTCTTGCTGGGCTTGCCGCAGCGCTGGGGTGCAGGCCGCCGCGGTACCTACCGCGGGGTCTGGACTGCTTTCGGGCGGCGAGGGCGCCTGACAGCCCAGCAGTAGCAGCAAGGGAAGAGGCTCGGAGGGCGCCTTGCGCCACGGCAGCACCCGGGGTAAAAGGCGGGGGGCGTTCACCTGGAGCATACGAAGGCCGGGAGGGCTGGTGGCATAGGGGTGAAATGCTCGCGGCAGGCGCCGCCGCGCGCGTAGTTGCGTATGGGGGCGCCTGGCCCCTAATTTCTGGGTAACGAAGGGGCAAGGACATACCCATGCCGCCAGGGGAGCCGGACCGTGTCGTTTACCACCCCGTTGCAGCGCCTCACCTGGCCTGGTTTGCCGGCCTGGGCATAGCGGCTAATTTTCATCTCGATCTCGTCGCCCACCCACCGGACGACGGTGCCTTCCACCAGCGTGCGCTCCCCCAGGGCCAGCACGCCGCATAGGTAGGGGGGGTACGCTCGGGTAAGCGTCCCCGGTATGAGAGCCGCCTTTTTCTGGACGAGCAGCAAGTGCAACTCCCGCGGCCGCATCGTGCGCATGGCCCAGATTATCGCCGCCACCCCCGGCTGCCTCGGCATTGGGCTGGAGGAAGACACCGCCGTGCTCGTCACCCAGGGACGCGAGCTGGAGGTGCTGGGCAAGGGCATTGTCGTGTTTATGGATGGACGCGAATGCACCGGCAACACCCTGCCCGAAATGAAACCTGGCGAGGTTTTCTCCAGCCGGGACCTACGGCTGCACCTGCTCGCCCGGGGTGAGCGCTAAACGTTGCCCGAGTAAGGCGGTGGATGGTCCATTTCCCGCTGGGTAGATCAGGGTTGAAGGCCTGATTCTGCCCTGCGTAGCCCAGTAACTCGACTTTACGTCCTAGCGCCGGTAGTGAAAGGCCGGTGAGATGATTTCCGGGGTGATGCTCCTCGTAGGGGGAAGCTGTGGTGCTTCTCCGCTAGACGTTTAGTTAGGGAAAAGATGTAATCCTCGGGCTACAAGGAGCCCGCCCGTCACCGCCGCGAATGACCTGCGGCGACAGGCTCTACTCGCCTATGCAGGCTACTCACTCCCAGGGGGTGAATTATGCTTGTCTCGAGCCCCGGTTAGGACAAGGCCCCTGCCGACTCGTGCGGGAGCCTCTTTGCCAACCTAGCTGAAGCACGTTTGAGAATTAGCTTCTGCATCGCCTAGTACGATGCCCTGCGGCGACGCCCTTATCCGCTGGTAGCTGGCACTTAGTCCCTTCGAAACGTATCTACAACCTCCGTCCTACCGCCAGCCGGCTGCCCTGGATTACTTCACCCTTTTCTGTCCCGTGTTCCCCGATCATCCCCCGTGGTCGAACGACACATTCTAGCTTCTTGCTCTCCCAAAACGCGCACCTTACGGACGCCGTCGGCCCAACGGGCCCTAATCTTAATTAGCTAGCCAGCCGCGCTCGACCGCGTATTTGACCAGCGCTGCCGTGTTTTTGGCACCCGTCTTCTCCAGAATGTGCTGGCGGTGGGTTTCCACGGTGCGCTTACTAGTAAAGAGCTTGTCGGCCATTTCCTGGTTGGTCAGCCCGTCGGCCACCAGTTGCAGCACTTCCCGCTCGCGCTGGGAAAGCTCATGGGGGGACTTGAACGCCGCCGCTGGCAGCGGAGCCAGCACTTTCCCCAGCATCATCAGGCCAAGCTCCGAGCAAAGGAACCGTTTGCCAGCCGCCACGGCGTGGATGGCCACAATGATTTCGCCTCTGTCAGCGTTCTTGAGTACGTAGCCCAGGGCTCCCGCTTCCATTACCTGGCTGATGCTGAGCTCATGCCCTTCCATGGAAAGGATGAGCACGCGCACGTTGGGAAACTGCGCGTGCAGGCACCGGGTGGTGGCCAAGCCGTCGAGGCCGGCCATGTGCAGGTCCAGCAGCACCACGTCGGTGGGCGTGGAGGGCAGCTGGTCGAGCAGCAGCTGCCCGTTGCTGGCGTCGCCGACCACCTTCAGCGTTGGCTCGTCGGCCAGCAGGCGGCGCAGCCCATCACGCAGCACGGCGTGGTCATCTACGAGAAATACTCGGGTCATGCAAGAGGGCTAAGGGGGGAAAGAAGCGGAAAGCGGATGCGCACGTAGGTACCGAAGGCAGGCGTTGAGCCCAGCTCCACCGTGCCGCCGAGCAGCGTCACCCGGTCGCGGATGGTGCGCAGGCCGATACCGGAGCCCGCGGCGGCAGGAGCCGGAAAGCCTATACCATTGTCTTCTACTCGTAACAATACAAACCCGGGAACGGTTTCCAGGGCCAGGCTGGCTTCGCTGGCTTGGGCGTGCTTAACCACATTCTGAGCCAGCTCCTGGGCGATACGGTAGAGGGCCACTTCCAGCGACTGGGGCAGGGGCTGCTCATCGTCCAGCTCCACCGTGCACGTAAACCGCAGGTGGGGACCACTGAGTTTGCGGCTGACGTCGTGTAGGGCGGCCTGCAGGCCAAAGTCCGTGAGCACCGTAGGCACCAACTCGTGGGAGAGCGTGCGGGTCTGGCGGATGGCGTCGGAAAGCAGCGCGTCAACCCGCCCCCAGCCGGGGGCCGGGGCCAGGCCCCGTACCTGGTCGAGCTGCAGCTTGGTAGCGTACAGGGTTTGCCCCACACCGTTGTGCAGGCTTTCGGCCATGCGCCGACGCTCGGTTTCCTGGGCCTCCAGCACGGCGTTAAACAGGGCCTGCTGCTGGGTGAGGCGCAGGTGCAGGTTTTCGGCTTCGAGGCGGTGCACTTCGCTGATGTCCAGGTCCACGCCCAGCATTCGGAGCGGCTCGCCGGCCGCATCAAACGCCCCGGCGGCTTTCACGCGCACCGTTTTTACGGCTTTGCCGACTTGAATGCGCAGCGTTTCCTCAAAACCGGTGCGGCCGCTGGTCAGGCCCCGCACAATGCGCTCGGCCACGGCCCGGTCTTCGGGCAGGGCAAAGTCAAAGTAGGTTTCCGGCCGGATGGGACTGCCCGGGGGCAGACCAAACAGCCGGTACATGCCCGCCGACCACAGAAACTCGCCCGTGACGCGGTCGTAGTCCCAGGAGCCTAGGCTGGCTACCTCCTCGGATTGCTGAAGCAGCTGGTAGGACTTGTTCTGTTGGTACTCGGCTTCTTTTTGGGCCGACACGTCCTGCGTCACGTTCAGCACCTGGGTGACGACGCCCGTGGCCGGGTCGCGTTGAAAAGCGCTGCCCCGCACCTCAAACCAGCTCCACTGGTTGGTGTTGAGCTTGGCCCGGTAGCTGAAGGTGGCTATTTCGTGGTCGGGCAGCTCCCGCACGCGGGCCAGATATTGGGGCAGCCGGGCCGCGTCGTCGGGGTGCATCTGCAGCAGGTCCAGCCGCTCCTGAAACGAAAGCTGCAATAGCTTTTCGCGCTCGTATCCCAAGGCCTTCACCTGGTCCCGGTTGTGGTACAGGGCCCGGCCCGAATCGAGGTTCATGACGGTTATCAGGTCGGGAATGGTTTCGTTGATGCGGGCAATGAAGTGGGCCTGCTCCTGGTTTTTCTCCTCGGCCAGCTTGCGCTCAGTGATGTCCAGGTTGGTGGCCACCAGGCCATCGTCCATTTTCACGAACTGGCCGGCGTACCACTTGTGGAAGCCTTCGTGGGGGTAGGAGTATTCCAGCCCGGCCGGCTCGCCGGTTTCCAGCACACCCAGCATCAGCTCGTAGAGGGCGGTGAGCTTGATGCCGGGGAATTCTTCGGTGTAGAGCTTGCCCACTAGGTCATGGCGGCCGGTTTCTTTTCCCAGCTCCTTATTGGCCAGGGCAATGCGGAAGTCCCGAACGACACCCGCCTCGTCGCGCACGGCCTTCAGCACCGACAGGGAAATCAGGCTGGTGTCGAACACCGACTGCAGCAGTTCCTGGCTTTCCAGCAGCGCGTGGGTGCGCTCGGCGACCAGCACTTCCAGCGAGGTGGTAAATGCTTCCAGCTGCTGCTCGGCCTGCTTGCGCTCACTGATGTCGACGATAAACTCCATGCATTCCGCCGTCGGGCCTGCTCCCCGGAGCCGGGTGGGCGCGCACAGGCCCCACCAGCGGGAGCCGTCCGGGCGCACAAACTGCTTCTCGTAGGGTGCCGTATCGCCCCGCTCGGCCAGCTCCCCGGCATGGTGACTGGTGATGTCCCGGAACTCGGGCGCGGTCAACACTTCCCACTGGAGGGTAAGCAGCTGCTCTCGGCGGTAGCCGCTCATGCGCACCAAGGCCGGGTTGGCTGCCGTCATGCGCCCGTCCAGGGTAAAATAGAGCTGGCCCACGGTGTCGACGGAAAACGCCTTTTGTAATAGCGCTTCCGATTCGCGCAGGGCCGCATCGGCCCGGTGGCGCTCGAGAAATTCGGCGGCCGTCCAGGCCAGCATGTCCATCAATCGCAGCACGTGGTCGCTGGGGCGGTGCGGCTGGCGGAACTGCGTGCTAATGACGCCCATAGTCTCGCCCGCCCGGCTCGTCATGGGGGTGGACTGGCTGGCGCGGATGCCGTCGGCGTAGGCGGCCGCCCCGGCCTCGGTGCCGGCCAGCCCTTCGAAACCCACCGTGTCTTCAATAATGAGGCGCTTGCGCTGCACGCGGGCTACTTCGCAGCCGGTTTCCAGGCCTTCATAGCGAAAGAAGTCAATAAAGGGGCTGTCGTCCGGGTAGCCCTGCCAGACAAACATCTCCAGCCGCTGCCCGTCCTCACTGAGAAACTGCACGCAGCCGCGGTCGGTGCCAGTGAACGCGCAGGCCAGGGCGAGCACGTCCTGGAAGGCCGCCTGCACATCGGTTTGGTCGGCCAGCTTGGCCTGCAGTTCGTAGAGGCGGCGCATGCCCACCAGGTCCGCCGCGATTTGGGCTTCGCTCTGCTGCCGCGCCTGCTCGTTTTGCTTGCGCTCGGTAATGTCCTGAAACACCACGGCCACCCGGCGGCTGGCCTCGTCGCCTACTTTCGAGATGTAGAAGCTGTACCACTTCTGGTCCGGGTCAGCGTATTCTTCCAGCCGCTCGCCGACGCCAGTCTGGGCCACGCGGCCAAAGATTTTCACCCAATAGCCTTCGTAGGCCGGGTCGATGTCGAGCAGGCGCCGGCCCCGAAAGTCGGCCCCCACCAGGCGCGTGGCCGCCGGGTTGGCGTCCCGGTAGAAGATGTCCACGGGTACTGCATGCTCGTCGAAGAGCACGTCGCAGAGAAAATAGCCTTCGTCAATGGAGTTGAACAGCGTGCGGAAGCTCGCTTCCGCCTCCCGCAGGGCTGCCTCGGTGCGCCGGACCCCGCTGATATCGCTGAACAGAATGGCCACTTGGTGCTCGGACGGGTCGCCGACGCGAAAGGCGTACACCTCGTAAAAGCGTTCCAGCTGCTCGGCCAGGCGGGCAAACCGCTGCGGCTCGCCGGTGAGGGCCACTTGCCCGTACAGCTCAAACCAGTGGGCTTCGTGCTCGGGTCGCAGCGTGCGCATAGTTTGCCCTACCGCGGGGCCCAGGCCGGTTTGTTGCTCGAAGGCGGGGTTGGTGACCAGAAAACGGTAATCGACGGGCTGCCGGGCGCCGTCAAACAGCACCTCCACCACGCAAAAGCCCTGAGCCATCGCCTCAAACAGGGTGCGGTACCGCTCCTCCGCCTCGCGCAAGGTATCGTGGGCCATCCGGCCTTCGTAGGGGTCGGTGGCTGCCGGCCAGCGGCCGCTGGGCTGCTGACTGGCCACGGCGTTGTCCCAGTACACCCAGCGGCGGCCGTCGGCGGCCGGCGCGGTGCGCATGGTTATCCACTGCCGGGTATGCGACAGCCAGTACGTAGCGGGCGGTGACGTTTCGGTCATTTCAGCCAGGGCCTGCAGCAGCCCGGGGGGCAGTACGGCGGGCCGCACCTGCGCCGGCGCATGGCCCAGTACCGCCGCGGCGGGCACGCCCCATAGGGCTTCGGCCGCGGGGTTGAGCACGGCCACGGTGCCGTCGGGGGCCAGGGCCAGCACGCCCCAGGGCAGGCTGGCCAGCAGCAGGCTGGTGTCGGCGACGGACAGTGGGCTGGGCAGCCCAGCGGCGTGAGCGGCCGCGCGGGCAGCTCCAGAAGTACCGGATGCGGACATGAAGGACTAAGGTAGTATAAGGGGAGTAAGTACCATTGTTACCGGAAAGCACGCAGGCAACTACGTCGTACGGGTTAAGCCTCCATGCGGGGCAACTCCACGGTGACGGTGGTGCCCTGGCCTTCCTGACTGGCGACCAGCAGCTTGCCCTGGTGCCAGTCCACAATGGTTTTGCACAGCACCAGACCTAAGCCGGTCGTTTCCTCCCCCCGCAGTCCCGGGCGGCGGGCCTTGGTGAAGCGCTCGAACAAGTGGGGCTGCAACGCCGCGGGAATGCCCACCCCGTTATCCACCACGTGGATGCGCACGCACTCCGGGCAGGGCTCGAAGGTGACGCGAATGTGCCCCCCGTCGGGCGTGAACTTAATGGCATTGCTCACCAGGTTGGTCAGCACCTGCGTCATCTTGTTCACGTCCAGCTGGACGTACACCGGCGCGGGGGGCAACGCGTACTCGAAGCGGTGCCCTAACAAGGCTTGCTGGCGTTGCAGCTCGTGCAGGGGCGGGGCCAGCGCCGCCCCCACTTCCACCCGGTCGCGCTTCAGGTCCGTGTTGGCCGATTCCAGAAACTCAATTGCCACCAGGTCGCGAATCATCTTCAGGCTGCTTTGGCTGGTGGTTTCGAGCACGCCCAGCAGCTCCGCGGCCTGGCTCTCGACCGGAATGGACACCTCTTCGCGCAAGTAGGCGGTGATTTGCTGCACCAGGATAAAGGTGTTGCTCAGATCGTGGGAGAGGATCTCGAGCGTCGCGTTCTTGCGCGTGTTGAAATTATCCGCGTTGGCTTGGTAGCGCTTGGCCACGCTGATGTCGCGCAGGCTGCCGGCTACCAGGGCCGTATCCGTGGCCGTCCGCTCCCAGTACGGGGTCAGGCAAAACCACTGCTCGGGCTGCTCGGGCGTGCGCAGGCGCAGCTCCACCTCGTCGCTCATCTGGCCCCGCACCCACAGCTTCCAGTAGTGGGCTAAGTAGCGCTGGTCATCGGGGTGCAGGCGGGCGAGCAGGGCCGGCAGCTCCTCGTTGACGAGCGGGCCGTGCCCGTAGAGCACGGCCTCGTAGGCGGGGTTGGTATAGACGACGCGGCCCGTAGCCGTGTCATAGATGAAGTGGACATGCGCGCTGGCTTCCGCCTGGTTCATGAATAAGGCGGCGAAGTCAGTCACAGCAGGCGGATTAAAGGTAGGGAAGTGGAAAGATACCCAACTCCGGGCTAGCAACCCCTACTGTGGCGCTTGCTCAAGGTACCGAGCTCGACAGCGTGTTAATGGAAAGGTAGCCCCAGCCGACAGGATCCGTATCTTGCCCTATCGGCGATGCACTCCGTGCGGCGCGGTAGCCGGAGAATGGCGGGGGAGGGCTGTTCTCCGGCGACGATTTTTGGCCCTGCCTTTGGCAGGCAGGATATTCTTAGCTACCGGGCGGGAAATACTTGTTAGCCACCTTTGGGTTGTCCCGTTTCAGGTCCAGGTAACTCTAGAGAACCTTTCCAGCGTGGCCTGCCGCTCGGCGTGCAGTTGCAGCGCCGCCTGCGCCTCGGCAAGCTTTTTTTGCTGCTGCCAGTGGGGTTTAACAACACCCACTGGTAGCGTCTATGTTCAGGTGAAAGGGGTTGCTTGCCAGCGCGTCCATTATCCGTTGGACCACCCTTTTACCCGAGACCCTTTGTACGCCGTTGGGCCGGGCGTTCGACAGGCAATAAATCCGGGGTTTACGTAGCGCACAAGCTCAGCTTTCAGCCTGAAAATCAATCGTTCACCCCAACAAAAAGGGCGGGTTTGCCGTCTTCCCAGTAATAGCCTGGCTAGCGGGGCTTGCGAGCCCTTTGCTCCCGGGTGACCAGGAAAGCCTTTCCTCCCCTCCCTTTCTATCTACCTATGTTTCTAGCTATGAAAAAAACTATGCTATCGCTGGCCCTGCTGCTCGGCGCTACCGCCGCCGCCCAGGCCCAATCCGCCGCCGGGGGCGGCCCCCGCTTCGGCCTGAAAGTAGGCGTGGTGGCCGCCACGCTGGCCGGCGACGACAAAGACTTCCAAGGCGACGTGCAAAACCGCTTTGGGTTCCTGGCCGGCCTGACGACCACCAAGAGCGTGGGCGTGGGCGGGCTGTTTGAGCTGCACCCCGAGCTGCTGTACTCCCAGCGCGGCTACCAGATTGAGGACGTGTCCAAAACCACGTTTCACAACATCGATGTGCCGCTGCTGGCCCGCGTCAATGCCGAGGGTCTGGTGTTTGAGGCCGGGCCGCAAGTAGGCTACTTATTCGCCCGCAAAACCAAGTTCGAGGATTCGGCCACGCCCGACATCACCGCCCGGGGCCAGCTCAACAAGCTGCTATTCGGCTACATCGTGGGCGTCGGCTATCAGCTGGAGAGCGGCCCCAATGTGGGCATCCGCTACAACGGCGGCCTCACTCGCCTCTACGACGGCGATGCCGCGCTCGTCGGCGGCAATAGCATTCGCAACTCCGTGTTTCAATTTCACCTGGGTTTTGCCTTCCCCGGCGGCCAATAAGCCGCGTCGCTTCCCCGAAAAAGCCCGCTTTCCGCCCTGGAACTCGGGCTTTTTTCGGGCCGGCGCGGTGGCGGGATGAGCCCCGTAGGAAGTCCCGCGACGCGCGATTGCGCGCTAGGTGGTCGGCCCCCATGCGAACGAGGGGGACGTGAGGGCTGCGCCCGCCACGGGAACCCTTCGTTTAAGTGAACAAACCAGTCCTGGTGGTATCGTCCTAAAAGTGGACCGTTTGGAGTTAGTCCGCCGTTGCGTTGGCGAGTTGTCTGATCCTAATAAAAGGGGCCGAGCCTTGCCCACTCTCAGAGCGAGTAAAGATGGTAGTAGATGAAAACCCTAGCTTCAGGGGAAGGCGATGCTTTTCTCATGAGGAAGAATCCTACTAGTAAGGGTAACACACTAGTAGCGGTAACACAAGCCTAGTACTAGAAAGTATAGGCAGGAAAAAATGTGCGGACGGGCTTCCCAAAAAACGGTCGTGGCTGTTGCAGAAGTAGAAGTGGGCGTAGAGGAGTTGAGTTGCGTGTTTATAGAGGATGCTAGGCACGACTAAGAACCCTTTCTCGGCGCGGCGGAGATGATTGCGCCGCAGGCTTTCCGGCAGGTTGTCCTGTTGGGCGAGCTGTTTGTCGGTCCGTACCTGTCGTTGGTCTATGCTTTTTCGGGCTTAATGACCTTCTCCGCCGACTTGCGGGTACTACTCAAGCAAACCTGACTACTATGAAACCGGCCTTTGTTGCCTTGCTTTTTCTCGTCGATCCTACCCTGCAGGTCACCGCGCAAAGTCCATCACCTTCACCTGTTTATGCACCTTTGAAAGTTGCTGCGCAACCAGTGAATAGGCCACCAACAGGGCTTACTCCGGGACAACAATACTGGCTGACGGCCATTTGGCTGCTGAAACAAAACTCGCTTTATACCAGCCGCATCAACTGGCCTGAGCTAGAAGCGAAGTATCTTCCCATAGCCAAGGGTCCCTCTACCCCTTGGTTAATCCTTTCTGATTGTTTGGGACCAGTTGGGTAGGGGAGGAGGGGCTTGAAAAGCATGGTGGCTGTTGCAGAACGCATGACCTACTAGGCGTTGTGTTTCGTAGCAAGAAGATGCAAGGCCAGAAGCAGTTCACCGATAAAGAGGTCACGCGCTTTCGCCTCTTCGAGCGCGTACCCCCGCACAATTTCTATCGCCGGTTGGCCGAGCTTGTCGACTGGGGCTTTCTCTACCAAGAGACCAAAGGGCTTTATAGTTATAGTCACACCGGTCAGCCCTCGCTCGACCCCGTGGTGTTCTTCAAGCTCGTGCTCGTGGGGCGGCTGGAGAATCTGGTCAGCGATCGACGCTTGGTCGAGCACTGTACCTTACGGCTCAACATCCTCTATTTCCTCGGCTACGAGGTGGACGAGGACTTGCCCTGGCACTCGACTATCAGCCGCACCCGGCAGCTCTACCCAACGGCCGTCTTCGAGCGCTTGTTCGACCACGTCTTCGCCCAGTGCGTCACGCAGGGGCTGGTCGCCGGCGACACGCAAGCGGTCGAT
>NZ_JBSWBR010000013.1:0-35177 GCF_054051685.1 Hymenobacter sp. HD11105 | reverse complement strand
ACAAGCTTATCGGTCCTTATTCAAGGTGAGTGAGCAGACCGGGCTGCATTACTCAAAGTAGAAAGTGAAGTGCGCTGTTGCACCTCATTCTCGCGTTAGGCAAGGACTAACAGGGCGGCATAGCCCACAATTATAGCCGCATATAAGTAGCGGACAATCACTTTCGATTGGTGCGCGAAAGACGCAAACGCGGCGTTGGTGTACAGGGTGGGATAGTGTTCCCGGCTGGGGGAGAAACTCAAGGGGCTCAGGAAAGAGGTATACTTCGTCAAGAGGTGCGCAAAGTCTGACTCTGAGAGTTCGCGGCCGCGGCACAAGCTGATGTGCTTAATGAGTTGTTTGATCCGGTACTTGTTGTAGAGCGCAAGGACCATCGTATGAGCGAATACAAGCCACATGATCACTAACGTAAAATCCATACCTGTGCATTATGCCGAATGTGAAGGCGAGTAGGTAACTCTGCAAAGTACCACCTGCCTATGATGGACGCCACAGGGCAAAAACTATACTAATTCCCAGACAGCGCCTATAACTACGATTATGTTTAGCAATTATTCCGGGCTTGACACCTAGTGGCCAGCCCGGAACTCCTAGCATAGAAATCCTATTTCTTGGAACCCTAGGTCCTTCCTTTTATGGGCGCACAACAAAGCCCTAGCACTTGGCTGGGGCTTTGTTGTGCGCCCATAAAAGGAAGGACCTTACAAACCGGCCCCCAGCGTGAAGCCGGTGGGAAGAGGCCGTACCCCGGCGCTCTGGGGGGGTAACCCAACTTCCCCCAGATCCGTGGCCGCGCCCGTCACCAAACTTATCGCGTAGAAGCGCGTGGTCGTGGCCACGGAAAGGACCGCATAGGCCTTCCGGCTAGCGCCCCCAATATCAAAGCTGGCCAACCCCGCGTCGACGCCCAGGGAGCCAATCTCCACCACCCCTCCGGTATTGGGGGGCGTTAGCAAGCTCAGCTTGTCCTGATTCACAACAAGCACATACAAATTGGTCGAGGCGGCGCCCGCGATGTTATTATCGTAGGCCGTGGCTCCAACAATAACGGCGGCTCCCCCGGTAGTAGGGCTAGCCGGGTTGATGCGCCCATACTGGATAGTGGTTCCGTCGGCCGGGTTTACCAGCAGGTTTTGGCCGAAATCGCTGACGAGGCGAAGGCGGTCGACTACGGGGTCAAAATCAACCCCAAAGGCAGTGGATCCAAAGAGGGGAAAGCTGAGCGGGGCAACCAGCGTGGCGGCCCCGGTAGCTGGGTTGAGCGTATACAGGCGACCATTGGTAATCGTTGACCGTTGAACGGGTTCGGTCTGGACTGTATTGGTGCCGACCAGGGCATAGAGTTGGCCGGTGGCGGGGCGCAGGTCAATTCCCAGGATGCGGTCACTGGCCGCGCTTAAGCCCGTGATGGGCAAGTGCCGAGTGATCGTCGGCGTCGTGGGATTAAACACCACTAAGCCATTTTCGTACGTGTTCCCCGCGCGCGCAAATTCGTAGGTGGTGTACGCCACGGGCGGCGTGGTAGGAGAGGAAGGAGGCTGGGGGAAATACTGCTCCAGCAGGTCTTCGCAGCTACTCAGCGAAGTCATGAGTAAGGCAGCCACGCCCCATTTGGCGAGGGAAGAGAGTTTTAGCATAGAAGCCAGATGATAGGATGGAGGAAAGAAAGAATTGAACAAAGGAGGTTTGACCACTACGGCTACCGCCCCTAGTTGGATGAAGAAAGGATAGCAATTTTATACGTGAGTCACTACGGGTATCCCTACCCACTAGGTGGATGGCCTATAATTCCCGCCCTGCAGTTAAGTCGTATAATGCGCATTACGTTAACAAAGGAGGAAGGAAGCGATTATCTTCTTGCGCGTGGAGGAGTGCTTTATGGGACGTTGTGCCCTCCTACAACTTATTCGTAGGAGTGGAAAGTAGAATCCCGAGTCACGGGCACCCACTCCTCCGCCCGCTTGGTCGCGTAGCCGGTGATCTTCAGATAGGCCGTCTCGCCTTTGACTATCACCTCATAGGGCAGCGTATCCTTGGCCAGATTGTTCTTATTGAAGGTGTATTCGTCGCCCTGATAGCCGCCTATTCTCGTCATTACGTCTTCCTTCTGCTTCGCCGTCTCAACCATGGTGTCTAAAAACGCCGGCAAATCCGATTTGAGGATGTAATAGCCCACATTGGCGATGATAAATACCACAACTACGATTCCCGCTAAGGCCAGCATGAGACGTACCATAGGCCCGGTGATGTTATTATCTTGCGCCATTGAGACTCCGCTTGGTTTGCATTTGTGAAAGGTACGGTAGTTAGACAAAGGCAGAAAAGGTTCTACTGCCAAGCTGTCCGGTTTCTGGGAATTGTCGAGTCCTTTCTAATGACCTTAGTAGAGTTGTTTCCTTATTGCCTCTCCCCGGAAAAACGGCAAGCATTATGTCGCCAACAGGGGGTCAGCGAAGAAGCCATTGAGGACGAAGAGATCGCCATCTATATGGAAAATGAACGGAGCCTGGAGGCCCCGATTCACCTGTTTGATTCCACCGTGAGCGATGATTGCCTTCGCTTTCAGCACCAGGGAATCGAGTATGTGCACTTTCTTGCGCTAGATGAGGTGGCGGACTTCCTGCGAGAAACCGACGAGGGAACCGACTTGGCAAAAGCGCAGCGCTTGCTGCACTATTCCATCTATGATGCCTAAGGGATCGGAGCGGTTCTTGCCTCCGTTCGCTGCTGCCGGTAACGAAACATCGGGGGGACGGCGTGGGCAGCGCACCCGTGAGAAGTTATTCCTAGTAGATCATATTGGATAAGAAGATGGATAGACACATCGGGCAGCTTGGGCTGCGCTACGGGATCGCCCTCGTGTGGCTCCTTAACGGCCTGCTGTGCAAAGTGCTGGCGCTGATCCCCCGGCACGAGGCCATTGTAGCCCGCATCCTGGGCCCGGCGTATGCCGCTCCGCTGACCCGCCTCATTGGTCTGGCAGAAATTGGCCTGGCCCTATGGGTGCTCAGCGGGCGCTGGGTGAAGCTGACCGCAGGCGGGCAAATCGCCTTGGTGCTCGGGATGAATGTGCTGGAGATCTTCCTGGCCCCCGACCTGCTGTTGTGGGGGCCGTTCAATCTGCTGTTTGCCGCCTTGTTCGCGCTGCTGGTCTATTACTACGGCTTTGTGCTGGCGCCAAAATCCGAAATAACGACCTAGCATGGCGTGGCTGGCCCATCATCCCTTCGCCGTGGAGGCGCACCTGGCCCGCACGACGGTGCTGACCTATGCCGTGCCCGCCGCCGAGCTGCAGCGGCTGCTTCCCGCCTGCCTGAGCCTGGATACCCTGGACAACCGCTGGGGCTTCGTGGCGGTGGCCCTGGTGCAGACCACGGGCCTACGGCCGCAGGGGTTGCCCGCGTGGCAGGGCCACGACTTTTTCCTGATTGGTTACCGCATCTTTGTGCGCTACACCACCGCGGCGGGCAAACGGCTGCGGGGGCTCTATATTCTCCAGTCGGAAACTGACAAGGTAAAGATGCAATGGCTGGGCAATCTATTTACGGGCTACCGCTATCGCACCATCGATATCCAGCAGTCCAGCGTGGGCAACCACTTGCGGTTCGAATCCCGCCAAGCCGGGCTCCGCATCGAAGTGGATGTGCTGCCGGGGAGCGAACCGGCGCTCCCCGTGGGCTCGCCCTTTGCTAGTTGGCAGCAGGCCCGGCGGTTCGCGGGGCCGCTACCGTTTACCTTTTCTTATGACCCCTCCAAGCAGCGGGTCAGTATCGTGGAAGGCGTGCGCGAGCAGTGGCGCCCGGTGCCGGTGCGCGTCTACCACGCCCAGGTAGGTTTTCTCGACCAGCTGGGAGTCAGCTCTGTCCAGCTGGCCAGCGCTTTTACTATGACCGACATTCCCTACCGCTGGAAGAAAGGACGCACTGAACTGTGGCCGGCATGAGACAGCGCGGGCAGGGCGTCGGCAATATTATCCGCTTTAACTGGCCCTTCTACGCCGGAGCCGTGGGGGTCGTGCTCCTGCTCGCAGCAGGAGCCATCTACGCTTCGGCGGCCGTTCGCCCCTATACTTATGCCCTGCTTGGGCTCGTCGCCGTTCCCACGCTGGTCTCGCTCTTGGTCTCGTACTATGTGTACGACACGTCCCCCCTGTATCGTCTGGAGTGGCTAGACGATAGTGGGCTAAGCGACCCGCACACCGTGGTAAATGTGCACGCCGGCTTTGATGAGACCAGCCAGTTGCTGCGCCAGCGCTACCCCGAGGCGGAGCTTCTCGTGCTGGATTTCTATGACCCAGCGGCCCAGACGGAAGTCTCCATTAGGCGGGCGCGGGCCGCGTACCCCCCGTTTGCGGGCACGCAGCGCGTAGTAGCCCACGCCTTACCCCTGCCGGATGCCACCGCCGATCTGGTGGTCGTCTTCTTGGCCGCGCACGAACTCCGCCAGCCCGCGCACCGGATAGGTTTCTTTCGTGAGCTCCGCCGCAGCCTGCGGCCGCAGGGTAGCCTGGTGGTCGTGGAACATCTGCGGGATCCGGCCAATTTCTTGGCCTATACCATCGGGTTCTTGCATTTCTATTCGCGCGCCACCTGGCTGGGCGTGTTTCGGGCCGCCGGGTTGGTCGTGGCGGAAGAAAAGAAGATAACGCCCTTTCTCTCCGCCTTTATTCTCCGGTAAATGGAAGCGCAACTTCGGCTGATCGGTGGTCTATTGGTTCTGTTGGCGGTGCTCCACGCTGGTTTCCCGCGCTACTTCGATTGGGCCGGCGAGTTGAAACCCTTAAGCTTAATTAATCGGCAGATGATGTATGTGCACACGCTCTTCATTGCCCTGACGGTGCTGCTGATGGGGCTGTTGTGCCTGGGCTGCGCCCCAGAGCTAATCGGCACGCCGCTGGGCCGCAAAATAGCGTTCGGGCTCGGGCTGTTTTGGCTAGCGAGGTTACTGGTGCAATTCTTTGGGTACTCCCCCGACCTATGGCGCGGCAAACGATTCGAGACGGCCATTCACGTTTGCTTTTCCTTGCTGTGGGCGTATCTGAGTACTCTCTTCTTTCTGGTGTATTGGCACTAAGGAGGTAGCGCGTCTTGCTTAGGGCTCATACAGGCGAAAGCAGCAGCTCGCCAGCACGGTACTGCTGGAATAGACCGCACTGAGCAGCAGCGCCATCGAGCCCCCGAGCAGCAGAAAGGTGAGCAGCACCCCGGCTATGGCCACCCCGTTTAAGAGGAGCTTGATGGCGAAGGCCGAGTACCGGGTGTTTATCAACCAGGCATGGGCCCCCCAGCACACCGCTAAGGCCGGCAAGGAAAAGACGAGGCCGAACAGCAGAAATAAGGGCCACGTTTCCACGCTGCGAAGGCCTTGGCCCTCCACTACCCCCAGCAAGACCAGCAGGGTCGGGCCGAGCAAGAGGGTGGCGGCCCACCACTCGAAGGGGTAGCTCGTATTGCGGGTCTTACGTTTCGGCGGCATACCCGCGTCGGGCAGCAACGAAGAGGAAGGCATAGGGAGTAACAGAGAAGCCGAGATGATTGGAAACAGTGCACTTGGCCTGAATCACGGGCCTAAGGTAATTGCCTTAGAAAGCGCATTATGTCAAACAGAGGAAAGGCGAATTAAGCCCTTTCGACCATAGTCACTACACCAAGCTATACCGTAGCGTCGCATCTGCCTGCGACAGGTGCGTGAGGGTTGGGGAACCCCCTTCGGGCAGCTCACTATGTGGAAACGACAACTCCCAATAGCAGCCGTCCACTGGGTTTTGATACAGCCGTGCCCAACCACTCTCCGCTGCGGCCACGAACCGCAGTTGCTGCTCGAGTAACGCCTGGATTCGCTGCGCCGTCGCATCCGGTAGCATCTGGCCCTTCGTGAAGCACCAGGTGCCGCGCAGAGGCGACTCATCAGGGGTTAAGGGGAGAGGCAAGGGGAGGATGACTTATTTATGCGGAAGGTCGCGGAGGACCTAGCTTCAACTAGCCTGTTTGAGAAGCAAACTAAACCATCTGCCTTAGCTAACTACTGGTACAGCATCTACCCCCATGGTACTCCGGGCTGCCTTCCTGCTGTTTTTACTGGGCATCCTGGGCCCCGACCCGGCTGCTCCAGCCCTGGCAACGGGTGTTACCGGGGCTTGGCGGGGATGGGTGAGCGGGTAGGCTAGAAGGGAATGCGCACGTCCAGCGTGTCGAGGGGCGGCACGAGGGTGGTTTTATCGTACCGGGTGCTCTTACCCTGCCAGTCCGTGACAATCCAAGTGGTTCTGGTGTCGGTGCCGCCGGTGACCCGCTCAATAATCACGGTGTCGCGGGGCTGATATAGACTAATTCCCAACCCGCTCCCGTGGCCGGTTATATAAAGGGTATGGACTGACTTAGGCGGCTTAGGCAGCTCGTTCACGATCACATAGCGCACCCAAGCAAAAGCCCTGACGCGAACCCGCACATCGTTGTTGGCCTGACCACCGTCAATAGGAACATATATATTGCCGTAATAGTAGGGGTCTAGGCGGCCCAAAAGCGAGTAGTTGCTGTTCCTTTTGGCCTGGAAAGTGAAGGTGAATCTTCCTTGTGCATCCGCCAACTGCGGGTCGCCCGTTGCGTTTGGCCCCCCACTGCCCATGCCCATGATGTTGATTTGGCCAGTGGGAGTGGAAACTCCTAGTTGCACCTGGCCATACGGCACTGGCTTACCCGTGTAGAATTCTACCACTTGCCCGGACACTTTCGTGGGGCCACTTTCTTTTTCGCAGCCGCTTACCACGATTCCGAGCATGGCGCAGCGAAGCCCCCAACAAAACGTTCTAACGGTCTGCGACGATAAGATGTGAGCCATCATGGGGAGGTGGAAAGTTGACCAGCGAAAGCAGATAGGGGACACAACGAAGCCTAGAAAAACTGACGGCAAGAAAAAGGGGATGCGCCCCGTCACCGGGTCCAAGGCAGCGGGGGCCTCGGTGGGTTCTGGCAGCTGGCTAGCCCCAGCAAGCTCCGGTAGCTCGTGGCAGCTAGCAGCCGCAGGGCACATATCAGGCGCATAGAACCAGGAATAGAAAGGAGAATAAAAGGAGAACAGGCGAAAGGTAGGGCAAAGCCTGTGCCCGCTTGCCCCAATCGATGCCTCTTGTAGACTTCTTAAAGTAGTGCCATAACCAGGTATTGACTTGCCGCCGAGCTAGTTAGGGTGCCTACTATCAGACTTTGCAAATTCGTCTATGACCTTTGTCAGACGCGAGGTGAGGCCGCCACTGCCGCGAGCAGCTCAGCTATAGCGTGGGAGTCAAGCACTAAACGGCGCCGGGCTTACCTGCTCGGTTTCTGTAAGTGCCAAGAAAAAGGGAGGATGTGACGACTATACAGACGGTATTCGACCGTATTGCGCAGGCCGGAGGTGAACGTGATAAGAGGGGTTACAGCGAACTTGAATTTGTCTTAATTGAGGCGTAAGAGGGGCATAGACTTTTTTAAGAACTGCCCCAGAAGATCGCTTATGGTAAGGGGCAAAACGCAGAAAGTAGTCGAAAGGAAGATTCGCCGTTTCTGACTTTTGTCTACTTTTAGTAGCTTTTAGAAAGCAACTGCTGAGTACCCCTGGGTAGCTGCTTACTGTCCTCGCTTGCTTCCGGCCATGGTCCAACACTTTATTGATCTCTATCCCACGGGGCGCATCACGTACACGCAAACCAGCTTCTTGGAGCTGACGACGGCAGTCGAGGTTCACCGCATAGACCTTATTGGCAAGGTGGCTACGTGCTTAAAGCGCGGCACATGGGGGACATTGCGCTACTATCAGCATCATCCGGCACTTTCCTTCTTTAATGACTCCCTGCAGCTGGTGAACCTAGAGCCGCGGCCTGGTATTCCGGCGGCCTTTTACACGGACTATGCGCAGTGTCTGACCCAGGCCTCCGCCGAATGGCGACGCTATGTTCCGTCGTGGGGTGGCGTCAGTTATGCTGGGCAGGAGCAAGTGGCCTGGTTGCTGCCGCAGGGTAGACGGGTTTCCGTGTCCCTGCCCGACTACCTGGCGCAGGAAGTCGTCGCTTTGTGCCACCGCTATCAAGTGCCGGTAACTAGTCAAGAGCCGGAACGGGTATACCCCAGGGGGCGGACGGTTGCTCCCCCCGTGTCACTGCTGTTGATTGGGACGAACTACGTGATTGCGCGGGACTTCTATATCAGCACCTTGCGCTGAACTAGCCAGAGGAATGTGGCCGTCCCTAGTTAACGTAGTGGCCATTATACGACAGAAGCGCTGCAGGCCTGTTCGTTTTAGGTGCCAGCGTTTCGCCCTGCGCATTTACCTAATAGATAGGCTGGTGTAGCAGGCCTACCGACGGTTTTAATCCTGGGTCAGACCACCCTCTTAGCGGTCGCAAGCAAGAGCTAGGGCTGCAACAGGAGGGGAATGGTAAAGGCCACCGCGACCCGCTTGTTGTTCTGGCGACCCGGTTGCCATTGCGCCGTGAGGCTGCGGACTGCTTGCAAGGCGGCCTCGTGCAGTTCGCCCACCGCTTTCTGCTGCTTGGCCTCGGCCTTCAGGCTCTGCTCCAGCTGTACGTCGCGCATCCGCCCATCCGGGCCAATGATAAAGCCGATCAAGACCGTGCCCCCGACCCCGGCCGCTTTGGCCGAAGCGGGGTAGTGCAGGCCTTGGACAATGTCCTGCAGCATCTTTTTATGTCCCCCCGGGTACTGGGGCATGTACTCGACCGTTCGATAAACCGCTTTATCCCCCGTCTGCCCCCATGTAAGAGGCGTCGTTCCCTGCGCCCGGACCGCCGACAGGGGAATCGTCAGCCACAGCCCGAAGATGACGAGCCAGCAGCGCCAGCGGGTAGGGCGATGGGTCACCGAAAGGAAGGGAGGCATCCAGGTACCGATAGGGGGTGAAGAAGAAGGACTCGGACAAGGCGATGGTAGGTTGCTCTAAGATGGGGGTTTTTAAGGTGAATTTCACTACCCCCGGCTGAGAGGGCTTACACAGCGAATAGGAGGGCTGCGGGCTTGGCATCGCAGCGAAGGAATTACTGCGTTGATCATCCTCTTCTTTACATAATTGTCCATATCGGACATCATTTCATGATCCAAAAGCTTGAAAAAGATCCTGCAAATCATCGCGACTAATTGGATTCATCTCGTTGGCTTTTACCTCATGAGCTATGCTTTCGGTATCATTTCCAAAATATTCGGTCTAGAGGGAGAGCACGAGACGTGGCAATCAATCTTAATCTCAAATCTGCTTCTGATTCCTGTCGCATTCCTTTGGTATGGCCCCCTCATCATTGGAGGATTTTATGCTGTGTTGACTGGGTTAGATGTACTGTGCTTTACGGTAGTAAGGCAGTCACTTTGGAAAGTCCTTTTACTGGAATGGGTGTTGATTGTACCCATTTTCATATGGTGGGCCTTTGACAATCACTTTTGGTTATGGCTTGCTTTAGCCTTCTCTTTTCTGCTGACTCAGTGGATGCGAAGACCGGAGATTGAGCGAATACTGCAAGCGAAGCAGCGCGGTTAATTATACTCCTGCAGCTGGAGACGCCCCGCAGTCAATTAGGATTTTGACTTGCTAGAAAAAGAGAGTAGCAGAGATGGGTATCCTGAAATGAGTCATTAACATAAGAGTAGTGGCTGTGGCGAAACTCCCGGCCGGGAATCTGCTGGGTCACCTCGGCGCCTCGTAAGCTCTAGGAAGCCGTAAGCCGCGCCCCTCGTTTATGGGGAGCGGGCTCGAATAACCTGCTGTCAGCCTGCTGCCAGCCTTTTGCAACAGCCACCCCGGCTTATCGGTCCTTGTACGGGAGGCTGAATGGCTACGGACGGTCCGATGCGTGGGGCCAAGGTCTTAGTGCAGCACTACGCGCTGGCCGAGGGCCTCGCCCTGGGAGCCCTGCACGCGCAGGTAATACAGCCCGGGCGGCTGGGCGCCGAGCTCGACCGTGACCTTCCCACTGGCCCCCACCACCAGGGGCTGCGCCACGACCAGGCGGCCCGTGGCATCCAGCACCTGGAGGAGCAGGCCCGTGCGGGGCGCGGCCGCCGGCAGCTGTAGCGTCACCCCTCCCCGGGTCGGGTTGGGCCACACCTGCAGGGGCTCGGACTCGGCCGCCGCTCGCGTGGCCGTGACCAGGGCCGGGCCAAGCTTGACGATCCAGTAGTCGGAGAGATACTCCAGCCCGAAACCCGTGTCAAAGCCCTTCCCGCGCGGGGTTTCGCTTTTCTCCCCGCTGATCGGCCCCGAGGAGCTCCCCACGACAATGGCCCCCCCATCGGGGGTCAGCTGCAGTGCCTGCATCCGATCGTCATGCTTGCTGCCCAGGGTTTTATCCCACACCTTGCGGCCCTGCGCATCGACCTGGAGCAGCCAGAAATCCACCGCCCCGCGGCTCGCTTCCGTGATGTCTGCGCTCACGTCTCCGAAGCCCGAACGGGTGCCGCCCAGCAGAAACCCGCCGTCTGGCGTGGGCTGGCAGGCGGTCAGGACTTGGTCGTCCGTGCTCCCATAGGCATGGTCCCAGCGCTTGGTGCCCGTCGCATCGAGGTTGACCAGCCAAAAGTCCTTGTCCGAACTCCCCCCTTTGGTCTCGGTCCGGTCCCCCGTCGCCCCCCCCTGGGACGAGCCCGCCAGCAAGTAGCCGCCATCGCGGAGCGAGTGCAGGGCGCGCAACTCCTCATAGCCGGCCCCGCCCAGGGTCCTATCCCATTGCTTCCGGCCCTGCGCGTCGAGCTTGACCACCCAGTAATCATGAAAGCCTCGGCTCGCCTCGGTTTTGTCCCCGCTGCTGCCCGAGGCCGAATAGCCGCCCAGCAGGTAGCCCCCATCGGCCGTCAGCGTCAGGGCCGTGGCGAAATCGAGCTGCGCCCCGCCATAGGTGCGGTCCCATTGCTTCTGGCCCTGGGCATCGACCTTGACCAGCCAGTAATCCCAGTCGCCCTGACTCGCCTGGCTCTTCTCTCCACTAACCGGGGACTTGGAACTGCCCCCCAGAATATAGCCCCCGTCCGGGGTCAGCAGCACCTCCCAGAGCTGCTCTTCCCCGCTGCCCCCGTAGGCGTGATCCCATTGCTGCTGGCCCTGGGCATCGACCTTGACCAGCCAGAAGTCCAAGCTGCCGCGGTTGGGCTGCGTTCTCGTGCCGCTTGGGCCCGAGCTGGAACTGCCCCCGAGCAGGTAGCCCCCATCGGGCAGGGCCCGGATCACGTCGATCCCCTCGGAGCCCTGGCCCCCGTAGGTTTTGTCCCACTGCGGCTGGCCCTGCGCGTTGAGCTTGACCAGCCAGCCATCATGCGTGCCATACCCGGCTTGGGTCTTGTCGCCGCTGCTGCCAACCCAGGACGATCCCCCCACCAGAGACCCCCCATCCGGGGTGGGCAGCACCGCGCGTGGCGAGTCCAGGTCATCGCTGCCCAGGGTGCGGTCCCACTGTTTACGCGGGGCTTGGCCCACCCCGGGCCAGGGGGTAAGCAGGAGCAGCAGGAGCAGCAGCAACACGCGGCGCGGAGCAAGCGAGAGGGGCATAGCGGAAACGAGAAGATAGCAAAAGTCAAATGTAACAATTTCCGTGCTCCGAGCGGCGAGTTGCGGGCAAGACGGCGGGCCACCCACGAGAGGTGCTACCGTCGCGGGGTAAGGAAAGAAAGGGGCCGAGCAGGCGCCGGTGGGCGAGACCCGTACTCCCCAATTCCCCTTCTCCTGGGAGGAATCGTGCCCTGAGGATAGTACCACGATTCGAGGCCAGAGGCAATAGGGCCAAAATCGCACTTATTCCAAGTTTAGGTTTATAACTCCGGTGGCTGTTGCAAAATGCCCAGCAATAGTTCTACTGAGTCGCTTCGGCAACGAATGAAGGCTGGAAGGAACCCGGTAACGCCCTGCTTTGACGGCGGATGGGGCTCACTACCCTGTTTTTATTTTATTGCTAGACTTTTGCAACAGCCACTCCGATTATGTAAAGGGGCAAAACCTAGACGGGTTCTAGTACATTAGCCCTTGTATAATACGGTGAAGTGCAATTTTGGCAAAGAATAAAAAGCAACCTAAGCGAACCCTCGATCTACAAGGGTGGCTGGGCGTAGCCTTGATCCTCTTGCTCGGGGGCTATTTTTTGCGCACCTGTACGCGGGGCTATTGGGAGTCGCGAGCCTTGGCGCGGGGCACCTTCACCACCCGAGCGGTCATCATTAACCAGAAGAACTATTTCGGCAATAGTCCCGTGTCCCAGCAAGTTGCCTATTCCTATCAGTTTGTCTTACAGGGGAAGAGCTATGAGGGCAATTCGCGGGATCCAGACCTGCAGGTCGGCGACAGTATCTGGATAGAGTACGTACCGGAGAATCCTGCCTACCATCAAGTGCACCACGACAGTGAATGAGGCGGTCCGATATGGTTTTTTATGTCAAGCTACTTTAGCATTTAGGCCCTACGCTTTCGGGCGCCGCCAATCAAAATTATACCGGGCGCCGACGCCCAGGGCGGGCGTAATTTTCTTCGCGGGGTCCCAGCTGCCGCCCGGCCGGGTTGTCAGGTTGCGCAGGGCCGAAGCGTCGAGCAGGAGGTTGAGGCGAGAACTCGCCCGATAGCCCATGGCCAGGCCCCCGGCTAGATACGTATTGGTCGCCCGCACGCTTACGCGCTCTTCATCGGTAATCTGCCCATCCACGACGTTCAGATACTGGCGCCAATAGCGGTTAAACTCCGTCGTCACGCCCAGCTGCGCTTCCAGATAGAAGCGGCGCGGGCCGGTGAAGCAGTAGCGTACCGACACGGGTAGGGCCGCGTTATACTCGTCTCGGTAGTCCGAAGAAGTAAAGGGCCGACCCAAATAATCCATACCGGCTATACTTTCCCCGCGTTCCGGTGGGTTGTGCTGGAGAAACCCCACCTGCACCGCTACATTGGGCCGTAAATGGTAGCCCACAAAGACGTACACCGGATAAACGCCCACTTGCTGCACCGGGTAGTTGGTGGAGGCGACCATATAGCTATGCGCGGCCGCCTGCGCCCCCGCGTAAAACGAGTAGCGCCGTAGCTCCCGCCGGGGCTTACCGGCCGTCGCCTCCGGCGCTCCGGGCGTAACCGTAAGGGTCGATGCGTCAGCCCGGCGGGGCGGACGTTGGGCCAGGGCACTGCTGCTCAAAAAGAGGGCCCCCACCAAAGAGGCGGACAGGAAGGCAACGTTTGGGCGAAGCATATATAGCAGATAGGGTGTGCCGGCGGAAGGCATCTTTTTTTCCTGCGAGCTGGACGCGCGGCGGCTGCGACCGTTCTGCTACCCAGCCGGCGATAGCTCGCCTGGCTCGGGTGGCCGAGCTGCTTAAAACCGGTAGCCGGCGCCCAAGCCGACAAACTCCGTCAGGGCTACGCGTGGGCGCCGAGCGATGGACACGGCCACGGCCACATGCGTGTCCACGAGCCACCGCTGCCCCAGCGCCCAGTGCCGCCCGGCGCGCAGCAGGGGCCGCACTTGCACGTCCTGCGACGTGCGGGAAGAAGCGGTAGGGCTCTCCTGGATGGCGCGGCTGTGGCTATAGGCGCCGATGAGCCCGGCGCCGACAAACCAGCCGATCAAGCTCGGCTGGCGGGCTTGCAGGTAGTAGTTAAGCGAGGCGTCCGCGATCAGGTCCGTCGTGCGAAACTGGGTGCTGAACGTGATCGGCGTGCCCGTCGGATCGGGGCCGCTGAAGCGGGAGCGCTGGCGCGCGTGATCGCCGCCCAGGCTGGCGCGCACACTCCAGCGAGCCCCCACCCCGCGCTCGTAGCCCAGGGCCGGCGTGAAGGGCGAAGTCAGCCGCAGCGTGTGCAGGGTGAATACCTGGCGGCGAATGGGGGCCGTCGAGTCGGGGAGGAGCGCTGGGGTGGTAGCTAGACTCGGTAGGGGGAGGGCCAGCAGGGCGGCCCCATAACATAACGTGCGGAATAGCATCAGGGGGAACAGAAATATAGAAGACGGAATAGGGTAAGAAAGGAGCAGTACGAAATAGAGCAGTATATTATTGTTTAGATAGAGCGTAAGCGGTCGGGTTTTTTCGGCTGCTCGTGCACCACGTTCTCCGGCGGCCCGGTCCGGGGACCGGCCGGACGAGGAAACGATCGCAGCCCGCTTCTTCTCCATTCGACAGGCAGCGAAGGCAGAAAAAATACGTTCCTTGGCAGGCTTCCGCCCAAGCCCATTTGGGTTGCAGCCCGCGCGCGTGGGAACGAGCCGGCTGGAAAACGTCACGGTGGGCTTGGTCCTGCGGCGCCCTTTTACGCGCGGGCAGCCCACACAGGCGGGGTAACCGAGGCTTTCCTATCAACGGGCAAGCAGGTGCAGGTTACCGACGCCCGCTTCGACGTGCGCTTTTAGCCGGTGGCGGCCAGGACGGCATAAGGGGCGGCGTTTGCCGCCCTGCTCAAGCCTAAGATAACAGGATGGCTATCGCTCCTCTGGTAGCTCGTCCGCCGTCGGGCGCCGCACCAGGTGTTGTAACCTGGGCTCGCATGCGCCTAGGTCCCGGTAATTAAGCCGTGCTTGGTGTAGACTGACGTGGTTGGCCCCGCCCTCGTAGGCGGGATCGTCGCCTTGAATCGGGTCATCCTCCCAAAAGCACACGGGACAAATATCATAGTGGCCCGTGGGCGGCTCCGGGAAGGTATAATTCGCGCAACAAGGACTCGGATAATACCCAAACGTATTGGCGGCAGGTTCCATAGAGCTGTTTACGACTCGTGGGCGGTAATAGCTACTTCCTCCCTGGCGCTCCGGACCGTTTCCTAGAAGACAGCAGACGAAGTAGTAGCTTGCGGCGGGGTGGGAAAGCTAATTCCACTTAGTTAATTATCCTGCTGGAAAGTGGGCGAGCGAATGGACTACCGGTTTTGGATTTGGAAACACAAGCTGCCGGCTGTGCTGACCATGGTGGCGCTCGTGGCGCAGGCGTCCCTGAGCGAGGAAGCGGTGGACGACCTCCGCTACCGCTTAGGGGGGACGGCAGACGGGCTGACAGATTGGGTTGACTTTACCTTCCCGGAGGCTAGCCACGTGCAGCTTCGGCTTTGCTTGGATGAGGATGATACGGATATCGTGCACCTGGCCATCCGCGCGCCGGCCGACCTCTACGACCGGCTCCAGCTGATTGACGCCATCCAGGCCACGTTTAGCCTCCTGCAGCTGTAACAGCCCCTTCCGTATCCGTGCACCTCCGCAGGAGCGGTAGGAAGGCGAGAGCAGAAAGAGCAACGTCGTCGAAAGAATTCTTAGAAGCCTAGGATAGCCATTCCCGTTGCACCCTAGCTGAAGGTATACTGACCCAAAATCCCCGGCAATGACGGAGCTTTTGGGTGGATAAATATTTAAAGGGATAGTCTAACCAAGATACAGCGTTAGTCGTAGGGACTAAACCAGATTTGTATTATTCATTCTTTACATCTTTCTATTTTCTCAGTTCTATGCTAAAACCCTCTTCCCTCGCCACATGGGGCGTGGCTGCTATGCTTATGACTTCGCTGACCAGTTGCGAAGACATCTTCGAGCAGTACTTTCCCAAGCCCACTCCTACACCCCCGACCGTCCCAACGCCCCCGCCCGTAGCCTATGCGCTGGCCAGCCGCTCCCCCGACCCGAGCGTGAACGTGACGCTGCTCGCCTCCTTTAACCCGGAGAATCCGTCCACGGCCGTGACCAAGCCTGTGACCGGCCTAAATGCCTTCAACCGCCTCATCGCCCTGGATCGGCGCCCTGCCACCGGCCAGTTCTATGCTCTGGGCATTGACCAGCGCCTCTATACCTTGGATGTCAACACGGGGGCGGCCACGCGCGTGTCGGATCAAATCCTGCCTATCATCTCCTTCGGGCTGATCGGCTTTGACTTCAATCCCGTGACCGATCGCCTGCGCATTGTCAATGCTCGGGGGACCAACCTAGCGGTGAATCCCACGGATGGGACCTTTCGGGTGGATACGCCCCTCAATCCTGGGGCCGCCACGGGTATCGCCTACGATAACAACGTGGCTGGGGCCACGAGCACGCGCCTGTTCGCGCTGGACATTGACCAACTCTATCGGATCGATGCGCCCGCTGCCGGCACGCTCACCCCGGTGGGCCCTACGGGCGTACGTGCCGGGGCGTGGGACTTCGACATTGGCCGCACTAGCTCTGCGGCGTATGCGCTGGTGGATAATGTGGTGGCCAAACAGGTCTACCGCATTGATCTGGCCACAGGCCGCGCCACGCGCGTGGGCGAGTTAGATCCGCAAGCCTTTCCGGGTAATTTTGAAAGCCAGGGTTTCACCTTGGGCGCAGGCTTATAAGACCTCCTAGGAGCGTCGTAAGGAAAGCCTCGGCTAATGAGCCGAGGCTTTTTTAGGCCCCCTAAATATAAAGTATACTGCTATCCCATCACACGAAGCCTCAAAGCTGTTCGCGGAAAGGTCGCTTATCATAATGCAATTTCTAAGACACCAATACAGGCGGCATTACTATTCCTGCAGATGATTATTAACGATAGAACCATTACCCTGACCGAATACCGCACCGATCAGAACTGGTTGGCGAAGCTGCCGCAGCACCATTGGGTGTGCGTGCTACTCGTCCATGAGAAGCGCGGCCACTACATCGATGAAATTTTGCCCAAGCTGCTGCTCCGCAATGTGGCCTATGTCTGCTCGATTGGCCGGGCCGGGGAGTGGGCGCATGACTGCCTGGATGAGGAGGTGGTTTTCCGCGATGTAGAACAACTTTATCTGCCACCCCACCGGGTGGTGACTACGTGGCATCCTGACTTGGAGGAGGGCATGTGGCACGCCGTGTGGGAAGCGAACCACGACCACGTTCCCCTCCACGCGGTGGCCGTGTTGGATCTGACCGGCGGGGCAGAAAACGCCCCTCTCCAAGCTTGTTTGTCGAAGCTACAGGACAAGGCTTAACCCTGCGGGCTAAGGGCCCATATCGAGGCGAACAAGTACAAGTCTGTCTTTCTTAATTTGAGGAAAAGTTGGTTGACATAATCCCCCTTCTCGGGCAGCGACAAAAGGCAGGATCTATTCTCGTCTATATTTGAACTCATTTTTACGCTTGACAAAGAATGGATTTTGACCTCTTCAATTACTTCCAAGGCCTCCTGCAAGAAGGAAAACTGAGAGAAGCCATTGCGCAAGGAGAACACAAACTTAACAGCTTAGAGAAAACCTATTTTCACCGTCTACTCGGCACCAATTTACTCCACCAGCGGGATGAGGTAGCGGCTTGGTTGGACGCGTTTTACCAACACGTTTCATCAAAGATGCCTATAGGTGCCCTCTATGTGGAAATGAATGCATTTGACATTAATACGGAGGAATGGTATCTCGACGGGTTTGCCTACGAAGTAGCGGGCACCAGAGAGGATGCCGAATGGCTTGCTAACTGGTCGGCCAATACGGCTACCAAAGAACCATTCGTGCTTAGCGGGTTCGAACTGTTACAAGAAGCCTTTGAAGCCTATTTTGACGAAGAGCAGGTGTCCGAGAATCTAGAGCGGGCACATGACGTAGCGGAGATGCTGGTCATTCTACGCGTGCAAGAGTTGCTGGACGAGGTCCATCAAGCAGCTAAAGTGAAAGGACTAGCTTGGGGTACTATTCCTTTACTGGTAACGGCGCATGATTACGAAATGCTTTATGAAGCAAAGTAAGTTGTTCAGTCGCTGTCTTTATAACTTTTGCCAAGAGCTTCTGCGCGCAACTAAACTCTAGCAGGTAGGCGGTTTCCCGGAATTGATCATTAACATAATTGTGGTGGCTGTTGCAAAAGTCTCCGTCGTGAATCTACTGGGTCGCATCAGTCATTAGTAAGAGAAGAAGGGGCTTGAGTAGCGCCCCTTGGGGGCAGCGGATAGGGGCTCGAAAGCCCGGTTGTCTGCCCCCATCCGACTTTTGCAACAGCCACTGTGGTTCTAAGACGCTTCTTGCTCGGCTTTGCGTCTCCAGCAGAGCAGGTACTTTCTGGCCTCGACGCGTGTTTCGGCAACTCCGCTCGTCATCCTGTTTTCATTCCCGACCGCCCGCAGGTCGACCCAGCGCCTAGTGGGCGGTCGGGAATGAAAAGAAGGAGGCCGTCACGTGACAGCCCCCCGCCTGAACCGAGGTGGTTAGCGCGTCGCGGTCTCCCTGCCTAGGGCCGCGGCTTGCTGCACGAGCGCCCGGAATTCGCGGCGAGAACCGTCGGGGTCCGGCGCGTCGGTGGTGCGGGCCAAGGCGGCGGTGCTAGCCCACGTAGCCGTGCCCGCGTAGCGCGACCCGCGCAGCAGCAGGCCAAACTGGGTCACGGCCGCGGCCCAGCGCAGGTTGTCGGAGGCCTTTACAATGGGTTCGTCGAGCTGGACGTTGCGCACGGGCAGGGTGAGCAACTTACTCGCGCTGCCGGCTGGCTCCTGGTAGCGCAGCTTCACGGTGAGCAGCTCCGCGCTGGCCGTGGCGGAAGGGCTGGCGCTATTCGTCTGGTACTTGAGCGGGTCGATCGTCGCGCCGCCCGTGGCGGGAGCGCCCACCGGCACTACTTCGTAGAGGGCCGTAACTTGCTGGCCGGCGCCCAGCTCACCGGCATCCTTGCGGTCATCGTTGAAGTCTTCGGCGGCTAGTAGGCGGTTTTCGTAGCCTAGCAGGCGGTATTCGCGCACCAGGGCCGGGTTGAATTCGACTTGCACTTTCACGTCCTTGGCCAGGGTAAACAACGTGCCGCCGAACTGCTGCACCAGCACCCGCCGGGCTTCGCTCAGCTGGTCGATGTAGGCGTAGTTGCCGTTGCCCTTATCGGCCAGCAGCTCCATCTTGCTATCCTGCAAGTTGCTCGAGCCGAAGCCCAGCACCGACAGAAAGACACCCGAGTCCCGCTCCTGCGTTATGAGCCGCTCCATATCGGCGTCGCTCTGCTCGCCCACGTTGAAGTCGCCGTCGGTAGCCAGGAGGATGCGGTTGTTGCCGCCGGGCCGTCGGTGCTGCCGGGCCAGCTGGTAAGCTAGGCGCAGTCCTTCCCCCCCGGCCGTCGAGCCACCGGCCTCCAGCGCATCGAGGGCCTGCAGAATGGTTTCGCGCTCAGCCCCCGACGTAGGAGGCAGCACTACGCCGGCCGCCCCAGCATACACCACAATAGACACGTGATCCTGGGGCCGCAGTGACTCACGCACCAGCAGCCGCAACGACTCCTTTAGCAGCGGCAGTTTCTGCGGCTCGTTCATGGAGCCCGACACATCGAGCAGAAACACGAGGTTAGCGGGCGGCAGGTGCTCGGTCGCTACCTGTTTGCCTTGCACGCCTACTAGCACCAGTTGATGCGCCGGGTTCCAGGGGCAGGCCGCTACTTCGGCATTCAGCGAAGCTGGGCCAGATTTTGGCTGCGGGTAGCGGTAAGGAAAGTAATTCACCAGCTCTTCCAGCCGTACGGCGTCGGGCGGGGGCAACTGCCGGTCCTGGGTCAGGAAGCGGCGGACATTGGCGTAAGAGGCCCGGTCCACGTCGATGGCAAAGGTGCTGAGGGGGTTGCGTGTGGCGGCCAAAAACGGGTTTTCGTGGATGACGGCGTAGTTTTCCCGAGTGGAGCCCAGGTAGTCCGACACCTGGGGGCCAACCGGTATCGGCGCGCTGATCAGCGCGTCGGCCGGCGGGGCTTCCATGGCGACTATACCATCCACTGTTTCCAGGTTTTCTGTCTGCGTATTTTCGGTCGAAACCTGGTGGTGGCAGGCGGGCAATAGCCACGCGGCCCCCAGCAGCCCCCACAGGGGCAGCAAGCGGTTTATCTTCATGGGAAGGAATAAATTGTGGGGAGTGAAAAAGCCCCCGGTGACGGGCACCGGCCACTCGCCCCGCCACCAGTCGCGATCTGGCACGAAGCGCGCTACGGCCTGGTTTTCTTCGCGACGAAAACCCAGCAGCAGCAGGATTGGCCCGGCTAACCACCAATGGCTTGGTCCGGGGAGGCAACGACACAGGCAGCGCCGCCTGTACTCCTATATACCCGTATTCAGGTGTAGGTAACCCACCCCCATCCGCCTATCTTCCTGCCTTGCTAGGGAGCGCTATCCTTTCTATGAAAGCTGTCTCCCGCAACAGCACTCCTACGCAGTAGTCAGCGTGCTTGCCTTGCCGTAATGGCCCTACTGGGTCACGGTGCCCGAGTTGGGCGGTTATGTTAAAAAGAGCATCTATGAACTTAGTTATGCAGGACAAAAGGCATTTCGGCCTGACAACAGACGATGCCCTCCGCTTGCTCGTCCTTCATCTGCTGACCGCGTTGCTGATCCTGTCCCCGTTTTTGCCCGGTCCCAGTGCCTTCAGCCAAGCGACGAATTCCCTCTTCAGCGTTTTTCAGTTCCTGAGCCTGCCCGGCCTGCTGCTGGTGCCCGTGGGCTTGCTGTGGCTGTGGCACCAGCGGCGGCAACCTAAGGCCACGCGCCTTGGCTTTTACCCACTGCTGTTGTGTACCCTACCCGTAATGCTATTCGTGCATAGTTTCGGCAGTGCTCAGGTGCTCCGCTCGTGGAGCAGAAGCAGAGCCATCACCCGCAGCGCGCCGCTGTTGGCCGCGTTGGCAACTTACCAGGCAAAGCACCAGCGCTATCCGGTTCACCTAACTGACCTCCGTCCGCGCTACTTACCCCAGCTGCCGAGTCCCGGCGTGATGGGCATCGCAGGCTATACGTATGAAACGCATCCGGACTGCTTCCAGCTCACGTTTGCGCAGAACGTGTTGTTAGGCTTTAACTTTGAAGTAGTGGCTTATGACCCGCGCGACCATCACCAGGCGCAAGGCGAGCTGTCCACGCTCTCTGCCGCTGGTGCCCCGCACTGGCAGTTTTATATCTATGACTGACCAGGTACGAAGCCCCAACAGGTCTGACCAAGAGGCTAGTTCTCTCGTCGTATAATGGCCATTATGTTTAGCGACAAAAATTAGATTCCAGTCGGAGATAATCATGCCTTGTATGTATCCCTGTGAATGCCAATAGCGTGCGCAGCCCAAAAGCAATACGTGAGTGCCGCTGAAGGCTTCTCCTGCCCCGTGAATGGTTCATAGGTCTGCGTTTTCTCGCCCGTCGGCTCACTCAAACACATTTTTATCACCAAAGCGAATGGTTGCTACCTACAGGAAATTGATTTGCTGCTTTAGCATGCCTAGCGCTGATGTGCTGTAGATGATGGTATCTCCCTTTTGGAAGTAGCCGAACCGGTCAAAGCAATAACTCACCTGTTTGGTTCTATAATAAAAAGTTGCAGTGCCTCTTACGTCTAAACGCCGCGTCACTTTAGGCGACGCGTTGAGGGCGGAATACAGCCTACTAGCAAATTCCACATCGCGTATACTTTTTGCTCTACAAGTATTGCGAAAAGTACTGGTGAATAAATGACAAGCTACTGACTCAGTCGTGGTTGTTAAAAAATGCTCATACTTAACCACTACCGAGTCAGGACGCAAGGACTGGCCCAGGGTTTCTGCCCCAGTAAGCGCGGACCCAAAACAAACGAGCACGCCACTGAAAGTATTCCTCATATGGTTTGTATGGTTTTGTCGCTGGCTAGGGAAAGTAGGTAGGAGCTTACTTTTCTTGCAAGGAGTGAAAGTAGATAAAAGCCAGAAAAGAGGCTTATGCCAGACTGTCCGGATTCTAAGAATTGTCGATTAACATAATCGGGGTTCTGAAGCCTTTCTTGTAGGAGTGCTACGGGCTACTAAACTATTAAATAGAATGAATGGAAGAAGCCCCAGAAGGAAACGGTACGTTACCTGAAACGAGTCAGCTCTGCCGACGCTGCCCTGGAGCCCCGTGGTTTGCCCTCGTGGGCCCCCTCTTGGGCGCCGGCACGCGCGGCAGGAGACCCAGGCGATGCCCGCGGGCTTAGGCCTCGCCGCACACCGCCAACTCGTTGCCGCTCGGGTCCGTGAAATGAAACCGCCGGCCCCCGGGATACGCGAACAGGGGCGTGGTAATCACGCCCCCCGCCTGCTCCACGGCGAGCTGGGACGCGGCCAAGTCGTCGGCCCAGAGCACGACCAGCGGGCGGCCCGCGGGCCGTTCGTCGGCTTGGTAAAACCCGCCGCTGAGCTGCCCGTCCTCAAAGGCGACGTAGGCCGGGCCATAGTCCTGGAAGGTCCAGCCAAAGGCCTGGGCGTAAAACTGCTGGGTAAGGGCCAAATCGCGGGCGGGGAATTCCAGGTAGAACACGGCGTGGTTGATTTTCTGGCTCATGCGCAGCGGGAAGGGGTGAGCCGGCAAGATACGCCATCTGGCAAGAAGGGCCGACGGCTTCACCCCATGGCCCCTGCTAGCCGTAACAAGTGCTAAAAGGCCCGAAAAACCGGCCTGTCGGCAGCCACCCGCTGCGGATAGGGTCCGATAAGGAAAGCGAAGCGGATCGGATACGCCGCATTATGTAAATCGGAGCTTACATGGAGCCTGTATTTCCTCGGACGAGCTGATGCTGGTGGTCATATACGAGTACCTCCGTCCAGTCCAGCTTTCTCGCTAAGGAGTCAATTCTGGTGAAAACGGTGTCGGCGACGGCTGTGCGACAGTCCATGCGCAGATAGCCGGGGTAGCAAGGCACTTGGGTGAGCTGGAGCTGCTCCTGATACAACGTATTCATTCGTTCTATAAATGCTTTGTGTTCTCCGGTGGGCTCCCCACACGCCTTTCGTTCGAGCCGCTCACAAGCGGTAAGTAAATAGCTGGTGAGCAGAAGCAGGGTCAGTCCTGTTTTCATGGTTAGCTGAAGCCCGTTTACGAAGAGTAGGGATGGTTAGTACGGGTAGCGGCGGGCGCGACCCGCGAGCGTAGCCCTTCGACGATCCAGGGGGTAGCAAGCCCGGTGAGTCCACAGGCCAGGCTATAGAGGAGCCGGTAGGGTCTGTCCACCGGGCCCGAAAACCCGCCAAAGACAACCAGGACCGTGGCGGTGTAGAGGAGGACGGCTGCGGCGAGGAAGGCCCGATGGCGAGACCGGCGGCTCAACTGGAACGCTAGGGCCAAGCCCGTCGCCAGCAGCAAAAAGGTAAAAAAGCACAGCGCCAGGGAAATTTTCCACGGGGTGGGGGTAGTGTAGGGGCCCCGTAGTCGTTGCAGCGATTCCAAGACGAAGTCGCACGCATAGAACGCGAGGAGGGACAGACCAAGGCGCCAGCCTATCCGCCAGCTCTTCCCCCCTACTACTTGAAGCAGCTTCAGCATCGGCCTAAAAGTATTGAAAGAGTAGTTGGCATAGCAGGGCCCTTGCGTGTAGCACCTTCTCGGCGGCAGGGCTCCCGCTCTGGTCCAGCGGAAAAGGGGATGACCTGCGCTGTGGTAGGGTAGACCGGCCTCACGGGGCGGACGGGTCAACCCATACGGCCTTCGCGCGGCGCCGCGCGAAGGCTTGCTCCCAAGGCCGCAGGGACCGGTGCACGGCCGAATCCTGACTCAGCCGTAAGACACGTCGCCGCAGGTACGTGTTGGTCCGCAGCGTGGGCAGGTCCACGACCTGCCAGGAGGCATCGAGTCGCTGGGGCGCATTCAGGGACGTCACCCACTGCAGGCCGGGCACCAAGGGCGTATGGATGGCCGTGCGAAACTCGCGGGGATAAAGCGCTTGTGGCCCTAGTTGCTGCATCGCCACGACCTGCTCGCTGCGTTGAAAGAGCACCCGCGTCGTCTGCCACTGCTGCGGGCGAGCGAATACCGACAGGGTGGGCTCCAGGATGGGCGACCAAGTGGTGGCGGTGGGTAACGCAAGCACCAGCCAGAGGGCCTGCACGACCACGAGCGGCCCCCACAGCAGCCAGGGCAGGACGCGCCAAATCACCCGAAATCGAGTAGCATGCTGCCCCAGCAGGTGGCAAGCGGGGAACGCTAACCCCCAAGCTCCCCAACGGGGCAGGTTGCCCAACGTGAGCGGCGTGAATTCCAAGGGCGTGGCGAGCGTCAGCCCTATGAGTACTAGGCTCACAAGCCAGCACCCGATGACCACCCGCGATAAAGATGGCATTAGGGATAACAAACGGGTGAGAGGCTTCAAGGATAAAGTACTAAACGAACGATAAATAGGCAGGTAAGTAGGGGTGAAGTCAAGACTACACCGTTAAGGGCTCTTAGTGGCCTCCACGGAAGGCCCGCTAGCGCCGCTCTTCTCGGATTTTATCTAGTACCTTCCTTTGACCTGCTGATCGCCCTGCCTGAATAGCGTCACTTGGGGACAGAATCCGTAGTAAGGTATCCTGCGCGTGCAACGAGAAAGGAAGCCGCAGCAGCTGACAGACGCTATCATGGTTCATCACCAGTGTGGCATCCCGGATAAGGATTTGCAGTGGGAGCGTAAAGTGGCCCTCGGCGGGAATGGTCAGGCGCAAGATATCACTGGGGAAATACAGCGGCAAGGTTGCGGCGGCCTGCTGGGGGCGTTCTACGCGAATGGATAAGGTGGAGTACAGGCGGGAAGGCTTGGTAGCCGGAATCAGGTGATATGGTTTTCCGGTTTTATTGAAGAAAGTAGCCTGATACTGGATAAAGGTGCCTTCGGATGTGTGAACGCAGGATCCGGGCTGCAGCGTGACGAGAACGGAGGGCTTGGTCTGATCGGCCCGGCAGGTACACAGCCCGAGCAGTAAGAGTATAGAAAGCAAGGGCTGAACGCGGCAAAATGCCATCGGTGGGTAGGAGATAAGAAGGGACGAAAGCTACCACTTTTCCCAGACGGCGGGTATGAATACTTTATACCTGCTGTGAACGGTCGTAGCTGTTGCAAAACGCTTAGCCGTGAATCTACTAGGTCCCAGCGGGGACGACAAGCGTCTAAAAGATTCCCAGTAATGCGTCTCATTTGCGCCGGCTATGAGCTCGAAGAAAACGGTTTCAGCATACGGCTAGCGTTTTGCAACAGCCATATTGGTTATAGCCACCTTGAATTTGTCTTACTCAGGGCGCGAGGAGGCGTTGGGTTCTTTTAAGACGAGTCTGGGAAGATCGCTTATGTAAAGCAACTTTTCCGCGAAAGTAGACAAGAAGCAGAGAAGTGATTTCTATCTTTTGTTTAATCTTAGCACCTTGCAGAGATACAACTACTTAGCACAGTAGGTAACTGCTTTCTGCCCTTGCTTACTTTCGGCTATGGTCCAACACTTTGTTGATCTCTATCCCACGGGGCGCATCACGTACACGCAAACCAGCTTCTTGGAGCTGACAACGGCGGTCGAGGTTCATCGCGTGGATCTCATTGGCAAGGTGGCTACCGGCTTAAAGCGTGGTACAGGGGGACCGTTGCGTTACTATCAGCAGCATCCGGCGCTCTCCTTTTTCAATGACTCCCTGCAACTCGTGACCCTAGAGCCCCGGCGCGGTATTCCGGCGGCCTTTTACTCGGACTATGCGCAGTGTCTGACCCAAGCATCCGCCGACTGGCGACGCTATGTTCCTTCCTGGGGTGGCATCAGTTATGCTGGGCAGGAGCAAGTGGCCGTGCTCCTACCGCAGGGTAGACGGGTTTCCGTGTACTTGCCCGACTACCTGGCGCAGGAAGTCGTCGCCCTGTGCCAGCGCTATCACGTGCCGGTGACCAAGCAAGAGCCGGAACGAGTATATCCCAGGGGGCTGACAGTTGCGCCCCCCGTGTCCCTGTTGTTGATTGGCACGAACTACGTGATTGCCCGAGACTTCTATATTAGCACCTTGCGCTAAACTAGTATGAGGGATGTGACCGTCCCTAGGCTCTTCTTATCATAATGGCCATTATTAGATGCATCTAGGCAGAACCCTAGACGCGACTCCCTCCGATAAGCACGAATGGGTTCGACGCCTCCCCACGCTTTGTCGCCAGCGCAAGCAGCCCGTGGCGAAGTGAAAGTCACCAGAAAGGAAATTGTGCCGTGCAATATCCATGCAACGAATCAGTTATGGCGATATTCAACCCTACTACACCATCCTACACTGCTCGCGTTCGTGCTTCTCCTTTCCTTTGGTCGTCTTCGTTATTCCTATCCTTCCTGATGCTGTTACGCAAAGTATGCTCTGGGGCCGCCCTGCTGCTGGCCCTTCCCCGACTGAGTACCGCAGCTACCCCGCCCATCACCCCCGACTCGCTGGCCCGCCGCCAGCTGCTCACCCTGCACACGCTACGGCTGACTTCGCCCTTCACGCCCGCCCTGGGCTACGAGCGCGGGGTGGGGTCCCGCTGGAGTGTGCGCGCCAGCCTGGGCGGCGATCACGCGCGCCAGCGCTCCCGCTTCAGCGGCCTCGATCCGACGGGCACGCCCATCACGTTCAGCACCCAGTTTCGCACGACGGACCTGATCGCGGACGCCTCGCTCAACTACTACCTGCAAGCCCGCCAGCCGAGCTTGATCGGCTGGTTTGTCGGCGCCGGGCTCATCGGTGCCTATAGCCACAGCCGCGCCATCCAGGAGAGCCCAACGGCTGCTTCCAGCACGTCGCAGGACGTGCAAGTGCGGCCCCTGCTGCGCGCCGGGCGGCACTGGGCGCTGGGGCAGCGGTGGCTCGTGGACACGCATGTGGCCGTGGCCGTGTCCATCGCTCGGCGCCCACGGGTGGCGCTGACGGAGTTTATCGGCCTGGGCGCCGGCTACCGGTTTTAGCGACCGCCGGCCCCCGATCCAGGTGAGCTGTTTTCGGCGGGGCAGCAGCACGTTCGAAGCCGACGCGTGTCTAACAGTGCGGGGAGAAGAAGATGCCCTCCTTTTCTTAAAAAAGCGCGTTTTCACACTCTATAGGCCCATCATTGGCCCTTACTCAGTATAACTGGACTAGGAAGTAAAATGCTTATTAACGTAATGCGCATTATACGACCTCCAAAGTAGTATAGAGCGGTTCTGGCATCCTACACGTTATGTCGGCTGCCTGTATTGCCGTTATTAGCCCAACCGCCCTGATGACCACTTATCAAGAAGCTCTTCTTACGCATTATGTGGGTCAATGGCAGACGCAACCGATTCGCGTTCACTCTAAAAGACCATCCTTTTACCAGATAGGACCCGACTTTTGCGTCCTGGAATTTCCCCCCTCGGCTCAGCGGACCATGTGGACGTATGCGACGTGTGGCATGTCTTCTTTCCAGATGGAGCGTGCCCTCGAGCTGCATCTGTTCTCCCCGGTGCAGGATATAACCCTAGTGGAGCTCTTAACCGCCGTAGCGCATTATCATCAAACCCAACAGCCGTTAGACCTGGGCCACACCGTCCACTTTGGGGTGCCGTGGCAACCAGGCTCCGCGTGTACATATGGCCTGATTTCGTTGCCCTATCTGGATGGCCCCCGCTTGGAGCAGCTGAGGCTCGAAAAGCAGCCCGTCACCTGTTATTGGCTACTCCCCATTACCCGGGCAGAACGGGAATTCAAAAAGACCCATGGCGTAGAGGCGCTGGAGGAAGCCTTTGAACAGCAGGCACTGGACTACTTAGCTCCGAGGAGGCGAAGCGTGGTGTAAGCAACCTGCTCCCTCAGCAACTTGCCTAGCCCTTCAAATTAACGGAAGCAGATAACGAGGCAACAGGCGTGCTTCTACCTACTTCCCGGAATAGTTGCTTATCATCACGGGCCTTCTACCACGTGTTGCCCCCAACTTCATGCCTGCTCTCCTCCGCTGCTTGTTCCTCGGGCTCCTGCTGCTCTGGTGGCCCTTTTCCGGGCTGGCTCAATCGCCTTTTTCCCAGGGACAGCTCATTTACCAAGCCGATACGGTGCGGCGGCTGGAGGCGCAGCCCGCCGCCTACGTGGCCACGCAGCTCCTCGTCTATCGCCAGCGCGATGCCGTCCGCCTGGAAGTGTGGCGCGTAAATCGCTGGAATCCGGCCGATACCACCAAAGAGGTGCAGCTGCGCACGAAGACCGGAACCTACACCTGGGTGGAATACTCGGATCGGGAGCGCTCGGCCGCCAGCAATTTTGCCTTGTTCATGAGCTATGCCGAGGAAAAACAGGCCGTGGCCCAGCAGGCGCGGTCGCTGCTGAACACCGGGTATCGCGTCGAAAGGGTCATCCAACCGGTCCAGTGGCTGGGCTGGCCGGCTCAGCAAGTGGCCTTGCGGCCCACACGCCACCAAGAGGCGCCCGAAGCGATCCTGACCACCGCCATCACCTTGCCCTTGGGGGCCGTGTTTCCCTTCCTGCGCAGCTTGCCCGGGACGCCCTTGCAGTTTACCGAGGGCGACCGCGGGTGGCTCACCCGGTTCACGGCCAAGACCCTGCGCATGCAACCGCTGCCCGACCAGCTGTTTGAGGTGGAGCCCACGCGTCAGCTGATGAGTATGCAGCAGATGCTGCAGAAGCTGTCGAAATTTGACTAGCGCCCCAAAGGATAGCCGATAAAGCTCACCGCTTCTCGTTACTAGTAGACCCTTTGGCGATACTGCTGGTCTACGTAATGGCCTTTATACGACTACCAACCGAGCCTGGAAAGTCTACCACCCACCATCGGAGCGGTCCTGGAGATAGAGTTGAAGAAGCAGCTTTCCCCACCCCCTCGCCAGCATAGGAAGCAGACGCAACTCCCCGAAGCAGGGCGCCCCGGGCCCCTCGATCCTTAGTTAGCGTTGGCCGGGATAGCGGGCCGCGGCCTGGCAGGCTGCAGCAAGAGAAAGACGACCGGATCGAACTTCATGGCTAAGAGCCGGAGATGATCGCGGCCGGGATAGGCCGCCATCGCGGGGGGGTATTGCTGCTCAATGGCTTGGATGTCCGCAGCCCACTGGGTGCGTTGCGGCGCTAACTCCTGGAGCACGCGCTGAATCGCGCCGGCGTATTTCCGGGCCAAGGAATCGGCGGGATTGCGCAGGGCCCGCAGCTGCTGGCGGTGGCGCTGGCGGGCGGGATGGTTGCGGTCCCGAGTGACCAGCCCGGAACGCTGTAAGGGCGCGAAATCCGCATACAGCTTGCCGGCTTGGGCATTATAGCGTGCGAGCAGTTCTTTATCGGGGGGGCTCAGCTCCTGGTCAAGCTTCGCGCGTTGGGCCCGCAGGATGGGATCCACGGTGTAGGCGTAGTAAAGCCCAATTTCTTTAGTCAGCGGCGAGAGCAGCGTGCGCTCCAGGCAGGGGGCTTGTGCCCGGGCTACGGACGGCCCGAGCAGGAGGAAAAGGAGGCTGACGAGGGGAAGGACAGGGTTCGCTCTCATAGTGTAGACGAGGAAAGCTGCGGGGGGCTCCCAGCGGATGCGGCCGCTCGCCACCGGCTAGGAGGTAACACCGGTAGAGCAGGTACGAGTAGGGTGGCGGTAGTAGGGAAAGTACGTTGACCGGGTTCGTCCATGTAATGCTGGAAGATAGCCAGAAGATCAACCTATTCCAGCTACCACCCACTGCAACAGGGCCGGAGCTCCACCGGCTGCCTCTTATTAAACATAACGTTACCTTCTCGGACTGGGTGAAGTCCAACCTTTACCCTAAAGTAGCTCGATGCTAGTCTAGCTTCTATCCATCTCCTCTACCTCTACTTACCGCTTGCTACTACCCCTACTGCTTGTGAAAAATATATGTGAAGCACGGAGCTTCCGCCGTAAACACTCCCTGTTCATAGGCTTGCCGATGCCTATTGGATAAGTCCAGGAAGATTCGCTGTCGCTGGCGATTTATTTTTCGCAGGGACATAAAATCATAGATGACGTCCCTCAGTAAAATAACCTCCAGGGTAGAACAAGTAGCGCTTACTTTGAGGGACATCATGGCCATGCCAATAGAACCGACAACCAATTCGTTGGTACCCGCAGGAAGTTCAATTTCAAACTGCCCCTTTTGGTCGGTCGTTCCCAGGCGAATGTTGTCACGGTCCCAAATCGTCCCATCCACTATGGGCTTCAAGTCAACCTCATCCACTACTTTACCGGTAATCGTCCTTGCCTGTCCAGCAGAGACAAACGGTAAGCAAAGGGTTGTCAGAAAAAGTATTAGCCGTCTCATACGTTGTCAGGAAGTTAATCTAAGATAGATGCGTAGACGTAATTGACTTGCTCGGACAACTACTATGGAGCAGGTTGATAATCCTCGAACTCCCATTGCGCGACTTGACTGAGCTGGTTCGCTAGTTTCTCCCAGGAGTCCGCCTCCAAGCAGTTCACATACTTCTCCATCAAGGCTACCACCTGTTGCACGTTATAATCCCGCGCCAGAATGGTGTGTCGCAGGAAACTCACGGCCTCATCTGAATACAATGATTGCAAATAGCCGGCCGACGCCACTATCACGGTGAAGTAGTCTGCTCCTTCCTTCCCCACTGGGCCAATGGAGAACGTCAGGCTATAGCTAAACACCAGCGGCGTGTCCGCTTCATACGTCGAAAGGTCATCTACCTGGCTCCTGTCGTACCCTTTGACAATGGCCTTCATGCTTATCTTTTTTACGCGTGTAGAGAAGCGGGGAAGCTACCACCTTTCGCGAAAAAGTTGCTCATCATAAGTGAAAATTGTAGAGCAAATGCGTAACGCACTGGCCCATTTTATTGCGTTAGTTCTGTGGAGTTACACCTTAGGTAAAGATGTAACCTTTACCTGCGGTAAAAGCCATTCGCTTCACAGAACTCATTTTACGGTTGAGAATTTGCTCTATACTATGTCTACCATTGCAAACCCAACCACCATAGCAGTGCCGTTTTGAAAACGGATCACACGTACGATATATGCCCATTATTGCTAGAACAGATTATACGATAGCGTGGAAAATATTTATGTATTCAACCTTTACGATAATCTCCATTACATCAGCCTGGTCTATAGTCAACGCTCTAGCTGAAAAGGATTTCTTCTATATCTATGTGTATGCTATTCCGGCCTTCGTTGGCTGTGTCGCAGGGTTTATATATGTGTTGAGGCACAAATTGGAGTTGACTGAAACAACGATTTTACAATATGGCTTCCGAACCAAAAGCATCCTTTTGGAGAACATAGAGGAATTTTCCGAGTCTTTGGGCTCCTACCTTATTAAATCCGGTCAGGTAACCATTCGCATTACCAACGATTTACAAAGCAAAGACCTGTTCAAAGAGCAATTGATAGCCCAGTTCAAGCAAGTTGATGCTGAAAAAAACTGCTTGCCGGGCACCGCATTGAGTTGCGAGGATAGCCATAACCTGATACTACAGATTCAGCATAGGGTGAATATGGGTGTAGAGGCCGATACTATTATGGAAGCGGATGCCTCTATCATAGAGGAGTTATCTGAGCCATTTTACTATCTGGTGTACGAACACCCAAACCACAATTTTTTGAATCGGGCTTATGACACAGGTAATGCCCAGTTGAAAGCCTTCCTCAAGCAATATGGTGAGCACACAGGCGCACCGAATATGGATGTTTGGGTACTGCCTCATAGCCTGGATTGGCTGGTGTTATGCAGCCATGAGGGAGAGTTCTTTTACCACAGCGGCCAGTGAAGCTAGACTAGATAACGAAGTTATCCTTGCCCGCCGTAAGCAAGAGGTTATCGCTACCCGGACCTGCTGAAGGCGGGCAGCAACGCAATCACTCTAGGTAAGCCATTAGCGATGATGAGCTTGGAGAGAGGATGGAAATGGTCCCGGAATAAAACCAGGCCGGTGAAAAGCCGCTACAGCATCCGAAGCTGAAAACTGCGAGCAACCACATAGCACGAACCAAGAAGCAAAACGCTGTAGGCTTCCTGTGGTAACGGGCTCCAACTCAATGCGCCGAAGTGCCTCGTTGCAACCCCGTGCCTCTCACAAACGGCCACTACGGCTCTAACGACCGAAGCAGGGGCATTGTCAAGCAGAATGCCGCTACCCTGAGCAATGTTCTGCTTGGTGAGTTCAACGGCAGACTGCAAGCGGTTTCCCCATAGTACGCACCGCCAATCGTGCCATCCCTGAAAAATAGAATCTATAGCCTTCTCAATATCCTCTATCAGTACCTGGGGGCTCTCTGGCCGCGAATTGATGTAAAGGGTTGTTCGGTCTTCATTGTAATGGAGTAGAAGAGGGTGGGCGGTGTAATGAGCAAGAAGGCCTCGCGTACCTAGCTTCAATTTGAAAGCCGCTTTATCCTTGAAACTAACCCTGAACACCCCTTCCTCAACCTCTAAGTCCAGGTAGGTTGTTTGGGCAAGAATGATTTTGGCTGTTTGGTGCCTCTCGACAAAAGCAGTTAGCATCTCGAAAGGTAGTATTTGCTTACCCCTTCAACCAGAGAAGCGTAAGCAAAAGCGCCGGGGTCGCTACGAAAAGCAACATCACGGGCGCTAAGCGGGAAATAGTGGGGCAACTGATTCACCCGGCCCGATAAAGATAAAAGCTGCTGTCATTTGAGCTGCGAGGCATTGCTGAACCCACCCGAAAACAAAGAGGTAGGCCGGTAGTCCGTAGAGAACTCAGCGCCTACCATCCAACACCCGCTGAAACATCGCCGGTGGTACTCCCGTGGCCGTTGCTTGACATAATTTTCCTTCTCAGACGCATCTACCGCTGATAGACGACGGGGCGAGCGCCCAGCGCTTGGAGCTTCTCACCTATGGGCGAGCCGATGCCATAAAGGATATCATGGTGGTTGAGACAGAGCAACCACGCGTACTTCTTGGAGAGCAAGTAGATCTCGTCCAGGTAGGTGCTCTCGCGCAGCACGGTGTGAATCGCGGCGGGCTTGCCTTGATAAAACCAGAACTTATCGCCAGCTGGGAGCGAGTCATTTACCATTAGCCAGACCACCTCATCCGGCTCAACGAGTCCGATCATCGTGCCTAAGGGATCCGCTTCATTAGCCAATGCGTAGGCGCCGGGCCGAAAGGCACCCCATAACCACAAGGGACGCACCACGGGATGCTCCAGCACGCAAAACGTGTGGTAAATCTTCGCCTCCACGCGCGCCCACCCCGTGGTCATGGGCAAGGCCGAAAAGTCGGCCGAGGGCAGCTGACAGGCGGCTTGTATACGAGCAATATCTTCGCGCAGCGGCGTCCACATCAGCTAAGGCAGATATAAGGTTTACAGGAATAGGCGAATCAAGCCCTCCCGCACTTGCGCGCGGATGCCCTGGGCGTGGAGTTGCTCAAGGATGGCCTCGGTGTGATCCAGGATGTGGGGAGGCACGAGGCGGCCGATGTACCGCTGCTCGACGGGGTTGAGTTCAATCCACTCAATGTCACGTCGGGGAACCGGCCCGTAGGTAGAGGCTTCAATGTAGCCCGGCACCGGCAACAGAAACCACGAGCTCCAAGCAGAGGGGGCCGGCTCGTGGTGGAGTTTGGCCCGCGTCCCGATGCGGAAGGTGGCAGTTAGAATATCGATCACTTCTTCGGCTAGCATCGCTTGCTGGGGGACAACCATCAAGAATCGTTAGATGATAACGGAAAGGCTATTAAGAGACCATTAAGGCTGATATAACAGTTCTTGGTTGGCCGAAGTATAGGCATAGCCCCCTTGGCCAGGAAAACGCATCTGGGCGTCCGGCCACACACATTGAAGCACCGGAAAGTCCGCTCCTTGATAGAACACCAGCGCCCGGCCAAAATAGGCGTCATAGTGCGCCGGCAAGACGGTTTTAAACAGGCAGGGAGAGCCTCCGAACACGTCGTCATAGAGCACGTCTGCTTGGCGTCGGATGCCGTTGGCCGCATCCTCCCCGATGTCATTGAGTAGGGCGTGGGCCAAATCATGATCTAAGCCCGAGAGGATTACTTCCGGGTGGCCAAATGAGGCAAACAGGCCGACCGTGTAGGAGAAGGGCGGCAGGGCATCGCCGTCGCCCAGGATGTTGAAGACTAGCCAACGGTGCTGCTGGATATTCTCGACTAGCTCTTGGTGGGTACGATTCTGCATGGGTAGAGAAGCATTTTAGGTTCGGCGCTAGTGAGCGATGGTAAAAGTATCCCGGAAACGTCGCTTTACATACTTGACCTTCTCGGACAGATATTAGCAGTGCATATTCTCTAGTTATACTTACGCCCACCATTCTGCAGCTACTGCTCGCTCCGATTCCATGCACCGTCTATTGCAGTCCATTAATAGCGCCATACTAGCCAGCTATGGTTCCTACACCCAGCCCAATTACTCGTTTGTGTCGAAGGTTTTCCAGAGGCAGCCTTACCAGCCTATCTTACAGGAGCTGAGCGTGCGCTTTACGGTGGAGGATACAACCGACATCAATTATGATGTCTCTTTTGTCTACACGTTACGCCACGAGGAGGTGTATGGTCTCCATCTCTCGATGGTCGGGCGATTCTTTATCCTGTTTCGCCTAACGACCGACTTAAAACAACGACAGGTAGTAGGCGAAGCCAGTAGTCCGGATGCCCAGGCGTTACTACAGATTTTGGAGAAACACGGGTTTAGCAAAATTGATGAGTCTAGCATGCATTTACTGACTGGCTTAGCTGATGGTGACCCAGGGAATAAAAGGGTATTCGAAGCACTTTTTGAGAATAGCTGACCGTGAGCAAATAGTATGAATGAATAGAATTTTGAGTGGAATTATAAAGTGCAATTATGCTCCTCTATATCTTGAAATAGTTGATTGACATAAGATAAGTTATACCCCCGACCGCGGAAAAATAATAGATTAGCCCCTAGTATATCGGACGCTTCACTGTGGTACTTTACCGAAGTGCGTTTTCGTTAGTGAATTAAATCTACTCCTCTATTTTTTCCAGATAGCGCATGCCGTTACGTTGTTGACCTTGCTGGTTATCGCTCTACTGAGTAAGGCAATCGGTTCTTCTACAAGACCACCGGCACATCCGCTTGTGGAGTCCCGCCCGAACAACCCGAAATTGCAACGGGCTTGGACGACATTCGTCCAGGCTGTTCAGGCCCATGACCTGCCCACGCTACTCCAACTCTCTGCGGCCTGTATGGTAGGGCAGCGGAGTCTGGCTCAAGTGAGGAATGGTCGCCAGGCCAGGGCTTTGAATCGTAGGTTGAGGGAATAGAAAAGCTGGGGCCTTACTCCCCGCAGTTAAAATACTTATCGTAGGCCGACTCGGGAATCAGATTGAGCTGGCTGAGCACTTTGATCGGCCAGCGCAGCCGCCGGATGAGGGAATAGTTGTTGGGGTAGTCGCGGAAGGTTTTGGGCGGAGCAGCTACAATCTGGTCGAATTCCGCCCGGGTCAGGCCCAGGCGCTTGATGCAAAGGTCAATCACGCGCTGATCCTCGATGGAGTTGATTTCGGCGGTGCGTTCCAAGGCTTTTTCGCGGCTCATTTGCCCCGAGCGGATGAGGGCCGAGTAGTTGAACAAGCGCCG
>NZ_JBSWBR010000012.1:0-143773 GCF_054051685.1 Hymenobacter sp. HD11105 | reverse complement strand
TGTAAGAATTACTCCTACTAGAACCAAGATTCGCATTTGTGGTACACCTTCTACCCAACTATAGCTAACTTTACCATGGTTGTTAGGGGGGGCAGAAATAGTATCAAATACCTTTTTGGCGCTTTTTATAATCTGTTCGTCTTTTAGGACCATTAGATAAATTGGCTTGAAAATAGTACCAGTTGGCATTAACTATTGACGAGTAAACTCATCTATAATGGACTTTGTCATATTTGGATTTTGCTAAACTTATAGTTATATACTTATTTTGATCAGTTACACTATCTTGGTTAATTTACTTCTTTCCACTAGTTAATACAATGCTGATTTTTCATCGCTTTCAGATCGTGTACTGGGGGAGTATTATGATTTTGCTATTGCTCAGCTGTCAGTCGAATACTAAACAGTCGAGACCTGCTAGCCCACCAGTTGGAGTTGTTCATGTACAAATTACACGTACTAAAACCGGTTATCAGATTTTACGAGGAGGCAAACCCTACTACATTAAAGGAGTATCAGGGCAGCAACAACTTGATCGGGTAAAGATGTTAGGAGGAAATTCCATTCGGCTGTACACCACAAACTATGCCGATGCAGTATTGGATAAGGCACAAGAACAGGGTTTAACTGTGATGTTAGGCTTGTGGATGAAGCCTGAATACGAGAAGTTCGACTACTTTGATCAGGATGCTGTTGCCCAACAAAAAGAACAAATCAGGCAGGACGTGCTGCGATATAAGAACCATCCGGCGCTGCTAATGTGGAATGTTGGCAATGAACTGGATATGCATTCCACGAATCCTCGCTCGTTTCAAGTTTTGAATGATTACATAAAGATGATTCATGAATTGGATCCATATCATCCTGTTACGACGGCCCTAAGCGGCCATTTCAACATGGTGGCGGCTACGCGCCGCTTTTGCCCTGACCTTGATATTCTTACTCTTAATGTATTTGACCAACTCGATAAACTCAGTGAGCGGCTACTTGAGAAAGGATGGGATGGACCTTATATTGTTGGTGAGTTTGGAGCTCGCGGCTGGTGGGAAGCGCCAATGACAGTATGGCAAGCGCCCTTAGATCAAAGTAGTACCATGAAAGCGGAGTATATCAGTAGCCGTTTCAAGAGTACGATGGTTAAAGACCGGGATCGATGCTTAGGATCTTACGTCTTGTACTGGGGACAACGGTTCGAGCAGACTCCTATGTGGTTCAGCTTATTTACAGCCAAAGGCGAGAAAACACCTGTGGTAGACTTGATGCACACCTTATGGACGGGAAAAGAAGTATCGAATAAAGCGCCATATTTAACTCAACTGAAGCTAAACGGGCAAGACGCTAGCGAAAACACCTTCTTAGAGCCTGGAAGGATTTACCCAGCGATTGTAGACGTTACCGACCCAGAAGGCGACTCACTACGGGTGCATTGGGAGGTTACCCCTGACATCAATGAAATGGGCGCCTTACCTCAATACCGAACAGCACCCGAACCGGTAGCGAATGCTATTGAGCAGGTTCAGGGGTTGCAAGCGCGCGTACGCGCGCCTGCCAAGCATGGCCCTTATCGACTAATGGTTTCAGTTTATGATGGGCAAGGAAGCGTCGCTACGCACAGTTACCCATTTTATGTCGGGACTATGCAGGAAGTGAGCATTAATAAATAGATAGCCTTTGGTCAAAAGGAAAAAGCCCCCCAGATAATTCTAGGGGGCTTTTTCCTTTTGACCAAAGGCTATCTATTCCATGCTTGGGTAACAAGAGTTGCCACTGGTATTTACTCTATTTTTAACCCGTTTTCCTTCAAAGTCTTAAATGCACCTGCATTTACCACCTTAGGGAAGCCTTCCTCTTGCATAAGCATGACAGCTTGGTTGCTGCGGTTGCCGGAGGCACAGTACAGCACATAGGTTTTGGTATGGTCAAGCTGGGCTATCTGCTGGACAAAATCGGGGGCCCGAAAATCCAGGTTTTGGGCGCCATGAATGTGGCCCGTTGCATACTCGGCGGGCGTACGCACATCGAGCAGAACCACCCCAGACTGTTGCATAAGCTTAGCAGTAGTGGCGGCATCTACAACTGTAACTGTGGTGGCTGTAGTAACTGGTGGAACTTCCTGGGGGGCATTTTGGGCAAGCGCAGCGGGAGCTAGCAAAGCCAGAAAACCAGTCAGAAACAGACCAAAAGTCCGAACGATCGTTCTCATAACAAAAAATAAGGAGGGGATGCCCGCAGATTACCCCAGCTCGACCGAGCCGCTTTGTACAACCGTGAGCTAGGGTGGGAAGGACCCGGCCCCGGGTGGAAGGCCGATGCGGCCCACGATTAGTACAAAGCGGCCCGGGAGCCGGCTGGGTTCGGGCAGCGCAAGCGCTAGAACAACGAACCCTGTTGACCTGCTCCACTATCCGGCGTCGAGGAAGACGCAACAGAAGTGGGATAAGTCGGCGGCTCCGCCAGCGCGTCGGCTAGCGGGGTTGGGGGCAAAGATACAAAAATGTCTGGTTCCGCAATCGTTTCCGGAGTTGGTAACATGGCTAATAAATCGGTTTCGCTGATAATGGGGACTTTGAATGTAGTTGCCTTTTCACGCTTGGCAGGGCCCATTTTGTCACCCGCTACCAAGTAGCTTAGCTTCTTGCTGATGGAGCCTGTTATCTTGCCGCCGTGCTGCTCAATAAGCTGCTGTAGTTCGTCGCGGCTGTGGTCTTCGAATACACCGGAAAGTACAAAGGTGAGGCCCGCAAGTCGGTCGCTGACCGCTTGAGGTACCTCACCCGTTAAGGCCATCTGTACCCCCGCCGCTTGCAGACGAGCGACTATCTGGCGATTAAACTCATCTTGAAACCAGGCGGCAGCTGACTCGGCAATCACACCGCCTACTTCGGGCACAGCTGCTAGTTCAGTGACAGATGCGGTCGCCAACGCGTCCACAGTGCGGTAGTGCGCAGCCAATTTATCAGCCACAGTTTCACCCACATAGCGAATGCCTAAGCCGAATAGCACACGGTCGAATGGTACTTGCTTACTGGCTTCAATACCTGCCAGTAGATTTTGGATTGACTTCTCGCCTAAGCGTTCTAGTTGTACTAGCTCATCGCGGCGCCGAGGCAGATCGTAGATGTCGGCGGGCGTTGTCACGAGACCCAAGTCGAAAAAACGACCCACGGTTTCAGCACCCAAGCCATCAATATTCATGGCTTTGCGCGACACGTAATGCTCCAAGCGGGCTTTAAGCTGGGGCGGACAGCCACGCTCATTGGGGCAGCGAAAATGAGCCTCACCCGCCGGACGAATTAGAGGCGTATTGCAAGCTGGGCACGCGGCTGGGTACACAATGGGCTGGCTGTCCTCAGAGCGGGCCGTGAGGTCGACGCCAGTTATCTTAGGAATAATTTCGCCGCCTTTCTCTACAAATACCATGTCGCCGAGGCGCAGGTCAAGGGCGGCAATCTGATTGGCATTGTGCACAGAAGCGCGCTTAACTATAGTGCCTGCTAAGGGCACTGGGTCGAGGTGGGCAACGGGGGTGACAGCGCCGGTGCGGCCTACATTATACTGAACCTCGCGCAGGCGGGTCCGAGCAGCCTCGGTCGGGTATTTATAAGCAATGGCCCAGCGTGGGCTTTTCGCCGTGTAACCCAGTACTTCCTGCTGCCGAAAATTGTCCACTTTAATCACAATGCCGTCGGTAGCTACGGGCAACGTGAAGCGTTTTTTATCCCAGTCATGAATGAAGTCTAGCACTTCTTGCATAGAATGACACCGACGCCAGCTATCCGACACCGGCAAGCCCCAGCTTTGCAGAGCTTCCAGAGAAGCACTATGGGTAGGAAATGCCCCCCGAGTAGCGCTCAGAAACCCGTAAGCGAAAAAGCGCAGACGACGGGCGGCCACCAAAGCCGAGTCTTGAAGCTTGAGGGCCCCGCTACAGGCGTTGCGCGGATTAGCCAGCAAAGCCTCACCGTTCTGTTCGCGCTCCTTGTTTAGCACTTCGAATACGGGCAGCGGCATAAATACTTCCCCGCGCACCTCAAACTCTGAGGGGCGATTTTCGCCTGCTCGAAGGTGCAGGGGTAAGTTTTTGATAGTGCGGACATTGTTGGTAACCACGTCGCCCCGGGTGCCGTCGCCGCGCGTAACTCCCTGCGTGAGCTCCCCATCCACGTAGGTGAGGCTCATAGCTACGCCATCAAACTTAAGCTCGCAGACGTAGCTGAATTCGTCGCCGCCTAAGCCGCGGCGCACCCGCTCGTCGAACTCACGCAGGTCGGCCTCGGAGTAGGTGTTACCCAGCGAGAGCATGGGGTAGCGGTGCAGAGCCGTGGGAAACTGCTTGGTAATGGTGCCGCCCACACGCTGGGTAGGGGAGTTAGGCAGGGCAAACTCAGGATATTGTTGCTCCAGACGCTGCAATTCGGCCAGCATGCGGTCAAACTCTTGGTCTGGGACTTCAGAAATATCCTTTTGATAATACTGATAGTTGAGGTGGTGCAGGCGCTCAGTGAGAGCCTTTATCTGGTCTTGGATGGCGGTCATGGAACGTAGTGCGTTGGCTTTGCAAGCTACGGATTTGCGCAGATGCTGTTGGGGCTGGGAGCCGTTTTGCAAGGAAAAGCCCTTCGGCAAAGAGTGCTGCGATTTAACGAGGCACTGCTTGCAGAAGGGCTTTACGAAACTCGACTAAAGTTGGGTCTTATAGGCTCTGCTGCATCACCAGCACGCCATCGGCCTCAAAATTAAGCTGTTGCTCCGGCTTGGTAATAGCAGCTATTTCTTTAGCTGACTTGCCGGCATCCTTCGCGTAATGTCGCAAATGGTCAACAGGCACCATCTCGCGGTGAGCCCAGCCGTTGATTACGACGGTCTTGCCACTAATGTCTTTCGGAACAAAAAAGCCGTAATCCTTGAAGCGCACACGCATTTGCTTGCCGTTGGCGGTGGCTATGGTCATCCAGCAGCCTTTCGCCTGACATACTTCGGTGGCCTTACCAATCAGCTTTACCTGCGCCGAATCCTTGGTACCAAGTACTTGGTTTAGCTGAGCAACTGGAATGGCATCGGCCGCCGTGATAGATGCGCCGTAGGTTTGGCCACCGATAGTCGCCGCGCTGGGGGGCGTTTTTTCAAGGGCGGCGGTAGAGGAGGCGTCAGAGGAGGGGGAGGACTGACAGGAAGCCAGCGCTACCACGCTGAGAATCACAAGTAAAGGCTTCATTGTAAGCATAGCAGAAGAGAGTTGAGAGGAAAGCCCCCGAAGATACGATTTCGTCTTATTTGCCGGGGTTGCGGGATTGCAAAACCTTTGTTTGGGCCAACTTGCCCTTGGCGTTGAACACTTCCGTCTTGACAATGCCCACCTCGGGCGAATAATAGTCGACGACGCGCGTTTTGTTGCGCATAACCATATCGGCACGGGGCGCGGTGCTGGCCTCCCGCTCCGACTCCACCTTGTAACACTGAAAAGTGCCCGCTGGCGTAACCACCGCCTCGGGGCCACTGAGCACCCGGCGGTTACGCACAACGGTATTCACCTTTGCAATTGCTACGGATGGGCTGCTGACTTGCACCTCTACGCCGCCCCCAGGCAGTCGAGAGCCGATAGTTGGTTGGTTGGGCCAAGCCAGCGGCACGGGTACATAGGCTAGGCGTCGGTCGCGGAAGGAAGCCAAGCTCTGATAGTCGACCTCGCCCATGCCGTCGGTGAAACTCGTGTCGCGTCGGCAGGTGTAGGTCAAATCCTGTACGCGTAAAAAGCGGTTGTTTCCATCGTAGAAGCCGCATTTAAGCTGCACCGTATTGGTCGTCAGGGTTTTCTTTTTATTACTTTCTGAGCCAAAACCCAATACTCGCTGGCGAATGGTACCGGCCGGTTGGCCCCTCTGGTCGGTGATAGAGTAGACCAGCTCCATGTACTTACTAAGGCCGAAAGGGCGTGTACAGTCAACAGTGCTGACGGCCCCAGGGCTAGGGGCCACATCCTGCGCCTTTGCGACAGAACCAAATAGAACTAAGGCGCAAATACTAGGTAGGAGGATAATGGAGCGAAGCATAAGGTGATAGTTAAGATGGACCAAACCACAGCAAGGTAAAACAAGTACGATTTGCTAGCACCGCAGCTTGAACAATAGCAAGAATTACAAACTTGCGTTTGGCCCGGTCGCATGCTAGCTTTCGCTTCAAACTAAAACCGTGCTTCATCTAGCACGTTTAGCAACTAGCCGCAGGTGTTACCTTCACCTACGGATGTTTACTGGCCTTAATTTCTCACTTTTATTTTGCCTAATCAATGGCTGACTCTTCCTCTCAAACTCCTCCCAGCTGGGCCGATACGGCTGCCTCATTGCTTAGTAAGCTATCCGGTGGCGTAGAACTTTCCTGCGCCTTCGACCAGATTGAATTGCAAGTACCTAACGCTCAAAATCCGAACGCACCCGCTGCAACTTGGCGCCTAAATGGTTCTCTGCGCATTCGCACCCGCGGCGAGAATTCCGCTGGCAGCGGCCAGCAATTGCCCCCTAGCAACCCGACCAATCTTGGCTAGGGGCCTCGAAATAGATGCACGCTTGGTCGTATCGTACAATAATGACCATGTGCAGATAGCCGGTACGGGCAATTACCTCATCGTTAATTTTCCCAACCAACGGGTGCTTGATGCCGCGACCAGCGGCCCGCCTGGCCCCAAAAAACCAAAGCCGCCCGGCTTCGACCCCCTACAACAGCTCCACGACCTGGCCCGCAGTCTGGGCATGGTGCTGGAGCTGCGCGTAGCCGGCAAAACCCACGTCACGTTTGGGGTGGGGGGCAAACCCAAGATCAGCATCAACGCGGTGCTGGGTAAAATTGGATCTTTTTTCCGGGGCGGCTAGGCAAAAATTCGTACCAAAAAAGCCTGGTCGACGGCAACTGTTTTGCGTATCTTGGGTAAGACTAATCAGCTACTTTTCATCCGCTAACCCGGAACTAAAGGCGGCCGGATTGGTTTGCCCCAAGCACACGCTGCCACCTCCAGCTAATGAATTCTGACAAAGACCCACGAAATAAAGTGGGAGCGGGCCGACCGTCTTCCACCTTTTCCCGCATGGAGCGTATGCCTCCCTTGCAAATGTTGCTGTATCTGAGCATAGTAGCCAGTTCGGTTCTGTTTGTGGTGTTGGCTTCGGCGTATGCCCAAACTCGCCTGAATAGCTCGATGCCACAGGGCTTGCATCCTTTTCCCCGCTACTTTTCAATTAGCACTATTGTACTTCTTGTCAGTAGCTATACCATTAGCCAGGCGCGTCGGCTGTATCAGCAAGACGATATGCACATGCTCACGCGCTGCTTGGGGGCTACACTGCTGCTGGCCGCTATTTTTGTGGGTATGCAGGGCTTAGGCTGGCGCGAACTAATTTCACAGGGCGTTTTCTTCAATGGTGAAGCCAGTGGAACCTACGTGTACTTGCTCTCGGCTCTGCACATTCTGCACCTTCTGGGGGGCGTTTTGTTCCTGATGATCCTCTTCCTACGCACTGCCCACGCTGCCCGCGATGGAGTCCGCACCCTTATCTTTATCCGCAACCCTTACCGCCGCCGCCAGATTCAAATGTTGGGGGTCTACTGGCATTTTCTGGATGGCTTGTGGGTGGCTTTGTTCGCCTTGTTTTTGTTTTTGTATTAGGGCAAGACTGTTGAATACCTGATAAGCAGTCTAATTCATCGATTGACTCATCAAAAAAGCCCCCTGCACTATACAGGGGGCTTTTTTGATGAGTTAGTTTTTCGTGGCCTCACTACCCGGCGCCGGAAACACCACCGGCAGCAGCATGCTCATGCCGGGGGGAAACACATTAAGTAAGTGGGGCGGCATGGTTTTAATCACGCGGATAGCTTCGGCGTCGCAGCTCGGTTCCAAGGATTTAGCAATGCTGGGATTGAGAATATGGCCCGCGTCGTCGCGCTCGAAGCGGACGTGCACGGTGCCGACAACGCCTTTGGCGCGGGCTTGCTCCGGGTAGCGGGTGTTCTCGGCCATGTACTTGCGCAACCCGTCAAAGGGAGTTGCCTTGGCGCCGGCAGGAGCGGCAGCTTGCGGGCGGGCGGCAGTGGATTTGGTGTTGCCTTGCGCAAAAGCAGAAGCCGTAGCGGCCAGAAGCAGGGCGAGCAGCAAGCCGGATTTCTTGGTGAGAGACATAAGATGCAGACTAATAACTGGTAAGCAAGTACAAAAGCATAACGGTAGCGCTACCGTTACAGCTAAGTTAGCGGGCGATAGTGATGTGACCTTTTATCTGGCGCTTGTCGGTATATTCAATCAGGTAGTAGTACATGCCGGCGGGCAGGCCGCTGCCGTCCCAGCGGAAGGCTCGGCTGCTGGAGCGAAATACCGACGCGCCCCAGCGGTTGAAAACCGTAATACCAGCAAAGCGCACATCGCAAAAGTCGGGCGGTAAATTGATTATCTCGAAAAAATCGTTTTTGGAATCTCCGTTAGGCGTGAAGATAGTGGGTGGCTTGAACTCCACCTCCTCCAGACTCACTGTCTCGAAGCGCACTGTACGGCGTTGCACTTGAGAGCCACAGTTAATTTCTTGAAGCTCAAACGTAACTTCCCGCACGCCCTGCTGCAACAGCTGTCGGCAGCTTGGCGTCCAGCGGAAGGTCCCTTCCACTTTACCAAAATCGGCGCTGGGCGCGAAGCTCATGCCAGCGGCGCCGAGCTCGAAGCCTGCACCCACGGCTTTTAGATTCAGGGGGTTGTTATCAGGGTCCAGGCCTAGCACCTTGGCCTCGAATGCTTCACCCGGCAGTCGCCGAATTATTAGCGGCTCGGCGCCCGGCGCAGCAAACATGTTGGAGGTAAACGTGGGTGGGGTATTGCGGGTATCGATCTGAATGGGAATAGTGAGGCTGGTGGCCTGTTGGGCTCCGCAAGCAGTGGAGGCAGCCGTAAACTCAAATTCGTACAGCAATTTATCACCAATCGGGCACGGGACTACCCACTCGAAACGCCCCTGTAGCTGATTGTTGCGCGTGTTCTGCTTCAGTTGCGCATCTACAGCTGCCGGCGTAAAGCCCCGGCCCTGTAAGGTCAGGGTGAGCGGGTCATTTTCGGGGTCGGCAGCGAGCAGGTCGAAGGTCAGGAGTTGACCGGGTCGCACAAGTAAGGGGCGGGCCGCATTGGCCGTCGTCGTAAGGCTGGGGGGCAAATTGTGGCTGTTAATCTCAATAGGCACTACCAGTTTGGTTGACTGCGGATTGTTACAGGGCGCCGCCGAGCCATTAAACTCAAACTCATACAGGGTTTTGTCTGCTGTTTGGCAGGGCACCCGCCAGCTGAAGCGCCCCCGAAGTTCATTGCCCACCCGCGTTTGCGTGAGTTGGGCACCTAGGGCGGCAGCCCCAAAGCCGCGTCCCAGCATCTCCAGTGTCAATGGGTCCTGGTCAGGATCCGTCACGACTATGTCAAAGCTGACCAATTCACCTGGTCCTGCTCGCAGGGGGTGGGGGGCAGTCGTAGTAATTACGGGGGGCGAATTAGGCGGTGGCACGGCTATAAAAGCCACCTGCACCGTGTCGCGCCGGGGTAGACTACAACCATTGTCGGCCACGATGACGTCCAGTAGATAAACTTGCCCTTTGGTATCCATACACTCAGGAAAGCAGAGTTGCGAGACCAGCGTATCGGGCCGGCCGGGCGTGCGCACTACGCCCTGCTGCACGGTGAAAGTGGGCAGCAGGCCCCGAAAATTGACGGGATTGATGGACAGAGTCAGCTGGGAGGCCGGATCAGGATCGGTGAAGCGCAGACGGAGGCAACGGTCGGCGCCAGGCTCTAGGCGCAGGATGTCTCGGCCGGGTACATAATTCTGCGTTTGCCCCGGTAGTCGTAGTGTCAGATCGGGTGTTTGGTTGGGGGGGCAATTAAGCACCTTCAATTGAAAATCACGCCGAACCTCACCCAGCTTTACTCCCTTGCGGTACTCCGAGCATTTAATGCTGAAAACAAACAGCCCGAGCTGAGCAGGGCGCACCGTCAGGCGACCCGTGCGCCGATTGATAGCTAGGGCTGGTGAGCCAGGAATTTGGTTATTGGTGCTCAAACCCGGTTTCCAGCGAACCAAGTCGTATGGCGCTGAGGCGGGAGTGAGAGGCTTTGGTTCAGCCGGGCTGGAACTGCCATTGAGCGGCGTCACCATTTCGTACACCAGCGAGTCACCATCGGTATCCTCGCCCCCGAAGTTGTAGTAAAACAGTTCATTTATGCAGGCATAATCGCTTAAGGGCGGGAAGATGCGCGGCGTAGAGTTAATCAGTGGCTGCCCGTTGCGTACTACGGGCGGAAACTCTAGGTAGAAGGTCTGGCCCGCATTCTCGGGCTGGTCAATGTTGCTGATGGTGTTATTGCGGCAGCAACGTTCCACGGCCGCATAGTAACCAGCCGCATTGGTGTAGGTACCGGCCGGCAATTCAATCAGACGCGTATATACCAAGCGGCGGGTACGCAGCGTAGGGGCTTCGCAGGCCGGATTGGTATACGCCACAAAAGTGTTGGTACTCAGGGGCAACACCACGTTTTGCAAGACCCGGTTGCTGCCTTTTTCAAATATGCCCACCGTGAGGTCTGGGTCGAGGGCGCCGGGGCTGCCGTTTACATCGTCAAAGTACAAGTTGAGTGTAAGGCGATAGGTGCTGCCGGTCTGGTGCTGTAAGTCCAATTCACCCCCCACAATATGGGTGGCTCTAGCCGAATGCCCAACTAAGAGAATTAGGATAATAAAGCAAAATATCTGCTGATTAACGAGTTTAAAGAGTAGTGCTTTTAGCATAGAATATATAAAACAAGAAAACCGTATAAGCTTGCAAGGTAGTAACTACAGCCGTTACGGTCGCTAGTGTTAGTAGCTTATTATTTTTGGCTCATAGTGGCTTAGTACCAAATAGCTGTCGTCTTGTAGAGAGGAACGTATAGTAAAAAGCGGCTCCGCACACGTGCGGCAAAGCTGAGCTGGCTCAAACAAACGCGCCTTCCGACGTAAGTCAGAAGGCGCGGAGTAAGATAGTGGGCAAGGATTATTGGTAAATAGTTGATAAAAGCTCCCTTCCAGAGAAGTAAAGACTAGTAAGCAATAGTGACGTGACCCTTAAAACGGCGCTTGTTGGTATACTCGATTAAGTAGTAATACACGCCCGCTGGGTAGCCGCTTCCGTCCCAGCTGAACTTACGATTATTAGAGCTATACACTTGCTTGCCCCACCGGTTAAACACTTTTATATCAGCAAATTCGGCGTTGCAAAAGTTGGGGGGCAAATTGGGGAGCGCGAATACATCGTTTTTGCCATCTTTATTGGGGGTGATAATATTGGGGGGCAAAAAGCTTGCTGTATCCGCGTTTGTCAGCTCAAATCGGACGGTGCGCTGCTGGCCCACGGGTCGGCAAGTGGCTTCCTGTAGCTGGAAGGTGACTTCGAGTGGTGTCGTCTGGTTGGCAAATTCGCAGTTGGGATCCCAACGAAAAAGGCCCGTTGCTCGTCCTGCCCCATTGATGGGTACGAAGCTCATGCCGGCCGCTGCCAGGTCGAAGTTGATTCCCTTAGCCGTGAGCGTGAGTTGGTCGGTGTCGACATCAAGGCCTTCAAAAGTGGCTTCAAAAAGGCTACCCAGCACCCCGCGAATAACAACAGGCTCCTCATTGAGCGGCTTGAAGGGCAAAGAGGAGGTGAGCGCCGGTGGGGTGTTGTTGTACTCTATCTGCACGGGTACAACCAGCGTGCTGGCCTGGCGCTCGATACAAGGAGACGCGGCAGCGGCAAATTCAAACTCGAAGAGGCGCTGATCGGTGGTGGGGCAGGGCACGCGCCACGTAAACCGGCCCTGTAGCTGGTTGCCACTGAGGGCCTGAGTAAGCTGCGCGCCCAGCGCCGTCGGCTGAAAACCGCGCCCTGCCATAGTTAGCGAAATGGGGTCACTTTCCGGGTCGATGGCTAGCAGGTCAAACGTAACTAGGTCGCCGGGGCGGGCTCGCAGTGGGGAGCTGGCCGTGGTTGTCAGGCGTGGGGGGCTGTTGGGAGTAGGTATTGCGGTAAAAGCAATCCGCACGGTGTCGCGCTTGGGCAGCGCACAGCCATCATCGGCCACGATTACATCTACAAAATAAACTTTGCCCTTGGAGTCCAAACAAGCTGGAAAGCAGAGCTGGGAGAACAGCGTATCGGGGGCGCTAGGGGCGCGCACTGTGCCCTGGGTGGCGGCCGTAAAAGTGGGCAGCGGACCCGTAAAGTTTACCGGATTGAGTGATAAGGTCAGACGCGACACTGGGTCGATGTCGGTGAAGCGCAGACGGACGCAGCGGTCGGCATCGGGACTTAAGCGCAGCGTGTCACGGCCGGGCTGATAAGCCCGCGTAATGCCGGGCGTGAAGGCCGTCATTTCGGGCGGCGTATTGGCAGGGCAGTTGAGCACCTTCAATTGAAAGTCACGCCGCACTTCCCCAATCTTCTCGCCCCGACGATATTCTGAGCATTTAATACCAAAGACAAACAAGCCTATTTGAGTAGGCCGCACCTCCAGCCGCCCCGTAAAGCGGCCGATAGTGAGCGTCGGATTGCCCGGAATCTGGTTTGCAGTCCCGAGGCCCGCGTTCCAGTTGATCGAAGAATAAGGCGCCGGGGCTGCCACTGCTGGCTTGGGTTCGCCGGGGCTGGAGCTGCCGTTAAGCGGCGTTACCAACTCATACACCAGCGAATCACGGTCGGCATCCTGGCCGCTGAAGTTGTAGTAGAAAAGGTCGCCGCGGCAGGCGTAGTCGCTCAGGGGCGGGAAGATGCGGGGCGTCGAGTTGAGGAAAGGCTGACCATTGCGCACTACCGCCGGAAACTCCAGATAAAAGGTTTGGCCCGCATTGCCGGGTACTTGAATGTTGCTGATGCCATTGTTGCGGCAGCAGCGCTCCACAGCCGCGTAGTAGCCGCTAGGGTTGTTGTAGGTGGCGGCCGGCAGCTCAATCACGCGGCTATAAATTAGGCTACGAGTGCTGAGCGAAGGCTGGGTGCAGGCCGGATTGGTATAGGCTACAAACGTGTTGCTACCGAGCGCCATCACGACATTCTGCATGCGCTTGTTGGTGCCTTTTTCAAAAATGCTCACCGTCAGATCTTGGTCGAGAGCACCTGGATTACCGTTGAGTGCGTCGAAGTAAAGATTGAGCGTCATGCGGTACGTGCTGCCCGACTGATGCTGCAGATCAAGCTCTCCGCCCACAATGTGCGTGGCAGCGGCCGGCCGGCTCAGCAAGCTGCCAAGGCAGGTCAAAAGCAAAAAAAGCAGTTGCCTGTTGAGTAAGGGTAGGGGTAGAGGTGTATGCATCGGTCGAGTAGCTTGAAAATCAGGGCGCAGTTAGATATAAATATACAACTTACGTCAGTGGAACCACTGCTTCCTAAACTAGAGTTTTCACTGGACAGCATTTCCTTCCTGTCCCGCGTCACCACACGATTTATCAGCGTTTAGTCTACTCCCTATATGACTCGTTTTTTCCTGTTCTGGTGCTGCGTGCTGCTTGGCCTAGTTGAGGTGCTGGCGCAACGTCCGGCTGTGCGCCTCGCGCCGGCTGACCTCGATGGTACCGCCGCCCGCGCCTGCGCCGATACGCGCTTGCGTACCAGCGTGCAGCAGCAACTCACTACCCCGGCCCATCGTCTCCTGATGGACCGCTACGATGTAAAGTATTACAAGCTGGACCTGAATCTGGAAAACAACGCTCGGACGGTAGGGGGCTCCGTGCGAATGCTGGCCCGCGCTGGGGGGCAAAATCTGAACGTATTTGCCTTCGAGCTGTACCCAACGCTCGTGCTTGACTCAGTGGTGGTGAATGGTCGTCGTACCCCAGTACCCACCCGGCAGGCCGGCGACGTCAGCGTAGCCTTGCCTCAAGCCATTGCGGCTAATTCCCTGTTTGAAGCCGTTATTTATTACCGGGGTACTGCGCCCAGCGGCAACTCGGCTGCCATCGGTAACGCCCTCGATACGCGCTACGTGGCCCGCTATGATTTGAACGTGACCTGGAGCTTAAGCGAGCCTTTTCACGCCTATGAGTGGTTTCCCTGCAAGCAAGTTCTCACCGACAAAGCCGACTCCTCTGACGTCTGGATTACAACTACCAATCCTAATAAAGTGGGCTCCAATGGCGTGCTCACTCGGGTGGTGCCCTTGGCCGGCAATCGCAGCCGCTACGAATGGAAGTCGCGCTACCCTATTGCTTATTATTTGATTTCGGTGGCTGTGGCGCCCTATCTGGAGTACGTGAACTTTGCCAACCTGCCCGGCGGGGCGCGAGTGCCCATTGTCAATTACGTGTACAACCAGGCAGCGCTCAATGAATTTCGTGCGGAAATAGACCGTACGCCCGGCTTTTTGGAAAACTTTTCGGCTTTGGCAGGGCCGTATCCATTTGCCAACGAGAAATACGGGCATAGTATGGCTCCTATCGGTGGGGGCATGGAGCACCAAACCATGACTACTCAAGACGGCTTCAATTTCACGCTTACCGCCCACGAGTTGTTTCATCAGTGGTTCGGCAACAACGTGACCTGTGCTTCTTGGGAGGACATCTGGTTGAATGAGGGCTTTGCCTCCTACGGCGAATACCTGTCGCTGAACGCCCTGGCCTCGCCCCAGGCTGCTCGGCAGTGGATGGATCAGGCGCATCAGCTGGTGCAGTATCGAATAAACCCACTCAACGGTGAGCAGACTAACACGCCCGGCGGCAGCGTGCGCGTGCCCGATACCACCAGCGTGGGCCGCATTTTCGACTCTCGCCTGAGCTACAAAAAGGGGGCGGCCGTGGTGCACATGCTGCGTTACCTGCTCCACGACGATGCTAAGTTCTTTCGGGCGCTGCGTACTTTTCAAACCACCTATGCCGGCCGCACGGCTCGTACTGCCGATTTGCAGCGCGTCTTTGAGGCCGAAGCTGGCCGCTCCCTCGAGGTGTTTTTTCGGCAGTGGTACGCCGGTGAAGGCTACCCAACTTTTGCGGTGCGTTGGAATCAAGTGGGGGGCAATTTGTTGCTTCAAACTACCCAAACTACGTCGATGCCCAACGTAACTCCTTTTTTCGATACAGAACTGGATTACAAAATCACCTTCGACACGGGCACGAGCCAAATAGTGCGCTTACGCCAGGATAAGTCAGTCTCCGTGTTCACCATTCCAGTATCGGGCACCGTTACCGGCATCGAGTTGGACCCCGATCAATGGGTGCTGAATGCAATGGGCCCCGTAGTGCAAAGTGCGACACTGCTTGCCCTAGCCCCCGAGAGCCTAGCCGACATCAGTGCTTTCCCCAATCCCAGTCGCGACTACCTGGAACTGGCTGATTTACCGGGGGCGGTAGAGGCCACGGTAGTGGATGCCGTGGGGCGCCAAGTGCTGCGCCTAACTCTTAGCCCCGCTGCCAATCAGCTTCGTACCACATTCTTAGCCAGTGGCTTGTATCACTTAATGCTGATCAACGCCGCGGGTGAGAGAAAGCATCTGCGCTTTGTGCGGGAGTAAGTGACGTATTAATTTGAAAAAAGCCCCCAGATACTATCTGGGGGCTTTTTTCATAGATAAATTCTATTCGTGGGCGTACTCCGCAATGCGGGCTTGTACCTTCTCGTCAGCGGGCGGTAGCTGGAGCACGGCTGCCATCAGCTCATCGAAGGAGTGGGGCGGCGTAAAAATGGCGTCCTCGTACGGGTTGGCAAAGAAGCGAATTAAGCCCGGCTGCCCATTAATACTAACTAGATCAACGGTAATGCTGCCGTAGCGCTGATTGCAGCGACCGGTTTTGCTACAGTCTTGGGGCTTTGGCTTCAAAAAATGCTTCTGGATAGTCTCCGTGTAGCTGGGGTGCTGTAGTGTGCGTTGGTCGGAGGTCGAAAGGTTGTAGCCCAGCGCCAATACTCGGTCGCGGAGAAAAGCAAAGAAGTGACGAAAGTTGCCGGGCCCGATACTGGGGTCGTAAAAAAACAAGGCGCCCTGCCGGCCATAGTCCGTGAGTAGCTGCACCCGAAAACCTTGGCTGCTGGTTACGCCGGCCTTGCGAAAGTGATAGGCCTTGAAATAAGGACCCGCCCAATTTAGGTACACCTGCTCAGCTAGCCATTGCTCGTGTCGGCGCTCCTGGGCGGGCGTAGACACGGCGGGCTGCCAGTCGGTCCGGGTAGGAGCGGCATCCTGGCGGAAAAGGTGTTTCAAAAAAGTTAACAAGTGCGAGGAGGGATATTAGGAGCAACACTCTCCGTCTGAAATAGTTTTTACCTGGGTTTGCAACCTACTGCCCAAAATCAACATCTATTACCTCTTTATCCTTAAATTATTCTATGCAAATGATGACTAAGCAACGGACTACTATGCGGCGGCAGCTGTTGGAAGAATGCCGTCGAATTCAGCAGCAAAAAGTGGAAACTGCCCGCGAGGCGATGCTCTTGGTACAGGAAAGCGCCAACGAAAGCCAAGGAGCTATAGAAGATAAATTTGAGTCGTTTCGGGAGGCTTGCCACATTCAGCGCGACTTGTATGCCCGCCAGCTCGATGAGGCGCTTACCGGCTTGCAAGTGCTCCAGCGCGTGTCTGATATGCCTCCACCCAAAGATCAGCCCAATCTCGGCTCCATTGTGGTTACGGATAGCCAAACCTATTTTATTGCTCTTAGTTTGGGCGAAATAAAGCTCGACGGGCAAACGTTCTGCGCCATCTCCGCCTTTTCGCCCCTCTACCAAGCCATGCGAACCACCCGCCCCGGCGAGGCTTTCACCTTTAGGGGTAAGTCTTATCAAATGCAGGCAGTGTACTAGTCAGCTGGGGTTTGGGTAGAAGTTGTGAGCCTAGTTGAAAGTGATTAAAGTCAAGCACTTACTTCTCTACACCCCGCACCCTCGACCAATAATGGGAGCGGCCAATAAAGGAGAAACCGATATAGCCTTTTACCTCCATGCGGTCTTTATCTACCATGTAGAGGTAGCAGGAGTAGGTACGCCCATTCAGCGGGTCGTAGATTTTGCCCCCCGTCCAGCGGTCGTCGGCTGGGTCATAAGTTAAGTTCTGCATCACCACCAGATTCTGGAGCGGGACGTTGCGTTTGCTTGGGTCGGGGTTGCGGCGGTCGGTTTTAGGCAAGCCAGTAGTCGAGTCTTGGGGCTCACTCAGCCAAGCCAGGCGCCCACAAACTGTTTTCTCCTTTTTGCTTTCCCCGCACCGATAAATTTCTACGCGGGTCTCGCCCATATCGTCTACCCATACGCCTAAGGGCGAGTGGGTTTGAGCCGATGCAGCCCCCAGCGTTGCCAACCAGAGCAACAGACAAAAGAGAAAGTGTTTCAAGTAGTAAGAGATGTTAGATTAGCCCACAGTCCACGCCCAACTTACCGAATTAGAAGCAGTAAGGTACAAAAAAGAGCGACGCCCCGGATGGGGGCGTCGCTTGTACGTGGTTGAGCTAGGTGTGGGTTACTTTACCCGAGTCCAGGTTTGTGAGCGGCCAATAAGCGAAATGCCGATATAGCCTTTCACCTCCATGGTATTCGCGTTCTGCATCTTCATGTACGAAGAGTACGTTTTGCCCGACTCCGGATCGTAGATCGTGCCGTCGTCCCACTTGTTCTCACCGTCGTATTCGAAGTCGCGCAGGAACACAAGACCCAAGCGTGGATTCGAACGCTTCTTAGGGTCAGGATTCATGGAATCGGTTTTGGGCTTACCCGTAGCCGGATCGTTAGGAACCGTCAGCGACACGATCTTGCCGCACAGCTTATCGCCGCACTTGTAAATTTCAAACGTGGCTTTCTTCTCAGCATTGGTCCACACGCCCAGGGGGGAGAGGGTTTGGGCCGAAGCCAAGCCTGACAACCTCAGTAATAGGGCTAGACAGAGGAAAAGGGTTTTTTTCATGAGAGGAGGGTAGGTTTTAGGGGAAAAGATAGGCGAAAACTCCTGAATTGTGGTAATGCTTCGTGCTATATTACCAACTCGGCTGTTTGCAACTTTAAGGCCAATCTAGCATTTTGAAAATAATGGTTTGGACTGATACTTTTTTTGGATAAAAACTACTTGATCCTCAGCCACCTGACATAAATTATTGGTTATTGAGCTAAAAAAAGGGCTTTTTATTTTGAACCATCCTAGGGTCTTTTAACTTTACCGACCAGTAGTGAGTGCTACGGCCTCTATCAAGGGTCCCTAAGGTGCTGGGAAACGCGAATGAGGAATGTTGGATCTAAAGAAAGGAGGTACAAAATGTCTAGTAGTCCCAACCAAATCCTGCCAAGCCTGTCGAATGTAGTCTGCTTCACCGCCGGACGCGCTTAACAACAGCTTTCGCGCGGAGATTAGCTTAACTTGCTTTTCTCCCGCATTCTGGCAAGGTCTTACTCAAAAGGATGACGGGGCTGAACCCCAGACTCGTCGCTTGGTAAGATTTGAAGGATTAGATGCCCGGTTCGCCCAGCAGCCTTATTAGGTTCTGCATAGGCGACCGGGCATCGTTTTTTTGTAACCGTTTGGGTGAATTAGCGAATTGGGCGCTGCTCAATTAAGTCAGCGCTCCTAGCCATATCTAAAAAAAGCCCCCCAGACTTGTCTGGGGAGCTTTTTTTAGATATGGCTAGGTAACGGTTGCATACCTTATTCTGAAGGAAGCACCCGCCGCACACCCATGAAGCGACGTTCATAGTCGGTGTCTTCCACGGAGCTGACTTTCACCCCCGATTCGCGACGGGCGGAAGAAGAGTGAATAAAGCGAATTGGCTCGCCGCGCTTGGAAATAACAATGCCCGCATGGCCAGGCACTGCCGACGTGGGGGCTGTGCCCGTAAAGACCACAATATCGCCAGGCTGCGCTTGGCTGCGCGGAACTGGCCGGCCGGTATCAATGAGCATAGCTGTGGAGTGGGGCACTTCTACACCAAAGCGGCCATATACATACATCACGAAACCAGAGCAGTCGAAGCCGCTGGTGGGCGAAGTTCCGGCGTACACATAAGGAGTGCCGAGCTGCTCCATAGCAAAGCGCACCACGCTATCGGCACGGGGCACGGGCCGGTTGCTGACCCAGACGGCTGCCCGAGCGCGCGGGGCCACCAGCGCCGAATCAATCACCGAGGCTTCGGCCACGGGCATGTCGGAGGCGGGCTGGCGCGGCCAAACCAACAGGCCGAGCATCAGCACGGCCAAGCCGATAAAGGTAATCCAGACGTAACGCATCACGAGTAAGGCTGGCTGTGAGGTGAACAGCCAGTCTTGTTGGCGCTAACGGGGGAGGTTGGGCTCAGGTTCCGCTAAAGCTAGTTTAGGAGCGAGTAAAGTTGAGCTGGGGGGCAAATTTCGGCGTTACTTTGCAACTTCGGCGGCCTATTGGAGTCTTGGCTTCCACTCATTGCATCTTTCACCTTTCCTTTTCCCTTCATGCCTCATTTCCGCTTTCGCTTGCTGCTGGCCGCGGCATTCGTGCTATTCCTTAGCCAATTTAGTTTGGTGCTGGCCGCGCCTTCGTTGCGCTACACCTTGGCCATGCCTGCCCCGCAAACGCATTATTTCGAAGTCGAAATGGCCCTGGGGGGCTTCGGCAAGCAGTATACCGACGTGAAGCTGCCCGTATGGGCGCCTGGCTCTTACCTAGTGCGAGAGTTTGCCAAGCATGTGGAAGGCTTCGAGGCCACAGCTGGCTCAACCAAGCTGCGTACCGAGAAAGTAGACAAGAATACCTGGCGCGTGTACCACCCACGCGCCAAGGACTTTGCAGTTCGCTACCGTGTATATGCATACGAGCTGAGCGTGCGCACCAGCTTTTTGGATGCTGCCCACGGCTACATCAATGGCACCAGCGTGTTCATGTACCCAGCTGAAGAAAAGGCGCTGCCCAGCACGCTTACCGTGCAGCCCGCAGCCGGCTGGAACCAGGTTTCGACCAGCCTAAAGCCCGTAGCCGGCGGTGCGCCTTTTACCTTCCGTTCATCTAACTACGATGAACTAGCTGATTCTCCCATCGAGATTGGTACCCACAAAGTGATGTCGTTCGAAGCCAATGGCACGCCCCACACGGTAGCTATGTTCGGCAATGCCAAGTACGACGAAGCTAAGTTGCTCGCGGATATGAAGCGCGTTTGCGAGGAAGCGCATCGTGTAGTCGGGCAAAACCCGCTGGACCGCTACCTGTTCATTATCCATAACATTGAGCGCGGTACTGGCGGATTGGAGCATCTGTTTTCGACTACTTTGTCGGTGGGGCGCAATGCGTACACCAACGAGGCAGGCTACAAAAGTTTCTTAGGCCTGGTGGGCCACGAGTATTTCCATCTCTGGAATGTGAAGCGCATTCGGCCTGTAGCCCTCGGCCCATTCAACTATGACCGCGAGAACTACACGCGCATGCTGTGGCTGAGCGAAGGCGGCACCAGCTACTTCGGCAACCTCATCGTGCAGCGGGCAGGCTTTATCAGCGCCGATGAATATCTAGCCAACCTCAGCAACGGCATCACCCGCGTAGAGAACCAGCCCGGCAACAAGATTCAGGCCGCCAGCGAAGCCAGCTACGACGCCTGGATTAAAGCCTACCGCCCTAACGAGAACTCAGCCAACGCCACCATCAGTTATTATGATAAAGGTGAGCTGATCTGCACCGTGCTTGACTTGATGATTATCAACGAAACAAAAGGTCAGAAAAGCCTCGACGACGTCATGCACCTGCTTTACACGCGCTACTACCAGCAGCAGAAGCGGGGATTTACCGATGAGGAGTTTCAGGATGCCGTGGAGAAAGTTGCCGGCCGCCGCTTCGACGACTTCTTCCGCACCCGCGTCTATGACACCCAAACCCTGGATTACAACACGGCCCTGGGTTACGCTGGCCTGACCTTAACCACCGAGCCCGCAACAACGGCTAGTGCGCTTGGCGCCAACGTTAGCACTTCGGGAGGCAAACTGACTGTTACGAGCGTGCTTCGTGAGGGCAGTGCCTGGCAGGGCGGCCTCAATGTAAACGACGAAGTGCTGGCCCTCGATGGCATCCGCTTAACCGATGACCCCAATAAAGCCTTAGTCAACCGCACTGTTGGCAGCGACATAAAGCTGCTCGTAGTACGCGATGGGCAGATACAGGAGCTGGCTTTCCCCTTGCTGCCTAGTGTCGGCCAGCGCTACCGCGTGCAGAAGCTGCCTAATGCTAGTGCCGAGCAACAGCAGGTACTGGCTAAGTGGTTGCGCACCGCGCAATAAGCACCCTACAGCTGCTGCGCTACTGACACCAAAAAAGCCCTCCAGAGAACGTCTGGGGGGCTTTTTTGCGCGCGGTTGTAGCGCCTACTAAGGAATTCGTTGCAAAGCGACTTCCTGTACCGGCGCAATTACTAAGGGCACCTTTTCGACTTTGACTGAGCTGGTGTCTAGCCCGAAGTACTTGTCCTCGGAGGCGATATACTGCTTGATATAGAAATAGGCCTGCATGACCAGTTTCTCCACTAGAGGGAAGTCGTTTTCTACCGATAAGTACTTTTCCAGCACGATAAAGCGGAAGTCGCCGGTTACGTTTTGTTTGTTCAGCGATTCATAGCGGGAGGTAATGTCTACTTCCTTATTGCGGACCAAGTCTTCTACCACCTTGCGGAAGTAGAGGTTGATGCGCTGCTCTACGCGGAAGCCTAGGCGGAACGTGATGCGGAAGGCATCGTCGGGCGCTAGCTCCACTACTTTATACTCCATGGTATAAGGCTCGTCGGTGGTGTCTACGTGCACAAACCAATAGATATCGGCCCGCTTAGGCCGCTTCTGGAAGATAGAATAAATGATTTTGGACTCGATTTCACTGTTGCGCTCGGCTGAGGTCATAAACACTAAGTGCGTCGAATATTTTGGGATAGATTCGTCGTTGCTGAGCTCCTTGATAGCATTGATGTAGGGTTCGATTTTGACGAACTCCGTCAGGCGCCGCTTGATGTAGTAGGCGCGTAGCCACACGTACATCACGCCAATAAGCACCAAGCCAATGGCCACCGATACCCAGCCGCCGTGCGGAAATTTGATGAGGTTGGCAACCAGGAACGACCCTTCGATAATGCCGTACACCAGCACAAACAAAGCCACCAGTGGCAGCGGTACCCGGCGCACCCGCAGCCACATAGACAGGAGGATGGTGGTCATCATCATGGTGATGGTAATAGCCAGGCCATAAGCCGCTTCCATATTCTCTGACTTGCGGAAGTACAGCACAATGCCGATGCAGCCCAGCAGCAGCATGCGGTTCATGGAGGGCACGTATAGTTGGCCCTTCAGATCGGTTGGATAGTTGAGGCGCACTTTGGGCCACATATTCAACCGAATAGCCTCCGAAACCAGCGTAAACGAGCCCGTAATAAGAGCCTGTGAGGCAATAATGGCTGCCATAGTGGCAATACCAATACCGATCAGCAAAAACCAGTTGGGCATCAGCTCATAGAACGGGTTGCGCCCAGCTAGCTGCTGGCCTTCATTAGCTATCATCCAGGCGCCTTGCCCGAAGTAGTTAAGCAACAGGCAGGTTTTAACAAAAATCCAGCTGATGCGAATGTTGCCCTTGCCGCAGTGACCTAAGTCCGAATACAAAGCCTCCGCCCCCGTGGTACACAAAAAAACCGCCCCTAGCAGCCAGAAACCGCCTCTAGTGTTGACCAATAAGTTGTAAGCATAGTACGGATTTACCGCTTTTAGCACTTCGGGGTGCTGCTGAATACCCATCACGCCCAGGATGGCCAGCATAGAAAACCACACCAGCATAATAGGACCAAAAGACTTACCCACGATCTGGGTGCCAAAGCTCTGGAGCAGAAATAGCGCTACCAGAATGCCAATGACAATGGGCACCGTGGGAATGGTGGGGTACACAGCCTGTAAGCCTTCAATAGCCGAGGACACTGAAATAGGCGGGGTAATAATCCCATCGGCCATAAGGGCAGCGCCGCCGATAATGGCCACCGCCGACAGCCAAGGCGCCGCCGCGCGCCGCCGAACCAGCGCAAAAAGGGAAAAAATGCCGCCTTCACCATTGTTGTCCGCGTTTAGCGTCAGCAGCACGTACTTAAGCGTGGTTTGTAGGGTGAGCGTCCAGAATACGCAGGAAATGCCCCCGTAGATCAAGTCGGCATCGATGAGGCCCGGCACAATGGCCTTCATCACATACAACGGCGAGGTACCAATATCGCCGTAAATAATACCGAGAGCTACAAGCAAGCCACCAGTAGAAATGGCAGTATGCGCGTGCGATTGTTTGGCTTCCATAGGAAGTAAAGGGAGGGGGATAGCAACTACTAGCGTCAAAAAAAGCGCCCAAAGGTAAGGCAAATCATGCCGCTGGACCTTCGTCCGAGGGAGAGATAAAACCCGAATCGGGAGAGGCCTCGGGCGCGGCTTCGTTGGGGGGCAAATCGGTGGCCCACGCCGCAACGGCGGCCGCGGCTGCCTCCTCGTGGCGCCGCCGGATGCGGCGGTTAGTTTCGGCGGCCAGCTTCTGCCAGGCTATAGCATCGCCGGGCAAGCCGAAGTGCAGCGCTTCCCGTCCAGAGCGGTACAGGCGCAGCCGGTTGGTGCCGCGGTTGCCGTAAGCCAGCAATAAGGCGCCGGCTGCGAGGCCTAGCGCGGCCGGCACCGTACGCAGCCAGTTTTGCAAAAAAGCCAACGCGAACCCAGCCAGCACAATGCCCCCCAGCAGATACCACAGCAGCCACCGCACCGGCGTCAGCTCCACGGCATCCAGTTCCAGCAAGGCATACCGCTGGCCATCTACTTCCAAGGCAGTAGCCGTCAGGACTACGCGCCCGTTGGGACCGTGTAGCGTGGGTTCATCAGTAGGAAGCATGGAGGAAAATAATCACGTTGCGATACGAGCACCAGAGGCTTAATCGGAACAATACAGAATTGCCCCCCAGCCGCCTGATGCAAGCAAGTTGGGGGGCAAATTCAAAAGAGAGCTACACTTATTTATTCACTTTCAGTAACTCCACATCGAAAATCAGCGCCGAGTCGGGGCCGATGTCGCGACCGGCACCACGCTTACCGTAGGCCAGATCGGAGGGAATGTAAAGGCGCCACTTCGAGCCTTCGGGCATGAGCTGGAGCGCTTCTGTCCAGCCTGCGATTACACCGTTTACGGGGAATGAAGCGGGTTGGCCGCGCTGGTAGCTGCTGTCGAATACCGTACCGTTGGTGAGCGTGCCGTGGTAGTGCGTGGTCACGTTGCTGGTCAGCGAAGGCTTGGGGCCCGAGCCTTCCGTGAGCACTTCGTATTGCAGGCCGCTTGGCAGGGTAGTTACGCCGGGCTTGTTCTTATTCTCGGCAAGAAAGTCTTCGCCGGCTTGTTTGTTATTCATGGCATTAGGGTCATTTACGGTGCCGTTGCCGTCACCTTCTTGGTCGTCTTGGTCTTGCATTTGTTGCTGCAGCTGCTCCATGGCGTTGCGCATCTGGTCCTGAGTCAGGCGGCTAGGCTGTCCGCCCAAGCCTTCTTTGAGGCTGCCCGCCAGCACATCAATGTCCAGGTCAAGACCTTGCTGGGCGAAGTTGCGAGCCAAATCTCGCCCGATGATGTAGCTGATTTGCTCTTTGAGGCTCTCTAAGTTCATAGTTGGCAAGTTGTTATGCTGCTTCGGCGGTTTCACTTACGAAAGAGCGAAAGGGTAAGCTTAGCAGCGATGGAAGGGGAAACGAACGACCCGGCAGAGGCCATTGCTACTGTGAAGTACCGAAAACCGGCTCGAATGGATGTAGTTTTTTTCTTCTTCACATCTAAACCCCTGATTTTAAAAGGTGCTTTCTACTAGGGACCAAACAAAACGGGTCCCGCTATGCAGCGGGACCCGTCTCTCTCAAATCAAAAATCATAGCCGTAAAGCGCGGCTCAGAAGCTTAGCAGTAGTAGCACTCTTCCTCGTCCCGTAGGTCGAAAAACAAGTTGAACTCCCGTACCTGCGCGGCTAAATAGCTCAAAGAACCAAGGCTCCCTAGCAACAAAAGCGACGAAACGGTGGCAGTGCTCTTTTTCATGTCTGTGTGTGTATGTGGTACTCTATCAATTTGTTGAACGCAAAGGTAATACGCATAAGTTGCAAAAATGTTATGCAAGCATAACTAATTTGTTAACAAAACTACCGGAAGCTCATCTATATCAGCCGCGTGGCTTTTTCGCTGCCCCGACCTGCTGGTTAGCTTTAATCTTCTCGGCCACCTCCACCATCGGGGCCACCCAGATATTCTTCTCATTGGCTTTCAGATAACGCAAAAGCTGACGATGCGCCTTTGAGTCCACGTTCAGGCTGTGCCCGCCGCCGACGCCATGAAACAAAAACACTAGCACCGTGCCCGACTGTTGGGCTTTTTTCACTAAGTCAATCAGGTACTCGCCCGACTGACCGTTGATCATGTAGCTATTGATGTTGGCAAGGTCCACTTGCGTGGCCGTATGAAGCCCACTTGTGACCCCGCGGGCGGCCACAAAGTCGTTTTTTAGCTGGTCATAGAATTTCACGCCGCCAATCTGTAAGTCGCCGCAGGGGTAGGCGAAGGTGCGCGCGGTTTTTCCATCGATGGCGGTGAGCAGGGTGTTCATCGTCCGCACTTCGCTCACGGCCCGACTAACGGTGTACTTGCTCAAGTCGTTATCGGGTGTCACGAAGCCGCGACCGGGTAGGCTTCCGTCGCAGGGGTGCATCAGGGCGTGGTTGCCCAACTCGTGCCCGCGCTGAGCAGCGCGGCGCCACTCCGGCAGGCGGCGAGCCACTACCGGCGAGGAGCCAATCAGGTAAAACGTGCCCCGCAGCTGCATCGAGTCGAGGGCTGGAATGGCGTTGTCCAGGTCCACATCAATGGCGTCGTCATACGTCAGCACCACCGCGCACTGCTTATTATTCCAAAGATTGGTCGACTGAGCTGCTGCCGACTGACTTATCAGCCATAACGAAGTGGCTAGTGTCAACAGTTTAGAAAAGCTCATGCGCTGGACTATTGAGGTAACGGAGTCTGGCCTTGCTTGGGGCAATAGCGCATAAGTTTAGCACATGTTCGCCTCAGACACTATACTTAGAAAAGGTCCTCTGCCCGATTAATTAATTGCTTCCACCTCCACGCGGCGGTTGCGGGCGTCGGGTGACTTATAAATCGGGCGCGAATCGCCGTAGCCAGCAGTGGTGATGCGTGCGGCGGCAATGCCGGCTTTTACCAGATACGCCTTCACCGCTTCGGCCCGCTGCACCGACAACACCTGGTTTTTCTGGGGCTCGCCAATTTTATCGGTGTGGCCCGACACACGCAACTTTAAGGAAGGACGCGCCTTAAGCTCAGCGGCTAGCTGATCGAGGGCCGGAATGGCTATCGGCAGCAGCTCGGGCGTGCCTAGCTTGAACAACACGGTAGGCAATACTATCGGCTTGAGCGAGGGAGCCAAAATGGGCGTTCGAGGAGCCGTATCACGCGGGGCAGTAGCGGCGGCTGGCTTCCGAGCTTCTGTGCCTCCTACCGTAATGGTAATTGGCACTACCGGGCTCTGACTGGTAGCAAAATAGCCCTGAGTGAGGTAAAACGTGGTAGAGCCGCTAAGCCGGGTGCGGTAGGTATTGCCGGTGGCTACCTGACGCTTCAGCTCAGGGTCGGCATACCAGCGCACATCCTTGCCCGATACGCGCAACGTGCTTTCCGTATTGGCCGGTACCCGCTCAGGCGATTTTAGCTTGATGCGGTACAAAGTAAAGGTGCCCACGTCGCACTCGCCTACGGGGCGGTAGGTAGCGTTGCCCGTAAGCTTTTCCTGGCTCGGGTCGTAAGTAAAGGTGATGGAGCCATCGCACCAGTAGGAAAAAGGTGTCTGGCCGGTTTCGCTTAGCTTCCGTACGTGGGTGAGATCTGCCCCGTTTTTGGTGCGTTCGCCCGTCATTTCGAACGTAACCGTCATGGCCGGCGTGCCACCTACTTCCTGGTACAGCACCCCGAATATCTTGGCGTCTTTGTTTTGCTGCAAGCGAAGCACGGCCGGCCAGTTGCCTTCATCATAAGGGTCAGTTTCAACGCCCTGCCACTCGCCTGCCAGAGATTGGGCCCGCACGGACCCGGCCAGTAAGAGGGCCACAATGCCACACCAAAAGCTGAGTTTCATAGTACTATATATGCCTGGGTTTAGCGCGTTCCAGATACTAAGATACGATGCTGCTAAAAGAAGGTGGGAGAAAATGGCAGGTTGCTTCTAACGCCGAGTTACCACAAGTTTAGTATACTGGGCCCGTGATAGTCGATAAAGCAAAGTGGGCCACCATCTTATGTTCTGGGGGGCATTTTGCTTAATTCTTTACTTTTTAACTTCTTATTCAGCAGCATGAATACCATCAAATTCTGGCTCATGACGGCTTATATTGCGCTAAGCACCAGCGGAGTGGCGCAGCGGCTTGCGACGCTGGAAGTGAACCTGCCGCGCAATACCAGCCAGCAAAGCGTGCCGATTCAAGTGAATCTTACTGGTCTGACTTCCGTCCCAGATACTGAACTGAGCTTAGTAGAAGTGCAGGGAAGCACCCGGACCCCAGTGCCCCACCAACTAGAGAAAACTAAGGAGCGCACTCTCCACTGGAACGCTCAAAGTGGTGGAAATAAAGCCCTGAAGCGCACTTACGAATTGGTCCGCGGAGCTAAGACAAATTTGCCCCCCAGCATTAAAACTGTCGATACAAATGGGTCTCTATTAATTCAGAATGGTAACAGGAAGCTGCTCCAATACAACTACCGCACGGTGTATCCACCCAGCGGCATCGATACGGCATTTAAGCGCAGTGGTTTTATTCATCCGCTCTGGTCACCGCGCGGACAGGAACTGACGCGCATTCAGGCTCCCGACCATTACCATCACTACGGCATCTGGAACCCCTGGACGCATGTGTTATTCGAGGGCGATACCGTGGATTTCTGGAACCTGAAGGACCGCAAAGGCACAGTGCGCTTCGCTGGCGTGGTTTCTAAAACCGACGGCCCGGTATTCAGCGAGTATCAGGTAAAGCAGGAACACGTAGCATTTCAAAAGAATGGCAAAAAAAAAGTAGCCTTGAATGAGCTGCAATCGGTGCGAGTGTATCAGCCCAGCAACGCCGATTACTACATTGCTGATGTGACCATCAACCTCACTTGCGCCAGTGCCAGCCCGGTGCGACTGCTTACGTATCGGTACGGAGGCTTCGGCTGGCGCGCCACCGAAAAGTGGAACAAAGACAACAGCGAAATACTGACCTCGGGGGGCAAAATCCGCAAAGACGCCGACGGCGCTACGGCGCGTTGGTGCATCGTGCAGGGCCAGCTGGATAACGACTACGCCGGGGCCGTAATGATGTCATCGCCTGCCAACTTTAACCACCCCGAACCGTTACGCGTGTGGCCCGAATCGCAGAATGGTCGCGGTGATGTGTTCGTGAATTATTCGCCCACCAAGAACAAAGATTGGCTCCTGAGCCCCGGCCAAACCTACACGCTACGCTATCGGCTGCTCGTATTTAATGGCCGTTACACGAAGGAGCAGGCAGAAACTAACTGGCAGTATTTCAGCCAGCCGCCCACCGTCACGATGAAGCGTGAGTAGTCGTACCTGGTCCTTGCCATTCATCCTCAATAACTACCTATGAAAACTGCTTTACTTGTTGTGAGCGCCCTGTTGCTGAGCCGTGCCGTTCCGACTGCCGATGTACCATCCGCGGTGTATAAAGGCACGACCCGAACCACGGAAAAAGTCGGGGAGCGTGTTCAATTTATGAAAGGCAGCACTCTGGATCTGAAGGAACTAGAGGTATATACCTTTACCCTAAAGGCCGGACAGGCAAACCAAGCTCAGGCAGTTACCTCGGACGCGGAAGAATTGATAGTAGTGAAAACGGGAAGCCTCGCGGCCACTATTCAAGATTCCACCAAAACTCTGGGTCCCGGCGGCGTCATGCTGATTGGTGCCGGCGACAAACAACGGCTGCGCAATGGGTCTGGGGCGCCTGCTACGTATTATGTGTTGCGCTACAAGTCGAAAGATGGCGTGGACCGGCAGCGGGCGCAAGCGGGCGGTGGCTCCTTTATGAAGGATTGGGACCAGTTTAAAGTCGTGAAGACCGATAAAAAAGAAACGCGTCCCGTCTTTGACCGGCCTTCTACTATGTTCCGGCGGTTTGATGTGCACGCCACTACGCTGATGCCCGGCATTGCCAGCCATCCGCCGCACACGCACCGCACGGAGGAAATCATCCTGATGACGCAAGGCAGCGGCGAAATTCTAATCGACCAGAAAGCGCACAAAGCCGCGGCCGGCGATATAGTTTTTCTGGAAGCAAATGTGCCTCATGCCTTTACCAACACCGGAAAAGGGCCCTGCGGCTACTTCGCCATTCAGTGGCACAGCAACGCGGAGAGGTAGCCTATTTCGACTCTCATTCTTGCTTGTGAATCGTGCTGGGGGGCTTTTTTGGCCACCTTCTTGACCACGCCGATATCCGGTTAGGTTAGCAACTGAGACGCTTAGCCTAAGTACGCCATGTCCTCCGCGCTCAGTTGGATGTCGGCCGCTTTCAGGTTTTCCCGCAAATGCGCCAATGATGAAGTGCCCGGAATAGGCAGAATCCAGGGTGACTTGTGCAGCAGCCAGGCGATGTTTATCTGGGCTTCTGAGGCGTTATGCTTGCGCGCGATTTCTGCAGTATTAGAATCGGCTTTGGGTAGCGCGTGCAGCAGGGAGAAGAACGGAATAAGCGGAATACCGTGTTGCTCGCAGAGGTCCAGCACTTCCTCGCCGCCGGGGTTAGCACGGCCGTGGGGCAATTGCACAGTCGTACGCTGGGCATAGCTGTACATGTTCTCCACCGTGGCAATTTCCCCTTGCCGCAGGCCAGCTACCAGTTCCTCGTGGGTCACGTTGCTGAGCCCAACATGCAGAATCTTACCCTCGCTCTGCATCTCAAACATGGCACCTAGCTGCTCGTCCAACGGCACTGAGCTGTGGCCCATCAGGCGCAGGTGTACAAGTTGAATCTGCTCCTGTTTCAGCGTACGCAGGTTATTGTCGATGCTGGCGCGCAGGTTTTCGGGCGTGTTATAAGGCACCCAGCTTTTATCGGGCACACGCGTGGCGCCTACTTTCGTGCAAATTACCAAGTCGCTGGGGTACGGGTGCAGCGCCTCCGCAATTAACCGGTTGGTCACGTCCTCGCCGTAATAGTCGGCCGTATCCAGAAAGTTCACGCCCGACGCTACCGCTGTTCTCAGAATCTCCAACGCTTCCGTGCGGTTCGCTGGCTCGCCCCAAATTTCCGGCCCAGTCAGGCGCATAGTGCCGTAGCCTAAGCGGTTGACAGTAAGCGGCTGCGCGGAGTTCTGAGCAATGGTGATGGTCATGGGGGGCAAACTCAACGGGCTTTGTTCAAAGCACAAGTGCTGAACGGAAAGCAATAGGTTCAGCAGCAGCTAGTGGCCGCAGCACCGACCGCAGCCGCTGGCGCGGGGCCACACGGGAACAAGCCAAAGTGCTGGTCTTTCGTGCCATCGATGCGGAAATGAGTGCCGTAGCGGGTGCGACTGAGCATATCGGCTGTGTTGCCACACACCAGCTGCGGACGACCAGTTTCGAACACATGGTGGTCATCGAGTACGAAGCGGTGCGGGTTGTCAGCGGTGCCCAAGTAGGTAGCTACTTGGCCATAATCTTCGCACTGATCTTCCATGTCGAGCTTGAAGGCCCGAATAGTAAGCGAATAGAAGACGATATTGCCCGTTTTCTGCTGTATTTCGGCGTTGTCAATAGTCAAGATGCGCTTTGCCGTGAGGCGGTAGTCGCGGATACCAAGCTGCACGAGCAGGCGGCGGAAGTCTTCGATATACATAGCTCCACTCAGGCATTCGCCGTACAGCATTGGGTCTTGACGCAAAGCCTCCGGAATGCGTCGGTCGGCAAACACATCGGCGATGTACAGTTCCCCGCCCGGCTTCAGCACCCGGAATATCTCACGGTAGGTGGCAGCCTTATCGGTGCTCAGGTTCAACACGCAGTTAGATACCACCAAATCGATGCTATTATCGGCGAGGCCAGCGCTAGTCAAGTCCTCGATATAGCCGTGGCGAAACTCCACGTTGGGCTGAGCATAGCCGAAACGGGCAGTTTGGGCTGCCACGTGCCGCCGGGCCACCGCCAGCTGCTCCTCCGTCATATCCACGCCAATAACGTGGCCTTGCTCGCCCACTAGGTACGAGAGCAAGAAGGCGTCGCGGCCACTACCCGAACCTAAATCGAGCACAGTACAGCCCTGTACAAACTCGGGCACGCACACCCCGCAACCATAATACTTCTCCAATACCTCCGACTCTAGGGTCGCCAGAATCTTTTTGTGGGCTACTGGTATATCGTTGGTGCAGCAGGCGTTAGTTTTTAAATCCTGATTTGTGCGTAACTGGGCGCCGTAATAGTCTTGAACCTGCTGCTGAATTTGTTGCTCCATGAGTAGCAATAAAATAAAATGTAAGTGGGCGACCAGCGCTCTGGGGGGCAAATACTACTGCGCGCGCAACCAATTCTGAGCCGCGTCCAGGTCATTAAACAAGTAAATGTCGAGTTGGTCGCCGATGCGGTGCTGAAGGTCTTCGATAGATAATTGGCCGAACACATCGGGCGACACGACCTGCCCGATAGAGCGCAGCCCGGCGGCCATGATGAGCGGTGTCCAGACCTGCTGAATCCAGTCGTTGGCTTCCGTGAAGGTGCCCACTAAGTCGCGGTGGTCGTTGAGCAGCTTGGGGCAGGGTTGTTGGCGCATCATGTCCAGGTATGTCAAGCCACCGTCCATCACAGTTCCGAGCGTCTGACGGCCAAACCATTGCGCATGAATCCAGTCTTCGGCCGGGTCATACCGAAACGTGAGGTAGGTGCTGCCGTCGCCACGGCGCAACGTAGTGCTCATAAATAGAAATAGGGTGGGGCGCTCCCAACTTGCGGAGCGGTGTGGGCTGCAAATAACGTAGGAATGAGTGAATTGTTCTGGGGGCTTTTTCGATGCTTAAAATACGTGTAGAGCCGCCGAAACATAAGTCCCTTCTGATACAGCTGAGCCAGCTATTCTGTCTTACACTTACCCATCAGGACCTCAACAAACGAAACTGCCCCGTTCAATAGGTTGAGCGGGGCGGTTTGCACAAGCGGTTCGAGGGGCTATTTTACGTGTAGCTCGCCTTCGTCTTCCTGCTGCCAGTATTTGATGCGTTTGGCCTCCACGCGTACCAGTACGATGCCGGGCGTATCAACTCCTTCCGGAAACCACTGTTTCAGGCTGGGTAGCCAGTGTTGTTGCAGAGTAGGTTTGTGCCGAATAAGATGCGCTTTGCCCACGATAGAAACATACAATCCCTTCGGGCCGCTAAAGCCAAGGTTTACGTGCGGATTCTCAGAGATGTCGCTTACCGTGCGCGACTGCTCGAAGGTAAAGTAGTACGAGTTGCCATCGTACTCCACGTCGCCGTTATTGCTCATGGGACGACTGCTGAGCTGGCCCCGACTAGTCTCGGTCGTGAGCATGGCAATATCGAGCTTCGCCATTTTGATGGCAATCTCCTTCAGAGTTCTATCGGCCATGAAAGTAGATGAATAGTTGAGCTTGTAGTACGCGCGGTGAGGGGGGTAGTTGTTAAAATGCCCCCCAACCGTGGCCTAATACTTCCCCCCGCAAGTCTGCCTAACCAACCGACAAGGGACTTCTAGTACTAAATGCCCAAGCGAAAATCCTTCACACTGTTTTCGGTGAGGCTGATTTCCTCAAAATGGCTCACCGTACCCGTATCCACTGGGCACTGCGCGCTCACGCCCATCCAGATTTCAGTGGGATAATTATTCTTGTAAAGCCGGACCAGTTGCCAATTTTTCTTGTCAAGCGAGTAGTAGCTGGCCACTGTGCGCGTGTCCGACGAGATTTTCATGTACGCCGAAGGGCCGCGCACCACGTCGTGATTGTTATCGTCGGAGGTGCCGATGGTGCGCACCGACACGATGCGATGGTTGCCGCGCTCATCCTGCTCGAAGCAGTGTTTTTGCCAAAAATTGTCGTTGACGTAGATATACAGCACTCCGGCATTATACAACCCCTTCTCCGTGAAGCCCGGAATGACTTTCGATACCAACGTGAAGGGTTTGGTATTATCCACCTTGGCCAGCAGAATGGGAGCCGTATTATTCGATAGCTTATTATCGTTGGGGTCGCTGAAAAAGTCTTTTTTCGCCCCGACCCGAAAAGCCATTATACCATTTGCGTCCACTCTCGCCAACGTATCGGCCCCGTTGACGGCTTTGGTAAAATGGATATTGGCCAGCTTAATATCGCAAGGCTCGCCACTCACCCGAGCAGAATCTCCCGCTGCAGCACTCGATGAAGCCGAGGCCAACTCAGTATTCGTGGCCGAAACAGCCGGCGTTTTATTTTCGGAGCAGCACACCAGCATAAGCATGCTTAGCATGGCTGGGAAAACGGAGAGGTTGTGTTTCATGTGCCCTAGTTAGCAAAAAGCTAGGTTGCTGAGCGCATTACTAACTCGCTATTGACATGGTGGTGCAGGCCCACAACTACTTACGAAGCAGGGGCTACTGCTATGTGCCCCATGCTGGAAGGGGACTTAATATCCGTTGCGCGCCCGTTGTTGGATGCGTGCTTCCCACTTTTTGCGCTTAGCGGCAATGCTGCCGCGCAGATATTTCTCCATCACCAGAACAGAGTAGGGGGCAGCAGCCGTGGCCCCAAAGCCCGCATTTTCGAGGTAAACAGCCACGACTATCTCAGGATTCTCAGCCGGCGCAAAGCCAACGAAGGCAGCATGGTCGTCGTCGCCGTCATTTTCTATGGTACCGGTTTTGCCGGCTACCGTAATGCCTACATCGGCCAGGCTGGAGGTTTCGGCAGTGCCGCCGCGCTCCATAACGGCAATCATACCCGGTATCAGTGCGGCGAAGTGTGCGCTGTCGATGAGGGTATAGCGCTTTTCGGTGAAGCGGGGTAGAGGCCCATTCTCGCCTATGCTACGCACCAAGTGGGGCGGGTAGTACCAGCCGTGGTTGGCAACAATGGCACCCATGTTAGCCATTTGCAGGCCCGTGAGGTTGATTTCACCCTGGCCGATGCTGAGTGAGTAGATAGAGCGGTACGTCCACTTGGTTGTGCTGCGGGCCTTATCATAGTAAGCAGGAGTAGGGAGGAAGCCAGGGGCCTCACGCGGCAAGTCAACGCCCAGCAAGGTGTCTAGCCCAAACGAGCGGACATAGCGGCGCCACACGGCCAGGTTTGCACGCGGGGCGGCCGCCGAGTCCTGCGCAAGACTATCGGGCACGTTGTTGATCAGGTTCCGCATTACCTGGTAGAAATAGGGGTTGCAGCTATATTTTAGGCCCATCGTCAGGTCTTTGGGCTGAGGGTGTTTGTGCACGCAGCTGAGCAGCGTCTGGTCGCATCGGAAGGCGGTAGCGGGGGTGATGGCGCCCAACTGCAACGCCACCGCGGCATTTACCAGCTTAAATACCGAGCCGGGCGGGTTAGCTAGCATCGCCGGTCGGTTGATCAGCGGCATTTTTTCGTGTTCCAGCAGCTTGGCGCGAATCAAGGCCTGATCGGGTGCGGTGATAGTCGCTGGCTTGTACACGGGCCCCGATACGTAGGATAGGATTTCACCGGTGCGCGGATCCAAGGCCACTAAGTAGCCTTTGCGGCGGCCCATCAATTGTTCGGCGTAGGCCTGCAGTTTTACGTCGATGGTCAGGTGCAGATCCTGGCCTTGCTGGAAAGCCGTATCGGGGGCCCAGCTGCCGTGCGTCTGGCCCAGCGAATCTACCAGGGGGTGCAGGTAGCCCCGGGTACCGTTGAGTAGGCCATTATAATAAGTTTCAATACCGCCGTTGCGCAGCTCGTAGAAGCGGCCGCGCCGGTAGCGCTTCGCTTGCTTGAAAAAGGCCTGCGCTTCGTCACTTTTATACCCCAAGAAGTGAGCACCCACGCTAGTTGTGTAAGCACGCTGGGGGCGCTCAGTCAGGGTTAGCTGGGGCCAGTCCTTGCTCTGACGGCGTACTCGCTTAGCTTCGCCTGCGGTGAGGCTGAGCTCGACTGGGTAGCCTGCCGGCATATCCTCATAGGGCAGGGCATCGGCAATGCGCTTGCGGGTAGCAACCGGCCCCCAGCCAAGCAGTTGGCCCAGCGCCAAGGTGTCGAGTGGGGGCTTGCGCGGCAGCTTTAACACGTATTGGGTACGGGTAGCTACCAGCACCGAGTCGTTGCGGTCGAGCACGCGGCCTCGTTGCGGCACCTCGGGTAATACCACCCGCTGCCGAATGTAGCGCACACTCGTGTCTGGCTCCTGGGTTAACACATTAGTTTGCTGTTCCGGTGATGAACAGGTGGCCAGCGCTAAAAGCACTATTAGTAAACTCATTTCCCAAATACAACTATTTAAAGCCTTGCGCATGTACGTATATCTACGCAGTGAGCTAGCGCATGGATGTGCTCTTCTATAAAGTAGACTGCTCGCCGCTCACCTTTCTCTTAATATAGCATTTTAGCCTGTTTCCACCTTAACACTCTATCCTCCAGTGCTTACTTTTACTTTTTACTACCAATTGCCGAGCTAGTCGCCAAGGGCCTCACCTCATTCACAACGTAAGCAGCTTACCCTGCTCCTCCAGTAGCAACAGGTGCGCGGAGTTTTGCTAAGCAGCACTAACGGACCCGCAAAACGTCGAGTAAAGCAAGGCAGTCGCATACTGATACCCACGCACAAAGCCCCCCAGAGCCGAACATGTAGCTACGGCACGGGTTATTTGACGCATATTTGCTCCAATGCGCTACTCCACCTACACCTCCGAACTCTACGACCGGCCGGCCGTGCAAACCAGCGCGGCGCAGGCGTGGCCGGGGCTGCGGGTGGAGCGCTTTCAGTTGTCGGCGGGCGGGGTGCCGGCCCACTTTCACGCCCAGCACCTGTTGCTTATTCACCAGGCCGAGCCAGGCGTGCGGGCCAGTCGTCCCAAGGGCAATCGGGTGGAGGAAGAGCTGTTCCGGAGTGGCGACGCGGGCCTGTACCCCGCCGGCGAGTATGGCCCCTCCGCCTGGGACGGCCCCGCTGATGTTATTCACCTGCACCTGGATCCGCAGTGGCTGGAAACCTGCGCTCGTCAAAGCTTGGACTTAGTGCATTTCAACCTGCGGGAGCGGTTTCGGTTCGAGGATGCGCTGCTGCCTCATTTGGGGCGGCAGCTGCTGGTGGCCGCCGGCAGTGAGCACGCGCTGGGACAGCTGTACGTGGAGGCGCTGGGGCACGCGCTGGGCTACCACCTTATCGAGTATCACGCCACCTACGAGCGGCGCATTGTGGGCACTGGGGCGCGGCTGTCGGGGGGCATTTTGGCGCGCATCGACTCATATCTGGAAGCCTCAGCGGAGCAGCCGATTACGCTGGCGGCGCTAGCCGACCTGGCCAATCTGAGCGTCTTTCACTTCGCCCGCCGCTTCAAGCTGACCACCGGCCGGTCGCCCTACCAGTACGTAATCGACTGGAAAATCAGGCGGGCCCGCCAGCTGCTGCGCGCCGGGGAGCTGCCCGTCGCTGCCATCAGCGATGCGCTGGGTTTCGCCTCGCCGGCCCACTTTTCGGCGGCCTTCAAGCGAGCAGTGGGCCAAAGCCCGCGGGAGTTTCAGCGCCGCTAGCTCGGCGGGGCAGGTAGCAAGAATCTGTAAGAAGTGAGCAACAATCGGGCACCCCGCCGGCGGGGCCGACGAGACCTTTGCAGCACGCAAATCGGCTGTCGCCCGTTGCGCTCACACTTCACTTACTATTCTTATGAACACCGCACCTCTAATAGATGCCAGCAGCCAACATGTCCAGGTCGCCTACGCCTCGCCTGAAGATTTAGGTATGTACTCGGATCAGGAATTGATTAAAAAGCTGCCCGGCTTCACCAATCATTACGTCACCGTCAATGGCATCCGGCTGCACTACGTGGAAGGCGGGAGCGGCCAACCGCTGATTTGCCTGCCGGGCTGGCCGCAAACCTGGTACTCTTTCCACCCCGTAGCAACTCAGCTGGCCCAGCACTACCGTGTGCTTATCCTGGATATCCGCGGGATGGGCACCTCCGACAAGCCCGCGGCCGGTTACAACAAAAAAACCATGGCCCAGGACGTGTACGCGCTGACTCAGCTGCTCGACCTGCCGAAGGTAACGCTGATGGGCCACGACATCGGGGGGATGGTAGCCATGAGCTTTGCCTTTAACTACCCCGAGGCCACCGCCAAGCTGATATTGCTGGACGGCAGCCACCCCAGCGAAGGTATGCGCCATATGACCATGTTGCCCGCTCCCGGCACCTTCGAGGCCAAGATGGACGGCAACAACCCGTACATGTGGTGGATGGCCTTCAACCAAATCAAGGAGCTGCCCGAACAGTTGCTGGCCGGCCGTTTCCGCTACCTGCTCGACTGGCTTTTCGGGTACGTGATGCTGGATGAGCGCCACATGACGGAGTTTGACCGCCAGGTATACGCCGCCGCCTACAACCATCCTGAAAGCATCCGGGCGGCCACGGCCTGGTACCAAACCTTTAACCAGGATATGGAAGATGCCGCCACTTATTCCCGCCTGACGATGCCCGTACTGGGCATTGCGAGCTACGTAGCTTACAACCACATGCGTATGGGCCTGCCCTACGTGGCCGACAACGTGGAGGTAATCGGGCTATCCGAGAGCGGCCATTATATGTTCGAGGAAAAGCCTGACCTGGTGCTTGAGGCCGTCCTGAACTTTCTGTCGTAGCCTGTGCTAAGCTGTTGTTTCTGATGCTGGTCTAGTATCCCGGGCAGTCAAGCAACGGCGTGATTCGTAACCAGCCTTGGCGGAGAAGCCTTGCCTCCCGCGCCAAAACAACCGCGCCGCCCGGATTTATCCAGGCGGCGCGGTTGTCGTTTAGGACTGTTGCGGCAACGTAAGCGGGAGAGCTTTACGAACTACAAACTCGCGCCATTTGGGGCCGGAGCTAGCTTCGGCCGGCCGCCTAGCTGGGCCAGCAAACCCAGCGCCGGGCCTACCGTCAGAATCAGATAAAGGTCATAAGCATTTACGAAGCCACTAAGCCAGCTCGTAAATTGAATGCTGGCAACGGTGATGGCGAAGCCTATGCAGTTCACGATAGTCAGGGCGGTGCCGCGTGAAGCGTCGGGCGCGCTTTGCGCCACTAGGCTGGAGAACATGGGCGAATCGGCGGCGACCACCATTCCCCAACCAAATAAAAAGCTCAGAAAAAAGCCCCCCGAATGGCTGCGCAACACCAGCGGCGACACCAGGCAGCACAGCCCCGACAAGGCCAGCGCCGAGCTGGCTACCGTGCGGGGGGCAATTATCCGCGAGAGCAGGCCGCTGCCCATGCAAGCCAGACCGCCGGCCCCAATCAGCAGAAACGACAAAAAGGATACCGGCAAATTGGCGTCGGGGTGCGTGCGGTTGTAGGTCGTCAGCATTAGGGGTAAAAAGGCCCAGAAGGTGTACAGCTCCCACATATGGCCGAAATACCCGAAGGCGGCGGCGCGGAAGCGCGGCAACCGAAAGCCGCTCAGAAAAGCGGTGAGTTGCAGGCGTTGCCCGGTGCGGCGGTATGGGCCGTCGGGGACTAGCAGGAGCATGGCCAGACCGCCCAGTACTGCCAGGCCCGAGGTAGCCAGCGCCACGTATTGCCACGGCAGCTGCGCCGTAACGCTCTTTAGCAGATGCGGAAATGCAGTGCCCAGCACCAGTGCCCCCACCAGGAAACCCAACCATTTGCCCAAGCCCGTCTGCGCGTAATCGGCGGCTATCTTCATGCCCACCGGGTAAATGCCAGCCAGGAAAAAGCCAGTCAAAAACCGGAAGGCGAGCAAACTGCTCGCTTCCACGCCGGGGAGGTTAATGCCTAGATTGCAGAGCGCGGCCGCCAAGGCGCTGAAGAAGAACACCCGCGACGGAGAAAAGCGGTCGGCAATGGCTAGCAAGGCAAATACCAGCGTGCCGGAAATAAACCCTAGCTGGACGGCGCTAGTAAGGTGGGCTACAAAGGTGGGTGGCTGCTGCAAGGTGGCCGCCAAATCCGCCGCTATGGCATTGCCCGCAAACCAGAGTGAGGTGCATAAGAACTGAGCCAGCACAATGACGGGTAGAATTCTGGGCATAGGGAAGTAGGAGAGATCTGGGGGGCTTTTTCAGTCAATTATAAGCTTTATTTGGCTTGACTTTAGTGCAGCCCTCTCTGCACCACCCTAATCTTTACTGCATAGTATTGAAAATGAAATACGCCTTGATTATTACAATATTTTTCTTCTCTATTTCCTGTTACGCGCAAGATGACTTCTCCTCTTGGGATGAAAAATATGCATCTAAGGGTTACAAAAATTTGATCGCAGAAGAGAAGGCTTACCTAGATAAAGTAAAGAGGGAGGAAAAGGAACCGCACGATTACTCGCGATTTGATACCTACAAGCTGCGCGGAAACTTTACTGGTAAATCAAGAATAATTGATCCTAAAGTGATGCAGTCAATGAAGGTTGTCTGCTGGGCATGGCCTAAGTATTTGCCTAAACCAGAATCATTAGAAAAGTTAATTAGTAAAGAATATTTGTTTATTATAGAAGGGATAGAAGTATGGATGCCAATTCAGAAAGTGTTAGAAAATCCGTTAAAAGCAGAAGTGAAGATAGGTGAAACGGCTACTCTTTATTGTGTGTTTTTCAATGAATTTCGATTAAATAGTAGACTGTATAATACTTTAATGATTTCCGAATTCAGGAAATAGCTTTTATTAACCTCCACTGGCGCGAGTTTAGCGGAGCGTAACTTGTGACCAGCCATGCCGGGAGGCTGCGCCTCCCCCGCCAGAACAACAACGCCGCCCAGATTACCCAGGCGGCGCGGTCAGAGTTTGCCGCTGCTGCGGCAGTGGAGGTTCAACCTCCCTTCAAAGCAAGTCACGAGCTACAAGCTCGCGCCAGTTGGAGATATAATTTAGCTCTTAAACTAAGACATAAGCTGCCCTAAATTAAGTAGGAGAGAACCTACACCAGCAACATTTGAAGCTAGCTCAACGAGGTGTTTGAAAGCAAACTTTGACTTTCTGCCAGCTTCAATATTTGCTTCAACTTCTTCTAGGCAATCAATAATATCTTGCTTTTCTACGCTGCTAATATTGCCGTCATTGTTAATAACTATTTTAAACTCCTTAATCTTATTCTCAATATCAACTTGGTTATTAGAAGCTATGCTGACATTATTAGATGATGAAATAATATTAGCATGAGAACTATTAATTATATTAAGATTATAGTTGTTGCTTATTAGTGGTTGTCCTTTATAGGCATATGAGTCCTCTTCGCAATACTCAATACCTGCACTTGTGAGTGAAGCATAAATTCCCGCTGATATACGGACGCATCTAATAAAGCCATCGTCTTCAAGCCTTTTTGCAATTAGATATAACTCATCATCTGATGTTAGAGGTATATGGTTTGAATCACATACTTCGCGTAGTAGCTGGTCTTTTTTATCTATTCCAAGAGTATAAAGAGTACGAAGAACAAGGTCTAATTTTTCTTTGTGTTTCATTTAGTTTAGCTATTGAGCATTATAATAAAAGCGCGCTACCTCAGCAAGGTAGCGCGCTTTTTTAATTAGGTTAATCAACAGACCTACATATTCCGCCGATATTGCCCCCCAACCTCAAACAGGGCATTTGTAATCTGCCCAAGGGAGCAGAATTTCACCGTTTCCATTAGCTCCTCGAACAGGTTGCCATTCTGCACGGCTACTTGTTGTAGCTGCTTCAGGCGCTGCTCCGTGGTGCCTTCGTTGCGGGCGTGGAGGTTGTTGAGCATAGCTATTTGGTACTGCTTTTCCTCTTCCGTGGCGCGGATTACCTCGGCGGGCAGCACCGTGGGCGAGCCTTTGGAGGAAAGGAAAGTGTTTACGCCGATGATGGGGTACTCGCCCGTGTGCTTGAGCATCTCGTAGTGCAGGCTTTCCTCCTGAATCTTGCCGCGCTGGTACATGGTTTCCATGGCGCCCAGCACGCCGCCGCGCTCCGTGATGCGGTCAAACTCCAGCAGCACCGCTTCTTCCACCAGGTCGGTTAGCTCCTCAATGATGAAGGAGCCTTGGAGCGGGTTCTCATTTTTGGCCAAGCCCAACTCCCGGTTAATGATGAGCTGAATAGCCATGGCCCGGCGCACCGATTCCTCGGTGGGCGTGGTGATGGCCTCATCGTAGGCGTTGGTGTGCAGGGAGTTGCAGTTGTCGTAGATGGCGTAGAGGGCCTGCAACGTAGTGCGGATATCGTTGAAGTCGATTTCCTGGGCGTGCAGGCTGCGGCCCGACGTCTGGATGTGATACTTCAACATCTGGCTTCGAGCGTTGGCGTTGTACTTCAGCTTCATCGCCTTGGCCCAGATGCGGCGCGCCACACGGCCAATAACCGCGTACTCGGGGTCGATGCCGTTGGAGAAGAAGAAGCTCAGGTTGGGCGCGAAGTCGTTCACGTCCATGCCGCGGCTCACGTAGTACTCCACGAAAGTGAAGCCGTTGCTCAGGGTGAGGGCCAGCTGGGTGATGGGGTTGGCACCGGCCTCGGCAATGTGGTAGCCCGAAATACTGACCGAGTAGAAGTTGCGAACCTTCTCCTTGATAAAGTACTCCTGCACGTCGCCCATGAGGCGCAGGGCAAACTCGGTGCTGAAGATGCAGGTGTTCTGGGCCTGATCTTCCTTCAGAATATCGGCCTGCACGGTGCCGCGCACCTGGCTCAGCGTGCGCGCTTTGATGGTAGCGTACACATCGGGGGGCAAAACCTGGTCGCCGGTCACACCGAGCAGCATCAGGCCGAGGCCGTCGTTGCCGGCGGGCAACTCGCCCTGGTAGCTAGGGCGCACTACGCCTTTTTCCTGATAAATCTGGTTGATCTTGGCTTCGATTTCCTGCTCCAGTCCGTGCTCCTTTATATAGAGTTCGCACTGCTGATCGATGGCGGCATTCATGAAGAAGGCAGCCAAGTGCGCGGCCGGACCATTGATGGTCATGGATACCGACGTGCTGGGGTTGGCCAGGTTGAAGCCGGAGTACAGCTTTTTGGCGTCGTCGAGGCAGCAGATGCTGACGCCGGCATTGCCAATTTTGCCGTAGATGTCGGGCCGGTGGTCGGGGTCTTCGCCGTAGAGCGTCACCGAGTCGAAGGCCGTGCTTAGGCGCTTAGCGGGCAGGCCCATGCTCACGTAGTGGAAGCGACGATTGGTGCGCTCGGGGCCGCCTTCGCCCGCAAACATACGGGTGGGGTCTTCGCCCTCGCGCTTAAATGGAAACACACCAGCCGTGTAAGGAAACTCGCCGGGCACGTTTTCCTGGAGCTGCCAGCGCAGCAAGTCGCCCCAGGCCGTGAAGCGGGGCATGCTCACTTTCGGAATCTGCTGACCCGATAGGCTTTGGGTATGTGTCTGGATGCGGATTTCCTTGTCGCGCACCTTAAAGACGAACTCAGGGGCCTTATAGGCGGCTACCTTCTGCGGCCAGGTCTCCAGGATTTTCCAGTTCTGACCATCGAGCCGGAGCTTGATTTCCTGGAATGTGCTCTCCAAGCCGGCCACGAGTGATCCGGGGTCGGTTCCATTGCTGCTGCTCCCGCTGCCGGCACCAGATCCGCCGGACTGGAGGCTTCTAACGGCGTTGAGGCTTTGGTCGAGGCCGTAAAGCTGCTGGGCCACTTCGGCTTGCTTCTGTACCCAAATATCATAGTTGCGGTTGGTTTCAGCGATTTCAGATAAGTAACGCGTGCGGTGGGGCGGAATGATGTAAATCTTCTCTGAGTCCTCCGTAGTGGTTTGAAGCTGGGAGGCAAATGTGGCCCCCGTCTTTTTCTCCAACATGCTCAGCACGGCCCGGTACAGGCGATTCATGCCAGGGTCGTTGAACTGCGAAGCGATGGTGCCAAACACGGGCAGCGAGTCCAGGGGTTGGTCCCAAAGGCCGTGGTTGCGCTGATACTGCTTGCGCACGTCGCGCAGGGCGTCGAGGGCACCGCGCTTGTCGAACTTGTTCAGGGCAATAACGTCGGCGAAGTCCAGCATGTCGATTTTCTCGAGCTGGGTGGCCGCGCCGTACTCCGGCGTCATCACGTAGAGGCTGGCGTCGGAGTGCTCGATGATTTCGGTATCGGACTGGCCAATGCCGCTGGTTTCGAGGATGATGAGGTCGTAGTTGGCAGCGCGCACCACGTCCACGGCGTCCTGCACGTACTTGCTCAGGGCGAGGTTGCTCTGGCGCGTGGCCAGGCTGCGCATGTACACCCGCGGCGAATTGATGGAGTTCATCCGAATCCGGTCGCCGAGCAGGGCGCCGCCGGTTTTTCTCTTGCTGGGGTCTACGGAAATAATAGCAATGGTCTTCTCGGGGAAGTCCATCAGAAAGCGCCGCACCAGCTCATCTACCAGGCTCGATTTGCCCGCGCCGCCCGTACCCGTGATGCCGAGAATGGGAGCGGTGCGTGTTGCTACTGCTGTGTCGCCGGTGGCAGCTTGCTGGGTGGCGCCGTTGCCGCTGTGGGGGGCTTTTTCCTGCTGCTGAAACTCTGCTACGAGCTGGCTTTTCACGCGCTCAAACTCCTCGGGGAAGTTCTCAGCGGCCGAAATCAGGCGACCAATGCTGCGGGCGTCTTTCTCTTTTACGTGGCTCACCTCGCCATTCAGATTCTGGCCGGTGGGGAAGTCGCAGCGCTGCAAGAGGTCATTGATCATGCCCTGCAAACCCATAGCGCGGCCGTCGTCGGGGGAGTAGAGACGCTCGATGCCGTAGGCTTGCAACTCAGCAATTTCGCTGGGCAGAATCACGCCGCCGCCGCCACCGAAGATGCGCACGTGGCCCGCGCCGCGCTCCTTCAGCAAGTCGTGCATGTACTTGAAGTACTCGTTGTGCCCGCCTTGGTAGGAGGTAATGGCAATAGCCTGCGCATCTTCCTGAATGGCGCAGTCCACGATTTCCTGCACGGAGCGGTTGTGGCCCAGGTGGATAACTTCGGCGCCGCTGCTCTGAATGATGCGGCGCATCACGTTGATGGCCGCGTCGTGGCCGTCGAACAGGGCCGCCGCCGTCACAATGCGGATATGATGCTGGGGTTTATAGGGAGCTACGGGAGCAACTTGCATAGCGGGTGGAATGGGGTGGGGTAAGAGGGGCTAAGGTACGAAAAAAGCCCCGGCGCGGTAGCGGGGGGCTTTTTACTACGTGTGCCTGTCAAACAAAGGTCGGAAGCTTGCCAAAGGTTTCACAGCCTGTACCTGCTCTAAGCGCACCGTCCAGCTTTAATCGTACTGCTGCACATTGAGGTGCATGCTGACATTGATGGGAAGAACCCGCCATTCCGCTTCGCTTTTGTCGCGCACTGCCACTCGGTGCCCGGCAGAAGGAAAAGCTCCCGGTCCGCCAAATAGCACAGCTTCCGCACTCGATTTTTCGCCTTGCAGCCACTGAATACCCGCCGCTACGGTTTGGCCTTTCCGCAGGTGAATATTGTAGCTGCTCAAATCGACTTTCACCCAACCAGTTTGCTGACTCGGGATGGTGAATTGAATGTCATCGGTGAGCAGCTGCCGCTGAGGCTTACCATCTTCCACGGAGTAGAGTATGAACCGCATGCGGATCGAGCTGAACTCGTTTTTTTTGATGTATACGTTAAAGTCATCTAAGTAACAGCTCTTGCGCATCGGCAGAATGGTGGCTATTTCCCAGCCGCGCTCATCACTGGCCACTGCGGCTACATCACGGAGGCTGGTGCTCCAGTGGGCGGAACCACCACTGGCCTCGCGGCCGAGAACGGCCGGCGTTAGCTTGCCATGCCGCACTTGCACCTCGTCGAGGGAGTGCACAGCAGGCTGCAAGGTCCACACGGCATCGGCCTTGCGCAAGTCGCCTAGCGTGAGACGCAATGAACGGAACCCGATACAAGAAATAATCACAGAATCTGTGGGCAACGTAGCGGGCGCGGCAAAAGAAAAGTGGCCCGCCTCATCGGTTGTGGTACCCATAGCTTTTCCCTTGACGCCGATAGTGGCAAATGCAATGGGTATACTGGAAGAAGCGGCTACTACGCGACCTATCAACTGTTGCGCTTGTATGGATAGCGCACTACATAAGCACAGTAAAAATAAAGGGAGGCGCATGGGCTGCTTTGTAATAATTGTTTTCCGATATAGAGCCCAACTATGTATAAACGGTTGCTTTGACCACTTATTAGTAAAAAGCCCCCCAGCTAATTAGCTGGGGGGCTTTTTACTAATATGGAATCTGTAAGTATTCTATCAGATCATTAAGCGTCTTTCCCACATAGATAGCATCATCAGGAAGATTGCCGATATAAGGAATTATATAAACGCTTCCGGTTTGCTTTTCAATCGCACAAGCTTCGCTACCTCCATCATTTCCTATTAGGAAAAAGCCAGGATAGCATTCATGAGCTTTATAGGCTAGATTTATTTCAAGCAGCTCAACGAGCGGCCACAGTTTTAAATACTTCCCTTCCTCATAATCGAAGACAAGCTCATAAGCCTTTGAAAGCTCGTTTATGTACCAATCTGGCAATCTAAAGTCTAGAGATTCTAATACGCGAGTAACAACCTCAGGCCTGGGAGCCGAATTTGGTTCATCTATCTATTTTATATTCTCCTTGAGAATTATGTGTTGATGGCTAACTAACGCAACTCCGCCAGCCGCAGCTGAAACCCCGGTAGCACTGCTTCACCGGAAAGCTCGTTGTCAAAGCCCTGCACAACGTTCGGCTCCGACTGATCGGGACGATAGATATAGGCAATTTCGGTTTGGGTACTATAAGACACGCTAGTTGCGCACCATTGCGTACGCAGTCGAGCATTTTCATGGAGAGTAGTTTCGTGGAGACGCATTATATCCTGAGTTAAAAAGAAGTACAACAAGCTATCAGGTATTTGCTAAGACACGAAACAATGGCGATTAACTATGATAAAGTAATGTCGGGCTAAAGCCGCTGAAGCTAATTAAATTCAAGATTCTGATTCTGAAAAGAAACGAATAGTTTTGATTAAGAGAAGGTTAAAAATAAATCAAGATTATCTGTTAGAAACTTATCCCCGTATAAAAGAGAACACCAATATTGAATGATTTGCATTTTTTTAATTATACATTAGGAGTTGATTTTTATAAGAGAGCAGTTATTAGTTGTTTGCTTTTACTTATTGGTGCCACGCTCCCGGCACATGCCCAACGGCTGCCGAGCGTAGTTGATACTTTATCGGCCGAGCAGAAGCGCCACCGGCAACTTGCGCTGGGTGCAGGCTTTGTGGTCGGCTACGGCATTTCACTCAAGCTATTAAACGACGCCTGGTATAAGGAGCATCCGCCCGCTAGGTTTCGCTTCTACGACGATAGAAACCACTGGCTTCAAATGGATAAGGCCGGCCATTTCTGGACCACTTTCCATGAAAGCCGCCTAGGTGTTGACGCGCTGCGCTGGGCTGGCGCATCCGAGAAGAAAGCCATCTGGCTGGGAAGTATGGTGGGTATGGTATTGCAAACGCCCATCGAAATAATGGACGGCGGCAGCGAGGAGTATGGCTTCTCAACCAGCGACATGCTAGCCAACGCAGCTGGTGCGGGGGCTGTGCTAAGTCAGCAGCTGATGTGGGGTGAAATTCGGCTTATGCCCAAGTTCTCGTTTCATCGTTCCGGATACGCTACCACTCGTCTTGAAAGCCTGGGTAACAACTACCTCAGCCAGATGCTCAAGGATTATAATGGCCAAACCTATTGGCTATCAACCGATGTTGCGCGCTTTCTACCTAGACGTTCGCGCTATCCAAAGTGGCTAAATGTGGCAGTGGGCTACGGGGCCGAAGGCATGGTGGTGGGTGACCCCGTGCTAAATCGGGAGCTGGGCTACCGGCCCTACCGCAAGTTCTACATCTCCCCCGACCTGAACCTGGCCGGCATTCCGACGCGGAGTAAAGTGCTCAAAAAGCTATTTTACGTGGTCAGTATTATTCGGCTGCCTGCCCCGGCCCTGGAGTACAACGCCAAGCAGGGTGTCGTTTTTCACCCGCTTTATTATTAGTGCTAGACTTCCTGGCAAAGAGTCAATGCCACGGGTTTACTTTAGCTCCCCGCTTTCTCCTCAAGTGTTTGTAGCAACTCGTCGGCAGCTTGTTCTATATCGGTGTAGCCTTGCTGGGCGGCGCGCTCCTTCGCGGCAATGAGCCCGTCGCGATGCACGGTTTTAAAGTCGCCGTAGGGAAAGTGGTAGCGGCCTTTAGTGTCTTCGGCCTTGCTCATATCGAGACCTAAGTGCCACTGGCCGTATTCCTCGATTTCGTGTTTACTGAGGTAGCTATTTTGGGCTGCTGTCTTAGGGTTATGCTCACTCCAATGGCCTTGGTCGTTCTTATACTGGCCATCCTCAATGAGGCGCTTGGCAAATTGAACTGCAGCTGGGTTTAAACTAAGACTCATAGCGAGAGGGAAGTTGAAGTAATAGGAGTGACCGGCCAGCAGGCCGCCTTATACCTGTATACCTACGCACCCAACTCTTTCAGGTTAGCCCATTAGCCCCTGGGGCTCAAGGCCGTTACATATAAACTCAAGTTGGCAGGCAGCGTAGTCCACCGGTCCTCCGACTTATCCCGGTACATGGCGCGATGCAAAGGCGACATCGGACCTGGAATAGTAAGCAAATACCAATCGCGCTGGGCATCTGGGGTGCCTTGGAGCCACTCCAGCGTTACGGCTACGCGCTCATGATTGCCTATTTGCACGTCGAAGGGTTTCAGGTCGATGTGTTGCCAGCCGGTGGCGCCATTGGCTACACTCACCAATACATCGCGAGTGAGCAGAGAGTGGGAGGGATGCCCTTTCGCATCAAGGGCACGCACATTGAGTCGAAAGAGCAGGTCGCGAAAATGATTATGCTGAATGTAGAAATGAGCATCTTCCAACTGGCTGTTTTCTTTGACCCGAAGCACTGTGCCCACTTCCCGCCCTAGCTTGTGGACTGGCTCTTTATCAGTGCGCAGATGGAAGTTATAGGAAGTAAGGCTAGCGCTGCCGTTGTTGCCGATGCGGCGGCGTTTCCAGTCGTTGGCGAGCACCTTTACCTCACCCAACTTGTGCGCTTGCGGCTCTAGCTTCACCTCAGCCGATTTGCCCAATTGAGCCATTGTTAATTTTTGGGCCCGAAACCCCACACAGGAAATAACAACGGTATCGTAAGGAGCAGCAGTGGCCAATGGTGCCAAGGAAAAAGTGCCCTCCTCATTAGCTACAGTACCGATTGGTTTGCCCAGCACACCTACTGAGGCATACGGCAAGGGCTCACCCGCAGAAGTAGTCACGCGGCCAGGCGTAGCGCTTTGAGCTGCTGCAATAGAAGTTGCTAGAAGCACTAACAATAGGGATGCAGCTAGCCGGAAGAAGGAGGGAAGTGACATACGCTTGGAGTATATAGGATTAACGTCAATACTCTAGATGCAAGCGGAGGATGATAGAGTTGCTTTACCTACTTCGTTAAGTAATAAAAAGCCCCCCAGATTATTCTGGAGGGCTTTTCTAATCCTTAGTTTATAATGTGCTTGTGTTTATAAAAAAGGCGGTCATGCCCAGTGGGAGCGAAGCATCTCGCGTGCAGTCGTGAGGTTAGTACTCCCGTTAAACACGCGAGATGCTTCGCTCCCGCTCGGCATGACCGCCTTAGTATCAGTTAACTTAGGCAGAAATCATATTGTGCGGGTTGATGACGAATTTCTTAGCTACGCCACTGTCAAACTCCGCGTAGCCTTCAGGGGCTTGGTCGAGGGTGATAATTTCAACGTTCACCGCTTTGGCAATCTGCACTTTGTCGTAGAGAATAGCCTGCATCAACTGCCGGTTGTAGCTCATTACGGGCGTCTGGCCGGTGTGAAAGGAGTGGCTTTTGGCCCAGCCTAAGCCAAAGCGAATAGAGAGGCTGCCTTTTTGAGCCGCTTGATCTGCTGCGCCGGGGTCCTCGGTTACATACAGACCCGGAATGCCAATGGAGCCGCCCGCACGGGTTATTTCCATGAGGGAGTTAAGCACGGCAGCTGGAACTTCCTTTTTAGAATCAGAGCCGTGGCCGCTGGCTTCGAAACCAACACAGTCGACGGCGCAGTCAATCTCGGGTACACCTAGAATTTGGGTGATTTGCTCGGTGAGTGTAGCGTCGAGCGTTAAGTCCACCGTTTCGCAGCCGAAGGAGCGGGCGTGAGCCAGACGGGCCTTGTTCATGTCACCTACAATAACCACGGCCGCGCCCAGCAACTGGGCCGAAGCGGCGGCGGCTAGGCCTACCGGGCCGGCGCCTGCTATGTATACTGTGGCACCTGGACCAACTCCAGCCTTTACCGCCCCGTGAAAACCTGTTGGGAAAATGTCGCTTAGCATGGTCAGGTCGCGGATTTTCTCCATAGCCTGATCCTTATTCGGAAACTTGAGCAGATTGAAATCGGCGTAGGGCACCATCACATACTCCGCCTGCCCGCCGACCCAGCCGCCCATATCCACGTAGCCATAGGCACCACCGGCGCGGCCTTCATTCACAGTTAGGCAGATGCCGGTTTTCATCTCTTTACAGGTACGGCACCGGCCGCAAGCCACATTAAAAGGTACCGATACTAAGTCGCCTTTCTTCAGAAATTCCACGTCGGCGCCGGCTTCAATTACCTCACCGGTGATTTCATGGCCCAGCACTAGGCCGGCGGGCGCTGTAGTCCGTCCGCGCACCATATGCTGGTCGGAGCCGCAAATATTGGTGGATACTACTTTGAGAATCACCCCGTGAGTGATGTTTCGTCCCTTAGGATTTTTCAGCTCGGGAAAGTCAATGCTTTGCACTTCGACTTTGCCCGGCCCTAGGTACACGACGCCGCGATTGTCTGCCATAGTAAAGATTGTTTGGTTTGGGAGGTAGGGTTTTGATACTGAGCGCCAAAAGCTCCGCGCCAGCTTGGAGTCACTAAACAATTAGTAAAAAAGCCCCCCAGAGTATGTATTTCTTACACTGGGGGGCTTTTTTACTGGTTTGTTAGGTCAAGTGCTGAGTGTTATTCCTTCACTGCCTGCACGGCGTCCGCGCCGGCCTGGGCTACGGTGTGGTCGTTTTCCACGGTGTCGCCGGATACGCCAATGGCACCAATGACCGCCCCTTTATTATTGCGAATCGGGATGCCACCTGGGAAGGTGATGAGGCCGTTGTTAGAATGCTCGATATTAAAAAGCGGCCCGCCAGGCTGGGAGAGTTTGCCGATTTCGCCGGTGTTCATATCGAAGAAACGAGCTGTTTTAGCTTTCTTAATCGAGATGTCCAAGGAGCCGAGCCAAGCGTCGTCCATCCGTAGGAAGGTCACGAGATTAGCGCCGCTATCCACGATGGCGATGTTCATTTTCACGTTGTGCTGCACGGCTGCCTCATGGGCGGCGTTGAGGGCTTGTTGGGCTTGCTTGAGGGTAATGCTCATGGGAGAGGTGTTGAGGTTAGATTGATTTGACTACCTCAACAACAGCATTTCTGGGCATTTGTCATACCTAATGAACTAGAATGAGATGATGCGGGTATGAAATGAGACGATACTAGGGGTGGATTCTGGTTGGGTGCCAGTAGGATTAGCACCAATGAAGCAAGCCTAGGGGCTTACGGCTAAATAGTCGAGCTTAGGTTAACTATTTGCCCCCCAGCCCGCTTACTAGCTTCCTTAGGGCCTACGGTGGCCTTTGGATAGCTTTTCCGCCCCTCGTTGCCTACCTTTGTAGTTGTAAAACCCTCGCCAGTGAAGCATATCCGCAATTTCTGCATCATCGCCCATATCGACCACGGTAAAAGCACCCTGGCCGACCGCCTGCTCGAGTTCACCAGCACGGTGTCGAAGCGCGATATGCAAGCTCAGCTACTCGACAACATGGACCTGGAGCGGGAGCGGGGCATCACCATCAAGAGCCACGCCATCCAGATGCAGTACCCCTACAAAGGGGAAGTGTACACGCTCAACCTGATTGATACCCCCGGCCACGTCGACTTTAGCTACGAAGTAAGCCGTTCTATTGCCGCCTGCGAAGGCGCGTTGCTCATCGTTGACTCTTCTCAAGGTATTGAGGCCCAAACGATTTCCAACTTGTACCTAGCTATTGGGGCCGATTTGGAAATCATTCCGGTGCTCAACAAGATTGACTTGCCTCACTCCATGCCCGAGGAGGTAAGCGACGAAATCGTAGACCTTATCGGCTGTAACCGAGCAGATATTATCCCAGCTTCCGGTAAATCCGGTATCGGTATTGAAGCTATCCTGAACGCCATATGCGAGCGTATTCCGGCGCCTAAAGGCGATCCAGAAGCCCCGCTGCAAGCCCTAATTTTTGACTCGGTGTTTAACTCCTATCGGGGCATTGAAGTACTGTTCCGCATCAAGAACGGCACCATGCGCAAGGGCGACAAGCTGCGTTTCATGGCAACTGGCAAGGAATACGGTGCCGACGAAATTGGTATTCTGGGTCTAAACCAGGAGCCGCGCCAGGAGATGGGTGCTGGCAACGTTGGCTATCTTATTTCGGGCATTAAAGAAGCGCGCGAAGTAAAAGTAGGCGACACCATTACTCACGTCGCCCGGCCCACGAAGGAAGCCATCCACGGCTTTGCCGATGTTAAGCCAATGGTATTCGCGGGTATTTATCCCGTGGATACTACGGAGTACGAAGAACTGCGTTCGTGCATGGAAAAGCTTCAGCTCAACGATGCGTCGCTGGTGTGGGAGCCCGAAACTTCGGCGGCTCTGGGCTTCGGTTTTCGCTGCGGCTTTCTAGGCATGCTCCACATGGAAATCGTGCAGGAGCGCCTGGAACGTGAGTTCAACATGACCGTGATCACCACTGTACCCAGCGTACAGTTTCACGCCACCGGTACCAAAGATCAGCGGCTAGTTATCAATGCTCCTTCCGAAATGCCGGAGCCGAACCTGATCAAGCACATTGAGGAGCCTTACATCAAAGCCCAAATTATCACGGCCTCAGACTATGTGGGGGCAATTATTACCCTGTGCATGGAAAAGCGCGGCATCATCAAGGGTCAAAGCTACCTGACTTCTGAGCGGGTGGAGATGAACTTTGAGCTGCCCCTGTCGGAAATCGTGTTCGACTTTTTCGACAAGCTTAAGACCATCAGCCGCGGCTACGCTTCGCTTGACTATGAACTGATTGGCTTCCGCGAGTCTGACATGGTGAAGCTCGACATCATGCTCAACGGTGAGAAGGTCGATGCGTTGTCGGCCATCGTGCACCGCTCCAAGAGCTATGAGTGGGGCAAGCGCATCTGCGAAAAGCTCCGCGAACTGCTCCCGCGCCAGATGTTCGACATCGCCATTCAAGCCAGTATTGGTCAGAAGATCATCGCCCGCGAAACGGTGAAAGCTTTGCGCAAGAACGTGATTGCCAAGTGCTACGGTGGCGACATTAGCCGTAAGCGCAAACTGCTCGAAAAGCAGAAGGAAGGTAAAAAGCGGATGCGCTCAGTGGGCTCCGTGGAAATACCCCAAGAAGCCTTCTTAGCAGTTTTGAAACTCGATTGATCAAAGATTGAAACGCGCCTCTTGGGGCGCGTTTTTTATGCTTGCCTAACTCATTTTTCACCCATACACTTCCTGACAAGCCGTTGTATGATACTTTCAAACCAATGGCTAACAAACTCACCGAGAACTGTACGACCGAAGTACAGCTAGACAAGATTATCAAAGGACAAGAGCGCAAGTTCCGGTGGCGCGACGATTGGCCCACGATGGAGAAAGAGCTTCAGGAGTCCGGTGCCGCTGCTATTGCTGCGCATAATGAGTCACGTAAGATTACTGCCACTTCTTCCGAATAACATCGCTAATACTCGCATGACCACTGCCCCCGAAGCTACGAGCTACCAACTCATCGACGGCAAGAAAACCGCCGAAGACATCAAAGTAGAAATTGCCGCCGAGGTTGAAAAAATAAAGGCCGTGGAGGGCAAAATTCCCCATTTGGCTGCTATTCTGGTCGGCCACGACGGCGGCTCCGAGACCTACGTGCGCAATAAGGTGCTAGCTTGCGAGCGGGTAGGCTTCGAGTCGACGCTCCTGCGCTATGAGGACGATATTACCGAAGCTGAGCTGCTTGCGAAGGTAGAGGAGCTAAACCAGGATGACCGCATCGACGGCTTCATTGTGCAGCTGCCGCTGCCAGCCCACATCTCGGCTGACAAGGTTATCGAAACCATTAAGCCCGAAAAGGACGTGGACGGTTTTCATCCAATGAACATCGGGCGTATGGTGGCTGGCTTGCCGTCGCTATTGCCGGCCACACCGTCGGGTATAGTGGAGCTACTGAGCCGCTACGGTATCGAAACTAGTGGACAGCATTGCGTCGTTATTGGCCGCAGCAACATTGTGGGTACGCCCGTTAGTATTCTGCTTGCTAAGAACTTAGATACCGGTAACTGCACGGTTACTTTATGTCACTCACGTACTCGTAATCTGGCCGAGATTGTTCGCACCGCTGACATCGTAGTAGCCGCTATTGGTCGGCCGGAGTTTGTAACAGGCGACATGGTACGACCCGGTGCTATTGTAATCGATGTAGGCACAACCCGCGTGGCCGACTCCACCAAAAAATCAGGGTATGCCTTAAAGGGTGACGTAGACTTTGCCAGCGTAGCTCCTAAGTCATCTTTCATTACTCCAGTACCGGGCGGCGTAGGTCCCATGACTATTGCCATGCTCTTACTCAATACATTAAGAGCGGCCAAAGGAGATATATACGCCCGGTAGAATCCTATTTGGCTTGGATAAAGCTTTCAAAGTTCGAGCGGTTGTATTACATTTAAAATAGGCTAACGGAACGGAAATGCTGCGCTTCAGCGTTGCATCTTCCGGACCGAGCCACGCTCGACGTATTTTTATTTTACCATAATCTACAGTTTTGCTGCACACGATTGCCGTTATGGCTGGCTCCGCGCCGGTAGCAAGTCCTGCTCCTGCCTTGCCGCTTATGGAGCAGTTTTATTCCATTCAGGGGGAGGGCTTTAACACGGGCCGGGCCGCTTACTTCATCCGGCTGGGCGGCTGTGATGTGGGCTGTCACTGGTGCGACGTGAAAGAATCATGGGATGCCAGTCAGCACCCGCGCGTGGCCTTGGCCGATATGGTAGCGGCCGTAGTGGAACACCCTGGCCGCAACGTGGTCATAACGGGTGGTGAGCCGCTCATGCACGATCTAACGCAGCTCACGGCTACCTTAAAAGCCGCCGATTGCCAAACTTGGCTTGAAACTTCGGGTGCGTACCCTCTTTCGGGCGATTGGGACTGGATTTGTGTATCGCCCAAAAAATTCAAGGCTCCACTGCCTTCTGTGCTACAATTGGCTCATGAATTGAAGGTAGTAGTGTTCAACAAAAGTGATTTTGCCTGGGCTGAGGAGCACGCTGCGCAAGTAGGCGCGCATACTCGCTTATACTTACAGCCTGAGTGGAGCCGCGCCGCGCAAATGACGCCTCTGATCGTGGACTATGTGAAGCAAAACCCACGTTGGCAGGTGTCTTTACAGACGCACAAGTACCTCGATATCCCGTAGCCTTCAGCTTCTACCTATGCGCCGTTCGCTACCTATTCTCGTGCTGTTGATGCTGTTAGTAGGGGCCTTGGCTCCGACACATGTGTTAGCACAAGCCAAGCTTACCACGCCTAATACCAAGGCTCGTAACTTGTTTGAGAAGGCTCAGGAGCAGGCCAAAGCACGCGAATTTGGCAAGGCCATTGAGACGCTGACCGTTCTGAATGAGAAGTTTCCTTCCCAAGGGGAGCCCTTCGTTCTAAAAGGCTCGCTATTGAAAGCTATGGGCGAAAACCAGGCAGCCTTCGAGGCGTACCGCACTGGCTTGCCCAAAATAACACCCAGCCCCACGCGGGTTACCGACTATTATACGCTGGGTGAGCTGGCTATGACTTTTGGCGACTATCAGACCGCCGCTACCAGCTACAAGACATACATCAAAATGGCCCCCAAGGGCCAGCGCAACATCACTAGAGCACAGCGCCAGCTTAAGAACTGTGAGTTCGCAGTGAAGGCAATGGCCAACCCCGTCGGAATGACTCCTGAACGGTTAGGTGAGCCCTTGAATACGTTTCGGTTTCAGTATTTCCCGGCTCTCACTGCCGATAACCGCTTCTTGCTTTATACCATCCGCCCGACTGCCGAAGAGGGCAGCGACGAGAACCTGTTCATTTCTAAGGTCAACGAGGACGGCTCGTTTGGGCAGCCAGTTTCCATCTCGCCTCTCATCAATACGCCCTATAACGAAGGCGCAAGTACCATATCCGGCGATGGTAAAACCTTGGTTTTTACTTCCTGTGACCGGCCAGGTTCGGTTGGTAGCTGTGACTTGTATATCTCACGGCGTACTGGCAACAACTGGAGTAAGCCGCAAAACCTTGGGCGCAATGTAAACTCACCGGAATGGGATTCGCAACCCACTTTGTCGGCCGATGGGCGCACGCTGTACTTTACTTCTACCCGCCGCGGAGGCAAAGGTCAGGAAGATATCTACATCACCACCCTGCAGCCCGACGATACCTGGAGCCCCGCCCGCAACTTAGGTGAGCCCGTGAATACTGCCGGCAAGGATATGGCTCCCTTTATTCACGCCAGCGGCACCACGCTGTATTACGTCACGGATGGCCTCGTAGGCATGGGAGGGCTTGACGTATACCGCTGCGAGTTACAGGGAAAGGATACCTGGGGTGAGCCCAGAAACCTGGGTTATCCGCTGAATACCTTCGAAAACGAAGCTTCCTTATTTATCACCTCTGACAACCGCCGAGGGTTCTGCTCTCGCTCGCGCGCCACCGAGTCGGGGGTAAAGCAGGAGCGTGACCGGCCAGTAGAGCTTTTTGGCTTTGAGGTGCCAGCTGAGGTGCGAGCACGCGAAACCAGTACCTACACCCAGGGGCGCGTGTTTGACGCAACCACAAAAAAGCCCCTGCGGGCCGACGTGCAACTCTATGACCTGCAAACTGACGAGCTAGTACAATACGTGACTTCGGATTCCGAGTCTGGTGATTATACGGTGGTATTGAATGAAGGCCGGCAGTATGCTATGTATGCTGTTGCTGATAAGTACCTAATGAAAAGCCTTAGTTTCGACTACACGGACAAACGCCGCTTCGATCCGCTAACGCTAGATATCTACCTGGAGCCTGTACGAGCCGGACGTAGCATTGTGCTCAACAACCTGTTCTTCGACACCAACAAGTACGATCTGAAGCCGAAATCACGGACTGAGCTGAATCGTTTGATTCAGTTTATGCATCAGTACAAAGACATCTCAGTAGAAATCTCGGGGCATACAGATGACGTGGGTGCTGATAGTGACAACATGGTTTTATCACAAAATAGAGCACGTGCAGTCTACGATTACTTAGTGGCCCACGAAGTCAAAGCTAGCCGCCTTCGATTTAAAGGATATGGCGAAACGCGCCCTTTACAGCCTAACGATTCAGAACTGCATCGTCAGCAGAATCGACGTATTGAGTTTCGGATCTTATAGGCTTTATAACGTAGAAATTGTTCAATAACGGCCCTAACTTATATAAAAGTTAGGGTTTTTTGTGTTGCAGTATTCCTTCATTTTTGCACTTTAAATTTATTGATATCGAGATAGTTAGATGTTAGTTATGAAAGCTTTGCGATAGAATAGTGCTAAAATTTCTGCTTTTTTTTAAATATTTCGTTATACATTTGAGTCGCAACAGGGGAGCTAGTCTACCTTTAACTTTCTCCAAACTGTTGTTCGTCTCAAGTTTAACCTTCTTTATTATTCCCATTTCAATCACTTACAATCATGAAAAAAGTCTATCTTTTTGTTTGTTTGGTGCTAAGCCTGCAAGGTGCCGCTTTGAGTGTATCAGCAGCCGACGAAGCAACCGGAGTTCAAGCTAGAGCTACCGCGCTCACTCGCGCAATTGCTAACAAGGCGCGCTTGGACGAAGGACAATACTTGAAAGTGAAAAAGCTAAACATTCAGATGCTTACCGAAGCCGATGCGCTAAAAGTGCGGCTTGCTGCTGACCCTGCAGCCCTTGACCAACAGATGGCTGTTGTGTTGGCCAACTATGAAGCAGCTTTAGGTCAGGTAATGCGCTCAAACCAACTAGCCATGTATCAGCAGTCACGCACAAGCATGACCGCTCTAAGCGGCACGACAGAGTAGTTAACCTATCAGGCTTTTGATGCAGAAAGCACCCTCGCTACAACAGGTTGCTTTCTGCCAAAGCTGAAATTAAAGTATTCCATGGTGGCTAACCGACTGGATTTGACAAATGTGGATTTGAACCCAGCAAAGGCTATATTTTATTGGTTTATCAATGTTATTTAAATATAAATGGTAATTAAGCAATAAAATCTATTGCTTTTAATTTCTAAAAGAGTATATTTAAGTGCTCTAATTAGTGTCAGCCAAGTCGCGGTTTTGGGGCAGCAGCGACGGTCTGGTTGAGTTTTACCCTTCATCTTTCTACATCCATAAACTACTGCTAGTATGAAAAAAATCTACATTCTTGCTTGTTTACTTGTCAGCATGACGTTTTCGCTGGCTCCCAGCGCCTCAGCTGACAACGGTACCTCACTAAGCAGCCGCGCTACTACGCTTACCCGTCAGATGGCCCAGAAAGTTCGTCTGGACGAAGGGCAGTATGTGAAAGTTAAGCGCTTGAACATGCAGATGCTCGCCGAAGTAGAGGAAGCCAAAGCTCGCCTAGCCTCCGACCCAGCGGCTCTAGATGTGCACTTAGCTGAAGTTCAGGCTCACTATGAGTGGGACCTGGCTGCTATCCTGTGGCCTCGTCAAATGGTAGCTTACAACCAGGCGAAAACCAACATGACTGCTGTGAAAGGTCAATAGACCTAGTTTTATTGCTTTTATCAAAAGCTATTACCATAAAAAAGCCCCCCAGATTGATCTGGTGGGCTTTTTTATTTGAACGTAAAACAGAGCTAGCGCTGCTCAATGCCTACATAGTCACGCTCCAACTCGCCGGTATAGATCTGGCGGGGACGGCCGATCGGCTCTTTATTCTCACGCATTTCTTTCCACTGGGCAATCCAACCGGGTAGACGGCCCATAGCGAAGAGCACCGTGAACATCTCCGTTGGGATGCCAATAGCCCGGTAAATAATGCCGGAGTAGAAGTCTACGTTTGGGTACAGCTTACGCTCCACGAAATATGGATCGGTGAGGGCAGCTTGCTCTAATTCCTGGGCAATTTTCAGAAGCGGATCATCAATACCTAAGGCTTTCAGCACATCGTCAGCGGCCTTCTTAATGATCTTAGCGCGCGGATCGAAGTTCTTGTATACGCGGTGACCAAAGCCCATCAGACGGAAAGAATCGTTTTTGTCTTTAGCTTTATCTACCCACTTTTGGGTATTGCCACCGTCGTTCTGAATGGCTTCCAACATCTCCATTACTTCCTGGTTGGCACCACCATGCAGCGGGCCCCACAAAGCGTTTACACCTGCCGAAACCGAGCCATATAAGCTGGCATTAGCTGAGCCTACGAGGCGCACAGTGGAGGTAGAGCAGTTCTGCTCGTGGTCAGCGTGCAGAATAAGCAGTTTGTTTAGAGCACTTACTACTACGGGGTTGATCTCGTACTTCTCCGTAGGGAAGGCAAACATCATGTACAAGAAGTTCGAGCAGTAATCGAGGTCGTTGCGGGGATAGTTCAGCGGGTGACCAACCGAGTTCTTATATGACCAAGCGGCGATTGTTGAGATCTTGGCAATCAGACGAATAATGTTCAGGTTCGTTTCCTCGGGGCTCTGATTGGGGTCAAGGCTTTTAGGGTAGAACGCAGTAAGCGAGCAAATCAGGCTAGATAGGATGCCCATGGGGTGAGCAGCCGAGGGAAAACCGTCAAATATTTTGCGCACATCTTCGTGCACTAGGGTATGGGTCGTGATCTGGTGAGCGAAAGTGTCTAGCTCAGTTTGAGTAGGCAATGAGCCATAGATCAGCAGATAAGCTACTTCCAGGAAGTTGGACTTCTCGGCTAGCTGCTCAATAGGATAGCCACGGTAGCGCAGAATGCCTTCTTCACCATCGAGGAAAGTGATGGCGCTCTTGGTGGCGCCGGTATTCTTGTAGCCCGAATCGAGGGTTACGTAACCGGTCTGGTCACGCAGTTTGCCAATATCAAATGCTTTTTCGTTCTCGGTGCCTTCAATGACGGGTAAAGAAATGGATTTACCGTCGAGGATAAGTTCAGCAGACTCTGCCATAAGCGTGGGTTAGAGGGTGGTTGCGGGGCGAAACTAAAGAATAACTAGCAAGCCGGAAAGGATAATCGATGTTTGAACACTATACTACAACTCGTCGGCTTATGTTATTAGTGCCAAAAGCGCCGAAATAAGTCATTCAAGCGGTTTTATCAGAAAATACCGGCCCACAATCCAATAAGGGATAAAAAGCGTCTATTTCCCAATACAGAATTGGGTAAAAATGCTGGTCAGTAAATCATCGGAGGAAATTTCGCCCGTTATTTCTCCCAAGGCTGCCAATGCCTGGCGCAGATCGGCGGCTACCAACTCGGTGCCGGCCCCGGTGGCCAAGCCTACCAGCACAGCGTCCAGGGCTGCATTGGTTTTTTCGAGGCTGCGAGCGTGGCGAAGGTTGGTAACGATAGCAGACGCACCCATATGGTCGAGGCCGGTGCCGCGGACGCGCTCCAGCAGGGCAGTCTGTAAGTCAGCAAGCCCGTCGCCGCGTCCGGCTGCAATCAGGATGGTAGCGGGCAGGGCCCGGAAGGCGGCCAGCTGAGCCTCCGAGGCCAAGTCGCGCTTGTTGCCAACGACTAGGGTCGGGATTTGCCCCCCAGGATTTAGAGCCTCAATTTCTGCTTGAATTTCGGCGGGAGTACTGGTCGTCAAATCAAAGAGATAAAGCAAAAGCGCCGCTTGCCGCACGCGTTGGCGTGTGCGCTCCACCCCAATCGATTCGACCTCATCAGTGGTTTCGCGCAGACCAGCTGTATCCACGAAACGGAAGCGGATACCTTCAATACTGACCTCATCTTCTATCAGGTCGCGGGTAGTGCCAGCCACCGCCGATACGATGGCACGTTCCTCGTTGAGCAGGGCGTTTAGCAACGTGGATTTGCCAGCATTGGGCCGGCCGGCAATGACAGTGATAACGCCGTTTTTTATAACATTGCCCAACTCAAACGAGCGCAGCAGGCGGCGCACCAAGGCTTGTACTTCTTCGAGTAAAGCGACCAAACCGGTGCGGTCGGCAAACTCTACGTCTTCTTCTCCAAAGTCCAGCTCCAACTCCAGTAGGGCGGCAAACTGCACTAGGCGGGCGCGTAGGTCTCGCAACTCCCGCGAAAAGCCCCCCCGCATTTGCTGCATGGCTACTTGGTGAGATAAGGCCGAGTCGGCGGCAATCAGGTCGGCTACGGCTTCGGCCTGGGCTAAGTCGAAAGCGCCGTGTAAGAAGGCGCGTTTCGTAAATTCGCCCGCTTCAGCCAGGCGGGCGCCGCGCCGCGTAAAGGCCGCCAGCACTTGTTGCACGATGTAGTCGGAGCCGTGACAGCTGATCTCTACTACGTCTTCGCGGGTATAGGAATTTGGCCCCCGGAATAGCGACACAACCACCTCATCCAGGATACGGCCGTTGGCTTCGCGAAGGGTACCATAGTGCAACGTGTGGCTAGGCTGGTCGGCGAGGATCTTACCCCGAAACAGCTCATCGGTAAGCGAGAAAGCTGCGGAACCGGAGAGCCGGATAACGGCAATGGCACCGGCGCCCGGGGGGGTGGACAACGCAATGATGGTATCGGAAAGGGCAGGAGGAAGGAGCATGCAATAGGAAGCTGGGGGGGCAAATTTAGGGCATCGCACAACCCAGTGGGCGGCGGTACAAGGCATGGACAATTGGTGTTAGAGCAAGTGCCCTAAGGAGCAACAGCAGCAACAGCCCCAATGAATCCCTTAACTAATCAGCCACAAATAAATTACAGCTTACCTCATTTGAAATAAGCGTAATTCTGTTTTTGTTTATTCTGATTTCTAATGAGTTGTCAAACGGTACTTTATCCAGTACTTCAATCTTAGCGCCTAAGCTCAAACCCGCCTTATCCAGATACTGAAGGAAGGGCACAGACGTATTTTTAACGGCCATAATGGTACCTTCTTCACCTGGCTTCAGGTCTGATACAAGGCGGTGCTGGGGGCGAGCGATGGCGCCATCTTCGGCAGGAATAGGGTCGCCATGAGGATCGAGCTGAGGGAAGCCCAGAAACTCATCGAGGCGGCGCATGAGCAAGGGCGATTGTAGATGCTCCATCTCCTCGGCTACATCGTGCACCTCGTCCCAATTAAAGCCGAGCTTATTTACTAGAAAAACTTCCCACAGCCGATGCTTGCGAATGGTAAGCAACGCCACGCGTCGCCCATCGTGGGTGAGCGACACGCCGCGGTAGCGTTCATAGTGCAGCAGACCTTTCTCGCCGAGGCGGCGCAGCATATCCGTCACCGAGGCCGGTCGTGTTTGAAGCACTTCGGCAATGCGGTTGGTGCTCACCTCCACGCCGGGTTGTGCTTCCGCCAGCTTATAGATAGCTTTCAAGTAATTTTCCTCGGTATGACTCGGCATTAGTTAGAAGTGAGAGTTGGACCTGAGAAGTGAAACTCACTTCGGTAAGAAGGTAACAGACCGACGCACGCAACCTGTAGCTGCTTTTCGTCCCGTAAACATATAAAGGAAATGAGACCTATGCCGGCCGTAGTAGCGCCCGACATAGATCTCACTTCTAAAGTCTCAACTCTTAGGTGCTGCAAAAGCTACCAGCGAATAAGCGCTGATGCCCAAGTAAAGCCGCTGCCAAAGGCCGCCAGACACACTAAGTCGCCGCGCTTGATCTTGCCGGCTTCTACGGCTTCGCTTAAGGCAATGGGCACCGAGGCTGCCGTAGTGTTGCCGTAGCGCTGAATGTTGCTGAAAACCTTGTCGTCGGAGAGCTGCATTTTCTGCTGCACAAACTGCGTGATGCGCAGGTTGGCTTGGTGCGGAATCAGCATGTCGATGTCGGAAGGCTGATAGTTATTCTGCGCCAGTGCCTCGTTGATGACCTGCGGGAAGCGGACCACGGCGTGCTTGAACACGTTGGTGCCGTTCATGTAGGGGTACATTTCCTCTTGATTTTCCATGGCTACCCGCACCCGGTCTTCGCGGTTCGAGCCAGGCTCTTTCACGATTAGCTCCTCGGCAAACTCGCCCTGGGCGTGAAGGTGGGTGCTCAGAATACCGTGCCCCTCGCGCGTGCAGGGCTGCAAAACCACGGCGCCGGCGCCATCACCGAAAATAACCGACACAGCACGGCCGCGGGTGCTTTTATCGAGGCCCGAAGAATGAATTTCGGAGCCTACCACCAGCACCGTATCATACATGCCGGTGCGGATAAACTGGTCGCCGACCGAGAGGGCATACACGAAGCCTGAGCACTGATTGCGCACGTCGAGGGCGGGAATATTGTCTTTGATGCCTAACTCGCGCTGCAAGAGCACGCCCGAGCCGGGGAAGATATAATCGGGGGAGAGCGTAGCAAATACGATGAGCTGCACGTCGTCGGGCTGGAGGCCGGCCTGCTCCAGGGCGCGGCGGGCGGCGTTGGCGCCCATGTTGGCGGTGGTGTCTTTGCCTTCCTCAAACCAGCGCCGCTCTTTGATGCCGGTCCGCTCCTGAATCCAGGCGTCGGTGGTGTCCATTAGCTGTTCGAGCTCAGCGTTGGGCACTATACGGTCGGGTACGTAGTGGCCGACGCCGGCAATTTCGGTTTGGCGGAGGGTAGTCATAGGAAGGGGAGTTTGGAGCGAGGAAGGGAGAAAAAGGGGCCGAAGTTAAAAAAGTTACTTCGACTTCTCTTAACGGGACCGAAAGGTCAGCAGTTACCGAATTGAATTTACTATCTGACTTAGCTTCTGCCCTTCGCTGGCCCAGAAAGCTTCCGCTGGAATGCCATTGGGATAAAAGGCGTGCCCACGCAACGCGTCCGCAACGGCCGCCACGCTGGAAGGAGTGAGGTGCTGAAAATCCAGCGCCAAGCCCGCGCCATACTTGTCGGCCAGCTCAGTCCACAGCAGATTGGGGGGCAAAAGTACGGGCAGCCCATGGGCAAGGTATTCGAAAAGCTTGGTCGGGCGGCAACGCCAGGTGCTGGGGTGAGGACGGTAGGGCAGCAGCCCAATGTGGCTGCGCTTAATTTCGGCTACGATGGCTGAGTGAGGCACCAGCGTATCACCGCCGGTCAGGGTTACGTAGTCGCCGACCGCCGCTACGGCTTCTTGCAGGCGGCGAAGCTGCTCCGGCTGCTGGCAAAAGCCAATGATAGTGAGGTGAGTGCGAGGCCAAACCGCCCGTATATGCCGTGCCAACTCTAAGGCCTCAAACACTCCATTCAACGCCGATATGGTACCCGAATACAGCAACCGCAGCTCTTGATCGGGCTGGGGCAACGGCTGGGGGGCAAATTTGGTGGCCTCCGCGTCAGCGGGCTGATATTTATTTTCCAGAATAACAGTATGATCCAGCTGCGCAAAAGGCAACTCCTCGGCGTAGCTGTGCTCAGCCAGAATGATGTGCGCCGCCTGCCGCCCCGCCCAGGTTTCGACTCGCCGCACCAGGCCCGCTAACCCATTCCGCAGCCAGGCCGGATATACCGCCTGGGTTCGAATGTTGAGCGCATAATTCTCGCGTACATCGTAGATAAATTGCCCCCCAGGAGTAGTTTTTTGCCACAGCATGGTAAGTGGCAACAACTCCGGCGCGTGCACGATAACCAGGTTGGGCCGCAGCCGATGCAGCAATTGCCAGTAGCGCCACTGCGCCAGCAAGCGCTGCCCGCTCAGGCGCGAGCCAGCCAGCAACTCATGCGTGTGCAGGTTGTGGGGGGTATTTTTTGGAGCAGAAGCCCGCCGGCCAGCTACGTGTACTTCGCTTTCAGGGAGGGCGGCAAGGGTGCGCGCAAACTTGCCCAGCATGCGGGTATCGTTCAGGGGCTTGAGCACCGAAGCTAGCAACACCACACGACCTGCCGACGAGCTGATGGACATCAACGAATGGCTTGGGCGGCTTCCAGCGGCCGGTCGGTGGCCAGGATATCGGCGCCGTTTTGCACGAAGGTGCGATACTGCTGGTCGCCGCGGGCCTCCGCTTGCTTGTCGAGGTTGCCGAGGGTGCCCAGAATGCAGGCAATGCCTTTGGTGTGGAGAAACTGATACAAGGCCGGATCGGGCTCGGTGGTGCCCACAAAGGCCAGCATATTCTGGTCGGGCACGCCGGCGGCGCGTAGTCGCTCGTAGTCTTCCTGGCCCCGGATGGAAACCGAAATCATCAGCTGCGGATCGAGCCGGTACACGGTACCCGCGTCGGGGGCATTGTAGGTGATAACGGCGGCGTAGCTGGCTGCGTCGGTCCGGTGAATCATATCTACCACCTTCGAAAAGGGGACGCCGCGCTTCACGTCTAGGGTAAACAGGCACTTGTCTTTGCCCCAGCGCAAAGCCTGCTCCAGGGTGGGGATGCGGTAGGTGGTAGCGGTGCCAAAGTTGTCTTCCAGGAAATACTGCTGAGATTCGGCAAAAGTCTTCTCAATGAGCGGCCCGGTGCCGGTGGTAGTGCGGTCCAGGGTTTTATCGTGCATGAGCACTAGCACACTGTCGCGGGTTAGATCGATGTCGCACTCAATAATGACATTGGGCAACTGGCCGGCAAGGAAGCCAAACGACTCCACTGCATTCTCGGGGTAGCCGGGGTAGTCGCCACCGCCCCGGTGGGCACTCACTCGGGCCGGTAGACCCGGCCGATACCGGAACGCCTGCGGGGTTTCGTTGGTGGTGAAGCGGCCGGCGAAGGTGTCGGCTTTGGGCTGACAGCCAGTTAGTAAAGCACTAATGCCGAAAAGAAGCAGGCTTATTTTTTTCATAATAACCAAAGGGGGCATTTATATAAGCATAAGCGGCCGGCTGAATAAGCTTAGCTACTAAACGCTGGCCCAAATATGGAGATTATGTGCCTCTTTGCTTTGATTCGGCTCACTTCACGATCTTTCCTCGCAGGCATCTGAGGGCTTTGAATAGGTATTTATTCTACTGATTAGCAGCAAGTAAATGCTTAGCTTGCTCCCTTAAAGCCCAACTATAACTTGGATTTATTCCAGCCACGAGAAGTAGCTCGCGCGTGGTTTATTCTCTACTATGCGCTTTCTTCTCTTACTGGTGGCCTGTGGGCTGCTGTTTCTCTCCGCCTCAGCCGCCGCCCCGCTGCCCGCCGCCGCTACCGTGCTACGCGTAAACAGCCTGTCTCCAAAAGGCTCCACGCAGAATGGATTGCTTCTCAAAAAAGGCTGGCGCTACCAAGTGGGCGACAACCCGGCCTGGGCGCGGCCCGACTTCGACGCGAGCGGCTGGGACACGCTCAACCCAGCCGGACCCCGGCAGCTGATGCCAGCGGGCCTGCGCACGGGCATCAGCTGGCTGCGGCTGCGCTTTCGCCTCGCCGACAGCCTGCGCCAACGGGCAGTGCTGCTGCAGGCGGACGGGTACGGGGCCTGGGAAATCTACCTCAACGGGCGGCTGGTGCAGCGCGCGGGCATTGTGCAGGCCATCCCCGCCCAGGTGCCCGACCCCCACAAGCTCCCGCCGGTCATCGTGCCCGCCGGTGGCCCTGCCGAGCAGGTGCTGGCTATCCGCTTCGCGCCCTCGCAGTCGCCGCTGTTGCGGCTGGGCTCCGAGCAGCAACTGCTGGAGGTGTTTCTGCGCAGCGAGGAGCAAGTCCAGAAGCAGACGGATGCGCAGGTGCGCGGGGCCATATCGGACGGCGTGATAATCGGGGTATTTGCCTTACTGACGCTGCTGCACCTAGCCTTCTTTCGCTACTACCCGGCCCAGCGAGCTAACCTTTATTTTGCCTTCTTCGCCCTAGGAATGGCTTTAAACCGATTATTGAGTCTTATGGAGTGGGCGCTGGCGTTCCCACCCCTGGAGGTGTTGCTGCTCCTGAAGTTTACATTGGGGTTATTGTTTTTCGCAGTTTACCTGTGGGCCGTGCGGGCGCTGTACGCCTTGTTCCATTTCCGGCCTGGCTGGGTTTACAAGGGGCTATGGATGGCCTTCTGGGTGATAATAGTCCTTAAGCTATACGCCCCAGCATACCAGAAATTTGTAACGTTACCCTTACTCCTCCTGACCTTTGTCGAGCTGCTGCGCCTGACTGGACGCGCCCTGCGCCAGCGCCAACGTGGGGCCTGGATGGTTGGGGCCGGATTTGCCGTTATTCTCCTGATAATAGTCGTATTCTTTGGGGGCCTGGCGGTCAGTGCGCTGCTTAAGGTTCCGAATCCGCTGAATCAGGTGTCGATCGGCTTGAATAAGCTCTTAGAATTGGTGATATACTTAGCGCCGGCGCTAGGCATCTCGCTCTACTTGGCCCGCGAGTTTGCCTTGGATAGCCAGTTGCTGCAAGTGCAGCTGGGCGAAGTCGAGCGCCTGTCGGCCCAAACCCTGGCGCAGGAGCAGGAAAAACAAGCCCTGCTGGCCCAGCAAAACGAGATGCTAGAGCAGCAGGTAACTCAGCGCACCGAGCAACTGCAACGCTCGCTGACGGAGCTCAAAACCACGCAGGCCCAGCTCATTCAGAAGGAGAAGATGGCCTCGCTGGGGGAGCTGACGGCTGGCATTGCCCACGAGATTCAAAACCCCTTGAACTTCGTCACCAACTTCTCGGACCTGAGCAGCGAACTCGTAGCGGAGCTGCGCGAGGAGCAGGCCAAAGGCCTAGCAGCAGATACGGCTTTACAGCAGGAGCTATTCGAGGACTTGACCCAGAACCTGGATAAAATCGGCCACCACGGGCGGCGGGCGGCGGGCATCGTCAAGGGCATGCTCGAGCACAGCCAAACCAGCGCCGGCGAGCGTCGGCCCACCAACCTGAACGGCTTGACCGAAGAATATCTGCGCCTCGCATACCAGGGGCTGCGGGCCAAAGACAAAGCCTTTAACGTGGAGCTGACTACGGACTTCGCGACCGAGCTGACGCCCGTAACCATGGTGGGCCCGGATGTGGGCCGGGTGTTGCTCAACCTATTTACCAATGCCTTCTACGCCGTGCGCCAACGCCAGCAACAGGGCGAGGCCGGCTACCAGCCCACCGTGCGGGTCTCGACTCAGCAGGTGAATGGACACGTGCACATTCGGATCCAGGACAACGGCACGGGTATGAGCGAAGCAGTGCGCGAGAAAATCTTCCAGCCCTTCTTCACCACAAAGCCCCCCGGCGAGGGTACGGGCCTGGGCTTGTCCTTGAGCTATGACATCATCGCCCAGGGTCACGGCGGTGGGCTGGCCGTAGAAAGCCAGGAAGGCCATGGATCTGAGTTCACCATTTCACTGCCTCACTAAGTTGTGTCTGGCAACACACCCTAATTATGTAGTTTTACCGGCTAGAATTCATCTTCTCTACTTTCATGACCGACCTGCAAGCTACCATCGAAGCCGCTTGGGACAACCGCGAGCTACTGCGCGAATCCATTACCACTGAGGCCATTCACGCCGTAATCGAAGAACTGGACAAAGGGCGCCTTCGCGTGGCCCAGCCCACCGCCGACGGACAATGGCAGGTAAACGACTGGGTGAAGAAAGCCGTCATTCTGTATTTCCCCATTCAGCAGATGGAAACCCTGGAGCTGAAGCCCTTCGAGTACCGCGACAAAATGCGCCTCAAAACTGGCTACGAAGCCCAAGGTGTGCGCGTAGTGCCGCCCGCCACAGCCCGCTACGGCAGCTTTTTGGCTTCCGGCGTTATCCTGATGCCCAGCTACGTGAACATCGGCGCCTGGGTAGGCGAGGGCACCATGGTGGATACTTGGGCTACGGTGGGTTCTTGTGCGCAAGTGGGTGCGCACGTGCATTTGAGTGGCGGCGTAGGTCTGGGGGGCGTTTTGGAGCCCGTGCAGGCAGCCCCAGTTATCATTGAAGATGGTGCCTTCATCGGCTCGCGCAGCATCTTGGTGGAAGGCTGCCACATCGGCAAGGAAGCCGTTATCGGCGCTGGGGTGACAATTACCGGCTCCACCAAGATCATCGACGTGACGGGTGCCGAGCCTAAGGAATACCGTGGCCACGTGCCGGCTCGCTCGGTGGTGATTCCGGGCTCGTACGCCAAGCAGTTTCCGGCCGGCGAGTTCCACGTGCCCTGCGCTCTGATTATCGGTCAGCGTAAGCCTAGCACGGATTTGAAAACGTCGCTGAATGACGCCTTGCGCGAGCACAACGTAGCCGTTTAATCACACCTTGTAAAATAAGAGGCCGCTTTCCTTACGAGGAGAGCGGCTTTTTTGGCTATTTAGTCAACCCTTTAAAAGCGGCAGCATGTCTGTGCGGGAGTATGCTGCTCTAAACGAAGGTTACAGACTTGCTTGCGCCACAACTCGACTCGGTTTTGCTAAGGAATTTTGCGCTGCATTAGCTGCGCCCGCTTCAGCTGGCCAACTTGCTTTCGCCCGCAACGCTTGCTGCACATGGCGCTGTTCATGAAGCACTACAAACTCAAAGGTTTCGCCCAGGCGCATTTTGAGGAGCTTGAAGAACTCTATGGGCACGGCTTTGCGGTTGAGGGCGGCGCGGTGAGCTTGGGTTAGTAGCTCCAGTAGCTGATGTTGATGATGAGCAAACTCCGCCAGCACTTCGCGGCCCAGATGGCTTCCGCTGGGGTTCATACGGTCCAGCGTCTTGGCTTTCTTGGTGTTGTCAGGCGCCATCATGCGGATAAATTTGCCCCCCAACCAGCTGTAGCCGACCTCTGCTTGCTTCGTATTAGCATAAGTGCCAGGCTGGGTCAGTGCCTTGGCGAGGCGTTCATTGTAGTAGCGGCTGTACCGATTCAGGTGCTCCAGACATTCGAGTATGCTCCAGGCGCCGGGCGCGGGCTGATGGTTGAGTTGGGCCAGGTCCAGGGGCTCCAGCTCGGTTTGCACGGTGGCGAGCAACTGGCGGGTAGCCTGATCCAGACGGGCAAGAAAAGCGGTGGCGTTCATAGCGTTTGTTTTTTGCCAAAGGTCTAGCCTGCACTTCTTCTGCGCCTTGATTTCAATCAATATTTAGCGGAGCCGGCTCAGGGTTTCGGGCGTCATGCGGAGGTAAGAGGCCAGGTATTTTTTCGGAACGGTCTGGAAAATATGGGGGCTGCGCTGGCGTAGCCTTTCTAGGCGCTGGGCGGGCTCGGGCAGCAGCAAGTCTATTTCGTGCTCCATGCGGCCAATCAGAGTGCGTTCGAGTTCCGCGCGCCAGAGTCGGGCTAGGGCCGGACTGTTGTCCAGGCAGGCTTGAAACTCGCTTCGGGCAATGGCGATTAAGCCGCTGGACTGTAGGGCTTGAATCGCATACTCCGAAGGTTTGCCCATCGCGAACGAAGGAAAGGAGCAAACCATGTCGCCCGGGTGCACAAAGCCCACGCAGATTTCTTCGTTCGCTGTCGGGTAGAAAATGCGCATTGTGCCATGATAGGTGAAATAGAGGTACTGCTCGGTTTGGCCCGGCGAAACCAAAAAATCGTTGCGTGGTACGTGTAGCTCTTTCGTCCAGTAGGCTACGAAGTCAGTTATAGCGGTGGGGGGCAAATAGGGAACCTTGCTCAAGGTGGCAGTGAGCATGGCGCGAGCAGCAGTGGCAAAGGCAGGCGCAGAGGCCATAGCGGGGAAATTTAAGCAAAGTGTTCAACCCGAAATACAGAAATTCTGCGCTGCCATCATACAGCGGCAAGGGAACTTCACCCCAGTGATAATTTGCTTTCGCATGAATTATGTACATACATTAAATGTATGTACATTTGTACAGGATTCGCTTGCTTACCTCACCTAGACACGCCGTCACGGATAGAGAGGGATGCCAGAAAATGAATCCAACTAGGGCTCAAATCCTAGTTAGCATGTTGACTTAACGCTGTATTTCATATGAAAACTGCCCCCACTTCGTACCCCGTCAGCGACCTTATTCGCAAGCGCTGGAGCCCACGTTCCTTCACCAGCCAGGAAGTATCTGCTGATACGCTGCACCATGTATTCGAGGCGGCTTCCTGGGCTGCTAGCGCCATGAATGAGCAGCCCTGGCGTTACATCTACGCTCATAAGTCCGATACGGAAGCGTTCAGCCGCTTATTGGAATGCCTGGTGCCCGCCAACCAAGCTTGGGCTAAGCACGCGCCGGTACTCATTCTGTCATTGGTTAAAACTCACTTCGACAACGGCAGCCTCAACCGCACCGCCATGCACGACGTGGGCGCGGCCAACACTACCATGATCCTCGAAGCTACGGCTCTCGGCCTATCGGCCCATATGATGGGTGGCTTTGATCAGGAGCGCACCCGCGAGCAGTTCAACCTCTCCGACGAGCTAGATTCAGTAGCCATTATTGCCCTCGGCTATGCTGGCCCCGCCGAGCAGCTCGACGAGCCGTTCCGCACCCGCGAAAATGCCCCCCGCCAACGCAAGCCGCTCGCTGAATTCGCTTTCGAACACCACTTACCCGTCGAAGCATGAACTACAGCATCACGCGCGCCGATGAGCGCGGCCGCAAAGACATTGGCTGGCTGAAAAGCAACTTTACCTTCAGCTTCAGTAGCTACGCTAATCCCCAGCGCAACGGCTTTGGCCTGCTGCGCGTGTTCAACGACGACTTCGTGCAGCCCGGCAACGGCTTCGGCATTCACCCGCACACCAACATGGAAATTATTTCCGTGATGCTGGCCGGCAGCATGAACCACAAAGACACGCTAGGCTACACCGAAGTGGTGCACAAAGACTGGGTGCAAATCATGAGCGCCGGCACCGGCCTGCGCCACGAGGAGCACAACGTGGGCGACGACGAGGTGAACTTCCTGCAAATCTGGATTGAGCCCAAGCTCCAGAATATTGCCCCCCGCTACCAGCGTCGGCAGTTTCCGGAAGCCAAGCGGGTAAATCAGCTAACCACCATCGTCAGCAACGAGGAAGGACAGGCCCACTGCTGGATCAACCAGAACGCGAAACTGTCCTTGGGCTACTACGATGCCCACCAGACGGTGGAATACCGCCTTAACCCGCTCAATAAGGCGGTATTTCTGTTCATCATCAGCGGCAGCGTGGCGCTAAACGGCCAGACCCTACAAGCCCGCGACAGCATTGGCATCTGGGAAGCCGACCACGTTAGTTTAGAATGCGCGGCAGACACACGATTCTTGCTTGTTGAAGCGCCTATTAATCATTAGGCTTAGATCATCACCTCTATAGGAAAGCCGGCGGTTAAACTACCGCCGGCTTTTTGCTTTAGCATCTGCCTTGCTATGGCTTAGAATAGACTGATGCAATATTCTTCTTCAAGCCATGCTTCCCTAAATAGCGTTGCACAACGGCTACTTCTGGCCTCGTGGAGTGGGGTGCGACTATAGAAAGCAGTTGCTGATAGTAGCGGCGAGCTTTGTCAGGGTTGCCGGCTCGCTCGGCCGATAATCCCGCGCCGTACAGGCTATTAAACCGGTTGGGATGCTGCCGCAGAGTAGCTTCATATGCAACCAGGGCATCGGCGGGGCGCTGCAGCTGCAAATACATATCGCCCAAAAGCTCCCGAGCCGGCAGTACTTCCCCCGGCGTGACCGGATGCTTTTCGGTGCTGTCTTCTATGGCGGCGGCGCGGTTCATAAGTGATAGGGCTTCCGTGGGCTTCCCTGCTTGCAAGCGCATCCAAGCCGTGCCGGCCGTCAGCTGTATCTGCACTTGATTGGCTTTGTAGGCGTCTTTTTGCTGGGTCAGTAGTGCTTGTAGTCGGGCCAGTTCTTGCCTTTCTGTTTCGGCCACTGCTCGGTTGCTGGTATGCGCGGCCCCTAGCAGGCGGGTGAAGTGCAGGATGGCTTTCTGCCAGGGAAATTTCTCCCACGGGAAAGCAGCGCTGTGGCTTTCTAGTTGAGAAGCCTGCTGCCACTGCTTGTTTTCGAGCACGTAGCGCGCCGGAATGGCGGCAAACGCATACGCTACTTTAAAGGAAATAGGCTCAACAGTAGAGATGGTATCCAGATACGCCCACTGCTGTTTGGCGAGCGTGTTGTCGCCTTGTTGTAGATACGCATACATGAGGTAGTCTAGGCCGTGCAGCTCCTCATCCCAATGACCCTTGATACCGGCTTGCTCGGCGTAGCATTGGGCGGCGGCCACCGAGGCCAGATTCGACGTGATATCTTCCTGCCACAGCCCCAAGCGGGTAAAAATATGCGAGGGCATGTGCAAGGCGTGCGCCGAGGAGGGCGCCACCGAGGCGTATTTGCGCGCCGCAGGCAAAGCTAAACTGGCCAGCTCCGGCACATCGTAGGTGTGAATGAGGTAGTGGACAATGCCCGGATGGTTGGGGTGGCCCGGATACAAAGAGGAGAGAAGGGCTCCAGCCTTTTTTTGCTTGCTAAATGACTTGTCGGCGGGGTCGGCGGCGGCCGTGAGCGCGAGGGCGTAGAAGATGGTGGCTTCTTTATCGTCAGGGTATTTGGCCGATAGTTTTTCCATGGCCTGCTCAAAGCGCAGACAACGGGTCCGGTGATCTACCGTGTCCCACTGCTTATAAAAGGCGGCTATTGCGGCCAGATAATCCGCTTCTTTAGAAGAAGGCGCGGGCAGAGCCTGCGCAATGCTGAGGGCAGCCGCGCCCTTCCGTAACTCAGACTCGGAGGGCGGCGTCCAGAGAGGATGAAAGTTGCTCATGGCCACACCCCAATAGGCCATGACGCACTCCGGCTGCTTGCCGATGATAGCGGCAAATACTTTCTCGGCCTCCTCGTACTCAAAGGAATGCAGCAGCTTTACGGCCAGCGTAAAGTCAGCCTGGGTTTCGGGGCGGCACGAAATGGGGAAGCTCACCGTGCCGAATTGCTGATCGGGTGGGCCGCAGAGTATGAGCTTGCCGGCCCTGAGATTCAGCTCGTTCAGAGCCTTCCGCGAGGGTGCGGTTTTCCGCTCGCTACAAGCCCACAGCAGCAGGAAAAGCGCTAGGTACGGGAACCACTGAAACCCTGATTTCTTCATCTTCTTCGCCAACGTTAAGTGCAAGAATTACTCACTATGGCTGATAAAGTCGGTCTGTAGTTTTTCAGAGCTAAAAGGCTCTTACTATTTGCGTTATCTATAAGTGAAAATACAAAAACCCTAGGGAGCAAACAGTAGAAACAGCTAGCCACACTGCAAAAGCTAGCGGGACTTTTTTAGCCTCATTCGTTGCTTTAGGGTTTGAGCTGTAGAAGTCAATGCTTGTGCGCATGGGGGCACGGCTGCCGGCTGTATCTTTGCACCATGAAGCCGCCTCTATTCCATCCTGGTCAGGAGGTCATCTGCACTAATGATGACTTCACCCTTTTGCTCGTACAAAACCCCAATATTCAAACCCCGAAGCGCGGGCCAATCTATACCGTGCGTGGCGTGTACAACACGCACCGCGGCTACGGCATCACCTTGGAGGAAATCAATAATGCGGAGGTAGCCCCTGGTTTTCCGGAGGCTAATTTCCATGAGAGCCGCTTTGCGCCAGTGCCGCCGTTGGAGGAAATTGACATTGCCGAAGCAGTGGAGGAAAGCATGACGGTGTAAGAGCACTAGCCAAAACTAGGTAAACAGGCCAAGCCAAAACAACAAAAAAGCCCCCTAGACCACTTTCCGCTATTCAATTTCGCTTTATAATTATGAGGAAGATTTTATTGGTGCCATTTCGGGCGTTGGCAATCGTCGGGGGGCTTTTTTTTAGTGCTGCGCTGTCGGTAGCGGCTCAGCAGCTGCCGCCCCGCGATACTTCCTTTACTGTGCATAGCGCGTATGTCAGCGTTAAGAAAAAGTATCCCGACGCTACCGTGGCCCGGCCGGCCATGCCCTCTACCATTGAAGCCAAACCAAACCTGACCTACTGCACCATTGAAGGTCGGGACCTGAAGCTGGATGTCTTTCGGCCGAGGGCCAAGCGCAAGCAAGGCTACCCGGCCGTGCTGTTTATTCACGGCGGCGGCTGGCGCTCCGGTGACCGCACCCACCACGTGCCCATGGCCCAGCAGTTCGCCGCCAAAGGCTACGTGACCGTCACGGCAGAGTATCGACTCTCGGCGGAAGCGCTGTACCCGGCTGCCGTTACGGATTTGAAAGCGGCCATCCGCTGGATGCGTGCCAACGCCCGCACCTACCAGATCGACACCACCAAGATTGCTGTGTGGGGCTTCTCGGCGGGCGGACAACTGGCTGCTTTGCTCGGCACCACCAACGGCGACCCGCAGCTGGAGGGCAATGCCTGCAACACCAGCCACTCCAGCCGCGTGCAAGCCATCGTGGATGTGGATGGGACGCTGGCCTTCATTCACCCCGAATCGGGGGAGGGCGATGATAGCAAAGGGCTGTCGGCGGCTACGCGCTGGTTTGGGGCGTCCAAAACGGAAAACCCCGAGCTGTGGCACCAGGCCGGCGCCCTCAACCACGTAACCGCCCAAATGCCGCCTATTCTGTTCATTAACAGCTCCGTGGACCGCATGCACGCCGGCCGCGACGATATGACCAAGAAGCTCGATGAGTTCGGTATCTACCACGAAGCCCACGCTTTCCCCGAAGCGCCGCACACGTTTCCGCTATTCAACCCCTGGTTTGAGCCGACGCTAAATTACACCGCAGCCTTCTTAAACAAGGTTTTTCAGCAACAACCCAAGCAGCGGAAAACCAAGTAACGGCAAGCCAAATCAGGCGAGCTGCTTTTGCATGCACACGCTGTTTTCTACGCCGATGTACTGCCCATAATTGGGTATGAATGCGTAGCCGCTTTTATGATAAAGCCTGATGGCTTCGGGCTGGCGCTTGCCGGTTTCCAACACGCAGCCGGTGTAGTTCAGCTCCTTCGCCCAGCGCTCTAGCTCGCTTAGCACTGCTTGGGCAATGCCTTTTCCGCGATAAGCGGGGTGCACAAACATGCGCTTTACTTCCATTAGGTCGGGGCTAAATTCTTTGATTGCCCCGCAGGCCACGGGCTCGGTGCCCTCGTAGGCCACTACGGCATGTTTGATATTGTCAAGCTTATTAAACTGCCCGTAAAATTCTTGCTCGGCCCCGTCGCGCACCAGCAAATCCTGGTCGAGCAGCCGGACCAAGCTTCTGAAATCGGGATTGTCGGAGGTGGTGCGGGTCAGGTGTGGCATGGAGAAGCTGAGGCGCGTGGCTGGTTTTGTCTGGCTCGCGAAAATAGTAGCTGGACTGATTACGCGAAGCGAGCTTGCTATTTCTTAAGAGCCCGCCCGGCGGCTTCAGGGTCGTAGTGGGTGCCGCCGAAGAAGTAGAGCATCACGGTACGCGAGTAGCGCAGCAGCACGGGCGTAAAAAGCAGCGTAGCCAATGCTACCGTCGTGATGTAAACCCAGGTGGCGGGGTCGCCGAAGAAGTTGTAAAGGATAAACCCGACGATAATGACAATGCCCGTGGAAAAGGCGTAGCTGATGTACATCGCGCCCCAGTAGAAGCCGGTTTCGGGCTCGTATTGCAAGTCGCAGACCGGGCAGCTGGCGGGCATGTCCGTAAACTTGGCCAGGTTGTAAGCCGAGTGGGTAAACAGGTCGCCCTGGTGGCAGCGCGGACATTTTTGCGCCAGTAAGGCCATCAGAGTAGAATCGACAGCGGCCATAAGCAGAAGGAAAAGTGAAACAGCAGGGCGTCGTCCGAAAGCCGGGCCACCCCACTCGCTAAAGGTAGCAGATGGCCGCCCGCGGCGCCGGGTGCTAAGCTAATGCGAATACGTTTACGCAAAAAAGGCCCCCCGGAGAACGTCTGGGGGGCCTTTTTTATGACAATCTATTAGCAGCATTGCCGACGCCTAAGCGACTTTCTTCAGCTTATCACCAAATACGGCTTTCACCTTGTCTACTTTGGGTTTCACCACAAACTGGCAATAAGGCTGGCTGCCGTTGAGGTTGAAGTAGTTCTGGTGGTAGTCTTCGGCGCGGTAAAACGTACCTAGAGGGAGAATTTCAGTCACAATGGGCTTGGGGAAGGCACCCGCGTCGTTGAGCTTCTGCTTGTACTCTTCGGCCAGGCGCTTCTGCTCCTCGTTGTGGTAGTAAATACCGGAGCGGTATTGGTCGCCCACGTCGTTGCCCTGGCGGTTGAGGGTGGTCGGGTCGTGGGTTTTCCAAAATACTTCCAGCAGTTCCTCGAAGCTGATTTTCTGCGGGTCGTAGGTAATTTGCGTTACCTCGTTGTGGCCTGTAAGGCCGCTGCATACTTCCTTATACGTAGGGTTGGCGATGCGCCCGCCAGTGTAGCCCGAAACGACTTTTTCTACGCCTTCAAGGTTCTGAAAAACGGCCTCTACGCACCAGAAGCAGCCGGCGCCGAATGTTGCTTGTTCCATTAGGATGGGGGTTGGTCTAGGTTAGGTGCTGATGGCTATTTGGACAATCAAAGCTCAACGGCCGCCAGCAGATTTACTCTACGCTAAAAAGGGAATTTGGGCCCGAAAAGTTTAAAACTGAACATTTGCAATGAGCAGCCTCTGCGAACCTCAGCGTTTCCCTCCGCGGTCCTCTGCGGAATCTGTCAACGTGATGTTCCCGCAGAGGGAAACGCAGAGATTTACAGTCCTCAGACGCAAAAAAGCTCCCCAGAACATTTCTGGGGAGCTTTTTTTAAGTACAAGGATGCTTATTTCTGAAAGCGCGAGGCTACTACTAGCTCCTTGTTGCCCGGCGTGTGGGTGTAGAAACCCTCGCCCGACTTCACGCCCAGGCGGCCGGCCATTACCATGTTCACTAGCAGCGGGCATGGCGCGTATTTAGGGTTACCAAGGCCTTCGTGGAGCACCCGCAAAATAGCCAGGCACACATCCAGACCAATAAAGTCGGCTAGTTGCAGCGGGCCCATGGGGTGAGCCATGCCTAGCTTCATCACAGTGTCAATTTCCTCCACGCCAGCCACGCCCTCAAACAGGCTGTAAATGGCCTCGTTGATCATCGGCATAAGGATGCGGTTGGCTACGAAGCCGGGGTAGTCGTTGACTTCGGTGGGCGTTTTGCCGAGCTGGCGCGAGATGTCCATTACCTGCTGGGTCACCGCGTCGGAGGTGGCGTAACCGCGAATTACTTCCACGAGCTTCATCACCGGCACTGGGTTCATGAAATGCATGCCAATGACCTGCTCGGCGCGCTTGGTGACGGCGGCAATGCGAGTGATGGAAATAGACGACGTATTGGAAGCCAAAATAGCCCCCTGAGGAGCGTATAAGTCCAGATCGCGGAAGATTTGCAGCTTTAGGTCTACGTTTTCGGTGGCGGCTTCTACCACGAGCTGGGCATCGGCGACGCCTTCGGCGATGCTGGTATGCGTTGTGATGCGGCCAAGAGTGGCGGCTTTGTCGTCTTCGCTCAGACCACCTTTAGCCACTTGGCGGTCCAGGTTTTTGCCGATGGTGCTCAGGGCTTTATCGAGCGCGGGCTGCGAAATGTCAATCAGGGTAACGGGGAATCCGTGCTGAGCAAAAACGTGGGCAATACCATTGCCCATAGTGCCCGAGCCAATAACGGCGACGTGGAGCATAGGAAAGAAAAGTGGGTGGGAAGATGGGGTGAAGGCCGGCTAGCCGGCGTGCAAAACTAATCTGAAAAGCAGGCTACCCCAACTATTAGCGCCTACAACCCCTACAGGGCCGGCTACTGAATGACCTAGAATAGCTCTTTATTTAATTGGATGAAAAAAATAAGCTCGACCTAAAAAGGCCTTTGAATACTCGCTAGAGCGCTTTTAGGTGACAAATAATAGTTGGAATAATTTAATTATACATTTCAGATATATCTTTTTTGAAAAGCTCCGCGTACAAATCCGCAAATCGTTTGCTGATTGATTCCTAAACCACAATCAACTGACTCACGAGCAATTTGTTTTTCCCTCACCCTACACCTCAACCCTAAACATCATGGGAAATCTCCTGTACATCATTGCCGTCATCCTCATCATCATTTGGCTGCTCGGCTTCCTGGGCTTCAATAGCTTTGGCCTTGGTAACCTGATCCATATTCTGTTGGTCATCGCTATCATTGCTGTAGTGCTGCGCCTAGTACGGGGCGGTACAGTTTAGCGCCCTAGGTGAGCAGCAGCTAGGTTGCTGCTCCCGACACCTAACGTCTTGAAACCATAAGAGCCGCTGTTCCTCCCGGGACAGCGGCTCTTTAGTGTTAAAAAGCCCCCAGAGATAGTCTAGGGGCTTTCTTATTATTTTAAGTCGAACAGGAAGCTAAAGCGGATAACCGGCTGCCCGTAAATATCATCGATGCCATCGTTGAAATTGTAGAGGACAACAATGTCAGCGGCGGCCCGGTCGCTAAAGCGGGTGCGGTAACCCGCACCTGCCAGGGGAGTATTCACCGTCCGCTTGCCGGGAAACAAAAAACCTTGCTGGTCTTGGTATAGGACTTCGGCTTTGGTTACCTCGTACTCGCCGTGCAGGAAAAAGTCTTTGTAGAAAATAAACTGAGCGAAGCCTTTCACCCCAAAGCTATTGGTGCGGATGCTGTTACCGCTGCCGCTACCGCGGAAGGAATAGCTGTTATAAGCATAAGAGATACCCGGCCCGATGGCAAAGCGCTCGGATATGCGGTAGCCCACAGCCGGAGCCGCGCTGATGCTGAATTGCGTGAGCCCGTAAATGCTGCTGAAGCCCAAACCAAAGTTGCTGTACAAGAAATACCGCCGCAACGGCTTTGGCTGCTCAGAGGCGCGGCTACCCGTCGGGAACTCTAGCCCCGAAGGGCTATTGGGGTTGCGCTGCTCCGGTAGCGGCTCATCTACGGGTGGGGGCGGCGGCACGGGCACGGAAGGGCGCGCCTCGTATTCCCGCTGCTGGGTGGGAGGCGGCGTGGCCGGTACCGGAGCAGCCGGCGGGGCTGTATTCAGCTGTGGCTTGGCTGGTGCCGGCCGAGCCGTACTATCCGTCTGAGCAAAGGCAGCGGCCGGAGCCAGCAGGAGGGCGGCCCCAGCTAGGGCCCAAGAGAGCAGGGTGCGTTTCATAGACAGCTACAACGAGCTTAGGAGACGAGTTGGTACATGCGCTGGCGTTGAGCCTTGATGGTCTCGTCGGCCAGGTATTCTTCGTAGCTCATGCGACGGTCGATGATGCCGTCGGGCGTAAGCTCGATAATGCGGTTGGCAATGGTTTCAATAAATTGTAAATCGTGCGATACGAAGAGCAGCGAGCCGGTGTAATCACGCAGACTGTTGTTGAGTGCCGTGATGCTTTCCAGGTCGAGGTGGTTCGTGGGATCGTCAAGCACAAGCACGTTGCCGCTCTCTAGCATCATCTTAGAAAGCATGCAGCGTACTTTTTCGCCTCCGCTCAGCACATTCGACTTCTTCAATGACTCTTCGCCCGAGAACAGCATACGACCCAGAAAGCCGCGAATAAAGCTCTCGTCCTTCTCCGTGGAGTATTGACGCAGCCAGTCTACCAGGTTCAGATCGGTATCGAAGAACTCGTGGTTTTCGCGGGGGAAATAGGAAGGCGTAATGGTGGTGCCCCACTTAAAGTTGCCAGTATCAGGCCGGATTTGCTCGAACAGGATATCAAATAGGAGGGAGGGCGCCCGGTCATCGCGGCTGATGATAGCCACCTTGTCCTTTTTATCCAGCGAGAAGGTAACGTTGCGGAACACCGTCTGCCCATCTACCTTCTTGCTCAGGTTTTCGACCGTTAGCAGCTGGTTTCCGGCTTCGCGCTCGGCTTTGAAGGCTATATAAGGATAGCGACGTGAGCTGGGCTTGATATCTTCCAGCGTCAGCTTTTGTAGCAATTTCTGGCGGGAGGTAGCCTGCTTGCTCTTACTGGCATTGGCCGAGAAGCGGCGCACGAACTCTTCGAGCTCTTTGCGCTTTTCGTCGGTCTTCTTATTGGCGTCCTGCTTCTGCTTCATGGCCAACTGCGAGCTTTCGTACCAGAAAGTGTAGTTGCCAGGGTACATAGTTATTTTGGAGAAGTCCAGGTCAGCCATGTAGTTACACACCGCATCGAGGAAGTGACGGTCGTGGCTTACCACAATCACCGTATTCTGAAACGAATCGAGGAAGTTCTCCAACCACAGCACGGTTTCGGCATCAAGGCCGTTGGTAGGCTCGTCAAGCAGTAGCACGTCGGGATTGCCGAACAATGCCTGAGCTAGCAGCACGCGCACCTTATCCGAGCCGCCAAGGTCAGCCATCATGGTGTAGTGCTTGTCTTCGCCAATACCCAGACCCGAAAGCAGCTCGGCTGCTTCGTACTCGGCATTCCAGCCTTCGAGGTCCGCAAATTCGCCTTCCAGCTGCGCCGCCCGCTCGCCATCGGCATCCGAGAAGTCAGCCTTGGCATATAGAGTGTCTTTCTCCTCCATCACCTTCCACAGGCGCGTATGGCCCATGATTACGGTTTGAAGAACAGGGTATTGGTCATAAGCAAACTGATCCTGGCGCAGCACCGAGAGGCGGGCACCGGCGGGCATATTCACCGAGCCAGTGTTTGGCTCAATTTCGCCCGATAATATTTTTAGAAAAGTAGATTTGCCGGCACCGTTAGCCCCAATAAGGCCATACACGTTACCAGGCATGAACTTGATGGTGACATCTTCAAACAATATGCGCTTTCCGTAGCGCAGACTTACATTGGAAGTACTAATCATAGAGGTGTAAATGCTGAAAGCGAAAATCGTGGGTGCCTACCTTAGAAAAAGGACAATTCGGCGCGCAAAAGTACGCAAAATGCCCCGCGCCATTGCTGTTGTGTACGGTACTTCGACTATATACGCTGCTTAAGCTATTATGAAGGGCTGCTCATACTCAACCATTTGGCTACTAAAAAAGCCCTCTGCGGCATCGCAAACCAAAAAAATAGATGGCTTGCACAACATCCCGTCGAGTAAAAGAGTATAAAAACCAAATGGAAATGCCAATATTGGTCGGCTTGCTAACAGCCTTCCCTACCCGGGCAGTTCCTCCGTCTTACTGATTCACCTCTAACACTTTCCCCTTACCTGTATGGGTGCCGTTCGAATTACTGCCGAGAACAATGGATTTCGCATAGGCGTGCTAACTGGCGTGGCCATGATAGCGTATTTCTTGATTGCCAATTTATTGGGCTTTATTCGCATCGAGTATAGCTTCCTAAATGCTGGTATTCTAGCCATTGGCTCTTGCCTAGCTATTGCCCGGCTCAAGCGGCAAAAGGGTGATAAGCTACCTTATTTGCAAGGTTTTGGAACAGGTATCGTCACGGCGCTAGTGGCGTCTGTCACGTTTGGCTTATTCTTTATTGCCTACTCAGCCGTCAATCGCGACTTTATGGAGCAAACACGTGTACAAGACCTTTTTGGCTTCGATCTGTCCGTAACAATTGCTTTCCTAGCCATCGTGCTGCAAGGCGCTATGGCCGGCATGATTGTTTCGCTGATTGCCATGCAGTACTTCAAGAGTACTGATCATAAGCCGATGCAAGGCATAGAGTAAGTTTTATTGCTTCACAGCATAACCATAAAAAGCCCCCCAGAATTGATTCTGGGGGGCTTTTTATGGTTCTAATATTAAGTTAGAACACACTATTTGATTGAGTACGAAGGAGCAGATTTAGTGCTGAGCTTAAGATTTTTTAATTCTTTTGTTAGTTATACTTAAAGCATATATATTTGCATTATCCGAAAGGGCAGAGAAAGAAAACCTTTTTATTGTCCAGTCGTTACAGCGCACAGCTCACCACTTACTTTTGATTATCGACTCCACTTCTCCTCCCTGCGTAACTTTATGAAATCCTTACTTTTAACACTACTATTATTAGGTTGCCTAACTGGCTCGGCTACTGCTCAGAAGAAAGACTGCTATGCGGAGCGTGCTGGTACTGTGGTGCCTTCATTAGCCCGAGTAGATGGACTCACGCGTCAGATGAGTAGCCAACTGCGCCTTAATGAAGCTCAGTACATCCGCCTACGGGCTGTGAACCAAATCAAGCTCGCTCGCCTCGATGAGATAGAGTATGAGTTCTCCGACGCTGATCTGCGCCGTCAGAAAGCCATAGAGTTGGAGGCCCAGTACGAGGAAGAATGCAGCCGCATATTGAGCCCTAGTCAGCTAAGCGTGCTCCGCGCCGAGAAGCAGCCCGCAACTCAGCCCACCACTGTTGATCCAAATGAGGGCGGCTTAGGCTAGTAAGCCTCACCTGTTTTTAACGCTACACAAAAAAAGCCCCCCGAAGACGTCTTCGGGGGGCTTTTTTTGTGTAGGCTAGCTATTGAATAAACATACTATTGTAAGCAAATCGGCATCTGTGTCAGTTACTTAAGGTGCCGTCGTAGAAACACCAAGCGGACGCTCATAGAGCACTTCAGTTACCACACCCAAGGGGCCGAAACGTAGAGCCAGCTTATTCGCGGTCGAGCGCTGGTGCGCCGGCGTGCACTGCGTGCCCGGCTCGATATAATAGTAGTATGTTTTTTCCGTCTGTGCGCTGAGTTCTTCCTCATCGGGCCGGCCAAACAGGGCGTCGATGTCGGCAATACGGGCGCCGTAGAGTTGTTCCCAATAGCGGTTTATAATGGGCAGCTGACGAGCCCGCTGGTTTTGACAGGCGTAAGTATCGCGGCGCCAAGCGGCACTATCAAACCCTTCGAACTCGGGCAGGGCATGCCCGCAAGCACTGACTAATAAAGTCGCGGCACTAGCAGCGAAAAAACGAAAGAAATGCATAAGGTGACAAGGGCGACGGTAGAGCAGGACCCATGCACCAACTGAACACGGGCCAGCAACACCACTAAATTACTCCTTCAGAACCGAACGCGGCGGAATAGGTTGTGCTAAAACAGATCGGTAGGAGGGTGCGAAGGCCTGAAATCGGCAATAGCCATTTCCTGCTGCCAATAAATGTATTGATCGGGCGTGAGGCGGGCGGCCATAAACTCATGGAGAAAGATACCGCGACGCTCCAGGCAGAAGCGTTGAAACTGAGGGAGTAAGCAGGTCATATCCAAGCCCTGGAGCTTATAACGCCGACGATTCTCAGGATCGAGCGTAGCTAGCCATTGGCTAAAATCAGTTTCCGTAGGATAAAGCTCTCGGGCCTGCCTATAATAGGCAGCCGTAGCACGCGCGATTAAGTGCGGCAAAGAAGACATGGTAACAGGAATGCAAAGGCGGAAGCAGGGAGCGGGGCGTGGTACTGGGTAAGCTAAGCGTAATCTTTGTCCGTGTCCGGACCAACTCAATGGTACTAAGGTACTGGAAGGATAAGGTACGAAACTATAATTGCAAAAGCGACTTAGAAGCTGAAACTAGCTACTTAAGTGATAAGCAGACATACAAGACAACATAAGGATTTGCCGAGACTGTAGGGTACTCAACGAGACGCGATACTCCGGTTTAACTTACTATTATTCGCTAAACAAGCTTGGTAAAAGATAATTCCATGCCTAAAATTAAGGATAATTTCTTTATAAACAATAATTATTAGCCTCTGCATATACGTTGTATTATAAATATAGCAATTCAAGGTCAAATTGAATTTAGTGGAGTATAAGTAAACATATACGGAAAGCAACCACATGCTTCCTCCATTCACGTACACAAACCGTGAATACTAGTTTTTCCGAGCTTTTAAAGCAATAAGATAGCTATGTCCAAGCTGAGCAATTACAATACGTATGCACCACTCGACCTATCTCCCAGCTGAAGCATGCTTTTTGCACTAATTGCTGACCCCGCTGCTGTAAAGTTACCATTGTATCATATAAGCGGTCGTTGTTCGATGAAAGGGCTCGGATGTGACGGGTGAGCAGCGTAATCTGTCGAGCATTCCCAAAGTATAGAGTTAATTCAGCTCCTTCCAGTGGTTGCGGTACCCTTACACTCAGGGTTAAGGGAGGCTTATGAGAAGTGAAAAGCAGGAACAATGTTAGACGGGCTAACAAGGCCTGCTGAATAGTTGGACAGATATCGGCATCGCGCATCAAGGGCCGCAGATCATCCTGCAGCTGTTGAGCCAAGTGATTAAACGTTGTCATAATAAGGTGGATATGACAATAGTGAATTCTCAACCTGCTTACTTAAGTAGGTCGCGATGCAATAGGTGGGGTAGGAACAGGACAGAAAATTTTATAACACTCGGATAATTATATTGTATTATACTCAGAAAAAAAATCAAGGTTATATTTGATCTTAGCAAAGATTATCGTAAAGTAGATTAGCTGATGATAAAGCTATCACAGCTAACTTGCTATTATACAAGCACAAGGAGCGTACAATTAGTCCCTTAGAAATGCTAAAAAGCAGCGTGTTTTAACCCACTTAGGTGGCTTTTTAGTAGGCTAAAGCAATAAATTTCTTTTAAGTGTGTTAGTTTTAGGCGGCCCGACTTTTGTCAGACCTCGTATTCAGTATGATTCAGCAACGATAGCTACAGCCGAAAATGCATAAGCCGACTGCCTTCGCCAGCTTGTTCTTAACCTTGTTATCCATTATTTGCCCCCTAGAAGGCAGCACCGCTGCCAAAGCGAATGGTGGATCTAGCAGCACAGCCAACAGCACATCTAAGTCAACATTAAGCGCCTCTCGGCGAGGAATATATTTAGCTGCTTTCGAGCAGCATACCTTACATACGTACGCACTATCGGGCTTGGCCATATCTGGGCTGCCCCTTGACGTGTATCGGGAGGCGCTGTTGGGATTCTACCAACTCAAGCAGCGGGGTATGGCCAGCGCCGCCAAGCAGACGCTAACTATTATCGACTTTAATCGCTCCAGCACCCAAAAGCGTTTGTGGGTTATTGATGTGCGCAACTCAAAAGTGCTGCACCATACCTTGGTAGCCCATGGCAAAAATACTGGGGATGAGTTTGCTCAAGCCTTCTCCAATCGCTTAGGCTCCGAAATGAGTAGCTTGGGTTTTTACGTAACGACGCACACATACTCGGGTAAGCACGGCTTGTCGCTGCGCCTGCGGGGCGTGGATCCGAGCTACAACACCAACGCCGATAACCGGGATGTGGTGGTACACGGCGCCGACTACGTATGCGAGGAGTTTGTGCAGCGTCACGGCCGGCTGGGCCGCAGCCAAGGCTGCCCAGCATTGCCCATGAAAGAGAGCAGCAACATTATCCGCACAATTAAGGATGGAACCGTGATTTATGCCCATGCGCCAGACGGTGTGCGGTACGAATCAAATTGGTTGAAGCTAGATCCAGCGTTAGTTGCCTTCGCACAGTTAAAAGGACTAAATTAAAAAACGGAACGAATCACAAAAAAGCCCCCCAGATGTTCTCTGGGGGGCTTTTTTGTCACATATGCCGATAAGAAGTAAAAGCGGTTAAGCTCGGTCGCTGGTCGTTTTGACTAGGTTGATACCGGCAAAGAAGAAAATAAGCCCTACAATGAAGGGAACCAAGGAGTTGATTTTGCTGAGATTGACACCGGCAATTCCCAGGAAGCCCAAGGCGGCGTAAATAATGCCGATAATACCCAAGATGGTAAGTAGGGCTCCAAAAGTGCGTTTCTGATTCATTGGGAGAGAAATATGGTGTGCAGTTAGACAAGAGCAACCGGCAACGGACCGGCTTCTCGCCTGATACGAGAACTGGTATATATTGGGTGCATAATGTACAAGCAACCCTGCCGACGAGTGCGCGTTAGAAGCCCGGCGGCTGACTTATAGGCCGCATTTTATCCGCCCTTAATTCCCTACTGCTATGAGAGGAGGCCTTCGTTTTATCATTGCCCTGGCTGTCGCGGCCTTTTCCTTCGTGACCTATTACTGCAACCGCCAAACCAACCCGGTAACCGGTGAAGTGCAGCACGTGAACATGACCACCGAGCAGGAAATTGCGCTCGGCTTGCAGGCCGCCCCGCAGATGGCCCAGCAGTACGGTGGGCTGCACCCGGATCAGCAGGCAAGTGCAGCCATAAAGCGGATTGGGGCCGAGCTTGTGCAAGCTTCCAAGGCTAGCCAGTCGCCTTACAAGTTCGACTTTCATCTGCTGGCTGATGAGCAAACTATAAATGCCTTTGCCTTGCCCGGTGGGCAGGTGTTTATCACGGCTGGCTTGCTGAAAAATATGAAATCGGAGGGGCAGGTGGCCGGCGTACTCGCCCACGAGATAGGCCACGTAATTGGCCGTCATTCCGCTGAGCAGCTGGCCAAGTCGCAGCTCACGCAGGGCTTGGCCGGCGCCGCCACCATTGCCGCCTACGACCCCGATAGCCCTGGTAGCTCCATTGGCAAAGCTGCTGTGGCTGCGGCCATTGCCAAAGTGGTGTCTCTGCGCTTTGGGCGCGAAGACGAACTGGAATCGGATCGCTTGGCGGTGCAGTACACCGCCGATGCCGGCTACGACCCCCGCGCCATGATTCAGGTAATGCAAATCCTGGAGCAAGCCGGCGGTGGGCAAAGCCGGGGACCGGAGTTTATGAGTACTCACCCAAATCCGGGCAACCGAGTGAGCGTGCTGGAGCAAGAAATTACGGAGCGTTTTCCGGGTGGCGTGCCTAGCGGACTGAAGCAGTAACGTTTAAACGCTGAAAAAATGAGCGGGGAGAAGTAAGGACGAGTTCTAGTAAACTCAATAATCGCCTTATTTCCCCCGCTTTTTCTCTTACAACTACTATTCAATGGCTGCGGAAACCCACCCTCACCTGCATTCGCTGCTGTTTGTGCTGAACCCCATTTCCGGCGATATCAACAAGCAGGATCTGGAGAGCACTATTACCGAATTCTGCGCCACGCGCGGACGGCAGGCAAGTTTTTTCCATACCACCGGCGAGCAAGACCTTGACCGGTTACGGGCCCATCTAGCTGCCCAAACTTACGATGCTGTGTTTGCCGCAGGCGGCGACGGTACCGTAAACTTAGTAGGGGAGGCCCTGCTGGGGGGCAAAATTCCTTTGGGTATTTTGCCTTTAGGATCGGGTAATGGCTTATCGAAAGACTTGCGCATTCCGCAGAACCTGGAGGAGGCCCTCACGCTCATTTGGCAACACGACCTGCGCCCCATCGATACCCTGCACGTCGGGGGGCATTTTTCGGTGCACCTCGCCGATTTAGGATTTAATGCCTTGGTAGTGGAGCGCTTTTGCAGCGGCGACTCACGCGGACCTGGTGCCTACGTGCGCATCGCTTTGCAGGAATACCTGAACTACGAGCCCACTACCTATCGCATAGAGACGGACCGGGAGGTGTTTGAGGGGTCGGCTTTTATGCTCACCATTGCCAATGCCAGTACGTTTGGCAGCAATGTGGTTATCAATCCCAATAGCCACCTGGATGATGGCGAGTTCGAAATATGCTTGATTGAGCCGTTTCCCGCTACGGCAGCTTTAGGTATTCTCTATCACCTCTACACCGATGCTTTCGATACGTCGGTGTACACGAGGCGCCTGCGCTGCCACCGCGCCAGCATCCAGGTACCCGGTCAAACGGACGTACTCGTGCAAGTAGATGGTGAGCCCGTATACGTAACTACGCCCATCAGCGTGGAGATTAACCCCTGGAGTTTGCAGGTGCTGATTCCCGCGCCGCAGTAGGGCTCCCATTGTAAATGCCCCCCAGAGCCGGCAACAAGCGTCGGCGGAAGGCTTCAGGGGCCCGCTCGGTACCGTCGGCATTGCCGGGCTCCAGAGTGCGCAACCAGGCCTCGCCATTCTCATAAAAATCGAGCGCGAAAAAGCCTTTGTGCTCGTGCGTAAACGTGGCTTTGCCACCCTTGCCTACATAAGCCGTTTTGCTACCCGAACCACTGACCAGATAGTGACCATTCTTGTAGTCAAAATACTGCAGGTTGTGGTCGTGACCGGCAGCGTAGATGATGTTGGGAAACTGGTGCAGAACCCGCAGCAGGCGGCGGCGCATTTTGCGGTAGCGCGGATGAGCCATGTCTTCTTCAGCGCCCACTAAACGTCGGTATATCGGGAACAAGGAGCCAATGCCTGGCAGAGGCACGTAGGCGCGCTTGTGCACGGCAGTGAGCGGAAATACGTGCTGCTTGGTGGTGAATTGACCCCCGTGCAACGCATTTGAATAAAGCGGGTGGTGGCCAGCAATTACTATTTGCTGGTGCCGGTTGACTTCCAAAATCCTGAGTAGTTGCTGAAACGGCATGCGGCTATCGGTGGCTGTGCAGCCATCCGCAGCACCCAAAGGACGTTTGCCATGCTGCACCCACCATTGGGTATTGAGCACGACGAGTAATAGCTTGTCAGCTAGTTGTACCGTTACGGGGTCCGGGCAGCCGCCGGGGGGCAAATACTGAGCATTGGGCAAATGCTCCCGCACATAAGCCTCTTGGCGAAGCAGGTACTCCAACCCGTTGCTGCGGCCTTTGTTCCAGTCGTGGTTGCCGCTCAAAAACACGACGCGGCCGGGGTAGCGCAAGGCTTCCAGCTGTATATCCAAGCGGCGCTCGGCGGCTGTGCGACCCAGGGCCGTTTCGGCCGGCAATCCTGTAGGATACACGTTGTCGCCGAGCACCACGACAGTGCTATTGGCGCCGGCCTCTTCCAGCCAGCCGCGCAGCAGGTTTAGCACTGGGTCGCGCCCATCGGTGGCTACGGCGCCCAGGTCCCCGACCAGCGCAACCCGGTGGCGCAGGCGAACTGCGGGATCTGGCTCCTGCTGCTGCCAGTCGCGCAGGGCGGGGGCAATGTAAGGTAAGCGCCGGTAGCGCCGCTCCTGGGTATAGCGCCACAGCAGCCAAGCTATCACCACCACATTGATGGCCAGCAGAATATAGAATAGAAGAGTGGTAGTTGGCAAAGCAAAAGTCAGATGTACAGCAGCTTATACGCACTATATGCCGCGTAGTATAGAAGCTTATAACCTTAGAAAGTGTTTTGCCCGCACATTTCGACTCTAGGTGGCTTTTTCAATGTTAAAGCTCTGGCAACAAGGTAGACCGTTGTTTCGACTTATTCACCAAATGCTTAAAAGCCAAGCTTGCTAATAGGAGCTGACTTCCAGCCGGTTCGCCTAGACACTGTCGAGCGAATTTCCTGGCAAAAAGATGAGCCCAAAAGCTGGTTGGGGTGAGCATAATGCCAGCCGCAGCTCCACAAAACTTGCGTTCTATACTTAGCGTAGCTTATCTTAGAAAGGCCCCCTAGAGCCCCGCAATGCAATGCGGGCACACGTACCTCGCCGCCCCGTACGCTCACACAGGCAGAGGTAGACGGATGATGAAGATCACTTCTTAGAGTGACTTAAAACAGTGCCGCTGGACAACAGAACAGCCACATTTGCCTATTATCTTAACGGGTTCTACTGCCATGACTCCTACGCTACTTATCCTCACTGACTTTCTCATGGGAGCCCACCGGGCCCTGAACCTGGCCGTGCAGCTGGCCCAGCCCCTGAATGCCCACATTGTGCTGCTGCACGTGCACCGCAACTCCCTGCTCGATCCGGAGCGGCTGACGGGTAAGCTCACCAACCGGACCGAGGAGGCAATAAAGCTGGCTATGGATAGCCTGACCAGCAACCAGCCTGTACCAGTAATAGCGGAAATTGGGGTGCGCGATATGCAGGAGGCGGTGCAGGAAAGCATTAAGCGCTACAATCCGATGCTGATTGTGCTGAGTCGGCCCGAAACGGAGGCTTCGCCCGATGAGCTGGTAACGACCACCGCGCTCAAGCTGCTGCGCTCACACCCATATCCCTTACTTATTGTGCCCCCCGACACAAGCCAAGTAGGGCTGCCCAAGCAGGTAATGCTCGCTGCCGATGGCGACCTGTTTGCCCTAGGCGAACATACGCATGCCATCCGCGACGTGCTTAATGCCTTGCAGGCTCACCTGACTGTGGTGCACGTCACCGAATCGGCTACCCGGCACACTACCCACCAAGCCTTGCAAACAGTAGTGCGCACCGGCCTTATCCACGACCTGCCCCGCGTAACTACCTCCCACATTTGCCACACGTATCCGGCCGAAGGCATCATGCAGGCCATTGCCGAGCAGCGCCCCGATTTGCTGGTACTCATTGCGCGCAAGCATCGCTTCTTGGAAAGCTTGTTTCATAAAAGCGTGACGGCGGAGCTGTTGCTGCACAGTCCGGTGCCAGTGCTGGTGTTGCCCGCCTCACGGGAAGCGCGAACCCAGAGTAACCGGTCAAACACTCGTCAATTTTTCGCGGCTCCGTAGGCTGTACGCCGCCGGATGCATGAATTAGGGTTGGGTGGCTTAACAGGAAAATCAAGCTAAGCTTGAGACCAATCATCTTACTTGCTGATTGATCTCATGGAGCCTGACGGGGAAAAAGTGAACCTTTGAGCTGCAATAAGCCAGCTGCATGAGCACTTTCTCTCAACGCTGGCTGGCTATTGCGGGCGCTTTGCTTGTAGCAGCGCCCGGTCCGCTGCTCGCCTCGTTTCATCTTTCCTTTATGACCCATCCGTTTAAGGCCCTCAGTCTGTCGTATAAGCAAGCTCCCCTAGCAATCCGAGAGCAGGTATCCCTCGACGAAGAGGCCTGCGATAAGCTTCTAGCCTACCTGCACCGCCAAGGCCTCACCGACTTGCTGGTACTTAGTACCTGCAACCGCACAGAAGTATACTACGCCGCCGAAACCGACCAAAGCCATACCATTATGATGGCTTTGGGGCACGTAAAAGGTCTGGCTGTCACCTACGCCTGGCAAACCTATTTTACCAGTTTTACCTCCGCCTCAAAAGCTGTTCAACACCTGTTTGAAGTGGCGCTTGGCCTCGATGCGCAGGTGGTAGGCGATATGCAGATCAGCAGCCAAGTGAAACGGGCCTACCAGCGCTCGGCGGATGCGAACGTTGCAGGCCCATTTTTACACCGCCTGTTGCATACCATCTTCGCCACCAACAAGCGCGTGCAGCAGGAAACCGCCTTCCGCGACGGAGCCGCTTCCAGCTCGTACGCCACTTTGGAGCTGGTGCAAGAACTCACCGCCACCCTCAGCCAGCCGCGCGTCCTAATCGTGGGATTAGGAGAAATAGGGACTGATATCTGCCGGCATTTTGGCAAAAGCAAGCGCTTTGCCCAAGTCACCATCTGCAACCGCACCGCCGCTACTTCCGCTGCTCTGGCCACCGAGTGCGGCTTGCAAGTGCTCGATTTCGCCGACTTAATCCAGGGCTTGCAGGAAGCAGATGTCGTGATTTCCGCCATCTCTACGCCTTCGCCCTTTTTCACCCGGGAGCTGCTAGCCGGCCTCGCTATTTTGAGCCCTAAGTTCTTCATCGACCTCTCCGTGCCGCGCAGCATTGCGGCCGCTGCAGAGCAAGTGCCCGGCGTGCTCGTCTACAACATCGACGCCATTCAAAACAAAGCGTCTGAGGCCCTGGCCCGCCGGGTAGCGGCCGTGCCGCACGTGCGCGCCATCATTGCCGAAAGCATAGCAGAACTGCTGGAGTGGAGTCGCACCATGCAAGTGTCGCCCGTTATTCAGAAGCTGAAAAGCACCCTAGAGGAGATGCGTCAGCAGGAAGTAAGCCGGTTTCAGAAGAAGATGAGCCCCGAGGAAGCCAGCCGGCTAGACGAGGCCACCAAGTCCTTGACCCAGAAGTTTCTGAAGCTGCCCGTGGTGCAGCTCAAAGCTGCCTGTCAGCGCGGCGAAGCCACTGAACTGCTGGCTATGCTCACCGAATTGTTTGCGCTAGAAGAGCTAGAGCCGCAAGAGTAGCGCTACGGGACGAGGCGGTGATATAGGCTAGTCTTCTCCCACCAAAAAATGCCCCCCAGCATATTGTTTTGCGTCGCCCAAAAGCTGCCCTGCACACAGTTCATCTGAGAGAAAAGCCAGGTGTACTTAAAAGCAGTGCACCACTGTTTTACGAATGCATCATAGGTCACAGTAGAAGCAAAAAGCCCCCCAGGCGTCAGTTGACGCCTGGGGGGCTTTTTTCGGTCAGGTACGGTTTTTAAACTACCAAATAACCACCCGTTCGCTGACTGGCCGCCACATGGCGTCGCCTTCTTTGATGTTGAACGCCGTATAGAATGCCTCCAGGTTTGAGAGCGGGCCATCAACCCGGAACTTAGCGGGGGAATGGGGGTCGGTGAGCACTTGCGTCCGCAAGCTTTCATCCCGGGCTTTGGTGCGCCAAATAGCGGCGTAGGATAGGAAGAAGCGCTGGTCGGGCGTCAGACCGTCAATGAGTTGGGTGCTCTTGCCCTGGGCCGTTTTCTTGAAGGCCTGATAAGCGACCGTCACGCCGCACAAGTCGCCAATGTTCTCGCCCAGGGTGAGCTTGCCATTGACGTGCAGCGTGTCGAGGGCTACGTATTGGTTGAACTGCTTGGATAGGGCTGCGCCCCGCGCCTTAAAGTTTTCCAGGTCCTCTTTGCTCCACCAGTTACTGAACCGCCCTTGCGCATCGAACTGGCTGCCCTGGTCGTCGAAGCCGTGGCTGATTTCGTGCCCGATGACCGTGGCAATGCCGCCGTAGTTGACCGCGTCATCAGCCTTGGGGTCGAAGAAGGGCGGCTGCAAAATGCCGGCCGGGAACACAATCTCGTTGTTGAGCGGGTTGTAATACGCATTCAAGGTGGGCGCTGACATGGTCCACAGATTGCGATTCACAGGCTTGCCTACCCGGCCAAAACCATCCCGGAATTCAAAGGCCGTAGCCGCTTTGACGTTGCTGAAGTAGTTGGGCCCAATTTGCAGGGCAGAATAGTCTTTCCATTGATCGGGGTAAGCAATCTTTCTTCTGATGGTGCCCAGCTTCTGCATCGCCTTTTCTTTGGTTGGGGCAGTCATCCAGCTGTTGGCTTGAATGCGCTCACCGAAGGTAGTTATCACATTTTGCACTAGGTCGTCCATGCGCTTCTTGGCATCGGCCGTGAAATATTTCTCCACGTACACTTTGCCCAGAACTTCGCCCAGCATGGCATCCGTGACATTTACTATCCGCTCGTTTCGGGGCCGCATCTCCGTTTGGCCGGACAAAGCAGTAGCGTAGAAGGCAAAGTTGGCGTCGGTGAAAGGCTTGCTCAGGTACGGGGCCGCGTTACTGAGCAGGCGCACCTTTAGGTAGTCTTTCCACGTGTCGAGGGGCGTAGCGGTCAGTTCTTTGCTGAGGCCGTCCAGAAACTCGGGTTGCGCCACAATTAGCTTGGTCGAGGGAATGTTCAGCTTCCGAAACATAGCCTCCAACCCTAACAGCGGAAACTGCTGGGTCGATTTTTCCGGCGTATAATAATTCAGTAATTTCTGGATATTCCGGTTCTCTGTAGCGGTCCGAGCACCCACGGCCAAGCGGGTTTCCAAGGCCATAATAGCCCCGGCTTTAGACTTGGCGGCCGCTTCGGGAGTGCCAGCGAGCTGGAGCAGCTGTTGCAGGTAGGCAACGTACTTCTCCCGGATGGCCACGGCTTTTGGACTGGCATCGGTGTAGTACGACTTCTCGGGCAGCCCCATTCCTCCCTGGCCAAGTATCACCGTTTCGACGTCGTTGCTAATTGGGTCGGCAATGTGCCCAAGACTAAACAAGGGCGAAATATTACCGCTTAGCCCCGTCGCAAACTGCGTTGTAGTTTCGGTCACAACTCCTTGCGGGCTGGTGATGGCATCAATGCGCTTCAGGTCAGCTTGTATGGGTTGAAGTCCCAGCTTGTCAATGGCGGCTGTATTCATGCCGCTGTTGTAAAAGTCCTGTAGCTTTTGCGCGTCGCTGCCGGGTTTGTTTTTCTGGGCGGCAGTGGATTTTATTAGTTCCTGTAGTCGAGCCCGGGTTTGTTTTCGGATGATGCCCCAGCTCCCCCACGAAGCCTCCGTAGCGGGAATCTCATTGGCTTTAAGCCAGCCGCCGTTCGCGTAGCTGTAAAAATCATTACCAGGCTTCACCGTTCGGTCGATGGTAGTCTGGTCCAAATGATTTTGCTTGGCTTTAACAGAGTAGGATTGCTGGGCTTGCACGGAAATAGCGCAAGTGAAAATCAAGAGGGAAGACTGAATAAACGTTTTCTTCATACCATCGGCGTTGAGAGTTAAGCCGAAAGCTATATTAAATACTTTCAATAAAATACTGTAATTTTTTGATGCTATTGGATTAGTGCCTGTATAATGAGTGAGACGTTCTTCTGTTGAGCTTAAATAGAAAATATCAGTGCTTTAAATTAAAACGTCCTCAAGCCTTTGAGCTAATGCCTTGGTTTAATTAGGTAGAAAATTACCTTGAGTATGCTCATGTCCCTAGTTCGCTTAAATAGGAAAATCATAAGGACTAAATACGTCCGCTATTCGAACCATGACACACCTAGGCCTTATGATTTTTAACCGGTTAGTACAATTTGCGCTAAGCCCACTCTATGTCTTTGCGCAGCCAGGCTTGGGTAGCTGCTTCGGCCGAGCCGGGGGCGGGCTGATAGTCGTAATGCCAGGCGGCCAGCGGGGGAAGGCTCATCAGGATAGATTCGGTGCGCCCGCCAGTTTCCAGGCCGAAGCGGGTGCCTCGGTCGATGGCCAGGTTGAACTCCGCGTAGCGGCCTCGACGCACCAGCTGCCACTGCTTTTCCGTTTCCCCGAAAGGCAGGTTAGCATTCTGGCGCATAATAGTGGAATAGGTGCGGCCGTACACTTCGCCCACCGCTTGTATGAAGGCAAACAGGTCGTCGAAGCTGCCATCTTTACCAACCGTTAAACGGTCGAAGAAAATGCCCCCCACGCCCCGGGTTTCCTGGCGGTGAGGCAAGAAAAAGTACTCGTCGGCCCATTGCTTGAAGCGTGGGTAATAGCTGGCATCGTGCTGATTGCAAACCTCCCGGATCTGCTCGTGGAACCAGCGGGCCTGCGCCTCGTCCACATAAATAGGCGTCAGATCGAGCCCACCGCCAAACCACGCTTCACCATTACCAGCCTCGAAGTAGCGTACGTTCATGTGGGAGATGGGTACCATGGGGCTGCGTGGGTGCTGCACCACCGATACGCCGGTGGCAAAATAGTTCGGGTCGGGCATGAGCAACTGGCGGGCCGCTGCTTCGCTCATCTGGCCCCACACGGCCGAAAAGTTTACGCCGCCCTTTTCCAAAATATTCCCGTTGCCGATCACGCGGGTGCGGCCACCACCGCCTCCTTCGTGGGCCCACTGGTCTTCCTTAAAAGTAGTGCCGCTATCGGCCTGTTCGAGCTGCTGGCAAAGCCAGTCCTGGAAGCTGCGCATCCATGCTTCGACGGTAGCGCGGGTTGTTTGGGTATCGGTGGTGTTAGCGGTTTCGGTAAGCATATGTTGACTTATAAGTTGTTTGTCAGCACGGTATGGAGACGCCATAGTTGGAGTCTGGTCGTTGCTGATGTTGTTTAAATATGTAGTAGTTGTCATCCTGAGCTTGCGAAGGACCTTATGCCCGATGAACGACTTGCTCAGGCGTGACAAGGTCCTTCGCAAGCTCAGGATGACAAACGACTGCCGTTCAATGGCGGGACTTCAACTATGGCGTCTCTACAGCAGTTTGTGCATTATTAGCTTAAAATGTTACGGTTTCAAGGCGAATCAAACTCCGGTTTTCTGCGGCTTGGCGCAAGGCGCAATGGTCGCAGCAGGCTTTGGTGGGCAAGGTGCTGGTGGGCAGCAGCAACACAGGGATGCGCAAGTGATAGGCGTTGGTTTTGATATAATGGGGATTGAAGAGGCGGCGAGTCAGGCAGCCATCAGCCGTGGCAAGAACCAGGAGCTGAGCGTTTTGCTGGGCGCAGAATTCGCTGATGTCTTCCAGCGCATCTTCCTCGGGCAATAAATGCACGGCCGCTTCGGGTAAGCTGGCGTGCACTTGCAGCATGGCTTTTTTCAGCACTCCAAGTCCTGTCGTGTTTGAGGGATAAAATTGTACCAGGTCGAAATGAGAATCGGAGGTGCGGGCCAGGGCCGTGAGCTGCGACAGGTGCTTGGTGTCGAGGGTGGCGAAGTTGCCGGATACAACCACCCGACTAGCTAGCTCGTGGCGGCCGGGGGGCACGATAAGCACTGGGCAGCTCACGCACTCTGGCAACTGGGTGAGGGGAGTGCCGGCGGCCGTAGCGGCGGCGCAGTCGGTGAGGGTGAGGCCAGTCACGACCAAGTCGGCGCGGTAGCCGGCTACCAGCACTTCGAGGCCGTCGGGTAGAGCCTCGGTGGCTAGGTGGTAGTGGTAGCTGAGGCGACGTCCATTCTGCCGGCTGAGCTGCTGGTAGCGCAGGCGCTCGGCTAAGGCTTGCAGGCGACCAAGCAAATCGGCGCGCTGCTTCGTGTCTAGCGAGGCACCGGTACACACCAGCACAATCTCGGCCGACAGGCGCAGGGCTAGCTTATTGGCATAAATCAGCGCGTTTTCGGACGCTGCCGTGAAATCAATGGGCACAAGAATGGTTTGCATGGCAACGACGCGTTGAGAGTGATCCGGAAATCCGGCTTGGTTCAGTACTTATTTTGAGTTGGGAGTCGGTGTGGGCGTTTCGCCGCGGCAGTAGTGCATAGTGGCCGGCATCTGGCTGGAGCGCTTGGTAGTTGTAATAACCTCGTGGCTCAGCTGTGGGCTGAGATAAGGAATGCCCAAGCCGAGCCCGCGCACGATAAACAACAGGGCTAAACTCGTTGCCAAAACTGGCACTGCCTGCCGCATCCGAGCCCGCCATGCGAAGGGCACTAGCTGTCCGGTAAGCGAAAGCGCTAGCATTAGGGGCAGCGTGCCCAGGCCAAACAGCGCCATATACTGCATGGCACCAAGCACGCCCGGCACGCTCAGCGCCCCGGCCAGCGCTAGATACACCATGCCACAGGGCAACAGACCGTTCAGAAGACCCGTGGTGTAGAGGGCGCCGAGAGAAGGTCGCTGGTAGAAATAGGCCAGCTTGCTTTTCACTTGAACCAACACGCCATCCAGTTTCAGGAAGGCAGCGGCCTGGCTCAGCCACCGCTCCGGTGCCACTACCAGTAATAAAATAAGCCCCCCAGAAACCAGCGACAGGCTTTGCTGCCAACCGGCCAACTTCAGGCCCTGACCCAACAGACCCGCCGCCGCTCCTAGCAGTGTGTAGGTAGTCACGCGGCCCAGGTTGTAGAGCATGCGCCCGGCTACGTAGCGCCAGCTGGGGCCACCCGCGCCCGGCAGCGCCAGCGCAATGGCCCCGCACATGCCTACGCAGTGGAAGCTACCCAAAAGCCCGAAAAGAAAGCCAGCCCAAAGCATTGGCGAGGTGGTGAGATTGTGAAGTGGGGAGTTTTTGCGCTAATAAGCTAGACTCTACTTAATGGTCAGTTCTTCTTCGACGAAGTACTGCTGGCCGCCGGCCTTAAAATCGATGCGCAGGCGCCAGTAGCCGGGTTGGAGCTTGCTGGTATTGAGCTGCTGGGGGGCTTTTTGGGTGGGCGTGAAGGGTAGCTTGAAGTCCAGCTTTTGATCGGAGGGGCGGAAGAAATGCACGGTGCCTGCTACCTGTTGTCCGGCCATGCTGGGGGGCAATTCCAGGGTCAGGCGCTGGGTATCTTCATTGTAGTGCACCTGTACCGGAGCCGGCAAGGCCGCCGTGCGGGCCACCGATTCCATGCGCTTTTGGTAGGCTATTTCCTGCTGGTAATAGTCGGCGCTGACCAGGTCGACGCTGGTGCGCATGGCCTGCTGCACCATAAAGCCGATGTAGCTGGCGAAGAGCACGAAGGTGGCAATGATGGCGTAGGGCCAAAAATTAAAGCGGGAGGTGGTCATGCGAACGGTCGAGGTAAGGCGGACGGCGAAGTCTGCCGATGATGAGGCGGCGCGGGCTACTGCGCTGGCCCGAGGAACTTGGTTTTGGTTTCGGCAATCAACTTCCCCTCGCTAAAGACGCCAATGCGCAGCTTCTGATTGGTAGCGTGCAGGGCCGACTTCGGCAGCTCGGCGAAAAACACGCCTTCCGTTATTCCCTGGGCGGGCAGCGTCAGGCCATTGGTACCGACGAAGGAAATTTGCCCCCCAGCCGGCTCCAGCACCTTTAGCGTAATTGGATAAGGATGATTGGTCTTGTTGATGACCGACACGTTGTAGAGATTGGTGATGGTGCCACGGTCGGTTTTTTGGAACAATTGGCCCGGCGTGCGCAACACCGTGGCCTGCACGTTGGAGCGCGACACCAGTAGAAACGTCAGCCCCATCAGCAGCACCACTAGCACGCCCGATAGCACTTTCACGCGGCCCTGCAACCGGAATTTGGTGCCTTGAGCAATGTTGTTTTCCGAGGCGTGCCGGATCAAGCCTTCGGGCTTGTTAATCAGGGCCATGATGTTGTTACAAGCATCGATGCAAGCTGTGCAGTTGGTGCATTCGAGCTGCTGGGCGCCGTTGCGAATGTCGATGCCGGTGGGGCAGACCTGCACGCACTGGTGGCAGTCGATGCAGTCGCCAGCGGTGCGCGTTTGGTTTTTGCGCAGCTTTTCGCGGGGCTCCCCGCGCTGGTAATCGTAGGCGACTACCAGGCTGTCTTTGTCGAGCATCACGCCTTGCAAGCGGCCGTAGGGGCAAGCAATGGTGCAAACTTGCTCCCGAAACCGGGCGAACACCGCGTAGAAAACGCCCGTGAACAGCACCATGAAAGTCAGGCCGCCGAGGTGCTGGCGAGGCGGGTCGGTGATAATGCTGACCAACTCATCGGACCCGATAATGTAAGCCAGAAACGTGTTGGCAATTAGAAATGAAATGACCAGAAACAGCGCGTGCTTGGTGGTTTTGCGCCAGAGCTTGTTCCAGTCCCAATCGGCGCGGTCGAGGGCTTTTTGCTGGGGCGCGTCGCCTTCGAGCCAGTACTCGATGCGGCGAAAAACCATTTCCAGAAAGATGGTTTGGGGACACACCCAGCCGCAAAACGCCCGCCCGTATACCACCGTGAACACGATGACAAACAGCACAAACGTGAGGGCCGCCAGCAGCAGAATAAAGAAATCTTGGGGCCAGAAGATTTGCCCGAGGATGATAAACTTCCGCGCCGGCAGATTCAGCATCAGCACCGGCAAGTCGTTGATGCGCAGCCAGGGGCCGGCAAATAACACCAGCAGCAAGCCGTAGCTGATCCACATACGGGCGCGGTAGAAGCGGCCGCTCGGCCGCTTCGGATACAGCCACACACGCTTACCCGCCGCATCTACCGTGGCGATAGAGTCGCGAAAGTCGTCTTTGGGATGGTAGGTGGTGGCTGACATCGAGGTGTGCTGATTAATGTGCGGCGGCTATGGTTTTGCTGGTTTTGCTAGCCGTTTCTTTTTCGCCCTGGGGCTCCTTGGCATTTGCCGGTTTGGAGCCTTGCAGCGATTGGATGTAGGAGGAAACTTGCAGAATCTGCTTGCCGGCGAGCTTGCCTTTCCAGGCTACCATGCCTTTGCTGGTGACGCCGAACTTGATGGTTTTGTACACCTGATTGATTTCACCGCCGTGCAGCCAGTATTCGTCGGTCAGGTTGGGGCCAACTTTGCCCTCGGCGTTGGCGCCGTGGCAGGGGGCGCAGTTGGTGGTATAAATCGACTTGCCGGCGCTCAGATCGGCGGGGGCTGTGAGGGCGGTATAGGTCGTGAGCTTGTTGGGGTCGTCGGGCTCGGTAGATACCAGCAGGGCGGCCTGCTGCATTTCGGTTTCATATTCAGCCGTTTGCAGCTGCCCGGCTTTGGCCACGTGGTAGTAGCCCAGGTAGCCAATGGCAAACACGATGGTGAAGTAGAAGCCGTACTTCCACCAGGGCGGCAGGTCGTTGTCGAACTCCGTGATGCCGTCGTACTCGTGGCCCATGTCCTCGTCTCGATACTGACCGGTTACCAAGCGGGCGTCGCCAATGAGCAGTCCCAGCACCTTGCCGCTCCAGGTGTCGTGCACGGTGGGCAGTTCGTACACTTTGCGCAGCTGGGGCTTCATCTTCACGATAATCATCGTGAAGAGCAGCACAAACACCATCAGCACGAGGGCCAGCGTGCTCAGCAGAAACCAGAACAGCAGCATCTGCGCATCGGGGCTTCCGGCTGTTGCGGGCGCGGTGGCCGTCGGCTGGGCCAGCGCGACAGTGCCGGACAGTAGCAAGCCTGCAGCCAGCGGCCAGCGTTTGGGATTCGGTACGCTTACCATGAGGTAACTCCTTTCTGCTCTTGGTTGAAAGACTTGTTGACTGCTTTAGCGCGGGCATTCCGGAAGTGCCGGTGCGTAGCCGAGGCCATAGAGGCGCCCGTGACCAGCACGACAATAAGCACGATGCCTAAAATGCCCCCCAGCAGCCAGAATAGCAGATCGGGACCCGTGGGAGCTGGCGCCGTGGGGGCAGTTTGGGCTGCTGCGAGCTGGGTGCCGAGCAGACCCAACGCAGTAAAGACGGTAGTGCGCTTGGTTAGCATATAACATCGTGTTCGAGGTGATTTTTCAGGGCTTCGTCTTCGTTGAGCAAGGGGAGCTTGCTCATGGTATCCAGGTGCTGACGGTTGGCGATGACCACGTAAATCAGCAGGGCCAGAAAGAAGAGGAAGAAGATGACGAAGGAGATAATGGGATAGATCTCGACGCCGGCAATGGACTGCAATACTTTCTTATCCATGGTGGATTGAGGTTGATTTATGAGGCGGTCATACAGAGCGCAGCGAAGCATCTCGCGTGTTTAGTTGTTTAGCTGGGCAACATCAGCACGCGAGATGCTTCGCTGCGCTCTGTATGACCGCCTTATTGGTGAGTTACTGAGCCGAGGCCGCAGCCTGCTCGGGCTTCACTTTGATATCAGTGCCTAGGCGCTGGAGGAAGGCAATCAAAGCCACGATTTCCTTGTCTGATTTCACTTCGATGTCTTCCTTTTTCAGCTCCTGCACGATGCCCTCAGCCTGGCGGCGCGCATCGGCCACGGCTTGCTTGTCGTAGCCAGCGGGGTAGGGCGTGCCTAGCTGTTGCAGCACTCTGATTTTGGCGGGCAGGTCGGAGTAGTCAATCTCGTTTTCAAACATCCAGGGGTAAGGCGGCATGATAGAGCCGGGCGACATACTGGTGGGGTCCATCATGTGGTTGTAGTGCCAGGAGTGCGGATATTTGCCCCCCAGGCGGTGCAAATCGGGGCCGGTGCGCTTAGAGCCCCACAGGAAGGGCCGGTCGTACACAAACTCGCCCGCTTTGCTGTACTCGCCGTAGCGCTCGGTTTCGGAGCGGAAGGGACGCACCATCTGGGTGTGGCAGTTCGAGCAGCCTTCCTTGATGTAGAGGTCGCGGCCCTGCAATTCCAGCGACGTGTAAGGCTTCACCGAAGCAATGGTCGGCACGTTGGAATCGACGAGGAAGGTGGGCACCATTTCGACTACGCCGCCAATCAGGATGGCAACCGTGGCACCAATGGCTAGCTGCAAAGGGCGGCGCTCGATCCAGCGGTGCCAGTGGCCGGCATCGGCGTGCGGATCCTGGCTGGCGGGCAGCAGGGCCGGCGCGTGCGCTTTCTCAGCGGCCAGCAGCGTACCGGCATTAGCTGTTTTTATCAGGTTGTACACCATCAAAAACACACCGCTCAGGTACAGCACCCCACCGATACCACGCATGTAGTACATGGGCACTATTTGCAGCACAGTTTCGAGGAAGTTAGGGTATTGCAGCATGCCTTCGGCATTAAACTGCTTCCACATCAAGCCCTGAGTAAAGCCGGCCCAGTACATGGGCAAAGCATAAAATAGGATGCCGATGGTGCCCAGCCAAAAGTGGGCGTTGGCGAGTTTCTTGGAGTGCAGCTCGGTGCGGTAGAGGCGGGGCCACAGCCAGTAAAGCACGGCGAAGGTGAGAAAGCCGTTCCAGCCTAAGGCGCCAACGTGCACGTGGGCTACTATCCAGTCGGTGAAGTGGGCAATGGCATTTACGTTTTTCAACGAGAGCATCGGACCCTCGAAGGTGGCCATGCCGTAGGCCGTAATGGCCACCACCATAAACTTCAGCACGGGCTCCTCGCGCACTTTGTCCCAGGCGCCGCGCAACGTCAGCAGGCCGTTGATCATGCCGCCCCAGCTCGGAGCAATCAGCATCACGGAGAATGCTACGCCCAGACTTTGAGCCCAGTCGGGCAGGGCGGTATAAAGCAAGTGGTGAGGTCCGGCCCAGATATAAATAAAGATCAGGGACCAGAAGTGAATGATGCTTAAGCGGTAAGAATACACCGGCCGGCCGGCGGCCTTGGGCAGGAAGTAGTACATCAGACCCAAATAAGGCGTCGTCAGGAAGAAGGCTACCGCGTTGTGGCCGTACCACCACTGTACCAGCGCATCCTGGACCCCGGCGTAGGCCGAGTAGCTTTTCATGAAGCTTACCGGCACTTCCATGGAGTTCACGATGTGCAGCACGGCTACCGTCAGGAACGTAGCGATGTAAAACCAGATACCTACGTACAGGTGCCGCTCGCGCCGCTTGGCAATGGTGCCAAACATGTTCCAGCCAAACACCACCCACACCAGCGTAATAGCAATGTCGATGGGCCACTCCAGCTCGGCGTATTCCTTGCTGGTAGTGTAGCCTAATGGCAAAGAAATGAGGGCGCTAAGAATGATAAGCTGCCAGCCCCAGAAGTGAATCTGGCTGAGCTTTTTGGAGTACATGGCCGCTTTGCACAGGCGCTGCAGGGAGTAATACACGCCCATGAAAATGCCGTTGCCGACGAAGGCGAAAATAACGGCGTTGGTGTGCAAGGGCCGGATGCGCCCAAACGTGGTAACGGCCGTGTTCATGTTGGCCTCGGGCAAGGCCAGCTGGAAGGCGGCCAGAATCCCGACCAACATGCCGGCAATTCCCCAGAATACGGTGGCGATACCGAAGTCGCGGACGATCTTGTTGTCGTAGAAAAACTCATCGACCGCGCGGGTTAGGGGGCGTTTTACCGGCGGCGGCTCGGGAAGAGTAAGTAGAGGAGTAGGAGCGACTTCCATACGTGAAGAAGTAAGTGGTTTACTGCTTCAAAGGTCTTCCGCGGCGTATTCCGGTAGCATGACGGATGTCAAGCCTGGGCGTGATTGATGTCAACCAGGCTAGGTTGCCGTTACCCCACACGCAAACCGCCCCAGCAACTCCTGCTTATGAGGAGTTGCTGGGGCGGTTTAATTATTGAGATGAATACGAAGTGGCTACGACACCTTCACAATGGCTTTGCCCGTATTTTCACCCTCAAACAAACCCAGGAAAGCTGCCGGAATCTGGTCGAAGCCTTCGGTGATGGTTTCATCAAATTGCAGCTTACCCTGCCTGTACCATTCACCGAGTTTCTGCATGCCCTCGGGCCAGCGACTTAGGTAGTCGCTCACGATAAAGCCCTGGAGCTTCGTGCTCGTCTTCAGTAGCTTGCCTTCAGGGCGCGGGCCCATAGGTACTTCAGTGGCGTTGTAAGTGGAAATTTGGCCGCAGAGGGCAATACGGGCGTGCTTGTTCAGCAAATCGTACACGGCATCGGTAATTTTGCCCCCCACGTTGTCGAAGTAGCAGTCGATGCCGTTGGGGGCGGCAGCGGCCAGCGCAGCCGGAATGTCGGCGGTTTTGTAGTTGATGGCCTCATCGAAGCCCAGTGACTTCAGGTACGCTACTTTCTCGTCGGAGCCAGCCGTGCCGATGACGCGGGCGCCGTGAATTTTGGCCAGCTGACCCACTACCGAGCCCACTGCTCCGGCCGCGCCCGAAACGACCACCGTTTCGCCGGCTTTGGGCTGGCAGATGTCAAGCAGACCGAAGTAAGCCGTCAGGCCGGGCATGCCCAGCAAGCCGAGGTAGTAGCTAATGGGCGCCGGTCCGCTGGGCACGCGGTTCAGCCCCTGCCCATCCGATACGCTGTAAAGCTGCCAGGGCAGGTTGCCGACCACGATGCTACCCACTGGCAACGTGTCGTTCTGACTTTCCACTACTTCCGCCACCACGCCGCCTGCAATGGGCTGGCCTACGTCAAACGGCTCTACGTAGGACTTGGCATCGCTCATGCGGCCGCGCATATACGGGTCAACGGATACGTAGCGCATCTTGAGCAGCACCTGGCCGGCGCTTGGCTGGGGCATGTCACTGGTTACAAACTTGAACTGTTCAGCCGTGGGCCGACCCTTGGGGCGACTGGCTAAGAGGATGGTTTCGTTTTGCATAAGTGGGAAGTATCAGGTAATGGCAATAAAAAAGGTCATCCTGCCTACACCTTAGTCAAGATGACAAACGGGTGTACGCAGGATGACCAGTTGGCAAACGCAATTAGGCGTTCGTCGTGGTGGTGAGATTTACTTCAATGTTGCCGCGGGTGGCGCGGGAATAGGGGCAAATGCCGTGGGCGGCTTCTACCAAAGCCTCGGCCTGGTCTTGGGCGACGTTGGGAATGTTGATGCTCAAATCGGCGGAGATGCCATAGCCGCCATCTTCGGCTTTGCCAAAGCCAATCAGGGCTTCCACGGTTACGTCGTTGAGCTTCACGCCGGCCTGACGGGCCGCTACGCCGAGGGCGCCTTCAAAGCAAGAAGCATAGGCCGCTGCAAACAACTGCTCGGGGTTGGTGGTGCTGGGTTTGCCGGGGCCACCCATTTCCTTGGGCGTGCTCAAGCCCAGGTTCAGTACGTCGTTGTTGGTAGTGATGCTACCGTCGCGGCCACCTTTGGCTTTGGCTTGTGCAGTGAAGACTTTTTCGATTTTCATCGGAAGAGAAATTGGGTTGGAGTAAAAGACAGCTCGCCTACTCAGGCGAGCTGGGTTAAAAGCTGGTGTAGCTGCTTGCGCAGGATGGTAAATTCAGTGGAAGTGAGCTTAAGTTTTTCAAGGAGCTTTTCCGGTATGTGGCTGGCGCGCTGCTGAAGTGCGCGCCCGGCAGGCAGCAACCGGATGAGCACTTGTCGTTCGTCGCTGGGGTCGCGGCGGCGACTCAGCCACTGCTTCTGCTCCATGCGCTTAAGCAAGGGCGTCAGCGTGCCGGAATCGAGTAGTAGCTGCTCGCCTAGGGCCTTCACCGTCAGCTCCTCGTGCTCCCACAGCAACAGCAGCACCAGGTACTGCGGATACGTCAGCTCCAGCTCTTGCAGGTAAGGCTGATACGCTTTGGTCAGCATGCGCGAGGCGGCATAGAGCGGGAAGCACAGCTGATTTTCAAGCTGCTGGGCTGGGTTCGAAGGAGAAGGAATGATAGGCTTGCTCATAGATTTCTGAGTGGTAAACCAGGATGGATTGTATAAGTTTTAATTGTGCACAATTGAAATGATAAATAAATATGAATTGCTAGAGTATAAGAGGCGGTCATGCAGAGCGCAGCGAAGCATCTCTACTGCAACGGTAATCTCAACGAAGCGGGAGAGATGCTTCGACAAGCTCAGCATGACAGTTACTGTGGCAACGACCGTGAGGAGATGCTTCGCTGCGCTCTGCATGACCGCCTGTTTTATACAATACCCTCTATAATTACTTCCCCATTTTTGCCGGCGCTGGCTCATCTTCTTCATCAAACAGCATGCGCACTGACGGCGTGTATTCGTCGTCGTATTGCCCGCTGCGGACGGCCCACAAAAAGCCCCCCAGGAAGGCTAGCGCCACTAATAAGCTGATTCCAATCAGCAAAAAGATAATGGTCATGGTGGTAGCGTTATAGGTTGTGGCGGCATGCGGCCCAGCGCACGAATACCGTGGCTACGATCATCACGCTCAGAGAGCTGATGGGCATAAGAATGGCCGATACAATGGGCGTAAACAGGCCTTGCACCGCCAGCGCCAGCCCGAAGCCATTGTAGCAAAACGATAAGGCAAAGGTGCCCAGCACCACCCGCAGGCAAGCCCGCGAAAAGCCCAAGAAAGTAGCCAAGCGTCCAAATTCGTCGGCGTCCAGAATGGCGTCGCAGGCGGGGGAGAAGTTGGTGAGCTTATCGGTAAGAGCAATGCCGACGTCGGCGGCGCGCAGGGCCCCGGCATCATTGAGGCCGTCGCCAACCATCACGACCGTGTGGCCTTGGGCGCGCTGGGCCGCGATGTAAGCCAGCTTATCGGTGGGCGACTGACGGAAATGCAGGTCGGCATCTTCTCCGAACAGCGTTTGCAAGCGGGTGCGCTCGGCATCAGTATCGCCGGAGAGCACGGCTAGGCGGTAGCGTTGGCTGAGGCTGGCTAGCACCGTTGCAAGCGCAGGCCGGTACACATTGTGGAAAGTGAAATAGCCAGCCGGCTCCTCATTCAGCGCCACGTACACGCGGGTTTCGGGGGCTTCGGGCGGGGCCTCAGCTGCCGTTGCGGCTACTTGGGGGGCTTTTTTGAGAGCTAAATTTGATAGGAAGCTGCTTGTAGAAGCTACATTCGCAAAGGGCGTTGAATTGCTGCTTCCTTTCACAAATGCCGCCCCCCCGAGTCGCACAGTGTCGCCCGCTGCGGAGGTGGCGCTGAGGCCCTGGCCGGGGTGTTCCTGGCAAGTCGTTAGCGGCAGCGCCTCAGCAGCCAGCTCCCGTGCTAAGCGCTGGCTAAGCGGATGCGTAGACTGCGAGGCGGCCGTAGCAATCAGCTGCTTTTCGGCGGCAGATAAGGGGCGACCGTGGTAATGCACCTCGGCTTGAGTGGTATCGGTGAGGGTACCAGTCTTGTCGAAAACCAGCGTGTCGGCGCGGCCCAGGGTTTCAACTACTGCTGAGTTTTTGAGGTAAAACTTATGCCGACCTAGCACCCGCAACGCGGCCCCGAGGGCGAAAGGCGTAGTAAGCGACAAAGCGCACGGACAGGCGATAACCAGCACCGAGGTAAAGGCGCGCCACATCATGGATGTGTCGCGCGGGCCCCAGTACACGAGTGTACCAGCCGCCAGCAGCAGCGTGACGGCCACAAAGTAGCGGCCCACGCGGTTGGCGTAAGTTTCGAGGCTGCCGTGGCTTTCTTCTTTGGCAAAGGCGGGATTATTCCAAAGCTGAGTTAAGTAGCCCTGCGACACCTCGCGCACTACTTCCAGCTCCACGGCCTCGCCCAATTGCCGGCCGCCAGCGTACACCAACTCCCCAGAGGTGCGCGCCACCGGCGTACTCTCACCCGACACAAAGGAGTAGTCGATCTGCCCGGCGCCGCGCAGCAGCACGGCATCGGCGGGCACTACCTCCTGGTGCCGCACCCGAATGCGGTGGCCTACTTTCAGCTCTTTGACGGAAATAGACTGCTCGCCAGCAGGCGTGAGCAAGGTCACGGCGACGGGGAAATACGACGTGAAGTCGCGGTCGAAGCGCAGGGCGTCGTAGGTGTGCTGCTGCACCCATTTGCCAATCAGCATGAAAAAGACCAGCCCGGTAAATGAGTCGAAATAGCCCGGCCCGCTGCCCGTGAGAACCTCGTAGGTGCTCACGCTAAACAGCGCCGCCAAACCTAGGCTGATCGGAAAATCCAGGTTGATGTAGCGTTGGCGCAGTCCCTGCCAGGCCGAACGGAAAAACCCCTGGGCGCTAAACAGCAGCACGGGCAACGCTAGCACCAAGCTCACGTAGCCGAAAAAGCGCCCAAACTCGCCCTGCAATTCCTCCACAAACGAGAAGTAATCGGGCAAAGCCAGCAGCATCACATTACCAAAGGCAAAAGCCGCCAGCCCCAACTGATAGTATACCGTGCGGCCGGCGCGGTGGGGCTGGGCACCTAGCTCGGCCAGCGTAATCTGTGGTTCGTAGCCCACGGACGCCAGCAGCTGCACTACCGCTTTCAGGTTGGTTTCGGCCAATAAATAAGTGATGGTGATTTCCTTGCGCAGAAACTGCACCCGCGCTTCCACAATGCCAGGGTTGAGGCGAGAGAGATTTTCGAGCAGCCAGATGCAAGAAGTGCAGTGCATCTGAGGTACTTGCAAGGTAAGGCGGGCCCGCTCGGCTGAACGGAAGCTCAGAAGCTGGGCCTGCACGGTGTCGGAATCCAGGTAGTCGAAGCGGCCGGGCAGCTCTACTTCTTTTACCTTCAGGCCGGGCCGCTCGTCGAGGCGGTAGTAAGTGCAGAGGTTGTTGGCGTCGAGCAGCTCGTACACGGTGCGGCAGCCGGCGCAGCAAAACGATTTATCAGCAAGCTGTAGGGGCTCTGGGTGGCATTTATCGCCGCAGTGGGCGCAGGCAAGCTGGGTTGCGGGTGGGTCGAGAACGGCGGACACGGCAGCTACAGTAGGTTCAGTTACAAAGCTCCGCGCCGGCCCTATCCGGATCGATGACGACTATCAAGCACGCGCTTGATTGATGTTAAGCCAAGGGGAGCAATCGTACGTGACCTTTGGGTTGCAGCACGGAATGTATAAGCCGTGTATTTCGTAGTTAATCAGCGGGCTCCGCCGTCCGCGCTACAGGCCTTGTTATGCGTCAGTCTTTTTCGCTTGTATTGGTAGCCGCTCTCTTTGTGTGGGCTGGCATGGTGGGGGGCATTTCTTTCCTGGAAGCGCCGCTCAAATTCACGGCCCCGCACATCACTGTGCCGCTCGGTGTGGGCATCGGCCGCATTGTATTTCACGCCTTAAACAAGGTAGAAATCGGGCTCTGCACCTTGGCCGTAGTGAGTGCTTTGTGTGTGGGAGTCAGCAAACGCGTAGGAGTGGGGCTGGCTCTGCTCAGCCTTTTGCTGCTGCTGCAAACCTTCTGGCTGCTACCGGCCCTGGACGTGCGCGCGGAGGCGCTGCTAAATGGTACTCCGCCGCCGCCCAATTCCCTGCATCTGGTGTACATAGTAGTGGAGGTCATTAAGCTGCTCAGCCTGCTCGCTACGGGTGGGTTGGCGTACTTTGCTTTGAATAAAAATATCTACTCCCGCGCCGTGCGCCAGCTGATGCAGTCCGCCTAAAATGCCCCCAGGGCCTTTTCTTTGCTCGTTCTAGCCATTGCCTTCTATGCCTACTTCCCGCCCCGATATCCAGACTGAAACCGACATAAAACTGTTGGTTGATACCTTCTACGATAAGGTGAATACCGATGCGCTGCTGGCGCCCATCTTCAACGACGTAGCCCACGTCGATTGGCTGGCCCACCTGCCGCGCATGTATGATTTCTGGAGCGGCCTGCTGCTGCACACCTCGCGCTACCAGGGCCGACCTTTTCTCAAGCACATTCCGCTGCCCATCGACGGCACGCATTTTCAGCGCTGGCAAGCCTTGTTTTTTCTGACTGTCGATGAGCTGTTTGCCGGCCCCGTGGCGGAAGAAGCCAAGCTGCGCGCCCGGAATATTGCCCACGTATTTGAGAGCCGCATGCGGCCCAATCCACTTTCGATTCTATAAGACCAAGCTTCAAATCACTTCCGCTTATTCTGAAACAGGTATTTTCACTTAATCAGCCCATTTTATGAGTATTGAAACCATTACTTCAGAAGTTGCGGGCAACGCCGCGTTAGATCATCCCGCGCAAGTAATGGATCTGGAACACGCATTAGTGCAGGCCAAGGAAGCGCAAAACTGGAAATCCAGCGACCGGCACGTGGTTCCACTTTTCAAGTCGGAAAGCCTGCGCCTGGTGCTCATGGGTCTACATAAGGGGTCTGAGCTGAAGACGCACACCGCTCCCGGTATCATCACCGTGCAAGTGCTCGAAGGTCAAATTACATTTCATACCGCTCAGCAGGCATCCATTTTGACAGCCGGGCAGCTGCTACTGTTGCCGGCCGGTATTCCGCACAGCGTGCGGGCTCAGCAAGACTCATTTTTTCTGCTGACAGTAGCAGTAGTGTCATCCAAGGAATAACGATTCTTAATTATTGCTACTGCCAAAAAGCTCACTAATATCATGTTGACGCTTTATTAAAATCTCCTATTGAAGACACAGTAGCTATTATGGCTGCTTATAGCTTCGCTACACATAAGGCTCACTATCTTGAGCTTATCGTACTTATGTACGTTCATACAGGCAATTCTCGGCGGGCCGAAACGCTATCAGCCGTTACATCGCTCGTCACGTTTCTAATTCGTTGGTTGAAGAAATGTGAAAAGCACAACTACCAATGCCCTTAGGGGAACCGTTGCTTCCTAATCTCTTAAGGGAAAGCAATCTTTGCCTTATCGTTCTGCCTTACTCGCTGAAGCCTCCCGCATGGCGAGTTCCCACTGCCGACGAGTCTCTTTGGGGGTTTTGGTCGTGATTACGACCATACCCCCGATCGAGTAGCTGCCCCCGATAGCGGACGCCTCTCGGCTAGCCAAGAACGTCAGCTTCTTGACGGAACGGGCCGTTATGAGGTGCTGAAAAGCGGGGCTGACAGGATAACGGAGGGGATATCCATCGAGTAGACAGGCTAAGCCGAGGCCTTCGGGCCGCGGATCGACGGGTGGCGGCGTTGCCAGTGTCACGCGAGGGCCAGCCATATAACAAACGCCTATTGAGTAGGGGCGCAGGCCCGCATCACAGGTCATGCGTTGGCGTATGGCTTCTATCTGCTGAGACAGCGGCCACTGCGTAACGGTAGCGATCCACGCATCGGAAGCGCTTGGGGTGGTATATACAACACAGCCTTCAGGCTGCTTGGCTGCGTCAGTTACCTGCTGCGCGTGTCCGGGTGAAACAATTAGGCCACTACTTAGGACCCCAAATAAAGTGGCTAACAAACGAGCTGACATCGCAACACAACCAGGAAAATGAATAACAATCGGACCTGCGAGAAATTGCTTTAAATCTATAGTTATTCCGCGATTTGCTACACGCCTCGGATTTTGTTAAGCAACTATTTAAAGATGAAGCAGTCAGAATCGATAGGTAATATTGACAGGGCAGCTAACCATTACACAACGGATATTGCCTTAAAGATTTTTAACTCACTTAGGTCATGTTCGTTGTGTAATGGCTACCTGCTTTGGCTTTATATATAAAAACTGATATTAAAAAAAAAGAAGGGGCCAGACTGCAAAATCTGCTTCTTAAACCTGCGCTGCTTCCAACAGAGAATTAAAGACAGCTTCATCTTCTGGTAGCCCTTGTTGGCGCCACAGTTCCACACCTTGGCGCATCAGCACGCAGGCTGGTAGCTCAGGAGTGCCAAAGCTCCGCACCACCGCCGGATGACTGGCTTCATCTACCTGCAGCACCCGAATACTGGGGCCCAGTCGACTTTGCAGGGCGCGGATAGATAGGGTAGAATGGGCGTTCGGGTCCGTCTCGCCAAAATGAGCCAGGGGCAGGAGTACCAGCAACACAGCCGTATCCGGGGGCGGCAGCACGGGTGGAGAAAGGGAAAGAGACATGAGCGGATACATTAGGTACGCTGTAAAATTACTTTCTGGGGTGGCCTGGGCTCCATGAGAGGCATCAATTGCGTGCTTGACATTTGTCATGCCTGCAGGCTGCGCTATTTTTTCCGAACTTGCCTCGTGCTCGTCGCTTTTTCCTCACGCTGCCTCTTAGCCGTTTACCTATGCCTCTAAACCCTTTTGAGCGCGCTATAACGGATGTTCTCATCACCCAAGCCCCTGAGTTTGTGGGCATATATGATGAAACCCAAAACGAGTTCACGCAAGTAAACCCGGCGGGCCTGCAATTGTTGGGCTATAACTCAGAGGAAGAGTTTCTGACCGAAGCCAGGCGGATGCTCCGCACGCCCGCACTTACGGTGGACGATTGGGCGACCCTGCGCCACCAAGCCCGGCACCAAGGACGCCAGTATATCGAAACGGAAGTAAGTCGGCCCGGCGGTGTATTTCAAGCTCGCATCGAGTTCACCTATTTTGAAGTGGAAGGCGCGCCTTATTATCTCGTGCGCCTGATGGAGCAAAACCGCCTGCACCAAGCCGAACGCGAGCTAGCTCAGAGTGTGCGCCGCTTCGAGGCTGTATTTGCCAATGCTACCATTGGAATCATTGTTTGTAACCGCGACGGAGTTATTGTATCGGCCAACCAGAAGGCCCATCAGGAGTTCAGCTATGAGGCGGGTGAGCTGACCGGACAGCGAATTGAAGCGCTGGTACCTAATGCGTCCGGGCGCGGGCACGAGAAGCAGCGTGAATCATTCAACGCCCGGCCATCGGTGCGCGCTATGGGGGCTCACCACGGCGACCTAGAAGCGCTGCGCAAAGACGGCTCGGTATTTCCAGTCGAAGTCAGCCTGAGCTACTTTTACCTCGATGAGGAACTGTTCGTGGTGTCTTATATTCTCGACATCACTTATAAGAAGAATGCCCAGGAAGCACTTATTGCGGAGCGGCAGCGCGTGGAGCGGCTCAATGCTGAGCTGGAGCAGAAAGTAGCCGACCGCACCCACGCCCTGCTCAGCACCTTGGAGCAGCTGGAACAGCGCAAAGACGAGCTGGCCAAAGCCTTAGCGGCCGAGCAGGAGCTAGGCGAGCTAAAATCTAGGTTTGTGAGCATGGCTTCCCACGAGTTTCGCACTCCGCTCACGGCCGTGCTTACCTCGGCTTCGCTTATCGAAAAGTACCCCGCCACCGAGCAGCAGGACAAGCGCCTGCGCCACCTGGAGCGCATCAGGCAGTCAGTAAATCATTTGAATGACATTCTAGAAGAGTTTCTATCGGTGGGGCGCATTGAGGAAGGCAAAGTAGAAGCCCGTCCGGCCCGCCTGAACTTGCCCGAACTGCTGCGCGACACCATCGTGGATGTGCAGGGCTTGCTCAAGCCGGGCCAAACCGTGCAGCCCCACTTCGCCTGCTCCGACCCCGCGTGGCTCGACCCTTCGCTGCTGCGCAAAATTGTGGTTAATCTGCTCTCTAATGCAATCAAGTATTCGGGCGAAAACTCTACCGTGACACTGCGAGCTACCTGCACTGCCGGCCAGCTCACGCTCACGGTTCAGGATCAGGGTGTAGGCATTTCGCCCGAAGATCAGGAACACTTGTTTGAACGATTCTTCCGGGCCCGCAACGTGACAAATGTGCCTGGCACGGGCCTGGGACTGTATATTATTGCCAAATATCTGGAGCTGATGCGCGGCACTATTGCCCTGCAAAGCACGCTGGAAGTAGGTACTACCGTCACCATTACCATTCCCTATGAAAACAATTCTGCTGATTGAAGACAACGACTTCATCCGGGAAAACACGGCTGAGATCCTAGAAATGACAGGCTACGCCGTCGTCACGGCTGAAAACGGGAAAGTGGGCGTGGAGAAGGCCTTGGCAACCAAGCCCGATCTTGTTATCTGCGATATTATGATGCCGGTGCTCGATGGCTACGGCGTGCTGCACATTTTCAACCAGAATCCGCAGCTCTCGGGTGTACCGTTTATTTTCCTGACGGCCAAAACCGAGCGCACTGATCTGCGCCGCGGCATGGAGCTCGGCGCCGATGACTACCTCACTAAACCTTTCGACAGTAGTGAGCTGCTCAGCGCCATTGCCGGCCGTCTCAGCCGTTTTCAACACCTCAAGCCCGAATATGACTTGCAGGCCGCTGGGGGGCTAAATGAGTTTTTGCATGATGCCCAGAAAGTCGGCAATCTGCAAGGCCTCACCACGGACCGCAAACCCCACGCCGTGCCCCGCAAGCAGATTGTTTACGCCGAAGGCGACGAGGCCACGCGTCTGTATTTTGTGCAGGAAGGTCGAATAAAAACCAGCAAAACCACGGCCGGCGGCAAGGAGCTAATTACGGGCCTTTACCAATCCGGCGAGTTCTTCGGCTACAAGCCGCTGCTCGAAGGCACCGCCCACCACGATACCGCCGTGGCCGTGACTGACTCCACCTTGCTCTACATTCCGGCCGACGATTTTACCCAGCTTTTGCTGCGCAACCCCGAGGTAAGTCAGCAGTTTGTGCGCTTGTTGGCGGGCCGGGTGCGCGAACAGGAAGAGCTGCTGCTGGATATGGCCTACAACTCCCTGCGCAAGCGCGTGGCTGACACGCTCTTACGTCTGCACGAGCAGCAGCGCACCCTCGACCCAACGGATCCGCTGATTCAGCTCTCGCGGGATGATATGGCAGCTCTGATTGGTACGGCGCCCGAGTCATTGAGCCGCACGCTGAGCGAGTTTCGGCAGGATGGCATCATCGAGTTGACCAACAAATTTATTCGGGTACAGCAGCCCGAAAAGCTGCGCCGCACCAACTGGTAAGGGCCGAAGCGTCGTTAAAAGTTCGGGGGTGTCAGGTTTTTGAAGTGCCCATTCAGCCGCACACGCTCCTTCAGGCGCTCGGTTTCGAGGATGATGGGCAACACATTTTCGAGGTGTTCCAGAACGATGGCTTGGCGCTCTAGCTCACTTGTGGCTTGTAATAGCTGGTATTCCTGCTCGGTGCTGAAGCCTAGATTGTGGGCAATGTCGTAGATACGGTAGTCGGGGGGCAAATCCAGGAAGATCTTGCGCAGCCCCAGCGTGTCATAAAGCTGGCGCACGTACTCGTTGATGCGGGCTTTGAGGCTGGGGTCTTCCTCAGGGTCGTCGAGAATGGTATCTACCTGGCCGGCGGCGTAAAGCTTGCCCGGCGCTTCGCGGTAGAATTCGCGAATGCGAAACACTCCGATGCCTTTGGTCTTTATGTCTAGCTCGCCGCTGTCATAAGCCTTTTCCACGCTTATCAGGCGTACTTCGGTGCCCAATTCGCTCACCCCATCATTTAGATAAGGCGGAATACCGAAGGTCAGATCGGACTCGATGCAGTCGCGCACGAGCTGGCGGTAGCGTGGCTCGAAGATGTGCAGATTGAGCTTCTCGCCGGGAAATACGACGAGGTTCAACGGAAACAGCGGCAGAATACGGGGCATAGAAACTCAACAAGATAGGCAGCGAAAGTAGGGTTAAACGCTGGAATTGGGTTGCTGCGCGCCCAAATGCGTTACTTTTGCCCCCCAGGCCTCAGCCAATGAAGCCGGGAGAGGTAAAGCTTTATTTGATGAAAACAAAAATCCGGCAGTTTGGGCGGCGCGCCTGGCGGGTGTTGCTGCAAATAGTGGCCGCCCTATTTCTGACTTCGCTGGCTTGGGTGCTTATTTATCGGTGGCTAGCCCCGCCCGCCACCTGGCTCATGCTCGACCGCCGGGCCCACGCACCCGTTGGTCGCGGCTACTACGGCATCCGGGAAGACGACCGCCGCATCGTGTATAATTTCAAAACCCTCGATGAGGTGTCGCCTCACGTACCGCTAGCCTTGGTAGCAGCTGAGGATCAGCGCTTTTTGCAGCATCGGGGCTTTGATATGGATGCTATTCAGCGGGCGGCTAAGCGCAACTTTGAAGGCGGTAAGCAGTTGGTGGGCGGTAGTACCATCAGTCAGCAGGTAGCCAAAAACGTGTTCTTGTGGTCAGGGAGGAGCTACTTGCGCAAAGGGGCGGAGGCTTACTTCACGGTCCTCATTGAACTGTTCTGGAGCAAGCGCCGCATTATGGAAATGTACCTGAGCGTGGCTGAAATGGGCGACTGCACCTTTGGCGTGGAAGCGGCGGCGCAGCGTTATTTTCATAAGTCGGCGGCCAAGCTCACAGCTTCGGAGGCGGCGTTGCTGGCTGGCGTGCTGCCTAATCCGCTACGGTTTCGGGCCAGCAATCCTGGGCCGGTGGCCAGGGCTAAGCAGCGCCGCGTGCAACGCAATATGCGCCGGCTGGGGGGCATTTCTTACGTGCGTGAGCTGCTGGAGGAGTAAGCGTAATCTAGTACACAACTCATCAAGCTTTCCTACATACCTCATTTATGAAACAACTTCTCGGATTGCTGCTCGGTGCGGCCCTGCTGCTCAGCTGCGCTACGTCGCGCCCCGGCGCCAGCCAGCGAAGCGACATCAGTCAAGTGCTCGCTACCCAAACAGCTGCCTGGAATCGTGGCGATGTGGCGGGTTTCATGCAAGGTTACTGGCAATCTGATTCGTTGGTGTTTATCGGTAAAAGCGGCCTTACCTACGGCTGGCAGCCCACCCTCGACAACTACCGCCGCAGCTACCCCGATGCCGCTGCCATGGGCCAGCTTACTTTTTCCAATCTGCGGATATCACCCATTAGCGCCGATGCGGCTCACGTGGTAGGCCGCTGGCAGCTAGCCCGTCCCGCTGCCGGCGACCTTGGGGGGCATTTTTTGCTTGTATTCCGGCGCATTGAAGGCCGCTGGGTTATCGTAGCCGACCATTCCAGCTAAGCAGATAGTCCAACTACAGAAAGAACGTCATGTAGAGGCAGAGCCGAAGCATCTCGCGTGTTTAGTGGGAGTATTACCCTCACATCAGCACGCCAGATGCTTCGGCTCCGCCTCTGCATGACCGCCAATAAAACCTACACTTTTGCGCTTTCGCGCAGCATGTCCAACACCATGTGCTCGGTGGGAGAGAGGACGTCGTTTTCGGTGGGGTCGATGTCGTGTTTGCGGAGATAATTGATAAGCTTATCGGACTCAAAGAGGTCCACTACTTGCGGATGAATGTAGTATTTGCTGCACACGGTAGGCGTGTTGCCTAGACCAGTAGCCACTTCCTTTACGGCGCGTTTTAGCACCTTGTCTTTAGGCAGCTCAGGCTCCTCATGAAGCACGCTTTCCAAGCATTCCACCATCTTCACGGTGCCACCCCAAGTCCGGAAATCCTTGGCTGACAGGCTTATGCCGGTGACTTCTTGTAAGTACTGGTTTACGTCGCCCGACTCCAACTCTTGGCGGTGGCCATCAGCGGAGTAGTATTGAAACAGGTGCTGCCCCGGTATCTCCTTGCACTTGCGCACCATGCGTGCTAAGCGACGATCATTAAGCGAAACGTCGTGGGCTACGCCTTTTTTGCCCACGAAGGAAAAACGCACTTCATCGCCCGATATCTGCACGTGGCGGTCGCGCATGGTGGTAAGGCCGTAGCTCTTGTTTTTCTTGGCGTACTCGCGGTTACCGATGCGGATAAACGACTGATCCATCAGCGTGAGTACCAAGGCAACCACTTTCTGCTTATCCAGGCCGCTGCGCTTCAAATCCTGCTGTAACCGCTCGCGCAGGGCGGGCAGGGCCTCACCAAAGGCTAGCAAGCGGCTAAACTTAGTAAGGCTTCGAGCTTGGTCCCAGGCCGTATGGTAAATGTATTGTTTGCGGCCTTTGGCATCGCGGCCCGTCACTTGGAGGTGAGCCGTGGGCGAGGGCGCGATCCAGACGTCGGTCCAGGCGGGGGGAATGACGAAGCTTTGGAGACGCGCCAGGGTTTTCTCGTCCGTAATTTCTTCGCCTTTAGCATCCAGATAAGAGAAGGTGCCATCGGGGCCGGGCTTACGCGTAAGGCCAGGCTTGGCATCGGTGAGGTAGCGCAGGCCGGCCAGCGCGGCTTGGCGGGCGGGGTCTTTATAAAGCTCATGCGCCTCTTCGAGGGGTGGCAGGTGCTTCTTTTTGGTTTTAGACCGAGGGGTGGAGGTCGTGGGCATAGAGCAAGACTGAAAGGCCCTCGCGATAGTTGGCTGGGGGGCATTTCTGTACGCAAAAGCGCTAAAAAAGTAGCACCTCACCATCCGAATTAGCTCCGCGGTATTTTTCCCTATCGGGGCAAATGAGCGGCTGCGCCAGGCTTACAAACGAACAGGAGTGTAGCGGTAAAAAAATATCAATCTCTCCTGAAATAAAAATTACGGGTTGAGCGTCTGAGATATAGCTGTCATCACCTACCCGCTGACAACGTCGGCAGGGAGCCTGCCGTATGGGAGGCCGCTGGCTTTGGCATCGTTTTTCGTCAGCAACTCCGTTCTGCTATTCTTCTTACACTCCTATTTTGCCCTATGCGTCGTATCTGGTCTAAACCCTGGCTGTTCCTTGCTCTATTGACCACTTTAGGCACAGCAGCCTGCTCCGGCGACGGTGATGGGGTGGTACTGTTTTCTGTGGAAGATGATAAAGCGCTCGGCCAAAAAGTAGCCAAGCAAACCGACTCTACTTACCAAGCACAAGGCCAGCTGCTACTGCGCAGCGCACCTAATAATCAGCGCGCTTACGCTCTGCTCGATGGCGTTGTAAATAAGGTGCTCAACTCGGGCCAAGTTCAGTATAGGAATGAGTTTCCCTGGGATGTAAAAATCATCCGGGATGATAATATCCAAAACGCTTTCGCTACACCTGGGGGGCATATTTATGTGTTCACCGGCCTGATTAAGTTTTTGGAAACCGAAGACCAACTGGCGGGCGTGCTGGGCCACGAAATTGCCCACGCCGACCGTCGTCATACGTCGCGGGCGCTGCAGAAAGAGTTTGGCATTTCGTTTTTGCTAAGCCTGCTGCTGGGCGAAAACCCGAATCAATTGGCGCAAATCGCTGCCAGCTTGGGTCAGCTTCGCTTCAGCCGGGAGTACGAAGTAGAGGCCGATGATTATTCTGTCCGCTACCTCAATGGCACTTCCTATTCTTGCGACGGGGCCGCTGGCTTCTTCGAAAAAGCCGCCCTGCAGGCCCCCGCTAGTGTGCCAGAGTTTCTGAGCACACACCCTAATCCTGACAACCGGATAGAGGCTATCCAGGCTAAAGCGCAAGAGCTAAATTGCAAGAAAAGCACCACCAACAACGCCAACTTTACCGAGTTGAAAGGGCTACTGTAAAAGTAGCTTTGCTCTACCTATACCAAGAAAGCCAGCCCTTTTCGGCTGGCTTTTTTTCGTTGTGCTGGCGCAACGCAACACTAGAGTTGGTTTTGCTCGTACTTCTCTCTTACTCTCCTGCTTTCCCTATGCCTTCCTTCCTAAACAAACTAAGTGATTTGGCTGAGCGAGCTGACGATTTGGCGATGCGTGCCCGTGCCCGTCTGGGGTTATTGCACCCACTTCAGCTCGTTACCTATCGCAGCTACGGCACGGCTGGCCGCCTCTATGTGAAAGGCCGTTTACTCACAGATAAAGGCATCGGGGAGCCTGGCGAGGGCGATTCGCGCTGGCAAAACCTACTGAATATGTACCGCCGCTTCGGAAGCAACGAAATTCCGGGGGCGCAACTAGTTATTCGGCCAGGTGATGGGAGCGAGCACCAGGTGGTGACAGACGAAGAGGGGTACTTTACGCTAAACATTGAGCCCAAAACGCTGCCCACCCCCATCGATTATCTGTGGTATCCGGTGGAGGTAGAGGTGGAGCAAGTGCCACGCAATGTTCCGCTGCCTCCCGCGCTCAAGCTCCCAGCGCACGTACTCATTCCTCCCCTCGACGCGGAGTATGGCATCATCAGCGACCTGGACGATACGGTTATTCAAACATCCGCCACCAATTTGCTACGCATGGCTCGCACGGTATTGGTGCGCAACGCCCATTCTCGCCTGCCTTTTGAGGGGGTAGCCGAGTTCTATCGCGCCCTGCAGCTGGGTCGCAATGGCAAGCGCAACAACCCATTTTTTTACGTGAGCAGCAGCCCTTGGAATCTATATGATCTGCTAGACGATTTTCTGGAGCTAAATGATGTGCCGCCCGGTCCGCTGCTGCTGCGCGATATGTCATTAGCTCGCAAACAAACCAAGCCCGAAGCCTCGGCGCACCACGGGCACAAGCTCCACGAGATTGACAATCTGCTGCTCACGTACCCCGAACTGCCCTTTGTGCTCATCGGCGATAGTGGGCAGGAGGACGCCAACATTTACCGCGAAGTAGTTCGTCGCTACCCCGGTCGTATTCTGGCTATCTACATACGCGACGTGGAGCACCCCGGCCGCGCCGCCCTCGTAGAGCGCGTGGCCCAAGAAGTGATGCATGAAAAAGTAGAGATGCTGTTAGTGAAAGATACAGTGCAAGCCGCCGAGCACGCGGCCAAAATAGGCCTGCTTTATTCGGAGGCAATCCCGGCCATCGAAAACGAGAAGCAGAAGGACCAAACGGCAGAGGAGCCAACCTTGTAAATAAAGTCCGGGTCAACTTAACTCAGTCGTCTAGTTGTACTTCAAAAAAGCCCCCCAGAGTTGCTCTGGGGGGCTTTTTGCGGCGCAGCCTAATTCATCATTTATTGATTTTTATTAAACATAGCCTCAGGTTCCTTCCCGGTCATAGGCGTGCATTTTTACTCCCTTATCCGTTTTGTCGCTGGTTTCGGCGCTCTTAATCAACTCATTGCCCGAGTGAGTATCAAAATAGCGTGTTTTCTTGCTCCAGCCCTGCACCCGCGACGAATCCGTGACCTGATCGGAGTTGGGGCCGCCGTAAATGTTGAGGCGCGGCCCCCGGCGGACCTTGCCGCTTACTTCAAACACGTCTTTGCCTTCTAGCCCATGCAAGGTTATTTCCTCGGTTTCGGCGGTGCGAAATACGCGCCGATAAAACACTGAATCCTGGTCAGGTTTGCCCCCCAGCGTGTACACCGTCACAGTGGTAGTGGAGTCGGTGAGGCGCTCCACTACAAAACGCTCATCTTGATCGGTGCCCACTACGGTAACATGCCGGGCTAGCAGGCGGTAAAAGTCGCGGGCCGCGGTGGGCAGCTTGGTGCGCCGAGCCTGCAAGGAACGGCTGATAAAGGCGCCCTCGCGCTCGTACACCGGGGGCGGCATGCGATGCACGGCTTGCGCAATGACCGAATCGGTGAAGCGGCGCTGCAAGTCCAGGGCAAGCCGCTGAAAATCGGCGCTAGTAACTTCATTCAACAGCCGCTCATCGATAAAGCGCGAATTGCGAGTCAAGCCCTCGATGCTTTCATACTCGGGCCGAAAGGTGCGAAACTTAGCCACGAAGAAGGGCCGGCTGACAATCCACGGAATGATGCCATCCTTAAAGCGAAAAAAAGCCTGGTCGCGGTCTTGGGGCACAGGGCGGTAGATGATGCGCTCGTTGGGGCCAGGGTAAGCGGCCCAACTCCATTGTCCTTCGTGCCGATCCCAGTCACCAATCCACAAATCAAGCAGGCGGGCGCGGGCAAACGCTAGCTGGTCGACGCGATGATTGGGCGAAGCAAACCGGTCGCGCAGGAGATTGTCGCTCTCCAGCAGGTCGGTGGCATTACCAAAGGCGGGCGTCAGGCTGGCCTTATCCTCAAACTTTTCCTCCAGTAGCACGAGCTTTCCCTGAAATAGCTCCGAGGCTTTGCCCAAGCCGCTTTCATCCGAGCGCACATAAAATGGTCGAGGCGTGGTGTGCAGCACCCCCGCCGCCTCCGCCAGCGGCGCTACCACAAAGGAACCGTAGGGGTTGGCCGCCGAGGTAGCATCGCGCACCAGGTTCAGAGCAAAGGTTTTCTGAAATATTTTGGGTAGAGTCTTGTAAGGATCTTTGTCGATACTGCGCAGGGCATACTCACGTCCTTCGGCGCCCACCAAGGTCATACTGGTACTTTGAAAACCACCCCCCAGCTTGCCCGGCTCCAAGCCACCCCGCACGGCCGTGCTCGGATCGAAAACCGGGACCCACACCGGCGTAGCCCATACGGGGCGATAGTGCTTACCCAGCAAGAGATTATGAATGGGGCCGCGCACGTAATGCCGTCCAGCCGTTACGAGGGCGCTGTCGGTAGGAGCGGTAGATGTGGAAGTAGGCAGGCGGGCGTCAGACTGGAAAAAATTCTCGCGGGCGCAACCAGCAAAGAAAAGCAGTAGGAGCGGAAGGGCGTGTAAACGAGGGGGCATGAACAACGGATGAGGCGCAACTTATTACCTTCAACGAAACTGAACAAAAAAGTGATAAAGTGTTACATTAACTCCAACGCAACCGCCCCCCGCACGTTTGCGCTATAAGACAACCGACTACATAAGTAGGCGGCTTACTTAGTAGCCCTATACTTGATAGTAGCCCTATTCCTGACGCTGTGCCTTTCTTACTGATCGTTTTGCAGCCTAGCCGCTTGTTGGGGCTAGTAGGAAGCTTACTGGCATTGGCTGCCTGCTCGGCGCCCGATGTGCCAGCGGCTACCCTTCCGGGTATCAGTCCTGATTCGACGGTGCAGACGGCGGCGGGCCCGCAGTACATGCGCGGCGCGGTGCATCGGTTTTTTTGGGGCGAGCACTACCGCCGCGACTGGGCCACTCCCATAGAAGCGAAAGTATTTAACTTACGAACGGCCGTGCCTGGCGGCCTGCGGCCCATACAAGCCGGTGGCAGCTTCCAAACCAAGAACCTGCGCCTCGTCGATACCAAAGGCCAGGAGTACGTGCTGCGCTCTGTTGACAAAGATGCCACTAAAGCCTTGCCGCCCCGCTTGCAAAAGGGCCCGATTGGCCGGTTGATGAAGGACCAAACCAGCGTAATACAGCCGTATGGGGCATATATAGTGCCGCGACTGGCGAAAGCCGCCGGCGTGTATCATACCAATCCGCGGTTGGTGTGGGTGTCCGATGATCCGGCCCTGGGGCAGTTTCAGGCTGAGTTTGCCAATGCCTTGTACTTGTTTGAGGAGCGACCCGACGGCAACCAGCGGGACAGTCCCAACTTTGGACGGTCGGCTATGGTGGAGAGCTCGCGCAAAGCGTTTTCCTCTCTGCTCACTACGTCCAACTACCGCGTCGATGCCCGCCATTATCTGCGCTCGCGGCTATTCGATATGTGGCTGGGCGACTGGAGTCGCCGCGAGGATCAATGGCGCTGGGCCAGCTTTCCCGGCCCTGGAGGCACTGTTACCTACCGGGGAATTCCCCGCGACCGTGACCACGCCTTTTTTAAGTTCGATGATGGCGTAATGACCCGCATCATCAGTTGGTTCAAAACCAACTATCAGAGCTTTAAAGAGGATATTCGGCTGAAAGATGTGGAGGGGCTGAACCGGGCGGCCCGGCCCATGGATAAGTCGCTGCTGACATTCCTTACCGCCAATGACTTTCAGGCCATTGCCGACTCCATGCGCCTCAGTCTGACTGATGAAGCCATTAAGGAGGCGCTCAGCGTGTGGCCTGCCCCCATTTATGCCTTATCGGGCGAAGAGTTCGAGCGTAAGCTGCGTAGCCGCCGAGCCCAGCTACCAGCCGTAGCGGCCAAATTCTATGAGTTGCTGGCCCGCGATGTAGAACTGCCCGGCACGGATCAGCCCGAGCACTTTGTGGTAGAAGCGCTAGGTCCTGACCAGGTACGCATCACCGTGCTGGCGCGGCGCGTGGCGCTCGAGGATAGTTTGCTCAATCAGCGCATCTTTCTGGCCCACGAAACCAAAACGATTAAGCTGTTTGGGCTGGGCGGCAACGACATATTTACGTTTAAAGGTACACCCGACCCGCAATTTGAAATAAGTGTATACGACGGCGCTGGCCAGGACCTTTTTTTAGCTGAAAAAGCCCCCCAGACCACTGATACCAATGTTACCATCTACGACAGTGGCGACGGCAACACCTCGTACTTGCCCACAGATTCGAAGATCAAAGTAGAAACCTATCAGCCCTTGGCCAACGAGTTTGACGCGGCAGGCTGGCTACTGCGTCACCGCTTGTATTAGCGCATATCTACCGGGGGCTACCTTCTTACAGCCAAGCTGCGGAAGCTAATCGGTGAGGAGCCACGCGGCCGCAGAGTCGCGGTCGTGGAAATGGTTGATGGCAAGTGGAATGGTAGAAAGCTGCCCTACGATCTGACGTGTGGTCTGGCGGCTTAACTGCTCGTGGCTCTGGATGATGGCGCACCGCCGATAGCCACCAGCTTTCACAGCCTGAGGCACCCAATCCTGCACCAGCCACTCGGCATCGAGGGGCATGATGGGACCCATGAGCTGATGATCGGTGAGGATGCGACCGTAGCGCGTATGAGCGAGCAACTCTAAAGCCCGGGTATACACTTCGCGCAGATTGGCGCTGCGCAGAGGCGCCGGTTTCCAGTCGATGCTGATATAGCCCACAGCGTGCTCTACTATGCTGGCCAAATCGTTGTGAAAATGCAGAAACTCGTTGGTTGGGTAAACTAACTCAGCCATGCAGAGAGCAGAATAAGCAGACTAAACACTACAAAGCGCCCCTAACTGGAGTCACTTCCAAACGCGTACAAATGCTAAGCCACTACTAGACAGTAGACGGCGATATATTTTGCTAAAACTATACTGACTGGGGAGCAAATTGTTTTTTCTGGCGAGGCTGAGCTTTGGCTCCCAACACGCTACTTGAAAATCTTCACCTTGTCCTTGTGCTTGGTGCGTAAGTATTGGCGGATAATCTGCTGTACGTCCTTGTTGTCGCCATAGGGCTGTATTACCTCGCGGAAGTCAGCCAAGCGGCGCGCCGAAAACTCGCCATCGACGTAGCCGAAGCCTAAGTAGCGGCCGTTTTCGACCACCACAATGGACTTTTCATCGGCCCGCCGACCCTTACCAATCACCACAAAGGAGCCGTGCTCGAAGGTGAAGCTCTCAATGGCCTCATCTACGCGCAGGTTGTACTCGTCTGGCGACTCAGCGCCCACGCAGGCGCCTTTGCAGCGGTGCACTTGGTAATCGAAGCAGGCGCCCTGAGTTTTGTACAAGTCGCAGAGCTTCTGGCAGAGGTTGAACTTAGATACTTTGTGAAATAAAAACCCTTTGGCCTTGAACTGATTTGCTAAGGCAATAAGCGGCGTGGCGGGGTTGTCAGCGTCCGCGCGGCCGTAGTAAAGGTGCTTATAGCCTTTCTCATCCTGGCGCAAATAAATGCCAGCCGGAAACACGGAACGGCGCTGGGCGCGATTGTAAAACGGCTTCATGCGCTTTATCTCCGCCGACTCGTAGAGCAGTGCCACCAGCTCCGAGCCCGTCAGCTCCCAGGTAATATCGGATATGCTGTTCTTGAACTCAAGTGACTTGCGCGACTTATAATCGACGGCGAAGTGCTGCTGAATGCGTTTATAAATGTTGATGCTTTTGCCTACATAAATCACCTCGCCCTGCTCATTGTGAAAGTAATACACACCTGCTTCCTGGGGCAAAGCAGCTACTTTCTCGGGGGTAATGTTGGGGGGCAAAAGTGCGGTTTTGATGGCTTCCTGCACGGCCGTCACGCGCTTGGCACTGGGCTTTTTGGTAGCCACGGCGGGTCGGCCGCTAGGTGCCAGCGCATCTACGGAAGCTAAGGTGTCGGCGGGGCTCAGAGTGGGGTTAGCTAGGGCCTCGTCTTGCTGGGAAATTTTAAGCAGCCGATCAAAAAGAATGGCCGTAGCGGCCGCGTCGCCGGCGGCGCGGTGACGGCCTTCCAGCGGAATACCGATGTTCTGACACAGCTTGCCCAAGCTGTAGCTGGGCTGGCCCGGAATAAGCGAGCGACTGAGGCGCACAGTGCACAGCGTTTTGCGCGAGTAATTGTAGCCTAAGTCCGCAAATTCTTTTTTCAGAAAAGAGTAGTCGAAGCGCACGTTGTGAGCCACAAACACGCAGCCTTCCGTCATTTCCACCACTTTGCGCGCTACTTCATGGAAGCGAGGCGCGTCGCGTACCATATCGTCGGTGATGCCCGTGAGCTGGGTAATGAAGAAGGGGATGGACCGCCCAGGATTTACTAACGTCTCGTACTGATCTACGACCTGAGTGCCATCATGAATAAATATGGCAAGTTCAGTAATGCGGTCCTGCGTGGGCTGACCGCCAGTGGTTTCAAGGTCAATGATAGCGTACAAAGGCGAAGCGAATTTGAATTCTTAGTTGGCTAATCCTATTGGTAACAAAGATAAGCCCTACTAAGGTTGCAAAAAGAAATCACAGCCCATCAGTTATGCTAGTTGCCTGGCATACATCAAAAAACGGTCATATATAAAAAGCCGTCATGCAGGGCACAGCGAAGCATCTCGCTCGCCTCGTTGTTTAGCTTGGCAATGAAGCGAGCGAGATGCTTCGCTGTGCTCTTTGGATATTGAAGCACACAAAAAAGCCCCCCAGAATGCTCTGGGGGGCTTTTTAACTATTGGTTGAAATGCTACTAGCTTTTCATTGAGGTAATCTGGTTTTTAGCCGCAAGGATTTCACCGTGCTGCTTCTGAATTATATTTTTCACTTCAGCGGGCAGGCCTTCAGCCTTCAGTGCTTGCTCGTAAGCTTCGAGGGCCACACTATCACCGGTTTCACACTCGCCTAGAATGGCGTTGTCATTCTGACCAGTCACTACTGACTTAATATTGATCCAGCCACGGTGTACGGCGGCGGCGGCATCGGCCACTACGCCTTCAATCGTGTTGCCTTCAGAAGGATTGATGCCAAACTGGCTAGCATGCTGCTTCAACTCGGAAGCGAATTGGGCACGCTGCTGGCTAAACTGGCTCAGCTGCGACTTCAGTTGGGGGCTGCTGGCGCCTTCGGCCGCTTCCTGGTAGCCTTTGGCACCAGTTTCATTGATTTCAACGAGGTCGTTATAAGCGCGGGCCATGTTATTCGTAGCCATAGTAAGTTTGTTTTAGGTTGTGGGTCGGAAAAGAAAGCTCAGCCGCGTCAAGAAGCTGATCAGGAGTTTATACTAGGAATCTGCCCCCCAGGTTACGAGGCGCCCCGCACCCGCTGCCAGAGTCGGCCGAAAAACCCCGGCTCCGCTTTGCCGTCCACGACATCATCGCCAGCAGCTACATCACCAAGCAAGAAGCCAAAAGGCTCCGTGGCTTTAGATGAATCAAGCACCACTTTAATCACTGCTATTAAAGGAATGCTGATGATGATGCCCGGCGTGCCCCACAATTCGCCCCCCAGAATAAGCGCAATGATGGCTGCCATGGGGTTGATACTCACTTTGGAGCCCGTAATCATGGGTGTGATAAAATTGCCCTCCAGAAACTGCACAAACACAAATACCCCAATCACACCTAGCGCTTTAAGCGGCGAGCCCGTCTCGACGAGCGTAATCAGCGCCGGCAGGGCTGAGCCAATCAGGATGCCGATATAGGGAATGATGGTGAGCACGGAGGCAAACACGGCGAAGAAGATGGCAAACTTGACTCCCAGCACCAGCAGGCCAATGGCATTGAGGATAGCCACAATCACAATCACCGTAAGCAAACCCGTGATATAGGCCTGCACCACCGTCCTGATGCTGTCAACGGTGTGGAGCACGGCCGTGCGCTTCTCCGGGCTCACGAAGCGAAACATAAACTGCCGGATGTGGTCGCGGTAATACAGGAAGCAGAACATGTAAATCGGCACCAGCGTGAGCACACTCAATACATCAACGGTCGTATTCAGAGTAGCGCCTAAGTAGCCGCCGGCTTGCTTTTTGGCCGTTTGGAGCGAGGAGTCAATGAGCTCGTCCTTGCTAATGGGTTGAATGCCAAAGCGCTGAGCTAGCATCTGTTGAATCTCATCGAAATACTGCACCAAGCGGTCTTGAAGCTTGGGTATCTCCGCCTTGAACTGAGCTATTTGGGAGCCAAAGGCAAACACGATAGCCGCCAGCGCAACAATGACCAGCAGCAAGCAGAGAATAATCGCGAACACGCGGGCCAAGCCCCAGCGCTCAAAACGCTCGCACAAGGGCAGCAGCAGAATAGTAAAGAGCGCCGCAAACGTCAGGGGTAGCAGTACACTGTCGAGCTTCCACAGCACAAAGACCAGCAGCGACATTCCTACCAGTAGTAGGCTGTAATAAATGATGGGGGGCAATTTTACCTCAGCTGGCGTAGTATTGGGTCGCGGCCCATTGAAATGGTTAGAAGTAGGAAGCATTAGCTAAAAAAATTAGGAGAGCAGAGGAGGGGGAAAATAGTGAAAGAAGCAAGTAGGCCCAGTTTGTGAAATGAACTAAGGCTTCGGAATGCTGGTTTTAGTCAGGAAAATTTGCTAAAATTACTGGCTAAACAAAGCCTCGTAGCTAAGTCAGGGAAGCCTTTGAGCCATCCTACGGACAGCATACGGGAAAAGGCCAATTTTCTGCGTTATTTTACCTCAAATTTGATTACCTAGTTTACATGGCTGACGAACAACTCCCCATCGCCCCCCAACACGCATACACCGAAGACAGCATCCGTTCCCTTGATTGGCGCGAGCATATTCGGTTGCGGCCCGGTATGTACATCGGCAAGCTCGGCGACGGCTCGGCCTACGACGACGGTATTTATGTGCTGGTAAAGGAAGTTATTGACAACTCCATCGACGAGCACGTGATGGGCCACGGCCGCACCATCGATATCAAAATATCCGACCAGCGCGTGCAGGTGCGCGACTACGGCCGCGGCATTCCGCTGGGCAAAGTGGTAGACGTGGTGAGCAAAATCAACACCGGCGGCAAGTACGACTCCAAGGTTTTCCAGAAATCAGTAGGCTTGAACGGCGTGGGTACCAAGGCCGTGAATGCGCTCAGCAGCTACTTCCTGGTGCAAAGCGTGCGCGAAGGACTGATGAAGTCGGCGGAGTTCTCGCAGGGCAAGCTGGTGCAGGACCCAAAGCCGGTGAAAACCTCCCAGCGCAACGGCACGCTGATGGTGTTTCAGCCCGATGATACGGTATTCAAGAACTACCGCTTCATTCCGGAATATCTGGAAAATCAGATCTGGAACTACGTTTATCTGAATGCGGGCCTCACGATCAACTTCAACGGTCAGAAGTATTACTCCGAAAACGGCCTGCTCGACCTTCTCTCGCGCAAAGCCGACGCGGAAAGTTTGCGCTACCCCATCATCCACCTCAAGGCTCCCGATATTGAGTTGGCGCTAACGCACGGCAACGACTACGGCGAGGAATATTATTCCTTCGTGAACGGGCAGTACACCACCCAGGGTGGTACGCACCTGGCAGCTTTCCGTGAGGCGGTGGTGAAAACCGTACGCGAGTTTTACAAGAAAGAATACGACGCGGCCGACATTCGCGGCTCTATCATCGCCGCTATTTCGGTGCGGGTGCAAGAGCCGGTGTTTGAAAGTCAGACCAAGACCAAGCTCGGCTCCATCAACATGGGCGAGGACGGTCCAACTGTGCGCGGCTTCATTTTGGACTTCGTAAAAGAGCACCTCGACAACTACCTGCACAAAAACCAGGCAGTAGCCGACGCGCTTAAGCGACGCATTGAGCAGAGTGAGCGGGAGCGCAAAGACATGGCGGGCGTGAAAAAGCTGGCCAACCAGCGCGCCAAAAAAGCCAACCTGCATAACCGCAAGCTCCGCGACTGCCGCTTCCACCTCGGCGAAGGCAAGCAGGAAGCTGAAGCCCTCACCACGCTCTTTATCACCGAGGGCGACTCCGCGTCGGGCTCCATCACCAAGAGCCGCAACGTGGAAACGGAAGCCGTATTCAGCCTGCGCGGTAAGCCGCTTAACTGCTTCGGGCTGAAGAAGAAAATCGTGTACGAGAATGAGGAATTGAACCTGCTTCAGCACGCCCTCAACATTGAAGAAGGAATTGAGCACTTGCGCTACAACCGCGTCGTAATCGCTACCGACGCCGACGTTGACGGTATGCACATTCGCTTGCTGCTACTCACTTTCTTCCTGCAGTTCTTCCCCGATCTGGTGCGTAATAACCACGTTTTCATTCTGGAAACGCCCTTGTTCCGAGTCCGCAATAAGAAAACGACCATTTACTGTTACAACGAGCAGGAAAAGCAGGACGCTATGCGCAAGCTGGGTCGCAACCCCGAAGTAACGCGCTTCAAAGGCCTCGGCGAAATTAGCCCCGATGAGTTTGGTAAATTCATTGGCGAAAACATCAAGCTGGAGCCCGTTATTCTGCAGTCCGATCGCTCCATTCAGCAGGTCCTGACTTACTATATGGGCAAGAATACGCCTGCCCGCCAGGAGTTTATTATTGACAACTTGCGGCAGGAGAAGGACTTGATTACCTCCGATGTGCTGCCAGTAGAAGAAGTAGCCGAAGAAGATATGGCTTTCGCTTAAAGCTCACATTATCAATCAACGAAAAGCCCCAGCCGACACGTATCGGCTGGGGCTTTCTCGTAAAACGAGATGCTGCAGGGATTTTTCACTAGTTATGAGGTGAAAAGTCGCGCTACTTTGCCTCCTGAATCTCTTTTATAGCTGATTCTACCAATGCCTGCGTCTGGGCCGCAGTTGGCCGCGCGGCTTGCTGTTGCTGTATCTGCTTGAGGCCGCCAATGACTGGTTCGGCAACGCCAAATGCTTTGAATTTCACAGCTAGGTCTTTTATACGGGTAACGCCTTCAGTCAACGCCGTTGGGTCTTCGAGGCGACCTAGCATCGGTATAATGCCGGATAGCATCTCGAAACGGCCATTGGGTTCAGCTGCGTCATACTTGCTTCGGATGAGCGGCCACTGGGCCGAGCCGCCTGCTTGCCCATATACGTTCACCAAAGCCACGGTCAACGCCCCTTTGTTATCGGCCTCGAAAGCCGTGGCGCGGGCCAGCGCTTCCTTCGGCTGAAGCGGCAGCAACCCCAGCAGCGCCGCCCCTTGCACCCTGTACGATTTGCTGGCGAGGCTTTGGGTAAAAAGCTTGCCATAGCGCTTATCCTTAAGTGTGCCTAGCGCCGTTAGCGCCGCCGCGCGCACCTGCACCGATGAGTCGGTGGCCGCTAGCTTTGCCAGGACTGGCGCGGCTTCTCGACGCTGGGGGGCATTTTTTAGGTTGAGGGCTTCCACTGCCAACTGCCGCAGACTGGGCGATTTATCTCTGAGGCCAGCTACCAATATTTTGCGGGCTACCGGGTCGGTTGCTTTGGCTTGTGCAGCATTTATAGCCTCGCGCCGGTCGAGGTAATGCGGGGCATGGCGTTGCTGATACGCATATTCGGCCAACGATTTATTGTCCTGCTTCTGCCATACCTGCACTTTAGCGGCGTCTACATTGACTAGCTCGGGTTTAGCAAGGGCCGGAAAGTAGAGCGTATCTACGGCGTGCCGTAGGGTAGCGGGGTAGCGCTGAGCTCGGCCGCCGGTGTATACATCCACAGTGAGCGGCAACGTAAAAAGCCCCCCAGCTTGGGTTTGGCGTACTATTACAGCCTGCCGCTTGCGGGTCGCATCCCATTGGTAGTCAATGGTAACCACGGGGTGGCCTGCTCCGTAATACCATTGTTTAAAAAACCAGTTCAAGTCCTGGCCTGATACTTCTTCGAGGGCCAGGCGCAACTGGTGGGCCTCGCCCGTCCCGAAGGCATTTTGGGTGAGGTAGCGCTGCAAGCCCCGGAAGAACACTTCTTCGCCCAAATAGGAACGCAGCATGTTCAGAATGCTGCCACCTTTCTGGTAGGTCACGCCATCAAACATGTCCTCTTTGTCGGCATACTGAAAGCGAACTAAGGGTTTCGTGTAGTTATCTGGCGTACGTAAGTACTTGCGCAAGCTTAGGTCAGCTTGGGCGGCGCCGGCATCGGGGCCGTAAGCGTGTTCGGCCCAGATTATTTCGCAGAAGTTGGCAAACGACTCATTCACGGTCAGGTTGCTCCAGCTTTCGGCCGTCACGTAGTCACCAAACCAGTGATGGAAGATTTCGTGGGCAATTTCGCGCTCCACGCCCGCGTATTCCCAGTCGAGCAGTTCGCGGGCGGTACCCTGGGCCTGTTCGCCAAACAGGGAAGCCGTCGTGTTTTCCATGGCCCCGGCCACGTAATCGCGCGCTACAACCTGGGCATATTTATTCCAGGGATATACCACACCGAGGCGCTGGGAGAAGAATTCCAGCATCTGCGGGGTCTTGCCAAATATGGCCCGGGCCTGGTCGGCGTACTGCGGCTCCAGGTAATAGCTTACTTCCTTGCCCCGCCACGAATCCTTAGTAATGCGGAAGTCGCCGACGGCCAACATAAAGAGGTAAGGAGCATGAGGCTGTTCCATCTTCCAGGTGTCGGTGCGCAGGCCAGCCCCAGCCGGCTTCTGGCTGGTGAGGGCGCCGTTGCTCAGCGTCACATACTTGCTTGGTACGGTCAGGCTGATTTCCGAGGTCGTTTTTTGATTGGGCCGGTCGATGGTCGGGAACCATACCGACGAGCCTTCGGTCTCGCCCTGGGTCCAGATCTGCACGGGCTTACCAGCCACGGCGCTATCGGGATTGATGAAGTACAGGCCTTTGGCTTCTGAAATAGCGGCGCTGCCCTTCACCTTGGCCTCGTCGGGCTTGGCTGTGTACTCGATGTAGATGGTGTACGCCGCGCTGGGGGGCATTTCTTTGCCCAGGTTTACTCGCAGGTTTTGCTCATCAGCATACGTGTATTTCAGCGGCTGCATTGATGAGCCGTTTACCAGAGCCACCATTTTAATATCCATGCCCTTGGCGTCGAGGCGCAAGGAATCGGTGGGGTAGGCGTGAGGCTTCAGTGTCAGCCATTCCTTGCCGTAGGCGTAGCGTTTGGCGTAGTCGAATTGTAAGTCCAGCTTGGTATGGACTAAGTCGTTCACCCGGCGCTCCGTGGCGCGGTAGCTGGCAGCGGCAGGTTGTTGAGCATTAGCAGAAACGACGATGGCCAAGGTCACAAGGACTGGCAATGAGTTGAGGAAGAAGCGCACAGTTTGGGGAGGTGTAGTGGCTGAGGTAAGCGGACGTATCGAGTCTTCTTGTTAGTGCAGAAGCTCGCAAAGGACGGATTTCTTCCCCTTTATCATTTGATGCATAGTGGGCGGGTAACAGTTGCCTGCACCAAGCAGCTATTTGCCCCCAGCATAGCATAGAGAGTAAACCAATTCCTAAAGCAATAACCACCCTATGACAGCGGCTCCGGCGCCGCCGATTGAGCGGGGCGGGAGCGGTCATTAGGAAGGGGAATAAACTCCGCATTATCAGTCGGAGGCAGAGCAATGCGGCCCGCTTGCCAATCGGCCTTAGCCTGCTCAATCCGCTCCCGCCGCGACGACACGAAGTTCCACCAGATAAAGCGCGGACCCACATTTTCGCCCCCCAGCAGCATAAGCGTGCTGGCTTCTAGGGCTACAATGACGGGGTCTTGGCCCGGCGTAAACACCAGCAGCTGCCCCTCCGAGTAGCGGTGGCCGCTCACCTCGATCTGCCCTTTGGCTACGTAAGCGCCACGCTCCTGATGGCCCCGCGGCATGCCAAAGCGGGTACCTGGCTGCAACACCACATGCAAATAAAATAGGGGCGAATGGGTGCTTACGCCATTGCGCAGCCCAAACGCGTCGCCCGCAATCAGGCGCATCCACACCCCCGAATCGGTGAAGATGGGCAGCTCTTGGGGCTGATAATTTTTGAAGCTGGGGGCCGTTTCCTCATCGGCTTCGGGCAAAGCCACCCACGTTTGAATCATTTCCAACTGCCCGCCGCTCAGTGTGGCGGGGTCCTCAAAGCGCTCGGAGTGGGCAATGCCACTACCCGCCGTCATCCAGTTTACCTCGCCCGGCCGGATAATTTGCTCCACGCCCAAACTGTCGCGGTGCATCACTTGCCCGCCAAACAAGTAGCTCACTGTCGACAATCCAATGTGGGGATGCGGCAGTACGTCCAGAGACTGTAGCTGTTCAGCGGGTAAGCCAACGGGCCCAGCATGATCCATGAAAATGAACGGACCTACCATGCGCCGCTCCCGAAAGGGAAGAATGCGCCGTACGTCAAATCCAGCACTAATGGACGCTTGACGTGCATTGATAACTAAATCCAGCATAAGAAAAGCAGATGTAGATGGGAGGGAACCGAGCGGCTACCTACTTGTTAAATGAAAGATACTGCTTGTTTGATATTATGAATAAGCAAAGAAGGCTGAGGCCTTCACTTTACTTAAGGTCAAGCCACACTCAGCTCAAAAGATATTAATGATTGACTGAGTTCTATATTTGACTAATTTTTTTAGTATAAACTGTGCTACTTGCCAACATCATTGAGTAGATAAAACCTGTTCCAAGCCATAAAAAGTTAAGTTTACACTTGTGTTTGGCTAATATTATTGGGAACTTTATGAGCTTGCTACGCATTACAAATATTGCGTTCTGCGTAGCTAACGGTACTTTTGATACATCAGCTAGTTGTGCCTGTAAGCACAGCCCTGCTGATTTTATTCGTAGCTTTTACCCAAACTCTATGAGTTGACTCCTACGTTTTTTGCCTGTGTGATCTACTACAGACAGGTCCTTTAGTGAAAAGCCTTTTGGCCCTCCGGCTGGAAGAGAGGTACAAGAACATTAAGCGTGGCAAGCGCCACACCCCACTGTGTCAGAAGAGAAGAACCCCCAAGATCCGAATCAGGAAGAGCAGCCCAACCTATTTGGCGCCGGCGACTCCTTTGAGTTTGGGTCAGACTCGGCCGCACCCGAGGATGCTGATGGTCCATCGGAAACAGATGCGCCCGAGTTTGTAGTAAGTGCTTCCGGCGAACTGCTGTTGTCTGAGTCGTCCGATGACGTGCACGTCACGACCGAGCCTACACCCGTAACGGAAGAAACCGAGGAGGAGCCTAAGTTTGCCCCCGGCGAAACCATTCACGATGTAGCTACCGTGGCGGGCATGTACCAGAACTGGTTTCTGGACTACGCCTCCTACGTGATTCTGGAGCGCGCCGTACCCGCCATTGAAGATGGCTTGAAGCCAGTGCAGCGCCGCATCTTGCACGCTATGAAGGAAATGGACGATGGCCGCTTCAATAAAGTAGCCAACGTCATTGGGCAAACCATGCAATATCACCCCCACGGCGACGCCTCCATCGGCGACGCCATGGTGAATCTGGGGCAGAAAGACTTATTAATCGAAACCCAGGGTAACTGGGGCGACATCCGGACCGGCGACGGCGCGGCCGCACCGCGTTACATTGAGGCGCGCCTGTCCAAGTTTGCCCTCGATGTGGTGTTTAATCCCGACATCACCGACTGGCAGATGAGCTACGACGGCCGCAAGCGCGAGCCCACCACGCTGCCCGTCAAGTTTCCGCTCCTGCTGGCCCAGGGCGTCGAAGGCATTGCCGTAGGCCTGAGCACCAAGATTATGCCCCACAACTTCCGCGAGCTGTGCAAAGCCAGCATCGACGTGTTACGGGGCCGCGACATTCAGTTGTTTCCGGATTTCTCTACCGGGGGGCTTTGTGACATTACTAACTATAACTCCGGGCAGCGGGGGGCAAAAATTCGTCTGCGCGCCACCATCGAGAAGGCCGACAAAACCATGTTGGTCATTCGCGACATTCCCTACGGCACCACCACTACGGCGCTGATGGAAAGTATCGTAAAAGCGTCGGAAGCCAATAAGATAAAGATCAAGAAGGTAGTCGATAACACGGCCGCTGAGGTCGAGATTCAGGTGCACCTGCCCACCGGCGTGTCGCCCGACCTCACCATGGACGCGCTTTACGCCTTCACGGATTGTGAAATCTCAATTTCGCCCAACACCTGCGTTATTATCAAGGACAAGCCGCGCTTCGTAGGCGTAGAGGATATGCTGCGCCTAAGCACCCAGAAAACGGTGCGGCTCTTGGAGCGGGAGTTGGAAATTCGGCAAGATGAGCTGCACGAGAAGTGGCACTCGGCTTCACTGGAAAAAATCTTCATCGAGAATCGCATTTACCGCAAGATTGAGGAGTGCGAAACATGGGATGATATTCTGGAAACAATTGACGCTGGCTTGAAGAAGTTTGTGCGCGTGGAAGGGGAGAAGATGAAGGCCAACGACACACGCATTGTGCTGCGTCGGGCTATCACCCAAGAAGACCTCACGCGCCTGACCGAGATTCGCATCAAGCGCATCTCGAAGTTCGATAGCTTCAAAGCCGACGAGTATATCCAGAAGCTGGAAACCGAACTGGCAGAAGTCGCCGACCACCTGGCCAACATCACGCGCTACGCCATCAGCTATTTCGATGGCTTGCTGAAGAAATACGGTGCCGGCCGCGAGCGCAAAACTCAGCTTCGCACCTTCGACGTGGTAACGGCCCAAAAAGTAGCCGTAGCCAACCAGAAGCTTTACGTGAACCGACAAGACGGTTTCGTGGGCTTCGGCCTAAAAAAGGACGAATTCGTCTGCGACTGCTCCGACCTCGACGATATCATCGCCATCCGCCGTGACGGCTCGTTTATGGTCACGCGTATTGCCGAAAAGACCTTTGTAGGCAAGGATATCCTGCACGTGGGCGTGTACAACAAGAACGACGACCGCCTGGTGTACAACATGATGTACCAGGATGGTCCCTCGGGCGTGACCTACGCCAAGCGCTTCCTCGTAACGGGCATCACCCGCGATAAAACCTACGATCTGACCAAGGGGGGCAAAAACTCCAAAGTGCTCTACCTCACCGCCAACCCCAACTCCGAGTCGGAAATTGTGAGCATACAGCTCTCCGACAAAGCACCAGCGCGGGTGAAGCAATTCGAGTTTGACTTCGCGGAGCTGGCCATTAAAGGTAAAGGCTCGCAGGGCAACATCGTAACCAAACAACCCATCAAGCGCATCAAGCAGGAGGCCCTCGGTGACTCCACATTGGGCGGCCGCGAGATGTTCTTCGACAGCGTGGTAGGTCGCCTCAACACCGCCGGCCACGGCCGTTACCTAGGCACCTTCGACACGGATAACACGGTGCTGATTGTTTACAAAGACGGCAGCTACGAACTGAAATCTCCCGATCCGGCCCACCACTTCGATATGCCCAATATTTTGCTGCTTCGCAAGCTAGAGCCCGATACAGTGCTCAGCGCCGTGTATATGGAAGGCGAAACAAAGATGCACTACGTGAAGCGCTTCAAAATCGAAACGAGCACGCTAGAGAAGCGCTTCTCCTTTATTTCGGAAAGCAAAGGTTCCAAACTCCTTGTTGTAACGGCTAACCCTGAGCCGCTTGTGGAAATGAAGATACAGCGCGACAAGAAAGCGGACCGCGAAGTCGAAAAGCTACCCCTGCACTCGTTCATTGACGTGAAAGGATGGAAAGCGGCTGGCAATAAGCTCACTTACTATAAAATCCATTCTTTGAATCTGCTCACCGACGAAGGCCCGGAGCCGGAGCGTCGGGCGGCCGCCAAAAAGCGCGGACCGGCCACTATTCCGCGCCCCGCTGCGCCAGAGCCCATAGCGTCGTTGCCCGAGCTAACGGGCCCTGTGGAGGTGACCAACGAGGACGTAGAACGAGCCCAAGCAGTTCTGCGTCGCCCCAAATCACAGTTGAAGCTGTTTTAGTCTACAAAAAAGCCCCCCAGAAGTAATGGGGGGCTTTTTTGTTGGTGATTTGATTTATGGCCTTCTTTAAATGGGTATCTTATAACAAGTCAATTCCACCATTGCAATAGAGCAGAGCTTGATTAACTAATTAAAAAGCCCTCTAGGTGATTAATTTGGTATAAATGCCGTTTCTAAAATTAGAAAGGAAAGCTGCCTTTTGAACAGAGCTGAAAAACCGGGAGCTTCGCCTGAAATCTGCTCTAGTATATGTTGTCGCCCCGTATTTTCTGGCTTGTTGGATTGCTAGCTGCTCTACTGTTAGGCGGACGCAGCGGCATGGCGACTCCCGCCCCAGAGCCGGACGTAGCCAAGCTAATGGCTGAAGCGCGGGTACTACAGCGTAAATACCTCGATTCGGAAGCATTGGCAAAGTACGAACAAGTGCTGTCTATTGACGCGAAAAATTACGAAGCCCTGTGGCAGGCGGCCTTGCTGAGCGTACGGATTGGCACGCGCTACACCGACGAAACCCGGCGCTCGGCTTACTTCACCTCGTCGGGTCAGTACGCCTACAAAGCCTTTGTTATTAAATCGGATGGGGGAGAGGCTAACTACGCCGTTGCCTTGGCCCTCGTAAACCAGGCAACGCTGCTACGCGCCCGCGGCCGCCTGCTCATGTACAAGGAAATGCAGCCCTACGTTTTTCGAGCCGTCGCACGCCGCCCCGATTGGGCCGATACCTGGCAGCTACTTGGGCGCTGGCACTACCGCGTAGATCATTATAATGTGTTAGAACGCATATACAGTGAACTGATTTTGGGTGGCATGCCCTCGGGAGCCAGCAGCCACAAAGCCATTGATGCCCTGAAGCGTGCTCACGAGCTAGATCCCAAGCGTATTCAATTCTGCTACGATCTGGCGCGCGTGTATCAGAATCAGCGCCAACTGGATCAGGCCATTGCCGTGCTCGTTGAGTCGCAAAAACTTGAGCCAGTAACCAGTGAGGAACTAGAAGTAAGCCGCCGTTGTCGAAATTTATTGCAGCAGCTAGCTCGCAAAAACCGCAAGAGTACAGAGTCAACCTGAGCCAATAGTCACCGATGACAATGTAGTTGTAGTTGCTCTCGCTTTGTTAGGGTTGGGTTTATCTTTGGGAAACAAATGCGCCTTTTGTATAGCAGGCTACCGTTGCGCAGATGCTAACTCTCATCAATCCATTTTTGCACGCTTACGTGGCTTCTTTTCGCCGTTTTTTGCTTCTGCTTTTCGCGGCCGCTCTATGTTCAGCCTGCGATCAGACACCTACTGGCCCACCCGCCATGATGGTAAATCTGGCTACGGTGCAGAGTGGCCCCCAGCTGCAAGCCCAAACCTTGGAGGGCGCCATTGCCCGTCAGCCGCGCAAAGCCTCTCTCTACGCGCGCCGCGCTACTTTTAGGCTGGCTGCAAACCAAGTAGCCCCAGCCCTTGCTGATATTGAGCAGGCGCTGAGTTTAGATGAAGCTCCAGGTGAATTCCATTTTATCAAAGCGCGCGCCCTACGCGCTCAAAACCGCTTAGAAGCCGCGTTGGCCGCTGCTGCCGAGGCATCGAGGCGAGGATTTTCGTCCCCCGAGCTGAACTTACTAGTAGGGGAGACGCATTTAGCTGCCCGCCACCCCCAAGATGCCCTTGACCACCTGGACCGTGCGTTGCAGCAGGAGCCAGAACTAGCCGCGGCCTTGTTTTATAAAGGTTTAGCGCACGCAGCTCTGGCCGATACAGCCCAAGCATTGGACTATTTGCGTGCTAGCCTTGCCCGCGACCCACGGCAGCCCGAGATACTACATCAGTTGGCTTTTCTTTCTAACGCGAATCGCCGACCAGCTGCTGCGGCCGTCTATGCCACCCGCGGCCTGCGTTTAGCTCCCGCCCATGGCCCGCTCTGGTACGACTATGGGCGCCAACATGAGTTGCAAAACCGCCCTGATAGTGCCGTACGCGCCTATACTCGTGCGTTGGAACTCGACACAACCTTATATCGCGCCGATTACCGACTGGGCCTTGCAGCCTTCCAGCAACGTCGCTTCGCTGATGCGTTGCCGCACTTACAGCGTGCTCTTCGCCGCGCCTCTCGGTTGCCCAACGCTCGCCAGATGCTTGCTGAAAGCTACGAGGCTCTGGGCCGCTCTCCGGAGGCAATAGCGCAATACCGCTTGCTCGTAGCCGAGAACCCAGGCAATAAACACTGGACGTACCGAGTATGGAAAGCAGGCGAGCGTGCCCGTCAGTTGCGGGGTGATACGCTCCGTCGACCAGTCCGTCAAGCTGTTGAGCCAATCGAACGCTCGCTGCCATTGCTGCACTAAGCATCCTGGGGGGCGTTTTACAATGTATCTAATACGATTACCCGCCTACAAGAGTGGAAAAAAGCCCCTACAATATGCTGTAGTTACAGCATATGCTGAAAAGTGTGGCCCCAAGTCCATCCTAACCCACTAACTTGCGGGCTAACGCTGTTTGTAAAGCAAATTCCTTTTAAGCAATGATTGATATCACTCTTCCCGATGGCTCCGTGCGCCAGTTTGTAGATGGCGCAACGGGCTACGATGTGGCCGCTAGCATCAGCGAAGGCCTGGCTCGCAATGCACTAGGCGTCCGTGTAAATGGCGAAGTCCGCGACCTGCACCGCCCCCTCACTGAAAATTCCGCTCTCGAGATTCTAACCTGGAATGACGACGCAGGTAAGAATACGTTTTGGCACTCTTCGGCTCACCTGATGGCAGAGGCCTTGGAAGCCTTGTATCCAGGCGTAAAGCTGGGCATCGGTCCCGCCATCGAGAACGGTTTCTATTATGATATAGACCTAGGAGAGGGCCGGACTATTTCCACCAACGATTTCCCCCAGATTGAGCAGAAAATGCTGGAACTGGCAAAAAAGAAAAGCCAGTACGAACGTCGCGAAGTGCCCAAAGCCGAGGCTATTGCTTATTTCACCGAGAAGGGTGACCCTTACAAACTCGACTTGCTGGAGCGCTTGGAAGATGGCACCATCAGCTTCTATACCCAAGGCGACTTCACTGACCTCTGCCGCGGCCCCCACATCCCCGATACAAGTCCCATCAAAGCAGTGAAGCTGCTAAATGTGGCTGGGGCTTTTTGGCGTGGTGATGAAAAAAATAAGCAGCTAACCCGCATCTATGGCATTACTTTCCCCAAGCAGAAGGAACTCACGGAATACCTAGAGCGACTAGAGGAAGCTAAGCGCCGCGACCACCGAAAGCTGGGCAAAGAACTAGAGCTGTTTGCTTTTTCGGAGAAAGTAGGAGCGGGGCTACCACTATGGTTACCAAAAGGAACAGCCCTGCGCGAGCGCTTGGAGCAATTCATGCGCCGTGCCCAAGTTAAAGCGGGGTATCTGCCCGTGGTGACACCTCATATTGGCTCAAAAGAGCTATATGTGACCTCCGGACACTATGAGAAGTACGGCGCCGACTCATTTCAGCCCATTAAGACGCCTAATCCCGGTGAGGAGTTTTTCCTCAAGCCGATGAATTGCCCTCATCACTGCGAAATTTACAAAACGAAACCCCGCTCGTACCGCGATCTGCCGTTGCGATTAGCTGAATTTGGAACAGTTTACCGCTATGAGCAAAGCGGCGAATTACACGGTCTTACTCGGGTACGTGGCTTCACTCAGGACGATGCCCACATATTCTGCCGCCCGGATCAGGTCAAAGAGGAATTCGTTAAAGTGATTGACTTGGTGCTTTATGTATTTAGAGCACTAGGCTTTGAGAACTATACAGCTCAAATTTCTCTGCGCGATCCGGAGAATAAAACCAAATACATTGGATCTGACGAAAACTGGGCGTTAGCCGAAAGCGCTATTCAAGAAGCTGCCGCTGAAAAAGGCCTTCCAACGGTAACTGAGCTTGGTGAGGCTGCTTTCTATGGCCCTAAGCTTGACTTCATGGTGCGCGATGCTTTGGGCCGCAAGTGGCAGCTAGGCACCATTCAAGTTGATTATAACCTGCCAGAGCGGTTCGAACTAGAATATGTAGCGCCTGACAATTCGCGCAAGCGTCCTGTGATGATCCACCGTGCTCCTTTCGGGTCATTGGAGCGCTTTGTAGCTGTTCTGATTGAGCATTGCGCCGGCAATTTTCCTCTCTGGCTCTCGCCTGAGCAATTTGCAGTGTTACCAATTTCCGAAAAATACCAAGATTACGCTCAGCAAGTGTACGATCGTTTAGTGCAAGCCGAACTACGTGGTTCATTGGATAGTCGGGATGAAAAAATAGGCCGTAAAATTCGGGATTCGGAAATGTCGAAAGTGCCTTATATGTTGATAGTAGGGGAGAAGGAGCAAGAAAACGGTATAGTTTCCGTCCGTAAGCATGGCGAAGGAGATGTGGGAAGCATGCCGATTGAAGCCTTCATCCGCAGCTTCCAAAGTCAAGTAGCCGACATGATGGAAAGCGCCAGGTAAGATGAAATAGAATAAAACATGCCCGTTTTGCTGTTTTCTGCGGTAAAACGGGTATGTTTTTATATAGTCACTTTTTTAGATTCAAAAATTAAGCGGATATTTGCCCGCTGATTGAAACTCATCACGGCTCATTGTGTTGAGTTTAATAGTATCTAAAGATTATTCGCTCACCTTTCAGAAGGAGGACCAACTCATAGCAACCCCAAATCGCCGCTACATCCCCCGTGCCCAGGTGGAGGAGCCGTTCAAAATCAACCAGAAGATTACGGCTCGTGAAGTGCGCCTAGTCGGTGAAAACATCGAGCAAGGTGTTTATCCAATTGAGCAGGCCCGCCGCTTAGCCCAGGAACAGAACCTGGATTTGGTGGAAATCTCGCCGACGGCTGTGCCGCCCGTCTGCCGCGTCATTGATTACTCTAAATTCAAGTACGAGCAGAAGAAGCGCACCCGCGAGATGAAAGCTAAGGCCACGAAAGTGGTGCTTAAAGAGATTCGTTTCGGGCCCAATACCGACGAGCATGATTTTGCCTTCAAACTCAAGCACGCCCAAGAGTTCTTGCGTGAGGGAGCTAAAATCAAGGCATACGTACACTTTGTAGGACGCTCTATTGTATTCAAAGAGCGTGGCGAAATACTCTTACTAAAGTTTGCGCAGGCCCTCGAAGACTTAGCCAAAGTAGAGCAATTACCTAAGTTAGAAGGTAAGCGCATGTTTTTATATCTGGCTCCTAAAGTTGCTGTTGTTACTAAGCCAAAGCCTTCAACTCCTAAAGACGGAGGAAAGGATGGTAAGGATAGCACTCCTAAAGAGCTAAAAGAAGTTAAAGCCAGAGAAGAACAGGCTCAATAAACAGTAGAGTTTCTGTTATTCAAAACAAGCTAAGCTCTGGTCAAACTGATCCAGTATTTCCTTTTTCTCAATTCATACCACAATGCCAAAAGTAAAGACGAAATCCGGTGCTAAGAAGCGATTTACGCTCACCGGAACGGGCAAGGTGAAGCGGAAGCACGCCTTCAAAAGTCACATTCTCACCAAGAAGACTACCAAGCAAAAGCGTAATCTAACTCACGTTACGCTTGTTAGCTCAGCCGACATGAATCGGGTTAAGGATATGCTGAATATCTAAAGTGTAGAACGAGGTCGATAGGTTGTATAGATATTAATGACAACTCATCAACCTATATACTGCACTCTGATTTGTTGATTTGATTATTTTCCACCAGGCGCCCGGTCTACAAGACAAACTATGTCACCGGTCGCCAAAAAAAGTAGGTTATGCCAAGAAGTGTGAATAACGTGGCTTCACGCCATCGTCGCAAAAAGGTAATGAAACTAGCGAAAGGCTATTTTGGCCGTCGCAAGAATGTTTGGACCGTTGCAAAGAATGCAGTCGAGAAAGGTTTATTGTATGCCTATCGCGACCGCAAAACCAAGAAGCGTGAGTTCCGTGCCTTATGGATTCAACGTATTAATGCTGGTGCTCGTGAGCATGGTTTATCTTATTCTCAGTTCATGGGTGGCCTGAAAAAGGCTGGCATTGATTTGAACCGTAAAGTCCTGGCTGATTTAGCTCTGAATCACCCTACTGCTTTTCAAGGTATAATTGAAAAGATTAAGTAGAAGCAGACCTCATAACAAACAAAAAACGCTCACCTTAAGAAGGTGAGCGTTTTTTGTTTGTTATGAGGTCTGCTTCTACTTAAGGTTGTTTAGAGGCGATTTAGCTTTCTAATACTGCAAAGTTGGCTGCCGATGTCGGTCTCGGGGCACTTAATTTCCACTAATACATTTACCTCTTTGCTTGCCAGCATTTGAGCCCTCAGTAAGGGCGCACTCGCACTTGCATTGCTACGACGAATACAGCCACTTATTGAGCTGCATGGAAAAAAAACAGTAAAGTACAAGCATGTGAGTGATGATCGTAGGAGATTAATCTTCTTACCAATGCTAGATCCTAGTTAAGCCAGCCGTAATACACATCTATCAAAATCAGAGACCATTGATTATATCTTACATCGACCGATCATTGTGTTCACATATGTAATGAGTTTATTCAATATGTGAAACTACACGACTAATGATGTCATAAATAAAGAGATTTAAGACAAGTATTGAGGAAGCGTCAAGCTGTTACCGTGTTCAGGCATGAACTTTAACAAAATTTTAGTGTCTTATTTAGCATCACTTAGTCTAAGCTTCAATCTACAATTAACATTCGTAGGTGTTAGTTAGATTTTTTAAATACATTAGGTAGCACAGATACGTGGTCAAGGCAACTGTTACTATTTGCTAATAGAAGGAAACCTTGTCAACATCTTTGATTTCATGCCAAGACTCAAGTGTCTTGGCCTAACACACCATCGACGCAAGTTTTTTACATGTAGTACCTCTTTGTTATAAATCTGGGGAATGCCTTATTTCTTTATTTACATCTCATATATTAAAGCAGGAGTGAAACTTACTCGTTATAGCCAATAAGGAGCACAACTAGCCTTATTGTTATTATTAGCCTTCATCTTACTTAGAATGCTCGTAGTATCTTCCTCCTTGTTGGGGTGGTAT
>NZ_JBSWBR010000011.1:0-144350 GCF_054051685.1 Hymenobacter sp. HD11105 | reverse complement strand
AGGGACTTATCAGTCCGCATAGGAAGGCTGTACAGTTGATGAACACTCGTTTCACAAGTATACAGCGTCAAAAGTCCGTACTGATAAGGGCCGGTTATCAGTCCTAAGTTGACAGCGTTTATGTTGTCGCCAAGATTGGTAAGTGAGGGGGTGGTGCATTGTTGGCACGTTGGCAATTGCCAATGTAGCAGGCGTGGGTATGAAGGAAAACAATGTTGGCAAGTTGGCAATGGTCCTATAGGGGGTCTGCCAACTTGCCAACGTTCACACGCCCTACGGCGCTTCAGTTGGAGTCAGCGCATAGCGGTGTTCTCTGCCTTCGCGGGTCTTGCTCAGCAGGCACTCTCGTCCACTCACATCGGCCAGCACCGTGGCTGTGGTTAGCAATTCAGCCAAGCGTTCGCGCACGGTTCGCAACGACGCGTCCAACCGCTTTTCTAGCCGTCGCTCTAGCTCCCCCGCGGCCAGAGGACCAAACGCTAATTCCGTCGCCAAGGCAGCGGCCAGGGCGGCGGGGGCAGCAACGGTGCGGCGGCGGGCGGCCGCCGCCGCCACGGCCGCGGGATCAGCTCTTATTAACCCCTTGCTGGCCTCATCGTAGCGAACGTGAAACGTCAGCCCCGGCCGGCCGTTGCGGCGCTTCAGATAATGCATTTCCACCACGTCGGTCAGTTCCCCGCTGGCTTGCTTCAGGTAGCCGACCTGCAGCACCGTGCTGGCCTTGTTGGCGGCCTCTGTCCCCAAGTGTCCCCGTGCTTTCATACCGCCCGGATTTTCGTGAATGACACACAGAAACGTCACATTTTGCCTGTTAATGAGCCGGTTCAGCATATCCACTAGCAGCAAGCTCTCTTTCTCATCGTTGAAGCTGCCAATACAATCCGTGAGCACGTCCAATACGATTAGCAAGTGCCCAGCGTGGGTGGTGCGAACATGAGTAAGGTATTGCTCCAGGGCGGTCAGCCGCTCGGCTCGGGGCACGGGCTCTAGGGAGATATAATCGAATGTGGACGGGTGGGCGTCGCGGGGGTAGCCGGCGCGCTCGCGGATTTGTTGTAGCGCATATGGCAATTGCTCTGACGTGGTGCGTTCGGTGTCCACGTAGCACAGGGTATAGGCTAGCCCGTCCTCTCCGTACCGGCTTAGCCCTACCGTATCACAGGCCGGGCTTTGCTCGGCAATCAGCACTGTGCTAAACAACTCGGCAACCCGACTTTTGTGGGCTCCTGTCTGTCCCTGAATCAGGTTAATGGTGCGGGGCCAGATAACGGGCTCGTCATCTTGAAAGAATAGCGGCGGGGCGAAGGTGACGGTTTCGGTGCTTCGCGTTCGCAGCTGCTGACGGGTGTCGAGTAGCTGCGGTAACCAGTTTTTGCTAGGTGGCGGCTCCTTTCCCTTTTGTCGGAAAGAGGCTAAAAAATCTGATTTATACCTGGCGGGGTCAGGAGTGGTGTAGCGCTTGGTACCGTGGGCAGCGGCTTCGCGCTGATAAATACCGCGTAGGGTTTGGCTTATCTCCCGGGCGTTAAAATCGGGAGCCGCGTAGCTACCGACGGCCTGACGTTCCAGCTCTGCCAGGGATACGCCTTTCTCATTGCAAAAGTAGCCCAGCGCGATCAGCCACTGGTTACGCCCGCCTTTCGGGGGAAAGCTGCCGTGGTGGGCCTCGTATTGCATCAGGCACCATCTCAGCGCGTCTAGGGCATCATTCTGGGACCAGTACGCCTGTGCGCCCGCATGGGTAGAGGTGTCCTGATCTGTCCGGTGCGGAGAGGTATTGGGTTGTATCGGGTCGGGTGCGGGCGGAGTTGCTGCCCGTAGCTTATGAATGTTCATTGCGTTGCCAGCTAGGAAAATGTTGAGGGTAGTAGGCCTCAGGCCGCGTAGGCCGGGACCAGCCAGGCATCGGGGGCGTAAGGCACAAAGCAGGCACGGGCCACGTCTTTGCCGGCCTCATCGGCCCGCAAGCCCAGCAGGGCATAGTGGGTGGCCAGGTAAGCGGCATAGGCGCGAAAGTTGTCGAGGTGGGCGGCCGTGGGGTCGGTACGTACCAAAGCTTTCAGCCCGTCGCCGCTGGGGCTGGTGAATAGTAGCACCAGTTCCGGGGCCAGCAACTCATCGACCAGCAGGGCGGCACGGGCCGCGCCCACATCGGGCAGATGATCAAAGTCCAGGGCCAGCAGCCCCGACAGGGAAGCCAGCCCCTCGTTGGCGCGGCGGGCAAAGGTGCCAGCGGGCGTGACGTAATCGAGGCGCTTTTTCAATTCGGCCCGCTGGGGACTGCCAACCGGGGCTGCGCGGAGGGCTTCAGTTAAGGCGCGGTGACGGGGCGAAATCAGCACGGCATGCAGTTGGGCCGGGTTAATAGCCGCGTAGGGAACCGTGGCGGCAATGCCGCCACGGTAGTAGCTGAACAGAGGGACGGAAGGCGTGTTTTTCCCTGCTATTTCCCTGCTATCGGGTGGTAACTCTACGCCTGCTTTACGCCTGCTATTGACTTCTGCAACGGGCGAATCTATTCCTGCTTTATTCCTGCTTTCCGCGTTTTTTATAAAGTCAGAAAAGTCAGGTTTTCCTTCTGCTTTCCTTCTGCTTTCGGGCAATTCTATTCCGTTTTTATTCCGTTTTTCATCCGGCGAATTGCCTAAGGCTTCTGCCCCTGCCAAGCGGGCATCTATTTTGGCGGAGGTCAAGGGTGGTTGGCGAAGGCTGCGCCCGTCGACAGTAGGCACGAGCCACCCAGCAGCCAGTAGGTCAGGCACGGTGGGGGCAGTGCCGGCGGGGTACATTTTAGCCAGAGCCATAGCTAACTCAACGGCCGTGGGCGTGGCTTTGCCCGTCAAGGTAAGGGCGCAGGCCAGCGTGTCGGCTCCGAAGGACCGGGCGGGGGTGGGCAGTACAGCGGCGCTCATCGGTTGCGGCCTTTCCGATAAGCAGCCAGCACGGCCGATAGCTCCGCATCCGATAAGCCGAAACGGCGTGCCACGTTGTTGCGTCCCTTTTCGGAAAAGTCGAGGCTAGGCAGGGTGTCCAGAATGACGGACAGCCCCCGGCGGGTAATAAGCAGCGCCCGGCCGGTCACCAAATTTTGGTTAGGCAGCTTAAGCACGGGCGGCTCCCTTCCCAACTTTTACGGTTCGCTGGTGCCCCTGCAAAGCAGCCAGCACATCGGCCCGCTTCAGGTACGACCGGCTGCCTAGCTTGTGGTATTTAAGCAGCCCTTTCTGTTTCCAACAGTGGATTGTTTGTACCGTTACCCCCAGTAATTCAGCGGCTTCGCGGATGCTCAGCAACTCATCAGCCGGGGCTATGGGACTAGTGGGTACAGCCGGGGCGTGGTGTAACTCATGCCTGACAACTGCTCGCACGTCTTCGAGTAGTTGGGCGTACGCAACGCCAATTGGAATAATAGCTCTATCCATTTGCAGCAGAACTGCCGGATAGGTGCGCCGGCCAGCTCTGCCACAAAGGGCGGAAACAAGCATTGCGGAACCTTGCGCGCGCAATAGTCCGCAATACTAGGCTACACGTTGAGTAAGCGTAATGCCCTGTCCCTGAACTGTTCAGCCTCGCTTTGGCGTGTTCCTAATCCATTTTGAACAGCTCTCTCACTCCCTACAGCTTTAAATCCCTTACTAAACGCTCGCCAGATAGCAGCCTTGCTTCCTCTAAGGCGTGGCCGCTTCTCATCGAGTAACGCATAGATTATTCCTACCCAAGCCCCAGAACTGGCTGCTGGAGTAGCCCGCTTGGTCGTGGCATCAAGTAGCTCTAATTCAGTCAGGAGTGCAATTAAGTCGGGCAGGGAGTAGTTCAGTAGTAGCGGCGCGAAGAGGGTAGCCAGCACATTATCAACAGGCATGCGCTTAGGAACAGGGCTGGCTAAGGGATCAATGGAAAAACTCGAGGCAGTTGTATTGTCTTTACTGCTATTCCGCCCGGCCACATAAGCGGGCTTGGGCACAGGGGGTTTGAAGGAGTCTGGAACTTCCGAAGTAGGCTCGCCTAATGTCTGAGCCAATAAAATTATAGCCTGCCAGACGTACCACTCCTTTACAATAATGTGCTCGTGCAAGTGATAAAAAAAACATTCGATACGTTGGCTTACAGTGTTCCGCGTTGGACGAAGGGGTTTAAATTCAGAAAAGGCAAAAACGGCGGTTAAGTCGGTGGCGAAAAAAGGGGACTTTCTGTTCATCCTCTTTCTTTTGTTTGCGAAGTAGCCAAGCGGGCTGTAGTGTAGGCAGCAGCTGAGTCAGCTCAGCATAAGAGGCGCGTAGCAATCGCTTTTTTGCGGAGGGTACCCTGTTTAAAGGATAGATAAGCGGCGCCGTATTCTTCTTGCCACTCGTCGGCGGTTTCACTACGCGTAGCTAATTGATGGGCATTATTCTGCCATAGCTCTATTTTGCGGGCACGGTCTAAAAACCTCTCAATAGGAGTAAGACTTGCAATAGCATACCAATTCCTGACAGCACGCAAAGTGAATTTGCCACTAGCCTCTATTTCTGCTTCTCTCTATGTGGTGAGTTCATTAGGCACATAGTGTCGTCTGTAACCATAGCCGGGAATATGAGCATGTTTTTCGGCTTCAGCCAGTAGCTCAGCCAAGCATCTTAGAAACTCCTCTTTATTGCTCGCGTGCTCGTATCGGTCCGTTACGAAGTACTCAATACCTTCAACCCCTATTACTGCAAGGTCAGAATACCATTCTGAGGCTAAATCAGCCAGGTTGGGCGAAAGCAGATGCTTACCCAAATCAGGATAGTACTTGCTGATAAGACGGATGGTATGAGGTTGGGTGTTGAAAGTATCGTTTGTTGCGTCTGAGGGTATCACGGCTTGCCAGCTCTAAGTAAATACAAGCAAATTACTCAGGCTGGCTGGGCATTTCGTGAAATTTTGCAAATTCCTCCGCTACTCGTTGAGGTGTGAGGTTTACGTACCGCTGAAATGATTTATAGGATGCGTGCCCGGTCAGCTTCATGACGAACTCGGCGCTCATGCCCTTGCCTAAGTTCAGGGTTACAAAGGTGCGGCGGGCGGTATGTACGGTTAGCTTTTGCCACTTCGGGCAAGTGGTAACGTCGGCTATTCCGCCTCGGTAGCGGATTACTTCAATTGGTGAATCTATGCCAGCCAGTTGCCCCAGCTCCTTTAGAAACCGATTCAAAACAGGATTGGTAATCGGCTGGCTTTTCGTTGTAGCAAGCTCGCCAGCCAGCAGGCGGTTCACAATAGCCAAGGCGGGGGCACTCAAGGGCACGTTTACGACGGCGCGTGTTTTCTTGGCAGTCAGGCGTAGGTGGGCAGGTAGCTTATCGGTAGCGGGCCGTAAGTGTTGGGACCGGATGCTCACTAGGTCAGAATACCGTAGGCCGGTGTAGCAGGCCAGCAGAAACCAAGCGCGGGCTTTATCCAGGCGGGAACTTGGGGCCAATAACAGGTTTTCGAGGGCGTGAAGCTCAGCGGCGCTTAAGGCAACTATGTCCGGCTCCCGCCGTGCCCAACTTACCCGGTCAAGAGCCGTGCTTTCGGTGTAGCCCCGCTTGCTGGCCCACTTCATAAAAGATTTAAGCCGCCCTAGGTGCTTGTTGATAGTATTATCTGTTAGGCCAACCACGTTCAGCAAGTAGGCCGCCCAACGGTCGCCTACTGTGGTAGTAAGGGTGTCAAAATTTACCGCGTAACCGTTCAGGTCGGCAAATTCCCGTAGGTGCCGGCCAGCGGTGGCGTGGGCTTGCGCGGTGCGTACGGTGCCAGCAGCGCGGGTATAGCTTACCCATTCCTCATAACGTTGCCAGAATAGCCCGCCGGGGGCAGCGACGGGTTCTAGCTCGGCGGCTGGTACCTCTGTTTCAGCTAGCGCCCGTAGTTCAGCTGCGGTGGGTGCGGTGCCGGCGGCGGCGTGGGTGTCGCAGCAGGTGGTGAGCCGGTCAGCCAGCATATCTAACCAGTCGTTAAGCGCCCCGTTGCGGGGATAGCCCCGTGTCAGAGCGCGGCGCTCATTGGCGTCCCATTGACGGGGGTGAATAGAACGGTTCGCGTACACTTTCACCCGTCGCCCGTCAAAGCTTAGAAAGGTGAAGATTGGGGTTGGCTTATCCGCGCCGGGCGCGTTCAGCAGATAAGAGATTTTTGCCACGTTGAAGGGGTATGTAGTTGCCTCTTCAAAGATAGCAGGCATGTCCTACGTAGGACACTTTGTAGGACAAAAAAGCCGGTTTCTACCGTATTTATATCTACTTGTACTTACAGTACAGAATCTAAAAAGTCTTTTTCAGCCATTTGATGACTGTTTTAAATAGTCATGCAGTCGGTCTGAAAATATAGGTTGCAATCCTATCCCCGCTACCTAAAAGGGCGTTTCCAATATGGAGACGCCCTTTTTTTGTTTGCAAGGCAGTATTTGCCCCCTATCTATCTATTTAGGTATGTCTGTGCCTAGCTTTTGATAGTAGTAGAATATAGATTGTGTCGTCACTGGGCGCATTAAATCGCTCCTGAAGGATCACTGCTGAACTTGGCTTAAACAAGCGTGGCTTATATAGCCATGGTCTTCTACAATTCATTATTTGCAAGCGCTCAATTATGCTCAATGCACGATTGCTGTTTATTGGACAAAAGAAGCCTTGATCAAGCAATTGAATAGTTGGATCAGTATATACTTGCTTATTTTTAAGCTGTCATAGTATAATCAACTTATAAAATCACTTCCATTTAGATTAAAACCTTTACTCTAACTAGCCTAACACTCTTACTGCTGGCTACCAAAAGCTTTGCTCAGCGTCCTGTTCAAGGGTTTATTATTACTGCACCTGGTGACACGATTCGAGGTGAACTGTTTCAGTCAGAGCGAGACGCGCGAAAGCAGACCATACACATCAAGCCTGTTGGTCAACAGGCCGCAACTTATACAGCCGCCACTCTGCAAGGGATAGGTCGACTAAATCGGCCCCTTACTGAAAGCAAGACTTATGGTAAAGCCAATACCCCCATTCTGGCAGAAACATTAATTAAAGACCCTGTTAGCTTATACAAGGGCTATGAAGCTGCCACGCAAGACGTACGTTATTCGCCGGATATCCGCTATTATTTGCAATTTCTTGATTCGGCGCATTTAACCTCAGTTAATCAAGCTTCGCTAGTGCAGTCGCTTGGCGCTTGTCTTTCGCCCGAGGGTGTTCAACAAATAACAGCGAAGCGTAAAAAATATAATACCGCTTTTCTAAAGCAAACTGTCAACGCATACTCCACCTGTCGTTATGCCACCACGCCCCTAGAAGTGGAGGCGCCTTACCGGGGCTGGTACACATCTTGGGGGGCAAAAGCTGGCATCAATTCTACCCGCCTGACCACCCCTGTTGGCTTTATTAATCTTAGTGATGCTAAGTCAGGCCCGAGTAGCAACTGGCAAGCCGGCGTATTTGGCACGCTTGCCAATTGGAACGGTTTTGCCGTTTAAGGCGAATTGATTTTAGTACAGTTGCAGGGCAGTTTTTCGCAAAATGTTTACTCAGGCACGACTCTGTACACTATTAATCGCGAAGCAGAATTCAAATTTCAGCAACTCCGAGTACCCATGCTGTTGCGCTATCAAGCTGGACACGGCTTGTTACGCCCCTTTGTAATCGCAGGACCGCATTTGAGCTACGAACTTTCTCACACGACAAGTATCAAAGACAAGCGTTCCGATCAAGAAACTATTACGGAGCGGTCTATCCTTTGGCCTCGTCGGCAGGCATTAGGGTTGCAGGGAGGCGCCGGGTTATACTTTGACCTACCAAACCTGCCAGGTATCAGCCTCGAGACGACCTATAGTACCGGCCAGCAAGGGTTACGGAGGGCAGATAACTTTACGTATAAGGATGTAGCCTTTAGCCTAGCTGTTTATCTGTAGCCAGAAAGTTTGTAGTTGCTCGCTCTACCCCAACAGCAAAAGCCCCGCGTTCCTTTTTAAAAGGGCGCGGGGCTTATTATCAATCGATATCTTTTCAGCTTAGCATAAAGACAGCTTTCGCATCTAAGCTATAGGCTTGTTAACCTACTTCCGAGCTTTCTTGCTCGCAGCAGGTGCCTTGGCCACCGTCGGCGACACCAGTTGACCGTTGCGAACAATCACGGTGCCGTCCACTTCCACTGTTGCGTTGGCGATGGGGAAGGCATTGCCTGTCGCGGCCTTGTTCTGGCCGCCCTGGAGTTCATTGCTTCCAACTCCTACTAATACCATACCCGCAGCCGTACTCGGGTTATAGCCTTTCTGCTCCTGCACTTTCATGGCTGGGTTTAGGCCTATAGAGAAGTAGCTGAGCTGCATCACACTAGGATCATACGTTGCGAGATACTTCTGCAAATCCTCGTCCCCGACGTCCGCTTTCGCGTTCGCCATCTGCCCACTTTTAAAGTCGGCTTTAAATCCTTGAAATGGTTTGCCATTCCATGTACCGGGTGATGCTGCTAACCGGCCCGTGGCAGAAGTTTCGTCGCAGGTGCCAAAGATTCGTCCACCAGGTAAGGCTGCCGTGCGGTTATAAATCAGCTTTTCTTGCTGATCGGCAGCTGTCAGCACGCCATCGTCGACAAAGACCGGACGGGCGACGAGCTGAAAGGTTAGGTCCGTGCCCGTGGGGGAAGTGATATGTACTTTCTTACCCGTAGCCAGCAGTTGTTTAAGTTGCTGGGCCTGCGTGGCGATGGCGGTATAATCGGCGCCAACGCCCGCCCAAATCATCTGTTCATAGCCAGCGTAGTCCAACTGCTGATTCGCCGCAAAGCTTTTGCTAGGATAAGTCACGAAGACGCCGCGCACTTTTGAGCCATCCAGCTTCTTGTTTAGTCCGGCATCGGCTGCCACTTTGGTAAATTTGGCCTGGCGTTCGGGCGTGACGCCGGCTAGTACGGCCTTTCCGTCTTCTAGACTGGGCAGTTGAATGAGGACATCAGCGTCTAGGAGCCAGTGACCAGCTTTTGAAGCTTGAATGGCCGATTCCGGCATTTCGACGTTGATGGCACGCGCCACCTTATCCGTATTCAGCATCATCTCTGGTTCTCCGCCCGCGCGGGCTACTTCCACGGCAATGGCTTCCATTAGCGGCAGGGTGTGCTTGCCACCTGTAATCATCACAAGCTCTCCGGGCTTCACGCCAGCAGAGGTATTAACTATCTGTTTGGCTATCTGCTCATAATCTTGTCCGAATACAGGACTAGCCAGCAATAGCAGGCCCAGTAGCCAGCCTGTTGACGTGTAGCGGTTTTTCATGTTGTTTGGAAATATGAGTGAGGGGTAAGTGAAAAAGAAAGGTCTGGGGCAGCCACAGTCGCCCCAGACCTTTTAGTCGTTAGCAGTAAAATGGGTACTACTTCGAAGTAGAACATTCTTTAATTATACAGGTAATTTTTATGGTTATTGCTACATAAAAATATACTTGCTACTATATACTTTTACTAATCATTGTTTGAGAGTCACTAAGCCGGTTTTTCATATCCGCACTAAAATTGTGAGCGTCATAGTCCCAAAGTTTTTTTTGATCAATTTCTGCTGGCGCCCTTACTACCAGGGAGCATTCCTTAATGTCTCGTTAAAAGACATGTTGCTATAAGGAAGGCAAATACTATAAGATGAGGCAACCTCCAATTTCGATTCCAAGTCTGGTACAAAAAGGGCCTCAGTTGAGCGCATCAATTACATCATTAGCTTATATGAAGGATGCTAAGTAATCGTGGATGGTCGCCTAATCAGAAAACTGTATTGTTAAGAAACAAGCATAAAGCTGAACAGTGGGATCGACGCGGATCTTCCGATTTAGATTTCCAGTTTAAAGAAGCCACCTTTTCCCTTTAACGACGACTGCCGAATGACCAAGTCGCCGGATATGACAAACGTGCGCGGGCGAAAATCCTCTTTCTGCCGCACCTGTTCCAAGAAAAGCCGAGCGGCTTGCTGCCCAATGCGGTAGGGGTGGAGGTCGACGGTTGTGAGGCCTGGCTCGATCATAGAAGCCATAAACTCGTCGCCGAAGCCGACCACAGCCATATCCTCGGGTACTCGTACGCCACGCTTTTTCAGGGCCACCAGCAAGTCGAAGGCATTGGTGTAGTTGATGGCAAAGATGGCATCGGGCGGCTCAGGGAGAGCCAGCCACGTGTCTAGGGCGGCTACGGCTTCCTCGGTTTGAAACTCAATGTGAATCTCGTACTCCTTGCGCAGCGGAATTTGGTTGCGTTTGAGCGCGTGTTGATAGCCAGCTAGCCGATTGCGGCTAATGAGCAGCGATTCGGGGCCCGCTAGGATAGCAATGCGCCGTGCGCCCTGCTCGATCAAATGCTCGGTTACAGTAAACGCGCCATTCCAGTCGTCCAGAATCACCTTATCGCTATCCACCTCGTTACTCACCCGATCGAAGTGCACAATTGGAATACCGCGACACGCCAGCGGCTTCACGTGATCAAAGTTCTCCGTTTCGCGCGAGTGACAGATAAGCAGCCCATCCACGCGGCTGGCAATAAGTGCCTGAACGTTACTGACTTCTACATCATAGGACTCTTTTGATTGGCAGATCATGACACGGTAGCCAGCCTCCGTGACTACCTGTTGAATGCCGCTGATAGCAGTAGCAAAAAACGGCCGCTCAATGTCTGGAATAACAACGCCAATGGTCTTGGTTTCACTGCTCTTTAAGCTCTGGGCCAGCAAGTTGGGTTGGTAGTCCAGTTGGCGAGCTACGTCAATAATGGCCTGCCTAGTATTAGAGTTAATGTCGGAATGGCCATTCAGCGCCCGCGACACCGTGGAGGGTGCTACCCCGAGCACTTTGGCCACGTCGCTGATTGTGGTTTGGTGACGTTTGCGTTCTGGCGCCGGTAACGTTTTAGTATCTGTAAAATGATAATCACAGGATTTACAAAAGAACCGTTGCCGTCCTCGGATAAACCCCGCTCGCATCACCGCATCTGCGGAGGTGCACTTCGTGCATTTCATCATAATGAGAATGGTATTATTTTAGAACGGTCTCTTGTACGTAAAGCGGAAGCGTAAAATATCTCCCTTGATTATTCGAAGATAATCTAAAATTATTTTTTGTCTTTCTTAGATTTAAAATTACCTATCGAAACCGTTTCCGGTATCGTTTCCGATATTTTTATTTAGAAATCAGCGAGTTAGGGCCTATTTTTTTTGTGTTCCGGTTGCAATACTTGTTCTATCTTCGAGAGCAAGTCGCTGCAGATAGCTTGTTGCAGGTTTTTTAGCAGACCTCGAAACTCAAGCAGAAGCAGTGATTTTAAATTGCATTATTATCATAAGTATAGCCTCATGCTACATACTATGCGCTGGTTCGGGCCTCAAGACCCAGTTTCCCTTCATTCGCTTCGCCAGGCTGGCTGTGCGGGCGTCGTGACGGCCCTGCACCAAATGCCGGTGGGAGCAGTATGGCCAATAGAGGAAATTCAGGCGCGCCAGCAGCTAGTAGAGGCCGATAACGCGACCCATTCTCCTTTGCAGTGGGCGGTAGTCGAAAGCCTGCCCGTGCACGAGGACATTAAAAAAGGCTTGCCCACGCGCACTCAGTATATAGCGAACTATCAGGAGTCGTTGCGTAATCTGGCCGCGTGCGGGATTGGCACTGTGTGCTACAACTTTATGCCCGTGCTGGATTGGTCGCGTACCAACCTCAGCTACCAGATGCCCGACGGCTCTAAGGCCCTGCGCTTCGTGTGGCAAGATTTCGCGGTTTTCGACCTCTGTATTCTGTGTCGTCCTGGCGCCGAAAACGATTACGACTCAACCGTCGCTGCCGCGGCCCGCGCCCAGTTTGCGACCATGTCGCCGGCTCAGGTGCAAACGTTGTCGGACATCGTGCTGCTCGGCTTGCCCGGCTCGGAGGAAGCCTTCCAGCTAAGCCAATTTCAAGGCCTATTAGATCAGTATGCGGCGATTGGCGCACCGGAGCTGCGCGAAAACCTCTACTACTTTCTGCGGCACGTAGGCCCAGTAGCCGAAGAAGTGGGCATTAACTTGACTATTCACCCCGATGACCCGCCGTTCCCCCTCTTAGGCCTGCCCCGGGTGGTGAGCACGGAAGCCGACCTGGCGGGCCTGTTGCAGGCCTACGACTCGCCGGCCAATGGCTTGTGCTTCTGCACAGGCTCCTTGGGGGTGCGCCCGGACAACGACTTGCCCGGCATGGCCCGCCGCTTTGCCCCCCGCATTCATTTCATTCACCTGCGGGCCACCAAGCGCGAGGAAAACCCGCGCAACTTCCACGAGGCCGACCACCTCACCGGCGACGTGGACATGTACGCGGTGGTGCAGGAGCTGGTGCGCGAAGAACTGCGTCGGGCCCAAACGGGGGACGGCAACGCAGCCATTCCCATGCGCCCCGACCACGGCCACCAGATGCTCGACGACCTGGACAAGCGCACCTACCCGGGCTACTCCGCCATCGGGCGGCTGCGCGGGCTGGCCGAGCTGCGAGGCCTAGAGCTGGGTATCCGTCGCGGACTGCTGGATGCTGAAAAAAGCCCCCCAGAGCATTCTACTAACGATTCTTATTCTGCTCGCTTCAACTAATCCTTTCCACCTGCCTTACCACCTATGTTATTACGCTTTCTGCTCTTGCTTGTAGTACTGTGCGTCGGAGCCCACTCTCAGGGCCGGGCCGATGATGGCTACCGCTTGTGGCTGAAGTACGACCAATTACCAGAGGCTCGCCTGCGCTCAGCTTGGCAGGGGCGAGCCAAAGGGATTGTAGTAGAAAACGCGTCCTCGCCCATTTTGCAAACAGCCGCCCACGAGCTGCAACTCGGGCTGCAAGGCTTGTTGGGTCGCCCGGTGCCGGTGGGGGCATCGGGCGGTAAGGGACGTATCCGCTTGCAAGTGGCCGCCGACCCTACGTTGGGCAAAGAAGGCTATCGCATATCGGAGCAAAACGGCAGCTTGGTTATAACCGGCCCCACCGACGCGGCCGTGCTTTACGGCTGCTTCGCCCTGCTTCGCCATATTCAGACCGGACAAATGCCCCCCACGGCAGTCCTGACCAGTCAGCCCCGAATTCAGTACCGTATGCTCAACCACTGGGATAATCCCAATGGCACCGTGGAGCGCGGCTATGCGGGTTCCTCTATCTGGAAGTGGCAGGAATTGCCCGAAGTCATTGACCCTCGCTATAAGGACTATGCTCGCGCCAACGCTTCCATTGGTATTAATGGTATCGTAGTCAACAACGTAAATGCCAGCGCCCGCTATCTCACGCCTGAGTATTTACGCAAGGTAGCCGCAGTAGCTGATGTCATGCGGCCCTACGGCATTCGGGTGTATCTGTCGGTAATGTGGGCGGCGCCGAAGCTCATTGGGGGGCTTTCTAACTCCGATCCGCTTGACCCCAAAGTGCGGCAGTGGTGGAAGACTAGAACCGATGAGATCTACAAGACTATTCCCGACTTCGGCGGCTTTCTAGTAAAAGCCAACTCAGAAGGTGAGCCCGGCCCCCAAGACTACGGCCGCAACCACGCCGACGGGGCCAATATGCTCGCCGAATCCTTGGGTCAGCACGACGGCATCGTGATGTGGCGGGCCTTTGTGTACAAAGCCAACTCCAAGGGCGACAGATTCAAAGAAGCTTACGAAGAGTTTCAACCTCTCGACGGCAAGTTTGCCCCGAAGGTGCTGGTGCAGGTAAAAAACGGTCCGATAGATTTTCAGTCGCGCGAGCCTTTTCATCCGCTATTTGGCGCGATGCCGCGCACGCCGCTGGTATTGGAAGTACAGCTAACGCAAGAATACCTGGGTTTTGCAACCCACTTGGTATACCTGGGCCCGCTCATTAAAGAGTGCTTGGAATCCGATACTTATTCCCAAGGCAAAGGCTCGACGGTAGCGAAAGTGGTTGATGGCACGCTGGAAAAGCACAGCATCAGTGGCATTGCCGGCGTTGCCAACATCGGCTCCGACCGCAACTGGACCGGCCACCCTGTAGGTCAGGCCAACTGGTACGCCTTCGGGCGCCTGGCCTGGGATCATACCCTGAACTCGGATGCTATTGCGGAAGAGTGGACGAAAATGACGCTGACCACCGAGCCACAAGCCGTGCGCACTATTGCCCAGGTGCTCAACCAGTCGCGCAACATCTATGTGCGCTACACCACGCCGCTGGGTCTGCACCATATTATGGGTCAAAGCCTGCACTACGGCCCCGAGCCTTGGTTGGAAAAAAGCGCACGCCCCGACTGGACTTCGGTGTATTACCACAAAGCAGATTCCATCGGCCTGGGCTTCGATCGTACTGCCAAAGGCTCCAATGCCCTTGGCCTATATGCCCCGCAGGTTCGCCAGCTCTGGGGTAATCCGGCCACCTGCCCACCTGACTATTTGCTGTGGTTTCACCACGTGCCTTGGGGGCAGCGGCTAAGCACAGGCAATACCCTGTGGGACGAGCTAACTACCCGATACTACTCTGGAGCCGACTCTGTGCTGTGGATGCAGCAGCAGTGGGCTCAGGTAAAGCCCAATGTAGATGCCGAAGTCCATACCGATGTGGCCTCCCGCCTTCGCATTCAGCACCGCGAGGCCATCTGGTGGCGCGACGCCTGCGTGCTCTACTTCCAGACTTATTCGAAGCGACCCATTCCGCCCTCTCTTACCCCTCCAACGCGCCCCCTGGCCGAAATCAAAGAGCTGGTCGATATCTATCAGCTACGCTAATTCATCAGCTTTATCACTTCTCGTATGGCACACATCGAGCACCTTACCTCTACTGCAACTCAACCCGAGGCGCAACATCAGATTAACCCATTTTCCTTAGAAGGAAAGCTGGCTCTTGTTACCGGCGGTGGCACTGGCATTGGACTAGAAATAGCCCGCTGCATGGCGACGGCCGGCGCTACGGTTATCATCACAGGCCGCCGTGAGGCGGTACTGCAGGAAGCCGTAGCCGACATAGGCAATTCGGTCCATTACCTCACCAATGATGTTTGTGAGCTGGATACGCTGGAAGACTTAGTAGCTCAAATAGAGTCTACGCATGGTCCGCTGGATATTCTAGTAAACAATGCCGGGGTGAACATGAAAAAGCCCGCCCTAGAAGTGACGGACGAAGAGTTCAACCGCATTATTCACACAAACCTGAACGCCGTTTTCTCCCTAACCCGGGCCTGCGCCAAGCGCATGATTGAGCGGCGTAGCGGCGTGATTCTGATGATTTCGTCTATGGCGGCCTACTACGGCATCGACCGGGTAGTAGCCTACGCGGCTTCCAAGTCGGCGGTGGAAGGCATGGTGAAGGTATTGGCCTCCGAGTTCTCTAAGGACAACGTGCGGGTGAATGCCATTGCACCAGGGTTCATTGAAACAGAAATGAGCCGCAAAGCCATGAACAGCGACCCCGACCGCCGCGACCGGGCCATGCGACGCACACCTATGGGCAAGTTCGGTCAGCCCACGGATATCGGCCACGCGGCCGTGTTCCTGGCCTCCGACGCGGCTCGCTATATCACCGGCGTTTCCTTACCCGTCGATGGGGGCAATTCCATTGGCTTTTAGCAGCCATGTCCACTAAAAATTAAGCTTACTCTCATAACTCAAACATCCCACTTCCATGCACTCATCATTACGAAAAACGGTCTTTGGGCTGAGCTGGCCGCTAGCGGTGGCCACTGGCCTACCCCTAGTCGGGGCCATGCTCGTCCCTGTTCAGGTACACGCCCAGGCAGCCCAATCTATTTCCGGTCGTGTGATAGCGGCTGATGGTACCGGGTTGCCCGGGGTAAACGTGGTTGTGAAAGGCTCGAGCACGGGGGCTGCAACTGATGCCGACGGCCGGTTTACGGTAAATGCCGCACCGGGCTCAACATTGGTATTCTCCTTCGTAGGCTACACCCCTCGCGAAGTAGCTGTAGGTAATCAGACCACATTAAATGTGACGCTAGCCGAGGATACCAAGCAGTTGAATGAAGTAGTCGTTACGGGCTACGGCGTGCAAAAGAAAAGTCAGGTGACGGGTGCCATTTCGTCGGTTGATGAGCAAGCACTGCGTGACGTGCCAGTAGCCAACGTTGGACAGGCCTTGCAGGGTCGCGCGGCGGGTATTACTGTATCTAGCGCCAGCACCACGCCCGGTCAGACTCCAGTAATTCGTATACGTGGCAACCGCTCGTTTTCGGGCTCCAACGACCCGCTGCTAGTTGTTGATGGTATACCTTTCGACGGTAGCCTCAATGACCTGAACCCCGATGATATCACCTCGCTGGAAGTACTGAAAGATGCCTCCTCCACGGCTATCTATGGTGCCCGGGGGGCAAATGGCGTTATCCTGATTACCACCCGCCGGGGCAAGAGTGGAGCACCCAAAGCTACGTATAGCGGCTACTACGGCACGAAGGGAGCGTATGGCCTCTATGACCTTCAGAACGGCTCACAGTACTACGACTACCGTTTGGAGGCATACCGTGCGCAAAGCCCGAACTTCAACCCAGAAACGAACACGACCTTCCTGACGGCCGATGAGCGGGCCAACTACGCCGCCGGCATCACGACAGACTACCAGGATCTGATGTTCCAGAAAGGCCACATTCAGAACCACGTACTAGGCGTGAGCGGTGGCACCGACCAAACCCAGTATTCCGCCTCCATGGGGTACTACGACGAAACGGGCATCGTACCGGTGCAGCGTTTCCGGCGCTATTCGCTGCGTGGTACCCTCGACCAACAGATTGGCAAGCGGATTAAAGTTGGTTTGAATACGCTTAACAACTTCAATCAGGCAGATGACCCCAACGTCAACATCCTGTACCAGATTCTAGCTACCAGCCCACTAGCCTCTCCCTACGATGCCAACGGTGTGCCCGTCCTGTATCCCAACTCTGATACCGGTATGGCCAATCCGTTGACCCTTTATACCACCGACGCTCACAAAGACGTGACCCGGCGCCTACGCACCTTCAATAGCCTTTATGGGCAAGTTAACATCCTTGAAGGGTTAGATTATCGCCTCAATTTAGGTCTTGATGTGCGCTCGGAAAACAATGGCAACTTCTTCGCTTCTCAAACGCCACAGAACGGTGGGGGGCAAAGTACTGCTGGTCGATCTAACAGTCTGGCCTTCAATTTGCTGGCTGAAAACATCCTGACATACAACCGCAGCTTCGGCGAGCACGACGTAAACTTTACTGGCTTGTATAGCGCCCAGCAGTTCCGCTTCGACAACTTTAGCACTGCCGTACGCAACCTGCCCGCCAATTACCAGCTTGACAATAATATAGGTGCTGGTACGCCGAGCTCAGCCTCTAGCGGACAGCAGCGGTGGGATATTATCTCTTACATGGGCCGCATCAACTACGCCTACAACGACCGCTACTCAGCTACGCTGACAATGCGCGTCGACGGCTCGTCGCGTCTGGCACCTGGCAACAAATACAAAGCCTTCCCTTCGGCGGCTGTGGCCTGGAATGTGGCCAATGAGTCGTTCATGCAAGATTATGGCTGGCTTAACATCCTGAAGCTGCGGGCCAGCTATGGTCGCGTGGGCAGTACCGCCGTGAACCCCTACCAGACGCTAGGCTTGCTCTCGTCGGGTATTGGCTCGGGCTTCTACAACTTCGGCTCAACGGGAGCCGTGGGCGTGATTCCAACCAGCATTCCAAATCCTAACCTAGGCTGGGAATACACCGCGACCACCAACTTTGGTCTTGACTTTGGTTTCCTAGATAACCGCTTCTCGGGTTCGGTAGAAGTGTACGAGCAGCGTACCAGTGACCTATTGCTGCCCGACGCTCTGCCTACTGCCAGTGGTTACGGCTCGTTTACCCGCAACGCGGGTCAAACCCAGAACCGCGGTATAGAGCTATCGTTGACCACTGCAAACGTGCGGTCGAATGCCAACGATGGATTTGAGTGGAGCACCGACTGGAACTTCACAGTAAACCGCGAGAAAGTGCTTTCGTTGGCCCGCGGAACTGATGCTGACGGTAACGAGTTGAGCGACATCGGCAACCAGCGCTTTATTGGTCAGCCCCTCTACGTTATCTATGACTTTAAGAAGCTCGGCATCTGGCAGACAGAGGAAGCAGATGAGGCTCGGCGGTACGGCTCAAAGCCAGGCCAAATCAAGGTGGAAGATTTGGATGGCAATGGTGTAATCAACGCCAATGACCGCCAGATTATCGGTTCGCGCCAGCCGAAGTTCGAGGCTGGTCTGACCAACCGTTTTCGCTTCAAAGGCTTTGATATGAACGTAGTGGCCCTGACGCGGGTAGGCGCCACGGTAGTAGATCCTACGTTGTTTGGACCAGCATATTTCACCACGAATACAGGTCGCCGCAACCAATTGAACCTCGATTACTGGACGCCAACTAATCCCACCAACGAATATCCCCAGCCTGACCAATCGGCTCGCGCTACGGAATGGCCTACCTATGGCCAGACGCTAGCTTATCGTAACGGTACCTTTATCAAGGTGCGCAGCATCGACTTAGGCTATACGCTGCCAGCAGCCTGGGCCAAAGCGGCGTTCATGAGCTCGGCCCGCATTTACCTGCAAGTACAGAATCCCCTTATCTGGTCTAAGGATCAGTTCTTCAAGGATAATAAAGCCATTGATCCGGATGCACTGTCGTACTCGAGCCGCTTCAACGCAGCTAACCCTGGTGGCATCGAGTTTACGGGCGGCAACCCCAACAATACTGGCGGTGGCCTTGCCGGCGTGGGTGTAAACTACCCTGTGACACGGGCCTTCATCGTAGGCGTTAACGTGGGCTTTTAAGGATACTGAAATAAATGGTTAGCAGTTAGAAGAATGAGTTGGAACTGGCTAGGTTTTACTTGCGCACTTCTACTTCCTGACCCTTCATAGCTCATCCTTCCTCAAAAAATCACTCAAACTTTCAGCGCAGCGCGCTACCTGTATATGAAAAAGATAGTATTATTCACCGTAGGAACCTCTTTGCTCCTCGCTACTGCGGGGTGTAATAAAGACATCCTGGATGAAAATCCACAAGCCATCCTGACGCCTGCCTTCCTCGGCACCGCGCAGGGTGTAGAACTGGGCGTGACGGGAGTTTACTCGGGTCTGCGCCAGATTCATGGCAACGACGCCGCGTTTTTTACCACCGAAGCCGGTACCGACCTGTGGACGAATGGTATTTCGTCGAGCAGCGGGCTAAATGACTACAGCCCCACTGACCTTACCCCTGTCAATGCCGGATCTACCTCATTCATCTGGACCGTGTGCTACCAGATGATCAACACGGCTAATGGCGTATTAAGAAGCATTTCCACGGTACAAGGGCTTGATGCAGCTCGCATAAAGCAATTGACGGCCGAAACAAAGCTGTTGCGGGCGCACTACTACTTTACGCTCGTACGCCAGTTCGGCGATGTGCCGCTGATGCTAGAATTTGTGGATGCCCCCACCAAGGACATCGTACGGGCGCCTTTAGCCGATGTGTACGCTCAGATCATCAAAGATCTGACGGAAGGCATGAATGATATTGCTGACAAGCCTGCGCAGCCCGGTCGCGTGACCCGTGCTACTGCGCTGCATGAGTTGGCCAAAGTACACCTGGCCCGGGCAACCTCTTCGGCTCGGGACGCCGGTGACTATGCCAATGCTGCGAAGTTTGCCAAAGAACTCATCGACAACCAAGCCCGCTACGGAGTAGGCTTGGAGGCTGATCCGGCTACTGTATTTGCTGAAGGCAACGAGAACGGAAAGGAAGTTCTTTTTAATGTGCAGTTCAGCGGCGACGCAACCTTCAACCGCGTCGATGGCTTCACCTTTGGTGGGGAAAACGTAGCTGGCTTCAACTTCCGCAGCCGCTACGACTTGCTGCCCAACATGGTGCGTGACATCAATAATGGACGACCTTTCGCTCGCCACGTGCCCACACCATACCTAGAGAACTCCTTCATTCTGCGCGATGCCAGCGGCAACGCGCTAGAGTCGGGCGCTTCGCTACGCACTACCGACACGCGTTACAATAAGTGGTTCACTACCATATATCGAGTGAATTCGCCTGGTAACAACAGCGGTAGCGCACGGGCTGTAGTTGGCGATACTGCTGTTTGGTATCCAGGCCGCGAACTGCCAGCTGCACAGCTTGCCCGTATTGCTGCCCGCCAGCCGGTGCCTTATCGGGTATTTCAGCCTAGCCAGTACACCACGGAGTTTTTCCCGACACTCAACAAATACGACTCGCGGAACCGCACATCGGTCAATGGTTTCTCTACCCGCCCAAACATTATTTATCGTCTGGCCGAAACGTATCTGATAGCCGCTGAGGCTTACTTCTACCTGAATAATCCGGCTCAGGCGGCTACCTACATCAATGTGGTGCGCACCCGTGCTGCGGCCCAAGGCCGGACCGCTCAGATGCAAATAACGCCTGCCCAGGTAAACATCGACTTCATCCTAGATGAGCGTACGCGCGAATTAGCCGGCGAAATGATGCGCTGGTACGACTTGAAACGCACTGGCAAGCTAGTGGAGCGTGTGAAAGCCTATAATCCACCCCTAACGACCCGCGCAAGTGGTGTTTATGGCTCTCGTGCCGCTCTCAATATCCAGGACTTCCATGTATTGCGGCCCATTCCGCAGACGGAAATAGACCGCACCAACGGTAAGATTACCCAGAACGACAAGTATTAATAGAGCAATAGGCGACAAACGGCCGGGCAGTCTTACGGCAGCCCGGCCGTTTTTGTCTGCTTTAGGTTGAGTACAATTTGCCCCCCAGACTCCGGCGCAGACGGCAAATGACGGATCAGCCTGCCTAATCCGTGCGGCGCCAACTGACCGAGCGTTACGCCTTTCTGTTCACTCTCATCCACAAGTACTTCGCCGTTATAACGCATTATCGCGTCGCGCTGTAGAGCGTAACCGACAGTGATTTCTGGATCAACGGCTGGCATATTCGAGGCTGCATTAGCACCCCACTACCATCTGGCTACCACTAGCAGGTCAGAGCCCGCCTTTCAGGCCGTCGTGCAAGCGACGCAGGAGAATAAACAACAAAGTCAATGACCAGATTATCCGCTCTGCTACCCGTTGTCGGTGCCAGCGTTCTGCTGACGTTTGTCCTTAATAACGGGCCATCGACCTGGAACTCGCCGCTTGGGTCCAGTCTGCTGCCTGCTTCAGTAGTAGCAACGAGGCCCGGCCATAATGATACACAGCCTGCTGCGGGCCCCGCAACTATTGAAGGTGAACAAGTACAGTTGAGGGTGGCAGCCGCGAAGATCGGCCGTGAACGCATTTCCATCAATGAAGGCTGGAAGTTTTACCGTTACGACTCGCCGGAAAAAGCCGATAGCCTTCTCTACGACGTACGGCCCGAAGTGCGCAACGAGCAGGACAGCAAGGACGCCGACTCCCGCCCCACCGAGGCCGTAGCCGTAACCGCCAAGCGAACCGTTCTCAAGCCTTGGATTCTGCCCTCGGGCAACGACTTCATAAAAGACCCCGCGAAACGGCACAAGCGGCCGGTCGGCAATCCGGGGGGCAATTTCCCCTTTGTACAGGCTGGCTTTGATGATAATGCCTGGGAAAGCGTAACCCTGCCCCACGACTGGGCCATCAAGGGACCGTTTTACGTGGGCGAAGGTGTACCCATTGGCGGAGGTATGGGCCGGCTGCCTGTGCAGGGCGTAGCCTGGTACCGCCGCAAGCTGGATATTCCAGCCACCGACGCGGGCAAAAAAGTGTACCTTGATGTGGATGGCGCCATGTCCTATGCTATAGTCTGGCTGAACGGGCAACTGGTAGGCGGCTGGCCCTACGGCTACTCCTCCTTTCGACTCGACCTAACGCCCTATCTCAAGCCAGGCGCTGCCAACCAGCTAGCCATTCGCTTGGATAATCCGCCCAGCTCATCGCGCTGGTACCCTGGTGGCGGCATCTACCGCAACGTGTGGCTGACCAAGGTAAACCGCGTACACGTGGGCCACTGGGGCACCACCATAACGACCAGCAACGTGAGCAAAACGGCCGCTACCATCAAGCTTGCTGTGGCTGTAAAGAACACCGGTCAGGCTGCCGCCAACTTGATGGTAACTACGCAAATCTATCGGCTGAACGCCCAGGGCCAGAAAACCGGCCGGGCGGTGGCTGGTTTTCTGGGTGCCGCCCCCACGGTGGGCGCTGGCGCCACCGATACAATTACGAGCTCGGTTGTACTGCGCAATCCAAAGCTGTGGGGGCCGCTGCCCACTCAGCAGCCTAACCGGTACGTGGCCGTCACGACAATTATGTCCCACGCATCTGTGCTCGATACTTACGAAACGCCATTCGGCATTCGGGAGGTGCGTTTTGATGCTGAGAAAGGACTTTTTGTAAACGGTGAGCGGATTTTTATTCAGGGCGTGAATCAGCACCACGATCTGGGCGCCCTGGGAGCCGCTTTCAATGTGCGGGCGGCCGAGCGGCAGCTGGAGGTGCTGCGCGACATGGGCTGCAACGCCATTCGCATGTCGCATAATCCGCCGGCACCCGAGTTGCTGGAGCTAACTGACCGCATGGGCTTTCTGGTGATTGATGAAATCTACGACTCCTGGAATCTGAAAAAGACGCCGCTCGACTTTCACCTCATTTTCCCCGACTGGCACGAGCAGGACCTGCGGGCCCTGGTACGCCGCGACCGGAACAACCCGTCCGTCGTGCTCTGGAGCTTTGGCAACGAGGTAGGCGAGCAGTACACGGGCGAAGAAGGCGCTGCCGTGGCTAAAATGCTGTACCGCATCACTAAGGAAGAAGACCCCACCCGCCCTACCACCGTGGCCATGAACTACGCCAAGCCCGACATGCCCCTGCCCGCCGTGGCCGACGTTGTCAGCCTCAACTATCAGGGCGAAGGCATCCGCTACGACGGAGCCTACAAGGGCCTGAAGGGCATCACCACGCCGCCACTGTTTCCGAAATTTCACGAGAACTTTCCCAGTAAGCTGATTCTGAGCACCGAAAACGCTTCGGCTCTGAGCAGCCGCGGCCAGTACGTATTTCCAGTGTTCGAAGGCAACAGCGCCCCGGTGAGCGACCTGCTGGGGGGCAATTCCAAGACCCAACAGGTTAGCGCTTACGAGCTGTACTCAGTGGCGTTTGGCTCCTCGGCCGATAAGGTGTTTGCCACCCTGGCGCAGCACCCCTTCGTAGCGGGCGGCTTCGCCTGGACCGGCTGGGACTACCTGGGCGAGCCCACGCCCTACTACTCGGCGCGCAGCTCCTACTCGGGCATCATCGACCTGGCGGGCTTCCCCAAAAATCGGTACTATCTCTACCAGGCCCACTGGCGTCCGCAACTGCCCATGGCGCATATTCTGCCCCACTGGAACTGGCCCGAGCGCGTGGGGCAGGCAACGCCCGTACACGTGTTCACCTCCGGCGATGAGGCCGAACTGTTTCTGAATGGCAAGTCTTTGGGTCGCAAGAAAAAAGCCCCCTACGAGTACCGCCTGCGCTGGGATGAGGTAGTGTACACGCCGGGCGAGCTGAAAGTAGTAGCCTACAAAAACGGCAAGCGTTGGGCCGAAGATGGTATCAAAACGACCGGCGCACCCGCCGCTGTGCAGCTTTCCGCCGACCGTAAGATAATAACCGCCGACGACCAGGACCTGAGCTTCGTGACGGTGCAGCTTCTGGACAAAAACGGTCTGCCCGTGCCCGATGCTCAGAACAAGCTCGAATTCAGCTTAGAAGGCCCCGGCGAAATAGTGGCCACCGACAACGGCGACGCGGCCAGTATGGTCTCGTTCGCTTCCCCGGTCCGCGAAGCTTTCAGCGGCAAGTGTCTGGTTATTGTTCGCGGTAAGAAGGGCCAACCGGGTACCATTAAGTTAAAAGCGCAATCCAGTGGCCTCACGGAAACTACGTTTTCTATCAAAACGGTGGCTGGGAAGTAGATCGACAAGGGTACCGTGGCGCTCGCTGCTGATTTTAGCTTGCTTGCCTTATTGACCAGAAGTTTTCCTTCCAAAGACTCAAGACATTTTTCTACTCGAACGCCGCATGCTGCCAGCCCAACTAAGAATCTTCTTTGCCGCCTTGGTGACCTTGTTGCTGCAAAATACAGCTCTCTATGCACAATCGATTGAGTTGGTCAACCCTATTCTATCAGGTTTCTACCCCGACCCCAGCGTGATTCGCGTCGGCTCGGATTACTACCTGGTGAATTCCACTTTTTCCTACTTCCCCGGCATTCCGGTCATGCACAGCAAAGACCTCAAGAACTGGAAGCAGATTGGCAACGTCATCAGCCGGCCCTCTCAGATGAACTTTATGGGCGACCGAATGACCCGCGGGTTGTTTGCGCCGGCCATTGAGCACCATAACGGCACGTTTTACGTCACCTGCACCCTCATCGACCACAAGGGCAATTTTGTAGTAACGGCCAAAAACCCCGCCGGCCCGTGGAGCGACCCGATTTTTCTGCCCGAGGTAAAGGGCATTGATCCTTCGTTGTTTTTTGAGGGCGACAAAGCCTACGTTATCTACAACAGCGACCCACCGGACAATGTATCTCTGTATTCTGGGCACCGTACAATCAAAATCATAGAGCTGGATCCAGTGAAGCTGCAAACCGTAGGCGAGGCGAAAATCTTGGTCAACGGCGGCGTGGATATAAGTAAGAAGCCGGTCTGGATTGAAGGGCCGCATATCATGAAGCGCAACAACTGGTATTACCTGTATGCAGCTGAAGGCGGCACATCCGTGAATCATACAGAGGTCGTTTTCCGCAGCAAGTCACCCCAGGGGCCTTACGCGCCCTATGAAAACAACCCCATTCTCTCGCAACGCGAGCTTCCCAAAGACCGCAAAGACCCCATTACGTCGGCCGGGCACGCGCAGTTTGTGGACGGGCCGGATGGGCAGACCTACGCCATTTTCCTGGCCGTGCGGCCCTACGACGACAACCACTACAACACGGGCCGGGAGACGTTTATCGTGCCCGTAGAGTGGAAAGACGAGTGGCCGGTTATGAACCCCGGCCCTGGCGGCGTGCAGTATTCGTACACGGCGAAGTTTCCAGAAGTAAAGCAGGCAGGCGCCCGGCCTCAAAGCGGCAATTTCAGCTATACCCTCACCTTCGACAAGCAGCTCGACCCGGCGCTGCTGTTCTTGCGTACGGTGGACAGTACAAATTTTTCGCTGAGCAAGGCTAAGGGACTTACCTTAAAGCTGAAACCGGAAACCTGCTCGGAACTCGGCAACCCAGCCTTCATCGGTAAGCGGCAGCAGCACCTGTACGGCAGCACCGAAACTGAACTGACATTCTCGGCTAAAGCGGAGAATGAAACGGCGGGCCTAGTGGTCTTTCAGGATGAAAAGCACTTCTATTACCTCTGCAAATCGGTGGAAAAGGGCCAGCCGGTAATACAGCTTCTCAAGAGTACCGATGAGCCAAAGAAGATGGAGCCGCTGGCAAAAGCACCACTAAAAGCAGTTGCGGGCAAGGTTCAGCTACGCATCAGGACCGAAGGTGATACCTACAGCTTCCATTTTTCTGAAAATGGCAAAGCCTGGACGCTGCTCAAAGACAAAGTAGACGCGCGCTTCCTGAGCACGCAAACAGCGGGGGGCTTTATTGGCTGTCTGTTCGGCATGTATGGCACGTCAGCTGGGCAACCCACCGCCAACACAGCCTCCTTTAAGTGGCTGAAATACGAAGGGAATGACCCCATGTACAAGAAGTAAAATGCAGCGCGCCACCCTAACCGCTTGCGCGCTTCTTCCCACTCCCTGGTTTCTGCTGGCGCAAGTATTCGCCGCTGCTCAGACTACCCCAAAGGCCGCTCATTCCACCTGCGCAGCAAGTTAGTAGCGCCCATAAAGCATCCCATACCAAGTCACCTCCAGATGATATGTCGATGAATTTATTCTTCAGATTTCTGCACAGCCCCATAAGGAGCGGCCTGTTGCTGCTCTTGGGGTTGCATATAGGCCTGGGTAGCAGCTTGGCGCAGCGGCCACCCAAGCAGGCAAAGCCAACTCAAAAAGGTGCCTTCTATACCGGGCAGTATCCCAATCTGCTTCGGGAGGCTGGCTATAGCCAGGCCGACATAGACAAAAAGGTAACCCAAACCTACCAGGCACTATTTGAGGGACCCAACCGAATTTACTTTGAAGTAGGCGATTCAATGGCCTACGTGTCGGACCTGAAGAATCACGATGTCCGGACCGAAGGAGTTTCGTACGGGATGATGATAGCTGTGCAGCTAAACAAAAAGCAAGAGTTTGACCGCATTTGGCGCTGGTCGAAGAGGTACCTGCAACATCAGGAGGGCCCCTTGAAAGGCTATTTTGCCTGGAGCATCAATCCGGCTACGATGAAGCGCAACGCCGAAGGACCGGCCTCTGATGGCGAGCTGTACTTCGTCACCAGTCTATTATTTGCCTCCAACCGCTGGGGCAATGCTACTGGTATCAATTACTACCAAGAAGCTCGCAACATTCTGGATGCCATGTGGAAAAAGGATGGCACCGGCGACGTGTATAACCTGATCAACACCCAGCACAAGCAAATCAGCTTCGTGCCGGTCGGCGACATGTACAACTGGACCGATCCTTCCTACCACGTGCCCGCTTTTATGGAAGTGTGGGCCGAGTACGCCAAGGACGGACACGAGCAATTTTACCGGGCCTGCGCTGATACGTCGCGGGCATTTCTGCACCGCGCCTGCGACCCGGTTACCGGCCTCAATTACGACTACACCGAGTTTAGCGGAAAGCCCCACGCTACCAAATGGGCGCCGCCTGCCTTCCGCTACGACTCTTGGCGGGTGCCTATGAACATTGCCATGGACTACGTCTGGTTTGGCAAGGACAAAGCCTGGCAGGAACAGTATGCTCAGCGTTTTCAGGGGTTTCTGCGCAGTAAGGGCATCAACACCTTCGAGGACCAATTCAACGTGGACGGCTCGCGGCCCGATTTCATTCTGCAAGCTGGTAACGTCAAGAAGCTGCGGCACTCGCTGGGACTGGTAGCCACGGCCGCTTCGGCTTCCCTGATCCGGCGAAATACGAACGAGCTGGATTTTGTGCACGCCCTCTGGAAAGCCAAGCTGGAGCCGTACGAGGATGGCTACTTCGATCCTTATTACGACGGTATTTTATACTTATTCAGCTTAATGCATTTGAGTGGAAAATACCAGGCTATAAAACCGCAGGCGCGCTAAATAAATACTCGGAGCTATGTATTGTTTTCTTCTAGGGGGCTTTTTTAATAAAATTGTTTTATTCTGCGGAATAATTTCCGCGTCAGTTTTTGTATCGCCGCTGTTTGCGCAAACAAAGCAGGCGCAGAACCCCATCATTTATGCCGACGTGCCGGATATATCAATAATTCGGGTGGGGGGCAATTATTACATGAGCAGCACGACCATGCACATGAGTCCGGGCGTGCCGATTATGAAATCTACTGATTTAGTGAATTGGCGATTAGTGAACTACGCGTACGATACGCTGGCGAGCTTAGACGAATTAACGCTTACCAACGGCAAAAGCACCTACGGCCGGGGCTCATGGGCCAGCAGTCTGCGCTTTCACAACGGTACATACTACGTAAGCACCTTCGCCCAAACTACCGGCAAAACCTACGTCTACTCGACCAAGAATATCGAGAAAGGCCCTTGGAAAACTGTGTCGTTTGAGCCAAGTTATCACGATCATTCCTTGTTTTTCGATGACGATGGCCGGGTGTACATGGTGTACGGTGGCGGTCAGCTGCGCCTAGTAGAATTAACGGCCGATGCCTCAGGCGTGAAGCCCGGCGCAACGGAGCAGGTCCTCATCGAGAATGCGAGTGCGCCCGCTGGACCCAATATTGGCCTGCCCGCCGAAGGCTCGCAGATCTTCAAAGTCAAGGGCAAATACTACCTTTTTAATATCGTTTGGCCCAAGGGCGGGATGCGCACGGTGGTGATTCATCGGGTTGATAAAATAACTGGTCCCTACGAGGGCCGAGTGGCGCTCCAAGATTTGGGCGTGGCGCAGGGCGGCCTCATAGACACCCCCGATGGCCAGTGGTTTTCTTACCTGTTCCGCGATTTTGGGGCTGTGGGGCGCGTTCCCTACCTGGTGCCAATGACGTGGACCGACGGCTGGCCGGTGCTAGGTACGGCCGGAAAAGTCCCCCAGACGCTGGCTTTGCCCGCCAGCAAAGGGCTTATTCCCGGCATTGTCGCATCAGATGATTTCAACCGCCGGCCGGGCGCGCCGGTACTGCCGCTGGTGTGGCAGTGGAACCACAACCCGGATAACTCACTCTGGTCACTCACCGACCGCAAAGGCTACCTCCGCCTAAAAACCGGCCGCCTGGATTCCTCCTTTCTGCTCGCCCGCAATACGCTCACCCAGCGCACCATTGGCCCTACATGCTCAGGCGCTACTGCCCTGGATATCTCACAGTTGAAAGATGGAGACTTTGCCGGCCTAGCCTTATTGCAGAGGCGCTACGGGTTGGTAGGAGTGGAACGCACGAACGGTACCAAAGCCATAGTCATGGTGAGTGCAGAGTCGGAGAAACCGGTAGAAATGCAGCGCATACCGCTAACGCAGGATAAAATTTATTTTAAAGCAGAATGTGATTTTACGGACCAAAAAGACGTAGCCGTTTTTTTCTATAGTCTCGACGGAAAATCCTGGAAAGTAATTGGCCCGCCACTCAAAATGGCTTATACCTTACCGCATTTTATGGGTTACCGCTTTGGGTTATTTAATTACGCTACAAAAAATACGGGTGGCTATGTGGATTTTGATTATTTCACAATTGCGAATCAAATTAATAAGAAATAATGAATCTAAATAATAATGCCTTGTCGGTTAAATAAAGTTATTTACGAATGACAAAATATAAGCTGTGGTACTTGCTGATTTTGGCTGCCTTTTTTGGCACAACGGCTAGCGCGCAAAATCCTTTTATCACCAATCAGTTTACGGCCGACCCAACGGCGAGAGTATTCGGGGACAGGGTATACGTGTATCCTTCTCACGATATTCCGTGCGGGCCGGGGCGGGGCCGCATTGGCTGGTTTTGCATGGAAGACTATCACGTGTTTTCCTCCACTAACCTCACAGATTGGACCGACCACGGAGTCATCGTCACTCAAAACAAGGTGCCCTGGGTGAAGCCCGACAGCTACAGCATGTGGGCGCCGGACTGCATCTACCGCAACGGCAAGTACTATTTCTACTTCCCCACTACCCCGAAAGACACTACAGTAGTCAAAGGCTTTACCATTGGCGTAGCCGTGGCTGACAAACCTACCGGCCCCTTTGTGCCGCAGCCACTGCCCATCAAAAACGTGCACGGCATCGACCCCAACGTGTTTATTGACAAGGATGGGCAGGCATATCTGTATTGGTCGCAGGGAGATATTTTCGGCGCCAAGCTTAAGGAAAACATGCTGGAGTTAGCCTCTGAGCCTAAAACCTTAGGGGAGTTGCCCACAAAGGGCCTGAAAGAAGGACCGTATGTATTTGAGCGAAAGGGTACGTATTACCTCACGTATCCGCACGTGGCCAACAAAACCGAGCGCCTCGAATACGCCACTAGCACCAGTCCCTTGGGGCCGTTCAAGGTTCAGGGTGTTATCATGGACGAGTCGCCCACAGGCTGCTGGACCAATCACCATTCGCTGCTCGAGTTCAAAAACCAGTGGTACCTGTTCTACCATCATAATGACTTGTCGCCAAGCTTCGACAAGAACCGCTCTATCCGTCTGGACAGCTTGTTCTTCGAGCCCAACGGCACCATCCGGAAGGTAGTGCCTACCCTGCGCGGGGTTGGTCTGACCGACGCCAAGCAGAAAATACAGCTAGACCGCTACAGCCAACTCAGTAGCAGCGGGGCTTCTATAGCCTTTTTGGATACCGCTAATAAGTTTCAGGGCTGGAAAACCGTGTTGGCTAACAACCAGGGTTGGGTACAATACAATGGCGTCGCATTTGGCCAACAGACGCTTAAGACAGTAACGCTGCGCGTGGCCGCTGCAGCCGGCGCCACAGTGCAGCTTAGGGTAGATGGGGCTACCGGCCCAATGCTGGCCCAGGTAACCGTGCCGAAGGGAGGCCAGTGGCAGGAGATAAAAGCCCCCCTGTCAGCCTTCAGGCCCGGCAGGCACACATTGTTGGTTTCGCCCAAAACGAACACGCCCGTTGAAATTGATTGGGTAAAATTTGATTGATGAAAGGCAGCTGCTCTAGAGTTGTTTTTTGGAATACAAGTTCTTCTGCGCTTACTCCCTTCAGCACCCGCCAGGGTTAGGTTTACTCAAGTAATTAAAGCTCACACGTATAAACAGCTGTCACACAATGCATACTCCTCTTTTGAACACCACGCGACGCTGGCGTGCCTCGCTGGGCCAGCAGGGCGTGATACTTACCTTGCTAGTCAGCTGTCTATTAAAGTCGATCGACGTACAGGCGGAGGTGCGCCTGCCGCGGCTGGTCAGCGATGGTATGATACTCCAGCGCGACGCGAAGCTGACGGTGTGGGGCTGGGGGGCAAAAGGTGAGAAAGTTGCCCTCACCTTCAAGAATAAAACCTACTCTGCTACCACCGGCTCCGACGGAAAATGGTCGGTTAGTCTGCCAGTGCAGCCAGCGGGTGGCCCGTATACGATGAGTATCACGGCCAGCAATCGTATCGAGCTTAAAGACATTCTGGTCGGCGACGTATGGGTGTGCGGTGGCCAGTCGAACATGGAAACGCCTATGAGCCGCCTGCGCGACAAGTTTCCCGAAGAAGTAGCCTCAGCCAACAACCCCCGCATTCGGCAGTTCATTGTGCCTTTAACTTATGCCTTCAAGGGTCCCAAAGCTGACATAACGGGTGGCAGTTGGGTAGGAGTGAGCCCTCAAAGCATCGGTCAGTTTTCAGGGGTAGCGTACTTTTTTGCCAAAGATCTGTACGCCAAGTATCAGGTGCCTATTGGATTGATTCGAAATGCCGTGGGTGGCTCGCCGGCCGAAGCGTGGCTAAGCGCTGATGCGCTCAAGCAGTTTCCGACGTATCAGCAGGCAGGGGAGAAGTACAAAGACAGCACCCTAGTAGCGAGCATTCAGCAGCAGGATAAGGCTAACACCGGCGCTTGGTATAAGCGCCTATATCAGACCGATCAGGGCGAGGCTCCCGGCCAACCAAAGTGGTCGTCACCTGACTACAACGCCACCGGCTGGGCCACCATGAATGTGCCCGGCTATTGGGCTGACCAAACGCCGCTGGGGCCGGTGAATGGCGTGGTGTGGTTTCGCAAGGAGGTAGACGTACCCGCCAATATGGTAGGCAAGCCCGCCCGCCTGGAACTGGGTACCCTCGTCGATGCCGACTCCACTTATATCAATGGGCAGCTGGTGGGCACTACGGGCTACCAATATCCGCCTCGTAAGTACGATTTTGGCCCAGGCGTGCTGAAGCCAGGTAAGAACGTGATTGTGGTTCGCCTCATCAGCAACGGCGGGCGCGGAGGCTTTACCTTAGACAAGCAATATCGCTTAGTGGCTGGGGGGCAAACGCTGGATCTGCGAGGACCTTGGCAGTACAAGATGGGCACCACCTTGCCGCCTACGCCCGGTACTACATCCTTTCAAAACCAGCCTGGGGGGCTTTTTAACGGCATGGTAGCACCGCTGCTGCCTTACGCCGTGAAGGGTGTTATCTGGTTTCAGGGCGAGTCTAACACGAGTAAGGCTCAGGACTATAATCGGCTTTTCTCGGCGGTGATTACCGATTGGCGCAAGCAGTGGCAGCAGCCGACGATGCCGTTTTTGTACGCACAACTCGCCAACTTTATGGCTGCCAAACCCGAGCCGAGCGAAAGCAACTGGGCCGAGTTGCGCGAGGCTCAGCGCCAGACCTTGCAGGTGCCAAACACGGGTATGGCCGTTGCCATCGATGTGGGCGAGTGGAACGATATCCACCCCTTGGATAAAGAAACGGTCGGCAAGCGGTTGGCCCTAGTGGCCCGCAAGGTGGCCTATGGAGAGAAAAATCTAGTAGCCTCAGGACCAATGTTCGAGTCTATGCAAGTGCAGGGCAATAAAGCAGTACTGCGCTTTACCAGCGTAGGGAGTGGCTTGGTGGCGAAGGGCGGTCCGCTGACGCAATTTGCCATTGCTGGAGCCGATAAGAGGTTTAAGTGGGCGCAAACGCGAATTGAAGGCAACACGGTCGTCATTTGGCACGATCAAATAACCACCCCAATGTTTGTGCGCTATGCCTGGGCCGACAATCCGGAAGGCGCGAATCTTTATAATAAAGAAGGTTTGCCCGCCTCTCCCTTTCAGGCCAGCGCTGTAGTTACTCCCTAAAAAAGCTAAGGCAAAGGACTACATCTGCTTAACGCCGCGAAGCCTAAATAAGCGCGAATTATTGCTTGGCTAGGGAAATGGAATGGTCACACACGCAAAAGTGAATGGCAAAGACAATAGTATTATTTCATATCACTGAAAGGCCTTGTCTGTACCTATACGTTACTGTTGCGTTTGACTATTCGAAGATATTTTAAGGAATAAAAAAGGTTAGATCTTGCCTATCGAAACCGTTTTCGGAAACGGTTTCGATATTTTTATTTGAAAATCAAAGCGCTTTGATGGTATTTAGAATGCTTGATGTAATCGTTTGTGGTGTATATTCGATTACCAGACGTTAAAGTTGCTACTTGCAGTTGCTAGATAGAGTCAGCAGATAGAAAGTTGTTGATCTGCTTGTTAATTGTATTTTACAAAGTGTAACGTTTGTTAAAATCTGTGCTTCAAACGCCGATTCTCATTCAGGCTTAACCTAGCAAAACCTTTCACCTCCCACCCATGAAATACCTACTCGGGTACGATATAGGCAGTTCATCCATTAAAGTAGCCTTGCTCAGCGTGGATACCGGCAAATGCGTGGCCAGCGTCACGTCGCCGAAGAAGGAGATGGAAATTACAGCGGAGGCTGTTGGTTGGGCCGAGCAACGGCCAGAGCGGTGGTGGCAGGAAGTAGTAAATGCTACGCGGGAGTTGAAAAGCGAGTACGGCTTCGATGCCTCGCTGGTGGCGGGCATCGGTATCACCTATCAGATGCACGGCCTCGTGCTGCTGAATAAGGATGGCCAAGTGTTGCGCCCCGCCATAATCTGGTGCGACAGCCGCGCCGTGGAATTTGGTAATCAAGCATTTGCGGATCTAGGGGAGGAATATTGTCTCCAAAATTTCCTGAACTCGCCCGGCAACTTCACCGCCTCCAAGCTCAAGTGGGTGAAGGAAAACGAGCCCGCTATTTACGAGCAGATCTACAAAATACAGCTTCCCGGCGACTACATCGCCTACCAGCTCACAGGTCAGATGCAAACGACCGTTTCGGGCTTATCAGAAGGTGTTTTCTGGAATTTCCGGGAGCAAAGCATAGCCCAGGATTTGCTTGATTACTACGGTATCAGCCGCGACTTGCTGCCTGAAGTAGTCGACACATTTGCCCCCCAGGGCCAGCTCACGTCTGAAGCGGCTTTAGAGCTAGGCCTGCACGCGGGCACACCCATCAGCTACCGGGCCGGCGACCAGCCTAACAATGCTTTCTCGCTCAATGTGTTGCAGCCCGGCGAAATAGCCGCCACGGCCGGCACATCAGGCGTCGTATACGGCATCACCGATCAGCCAGCGTCCGATCCACACTCGCGCGTCAATGCGTTTGCCCACGTGAACAGCACCCCCGAGCAGCCGCGTAATGGCGTGCTAATGTGCATGAACGGCACGGGCATTCTGAACAGCTGGTTGCGCAAAGTAGTCGGCGAAATGCCCTACGACCAGATGAATCAGCTGGCCGCGCAAGCGCCGATTGGGTCTGAGGGGCTGCTGTTTTTGCCCTTCGGCAATGGCGCCGAGCGTATTCTGGAAAACCGCCCCACCGATGCTGAACTGCGCGGTTTGAGCTTTAATATTCATTCGCAGGCCCACGTATTACGTGCGGCTCAAGAGGGAATCGTCTTTGCGCTGAACTACGGCATGGACATCATGCGCAGCATGGGTGTGCAAGTGCAAAAAGTGCGCGCCGGTAACGCGAATATGTTTCTGAGCCCGGTGTTTCGCGAAGCTTTCGTTAATACTGGCAACGTGACGTTGGAACTTTACAACACCGATGCTGCCCAGGGAGCCGCCCGTGGGGCTGGCATTGGAGTAGGAGTGTACGCCAGCCCGGCCGAAGCTTTCGGGAGCTTAGAGCGCATTCTGACGCTGGAACCTACCCCGGAACTGCAAAATCACTATCAAATGGCCTATGCCCGCTGGCACAAGGTTCTTACTCAACAGATTCTTTCAACCACAACCACCCAGACAGATGTCGTCCAACACTCTTTCTAAGACGGAATTTTTCAAAGGCATTGACACCATTCGCTTCGAGGGACGCGAGTCGGACAATCCGCTATCCTTTAAATGGTACGACGAAAACCGCGTCGTGGGGGGCAAAACGATGAAGGAGCATCTGCGCTTCGCCGTATCGTATTGGCACACCTTCACCGGTACCGGCGGTGACCCATTCGGCCCTGGCACTAAGAGCTTTGCCTGGGACTCGCACCACGAAATAATCAACCGCGCCAAGGATAAAATGGATGCGGCCTTCGAGTTCTTCACCAAACTCGGCACGCCTTACTATTGCTTTCACGACATTGACCTGGTAGACGAAGGTGATTCGTTAGCTGAGTACGAGCGCAACCTGCAAGCCATTGTAGAATACGCCAAGGAGCACCAGGCGGCCAGCGGTATAAAGCTGCTGTGGGGCACGGCTAACGTGTTTTCGCACCCGCGCTACATGAACGGAGCCAGCACCAATCCTGACTTTCAGGTGGTAGCTCACGCCGCCACGCAAGTGAAGAATTCCATGGACGCGACCATCGCGCTGGGGGGTGAGGGCTACACGTTCTGGGGTGGCCGTGAGGGCTACATGACCCTGCTTAACACCAATATGAAGCGGGAGCTTGACCACATGGGTCGCTTCCTCAGCACGGCCCGCGACTACGCTCGCAAACAAGGCTTCACCGGCAAGTTTTTCATCGAGCCTAAGCCCGCCGAGCCCACCAAACACCAGTATGACTTCGACGCGGCCACGGTTATCGGCTTCTTGAAAGAGTACGGCTTGGAGAATGACTTCATGCTGAACCTGGAAACCAATCACGCCACGCTGGCCGGCCACACCTTCCAGCACGAGCTGCAAGTAGCCGCCGATGCCAACATGCTCGGCAGCATGGACGCCAACCGCGGCGACTACCAGAACGGCTGGGACACCGACCAGTTCCCCAACAACATCAATGAGCTGACTGAGTGCATGCTCATCATCCTGGAGCACGGCGGCATTTCGCCCGGTGGCATCAACTTCGACGCCAAAACGCGCCGTAATTCGACTGACCTAGAGGATATTTTCGTGGCTCACATCAGCGGTATGGATACGTTTGCCCGCGCTCTGGTAACAGCCAACGAAATCTTGGAAAAATCGCCCTACCGCAAGTTCCGCACGGAGCGTTACGCCTCGTTTGATAGCGGCGATGGTGCTGCCTTTGAAAAAGGCCAACTAAGCTTGGAAGACCTACGCACCATCGCCCACAAGTCGGGTGAGCCAGTGATGAAGAGCGGTAAGCAGGAGTGGCTGGAAGCCATTATCAACCAATACATCTAAAACGAGTAAAACAGAACTGGCCGGCTGCTTGGGTGGGAATTTTTGTGGCCGGCCAGGGACGTTTTATTTAATGTAGCGCAGTATGATTGATCAGCAGATATCAGTAGAAGAGCAAAGTGTAAGCACCATCCGCCTTTTGTCGGTAGATATGGTGCAAAAAGCTAATTCCGGCCATCCGGGCTTGCCGCTGGGAGCCGCGCCTATGGCATACGTGCTGTGGTCGCGATTTTTGCGTTTCAACCCGCAAGACCCCGCCTGGCCCGACCGCGACCGGTTTGTGCTGTCGGCCGGCCACGGCTCGGCGCTGCTGTACAGTCTGTTGCATCTGTACGGCTACGATTTGTCGCTCGAGGAACTCAAGAACTTCCGCCAGCTGCACTCCAAAACACCAGGCCACCCGGAGTCCAATATCACGGCGGGCGTGGAGGTAACCACGGGCCCGTTGGGTCAGGGTTTCGCCAATGGCGTAGGTATGGCCATGGCGGAAGCGCATTTGGCCGCCATGTACAATAAGGAAGGCCACGAGGTAGTCAATCATTACACGTACTCCATTGTGAGCGACGGCGACCTAATGGAAGGCATTGCGGCCGAAGCCGCGTCGCTGGCTGGTCACCTAAAGTTGGGCAAGCTCATCTACCTCTACGACGACAACGACATCAGCCTCGACGGGCCTACCAGTCTGTCTTATACTGAGGACCCATTGATGCGTTTTGAGGCCTACGGCTGGCACACTCAGCGCGTGATGGACGGCAACGATCTGGACGGCATTGAGCAGGCCATACGCGCGGCCCAAGCCGAAACCGACCGCCCTTCACTGATTTCGATAAAGACCATTATTGGCTACGGTAGTCCCCTCAAGGGCACCAGCAAAGTGCACGGCAGCCCACTGGGCGACGAAAACCTGCGCAAAGCCAAGGAGTATTTTGGCTGGAACCCAGACGAGTCGTTTGTCGTGCCTAATGAGGTACGTCAACACTTGGCTGAACCCGGCCAGCGCGGCGCTCGGCTGCAGCAGGAGTGGCAACAAAAGTTTGAAGCCTATCAGCAGCAGTTCAAGCAGGAAAGCGAGCTGTTCCTAACTTCTTTTACCAGCGATCTGCCCGCTGGTTGGGACGCGGAACTGCCCGTTTTCTCGCCCGCCGACGGTGCTCTGGCTACTCGCCAAGCTTCGGGCAAGGCGCTGAGCGCGTTGAAAAAAACCATTCCCTTCCTCTTCGGGGGCTCCGCCGACTTGGCTAGCTCCAACGAAATGCCCCCCAGCGGTGACCTGAGCTTCCAGCCGGGCAGCTACGAGAAAAGCAACATCTGGTTTGGGGTGCGCGAGCACGCCATGGGCGGCGCTCTCAACGGTATGTCGCGCCACGGTGGCGTGCGCGTGTACGGCGGCACTTTCTTAACCTTCTCCGACTACATGCGGGGGGCAATTCGCCTCACTGCCCTCGCCGAATCGGCCGCTACATTTGTCTTCACCCACGATAGTATCGGGTTAGGGGAGGATGGACCTACGCACCAACCTGTAGAGCAAACTGCCGCCCTGCGCACCATTCCCAATATCATCGTCCTTAGACCGGCCGACGCCAACGAAACGGTAGAGTCATGGCGCATTGCCATGACCAAGCCTGCTTCGCCGGTGGTGCTGATTTTGTCGCGCCAGAAGCTGCCTACCCTGGATCAGGAAAAGTACGGCTCTGCCCGCGAAGGCGTGGCCAAAGGAGCTTACATTCTGAGCGAAGCCGAAGGTGGAAAGCCCCAGCTTATTCTCATTGCTACTGGCTCAGAAGTGTCATTAGCCATGCAAGCCCAGCAGGAACTGCAAAAGCAAGGCATTGCAGCTCGGGTTGTGAGTATGCCGAGTTGGGAGCTATTTGAGCAGCAGGACAAAGCTTATCAGCAGCAGGTGCTGCCGCCGTCGGTGCGCAAGCGCGTTACTATTGAAGCCGGCTCGCCTATCGGGTGGCACAAGTACGCGACTGATGAAGGCACCGTTATCAGCATGAACCGCTTCGGCGAGTCCGGTCCGGGTGAAGAAGTGATGGCCATGTTTGGCTTCACGGTGGAGAATGTGGTGGAGAAGGCCAAGGCATTACTGGAAGACAATCCGGCTGAAACCGAACCTAAAGAAATCCTTTCCTAACCAAAACACATGACGAAACTGCACTTGAACCAAGCGCTGGGGGGCATTTTTAAGACGAAAAAGGCATCTTTTTCCCTGCGAAAATGGGGGAGAAGGGCCGGGCTCCTTGCCGGGCTCGGACTTGGCTTAACGCTTCATGCTGCCGCCCAAACGGTGCAGGTTACAGTGCAGTCGGGCGATCCGAAGCTGCAAATCAGTAAGCACATTTACGGGCACTTTGCCGAGCATTTGGGCCGCTGTATCTATGATGGTTTCTGGGTCGATGAAAAGCTGAATGTGCCCAAGCAGGGCCGTATCCGCATGGATATTGTGGAGGCGCTACGCAAGATTAAAGTGCCCAACCTGCGCTGGCCCGGCGGCTGCTTCGCCGATACGTATCACTGGCGCGACGGCGTGGGGCCTACGGCTCAGCGGCCCAAGATGCTGAACATGTGGTGGGGCAACAACTTAGAAGACAATAGCTTCGGTACCCACGAGTTTCTGGAGCTGTGCAAATTGCTCGGCACTGAACCATACTTAGCGGCCAACGTCGGCAGCGGCACGGTGCAGGAAATGGCCGGCTGGATGGAATACCTGAACTCCAACGACGACACCCTGCTGGTGCTGGAGCGGCGCAAAAATGGCCACGCCGAGCCCTACGGCGTGACTTGGTGGGGTATTGGCAATGAAAGCTGGGGCTGCGGCGGCAATATGACAGCCGAGTACTACACCGACGTGTACAAGCGCTACGCCACTTTCGCCCACAACTATCCGGCCTCCCCGCCGCTCAAGAAGATCGTGAGTGGCGCTAATGGCGACGACGCACACTGGACGGAGACATGCATGAAAAACATTCCGCTCAACCAGATGTGGGGCCTCACTTTGCACCAGTACACGCTGCCTACCGGCAGCTGGACCGGCAGCAAGGGCAAAGCCACCGGCTTCAATGAGCAGGAGTACTTCAACACGATGAAGAACTGTCTGAAAATGGACGCCGTCGTGACCAAGCACGCCGCCATCATGGACAAGTACGACAAGGACAAAAAGGTAGCCTTGCTGGTAGATGAGTGGGGCGTGTGGACCGATGTGGAGCCTGGCACCGTCCCTGGCTTTTTGTATCAGCAGAACTCCCTGCGCGACGCGCTGGTTGCTGGCACCACGCTCAACATCTTCAACAACCACTGCGACCGAGTGCGGGGGGCAAATTTGGCCCAAGCCGTAAATGTGCTGCAAGCCCTCGTGCTCACGGACAAGGAAAAGATGCTGCTCACGCCCACCTATCACGTCTTCGACTTATATCAGGTGCACCAGGATGCTCAATATCTGCCCCTGCAATTCACCAGCCCCGATTACGTGATGGGCAACGATAAAGTACCAGCCCTGAACGCCTCGGCCTCCAAAGATGCTAAAGGCGCTGTGCACATCTCGCTGGTCAACTTGGATACCAAGAAGACGCTGAAGCTGGAAACCGCCCTGCCCGGCGTGACTTGGAAATCTGTATCTGGCCGAATTCTGACTTCGGCCAACGTCAACGATTACAATTCATTCGACAACCCCAACAAAGTGAAGCTGGGGGGCTTTTCTGGTGCCAAGAAGCGCGGCGGCAACTTAGCCGTTGAGCTGCCGCCTCAGTCGGTGGTTGTGCTCGAACTGAAGTAATAAATGCTCTTTAAGCGTGTCATGCCGAGGCGGAACTGTCTTTCCGCTGATCACCACTATTATGAGAATTAAAAAAACTCTTACCTACGCCTTCGTAGCTAGTGTTTCGCTGGGCTTTATCCAAAAGTCGGAGCCAACTCTGAAAGATGCTTTTAAGCAAGACTTTCACGTTGGCGCCGCTCTTAACTATAAGCAGGTTAATGGTCAGGACACCAAGGCCATTGCCCTAATCAAACAGCAGTTCAACACCATTAGCCCCGAAAACCTGCTTAAGTGGGAAGCAGTGCACCCCCAGCCAGATAAGTATAACTTCAAGCCTGCTGACGATTATGTAAAATTCGGTCAGGACAACAAGATGTTTATCGTTGGGCACACGCTTATGTGGCACCAGCAGACGCCTAAGTGGGTGTTTGAGGATGCAAGCGGCAAACCAGCAACCCGAGAGGTAGTATTGAAGCGTCTGGAAGACCACATCAATACCGTCGTAGGACGGTACAAAGGCAAAATTGGGGGCTGGGATGTCGTAAATGAGGCCATCGACGACCAGCAGGGTGACTTGCGTAAAACCAAGTGGCTCGAAATTCTCGGTGAAGATTTCGCCGCCAAAGCATTTGAGTACGCTCACAAAGCCGATCCTAAAGCCGAGCTGTACTATAACGATTATAGCCTCTACCGCCCCGAAAAGCGGGCAGGGACAATCAAACTGGTCAAAAGCTTACAAGCCAAAGGCATCAAGGTAGCAGCTATTGGCATGCAAGGTCACTACGGCCTAACCAAGCCTAGCCTTGAGCAGGTAGAAGAAAGCATAGTAGCTTTCTCGAAGCTTGGTGTGAAAGTAAACTTTACGGAGCTGGATATTGACGTGCTGCCCAATCCCAGCCGGCGCCAAGGCGCGGACATCGCCGAGACGTTTGCCACCGACGCAAAATATAACGTGTACACGACCGGTCTGCCCGACTCGGTGCAGCAAAAGCTGACAAAACGCTACGCTGATTTGTTCGCGCTTTTCCGCAAGCACCGCGATGTAATTGATCGCGTCACCTTGTGGGGCGTAACGGACAATGATTCATGGCTAAACGATTGGCCTATTACCGGTCGCACCAGCTACCCGTTGTTGTTTGATCGCCGCTACCAACCAAAACCCGCTTTCCAGGCGGTGGTGCAGACAGCGAAGGATAAAATGTAGAACTTTTGGCCGGGCCAGAAGCTAGAACAGGTATCTAAGCAAGCAGAAGATAAATATGGCTGCGAGTCGCTGCTGAGGCTGTTTAGTTTGTTGTCTCTGATCTATCGAAAACGCTGGTTCCGTTGAATGGAGCCGTTGTTTCGCTTGCCGTTTGTAAAGCATAAGGTCCTGGCTTTGCCAGGATTCAAATATTGCTGTCCCGCTGCCTCTTTCCCCAAAGCTATGTTACTCAAACCCATCCAACTGTACTTCTATTTGCGCCGCAAGTGGCAGCTGCCTATGCTGCTCGCTCTGTTGGCTGCACTGCCCACGCTGGCAGGCCCTACAGTACCAGGCGCTGAAGTCTATGTTTCGACGCAGAAAGGGAAAGGCAGCTTCACGCTAGCCGCTGCTGGCAAACCGGCGGCTCTATACGCCAGCAGCTCCGAGTGGCCGGGCGTATTGCGCGCCGCCAAAGATTTGCAGACAGACATCAACCGCGTCACCAAACTCACGCCCACTTTCACTACCGATAAAGCGCCGGCCGGAAAAGAAGTAGTGCTCATCGGGACGCTGGGAAAAAGCCCCCTGATTGATGGGTTGGTAAAAGCGAAAAAGCTCGACGTATCAGGCGTGGTAGGCAAGTGGGAAACTTTTCTGCTGCAAGTGGTGGAGCAGCCCATGCCAGGCGTAGATCGCGCCTTAGTTATTGTCGGCAGCGACAAGCGCGGCACCATCTTCGGCATTTATGATTTGTCGGCGCAAATTGGGGTGTCACCGTGGCACTGGTGGGCCGATGTGCCCACACCACCGCAACAGGCGCTATATGTGGCGCCGGGTCGGCATACCCAGGGCGAGCCAAAAGTGAAATACCGCGGCATCTTTATCAATGATGAAGCGCCGGCGTTGCAGGGCTGGGCCCAGGAGAAGTTCGGTGGCGTCAACTCCAAAATGTACACCCACATGTTTGAGCTGATTCTGCGGCTCAAGGGAAACTACTTGTGGCCCGCCATGTGGGGCAACATGTTCAGCGTAAACGACCTGCAAAACCCCGTACTGGCCGATGAGTATGGTATCGTGATGGGCACCTCGCACCATGAGCCGCTCACCAGGGCCCATGCCGAGTGGGAAAAAGCTGGCAAAGGTGCTTGGAACTACCAAACCAATGCGGCGGCCTTGCAGGAATTTTGGCGCGGCGGTATTAAGCGCATGGGCACCCGCGAGAACATCGTGACCATAGGTATGCGCGGCGACGGCGACGAGCCCATGAGCGAGGGCAGCAACATTGCCTTGCTGGAAAAGATAGTAGCCGATCAGCGCAAAATCATTGCGGAGGAAACTGGTAAGCCCGCCGAGCAAACGCCCCAGATGTGGGCCCTCTACAAAGAAGTGCAGGACTACTACGACAAAGGCATGCGCGTGCCCGACGACGTGACCCTCTTACTCTGCGACGACAACTGGGGTAACATCCGCAAGTTGCCCAAGTTAGGCGACAAGCCCCGAAAAGGCGGCTACGGCATCTACTACCACTATGATTACGTGGGAGGCCCGCGCAACTATAAATGGCTCAATACCAATCCAATTCCGCGTATCTGGGAGCAAATGCACCTAGCCCACGAATACGGCGCCAACCAAATCTGGATAGTAAACGTGGGCGACCTGAAGCCTATGGAATTTCCCATCAGCTTCTTCCTTGATTATGCTTGGAACCCTGATAAAATAGGGGTCAACCAAATTGACGATTACACTCGGCAGTGGGCTACTCAACAATTCGGCACTAAACACGCCGCAGTCATTGCTGATATTTTGGCTAAGTACGCCAAGTACAACTCACGTCGGAAGCCGGAGCTGTTGGATCAGAATACGTATAGCTTGACGAATTACCGTGAGTTTGAAACAGTGGTAGGTGATTATAACAAGCTACTAGTTCAGGCCGAGCAGTTAAATGAAAAAATGCCCCCCGAGCAGAAGGATGCCTATTTCCAGCTCGTGCTTCATCCCGTAAAAGCCAGCGCCAACTTGAACGAACTGTACTACGCAGTCGCTCAGAACCATCTCTACGCCAAGCAAGGCCGCGCCAGTACCAACGATTTGGCTGCCAAAGCCAAGCAGCTCTTTGAGCGCGACGCCGAGATTTCGCGCTACTACAACCAGACGATGGCTAAGGGCAAGTGGAACCACATGATGGACCAAACCCACATTGGCTACACCAACTGGCAGCAGCCTTCCGCCGACAAAATGCCCGAAGTAAAGCAGCTAACGCCCACCGCTACCGCCGACATGGGCGTAGCCATTGAAGGGGCGGAAGCTGCTTGGCCCCAACAGTCAGGCGAGGCCGTGCTGCCGACTTTCAACGCGTACCAACAAACGACGCGCTACATCGACGTGTTCAATCGCGGCACCGCACCTTTTGAGTATACAGTAGAGACCGGTATGCCGTGGTTGCGCGTTACTAAACCCACCAAACTAGACAAAGAGCAACGGCTAACAGTCAGCGTAGATTGGAGTAAAGCGCCCGCCGGCACTACGCGCGTGCCCATTACTATCAGCGGCCCGAATAACAAGAAGGTCGTAGTGCAAGCAGTAGTGGATAATGCCGCTGGCAAGTCTAACCTAGCGAAAGGCTTTGTAGAAACCGATGACTATGTGTCGATAGAAGCCGCGCACTACAGCCAAGCCGTGAATGGAAGTACCGCAAAGTGGCAAACCATCCCCGATTTAGGTCGCACGCTTTCGGGCGTAACGGCTTTTCCCCGCGCTATTCCAAGCCTAACGCCCGGTGGCAACAGTCCGCACTTAGAGTACCGAGTGCAGCTGGCGGGCAGCGGCCCCGTGACAGTGCAGGCATATTTGTCCCCCACATTGGATTTCACCAACACCACAGGCTTACGCTACGCTGTATCGTTCGACGACGAAGCACCGCAACTTGTTAACCTACACACAGGCTTGAATCCAGATAATGGCAACCGCCCTTGGGAGCAGGCAGTGGCGAATAATATTATCATCAAAACCTCTACTCATACACTCGCAAAACCTGGCGAGCATGTGCTGAAGTTCTGGCTCGTTGACCCCGGTGTGGTGTTGCAAAAGCTGGTAATAGACCGCGGAGGCGTGAAGCCTAGCTACCTGGGGCCACCCGAAAGCCTCTCACGCGCCACGCCTGTACCTAAAGCCGCAGAAGCACCTAAGGGCAGCGTGGGACAGCGCTAATTCATCAGCGCCACTGCGAAGCCGCCTTCTTATACTTGTGTTTCTGCTGGAGTTATCCGTAGCCCATAACGTTATAAAAGATAACTCTACCTACGGCAAAAGCCCCGCGTTCCTCAATCGAGAGCGCGAGGCTTTATCATAAAACGCACCTTTTCAGGTTTGCATTATCAACGTATGGGCAACTTTTTCATCTGGTCTACAGATGAAGCAATCTATTTCCCGGCTTTCTTGCCCCCAGTGGCGGCTTTGGCCGTGGTTGGCGCCACGAGTTGTCCATTGCGCACAATTACAGTACCATCGACTTCTACGGTCGCGTTAGCGATGGCGAGGTTGATACCAATCCCACCATTGTTTTGCCCGCCTTGCAGTTCATTGCCCCCAGCTCCCACTAATACCATGCCCGCGGCTGTAGCTGGGGTATAGCCTTTCTGTTCCTGCACCTTCATGGCTGGGTTCAAGCCTATAGAGAAGTAGCCGAGCTTCATCAGGCTAGCATCATTCGACGCCAGCCACTTCTGAAAATCTTGGTCCCCTACCTCAGCCTTCGCGTTCGCCATCTGCCCACCTTTGAAGTCGGCCTTGAAGCCTTGAAAAGGTTTGCCATTCCACGTGCTGGGGGAAGCTACTAACCGGCCCGTGCCAGAGGTCTCTAGGCAGGTCCCATATACCCGTCCTCCGGGTAGGGCCGCGGTACGGTTAAGAATCATCTTCTCTTGCTGATCGGCGGCCGTCAGCACGCCATCGTCGACAAACACGGGCCGCGCTGCGAGCTGAAAGGTCAGGTCAGTGCCCGAAGGGGAGGTAATATGGACTTTTTTGCCCGTCGCTAACAGCTGTTTCATTTGCTGGGCCTTCGTGGCAATGGCGGTATAATCGGCGCCAATGCCCGCCCAAATCATCTGTTCATAGCCAGCGTAGTCTAGCTGCTGATTCGCCGCAAAGCTTTTACTAGGGTAGCTCACTGAGACGCCCCGCAGCTTGGTGGCATCCAGCTTTTTGCTTAGCCCAGCTTCGGCCGCTACTTTACTGAATTTAGCATCGCGTTCCGGCGTCATGCCGGCGAGCGCGGTCTTGGCGTCTTCAAGGCTGGGCAGGGAGATGAGGACATCTGCCCCTAAGAGCCAATTGCTGGATTTCGAGGCTTGAATCGCTGATTCCGGCATTTCCACGCTAGTGGCGTGCGTTACCTTATCCGTATTCACTAGCATATTCGGCTGGCCACCCGCGCGGGCTACTTCCACGGCAATGGCTTCCATAAGCGGCATGGTATGCTTACCGCCCGTAATCATCACCAGATCTCCGGGCTTCACGCCGGCGGAAGTGGTGACGATCTGCTTGGCGATCTGCTCATAATTCTGGCCGAATACGGGACTGGCCAGCAGTAGCAGGCCGAACAGCCCACCGGTTTGAATGTAGCGGTTTCTCATGTTTGTTGGGGGTTTGAGTGAGGGGGAGATGGGTACTACTTCGCAGTAGAATATTCTTTAATTATACAGGTAATTTTTATGGTTATTGCTACATAAAAATATACTTGCTACTATATAATTTTGTTAGTCATCGTTTCAGCGTCGCTAAGCTGATTTTTCATGCCCGCGCTAAAATTGTGACCGTTATAGCCCCAAAGTCTTTTTGATCAAATTTGGTGGGGCAGCCACTTCTGAGGGCATTTCTTGGCTCTTTACAAGCCTCTCCATTGATTACTAATTCTTTGGCAATCAGATATTTCAAAACGACCTTGATTAGGTCATTATTTCGCAAACATTATTATTTAAACCTTATATGGAAGGAGCTCCTCAATCATAAGCTTTAAATTTAAATTTATGTGACATTTTGCTTCAACAGCTTAAAATAGAGTGATTTCTAGAATATTTTAGGATTATAAAGGAGCTCTCTCACAAACTTCTAATCAGGCTCAATTATTGGGAAAATACCGTCAAATAGTAACCCTATTAGCCCACGAACACAAAATGTCCGCTTCTCCTATCGCTCATGCTATGCGGCTCTGGCAAGATATGCTAGGCCAGGAACACGAAACGCGCCGCTCCTTCCTCTGGGAAAATGTACAGGATATGGAGCCCGATGAAGCCGGCCCAATAGAGTGGAAAAATCAGGAGCCCAAAACGCGAATCTACCTACAGAGCGGCCAGATTATCTGCGTTTTGGGTGAGTACGAGCAGTGGCTGCGTCTTTGGTCTAGCTATACAAAGTGGAACGTAGTGCCAATTAAGCAATACGGCTTAAACTAGCTGCCTTAGCAGCCAGACCGAGTATGGAGAAGCGATTAGGGAAGTAGCTACAATGTTGTTTTCCACTCATATTGCTGGCCCTACTAGTTAGAAGCCAATATACAGACCGCCTGCTACTATAAAGGCGCTTGCTTCGGAAAGCAAACCCAGTAGATTTGTTCACAAATTCAAGGGTAAACTCCAAGTAACGTTTATAAATACGTGGCGGCATCTGTGTACTACTATTAGCTTCAATGTCTAGTGCCAAATTGCTTATTTTATGTCTTGCTCTGCTACTTCCTACGGCGCATGCCCGCGCCCAGACACCTACTAGCGTTAAGCCAACTACCTCCCCTAACCAAGAACTCACGGTGCGTGTGGTTTTGCCCACTACCGTTGGGCTTATTGGAGATTACGCGGAGATCTTGTTCTCCAAAGAAGACGATAAGCTTAAAAAGCTAACCACCCGACGACGCCCCAGAACTAGTAATCCGACGCTTGTTTTTTCAATGCCAATTCCGAAGAATTGGATAACTAGAAAACTGCTTAAGGAAAATAAATAAATTAACTCAGCTGGCTTGTTATGTGCCTATAAATAAGGCAAAGACAAGTTTTGCAGTAGCTTACCTATCCCTGCATATGCTTTCTTCTGGTATACTTTGCTTCGCCTGAACAGACTTTACCTATGAAGTTTGATGCCCAAATCGTAATCAGTATTCTGCTGTCCTTATTCTTTGTAAGGATGTTGGGCCGATTCTTCAATTTACCTGTGCGCCTGCCGTACTGGGGTAAATTCCTGAAGTGGATTTGGGTGCCGGGGGTAGGGCTGGGTTTTATGGCCTTGATTTTCAGGCTGCACAGCGACCAGTTAGACGAAGTGTACATGCTCTTCGTTTATAGTGTGATTATCGCGGTCTTGGTGGCTATTCGCGACTACCGCCCGGCCCGGACGGTGCTCTTGGCCATGGTGCCTTTTGTGGCTTATTCGGCTCTTGAGTTGCTGCTGGAGGTATCGGGATGGAAGCTCTCTAAACGATATGATGATGCCTTCGATTCCTCCCAAGGCTTTGCAGTCATCTGGCTTATTACTTTTCTTCTAATCGCGCGCAATCAGAAGAGAAATCTGGAAAAAGAGCTGCTGGTACGGCAGGAGGAAGAACTCGAAAAGAAGCGTATAGCGGAACAGAACGCCGAGTTGGAGCGCCAGGTAGCCGAACGAACTGCTACGCTTACTCAGCAAACGGAAGAACTGCGGCAAGCGCTTACCGACCTAAAAACGATGCAAGCGCAGCTGATTCAAAGTGAAAAGATGGCCTCGCTGGGCGAGCTGACGGCCGGCATTGCCCACGAGATTCAGAACCCCTTGAACTTCGTCACCAACTTCTCCGACGTAAGCGCCGAGCTGATCGACGAGTTAGCAGAAGAACAACGCAAGCCCAAGCGCGACGTGGAGCTAGAGACAGAACTGCTGATTGATCTTAAACAGAATCTGCAGAAGATAACCCACCACGGTCAGCGGGCTGCCTCCATTGTGAAGGGCATGCTCGAGCATAGTCGGGCCAGCAGCGGCGAGCCGCAGCCCACCGATTTGAACACTCTTGCCGACGAGTATCTGCGCTTAGCTTACCACGGCCTGCGTGCGAAGGACAAGTCATTCAACGCCACTCTTTACACCAATCTGGCCTCCGACTTAGGGATGGTCAACGTGATTTCGCAGGATATTGGCCGCGTGCTGTTGAACTTGTTCACCAACGCATTCTACGCAGTGCATAAAAAGAAAGAATGCTACCCCGAGGGCTACGTGCCGACGGTAAGTGTGACAACCCGTCGCACGCCTAAGGGCGAAATAGAGGTGCGAGTGCGCGACAACGGCATGGGCATGCCCGCCTACGTAAAGGAGAGAATATTTCAGCCGTTTTTCACGACCAAACCAACCGGTGAGGGCACGGGCTTGGGCCTTTCTCTGAGCTACGACATCGTTACTAAAGGGCACGGCGGTACGCTCACCGTGGAAAGTCAGGAGGGAGAATTTACGGAGTTCACTATCTGCCTGCCAGGCTGATTTGTAGCTGTTTCGCCTGTTCAGCAGGCCGTAGTCGAACAAGGCTCTTTTTTAGCATCTGTTTGGTCGGCAGCAGCTTATAAAGTGCATTCCTCTTTTGTTAGCTTTTCATTCATCATGATAGCCGCCAGCGAGCCTTCGGCAGCTGCCAGAATAGCCTGTTGCATACCCGCGGTGGTGTCGCCGGCGGCATAGAGGCCAGGAATGGACGTTTGTTGTTTCTTATCAGTCCACACGGCCCCTTTGCTGGTTAGACGACAACCCAACTGCTCCGCGATGCTGGTGCGTTGATGTTGGTGGGGGTGCACAAATAGCGCCTCCCGCTCCAGTGTATCGCCGTTTTTGAACATGATGCGCTGCAGTTGCCCATCCTTGACGCCTTCCAGGCGAGCAATTGGCTCTTCTCGCACTTTAATATCTTGGTTTTGGAGGCGGCGGCGAGCGTTCTCCGATAAGCCCCCGGGCCCATCTGTGCACACCACTACGTCCTTCGACCACCGACTGACGAGCAATGACAGGCCCGTAACGCCTTTGCCTCGTCCGTACACGGCCAGGGGGCGGTCGCGCACTTCCCAACCGTGGCAATAAGGGCAATGCAACACACCCCGACCCCAGAAGTCGCGCATACCATCCAGGGGGGGCAATTCGTCCTCGACTCCCGTAGCCAGCAGCACCTTTCGAGACGTTATACTCCTAGTGCGATTAGCATCCGTTTCGGCCGTTACTGTAAAGCACTGCTCGCTTATGGCAAGGTCGGTTACGCGCAAGGAGCTAACTTCTACGCTGGGATATGCGACGAGCTGCTCTAGTCCCAAGCGGAGTAATTCTTGGGGCTGCACCCCGTCGCGCGTGAAAAAGCCCCAAACAGCGGGAGAAGGATTGTTGCGGGGCGCCCCACCATCGCACACCAACACCCGCCGCAGGCACCGGCCTAGCACCAGGGCGGCACTGAGCCCGGCACTTCCCGCTCCTACAATAAGTACATCATAATCGGTATTCGGCCGAAGACGACGGGCGGCCTTCGGAAGAGGAGGTGAAGCAGGCATAAGTGTAAAGTTGAGAAGCCATATACCCAAAAAGCCCCCTAGCGGTTAGGCTGGGGGGCTTTTTTACGTAAAAAAATGAGTAGTAATACGCTAGTCCCGTTTTATAAAGCGCTGAGTGCTATTAATACTAATACCGGAGATTTGTACTGAACTAGTATACTTGACTACGTCCGCTGCTCGCCACTAAGTCCTGTACTTCCTGCCTGAAGTTGGTTTCAGCCGTTAGATCTTCCAAGTTCAAGTGCAAACGGTATTTCCAGAAATGCTGCGGGTTGGAAGGTACATTGATTTGCTCGTCCTGTGGGTTTTCGCGCCGCAACTGGGCATCAATAGCCAGCAGATCCTGAATCGGGAAGATGGCCCACATGGCTGGCGAATGCAGGTGTTGCACTAGTATTTCGCGGGCCACCCACGGCTCGCAGTGCTGGGGGGCAAATTGGCCCCAGTGGCCTAGCAGATGCTCGAAAAAGCGCTGCGTTTTCTCGCGGTCTTCCTCCCACCAGCCGCGCACCGTGCTCATATCATGCGAGCCAGGACTGACGACGGAGAGGTAAGGCGCGTGGCCAGGGTGGCCAAACTCCACCTTAGGGTCGGAGGGCATACGCTGGATATTGAGCCCCAACATGCCCAACTCTCGCATTACGCCGGGTACAGAGGCGGGCACCATGCCCAAGTCTTCGCCGCAGATGAGCATGTCGGTGGCGTAGCGCACGGGGGGCAATTTGACCAAGCCTTGCTGCCGCCAGAATTCCTCGTGACGACGGAAGAAGAAGTCATTGTATATTTCCTGGAGGCGGTGGCGATTTTGCTCATCTAACTCTTTGAACGAAGTGCTCAGATACACCGTGATGCGCGGATGGTAGTGGTCAGGCTCATCGGCGGGCACAAATAGCACCTCATTTACCAACCGGTACAGGCCGGTGCGCAGCCAGCTCAAGTGTTCGGCATTCTGCTGGTCGGCGGCAATCTTTTGGTCGAATACCGCTTCTATCTGACGCTGGGTGCGCACATAGTCTTTGAGACGGATGGCACCGTAGCCGGCGTCTTCCATAAACTCATCGAACACCGCCTGCGCCTGGGCATGAAAGATCTGCTGGAGCATGTGCCAACGGATATATGGCTCGCATAGGCGTCCATAGTCGAACCAACCTAAGCGCTGCTCAATCTCGTGGCGGGGCATAGGCAAGGCGGGCGCAAAGTGGCCTAGCAAGCCTTCTACCGAGTGTCCCGGAATCTCCCAAATGCGGAAGAAGCCCAGAATATGGTCGATGCGCAGCACGTCGAAGTAGCGGGCTAAGTGGCTGAGGCGGTTGCGCCACCACTGATAATTATCCTCGGCCATACGCTCCCAGTTATAGGTAGGGAAGCGCCAATTCTGGCCCGTCACGGAGAAATCATCCGGTGGGGCACCGGCCTGGCGGTCCATGTGGTAGAGTTCCGGCTGAGTCCAGGCATCCACAGAGTGCCGATAGATACCAATAGGCAAGTCGCCTTTGAGTACTACACCCCGCTGGCGAGCGTACTCTACGGCTTCGCGCAGCTGCTTATCCAGGTGAAACTGGGTAAAGAAGTGCAGGCCGAATTCATCAAAGTCGGGCTGATCGGGGGCCGTGAGCTGGTTGAGGTTTTGCGGCGTTTGAAACTCGTTAGGCCACTGCTGAAAGTCGGCCGTACCAAACCTATCACGCAACGCCGAGAAGGCGGCGTATGGTACCAGCCACTCTTTTTGCTCCTCTAAGAATTGCTGAAAGGCTGAATCGGCCAGGAAAGCGGCTTTTTCCTGCTTGTAAAGCAGCTTAATATATTTCCACTTAGCCTGCATCACCGGCTCGTAGTCCACGAAGTCGCGCGCGTTCAACTCCTCACGCAGACGAGTCAACTCCTCGCGGTCGCCGGCTTCCCTTAGCTCGGCAATGCCGCCCAAATGCAGGTAGAGCGGGTGCAGGGCAAACACCGAAATAGCCGCGTATGGATACGAATCGACCCAGGTATGCGTGGCGGTGGTGTCGTTGATGGGCAGAATCTGCATGAGCTTCAGGCCCGCCTCAGCCGACCAATCGGCCAGCTGCTTCAGGTCGGAGAACTCGCCCACGCCCAGGCCTTGCTTGGTGCGCAGGGAGAATACTGGCAGGGCCACGCCCGCCCCGCGCCAGTTGCCGGCGGGGTAGCGAAAGCCCTCGTCAGCCCGCACGCGCAGGGTATTGGCCGGCGTGGGGGGCAAAATCACCCGGTCGTCGCCGGCTTCAAGGTGAATGATTTGTCCGGTTTGCGGGTCGCGGACGGCATATTTATACTGAGTAGGCTGCTCGGGCTGCTGTAGGGTCACGACGGCGGTCCAGGTAGGATACGCCTCATCGGAGAGCACCACGGCCTGACTGGCGTCCCAGGCGCCCAGCGCTGGGTCAGAGCCCATCACGCAGAGCTGGTGGTGAGACGCTACCCGCGGGGCAACCAGCTGGAAGCGAATAGCTCCCGTCGGCTCGGTACCAGCGTCCAGAATAGTGCGCGTGGAAGTGGAAGCCTCCATATCGGCCGGTGCCGACTGCGAGGGCCGGCGCAGCAGCGCCTTGGTAAAGGCTGCTGTGTGCAGCTCGTTGTCGGGCTCAGCGGGGGCGCGCCAGTAGTCCTCCAGTGTAAGGCGCGTAAAATGCCCCCCAGTCAGCGGCACGACCCGATTTGGGCCCCACTCCCAGTGCTTGCCGCCGTCGCGCTCATCCAGCAGAACATACTTGTATTCTACCGGGCCGGGGTGTTCGGTGGGTACGCTAATTTCTTGGTTCCACTGGCCCGTGGAAGCATCAAAGGTCAGTTGGAGAGCGTGGTCGAGGTTCCACTGGCCCAGGCTAGGCTCGGAGCCACAGACCACCAGGCGTTGCCCAAACTCAGTGTAGTAAGGGAGAGAGAAGCGAATGATCATTGACGGGAATTGGGATGGGCGCGAAAGATAGGTTGTACTCGGTTTATGTCTGCGTGCTTTGATAGATACCTATTTAAGCGAATACGGTTTTTAAAGTCTTGGAGCTTTCACAAAAGCTTGACAATCTGAATCTATTTGCTTAAATATATTCATTAACTAAGTCACATTATTTATTCCTTAAATCATAAACTATATTCATAATGATAAAAAATTCCACCTTTGCCAAGTTGGGTATGGCTGTTCTTATGTTGTCGTCACTGACTAGCTGCGAGGACATCTTGGAGCAGTATTTCCCCAAGCATACTCCTACATTTCCTTCACTAGGGCAAGAAATTCCATTTTATGCCTTAGCGGGCGGCACGAAGCTCGATGCATACTCCACCAAGGACCCGGCTACTCGCACCGGTTCCGTCGCTATTACGGGCCTAGGCAGTGGCGAAACCTTATTAGCCATTGACTTCCGGCCTGCCACCGGGCAGCTCTACGGGGTGAGCAGCGCCAGTCGCCTCTATGTAATCAATCAAAATACCGGCGCAGCCCGCGCTATTGGGACAGGGCCTTTTACGCCGGCTCTGGGGGACAATTTGGTAGGCTTCGACTTCAACCCCACCGTCGACCGGATTCGCCTCGTGACCTCGACGGGTCAGAATCTACGTCTCAATCCAGAGACGGGTACTGTCTCCAATACTGATGGCGTCATCAATGGAGCGGCGGGCGCGACCTTGACTAGCGTGGCTTACACGAACAACACAGCGGGCGCTACCACCACAGCCCTGTACGCCATCAATACGCAGAATCAGCAGCTTTATCTGGTAAACCTGCCCAACGATGGCACCCTAGTTCCGGTAGGCGCACTGAACTTGCCCATGAGTGGGAATGGCGGCTTTGACATTGATGCTAAGACCGGTACAGCTTTAGGATTGTATGTAGTACAAGGAAAACCAACGCTCTTTACCCTCGACTTAGCCACGGGCGCGGCGCGGGCTCTGGCCCAATACAGTGCCAGCTTGAACTACTTGGGAATTGCGATTCCTACGCGAGCTGTGGCCTATGCTTTGGCTGGTGGTAGCAACCCAGGTACGGGCACATTGTCCACAATTGATCTTACGAATCCTGCTGCCTCGGCTATTCTTAATAAACCAATCACAGGGTTGGGGCCAGATGAATTGTTTATTGCACTTGACTTTCGGCCGGCCAATGGGCAGCTCTATGCTTTGTCCGTGCAAACGAGGCCTTTTCCGAATCCGCAGGGTGATAACCGGCTATACACAATCAACGCGGCAACGGGCGCTGCTACGCTGGTAGCGACCTTAAATGTCCGAGTTGATTCCAACGATCCAGGCTTTGACTTCAATCCTGTCGCGGACCGCATTCGCATTGTGAGTAGTTCGGGTCAGAACCTACGGGTCAATCCCATAGATGGTACAGTCATCGAAGATGCCATGCTCAATCCAAGCGGCAAGGGTATCTATACGGCTGCCTATTCCAATAACTTTGCAGGCACAACGGCCACTACCTTATATGCTATGGGCCAAGTACCAAGCGGGCGGTTTACCTCCGTCGCGACGCTTTACCAGCAGACACCTCCTAATGAGGGCACCTTGGTAAGCATTGGTGATTTAGGAATACCGGCCCTAGCGAGTGGTAGCTTTGACATTGGTGGCATTAGCAATAAGGGCTATGCCATTCTCAATATTTTCGGCTCCACAGACTTATATTCTATTGACTTGGCTACAGGTACGGCCACGAAACTGAATATGGGCACTAACTACAATCTAATAGTCCCGGGACCGAGGGGATTTACTGTTGGCTTAGGTTTCTAAGTCTCGTTAGCTCAAGTTCACATTCATTACTTGAAAAGCCCTCCAGAAACGGTCTGGGGGGCTTTTTCAATGAGATATCCTTCATTCCTCAGCTCTTGTCACTGCCTGTTGAGCTTTGTTTCTACTATACTGAGCATGAACATACTTACTGGCCAAAAAAGAAAATAGTAACATCTAAATACGGCAGGATTGCGTAGAGGGGCCATTGATTTGGTTCAATCGATTCTTTCTTCCATCCTATTATATCATTTCTATGCTAAAAACTTCTTCCCTCGCCAAATGGGGCGTGGCTGTGTTGCTCATGTCGTCGCTGAGTAGCTGCGAAGACATTCTGGAACAGTACTTCCCCAAGCCCACTCCCCCGCCAACAACTACGCTAGATATTCCCTTCTATGCTCTCGCCGAAAATGGGCGCCGACTTGATGCTTTTTCTACTAAAAATCCAACAGCCCCTACTGGCTCCGTAGTCATTACGACTACGGGTGACCGGCCAAGTGATAAAATCTTGGGAATAGACTTTCGACCTGCTACGGGCCAACTTTATGGTGTATCGGCAACAAGTCGCGTGTATGTGATTAATCCCCAAACAGGCGTAGCTCGTCTGATTGGGTCAGCTGAAACAGAGAAAACAGAAGCGTGTATCTGCGCTGACCCGCTCAGTATAGATTTCGACCCGACAACAGATCGAATTCGAGTAGTGGCGTTCAACGGTCGTAACCGCTTGATGAATCCGGAAACCGGTTTAGTTGAATCAATTGACGCTCCCATTAGTCCACGGCCTACCCTTAGCTTCTCCCCCATTACAGCAATGGCCTTTAGTAACAACGTGGCTGGCACAAGTTCTACGACGCTGTACGCCATTAATGGAATGGACCAACAACTTTACCGTGTTATTTCTGCTAAGGAGGGAGTTGTAGAAGCTATTGGTAAGCTCAATTTACCCATAGCCAATTGGGGCGGCATGGATATAGACGCCAAAACTGGTACCGCGCTGGGGCTCTTTCAAACAACCCCCAATTTGACTCCCACCCTCTTCACCGTCGACTTGACAACGGGGGCAGCCACTACCCTGGCACAGTATACCGAGAAGTACAAAGCCATTGCCATTCCTACCCAGCCCGTAGCTTACACTACTTATGCCGTCGAGAATCGACAAAATACTTTTCTAAACAGTTTATTAATTTTTAATCCTAGCACACTTACCACTACTGCGCAAATGCCTATTACGGGGTTGAGCGCCACGTCTGATTACGTGTATGACATAGACTTCCGGCCGGCCACCGGTCAACTCTATGCCCTGGTGGGAACGAGAACCTACGATCCGGTTATCGCTCGTTATAGAGCTAGTAATGGCCGTATGTACACAATTAATTCAGCTACGGGTGCCGCCACCTTGGTTGCCGCATTAAGTGTGCCCCTAAATGGTTTCGTCTTTGGGTTTGACTTCAATCCTATGGCTGACCGCATTCGCGTGATAGGCAGTGAAGGTCAAAACCTGCGGGTGAATCCCACGGATGGGGTGGCTATTGAGGATGGCCGCGTTATTGGTGCTACAATTAATGGAGCCGCTTACGATAACAACGTGGTAGGAGCCGCTACTACCAACTTATATGTCATGGATACGAATGTTGACCGGCTGCTGCTCCTAAGCCCGCCCAATGCGGGCACAATAATCCCTATTGGCCCGCTCGGCGTCAACCAGGGAGCAGCTGGCTTTGATATCGGTGGAACCAGCAACAAGGGTTATGCTGTCTTAAGCACTTCTGCCAGGAATAGCTTTAATAGGATCGAACATCTATGGTCCATCGATTTGGCCACTGGCGCGGCAACAGACCTAGGAGACTTCGGCTTTCCTGTTTCTGGAACTACTGTTGGAACGACTTCCTATTCACTCACGGGCTTTGCTCTGGGTCTAGGCTTCTAAGGCAGCTTGCTTCCATACCCTTAAGATAAAGCCCCAGCGCTAGCGCTGGGGCTTTTATGTTACCTGAGCCTACCCTCTCCTAGATATCTTTTTGCAGGTTTAGTGCTTCACGCTGCATGAGTTGGGATATATAGAGTGTTCTAGAATCAAAAATGCCCCCCAGCCAACCTAGCACCCTTTTTTTTCGTTGGGTGATACTGAACACTTTAAGCACAACTGAGTTATCAAATCCTTACCAACATACGTTCGCCGCATCCTCTACGGTATTTTGGGGCTGCTGGCTTTTGTCATCCTACTGGTAATCCTGGTAGTGGTGGCTCTGCAATTCCCGGCTGCGCAAGATTTTGCCGCCCGCAAAGCCAGCGGCTATCTGCAAGATAAGATTGGCACCGAAGTACGCATTGGGAAGTTCCGCACCGACTGGCGCCATGCTATTTCCCTGGATGGTGTGTATCTAGAAGACCAGAAAGGTGATACTCTGCTGTCAGTGGGGCACTTAGGTGTTAATATCGACTTGTGGGCTCTCACCAAATCGCAGATTAATGTGAAGTCGGTTGAGCTCAATGATGGCACCGTGGGCATCACGCGCACCCTGCCCGACAGCACCTTCAACTTCGACTACATCGCGGCAGCTTTCGGGGCCGGCGATACTACCACCGCGGCCCCCGTAGACACGGCCAGCGCGGGCTTTCAATATAATATTGGTGATGCCCGCCTCACCAATATCCGCCTCACCTACGACGATCAGGTGGAAGGCATGGCCGTGAAAACGAGGGTAGGCGAGCTTGCCGTGAACATGGATGCCGTGGACGTAGACGCCTCCACCTACCGCATCGATGAGGCCGCCCTGCGCAATACCGCCATCGACATTGTACAGAGCAAAAATGCCCCCCCGGATACGGCCACGAGTGAGCCACTGGAGTTGGAGTTGGGCTTGAATAAAGCCTTACTTGAAAATGTGAGCTTGGCTTATAAAAATGGTCCCTCGGCTCAGTACATCAACACCCGCATTGGGCAGGCTGAGGTAACGGCCGATAACATCGATTTACGCAATTCGCGCATAGCTTTAAACACCTTGCGCCTAACCAATACTTCGTTTGCCTACGCTCAGAACGAAGAGGTGCCCACCGAGCAGCGCATTATAAACCCAGCCGAGGCAGTACGCGACCTGAACGAGTCGGTGGAAAAAGCTACGGGCCAAGAAGCTAGTTGGGTGGTAACGCTGAAGCGCTCCGAGATTAATGGCGTGGATGTGGCCTTCGATAATTTCAACGAGCCCAAGCAGCGTACCCGCGTGCCGGGCATGGACTACAACCACCTCAAGTTCACGGATCTGATCCTGAACACGGAGAACCTGTTTTACTCCGAAAACCGCACCACCGCTCGCCTTGTGAACCTGGCGGGCAAAGAGCAAAGTGGCTTCCAGATTGAAAGTGCCACAGCTGATATCGTGTTCGACTCGGTGCAAACCCGTCTCGATAACCTCGACCTGATTACGCCCCATACCCGTATCCGCCGCACCCTGGCCATGGGCTACGAAAGCCTGGATGCTCTGGCCGATACCGAGAAGTTGGGCCAATTGCGAATTGAAGGTGACCTGCGCGAGACTCGCCTGGGCTTCCGCGACATTCTTTACCTCGCTCCTGACTTGGCCGATACGCCGCCTTTCACAACTGGCCGCAATCAGTCGGTGCTCGTCAGTGGGCGAGTGGATGGCCGCGTGGGTGACTTCCGGGTGCAGAACCTGGATGTGGTCGGCTTCCGCAATACTGTGCTGCGGGCCAGCGGCCGCATTCAAGGCCTGCCCGAAGTTGACCGCCGCCTATACACCGACCTCAACATCGCCCAGTTTACCACCACCGACGCCGACATTAAGACGCTGGCGCCGGCCGGTACTATTCCACCCGAATACCGTTTGCCCCCGCGCATAGCCGTAAGCGGCACGTTTCGGGGCCGCCCGACAGCTATGGTGTTTGACACTAATCTGAAAGTAAATACCAGCTTCGGCAATGCTACGGCCGTGGTGGATATGCAGCCCGGCCCCGTGGGCCGCGAGCCCGTAACGGCCCGGTTCTCGGTGCAAAACTTCAACGTGGGGGCCATTTTACGCGATCCAACTATCGGGCGAGTTATTACTACCGGGCGTCTGAACGCGCGGGGCCTCGACCCAGCGACTATGCAAGGACGCTTGGTGGCTAATGTGCAGCGGGCTGAGTACAATAACTATACGTATCGCGACATTGCAGCCACCGTCGACATTGACCGCAACCGCTATGTGATTGCCGCCGAGAGCAAGACCGATCCCAACCTAAATTTGGACGTGTTGGCCACTGTGAACCTGCGCGATGCCAAGAACCCCAGCTATGAAGTATCTTCCCTGAACATCCGGGGGGCAAATTTGACGGCTCTGGGCTTCTATACCGGCGGCGACCTGCGAGTGCAAGGCGAGCTGACAGCCAACTTAAGCGGGGCCGATGCCAACTCCATCAACGGCACCTTCTCAGGGCAGAATGTGGTGATTGTGCGCGACAACCAACCCTTCTCTTTTGGCGTGCTGCAAGGTAGCATTGTCCAGCAGCCCGGCCGCTCGGCCGTAGATGTCACTTCGGATATTTTCACGGTGAAGCTGGACGGCAACACGCCCCTGGGCGACTTGGCTACGGTACTGCAACAGCACATCGACCGTTACTTCGATCTGCCTGATGTGCGCTACGTGGCTGGCGGCCCGGCTCGCAACTTCACCTTCGATGTGAGCGTGCTCGAGCCCCGCCCCATAGCCGCCTTAGTGCCGGATCTGACCAAAATTTCGCCCTTCAGCCTCACGGGCAGCTTCAACAGCGAAGCCTCGAATCTGACACTCAACAGCCAGATTCCTCTTATTATATACAGCGGCTTCCGCCTCGACTCCACGCAGCTCAACCTGTCGTCGGATGCGCAAAAGATGGAGTATGCGCTGCGCATGCGCCAGGCTAGCCAGGACACCAGCCTGCGCTTGCCTAACCCTAGCGTGACGGGCAATATTGCAAACAATCAGGTGGCGCTCAATGCGCGCATTGCTGAGTCCGACAACAATCAACTGCTCAACCTAGCCGGCGTGCTTCAAGTCCTAAATCAGGGTGATGCGTATGCGTTTAGCTTTGGCGAAAACCTGGTGGTAAGCAACCAGCGCTGGACCGTGGCCCCCGATAATCAGGTGCAATACACGCTGGCTTCGGGCGCAGTGCGGGCCGAAAACGTGCGGCTAAGCCAAGGTCAGCAGTTTATTGAGCTACAAACCTTACCGGGCGCAGAATATCCCTTACAGGCTCGCCTGGGCAACCTCGACCTGAATATGCTGGCGCAAGCTGGCGGCTTGCAGGATTCGCTCGTGGGCGGTACTCTCAACGGCCAGGCTATAGTACGTGCCTTAGGCCAGCCACGGCAGGCTTTCACAGCCGATATGGCCCTGACTAGCTTTGCCTACAATAAGTCATTAATTGGGGATTTGTCGCTGCAAGCTACCAATCCCACCGCCGACCGCTACAACGTGGACGCCCGCCTGACGGGCGGCCCAAACAACAACGAGGTACGCGCTACGGGCTACTATTTGGCTGCTGGCACCTTGGATATGGGCATCAACGTAGTTCGACTCAATCTGAACACGGCCGAGCCCTTCGCCGCTGGTGAAGTAAAAGAAATGAAAGGCTTCCTCACGGGCCAGTTCACGGTGCAGGGTACCACAAATGCCCCCCAGGTGCGCGGCACTCTGAATACCAACGATGCGGGCTTCACCCTCACCCAGCTTGGGGCGCCTTTCACCTTGCCCAACGAAAGCTTAACCTTCGACGACCGCGGCATTCGCTTCCAGGACTTCACCATTCTGGATTCTTTGAATAACAAGGCTGAAATCAATGGCTACGTGTTCACCCAAAACTACGTGGACGACTACCGCTTCGACCTGCGGGCTGTGACCAACGATTTCCTGGCCATTCAAAGCACCCAGCGGGACAATGAGCTTTTCTATGGTAAGCTGCTCGTTGATTCGGATACGCGCATAACTGGTGACTTGAACCTACCACGTATTCGCACCACGGCTACGGTGGTGGAAGGTTCCAACCTGACTGTGGCGGTGCCTAATGACGAACCAGTAGAAGTGGGGCGCGAAGGAATCGTGGAGTTTATTGACCTAAGTGCTCCGCTTGATACCATGCTAGCTCGCCAGGTACGCGTCGATTCGGCACAGGCGGCGTCCGGCTTCGATATTGCCGCAACTATCACGGTAACCGATGAAACGCCGTTCACCATTGTCATCGATCAGGCTTCGGGTGACAACCTGCAAGTTAGGGCTGAGGGTACGCTGAACACAGCCATTGACCAGGCCGGCACCATTACGCTCAGCGGCCGCCTCGATGTGTCCGAGGGTAAGTACGCAATGTCGCTTTATGACCTTGCTTCGCGCGAATTCGAAATTGCCGAAGGCAGCAACATCGTCTGGAGCGGTGACCCATACAACGCCCAGGCCAACGTAACGGCAATCTATAATGTGCGCACGGCGCCCGCCGAACTGCTGTCAGCCCAGGGTGAGGCTGACGAAAGCCTAAAAACCATTGGGCGCAACCAGCTTCCATTTGAGGTGCTGCTGAAGGTGAATGGCGACTTGCTCAAGCCCGTTATCAGCTTTGACATTCAATTACCCGAAGAGGCCCGCACTCAGTTGCGGCCCCAGATTGAAAACCGCTTGGCCCAGCTTCGCCAGCCTACCCAAACCGACGAGTTGAACAAGCAAGTATTCTCGCTGCTGGTGCTGGAGCGCTTCCTGGCTTCCAACCCCTTTGAGTCGAGCGGGGGTAGCCTAGTGGCCGACCAGCTGCGGGGCAGTGCCAGTCAGGTGCTTACCTCGCAGCTCAACAAGCTCACGGGCAGCTACCTGTCTAACCTGGGCGTGGAGCTGGGCGTAAATTCTCAGGCCGACTTCTCGTCAGGCTCGGAAAAAACCCGTACCGACCTGAACGTGGCCGTGCGCCGTCAGCTTTTCAATGACCGGGTGACCGTACGGCTGGGTACCGATGTGCCCCTAGCAGGTGGCAATCAGGCGTCGGGTGGGCAGCAAAGCGTAAGCAACTTCGCTGGCGACGTGAGCGTGGAATATGATGTTCTGGCAAACGGCCGCCTACGTTTGCGTGCTTACCGCAACAATGCCTACGGCGACATTGATGGGCAGTACGTGCGCAATGGCGCTTCACTTATCTACCAGCGCGACTACAAGACCCTGGCCGAGCTTTTCCAAGGCATCGACAAGGACGTAAAAGAAGAGCGCAAGCAGAATCGCAAACGCGAGAAACAAGAAGAAAAAGCGGCCAAAGACACTGTGCAAACGGCAGCGACGCCCCGGCGTGAAGGCGGACGCTTTGCCCGGCGCACGACTACTGCGGGTCGATAATTTTTAGTTTGGTTTGACCGTCATGTTGAGCATTTCGCACATCAAGCAAAGCGAGGTTATCCACCTCGCTTCCTTGAAGTCACCAATGCAGTAGTAATGCTCCGGCTCTGCTCAGCATGATGTTCTATTAGTCAGTATGTATTCATTCCAGCATTACTCCGTGCCTTCTACCACCTATACGCTTCATTCTTTTCTAAAAAAAGCCCCCCACCGGCGGCTGGGGGGCTTTTTGGTCCTGCTGTTGACCTTGGCCGGTTGCTCGGGCACCAAGTTCGTGCCCGAAGGCAGCAAGCTATACACGGGCAGCACAGTCAAGGTGAAGTCGGATAGCCCCATTCCTAACGAATCGGTGCTAACGACGGAGCTGGAATCGGTGATTACGCCCAAGCCCAACACTTCTATTCTGGGGCTGCGTCCCAAGCTGTATTTCTGGCATATGGGCGAGGGCAAAACCAAAGGTTTGGGCAAGTGGCTAGCCGACAAATACGGTGAAGCGCCCGTGCTGCTGAGCGCCGTAGACACGAACACTGTAAAAGGTCTGATGACCAACCGCTTGTATAACAATGGCTATTTCAAGCCGGCGGTGAGCAGTAAGGTGGTGGTAAAGGACAATACGGCCTCAGTGAATTACCTGGCTACAGTCGGCAAGCCATACCGGATCAAGGAAATTCATTTTCCCGACCGCGACACCCTGCTCGACCGCGACATCCGCGCCACGGAGGCTAACTCACTGCTGAAAGTTGGCGACCCCTACAACCTACAAACGCTTATCAACGAGCGAGTGCGTATCGACGCGGCGCTGAAGAACCGGGGCTATTACTACTTCTCTCCCGATTATATTCTGTTTCAGGTAGATAGCACACTGGATAATGAGGCCAATGTTTATCTGAAAATAAAAGGCACGATTCCACCGCAGGCAGCCAAGCCCTACGTTCTTAACCGCGTTACGCTGAACACCAACTATACCCTTTCGGATACCACGGAAGGTACTAAAGGACCTTTCATGTATCGGGGATACCGCTACTTCCCCGACGAGGAGGTATTCAAGGCCAAGGCTATCACCAATGCTACCTTCATCTATCCCGACAGCATTTACCGCCGCCGCCGCTCCGACCAAACCCTGAGCCGCCTGATGAGCCTTGGCACGTTTAAGTTTGTGGACATTCGCTACCGGGCCGCCAACCAGCCGGATTCGGGTGGATATGGGCAGCTCAACTCGCTCGTGCGCATGACGCAGGTGCCCAAGAAGTCGCTCAGGGCGGAGGTGCAGATGAATACGTCCAACATTTTCACCGGGCCGGGTTTTGTCGTGCAGTTTCGCAACCGCTCTGCCCTACGCGGCGCCGAGCAGCTGCTGATTAATGGACGAGCTTCCTTTGAAACCGGCAACGGAGTGCAATCGGGTGTTACCTCCACTAATATTGGCGTAGATGCCCAACTGCTGGTGCCCCGCCTGATTACGCCGCCTTTTAATATTCGCTTAGTCAACTCCGACTTTCAGCCCCGCACCTTCTTCAATGCAGGCTATACCTATGTGCTGCGCACCAACTTTTTCCAGCAGGATGTATTCAATCTGGGGTATGGGTACAGCTGGAAAACCAAGCTTACCAACGAGCAGCAGTTTCAGCCTATTGATATTCAGTATCTGCGCTTAGCTAATGTGCAACAGCGGTTTCAGGACCTTCTGGATCAGCGGCCTTTCCTGAGAAATAGCTTCCGTCAACAGTTTATCCTGGGTAGCAACTACAGCTACACGTACAATCAGCAAGTGCTGGAGCAGAAGCGTAATCAGATTTACTTCAATGGCGGTATTGAGCTGGCGGGCAACTTGGCTTACCTGCTGCAAAGTTTGCGCAGCGCGCCCCAGAACGAACAGGGCGACTATGAGCTATTTGGACAGGAGTTCGCTCAATACACAAAGGTCAATTTGGAGTTTCGCGACTATTTCCGCATCTCGCCCAACCCCACCAGCGGCAACCGCTTTGCTACCCGTCTGCTTATCGGAGTGGGCTTGCCCTATAAGAACTCCGAGGTGCTGCCTTACCTGAAACAGTACGGCATTGGTGGCCCCAATAGCGTGCGTGCTTTCGCGGCCCGCGGTATCGGGCCGGGCACATACCGGGCCCAAACGGAAAATGACGTCAACGGCTTCTACGACCAAGTAGGCGATATGCGCCTGGAAGCCAACGTGGAATACCGCCAAGATTTGTTTCCCTACGTGAAAGGTGCCCTGTTTGTGGATGCTGGTAATATCTGGCTCATCAACGCCGACCCCAGCCGCCCCACCTTCGATGGCAACGGCCAACCTGATGGCAGGAATGGACAGTTCAAGTTCAACCGATTCATGAAAGAGCTTGCTGTAGGCGCCGGCGCTGGTATCCGCATCGACGTGCAGTTCTTCGTCATTCGCTTGGATGCTGCCTATCCTTTGGTATACCCCTTCGAGAACGTGGAGTTCCCGGCTCCTAGCCCTGCCGTTGGCAACTATGAGGCTCGTGGCTCGGGCTTTAAAGCCACGCGACTGAATATTGCTATTGGCTATCCGTTTTAATTTAGAGCTATTGTAATTGCATAAAAAAGCCCCCCAGAAATAATCTGGGGGGCTTTTTTACTTTAAGGAGCAGCTTACGCTTCCATTGCTTCGTGGGCCATAACCTTTTCCGAAGCACCATTAGAGGCCTCAGCCAATACCACCGTCACTACCACGTATTTGGAGGTAGGCGTGTTGCTCACTTTGGCTACGCTGGAAATGGGCACCAGCGGATTGGCCTCGGGGAAGTACGCGCACACATTGCCTTTCGGAATGTCGTAGGGTACAGCTACGAACTTCTCTACCGTGCGCTGCTCGCCTTCGTAGTGGCTGGTGATGTCGATAAGGTCCTTGGCCTTGATGTTGCGGTCGGCCATGTCCTGCTTGTTCATGAATAGCACGCGTCGCTCGCCGTGGATGCCGCGGTAACGATCGTTGTACTCGTAAATGGTGGTGTTGAACTGGTCGTGGCTGCGCACGGTCATCAACACCAACTGGTCGGGCTCCAGGTGGGGCTTTTCCAACGTAGTGGTGGTGAAGTTAGCCTTGCCATTTTCGGTCGTGAACTTCCGCTCACGAGGGCCATTCGGTAGATAAAAGCCCCCCGGACGGCGCAGCTTCTCGTTGAAGTTCTCGAAGCCCGGAATCACGCGGGCGATATGGTCGCGGATGTTGTCGTAGTTCTGGGTCATAGCCACCCAATCTACTTTAGTACGGTGCCCGATGGTGGCCAGGGCCATTCCGCTGATAATAGCCACTTCGCTTAGCATCTGCCCGTCTAGCGGTACCAGAATGCCTTTGTTCTGACTTACCACACCCATGGAGTTCTCGCAAGACGTCATCTGGTGTCCTGCTTTCTGCATGTCTATATCCAGGTGAGTGAAAGTGGGCAGCAGCAAGCTGGTTTCGCCGGTTACGAGATGGCCGCGGTTAAGCTTGGTGCCGATGTACACGGTCAGCTTCTGCTTGCGCATGCCTTCGGCAATCAGCTCGGTATCAGGGCCGGCGGCTAGTAAATTGCCCCCCAGACTCACGTACACCTTGATTTTGCCCAGCACCATAGCCTTGATGCTTTCCACGGTATCTAAGCCTTGCTCGCGAGGGGGCGAGAAGCCAAATTCCTTTTCCAGCGCATCGAGGAAGTTCTTGTGGGGCTTTTCCCAGATGCCCATGGTCCGGTCGCCCTGCACGTTGGAGTGTCCGCGCACCGGGCAAGTGCCCGCGCCGGGCTTGCCGATGGCGCCCTTCATGAGTTGCAGGTTGATGATTTCCTGGATGGTTTCCACACCCTTACGCTGCTGCGTAACGCCCATAGCCCAACAGGTGATGATCTTCTGCTTGTTGGCAATGAGGTTGGCCGCTTCCAGCAGTTCGGCGCGCGAAACGCCGCTGATTTCTTCAATATCCTCCCAGCTTGTGTTGCGAATGTTTTGCTCAAAAGACTCGAATCCAGTAGTGTATTCGGCTACGAAAGCGCGGTCCACGACTTGGCCGGGGTTGCGGTCTTCGGCTTCAAACAAATGCTTCATGATGCCGCGTAGCAACGCCATGTCGCCATCCACGCGCACTTGCAAGTACACGTCCGTAATCTGCGTGCCGTCGCCCATCAATGCGCCCAGAGCCCGCACCGGATTCATAAAATCCTGGGGGTTTTTAAAGTGATTCAGGCCCGCTTCAATCAGGGGATTCACGCTGATGATTTTGGCGCCGTTGCGCTTGGCTTTCTGCAAAGCCGTGAGCATGCGGGGGTGGTTGGTGCCGGGGTTCTGACCAATAATCAAAATGACTTCGGCTTCGTGAATGTCGTTGAGCGTGACGGAGCCTTTGCCTAGGCCTAGCGTGGGGCTGAGGGCCGAGCCGCTGCTCTCGTGGCACATATTGGAGCAGTCGGGCAGGTTGTTGGTGCCAAACTCGCGCACGAAAAGCTGGTACAGGAAAGCTGGCTCGTTGGGCACTTTGCCCGAAGTATAAAATGCCGCTTCATCGGGCGAAGACAGAGCATTCAGCTCCCGGCCAATGATCTGGAAGGCTTCGGTCCACGCCACGGGCTCGTAGTGCGTGCCGCCTGGACGTTTGATCAGCGGGTGGGTGAGACGGCCGGCGTTGTTCTGGTCGCGATCGGTCATGCGCGACAGGTCGGCGAGGCTATGCTTAGCAAAGAATTCGGGGCCGCAGCTTTTGTCGTCGGCGTCGGATGCGGTGGCTTTGGCGCCGTTCTCGCAGAATTCGGCTACTGAGCGATGGTCGTCGGGGTCGGGCCAAGCGCAGCTAGAGCAATCGAAGCCATCCTTTTGGTTCATCTTCAGCAGGCCGCGGGTGCCGCGGTTCATGCCGCCCTCACTCCAGCTAAACTGCATGGACTTGATAACGGCCGTGACGCCGGCCGCCACCTTCATGCGCTCCTCCAGCTTCAGACCGGTCAGGGTTTCGACGGGCTGGGCCAGCACCGGAAACAGGTACTTGGCGCGAGCTACTTCGGGAGCCGGAATATGTTCTTCTTCCTTCTTCAACTGTCCTTCAGGGTTGTAGTGGTCGTTGGTGGGCGCCGCACCCTGGTCAGGTCGCTCCCCGCTTTTTGGCACGTTATCCTGAGCCGTTTGCTGGTGGGTGTGGCCGGCTTTGCTGGGGTCTTCGGCGGAGGATTTTTCCATAGCAGAATGAAAGAATATGGGTGAAATCGGTGGGGAGGCAAAGGCCCGAACTAGCTGAAAGTCAGCCCTCAGTTCTTAGTCAACCAAATTAGGCAAACCTTGGTTTTCAATCATTTTCAGGCATCAAACCAAGGCCTATACCTGGAGCTTAATCGGTAGATATCTTTTTACGAGGACAGAAGCAATGATGGCTGAGCTCCTGCTACTTAGTGGCGGCAGTCCAAGTCTTTTTCAATTAAGACTTTAAGGGATTGGGTGTCGGAAAGCAACAGGGTGGCCGAGAAGCCATTTTGATCGGTGCTGGTCCAGTGGGTAGCCAGGGTGGCGGGCACTTTTACGGTGAGGGCCCCGGCGCCGTAGCTGACCCGAAAATCCTCAGTTTCGACGCGCTCCAGCGCATACGTTAGGCTATCGGTGGTGGCAGGGCCCAGCGGCAGCACCGCCGCCACCCTTCCCGCATCAGCAAACTGTTGGACCTCGGCTTCCGACAGACGAAGGCGAAGGGAGTTATCCTCAATGCGAAGTTTCATGGGGAGCCGGATTTACAGAGCCAAGCGCAACCTGGCCCGCATTGCTAAGGCCGGGCAGGATGCGCCATTCCCCACAATATACGTTATAACGACCCTGACGAACGAATCCGCAGAGTGTCATTCCAAAGTTTTGGGCGGCTTGCACGGCCAAGGAGCTAGGGGCCCCTACCGCAGCCATAATGGGGATGCCCGCCACGGCGGCCTTCTGCACCAGCTCAAACGACGCCCGCCCGCTCACCAGCAATATCGTGTTGTGCAAAGGCAACTGTTCTTGCAGCAGAGCCGCGCCAATTACTTTATCCAAAGCATTGTGTCGGCCCACATCCTCGCGCAGCAGCAGCAATTCTCCTTCGGGTGAAAATAAAGCCGCCGCGTGCAAGCCTCCTGTTTGCTCAAATAAGGCCTGCGCCGCCCGCTGCCGCTCTGGTAGCTTATGAATAACGGCCGCAGCTACGTGGGGGGCATTTTTGGGTAGCACCGGGCACGAAGCCGCGTGCACCGCGTCGATGCTGGTCTTGCCGCAGACGCCGCAGCTGCTGCTGGTGTAAAAGTGACGCTCCAAGCGGGGCAAATCGGGCGTGGCCGTGGGGGAAAGCTCGGCCCGCACTACGTTTTCGCGCTCTTCCTCTTTTTCTACATCCGGGCAATAAATGACACCCTGCAAGTCCTGGCGGCCGCGAATAATGCCTTCGGTAAGCAGGAAGCCAGCGGCAAGCTCAAAGTCATGGCCCGGCGTGCGCATGGTAATGGACAAGGTGCGATGCTCGCGCTGCCCGCTAGGCCCGTAGCCGATCCGAATTTCCAGGGGCTCCTCAGCAGCCAGCACATCGGAGGCTACCGTTATTTCTTCGCCCTGCACTTTGTGCACAGTGACATAATCGTAGCTGGTGGGGGGCAAAAAAACGGGTGCTGTCATAGTAATTTGAAGACGAGTATTGCGGTAGCTCCGCTGATGTGTGGATGCTAAGGTTGTTTACCATCTTATAAACCCGTCATCCGGCTAAAGGAGCTTTTGCCAGTTGCCGAATTCCTTCATTGGTGAGAAGGTCCTTCGCGGGCTCAAGATGCCAGACTGGCAAACGCAGACGATTGTCGTTCAACGACGAGACACAAATATGTGTCTCTACCACATTCGACTGATAAGATAAGCTAGTTTAAGCACCCTTGCCGCTGGTAATTAACTCTAAGGACCTTAAGTTAGTTTGGGTACTTACAACAGGCTTTCGTCTGGTTCTTATATTTACGTATGCTCACTCCCGAAGATCGTCAACGCTACCAACGCCACCTGCAACTCCCCGAAATTGGCGAAGAGGGCCAAGCCCGGCTGCTGGCGGCCCGGGTGCTGGTAGTAGGGGCCGGCGGCTTGGGCTGCCCCGTCTTGCAATATTTGGCCGCCGCCGGCGTCGGCACGCTCGGCATCGCCGACTCCGACCGCGTCGAACTCAGCAATCTGCAGCGCCAGGTACTGTTTGGCAACGCTGACGTAGGCGAGCTAAAAGCCGAAGCCGCGGCCCGTGCCATCCGGCGCATCAATCCTGCGATTAGCTGCGAAGTCCACGCCCGCCGCGTCGACCGTATCAGCGTAGAAAATCTGGTGGCCGCCTACGATGTGGTGGTGGACGGCACTGACAACTTTGCTACCCGCTACCTACTCAACGACGCCTGCGTGAGCGTGGGGCGGCCGTTGGTGTCGGGGGCCATTTATAAGTTCGAAGGCCAGGTTTCAGTCTTCAATTATCAGGGTGGCCCCACCTACCGCTGCCTTTTCCCAACGGCTCCCTCGGCCGCCGAAGCACCCAACTGTGATACTACCGGCGTGCTGGGCGTATTGCCTGGCCTCATCGGCTGCGCCCAAGCCACCGAGACGCTGAAGGTGATTCTGGGTCTGGGCGAAGTGCTGCGCGGACGCCTGTGGATGTTCGATGCGCTAAGCTTTCAGACACGCATTCTGCGGTTTCCGCGCCACCCCGAGCGCGCCCTGCTCAACCTGCGCACGGCCCCCCAAGCCGACTACGCCGACCTGTGCTCGCCCACACCGATATCCATCACGGCCACGGAGCTAGCGACGCTGCTGGCCTCGGAGGCGCCGCCGTTTTTGCTTGACGTGCGCGAGCCGGAAGAATACTACCGCGGTCATTTGCCCGGAGCAACACTTATTCCGCTGAGCCAAGTGGTAGCGCGAGCAGGTTTGCTGCCCCGTCATCATCCCATTGTGGTGTACTGCCATCGGGGCAACCGTAGCGCGAAGGCGATTACGCAGCTGCAGTTGCAGGCTGGCTTCACTAACCTCCAAAACCTGGAAGGTGGCTTAGAAGCTTGGGTGGAAAACGTAGAGCCGGCCGTATCGCGCAGACGGCGCTAGCCTAGCCCAATTGCGCCCATGCACCCACTCCGCCAATATATTCACCGCTTTACGCCCCTCACCGATACGGAGTGGAACCCGCTAGCCGCCGAGCTACGCCCCCAGCACCTGGCTCGCAAAGCGTATTTTGTGGAACAAGGCCAGACCAACCACGACATTGCCCTAGTGCTGGAAGGCGCCTGCCGTCTGTTTTACACCCGCCCCGATGGCGAAGAGAAAACCACCTATTTTTTCTTTGAAAATCATCTGATGGCTTCTTATCCCAGCTGCCTGACCGGGCAGGCAAGCGGCCTGAGCATTCAGGCTCTGCAAGCCACCGAGTTACTAGTGTTTCCGTACGCTGCCTTGCGTCGCCTCTACGATGAGTGGCCGGTATACGAACGGTTTGGGCGCCTCATTGCCGAGTACAACCTTATTGGCACCGATCAGCGCCTGACGGAATTGCTACTGCAAAGCCCTGAGGAGCGCTACCGGACGCTACTGGGGAGCCACAAAACCAAAATAATGGAGCGCATTCCGCAGCACTACATTGCCTCGTATCTGGGCGTAACGCCCGTGTCGCTGAGCCGGATTCGGGCGCGGGTGGCGGAGGAAGACGGGCATTTTTCTTAGCTTTTGTTAACGAGTTGAAGGCTGGTCAGGACTGACCTTTGGAGCATCATCTACCTAATTGCTTCAACCCATGAAAAACCTCCTGAAACTTGAAGAGCTGGCCGAAGCAATATTGGCCGTTGTTATTTTCTCTCAGCTGCCTTACGCTTGGTGGTGGCTGCCTACACTGTTTTTACTCCCTGATCTAGGCATGTTGGGCTACCTGATTGGACCACGCGCCGGGGCATTCAGCTACAACTTGCTTCACCACAAAGCCCTGGCCGTAGCCGCGGGGGTAGCAGGCTGGTGGCTGAGCCTGCCTATGTTGCTATTGGCTGGCTCGGTGCTGCTCTTCCACGCCGCCTTCGACCGGCTAATGGGCTATGGCCTGAAGTACGCCACCAGCTTTCAGCATACTCACTTGGGGTACGTGGGCAAAGCTGGCCTGCCGAGTCGGGTGCAAGGCGTGTAGCTTTTGCTCCCCTCAACCCCACTTTCTGCGCTACCTTTAGGATGACCATTCTGCCATTAAAATGCCCCCCAGCGTCGCTTCCCCGCCCCGCCGTATCCGTTTTGACCGCAATGAGTTGGCAGGAGCTTTCGGGGATTTAGGCACCGATCTGCCGCTATTGATTGGCATCATCGCCGCCTCGGGCGTGGATAGCGCCAGCGTGCTCATCATGTTTGGACTTATGCAGCTGTTTTCGGGGTTCTGGTACGGGCTGCCGATGCCGGTGCAGCCGCTGAAAGCGTTTGCAGCGCTGGTTATTGCCCAAAAGCTACCCGGCAACGTGATTTTTGGTGGCGGCTTGGCTATCGGAGTCGTTATGTTTTTGCTCTCAGTGCTGGGGCTGATTGATAGGCTGGCTCGGCTGGTACCTAAGCCCGTGGTGCGCGGCATTCAGCTGGGGCTGGCGTTGCAGCTGGCTTCGCTGGCGCTTAAAGAATACGTGCCCGCCGATGGACTGGGAGGCTACGTATTGGCCGCCGCGGCCTTTGCCGTTACGGTGGTGCTGCTCGGCAACCGGCGTTGGCCGGCGGCGCTGGTCATTATTGCGCTGGGGGGCATTTATGCGCTGGCTTTCAAGCTCAATTTGTCTTCTGCCTACGGCGCGCTGGGTTTTCATTTGCCTACTTGGCACACGCCCAATCGAGTCGATGTTCTCACCGGTGCCCTGCTGCTGGCCCTGCCCCAGATTCCGCTGTCCTTGGGCAATTCTATTTTGGCTACCAACCAAGTACTAACTGACTTCTTCCCTGAGCGTCGCATCACGGTGCGGCAAATCAGCTTTACTTATTCGCTGATGAATCTAGTAAACCCATTTTTTGGCGGTATTCCGGTGTGTCACGGCTCAGGCGGATTAGTGGGGCACCATGCGTTTGGGGCGCGCTCCGGCGGCTCGGTTATTCTGTATGGGGGGCTTTTTCTGGTATTGGGGCTGTTTTTCAGCCAAGGCTTCGCCCAGATTGTGCAGATATTTCCCTTGCCTATCCTTGGTATTCTGCTTCTGTTTGAAGCCCTGACTCTGGCTACCCTCATCCGCGACCTGACCAACTCCCGCGCCGATCTGCTGGTAGCTTTACTAGTAGGTTTGCTCTGCGGCGGACTGCCTTACGGCTACCTGGTGGGACTGGTGGTGGGCACGGCGGTATATTATGCCATGCAGCGGGGTTGGGCTGGACTAGGCAAGTAAGGCGGCTTTACGGAGCCTCACTTGTTAGTAGCCTTCGCATTGCTCGCCCAAAACGTATCGTTGTAGTAGCCACTAGCACACAGAACCCTATGCTCACCCAAGACCGGAACAAGCGCAACGCCATTGCTTTCTACGAACTGATGTTCAATGACTGCCAGCCCGCGGCCGCCATCGCCCGCTACGTGGGCGATGAATACATCCAGCACAACCCGCACGTGGCCGATGGCAAGCAAGGCTTCATCGAGTATTTCGAGCGGATGGAGCGTGAGTACCCCGGCAAGCACGTGGAAGTAAAGCGCGCCTTCGCCGACGGCCACCACGTTATTCTGCACTGCCATCAGCACTGGCCCGGCGACCACGACTACGCCGGCATCGATATTTTTCGCTTCGATGAGGAGGGCAAAATCGTAGAGCACTGGGACGTGCTGCAAATCGTGCCTCTAGAGTCGAAAAACGGCAACAGCATGTTTTAGCCCCTACTGCGTGCCCAGGACATTCCGGATTAGAATTTGGTAGACGGAGGTTTCCGTCATGCCATTATGCCCGATTCCGGGCAGCGTAATCAGTCGGTCGGTGGGTTTGAGCAGAGGCTTAAGCTTGAGGGATGAGCCGTAGTACACTACTTCATCCTGGTCACCGTGGATGAGGACTATCGGCGCTTTTATCTGCGGCAGCAGGTTGTGAGTACGCATCGGATAGCGCAGCAATACACCCGGTATCAAAGGATAAAAGTGCGTAGCCAAGTCTTGAAAGCTGTAGTAGGGCGCTTGCAGAATGAGTAGCCGCGGCTGATAATGCGCTGCCAGCCAAGCTGCCAGCCCCGTGCCCAGCGAGTACCCCAGCACAACGATCTGCTCTTCTGGGTACTGCTTTCTAATAACTTCATAAGCCGCCTCGGCGTCGCTGAGTAGCTGTTTTTCGCTGCTGATAGCGCCTCCGCTCTTCCCGTAGCCGCGGTAATCGAGCATAAACACATCGTAGCCAAGGCGCGTGTACACGGCGGCCACATCGCCCCAACCAGCCAATGAGCCAGCGTTGCCGTGCAAGTAAAAGATGAGCCCTTTGGGGTCGTCGGTAGTAAAGAGCAAGCCGTGCAGACGGGTGCCGTCGTCGGTAGTTATCCAGCGCTCCTCAAACGGGTCGGGGAAGGTAAACCGGTAGTTGGGGGGCAATTTTTGCGGAAAGAACAACAGGCTCTCCTGCTTGAGATACAGCAACCAGCATACCGCCGCATACAGCACGAGAGCTACGCCAATTGCAATGAGGATGATTTTCATGGCATAGGCTTGCGCCTATTTTCTGGTGGCCGAGTATGTACACTTTCCAATACTACGGCAAGTTACGCAGCATGGTCGGCTGCGGGCTCCCAGATCTGCCGGCAACCTACTGTAAGTTTTTCTCTGTCAGCAAATAAGCGTTAAAGTATTCTCCAGCGCTTGGAGCGTATTCAGCCATCAGCAAGCTAAACCAAAGCCTGCGTTTACCGTTGGACTTAGTATGAAGCGCGAGCTGCCTTTTCATTCACAGGTGCGAGGTATCGGAGTAGCAGATGTATACCACACCAATGACGCTTGCCCCATCGCACGGAGCATTGAGGAGGCATACCGTTTGCCCGGCACGGGCCTAAACCGGCCCCCATGTGTATTCTGCTCGTTGCTCAACGAAGGCTACCAGCGCCCCGGACTGTCACAGGCTAGTTTGCGTCCCCTTCCAGAGAACTAATAACTTCATCCAGCGACATCTCTCCCAGCACGAACTTTTCCAGAAGCTGCTGTTCGTGGTCTCTAGGGGCTAAAGGTGTGTTACGCGTAATGGTGAGGGCCCAGGCTACGGCGCGCTCACGACCATCTCGGCGGTTAAGGTCAGAGGTGTGTAGAGGTTTCATATTGCAATCTCCGTCAGCTTTTGCATTTCTACAAGCTGATCAGAAAGCAACTTCCCTAGAAAAAATACTGAATTTTGAAGCTCAGCCGACCCACATAATACGTGTAAATACTTGCTTAATCGCAGCTTTTAGTTGAAAAAAGCGATTCAAAAAGCGATTCAAAAAGCGATTCAAAAAGCGATTCAAAAAGCGATTAAATCTAAATTAAAACAATTTTTATCCTTACGGATTAATGGCTTATTCTTCGTAAGCTCGACTTAAAAATCTCAGAACTAGCCCCCAATCGTCGACATCGACTCGAAGCTGAGTTGGTGTACCGGCCGTTGGCGCTCGGCCTCGAAGCCATCGGCGGCGCGGTGCCGGAAAGCGTGCACTAGGGCTGCGCGTACTTCCTCGTCGGAGCTGCCGGTGCGCAATAATGCCCGCACATCCAGCACGCCCTGATCGTAGAGGCAGGTTTTGAGGCCACCCTCCGCCGTGAGGCGGATGCGGTTGCAGGTGCCGCAAAACGTGCGCGAGTAAGCGGCAATAATCCCGACCTGGCCCATATGGCCCGGAATGGCGTAGGCTGTAGCCGTAGCACCGGCGGGCGTAGGCAGGGCATGCAAGCCCGGAAATGCCCCCCGCAGATGCTCCCGAATGCGCACGTGGTTCCAAGGCAGCGCTATAGCGCCGTGGCTGCCGCCGTTGAAGGGCATCTCCTCGATAAAACGCACATCAACGGGCAGCTCGCGGGTAAGCTCGGCCAGCGGAATCAGATCTTCAATGTTTTGCCCGTCCATCACCACGGCGTTGATCTTCACCGTGATGTTGGTCGCCAGCAGGGCGTGCAGAGTATCGAGCACGCGCGGCAGCTCGTCGCGGCGGGTGATGCGCAGGAAACGGGCGCGGTCCAACGTGTCGAGGCTCAGATTGACGCTGCGCACGCCCAGGCGCACCAGCTCGGGCACGTGGGGCGCCGTGAGTACGCCGTTGGTAGTCAGGCTGATGTCGTCGATGCCTGGAATCTGGCTGAGGCGGCCCATGAAAGGCACCAGGTCGCGGCGCACGAAAGGCTCGCCACCGGTGAGGCGCACTTTGCGCACGCCCAGGCCCGCCAGAATCCCGACCACGCGCTCCATTTCTTCGTAGCTTAAAAGATCCCGCTTGGGCACGTATTCGATGCCTTCAGCGGGCATGCAGTAAAAGCAGCGCAGGTTGCAACGATCTGTAACGGCCACGCGCACGTATTCGAGCGGCCGGCCGTGGTTATCGTACAATACAGAAGAAGCAACGGACATAAACTAGCTAGCAAAAGAGCCGCGGCAATGTATAACGTTTGGCGCCGCAAACAGGACGGCTTCCGAACAAAAATGGTTCGATGTACTTTGCGTATGCAGTATCGCGCACAGCAGCCCCACGCCTTGACACTCCTCAACAAATGAAACTTAAACTTTCTCTTTTCGGCATCACAAAAGAAATCGTCGGCAGCTCAGAAGTAGAGCTAACCGCACCTGATACTCAGTCGGTAGGCGGCCTGATGGAGCAGCTCCGCGCTCAGTATCCGCAGCTCGGCGAGCTAACCAGCTTTGCCGTAGCCGTGAATAACGAGTACGCCCCGGATGAGTACGAATTGCACGAGCGCGACGAAATAGCGCTTATTCCGCCCGTTAGCGGCGGTTAAAATGCCCCTAGCCTCGCTCCGCTATTGATTTTCTCTTCCGCAACCTCCTTCTGATGCTCATCGAACTCACCGACCAGCCCATCGACGTGGCCGCTACTATTGCCGCCGTGGAAGCTGATGGCGCCGGCGCCGTCAATGCCTTTATCGGCACCGTCCGCAACCAATCGACGGGGCGGGCCGTGGTGCGCCTGCACTACGAGGCCTACGATGCTATGGCTCTGCACCAGATGCGTCTTGTAGCCGAGCAGGCCCAAGAGAAATGGCCCATGCTCCAGCAAATAGCCGTCGTACACCGCAAAGGCACCCTGGAAATCGGCCATGTGGCCGTAGTAGTGGCCGTATCCACCCCCCACCGGGCGGAGTCGTTTGCCGCCTGCCAGTTTATTATCGACACGATTAAGAAGGTAGTGCCGATTTGGAAGAAGGAAGAATTTGAAGATGGGCAAGTATGGGTAGCCGCGCATCCGTAGACCTTACTCTTTGGCTTGCGCAACGACGGGTAAGGCTAATTCTCGTTGTGCTGCATCCCGCTCCTCAGGAGTATTTACGTTGCGCAACTCCCGCGCATCTGGCGCTTTGAGTACCGCCACATCGGAGTTGATGAGGGCTTTGCGTGGGCAGGAGTAGCCTAAACTCAGAAACCGGAGTAGCGTAGCGTAGCTGTTAGGCTCCCAGATGGTGATGAGAGGCTCTGGGAAGTCGTTGTGAGGGCTTTGGAAGGCCGTGGCCATCTTGTCCGGCTGGCGGTGCGCTACGAGGTGCCGCAGCGTGTTGGCGGAGAGGAAGGGCAGGTCGCAGGCTACGACTAGCCAGGCGGCGTTAGGATCAGATTGGAAAGCGGACAAAATGCCCCCCAGCGGGCCAAGGTCGAGGAAGCGGTCGGGGAGGGGCTGTAGGGTGGCAGGTAACTCGGCGGCTTGATCGGGGCGGCAGGATACGTGCACGTCGGTGCACACGGCGGCGAGCAGGTCGGCGGCGTATTCGCGTTGCTCCCGGCCGTGGTACTGCAAACGACCTTTGTCGGCCTGCATGCGCTGACTTTGCCCCCCAGCCAGCACTAAACCTCGCAGCGGTGGGGCACTGGCTTGCCACCATTGCATAATAAAAGCGGCAATACCGGCTCCATCAGCTATGTCAAGAACCGGAATGAGCTCAGCCTGCGGCAAATGTGCTCGCAAGTATTCGGGCAACTCCTGATCTTGGTTTAGACGCAAAATAAGCTGGACATCAGTCAGACGGTCGAGCTTGCGGTCTAGGGGCTTGGCCGGGTTGAGGATGATAATTTGCTGCTTGGCCCGGAAGTGATTGCCGTTGACCAGCACCAAGCTCTGGTGAGCCAGCCACTCCTGCTGACTAAACTTATCCATCGCCTTAGGCTGATCCAGCCGGCGAAACTGAATTTTATCGGTCAGCTCAGCCGCAGCGCCGGCTTGCAGAATAGGGCTAGCCCCGGCCGCCTCGTCGGCATCGGCGGTGGCGTGGTCGGCATCCACGTAGCCTATGCTCAGCGCGGGCGTTAAGTGGGGCAGCAGGCGAGCCACCAGGTCCTTTATCTTACCACAAGGCGCACCCAGAATAGCCAGCTCGTGCCGACCAAACTCGCCGATATTTGGACGGGCCAGCGCGGCGTGCTTGGTGCGGGGCTTGGAGGGCAAATTGGCGGGCGTATTATTCATCGACATGGTAAAAATCTTTCTTACCGCCCGTTTTCTCGATCAGGCGGGTTTCACTGATAACAATGTTGTGGGACAGCGCCTTACACATGTCATATACCGTAAGGGCAGCTACGGAAGCGCCCATGAGGGCTTCCATTTCTACACCGGTCTTGCCCGTTACGGTAGCGGTGCATTCTATAACTATAGCATCTGGGCCAGCTACTTCAATGTGAACCTGGCAGTCGTCGAGTCCCAGCGGATGGCAGAGGGGAATAAGGTCAGCTGTTTTCTTAGCGGCCATCACCCCAGCCAGGATAGCCGTCTGAAACACCGGTCCTTTCTTGGTGGGTAAGTCGCCGGCCTGCACTAGCTGCACAATTTCGGCTCCTAGTAACACGCGGCTCCGGGCGCGGGCCACACGGCGGGTAGGAATTTTGCCCCCCACATCAACCATGGCAGGTTGACCAGCGGCATTAAGATGGGTGAGCGAGCGGGAAGGATTGAACATAAGAAAATCGTAGGGATGCGCTCCAGTGCGTTCGGCTCAAAACCAGAAAGGCGCACCGAGGTTGTCGCCAAACAAGGTGAACAATAGTATAACACCTTTGCTGGCAACCTAGCTGCCACACGCAATTTATACGTTTCCCAACCAGGAACGCGCCGCGGTTCGTTCCTGCCAAAACCTCCATTCTATGATTTCAGTTGCCGAAGCTACTCGTCTTGTCTTGGCCACCGCCCGCACGCTACCGACCGAAAACGTGCCTTTGCTCGCCGCTACCGGCCGGGTGTTGCATCAAGACCTGACTGCAGACCGCGACTTCCCGCCTTTCAACCGCGTGGCTATGGATGGAATTGCGTTGGCGTACGCGGCCATAGCTGGGGGGCAAATTGACTTTCCTATTGAAGCCACACAGTTCGCGGGTGCCCCACCGCAGCCGTTGCATAATTCCACAGCCGCCATTGAGATCATGACGGGTGCCGTGTTGCCGCCAGGCACCGATACCGTGATACGCTATGAAGATGTGACTTTTCAAGAAGTGAATGGCCAACGCGTAGCCACCGTGCAAGTGCTGCCCGAACACATAGGCCACAACGTGCACGCCCAGGCGGCCGACCGTCGCCAAGGCGATTTGTTGGTGCCCGCCGGTACGCGCCTTGGCCCCGCCGAAATTGCTGTAGCCGCTACCATCGGCGCGGCTACATTAGCCGTCGCACGCCCGGCCCGTCTAGCCATCGTGAGCACCGGCGACGAGCTAGTTGATATCACTCAAACACCCCTGCCCCATCAGATTCGACGCTCTAATGCTGCCATGCTCCATGCCGCTGCCAGCCTTACAGGTGCCATCAGCGAGGCTTTTCATTTTAATGATAATCAGGATGTTCTACGCCAAGGCCTTCCGCAACTGCTAAGCAGCTTCGATGCAGTAGTGCTCAGTGGTGGCGTTTCAAAAGGGCAGGCCGATTTTTTGCCTGGCGTGTTGCGCGAGTTGGGCGTTGAGCAGATTTTTCACGAAGTAAATCAGCGGCCAGGTAAGCCGTTTTGGTTTGGGCAAAAAGCTAATGGGGCAGTGGTCTTTGCTTTGCCGGGTAACCCAGTGTCTACTTTCGTGAATTATTACCGCTACGTGCAGCCCTGGCTGCACGCCTGCCAATTGTCAGAATTGCCCCCCGCAGCGGCCTATGCAGTGTTAGCTACTGAAGTAAGCTTCCGCCCGCGCCTCACCTATTTCCTGCCCGTCCGCCTCGAAATGGCCACAGATGGCCGCTTGCTAGCGCACCCCCAACGAGCCGGTGGCTCCGGCGACTTAGCCAGCCTGCTTCACTGCGACGGTTTCCTGGAATTGCCTCCCGACCAAACCGAATTCTCAGCCGGCGAAGCGTGGCCACTACTGCGGTTTCGGAATTAAAAAATTCAAAAGCTAAGCAAAAAGGTGGTCATGCAGAGGCAAAGCCGAAGCATCTCGCTCGCGCCGTTAGGTGAGTAACTCAACATCAGCACGCGAGATGCTTCGGCTTTGCCTCTGCATGACCGCCAAATAAATAGGTAATCAGCTTAGTGTGGTAGTCTTAATTAAGCCAATACACTAATTACCGAGTCAGAGAACCGCTCCATTTCCTCCAGCTGCGGGCTGCACTGCAAAAGGAAGAAATCAACACCTACGGCCTCATAAGCTCCGATGCGGTCCTGAATCTGAGCAGGCGTACCGGTGAGGCCTGTGCGCAAGCCACGGTTTGATACCGAGTAATCATGCAGCGACACTTGCTGTTCCAATTGCGTGCCGGCCAGCCACTGCTGGTAATTGCTGTAGCCCGCGGCCGAAGCTTGCACGTTGGTAATGCGGTCTAGTTCGCGCTTCACTTCCTGCTCATTATCACGCACGATGCTGTATCCAGCTACCCCAAACTTCATGGGGGGCAAATTCTTCTGCTCGCGGCGGCGGCGCATGTCGGCAATGCGTTGGCCGATTTGCTCGGGCGAGTCGCCGTGCATCACATAGCCGTCGCACTGCGACGAAATAAGGTCCTTCGCCGCTTCCGATTCACCGCCTGCGTACAGGAACGGCTTCTTGGCTGGCTTGGGCTGCAATACGTTGTCTGTCAGCTGATAATACTTGCCCTCGTATGAGAAATGGTCTTTCTCCCACACGTTGGTCACAACATCCAGCCACTCCTTGGTGCGGGCATAGCGGTCGTCGTGCTGCTCGAAGTGCAAGCCGTATTTGGTCGCCTCATCACGCCACCACGACGATACCACGTTCAAGGACAAGCGGCCCGGAGCAATCAGGTCGATGTTGGCGGCCTGCTTAGCCAGCAAGGCTGGGTTATGGAAAGTAGGCCGCACAGCCACCATAATTTCCAGCTCCTTGGTAACCGCTGCCAGTGCTGCCGCCGTGCTCCACGCCTCTAGGGCAGGCTCTTCCTGACCTTTTATATCATTTAAATACAACTCAGCAATGAGCGTGAGGCTATAGCCCCAGTCTTCGCTGCGTTGAGCCAACTGTTTTACATAGTCCCACGACGTAGGCATTTGCTCATCGGGAACGTTGCGGAGCCAACCGCCAAAAATGGGAAGCCAATACCCGAATTTCATATCGTAAGAGCGTTAGCAGTGGTCAATTCAAGTTGTTGTTCCAGGTAATCCACAAAGCGGGCGTAGGGGTCAAAACCTACCACGTTCACGGCGTCGGCCACGAAGTTGGACAAGGCATTGATGTCGTAAAACAGCGCCTCGCCGGTTCGGTCATCTATCAGATACTCAATGCCCCCCACGTCTATTTTGGCAGCAGCTACGATGCGCTCCACGGCCTCAATTATCTCATCGGGCGGCGTAGTAACTTCTACCTGAATTCCTTTTTTTGGTGCTTCAGTCAGGCAGAAGTCGCCGGCTGTAGGCTCGTCCGGAATCTGGCAGATTTCGGCGGGGCAGAGGTTAAAGCTTTCGCCGGTGGTGTACACCTTCATGGCGTATAAAAACTTGCCATCCAGCGTTTCTACGCGGGTAATATGCCCCCCACGCGGCGTCACGTATTCTTGAACCAGCGCCGTTTGGTCGATGCCTAGGTCAATTTGATTGGCGTCAACGGCCGCTTGTAGGCCTTCGGGTGTATCGAAGCGGATAATGCCCGCGCCGCTGCCGCCAATGTTCACTTTCACCACAATCGGAAAGCGCAGCTGCTGAGCCGCATCCACGGCCCGCGAGGCGTGGTTTATCACGAATGACTTCGGGTAGCTCAGTCCCAGCGACTCGAACAGCGAGAGTTGGCGAGCCTTATTAGTCTCAATGGCCGTAGCTGCCGAGCCGTTGATGATACGCACGCCGAGCCGCTCCAAGTGAGTAGCGAAGCCAGCGGTATGAAAAATGCCTTGACCGTGTCCGCGCAGATAAGCCGAAGAACTCATTCGGTTTACTACCAGACTATAGCGGCTTTCCTTTTCGGCTGGGTCAAACAGGTGGTGAGCGGCGTCAATTTTTTCGTAGGGCAAACCGCGGCGGTCCAACTCCGCAAACAGCGGCTTAAACCATTCGGGGTGTTCATAATAAATGCCGATAGGCTTCTGTAAATCAGACATGTTAGGTGATGTAATATGGAAGTGAAAACGGTTGGAATTTGCGCACTCATGGCACTTATGAGTCTGCGCTAAAAAACAGGAAGTGAGGTGAAAACTGGAGCCCTTGGCTCGGCTGGGGGGCTTTTTTCAACTGAAGCAAGCACGACGCGCTTCGGTGAGGCGTAGCTGCAAGCAAGAAGCTGAAAAGCAGAAAGTGGAGTAGGTTCGGACCGTCAGCCCAAGCACGAGTTAGCTTAACTGGCTAACTACGGGTGGGTAACGGAAATGAACAGGGGCATACTAGTCGCTTATAAAAAGCGTCAGACTAAGTTGCCGGCAGGAAAGGGAAAGCGCAAATCAACAACAACCTTGTCCTACCGAGCACATACAACAGCCGGCCTGTGCAGACTGCGCATAACAGCACTGTTGCGAAGCAACGAGGGGTAGAGAGAAAGCGGAGGTGTTGAAAAGGTCCACGGTAACTTGTTTTTATATGGTCAGGACTTGGCACCGTTCCACGGGGAGTGGGGGTTGCCGGCGCTTCACGGAGCCTGTCTCTCTGCGCCTCTGTATAAAAACAATCCTTTGATGGGAAAGAATTGGTAGCACAAATGTACCAACTCGCTTCCTAATATTCCAAATCCTAGTGGAATGCAGATGAATTAGCTTACGCTTGGCTTATATATTTAAGCTAAAACTTACGAAAGTAGCCAAGCCCGCAGTCGGGTAAGTAAGCTACCCGATGAAGTAGAGGCAGTAGCTGTAGCAGCATCCGTTGAGGCATCTTGGTCATCATCATATACTGCCGTCATGAGGGCGGCTTGCTCGGAAAGAACTCGTTGGGCAGCCTCCAAATCCTGCTGTCGTACGTGCAGCCGTACGCCGCCCGAAATAGGTCCGTAGGGTCGGTTTTCGTTGCTTATAAAGCAAGCAATACCAGCCGCTTCCAGCTGATTCTTGGCTAGGTGGGCTGAAATAGAGTTGGCAAACGATTCTAGCAGCACAACTGTACCGTCGGTGGGCTCGGTAAACATAGGATAAGGGTTTCAACTAAAACACAAGAAGCACCCCATTAGGTGCTTCTTGTGGTAAAAACTATACGCAGGCTTCGTCACGGAAGCCGCTTACTAACTTATTTAAACAAGTCCAGTGCCTTAATAAACGTTTGAGAGACGCCCCAAAGCAGCGGCACGCCAACGTAGAGCCAAGCTAGCACCGTTTGTAAGGTAGAAGAAGGCGCGGCGTCGGGAATTGTAGGATTTATACGATTATCCATGCGGAAGATTTTTAACGATTAGATACAGAAAAGCGCGAGCACTAAGCAGCTACTTTCTTGGCAGCAGCTTCTTTGTAGTGATATTTCTCGTTTACAGCCGTCACGAGCATATTGGCAATCAAACCGACTACCAGCACGCCAGCCATCACATAAAATACCGTTTGGTAGGCTTCAGCACCGGTCAGGCCTTTGTCTTTCTGACTTTGGTGTAAATAGTTAACAATCAAGGGACCCAAGATACCAGCCGTAGACCAGGCCGTAAGTAGGCGCCCGTGGATGGCACCTACTTGCATCGTGCCGAACAAGTCGCGTAAGTAAGCAGGAACAGTAGCAAATCCGCCCCCATACATACTCAGAATCACGCAGCACACGATGACGAACAACGCCAGCGAGTGGTTGGCCGCCAGCGTGGGTACTAATGCATAGAGTGCAATGCCTAATCCAAAGTAAATCATGTAGGTAGGCTTGCGGCCCATCTTATCCGAGGCCGACGACCAAAAAAAGCGCCCCAGCAAATTGAACAAACTCAGCAGCCCCACAAAGCCAGCCGCCGCGGCCGCCGTTACGCCCAAGCCCACCCCCATAGAGGTATCGGAGAAGGTTTCCTGAATAAGTGGAGAGGCTGTTTCGAGCACGCCAATACCAGCCGTCACATTGGTGAGTAATACCACCCATAAGAGCCAAAACTGCGGGGTCTTAATAGCGGTATCGGCATCTACGTTGGCCGTCGTAATAAGAGTTGATTGTTGGGTGTTGGGCACATAGCCTTCCGGTTTCCACCCTTCCGCTGGCACCCGAATGGTGAATACCCCAAACATCATGAATACCAGATAAATAGCGCCCATCGTGAGCATGGTAGGGGCTACTCCCATAGGGGCCGAATCTTTGAAATAAGCCATCAGAGCTACGGCTAGCGGCGAGCCAATCATGGCGCCCCCGCCGAAGCCCATAATGGCCATACCCGTCGCTACCCCCGGCCTGTCGGGAAACCACTTGATAAGCGTGCTCACCGGCGAAATGTATCCGATACCAAGCCCAATGCCGCCCACAAAGCCATACCCGAAATACACGAGCCAGATGTTGTGCATGGATACGCCCAGGGCCGAGATAAAAAAGCCCCCCGCAAAGCATAAAGCCGAAGCTAGCATGGCCTTGCGCGGCCCAACCCGTTCGAGCCATTTACCAAATACCGCCGCCGATAAACCCAGTAGCACAATGGCAATGGAGAAAATAACTGCCAGCTGACCGGGTGTCCAGTCGGTAGGGGCTGGCGCGTTCACATCTCCGCTGATAAGGGCTCCCATTGGCTTCTTGAACACGCTAAAAGCGTAGGCCTGCCCAATGGCAAGGTGAATAGCCAGGGCCGCCGGCGGAATCAGCCAGCGATTGAAGCCCGGCCCGGCAATGGTACGGCTGCGATCCAGCCACGAAGTAGAGGTTGCCATGCTGTAAAGGGAATTGGTGGGAAATAGGTAGGCTGACGCGGACGTAGGCCGCCACAAAGGCTACAGCTTCGTCTCGGGGGTTGAGAATCAGGAAGGTAGAATCTTTTGTAGCAGATTATCAACCTTCCACCTATAAATGTTGCTAAACAGCTATAGCTGCGCGCTGATGCCAGAGCGCTACTATTTGGCGGGTTTACGGCTGAGCCACCCCCGCAGCCCCGGCTGGCGGCTAGCACGCAGAAAATTTGCCAGTCCCTTGGTCATGCGCTTCGCCATTTGCTGCTGAAAGTCGGGGGAAGTGAGCAGGCGCTCATCGTCGGGGTTGGAGACGAAGGCGGTTTCGACCAAAGCATTTGGGTATTCGGTCGGTCCGTTCAGGCCGAAGTTGAAGTTGCCTACGTTGCCAAAGCCGGGCAGACCGGTACGCAGCATCTGCTCATACAAAGCAGTTGATAGGGGTCGGAATCCTACGTAGCGGTAGTAAGTGCTGGTGCCGCGTACCGTTTTATTGCCGGAGGAGTTTACGTGAATACTCACCAGCAAATGGGGACTATCCTGACGCAAGCGCAGAATTCGGTCGCCGTTATCTACGCTCACGTCCGCGTCGCGGGTCATGAGTACGCGGGCCCCTTTGCGCTCTAACTCTCGTTTCAATTGCTGGGCAATAGCTAGGGTAAGGTCTTTTTCGCGGGCGCCGCTAGCTCCTACGGCGCCGGTGTTGGAGCCGCCGTGGCCCGCATCTACGGCTACGGTCAGATTGCGCAGGCGCATTTTGGCTGGGGGGCGTTTTACCCGGATTGTCAGCACATTCTTTTGATAGCCAACGCTGTAGCCCCAACTCTGGGGGTGGCGCAGGTGTAGCACTAGCCGAAATACGTCGGGCTGCACCTGCTCGTAGTGCACGTCGCCGAGCGCTTGCAGTCCATCGCGCTGGGTTATCCAGTTGGTATTGGAAGTAGCCCCAAATACGTCGATGACCAGGCGCGTAGGATTCGATAGGATCTGGGAGCGGTAAGGCAAACGCGCGGTAAGCGGCACACGCACGTAGTCGTAGAGCGAGTCGCCCTGCACGCTCCAGGAGCCGGTGAGCGAAGCGGGCGCAAAGCCACCGGGGGGCAAAAAACGCACGATATCCTCTGGCACCCAAGCGGTCTGGTTTTCGGCCAGGCGCACGCGGTATTGGTTGCCTACCTTTCCGCTAATGTGCAGCACCACCAACGAGTCGAGGTAGCCCATTTTGGCGCCACCCAGACGATCTTCACCCAAGCCGTAATTCAGATAAGTCAACGGGCCCTTGGTAACAGCTAGCTGGGGGGCATTTTGATTTAGAAAACGCACTTTATTCTGGCTTAAAGCCACCGTGCGTATGCTATCCGCAGTGAGTAGCTCAAAGGAAATAGGCCGATCAAATAGCGTATCGCCGGGCTGCACCACGTAGGTGCCCTGGTAGATACCTGACTGCCCGCCGGTAAGAGTAGGCGCCAGCTCCGTCATTAATTTGCCCCCCAGAAACGTAGCGGTAGCGCCAGGCTGGCCTTTGAGATGCACTTTCAACTGGTCGCCGGGCAGCAGCCATTGGTCAGCAGCGGGCACCGTTTCGACGGTTTCGATAAGCGGGGCTTGCGCGAAGGTTACTGTGACTTGAAATAGCAGAAGTAGCCTGAGCAGAAGTTTAGCAGAGAACATGAGATCAGAAAGAGAATGACGCCGCGGGACAACCACACCGACAGTGTCCCTACCGATCAGGAAACCACAACCAAGCACTGGCCCCGCTATGCGGCTACGCGCCACGGTCGCTTTCTGATGCTACTTAGCGCCAGCCGGGTGCAACTTATTGTACAGTAGAGCGGCAGCTGCTTCCAGCAAAGGCAAATCGGTGGTGCGCTCTTGGCAACGCTGCATATCGTAGTGGCAGAGAGTACCGAATGCCGTACCCTGGTCGTCGCGGATGAGCACTCCACAATACGATATGACGGGCGTATCAATAAGACCCATGACGCGCTGATCAGTGGTAGCGTCGTTGATTTCTAAAGGAGCCTGCTGCCGACCTACCAAAGAACAGTAGGTAGCCTCCATCGGCGCGTCTTCGCCCTGCTCTACGTTAGGCTCGTATCGGTCGAATAACACCTCATTGCGGAGCTTGTCCCCATCGAACCGAAATACGCCGGTGTAGCGGTGAGGCGTGCGGCCATTCAAATATTTGAGCGCAGCATGCGTCCCTTGTTGCTGTAGCACGGTGGAGAATTCACCGATTTCGCGTAGCATAGATGAGTCCGGCGTTAGCGGAGAGATAGACATAGGTAGGAATGGAGGCAATAGTGTGGGGAAGCGGAGCGAGGCAGCTCACATGATGCACTAACAGGCTAGGAGCGCTGATGCAAGGTATTGAACAGTGATGTATGGACAATCATTCACTGCCTGGGCTTTCATGCAAGGAAGGTCCCTGAAAGTCTGCAGCGACGCACAAAAATGCCCCCTAAGATGACGGAGAAATCTGCTATGCGTCGTTGCAATTCGTAAGGTTAGTTTGAGTTAGAGTCCTTCATCGCCTCTCCCAGATCCTTCACGTCGCGGCCCGCTTCCATAGCCACGAACTCGGCCTGCAAGCCCCGAATGCGAAGCTCGTCGCGCCCTACTACGTCCAAGCGAATTGCTTTGAATCGGTCATTGAGGCGCTTATACACGCCGGTAGCATAGTCCCAGTCGCGCTGGGTCCACTCGCGACGCTTGGCGCGGGTCTGGCGAAGAAGTTGGGTGTAAGCGGGCTCAATGCTTAGCGGCGTGAGTTTCTCCACGCTGGCATAAGTGCCGAGCAATTCATTCGTGAATTGCCTTAGCGCCACCGAGTCGAGAGGCTGACGGTTGCGGGCGCGGGCTGTGGCCGTGTAATCAGCGGCGCGGCTGCTAGCCCGATCAATTTTGTCGCCAGCCCGGTCGGCTAGGGTGTCTAGCTTGCGCGCTTCCTGCCGAACTATTTCCTGCCGTTCGCGGGGCGTGGTGTCGCAACTTGTCAACAGAAAATTTAAGCTTAGTACTGCCGCCGAGCCTGCTACGGCGCGAATTAGGAGAAGTATAGTAGATTTCATATTACTATGTACGCAGACCCCGGCGTCTTGGATATTAGAAGTAGGCACTAGCGCAAACGCTCGGTCTTTAGTCAGGTGAATGAAGTAAAAAAGCCCCCCAGGGATTGTCTGCGTCTAGTTCATTCCTCGTCGGTGCGGTCGCGCAGGTCGCGCAGCTGGGTTTGCAGACCGGGAAAGTGCGGACAGATTTTGGCCAGGCGCCGCAATACCCGCAGCGCACTGCGGTCTTCGCCCAGCATACGTAGCATGGTAGCCCAGCCCGAAAGCGCTCCAAAGTGACGTGGTTCCAAACGCAGGGTTTCAGCAATATCAAGCAGGGAAGCGCGATACTCGCCACGTAAATAATAAGCGGTAGCGCGCTTATTCCAGCCTTCAGCAAAATCGGGCCGGGTTTCAATCAAATACGTGAAGTCGGCAATGGCGCGGGTATAGTCGCCGGCTGATAAGGCCCGCATGCCAGCCTCTAGGTGCTTGTCAAGCGCGTGGTCGCCGGTAGTAAGCCAGATCTGCCAGATGCCACTTTGCAACGCCTCAACTTCGGCTGGCGCCTCCGCTACCTGCAACCGGGCAAACAGATCGTCGAGCGTTGTCATGGTTGGGCGAGTAAATGATGAAACAGGTTTACGCTAGAACCGAGGGCGCGTTTAGCGACGCGGCTTTCAGGGGGCATTTTCACAAATTTTGTGGCCTTCTCCAACGTATACGGGTCCCTTAAAAGCAAAAGCCAACAACGTGGTTGCTGGCTTTTGCTTACTTGAGTAGAAGGCTGCGTTAGAATAACTCTTTCGCCACGCGCCGAATCGACTCTGACTTGCCCATCGAATAATAGTGCAGGCAGGGCACGCCGTGGGCCATCAGCTCGCGGCTTTGGTTGATACACCATTCAATGCCGATGCGGCGCGCATCCTCGTTGTCGCGGCACTGGCTCACGGCCTCGGCTAGCTCCTCCGGAATATTGAGGAAGAATGAGCGGGGCAGCATCGTCAGCTGACTTTTAGTAGTCAATGGCTTCAAGCCGGGAATGATGGGCGCCGTAATACCCGCCGCTCGGCAGCGCTTCTCGAAGTTGAAAAACTGCTCGTTGTCGAAGAACATCTGCGTGACGATGTACTCAGCGCCGCGGTCCATCTTCTGTTTCAGAAAGCGAATATCGGAGCCGTAATTGGGCGCCTCAAAGTGCTTCTCTGGGTAGCCGGCCGTACCAATGCAGAAATTCGTTGGAAAGGTATCCTCCTGCTCGTCATCCAGATAGCGGCCCTTGTTCATGCACGCTACCTGCTCAATTAGGTCGCTGGCGTAGGCGTGACCATCAGGCTCGGGCACAAAGTGCGGCTCCGACTTTATTGGGTCGCCGCGCAAGGCCAGCACGTTATCAATACCCAGAAAGTGCAGGTCAATCAGGGCGTTCTCGGTTTCCTCTTTGGAAAAGCCACCACAGGTCAAATGCGGCACCGTGTCCACATCGAAGCGGTTCTTGATGGCTGCGCAAATCCCCACCGTACCCGGCCGCTTGCGCACAGTTTTGCGCTCTAGGAAGCCGTTCGGCTGCTTGCGGTACACGTACTCCTCGCGGTGATAAGTCACGTCGATGAACGGCGGCTTGAACTCCATTAGCGGTTCAATGTTGCTGAACAGGTTCTGAATGTTCTCGCCCTTTCTGGGGGGCAAAACTTCAAAAGAAAACAGCGTTTTGCCGTCGGCTTGGATCAGGTGGTCAGTTACTTTCATATAGAACACCAACGGGCGGTTGGTGAGAGGTTTGGGTAGTGTATAAGCTTCTTCCTTCAGTTAAAAAGAGAAGTTGGTCGTTTCTACAGCGCTGTTACCGGTACGCTGGTTGGGTTATAATTTAGGTTTGGAGAGAGCCAGCGCTCCAGCTCCGCAATCGGCATGTTTTTGCGCTGCGCAATATCCTCCACCTGGTCGCGGGCTATTTTGCCTAAGCCGAAGTAGCGCGAATCGGGGTGGGCGTAGTAGAGGCCGCTAACCGACGAAGCGGGGTACATAGCCAGGTTTTCAGTGAGCTGAATGCCGGTTTGTTGGTCGGCGTCGAGGAGCTGGAACAAAGTGATTTTCTCGGTGTGGTCGGGGCAGCCGGGGTAGCCCGGTGCGGGTCGCACACCGCGATATTTCTCCTGAATCAGCTCTTCTTTAGTTAGTTTCTCACCGGCCGAATAACCCCAGAACTCTTCCCGCACGCGCTGGTGCAGACGCTCAGCAAAAGCCTCGGCCAGACGATCGGCTAGGGCCTTAATCATGATACTGGAATAGTCATCGTGGTCGGCTTCAAACTGCTCGATAAGCTTTTCGATGCCCAAACCAGCCGTCACGGCAAAGCCGCCGATGTAGTCCTGACGACCCGATTCTTTGGGAGCCAAAAAGTCGGAGAAAGCCAGGTTAGGAATGTTTGGGCCCTTTTCGCCTTGCTGGCGCAACGTGAAGAATTCAGTCATTACCTGCTCGCGCGTATCATCGGCGTAGACCTCGATAGTGTCGTAGCCAACCGTATTAGCCGGCCAGAAACCAACCACGGCGCGGGCCGTGAGCAGGTTTTCGCTGATAACTTTTTGCAACATGGCCTGGGCATCGGCAAACAGCTTGGTAGCCGCCTCACCTAAGTTCTCATCTTCCAAAATGCGCGGGTAGCGCCCTTTCAACTCCCAGGTGTGGAAGAAAGGCGTCCAGTCGATGTACTCGGCTAGTTCAGCCAAGGGGTAATTATTCAGCACTTTGGTGCCGAGGAAGGTCGGCTTGGTGATGGGCGCGGTTTCCCAGTCGGCCTTGAATTGATTTTCACGAGCCGCTTCGATGGTTAAGTAATTCTTCTCCCGCTGGCGGGTGGCGTAGTCGGTGCGCAGGGCGGTGTACTCGTCGCGAACGGCCTGGGCGTAGGTTTCGGCGCTGGAGCCAAGCAGGCTGGCAGCCACACCCACCGAGCGGGAGGCGTCGTGTACGTGCACCATGGGTCCCGAATAGTTGGGGGCCACTTTCACAGCCGCGTGCAGACGAGAAGTGGTAGCACCACCAATAAGCAGCGGCGTTTTCAGGCCACGCTTTTCCATCTCCTGAGCCACGTACACCATCTCATCAAGACTAGGCGTAATCAGGCCGCTCAGGCCGATAACGTCCACGTTCTGCTTTACCGCTTCGTCCAGAATGCGCTCCAATGGCACCATCACGCCAAGATCCACGATGTCGAAGTTGTTGCACGCCAACACCACGCCCACGATGTTTTTGCCAATGTCGTGCACGTCGCCTTTCACCGTAGCCAGCAAGATTTTACCGGCCGTTTGCCGCTCCGAACCTTGCTTGTCGGCCAGCAGGAAAGGCTCCAGATACGCCACCGCTTTCTTCATCACGCGGGCCGACTTCACCACTTGCGGCAGGAACATTTTGCCGGCTCCAAATAGGTCACCCACCACGTTCATGCCGGCCATCAGCGGGCCTTCGATTACCTCTAGCGGCCGGCCTACTTGCTGACGTACTTCCTCAGTGTCTTCGTCGATAAACTCGGTAATGCCGCGTACCAGCGCATGCTGTAAGCGCTCGGCTACGGGCAGGCTGCGCCACGCGTCGGCCACCACTTCTACTTTGTCTTTCTGCTTTACCGTTTCAGCAAAGTCGACGAGGCGTTCGGTAGAATCGGGGCGGCGGTTGAGTAGCACGTCTTCTACCAACTCCAGCAAGTCCTTCGGAATCTCGTCGTACACGCCCAACTGACTGGGATTTACGATGCCCATATCCAAGCCGGCGCGAATGGCGTGGTAGAGGAACGCCGTGTGCATAGCTTCGCGAACCACGTCGTTGCCGCGGTAGGAGAAGCTGATATTGCTGACGCCGCCGCTGGTGAGGGCGCCGGGCAGGTTAGCTTTGATCCAACGAACGGCTTCGATGAAGTCCAGCGCGTAGTTGCGGTGCTCCTCCATGCCCGTGCCCACGGTCAGGATGTTGGGGTCGAAGATGATGTCCGTGGCCGGGAAGCCTACTTCGTTCACCAAAATGTCGTAGCTGCGCTTACATATTTCGATGCGCCGCTCCAAAGAGTCAGCCTGGCCGTTTTCATCAAAAGCCATTACGACCATAGCCGCGCCGTACTGGCGCACGGTGCGGGCGCGCTCCTTGAATACTTCCTCGCCTTCTTTCAGCGAAATCGAATTGACGATGCTCTTGCCCTGCACGCACTTCAGCCCGGCTTCAAGCACGCTCCATTTAGAGGAGTCAATCATCACCGGCACCCGTGAAATGTCGGGCTCGGAGGCAATGAGGTTAAGAAAGGTGGTCATGGCCTGCTCCGAGTCGAGCATGCCTTCGTCCATGTTCACGTCAAGGACCTGGGCACCGCCTTCTACCTGGTCGCGGGCAACTTGTAGAGCCTGCTCGTAGGCGCCGGTGCGGATGAGGCGGGCAAAAGCACGGGAGCCGGTCACGTTACACCGCTCACCTACGTTCACAAACAGGCTGTTGGGCGTAATGTCAAACGGTTCTAAGCCTGACAAATGAGTTGCGGGGGGCAAATTGGGTAGTTGGCGCGGTTGGTATTTTTCGGCCAACTTCGCCAGCTCGGCAATGTGCTGGGGCGTGGTGCCACAACAACCGCCGGCCACCGTCACGATGCCTTCCTTTAGATAATTCTCTACCACTGCCGCAAACTCTTCGGCGGACTCGTCGTAGCCGCCAAACGCGTTGGGCAAACCAGCGTTCGGATAAGCTGACACGTGCACATCAGCAATGCGGCTCAACTCCTTCACATATACGTGCAGCTGATCAGCCCCAAGGGCGCAGTTTAGGCCCACGCTTAGCAGCGGCAAATGACTGATGGAATTCCAGAAAGCTTCCACTGTCTGCCCCGAAAGGGTACGGCCCGAAGCATCGGTGATGGTGCCCGAAATCATAACCGGCACAACCCGTCCACCTTCGTCGAAGAACTTCTGGACGGCGTACAAGGCCGCTTTAGCATTCAGGGTATCGAAAATGGTTTCAATTAGCAGCGTATCGGAGCCGCCTTCCACTAGGCCGCGCACTTGCTCGTGGTAGGCAATAGCTAGCTCATCGAAGGTCACGGCGCGGAAGCCAGGGCGGTTCACGTCGGGCGAGAGAGAGGCGGTCCGGTTGGTGGGGCCGATGGCGCCGGCTACGAAGCGCGGCTTATGTGGCTCGCGGGCGGTAAACTCGTCGGCAACTTCTTTCGCAATCCGCGCTGACTCGTAGTTCAGCTCATACGCTAGATGCTCCAGCCCGTAATCGGCCTGGGCGATGGTGGTGCCGCTGAAGGTGTTGGTTTCCACCATGTCGGCCCCGGCGGCGAAATATTCGGCGTGAATGCCCTTGATAATATCGGGGCGGGTCAGACTGAGCAGGTCGTTGTTGCCGCGCAGAGGTTTAGGGTGGTCGGCGAAGCGCGTGCCCCGGAAGTCCTCCTCCGTCAGCGGGTGGCGCTGAATCATGGTGCCCATGGCGCCATCGAGCACCAGAATGCGCTGTTGGAGAATGTCGTAGAGGGGGGAGGCGGGGCGAGTCGTTTTCATAAGGTCTCCTTACTAAAAAGGCGTTTAAACTACCGCCTATCCAGAAAGAGAACCTCGAAATGAGGGCTCCGCACTTATCTTCTTCTGCCCTGGGGGCAAAATGGGAGTTGGCACCTTGTTTTACTCAGGTTGCCAAGACGTCACAGGGCCCAGTCCCTCGGTCTTTCTGGATAAGTAGCTCAGCAAAGATACAGTATGATGACGAAAAAAGTGCAACGTGTAACCCCACCCATTAGCCATGGCTTCATTCAAGCATAAAGCTTAGGGAAAGGGAGGGAAACAGCTTTCAAAATTAGAGCTAGAAAACTAGAGAGCTAGTTCCCCTCCTCAGCTGAGCAGGGGCTAGGGGTGGTTGACAATCGTTGCACAGTTAAGTAGAACTAGCTATAGCTGATGTTCGGTCGCTCCGGCCAACCACTCCTAACCCCTCCTCAGCTGAGGAGGGGAACTAGCTCTCTAGCCTTCTAGCCTTCTAGCTGACTACTATGGGCTGTATAACTTCTACAGCGCCTTCTTTCGCTCGGCCTGAAATTTCTTCAACTGTGGATCAATCTGCTTTTTATCACCCACCACCACAATGGTCATCTCATCAGGACGGACATATTTTTTGGCCGCATCCTGCACCTCTTTCGGAGTAATGGCGTGAATCTCTTTTACTTGATTTGTGAGGTAGGTGTCGGGGAGACCATGCAGATCGAGGAAATTAAGCTGGCCGATAATGCCAGCCGGCGTAGAGTTGCGCAGCACAAACAGGCCGGCTTCGTAGTTTTTGATGCCTTCCAGTTCGGCTTCCGTCGGCGCTTCTTTTTGCAAACGCTCAATCTCGTAGACGATTTCCTTGAGTGAGTTGCCCGTGTGCTCGGTGGTTACGTCGGCTACTTCGGTCCACTCACCCACGCGGTAGCGAGCATTTATGCTGCTGGAAGGAGAATACGTATAGCCTTTGTTCTCCCGAATATTACTGGTAATGCGCGAGCCAAAAGAGCCCCCCAATAAGGAGTTCATCACGCGCAGGCGCATGTAGTCGGGGTGCGTGGGGTCTATCACGGGTAGGCCAATGACTAGCGTAGACTGCGGCGCACCGGGCCGATCCTGTACCATCAAGTCAGTTTTAGTAATGGGCTTGGCAATGGCAATGCGCGGGGCGGGGCCTTTCGTCCAGTTGCTTAGCGAAGAGGTAACAGCTTCGCGCATAGCCTTCTCATCAAACTTGCCAGCAGCGTATACTGCCGTGCGCTGAGCACCAAATTGCTTGGTGTAAAAATCGCGCACCTGCTCGGGGCCATAGGCATTTACTTCGGCATCAGTCGGAATGTCGCGGCCGTAGGGGTGCCCTTTGTACATGGCCATGGCAAACTTGGTGCGAGCCTGGGTACCGGGTTGGGAGCGGGACAGGTTGTTCTCGCGCTTAAAGTCATTCTTGATGCGCTCAATCTCGGTAGGCGGAAAGGCGGGGTTCTGAACCACATCGGCCATTAGCCGCACGAGCTCCGGTCCGTATTCCGACAGCACCGAGCCAGTGATAAACGTTTGGTTGGGCCCCACAGATACGCTGAGCGAGCCCCCCATCCGAGCGGCTTTTTCCGAAATCTCCTTGGCCGAGAGTGTCGTGGTGCCTTCCCGCATCAGGCGGCCAACGATGTCGGCCAGGCCGTTTTCGTTGGCCGCTTCGTGCACGTTGCCGACTTGCACAACCATGCTCACCGTCACTTTCGGAATTTCACCGTAGGGCACCAGTGTGGCTTGCAAGCCATTGTCGAGAGTAAATTCCGTTTTGGCAGGTAATGTGAAGTCGCGGGGCGTGCCGCCGGCGGGAGGTGTTTGTTTTTGGGCAAAGGCCGGCGCGCTGAGGGCGCATGCGGCGCTTAGTAAGCCGATAACTATATTTTTCATGAGTAAGTCTTTGGGATTTGGAGCGAAGTGCTAACCTGGGCTTAGTAAGTGTTGGAAAAAGCCCCCCAGCGTTCTGAAAGTGCGGACTACACAGCCCGCGCTGCGTGGGAGGGCAGAGGTGCAGCTAGCTCTTAGCCAGTGGGTTCACCGTGAGAATGGTCCGGTTGGTGGTCCGCAGATACTCACGCAGCGTCTTCTGCATCAGCTCCGGCGTTACTTTCCGAAACTCGCTTTCCAGTTGGTTGATACGCTTGGGGTCATTCTCAAACAGTGCGAAGCTGGCCAGCAAATCAGCTTTGCCGAAGCCATACAGTTGGCTTATCTGATCATACAGGTCGGAGCGCATCTTCACGATGGCCAGATCCAGCAGCTCTTGACTTACGCCTTCTTTGTCGAGTCGCTGAATTTCACGGTCCAGCACGGCCACCACCGAGTCGGCCGAGACGTTTTTGTCATACACCAAGCTGCCATCCCAGAGCATAGGGCCGTTATAATTGAACATGTTGCCCAGACTCGAGTTGATGCCTCCACTGACTGAGCCCGTGTAGCCGCGCTCCTGCACCAACGCTTGATATAGCCGACTGTCGTTGCCCTGGAGCAGAATCTGGTCGAGCAGGCCCATGGCGTAGTACTCCGGCGTGTTCTTGTCGGGCATGTGGTAGGCAAAGGCGAGGGCTGGTTTGGTGGCTAGCTTGTCATCTTTGCTGAAGCGCTGCTCCTTCTCCTGACGAGGCTCGCTGAGGTCTACTTTGGGCGGTGGCGTACCCTGCGGAATATCCTTGAAGTATTTCTCAATCCAAGCCATTGCCTCTTTAGGATCGAAGTCGCCCACTACGACCAGCACGGCGTTGTTGGGGGCGTAATAGGTCTTGAAGAAAGATTGTACATCCTCCAGGTTGGCTGCGTCGAGGTCTTTCAGGTCGCCGTAGAAGTTGTGGGCGTTGTGCCAGTTTTTGTTGGCATACTGGGGCATATCCAACCACGGAAAGCCGCCATAAGGTTGGTTGAGCACGTTTACCTTCACCTCATTCTTCACCACGCCCTGCTGGTTAGTGAGGTTTTCCTGGGTGATGTTGAGGCCGCGCATACGGTCGGCTTCGGCCCAGAGCATGGTTTCGAGCTTGTGGGCGGGCACGATTTCGAAGTAGTTGGTGAAATCGAAGCGGGTGGAGCCGTTCAGGATGCCGCCGTTTTTCTGCACCACCTGGATGAACTCCATCTTGCCCAGGTTTTGGGAGCCCTGGAACATCATGTGCTCAAACAAGTGGGCAAAGCCGGTGCGGTTGCGGGGCTCGATGCGGAAGCCGATGTTGTAATAAGCCGCAATGGTAGCAACGGGCGCCGTTTTGTCGGGCGAGAGCACCACTTTCAGGCCGTTGTCGAGGGTGTAATAGTCTACCGGAACCTGGTAGGTCGCGACTTGGGTGGCCTGCGTAGTTTGCGCTTGGGGGGCATTTTGGCCGCTTGCCACACCCGAGGTTGTTTTCTGACTACAGGAATTTAGGGTCAAAAAGCCCCCCAAACCCAATAGTAGACTTGGGAGAAGACGTCTTGATGAAAGCATAAGTAGTGGAGGCTTGAAGGTGGGAAAATTTAGGTTTTGATCTATTAAGAAACTGTACCATTCTGCTAAAAGATGGTATTCTTAATCGAACCGTTGCTTTCCCGTTCAGCTACACTTCTACCTTCAAGGTAGCTAGTTGCTTGGTTGCTACAAACAACTCCCTGTGTGGCACAATCGTGATTTGGCCGTACTCCTGCAGCAATTGTCGATAAGCTTCTTCCACTTGGCGTGGTTACGGTCAAGGTCATAAAGGCCGAAGGCGATTACGGTGCCACCCTTGCGCGTCCAACCGTATTTTAAAAGGTCGTCATGCAGGGCGAAGCATCATGCGTGTTTAGTTGCTGCACTAACTCACCAAACCCGAATCTCATGCTGAGCTTGCCAAAGCATCTCTACCGATTGTTATAATCCAAGGTATTGCAATGAAGCGGGTGAGATGCTTCGACAAGCTAAGCATGACGGCTCTTTGTGTTGTTTTGATAATCAACTAAACAACGAGCAAACCAGCCGTGCCTGCGGCACGGCGTCCCCGCCTCAGCTGAGGCGGGAAGTGCTGTTCAGGTATCTCTTCTTTGCTCGCTTTCTAAAAACTTATCGGCGGTGCGTAGGCTCAGGGCCATAATGGTGAGAGTCGGGTTGACGCTTAAGGCACTTGGGAATACCGAGTTATCGCAGATGTAGAGATTGGGCACGTCGAAGGCGCGGCCATCGGCATTTACCACGGCATCGTCGCCGGAGAGGCCCATGCGGGCGGTGCCGATGACGTGTGTCGAGCGGGGGAAACTCCAGATATCGGAGGCACCGGCCGTTTCCCAAATGCGGCGCATGAGCTGCTCGGCGTGGCGATTCATGCGGATTTCGTTTTCGTGGTAAGTGAAGTGCAATCGAGGCTTGGGCAGGCCGCGCGCGTCTTTTTCCTCGGCCAGCTCCAGGAAGTTATCCTCGTGGGGCAAACAATCGCCCAGGATGTTGATGCCAGCAATGTGGTTGTACTGACGCATGTAGTCGCGCAATTTTGCTCCCCAGAACTTCCGCTCCCGCACTACTTGGCTGGCAAACGTAACGGGCATCATACCAACGCTTTGTAATAAGTAGCCGCCCGCAAAGTCGGCATCCGCCGGGCGGTGGGTGTCCTCGGAAATTAGCCCCCCAGGAATGCCCTTATAGGGTCGGATATCTTCTGGGAAGGTGCCCCACACTTGCACGCCGAGATGTGCCATAAAGTTGCGCCCAACATGACCGCTGCTCATGGCTAAGTCATTAAGTAGTAGTAGTCGAGGTGTTTCAATAGCGCCGGCGCAGATAAACAAATGGCGGCAACGCTGGCGCTCGGTGATGCCGTTGTGCTCATACACCACGCCCGTTACGCGGCCCTGCTCGTCTCGCTCAATCTCAGTTACGAAGCAATTGGGGCGAATTTCGGCACCATGCGCTACGGCCAGGGGCAGAAACGTGACGTCCATGCTGGCTTTAGCGCCGGTGCTACAACCGGCTTGGCAGAAGCCGCGGTTGGTGCAGGCCTCGCGCCAACCTACACCCTCTTGGTAGTAGCGCGCCGATAAGGCTGCGTTGGCCGCCGGCGAAGTTTGAATACCAAGTTGCTGACAGGCTCGCTCCATAAGCTGGGCAGCACCATTGAGCGGGAGTGGAGCCAGCGGGTAGCCGCGGCGTCGCTTAGGACCCCAGGGATAAGGCGTTGGGCCCGAAATGCCTAAAAACTGCTCTAGTTCTTCATAATACGGCTCCAACTCCTCGTAGCCAAAAGGCCAATCAACGCCCACGCCGAAGTCGCGGTGCAGGTGCAAATCATCGGGCTGGGCGCGAGGCGTGTGGGCCATATAAAGCAAGGTGGAGCCGCCAACACCGGTGCCGGAGTTGTTTTTGCCGAAGGCGACAGGGTCTTTGCCCGCCGACAACCGCTCATCGGTCCAGTATAGAAATTCCTGAGCTTTTTCATCGGTGGCAAAATCCGTTTTGGGGTCGTGCCAGGGGCCGGCTTCCAGCGCTACCACCTTCAGGCCCGCCATAGCCAGGCGCGCCAATAAGGGCGCACCACCAGCGCCGGTGCCGATGACAAGACAGTCTACCTCATCAGTAGGCAGCGGGATTTCGGCGGGCTGAGGCTCAGGCTCAAGAACTGACTCCTGAATAATCTGCCGCAACAGCGGGTCCTGCACTTCCTGCTTAAGCGGATTCAGAACGCTTTCTTCTATAATTTCTTCGTCAGGCATACAAGGCAGGTAGGAGCTCGGCAGAGCGTGCTCAAGCGAAGTTGAATAGGTGAGTGGCGATTAAACAGCCACAATGACAAATCGAGCTAAGCTGCATCATTGAGTCGGCTCGGGTGCTAGTGGCTCCGGCTCGCGGGGCTCCAACTCGTTCAGGCCCAACCGGGTCCAACCGGGTGCGTCGGCCATGCCTACATAGCCGATTTCCTCCTGCGCCAACGGATGAGCATAGTAGTACTCCGTTAGCTCGGCCAGCATTTCTTCAAAGAATCGGCCGGCTGGTACTATTTGCCAAGCTTCGCCGGGTGCTTTTTCTTCTTGTACCAACTGAAGAACCGAAGCCTGATCGTCAGAATTGAGTGCACGGAACTCTTGCTGAAAAAGAGCTTGTGCAGCTTGATTAATGCCCCCCAGTCCCAGCCGATAGGCCTCACGGTCGGGCGGCATAGTGTCGTAGCGCCAGCCATCGCTACGGCCTTCGGCGAGGCGCAGGTCGATGCTGGGGGCCAACTCGATGGGCTCGTGCCGGTCGAGCTGCGGGATAAGACAAGCAGCCACGGCGCGCAGCAAATCATACGTAGCAGGCTCCAGAAATTGAGGCTCGTAGGGCGGCGCATGGAGGCGGGCCAGAAGGGCGGCGCGGGTAGCTTCAGTGACCAGTTCAGTTTCTAACAGGGCACGCACTGTGCCGTCCGGATAGCGGGGAAAAGTCATGGCGAAAGTAGCTAGTGAAGGGAAGCTGCAAGTAGTAACTGCTTGAAATTTACAACTTCCCGTTGCGATTAGTATTTTACGCCGGCCTCCGCTGCTGTCTTACTGTTGACTTAGCCGTAGGGTTGCTAGATAACTTGCCTTCCGTCACGTGGGGTGCTCAATAGACGCAGGAGTGGCTTCGGCAGCGGACGTTTCGGTGGGGCAGAGGCTTACTTGGCAGCCATTAAAAAGCGAAGTAATATTGATGAGCTTCTTGTTTACGCAGAACTTAGATTGGGGTAAAGGCTAGTGGTTTTCGGCGTGTTTAAATAACTCATAGCCGTCCGTCATGCTAACAATCCGCATGACGGTCAGAGAAAGCATAAATGCTCCTGCTCTTAACACACAAAACCCCGCTCTGGACAGCTCCGAGGCGGGGTTTTATTCTTTATAAACAGAAACGGCTAAGCCGCTTTGTTAGGCATTAATAATTCACGATATCCTGCTTGGGCGAAGCTTCTGTAGCTTCTGCCAACTCCAAGGAAGGGTAGTCGATGTAGCCTTCGTCGCCGCCGCCGTAGAACGTGGCTTGGTCAGGGGTGTTGAGGGCTGCTCCCTGCTCGAAGCGCTCCACCAGGTCGGGGTTGGCGATAAACGGTACACCGAAGGCAATGAGGTCAGCTTCGTTGTTTTCCAGCGCGGCTTCGGCGGTTTCCTGAGTGTAGCCGCCATTGAGAATAAATGGACCGTTGAAAATCTTGCGCAGGTGCGGACCTACCGGCTCCTGACCATTTTTGGCCGCCATGGAGTGGCCGGGCAAGGCCTCAATGACATGCAGGTATGCCAGGCCAAACTTGTTGAGCTGCTCGGTTACGTAGCTAAACGTGCTCAGGCGGTCGGAGTCGGAAATGCCCCCTACGTTGCCGGTGGGCGATAAACGAATGCCTACGCGGTCAGCCCCGAAAACGTCAGCAGTGGCTTGCACTACTTGCAGCACGAAGCGGGCGCGGTTTTCTACGCTGCCGCCATACTCGTCGGTGCGCTGGTTAGTGCCATCCTGAATGAACTGGTCGAGCAGGTAGCCATTGGCACCGTGAATTTCTACGCCATCGAAGCCCGCATCCTTCGCGTTCTGAGCTGCTTTACGGAAGTCGTTAACGACGTCGGCAATTTCGCTTACCTCCAAGGCACGCGGGGCCGGGATTTCTTCCATGCCGTTGGCTGTGTAGGCCTTTACATCGGTAGGCTTTACACTGGAAGGGGCCACCGGCAACTCGCCGTTGTGAAAGAAGGGGTGCGAAATGCGGCCTACATGCCACAATTGGATGAAAATACGCCCGCCTTCAGCGTGCACCGCATCAGTTACTTTTTTCCAGCCCGCTACTTGGGCTTCGGAGTAGATACCAGGCGTAAAAACATAGCCTACGCCCTGCTGCGACACCTGCGAGCCTTCGGAAATGATGAGGCCCGCCGAGGCGCGCTGCCGGTAGTATTCTACCGTGGAGTTGGTGGGTACGTTGCCGTCGTTATTGGCGCGGCTGCGCGTCATGGGCGCCATCACGAGGCGGTTGGGCAAAGAGAGAGCGCCCATTTGGAAGGGCGTGAAAAGCTGCTTGGTTGAGGATGACATACAGATACTAATTGATTAACTAAAAATGGATTGAGCTGGAAAGGGCAGCTGATCCGCTGTAGCGGCCGGACGTCGACTGCGTTGAGCCAAACCACTCGGCCGCTGGGAATGTTGGCCCGCTGCTCCGTTGCTATCGTGCTTGCCTAGGCCAACACGAATGCCATACTTGACGTTGTAAAGGTGCCGGCAATAGGATACATTTGTCAAGTAGGTACCGGAAAGTAATGCAGGTACCTTTTTAATACTGATGTTGATAATCAAGTTATTAAAATGAAGGGCTCCACAAAGAATCCTCCGATCTGCGCTATTACGGCGGCGCTCGATGTGCTGGGGGGCAAATGGAAAGTATTTATTCTCTCTCATCTCACGCAGCACGAAACGCTGCGCTTCGGGGAGTTAAAACGGCTTATTCCGAAGGTGACCCAAAAGATGTTGGCTCAGCAACTGCGTGAATTAGAGGAGGCCGGCCTCATTGATAGACGGGTATATGCTCAGGTGCCGCCCAAAGTGGAGTATCGCCTCACTACCCACGGTCAGACGCTGTGCCCCGTGCTCCGGTCCCTGCGTACGTGGGGCGACTTGCACCGAGAGAAGCTAGGCGCAGCCGAGGCTGATTGCTCGGAAGTAGCTGCCGAAGCAGTCGTAACAGCTGGATAAAAACGGCTGTGGAGGTCACCGCTCTGTTGGCTGGGGCATTTTGACCGCTTTACGGAGCATTTGCGTAAGCAGGCTGTATAATTCTCCGCGCTGCTTATGCCTTTGCCTGCCTCCTCCGCTTCCACTACGCTCACGTTTGTTTGTCTGCATTATTGGGCTGGCTCGGGGCGCGAGTGGAGTGCAGTAGCCGCCGAGCTAACACCCGAGTATACCTGCCTCGCACCGGACTTAGGCGGTTTTGGCGCGGCCCAGGCCCCAGGTGGCGGCTATTCGTTAAGCGCTTACGCCGACTCCGTGAGCGACTATATTACCGAGCAGGGCCTGAGCAATTATGTACTGGTGGGGCATAGCATGGGGGGCAAAATTGCAATGGCTCTGGCGGCTCAGCAGCCAGCCGGCCTGCGCGGGATTGCGCTGCTGTCGCCCTCGCCGCCGTCGGCTGAGCCCATGACGGACGAGGAGCGCACCGCATCCTTGCACGCCTACGGCAACCCCGAGGCTGCCGCCCGCACACTAGCCCATATCGCGGTTCGTCCGCTTTCGGATGAAGTGCGAAAGCAGGTCATCGAAGACAATTTGCGCACTACCCGCGCGGCTTGGGAAGCCTGGCTGCTACACGGGAGTCGCGAGAGTATTCTGGCCCACATGCCGCTACTCACGGTGCCGGCCGTGGTAATAGCCGGCGACGCCGACGCGGTGATGTCACCCTCTCTGCACGGCCTGGAAACGCTCCCACATTTGCCCCCCGACACACCCCTAGAGATTATCGGTGGCGCCGGGCACTTATTGCCACTGGAGGCTCCGCAAGAAGTAGCAGTGCTGCTGCGGGAGTTTGCAGAGTCACTGGAGCGTTAAGCTCAAAACAAGCTTATAAATAACACCTCAAACTTTGCTCAAAGGCGGTCATGCAGAGTGCCGCGAAGCATCTCACTCGGGGTCGTGAGATTAGTAATCCTGCGTCAGCACGCAAGATGCTTCGCGGCGCTCTGCATGACCGCCTGTCGTTAGGTGCTTATTAGTCTTTTACTGCAGCTTATTTCACGGCTTTAAGGCCAAATCTGCCTTTACCCGCGGGTTTTGCTCATCGGGCTTTTTCAGAAAGATTAATTCATTCAGTTCGCCCTTGCGCCAGGTTTCGATCATGTCATCGTAGTAAGCAGAGCCAGGGTTGCCACTTTGGCCGCCGGGAAATACACCATACGCCTTCACCTGCGGGCCCAGCGCTACCACCATGCGCCAGGAAGGCCCGTTGCGCTCCGAAATGGCGTTTACGATTGCCGCCCCGCCACCTACTTCCAGATCCATGCGGCCGAAGCCTTTAAGCTGGGCCAGGTGAAGAATGTCGGTGCTTTTTTGGTTGGCCCAGCGCCAGGCCGGGCCCTGGGGGCCAAATTTGCGCTCCAGCGAATCTGTGGCAAACTGGAAGGAAGCTTGCACGAGCTGGGGCAACGTTTCGCGCTTGGGCGTGCGCCGGTCGTCTATCCAGCGGCTGGTATCTTGGGTGAGGAGCAGGTTGTTGGTCCGGTCGCGGGGAGGGTAGCGCATTTCTAGGCCGGTAGCGGCGGCGCTAAAGTCATCATCCCAGAGGCGCTTTACCAGATTATTATACCACAAGTCGAACACGCTAGGCCCAATGGCGTCGGCTTCGTAGAAATAATTCCAGCGGCGCATGGTTTCGTAAGTGCTGCGCTGGGCTGCCGAGAGTTGCTGCGGGGCCACCAAAGCCAGCAGGCGTGGCAGCATAAGCTGGGCGTTCAGGTTCAGGTTGTCAAGCTGCAACAAGCGCAGGCTGTCGGGCGTGGCGCCCTGCATGGCGCTCAGGCGCTCGTTGATGCGGTGGCCGCGCTCCCAAGTTGCAAACGACCAACCCAAGTAATACGGGTAATCCGGGCCGGCCGGAAACTGATTTGCCGAGCTGACGAAGCCGCGCGCAGGGTTGTGCACGTGGGGGTTGTGAGTGGCCGGAATCCAGCCTTGCCAATCATAGGCTGGGTTGGTGCCATCGAGAATAAACTTGCCCTGATCAGTCCATTTCAGCGGAAACTTGCCGTTGGGCCAAATGGCTACATCGTTTTGGGCGCTGGCAAAGATGAAATTTTGAGCCGGGGCCGCGTAGTGCTGCAGGGCGGCAGTATAGTCGGCGTAGCTTTGGGCGCGGTTCAGGCCATAAAACGTCTTTACTTCGTTGCCGCCTTCGTGGGCAGTCCAGCGCAGGGCGTGGCGAATGGGCGTTTGTTTGTTAAAAACCTTTTCGTCTTGGTCGTACACCACGGGGCCGTGGTGGGTGTAGAGTACCGTGTCGAGACGGTCGGGGCGGCCGCGTATTTTGATGCGCTCCACCACCCGGCGTACTGGTTTCCAGCGGCCATCGTGCCAGTATTCGCGCTTGGTGTTGTCCTTAAATTTAAGCTGATACCAGTCGAGCACGTCGGCGCCAACGTTGGTCACTCCCCAGGCTATTTGTTGGTTGAAGCCGATAATTACCAGCGGGGAACCCGGAATGGTCACGCCATACACGTTCACGCCCGGCGCTGTCAGTTGAATCTGATACCAAATGCTGGGCAGGTTAAGCTGCAAGTGAGGGTCATTAGCTAAAATTGGAAAGCCCGAGGCCGACTTAGCGCCGCTCACGGCAAAGTTGTTGGAACCCAAATCAGCGTCCGGCTCCCGCGCCGGCACCTTATCCGACAATGCTGCCAAAAACGCCGGTGGCGTGGCAGGCACCGGCACCGGCTTAAAATCCTGAGGAGCACCTACGGGCACGATGGGATCTTCGCGGCTGGGGTAGCTGGGGAAAAGGTTGTTGATGATGCTGGGGCCGTACTTGTTCAGAGCGTTGGACAGGCGTAGGTCATCGGAGCGGCCGCTCAGGTCCCAGGCCATCAGCTTGAGCAGCAGGGCACACTTCAGCGGCTGCCAGGTTTCGGGTTTGTAGTCCAGCAGCTTGTACTCGAAGGGCAGTGTTTTGTCGGATAAGGAATATATATAAGCATTCACTCCCGCCGAATACGCCTCTAGCACGGTGCGCGTAGTTGGGTCAGCCATCACGACTTTCAAAGACTTCTGCGCCCCAAACGGCAAGCCCATGCGCCGCTGAAACCGGTCGTACTCCAGCGCTTTATCCCCGACTACCTCCGAAATGCGGCCGGCGGCTACGTGGGTTTGAAATTCCATCTGCCAGAGCCGGTCGCGGGCGGTGAGGTAGCCTTGGGCTAAGTAGAGGTCGTGGTCGTTCTGGGCAAAGACGTGGGGCACGCGCTTATCATCAAAGCGCACTTGCACAGGCGCCTTTAAGCCGGGCAATGTTAGCTGCTGCTGAGGGGCTTGGGCATCGGAGGCTTCAGCGTTTTGCCAGAAGCCAACGAACGGACTCAGGAACTTGCCAAAAGGAGGTAAATCGCCCTGCTTACTGTTGAGCACCCACGTAAGCGTAACACTGACGAGCAGGGCCAGCAAAGCTTTTATCCAGGCCATGGAAAGAGCAGTAGAAGTTAGACACGAAAATGCCCCCAGCAGGTGGGCACCAGTCCCAAGGTAGGGCCACACACCAACAAAACAAGGCCTGCTTAGATGTGGGCTGCTGGTCGGGTTGCAAATTTGCCCCCCAGCTGCCGCAAAGAACCTCCACGGGCCGCGAAAACGAAAATGGGTGCCTTGCTTAGATAGTCTGCGGAGCGTGCCAGGCCATGGGAATATCCGCCTCAAAGTGTCCAGGAACCGTGGAGACGCGGCCTCGCAGGCGACCCTCTTGCTGAAAGCCCAGCTTTTCATAGAGGGCAATGGCGCGCTGGTTGCTCTCACGCACCAGCAGTTCTACGCGCCGAATGTGCGGAAACTGCTGAGCGGTGATAGTTAGCAAAGTTGTAAATAACCGATGCCCCAGCTTCTGGCCTTGGTGCGCCGGATGAACAGCTACGGTCAACTCGCCAAACACGTGCGCAAAGATGTGTAGGCCGCTGGAATACGCATGAATCTCGCCGACTAGCCCAGCATCATTGGGGTGTTCAACAACCAGGGCTACACCCGCAGTCAGGCTGCGGGTAAGAAAAGTTTGCACGTACTCGGCGGTGATTTCGGCGGGCTGCCGGGCCAAGCCCCCGCCTTGCTCGGCCACAGCGCGGTAGAGCTGCTCGATAGCAGGAGTATCAGCAAGGCTGGCAGGCCGAATGATATAGTCCAGCATAAGCGTCAAGCAAAGAAATTACTGCAAACCAGAAAAGGTAGAGCCAGCCTTTACAAGACCGACTACTACCTTTTTCAAGCAAAATTGAGTGAAATATGGGCTTAACGGCCGGCAGTTGCCACAGTGGCCGGCGGCGCTACAGGTACCTGAATCTGGCGCACCAAGCCGGTGATGCCGTGCTGCTTAAGCTGACGACGCACGGCCTCGGCGGCTTTCCAGTTGTCGAAATGACCTACTACCACGCGGTTCAGCGGCTTGCCGTTGATAGTTTCCGGCGTCATCGTCACCGTAAGCTGGCTATTGGTCGCCTTGATTTTGGTGAGCTGATTCTGGGCGTTAGCGATGGTACCGAAAGTGCCCGTTTGCACCACGAAAGCAGCTACCGAGGCTGGCAGGGTAGCTGGCACCGTATTGTCGGCGGTAGCGACCTCAGGCATTTCGGGGTCGATAGTGTCGTTGAGCAGCTCGGCCAGATCTACGGGGGAGTCGGTAGGGCCAACGGGCGTTGTGTCAGGCACAATTTCGGCCACTACCGATATGGCGCCTTGCTGCACGATACCCAGCGGGCGGGCCGCTATTTCGGATAAATCAAGAATGCGCTCGTGGCGGAAAGGCCCGCGGTCGGTGATGCGCACGACAACCGATTTGCCGTTTTGGGGGTTTGTAACGCGTAAGCGGGTGTTGAAGGGAAGCGTCTTGTGAGCGGCCGTGTACTTGGTGCGGTCGAAACGCTCGCCGCTGCTGGTGCGCATGCCCTGATGCTCGCGGCCGTACCAAGAGGCCTGGCCTCTTAGTACTGATGTTTTCTTACGTGCGGTAGTTGAAGAAGCTTTTTCGTCGTCGCTGAGCCGGCTGGCGTGGGCTAGTTGGGGGAAGGCTAAAGGCAAGGATAGAAGCAGAGCAAACAGCCAACCGGCAAGAGGCAATCGTGGGGTACAAATCACACTTTTAGTCAATTGGTAAACAGCCAAAACTAGAGCGCCACTTTTTAAGAGGATGTCGATTCCACCGGCGGTAGCTATTACCAAGTATAATAAATTATATTTTTCGGATAAAACTTGCACTAAAATAATTGTACTCAATTAGGCGAAATGCCCTTTTGTATTTCCTAATGGCACCCTTTGTATTATTAAAAGAAGGCTCTCAGGGCGTAAAAAGAATAAGATTATCCGCCGAGTACAAAATTATGTCATTGGGCATTTTGCCCTCTTCAAAACCTGGTTGCAAAAGTCCCGATATTTTGTTACTGGAATAACCCACTTTAAGCGTGCGGTTTTGCCGTACTTTGCCCCATGGATTTTGGCCGCCTTTCCGACCTGCGCGGCGTGGATTTCACGCTCCCCCCCGACCACCCCGACACGGCTCTTTTGCTGGGTCGGGCGCAGGCTTCTGCGCCGTCCCAGCCGGCCGTATATGTGGGCTGCCCCATCTGGACCAATAAGGCGTGGCTGGGCTCCTACTTTCCGGCCGGCATCAAGGATGCGGACTACCTGTACCACTACGCCCGGCAGTTCAACAGCATTGAGCTAAATACCACGCACTACCGCATTCCGGATGCGCCCACTGTGCGCAAGTGGCGCGATGCCGTGCCAGCGGGCTTCAAGTTTTGCCCCAAAATGCCGCAGAGCATCACGCACGAGCGGGAGCTTTACAACGCCGACGAACTGACGACGAGTTTTTGCCGGGCCATTAGTGGGCTGGAAGACCGTCTTGGCCACGCGTTTCTACAATTGCCCCCCACATTCGGGCCCGAGCACCTGCGCCGCCTGGAGCGCTACCTGCTCGACTTTCCCAACTACGTGCCCCTGGCCGTGGAGCTGCGCCACCCGCGCTGGTTTACAGATATTGGGCTGCGCGATACGGTCTTTGCTTTGTTTGAGGCCTTGAATAAAACCCTGGTCATTACCGACGTAGCCGGCCGCCGCGACGTGCTTCATCAGCGCCTGACCACCCCCGTGGCTTTTATTCGCTTCAACGGCCACGGCCTCGGCAACAGCGACTATCGCCGCGCCGATGCCTGGGCTGAGCGCCTCGCTGGTTGGCTCAGCGCCGGCCTGCACACGGCCTACATCTTTATTCATCAGAAAGACATCATGCACTCGCCCATCTGGACGCAGTACTTTCTGGAGAAGCTGCGCACCCTCACGGGCCTCGAAATTGCTCCCCCGAAGATTATCGTGCAGCCGGTACAGGGAAGCTTATTTTAACTAACTGGTGCACTAGCTGTTGAAAAAATCCGGCTGAGTCATCCCTTCACCCCGACCAGAGGACAACGAAAGCCGTATCTTGCTACACGCCATTATCGGCGCTTATCGTCCTTCTTGCTTCGGTATGAAATCATTGGCTTCTTTACACTTAGCCATAGGGCTAATTTTTTCTTTTGGATTAACAGCTGCGCTTGCGCAAACGGTTAGCGTAGCGCCCGAATCTCACTGCCTGATGCTGCCCCTCGACCCCACTAAGCGGGTTCAGGCGGCCGAGCTGGTAGTGGAAGGGGAGGTGCTGGATGCCCGCGGCTTTTGGGATGCCAATCATAAGCGTATCTACACGGCACATAGAGTGCGTGTTTATAAAGTGTTTAAGGGCAATGCCGCCGCCGAGCTTACGGTTATTACAGAGGGCGGCACCGTAGACTTAAAGCGCCAGGAGCTGACGAATACGTTGCGGCTGTTTCCTGGTGAGCAGGGCGTATTATTCCTGTCGCCAGTTGGTTTTAAAGGCGTAGAAGCCGCTGGTCCAGCCTGGGCCGTATATGCCAGCGAACAAGGCTTTATTCGCTACGACTTAACTACCGCCACGGCTACGGAGCCTTTTCATCAATACGCAGCTATAAATCAGAGCTTTTATAGCGAACTCCAGCTAGGCCAGTCAACCCGCGAAGTGGCTGCTAATTCGGCTTTATCGGCAGCTTTGGCCCAGCGTGCGCGCCCGGCCGTAGCGGCCAAAGGCACGGCTCCTATTATTTCCGGCTTATCGCCCCTTAGTATTACGGCGGGCACCGGGGTAGTGCTCACCATCACCGGTACGGGCTTTGGGGCTGTGCGCGGTACGGGCTTCGTTTCTTTTCCTAATGCTGATGATGGAGGCAAAACCAGAACCCGAGCCAAGACTTCCGACTACGTAAGCTGGACCGACACGCGCATTCAGGTGCGTGTACCTTCCAACGGCACCGTGCCTAGCCTGCCCAGCAGCAGCGACCCAGAGCGAAGCGCCCCCGCCGGCACGGGCCCTGTACGCGTGACCACCACCGAGCAGCTAGAGGGCGTAAGTGGGGTGGCACTGACGGTATTATACGCCGTGAGTAATGTGGAAACAGAGGGCAGCGGCGAAATTGTGCGGCCCGGCCACATCAACCAGAATGGCAAGGGCGGCTATACGCTCCGCTTCTCGTCGAGTCTAGCTAGCAACGCCCCCGCCGTAGCCGCCTTTCAGCGGGCCATGGCTACCTGGCGCTGCCAATCGGGCATGAACTGGGAAATAGGTGCTACCAGCACCAAGCGCGGCGCTGAGGAAGACAACGAAAACGTAATTGGCTTCGACTTTGGCACCGGCGACTCCCAGCTACCCGAGCTCGTGCTGGGCCGCACGACCAGCTACTACGAAGGCTGCCGCTTGGGCAATAACGGCCGGGTCTTTTTCTGGGTATCGGAAATTGATATGCAGCTGGATACCGAAACTGCCTGGCAATATGGTACGGCAAACCCGTCGGCTTCGCAGATCGATTTTGAGTCGGTGGTAGTGCACGAGCTGGGCCACGCTCAGCAGCTTTCCCACGTGATTCTGCCCGCGGCCGTTATGCATTATTCCGTAGCGCGCGGGCAGCAAAGCCGGCAGATAAATCCGGTGAGCGATGTAGCCGGGGGGCGTTTTTTGCTGCGCACCCGCAGCTTTGTACCTCCGGGCTGCGGTTCGGTCACGCCCCTGCTGCCGGCGCCACTTACCAGCGTAACGGCCAACGCCCTAGCTGGCATCGGCAACCAAGTAAATTGGAGCACGCAAGATGAATGCTTCCTACGCGAATTTGTGATAGAGCGGGCCGTTGATACCACGGCCTGGCAGCCCCTAGCTACGGTACCGCAAGGAAGCACGGCGGGGCAGTATACCTACATTGATACCTCACCCCTGCCAGGCCGGTCGTTTTACCGTCTGCGGGTGCGCCGCCCTGACAACAGCCTAGACAACACCCAGCCCATCGCCGTCACGACGCTGGCAGGCGGCCCGGCGGAGGAAGGGCTTCAGCTTTTTCCAAATCCTTTGGCTTCAGGGCCAGGCAATTTTCTGTTCATAGGTGCCGCTACTGGTCAGCTTACCCTGGATATCTTTGACGCCGTAGGGCGCAAGCGGCGCTCCATACAAGCTAATTACCGCTCAGGGGTCCCGTTTCTAGTAGATCTAGCTGATTTGCGGTCGGGGTGGTACGTGGTGCGCTGGAGCGATCAAACGGGCAAATCTGGCAAACTGCAATTTGTGCGCTCCCTCGAATAAGCGCCTTCTTAGTTTAAGTAAAAAAGCCCCCCGCGCTTCGTTCTACAGCAGCGCGGGGGGCTTTTTTCTTAAAATACAAGGGCTATCGTGCCTGGGCCCAAGCGCACATTGCTAAGCAGCGGATATAAGCGCTTACTGGCGTGGCCGTGGTGGGCAGCGTACATCAGCCCATCAAATACGAGCAAAAAGCCTCCCTGAAGTAGTATTGATTGGCCATAGCCACGCAGGCGCTGCTGTTGGCGCTCCGTAGTTCGGGTTCGGGCCCGCTCTTTCAGATAAAGGCCCCCCACCACGTACGCCACATCGAGGCCCGTATTGAATAGGTAAATGTTTTCGGTGCGAAGTTGGAGCCGCGTGGTTTCGGCCCGATTCAGGGGTGCCTCCTCGCGGCGCGCACTTCGAAGCGACACTCCCGCCAACGCCGCATTGATAACTCCCCAGCCTACATTCATTTGGTGGAAGTACTTCTCGGAACCCGACGTAGCGAAGTAGCGCGCCCCACTCGCGCCAATATTACCCACGGCCCATGCGCCGAGCACACGCATGCCACGCTGGTCCAAGGTTTTGCGCTCAGCATTGAAAGTAGACAGCGGCGCATTCTGCTGGGGGGCATTTTGCGCCGCTGATAGTAAGGGCAGGCAGGCAAGAACAGCAAACAGACTGCAAAAACGCATAAGCACGAAGCGCCCTGAGCGCCAGTTAGTTGCTCAATAAGACACGCGCTGTGGCATTTGTTTGAAGCCCGCTAGCTGCTACCGCTCCAGGAGCATAGCGCCGTAGGAGTAGCCACCACCAAAAACGGTGATAACAACCCGCTCGCCCGGCTGCAGGCGCGGATGATAATCGGCCAAGGCAATGGCGGCACCTGCGCACCCCGTATTGCCTAGCTCCTGAATATTAGAAACGGCGCGCTCGGCGGGCAAGCCCAGTGCCTGCACCACGTTCTTGGTGATGCGCAGGTTAGCTTGGTGCGGAATGAGGTAGTTTACGTCGTTTACCTCCAGCTCATTGCGCTCCAATACTTGGCTGGTCACGCGGGCCATGTACTGACAGGCATGGGTGAATACATCGCGGCCGTGGGGCATAACGATGCCTTTCTCAACGGGCTTGAGGGTGACGGCCGTGTCGGCTTTGCCGATCTGGCCGGCACCACCCGTTATCAGGTCTACCATGCGCAGGTCGGTGTCGGCGAGGCGCTCCTTGCTGATAATCAGCGCGGCGGCCCCATCGCCCCACAAGTGGCCGGCTACGGTGTCTTCCTCGTTATTGTAGGCTGTGTTGTGCTCTGATACTACTACCAAAGCGCGGGTAGCCTTATTCATGGCAAAATAGCCTTCCACAATCTCAATGGCATTGAGCAAGGACGAGCAAGCCGACGAAATGCTCACCACCGGAATATCGGCCACGTCCAGCTCGCGCTGTACGGCGTGAGCAATGGTATAGATAGTATCGTGGGGGGTATAGGTGGCGCCCACAATGAGGTCGATGCTGTCGGTGGGTACCTTGGGAGAAGCTTCCAGCACCTGCCGGGCTACCAGAGTAGCCATCGTATTCGTGTTTTCTCCAGGGCCGGCCTTACGGCGCTCCCGGATACCAGTACGCTCAATAATCCAGTCGTGGGAAAGGCCGTTTAGACGGGTAAAATGCTCGTTGGTAATAACCTTGGTGGGCACATACGCCGCTACCTGATGAATGTACACGGGTGGAATGGGGCTGAATGAGGGCAGAGAATGAGGCTGCAAGTTACGGCGCTGCTAGAGAAAGCGCTACCAAATGGCAGGTTGCCCCGTACTTTGTGCCCTCATTTAACGTTCAAACAGCCTCCTGAAGCTGGAGTTCAACTGCAATAGTTACAAGATTATGATATTTAACACCTTCCTGCGCCTCACTTTTACGGCTTTGCTGACGCTATTAGCACTCGGAGCCACGGCCCAGAAATACCGCACCGCCGCCGGCGTGCGTATTGGCCGCGACAATTTCGGTGTGACGGTGCAGCAAAAAGTGTTTGAAAGAACCACGCTGGAGGGTATTGGCCTGGTTGGTACCCGCGAGGTAAGCGCCACGCTGCTAGCCGAGCAGCACTTTGGTTTGCTAGGCAAAAGCCTGAACTATTACCTCGGCGCGGGCGCCCACGTTGGAGTTCAGAAGAATGATGGCGGCTTCGGCGGTGTTGACGCCATTGCGGGCGTGGAGTACAAAATTGCCTTCGTGCCGGTGGTGCTTTCGCTGGATGTGAAGCCCAGCGTAGAAATCAGCAACAGCGACGATTGGTTTCGGTTTCCGGCCGCTTTGTCGGTGCGCTATATTCTGATTAAAGACAAAAAAGAGGGCTTCCTAAATAATGTCTTTGGTGACGGCAATGACCGCGACGACCGACGCCGTCAGCGGGAAAAGGAGCAGAAGAAGCGCGACCGCGACAAAAAAGACGCGCCGCGCCGAGGGTTGTTCGATTTTTAAGTACTCGGCGCCTGGCGCGCAGGTCGCTACAGAATAAACACGCTGATTAGCGCCGTTATCACCATCGCTACTCCCAATATCAAGCCGTAAACCACCATCATCAGGAGCACTTTGGCCAAGGTCTTCTGCCTCGATTGCTTGAAGTTGTTGCGTAGCGCCAGGTAGAAATACGCAGCGGGCAAGAAGAAAATCACTGGCTCAAACCAATCAGCAATTTTCAGGTACCCAAGCAGGATGTTCACGATAAAGAGCACAAACACGAAGCTGTGGAAGTGGATGGAGAAGATGAGGTGGGAGAGATAATACTGCCGCTGCCTTCTGTAAAGGCCCTTTAAGAGCAAAGCAAACAGCGGCATCAGCACAAACATGACGATGGGTAAGGTTTTGAGCCACTTACTTGTTATTTCATTGGGGCTGGCATTGAGCGACTTTACCGTTTGGCGCAGTGCCAGGCGCCGCATGGTGGTAGGCTCTACGCCCCGGCTACGAATGGCCGAATCTAGCCGGGCTGGGCTGGGGTCTTGGCTGAGATAAAGCAGCTCGGCTTGGCTGAATTTTAAGTTGAAGTAAGAGGTAAGAGGGCTAGAGCCAGAATCGGCTACGTACACTTCAAACTTGGAGGATTGCGCGCTAGCAGTGCGGATAGAATCGGCTATCTGCTGCACCGCTTTCTGCTCCAGCAGCTTCTTGGTCGGCTCCTTAGATATGGGCCCCATGCTTAGCGAGAGCAGAAAGAAAAAGATAAAGCTCAGAAAAACATACAGCCGGATGGGCGGCACATAGGGCATGCGCTTGCCTTCCAGAAACTGTTTGGTGAGCTCGCCAGGCTTGAACAGCAGGAGCTTGGCAGTGCGAAACACTTTGCCATCGAAGTGAAACAAGCCCTCCAGCGTTTCTTCCACCACATGCCCAATCGAGAGGCTCAGTTCATGGTTTTGCTGGCCGCAGCGCGGGCAAAATTCATTGGGTCGGTCGGTGGGAAAGGTGTAATGGCAGTTGGCGCAGGCGGGAAGTTTAGTAGCAGTGTGAGCCATAATGTGAGCGGTAGAGAATCAGGCCGCGAGCTGAGTAATTTAAGGCACAAGTAAGTGCTTTTAGAGTAGCTCTCTAGTAGGGCGCACCACAGATTTCCGCAAACTCAAAAAAGCCCCCCAGACAGACTCGGGGGGGCTTTTTTAGGAATCTCTTGTCAAAAATAAAGCTAGCTGCTGCGTACGCGGCCGCTGCCGGCCGTGGAAGCATTGATTTGGGGCTTGCCGGTCACATACACATTGCCGGAGCCGGCTAGGCTTGCGTCGAGGGTTTTGGTGACTTCTATGCGGCAGTTGCCCGAGCCGCTAATGCTCACGCGGCAGGTTTCGCTCCGAAAACCAGGCGCATCTACCTGCCCCGAGCCACTAATATTCACGTCGTGGTGGGCGCTGTTGCCCGTCATGGAAATATTGCCAGAGCCTGAAACCGACGAATTCAGCTTGTCAGCCTGCACGCGGTTTAGCTTGAGGCGCCCCGAGCCGCTCACCGATAAGTTGAGATTGCCGCCCCGGATAGGATCAGCGGCCGACATCGAGCCGGAGCCGCTTACGCCCAGGGCCTCAATGTTAGGCATGGTAACGTACACGGTAACTGGCTTTTTGAAGTTATACGACGACCAGCTCATACCCATGCCTTTCTTCTCCTGTTTGGCGCCCACGCGTAGCTTACCGTTGGTGACAGTGGTTTCCACGTGCGATAAATCTTCCGGATCGGCTTCTACTTCCACCTTTTGGGGGCTGCCCTGGCGGAGTACGACGTTAAACGAGCCCGCGAGGTTGAGCTGCGTGAAGGTTGGCACATCACGCGCCTCCCGCTCAGCCGCATCGAGGCGAAAAGCCGACAGTACAAATAGCAGGGCCAGCAGGGGAAAGCAGAACAAGTAGGATGTTTTCATGGTAGACAAGTCAGCTTAGAAGTGAAAGTTAAGACAGTACCCATAAGATGAAGAACTTACACCAACCGTTGCCTCCCACCCGAAGTAAGTAGATGCGCCGTAGCGGCTGCTGCCGTAGGCGAAGCATGCAGTACCGCCGCTTTGAGCTTAAAAAAGCCCCCCAGAGCCATGCTGGGAGACTTTTTTAAGCTCAAAGAAACCTAGGCCAAATAAAAGAATTCGATCAGCACTGCCCGCCTTCTCGTTGCAGATAGCCGTGGCCCCACTGCGTCAGAGAGTCGAGCAGGGGCTGGATGCGCTGGCCTTGCTGGGTGAGCTGGTACTCAACTTTGGGAGGCACCTGCTGATAAACCATGCGGGTAAGGATACCATCCAGCTCTAGCTCACGCAACTCCTGAATCAGCATCTTCTCGGTGATTTCAGGAATGGCGCGGCGCAGCTCTCCGTAGCGCCTCGGGCCGTGCAGCAGGTAGGACAGAATAAGGAGCTTCCATTTGCCCCCCAGCACGTTCATGGTCGTGCGCACGGGACACATGTTCAGCGTGTTGGGCGGTGCCGTTCCTTGCCACTCTGCTTCGGCTTGCTGCTGTTTTGTTATCTTAGACATGAAGTTTTGCGTCTGATTATCAGTATTACTAACTTAATAGTGTGCACCCTACTTTTTGGTAGGTACTTGCTAAAAGCGAAGTTACTAAGTTGTTTTGATAACACGAAGAGAGCTGTCTTCAACTGAAATCAAAAGCAGACTATAAACCCCATAAAACGAATTCATCATGGCTACCTCAAAACACATCGTCGTGACGGGCGCTACCGGCAACATTGGCTCCCGCCTAGTGCATCACTTGCTCGAGCGCGGACACCGCGTAACGGCTATAGGCCGGTCCGCCGACAAGCTTCAGCCATTGCAAACGGCTGGCGCCACCACCCAAACCGGTGATCTGGCCGATACAGCATTCCTGACCGAAGCACTGCGCACGGCCGATGCCGCCTTCCTCATGATTCCGCCCAACATGCAGGCCCCCGATTTTATGGCTTATCAGGCGCAGGTAGGAGAAAGCATTGCCCAGGCCGTGCGTGCCGCGGGCTTGAAGCAGGCGGTGCACTTGAGCAGCATCGGCGCCGATTTGCCGGCCGGCACAGGCCCTGTGGTGGGCCTGCATCACCAGGAAGCCCGTCTCAATGCCATTGAAGGCCTGCACGTGGTACATCTGCGCCCGGCTTATTTCATGGAAAACCTGCTGGCTAATCTGCCCCTGATTCAGCACATGGGCATTACCGGCTCGGCCATGCGCCCCGATCTAAGCTTCCCCATGATTGCCACTCAGGACATCGCGGCCCGCGCTGCCGAGGCCTTCGACGCCGACCTGCCCAACCATTCCGCCCACCTGCTGCTCGGCCCGCGCAACTACACCATGACCGAGGCTATCCGCGCCATTAGTGAGGCCATTGGCAAGCCGGAACTGCCCTACGTGCCATTCTCCTACGAAGACGCCAAAAAAGGCATGCTTCAGGGCGGTCTTTCCGAAAGCATGGCCAACCTCTACGAGGAAATGACCCGCAACATGAACGAGGAGAAGGTAATGGTGCAGGAGCCGCGCACGCCTCAAAACACCACACCCACCACGTTGGAGGAGTTTGCTCAGCAAGTGTTCGCGCCTATCTACCAACACGTGAGTAGCGCTCAGCCCGTAGCCTAAATCGCGCAGCTTGGTTCAGACTTAAGGTTTGTATAATAAAAAAAGCCCCCCAGAAGTGCTCTGGGGGCTTTTTTGGTCAAGGTAATTTAGCTAGCCAACTCGTGCAGTAACAACATCGCCTCATTGGCGCGGGCGGTGGGCACAAAAAGGTGGTCGTGGTAAAAGGCCGACACCGCATTCACGCTGATGCCGTGCCTGGCGAGCTTCGCCGTGATGCGCGCCAGGAACCCCACCGCCTCCAGGCTGGAGTGCACATTCAGCGTAATCATGCGACACGGAAAACTGAAGGGTAGCGCCGCTTGCTCCGCCTGCTGTCTGGCCACGATGAGCGTTAGGCCTTCCGCCTCGCGGAAAGTGCTCATTGGCGTCAGCGACTCCGGTGTCAGCTGACCTATCGGCAGCGTGCAAAACACGTATTCTTCGTCCAGCAGCACCGGCTGCATAGAGCGTAACAGTTGGTCAAGGTTTCGTTCGCCGGTCATTGTTCTATCATAAACGGTCATGCAGAGCAGAGCGAAGCATCTCGCGTGCGGTCGTCTGACTAGCATTGCAACGACCGCGAGCGAGATGCTTCGCTCTGCTCTGTATGACGTTCGGGGGCTTTTTACAGCTTAATTAATCAGTAGATTACTTGTTTCTACCAAATCTTCACCCGGGCCGAGTCAGGTAAGTAAAGCTTCTGGCCGGGCTTCACATTGAAGGCTTCGTAGAACTCCGGCACGTCGGCGAAGGGGCCGTTTACGCGGTAGCTGGCCGGGGAGTGCACATCGGTGAGGATGCGCTGGGCCAGCACCTCGTCGCGCTGGTGGCTTTGCCAGCCGAGCGCGTAGCCCAGAAAGTAGCGCTGCACGGGCGTGAAGCCGCCAATTTTCTCTCCTTTCTTGTACTGGTCTGTCTTCTTGAAAGCATCAAGAGCAATGACAATGCCCCCCAGATCGGCAATGTTTTCACCAGCCGTAGCCTTGCCGTTGATGTGCAAAGAATCGAGCACCGTATAGCCGTTGAACTGGCGCACGATACCATCGACGCGTTGCTGGAAGGCGGCCCGGTCTTTTTTGCTCCACCAGTTGCGCAGGTTGCCCTTCTCATCAAACTGGCTGCCTTCGTCGTCGAAGCCGTGGGTGAGCTCGTGGCCAATGGTGCTGGCGCCGGCGTAGCCATAAATAATGGCGTCGTCGGCGTTTTTGTCGATCAGACCGGGAATAGAGAAGATAGCTGCTGGCAGCACAATCTCATTGTTCGATGGATTATAGTAGGCATTATACGTTTGGGGCGTCATTTCCCATTCGGTGCGGTCCACGGGCTTGCCCAGCTTGTTGAGCCGGTAGCGATACTCCCATTGATTGGCGCGCATCACGTTTTGAGCGTAAGAGTCGCGGGCAATTTTGAGGGTGGAATAGTCGCGCCACTTGTCGGGGTAGCCTACTTTCTTATTGATTTTAGCCAGCTTCACCAGCGCTTTTTGCTTAGTGGAGTCACTCATCCAGTCTAGGGCCTGAATGTGCTCGCGGAAGGCGGCTACCACGTTTTCGGTCAGCTTTTCGTAGCGCTCTTTGGTTTCGGGCGTGAAGTATTCCTTCACAAACTGCTGACCCAGAATTTCGCCCATCGCATCTTCTTCCGCATCAAGCACCCGTTTCCAGCGGGCCCGCTGCTCCTTTTGGCCCTGCAATACGGTGCCGTAGAAGCGGAAGTGCTCATCATCAATGGGCTTGCTTAGGTTTGAGGCGAAGGTGTTTACCAAATGCCACTGCAAATAGGCTTTCCAGTCGTCTACCGAAGCTGTTTTGAGTAGCTGCCCGGCTTGTTTGTAGAACTCTGGCTGGCCCACAATCACAGTGTCTACCTTGGTCATCTCCATTTGCGTGAGCCAAGTTTTCCAGTCGAGGCCGGGCGTGAGCTTGCCCAGGTCGGCTACAGCCATCTTGTTGTAGTTGGCATAAGGGTCGCGCAGGGCCTCCAGCTTGCGCGAAGAGCCTGCCAACGCGGTTTCGAGGCGCATTACGCGGCCACTATTGACCTTCGCTTGCCCCGAATCTTGACCCATGAGCTGAAACATGCGCGCCACGTGCTGCCCGTATTCCTTGCGAATGTTGGCCGTGCGCGCATCCTTATTGAAGTAGTAGTCGCGGTTGGGCAGCCCCAGTCCCGACTGCCACAACTGAACGGCCATTTTCTCGCTGTTCTTCGCATCTTGGCCGATATAAAGGCCGACCAGCGCGTTTACCCCCAGAGGCTGAAGGTGAGCTATAACGGCCGGCACGTCCTGCACCGTCCGGATGGCGGCAATGCGGTCCAGCTCCGGCTTCAGGGGAGCAATTCCTTGCTTGTTTATCGTGACCGAATCCATGCCCATGGCATAGAAATCCCCGATTTTCTGCTCGTTGCTGCCGGGGACGGCTTTGGCTTTGGTTGCGTCTTCGTTGAGCTTGCGCAAGCGGGCGTACACCTCGTTCTGCACTTCCTTACCAATGCTCCAGGAGCTTTCGGAGGCTGGAATGGGATGTTTCTTGAGCCAGGCGCCGTTGGCGTACTTGAAAAAATCGTCGCCCGGGGTTACCGTAGTGTCGGCGTTGGCTTGCAGCAAATCGGGCTGGTTAGCGGCCGCTTTATCCGACGATTGGCAGCCATTCAAGGCTAGCAGGGCAACTGGCAGGGCAAAAAGCCACCTGCGCGAAGCAAAAGAATAGATCATAGGAGGGAAGGGGGAAAGGAACTGAAAAAGTGCAGCCAAGCTACTGTTTCTGGGCAATAGTTGGTACACCGACGGCGGCCGACGCACCGTTGCACGCTTCATTCTGCGGGCTGAGCGTCACGTTTCTGCTTTCGGCGCGTACCTTGGGTTGCTATGTCCCTTAAGCTACTTGTTCTGCTCAATTTTGCCCTGGCGGCTTACCTCACTGGCCTTATCTGGACGATACAGCTTGTGCATTATCCCAGCTTCGCCTTGGTAAGCGCCGATAAGTTTGTGGATTTCCACCGGGCCCACTCCACGCGCATGGGCTGGGTGGTGATGGCGCCGATGGTAGCGGAACTAGGCCTGGCCGCGTGGCTGGCGTGGCAGGGGAGGGCGCTGGGGGGCAATGTGCTGTGGAGCTTGGCGCTGGTGCTGATTATCTGGGCCGTGACTTTCTTCATCTCCGTGCCCTTCCACAACCGCCTCGCCCAGGGCTTCGACTACATTGCCATCGATGGGCTGGTGCGTACCAACTGGCTGCGCACGCTAGCCTGGACAGCACGACTGGCGTTGTTGGGCTTTATGTTGTGGCGACTAATTAAATAGCCCTTATTAGCTTATCCACCGAGTATCACATCAGTCTATTCCGCATCAGATTGTTAATGCTAACTGTTAATTTTTTAAATGACTCTCCCTCCCGCCGACCATTTTTTGTCTGAGCTTCAGGTGCAAACCAGCCGCAGCAGCGGGCCTGGGGGGCAAAATGTAAACAAAGTAGAGTCGCGGGTGGAGCTGCGGTGGCACGTGGCTTCTTCTCTGCTGCTCACGGAGGAGCAAAAGCAAACACTGCTGCAAAAACTGGAGAAGCAGCTGACCTCGGAAGGCTATTTATTAATCACGGCCCAGGAAGACCGTAGTCAGCTCCGCAACAAGGAAATCGCCCTCCAGAAGTTTCACGACCTGCTCAAGCGGACTTTGCACAAGCCCAAAGCCCGCAAACCCACCAAGCCCAGTAAAGGCGCCGTGCGCAAACGCCTGGAAACCAAGAAAAAGCACAGTGAAAAGAAAGCTAATCGTCGGCTTGATCTGTAAGCCGAACGTCTAGGAAGGAGCTAGTTGATGTCCAGTCCAAACAATATCCCAAACCACGGCTTGCGCTGATATATCCAGTGGCGGCCATCGGGGCCCAGCAGTTGATCGGCCCCGACCGCGAGACCTAAATTGAAGACGCGCGCATCGTAAATGGCCGCCGCCCCCGCGTGCACCACAAAACCCTCGTACTCAGGTACGCGGCTTTGCTGGTTGGTTACATCGGGGTTGATAATCGTGGAGCCTAGGCCCGTAAATAGTCCGTAGCCTAAGCCTACAGTGCGCACCTTAGGTGTTTGTTGGTCGGCCAGTTGCAGGTGGCTGTTCACATGGTAAAAATCTAGGCGTCGCCCGAAATAAAGCGCGGCGTTGAAATTCGTATTGAGCTGCACCGGAACACGCCCCCGCGGTGGACGCGCCTTGAAAGGGATGGTAAATACGTCTAGGTCAAACTTGCTTTTTAAGAGAATAACGTGCTTTCCTCGGCGCACGGGATAGCTGAACCGATGCATTGTAGTGCTTGATCCGCTCTCCTTTGACTTTACACTAAAGTGGAGCGAATCCTGATTCTGCTCTACATAGAAAGCCCTTTCTTTTCCTGCGGTTGCCTGTAAGGCAGGATCGTTCGTTTTGAAAAGCCGATAATCGTCAGCTTCCAGCTTTTCCAGCCGCCCTACCGCCACGCAACTCGCCAATAAGCCGTCTCCTAAAATTCCAGCCAGCAGAAAGAGGCGTGAACATGGGTTTTGGCGCAGAAGCGTAAAAAGCGGCATTAGAGCTTGCTTAGGGTATTCGCCAAAGGAGAAACTTTAAGGCCGTATTAAATCCAGCCTTTGCGCTTAAACCAAAAATAGATACCCACGGATATGAGCACCATGGCTGCCATGGCGCCCGGATAGCCTAGCTTCCAGGTTAGCTCGGGCATGTACTCAAAGTTCATCCCGTAGACGCCGGCAATAAAAGTCAGGGGCAGGAAAAAGGCCGAAAACACCGTCAGTACGCGCATAGCCTCGTTCGTACGTTGCGAGTTCAACGACAGGTACAGGTTCATCAAGTTGGTGGCCGCGCCGTCGAGCTGTTGATAAAGCGTCTCCACTTTCACTTGCAAATCCTGGGTGTCCTGCATGAGGTTGGCATCATCGGTAGCCGACTGGCGCCGCAGCATGGTCAGGATGTCGCGAGTGAGCAGCAGGAGCTGCTTGGCCGCTGAGGCTTTGCGCTTCAGAAAGTAAAGGCCCTGCAACGTATTGGGTACTTCGCGCTTCAGGAAAATATCCGCCTCGTAGTCGTCGAGCTGGCGGGTAAGAATATGGGCCGGTTTAACGTAGCTATTGAGGGCATAGCGCACAATGTGAATCGCCACCTCAGCCGGTGAGCTACACCCTTGGTCGCGGTTACAGGCTACATCTTTCAGTTCACCAAGCACAGGATGCGGCCGCCGATGAACGGTAATCAGGTAATCGGCGGTGTAGAAGATGGCAATCTTGGTGCTCAACTCTTGAATAGTGTCAGCTTCGCTATACTCGGGCGTGACTAATACCCGCAGAATAATAAAATTCAGGCCGTTACTGGTTTCGAACTTCGGTAAGTGAGTGGCCTCCAAACAGTCGAGAACCAGCGAATCGGGCAAATCGTACTGCTCGGCTATAGCCTGAAGCTCGCCGGTGCCTGGATTAGTAATATCGAGCCAGTCGAACTGGCTTTCCTTTTGAGTGATCAGTTGTTCAGTCATAAGCCCTAGAAAGAAACCTTAGGCCAGCATACGGCGCTGGCGTGGGCAACGATCGGCTGCGGACCACTTAATACGGCCTAAAGTAGGGTGCCGCTCAAAAACAGCAGGGCAAAAGAGAAATAGATTACCAAACCCGTCACGTCCACCAGCGTAGCCACGAAAGGTGCTGATGAGGTAGCTGGGTCGGCGCCCAAGCGCTTAAGCAGCAGGGGCAGCATAGACCCGCACAATGAGCCCCACAGCACAATACCTACGAGGGAAAAGCCGACGGTAAACCCTATCTGCCAATAGTACTCACCGTATTCAGCCGGATAGAGCCGCGACCAGAGTAGGATACGCAGAAGGCCTACTAAACCCAAAATGCCCCCCAGCATGAGCCCGGTAGCCAACTCGCGGCGCATAACCCGCCACCACTCGCTTATACTCAATTCGCCCAATGACATAGCCCGAATAATAAGGGAGGTAGCCTGAGAGCCCGCGTTGCCGCCCGCGCTGATGATAAGTGGAATAAATAGGGCCAGTACGACAGCTTTGGCTATTTCTTCCTCAAAAAAACCCATGGCCGTGGCCGTAAACATCTCGCCGATAAGCAGAATGACAAGCCAGCCAGCCCGCTTGCGCACCATGCCAATGAGAGGAATGCTGAGGTAAGGCTCGTCGAGGGCTTGAGAGCCACCAAGCTTCTGAATGTCTTCGGTGTCTTCCTCTTCCCGGATGTCCAGAATATCGTCAATGGTCACGATGCCGAAGAGCACGCCATCATCATTGACAACAGGCAAGGCCACCCGGTCATTTTTGCGAAATACCTCAATAGCCTCCTCCTGGTCCTGCATGGCTTGAAGGTGCACAAAGCGGCGGTCCATCAATTCGCTCACACGCTTGCTGGGATCAGCCAACAAAAACTCCCGAATGCGAATGTCATCGATAAGGACACCGCGCTCATCGGTTACGTACAGCACGCTCAGCGTCTCAGATTGCCCCCCGTGCCGCCGAATGTAGTCGAGCACCTGCTGTACCGTCCAGCTCTCGCGGATGGCAATGTAATCGGGCGTCATCAGGCGGCCCACGCTGTACTCGGGGTAGCCCAGCAGCTCCAGCGTTACCTTGCGCTCGGGCTCCGACAAAGTCTGAATCAGCTCCTTTACAAAGTCGTCGGGCAAAAACTCCAGCAGGGCCGTCCGGTCATCCGGCGACATCTCGTTTAGAATATCCGAGATTTTATCCTGACTAAGATTGGCCAGAAAATGCCGCTGCACATCAATGTCGAGGTACTCGAATACCTGAGTAGCCAATTGCAAAGGCAAGAGGCGAAAAATAATCAGCTGTTCGCGTTCTTCTTCCTCTTCAATAAGCTCTACCACTTCGGCTGGCTCAAACTTCTTGAGCAGTTCCTTGAGCTTAAAAAATTCGCCCTCCTGAATCAGGGACGTAATCTGGTCGGTGGTAGGATGCTGATTCATGAACGACTAAGAGGAGTGCTTCGCTAGGCAAGGGTGAGTTGGTTGGAAATAGGCCCCCAAAATTAGCCTAAAAAACCCGCTCTGCCGCCAGCAGTCCGCTAATTCTGCAGGGTGTTGGGTGGGGGCGGGAGCTGAACAGCACGCAGCTCTTGGCGCAGCTGTCGCAACTCGGCGTGCAGAGCCGCCACTTGGGCCGCACCGGCCAGCTCGGCTTCGGGGCTTTCGGCGTCGCGCCCCATGAAAAAAGAGGCCAGCGTAGCCGTGAAGTAGCCAAATACTGCAAAGCCATATAATGCCAGCAGGAAGCATAAGGTTCGGCCCTCCAGGGTTTGGGGCCAGTATTCGCTACCTAGGCTAGTGAGTAGCATGGCCGTCCACCACAGCGCATCGGCGTAGGAGTGAAAGCCGCCTTTAACTTGGTTTTCGAAAGCATACATGCCCGCAGCACCTAGAAATAAAGCGACTCCGGTGAGGGCGGCCACATACCCGGCACCCCGGCGCCCAAACGTACTGGACAAAGCCCGCATACCGCGGTTCAGTGAGCCTACCACTTTTACGAGCCGTAGCCCGCGCACGGCGCGGGTTGCACGGAATACACGAACCACTCGCGCCAGCCGAAACAGCCGCAGGGCTGGCACTAGCAACGAAATCAGTGTAATAACATTAGCTTTAATAAACGCCCATTTGTGTGGCGCCAACCACAGCTTGAGCAGGAAATCCAAAATAAAGATGACCCATATACCTGTACCTAGCAGCTCTAGCGCCGGCGAAAGCCCCCAAATCAGCTCGACGCCTAATAAAGCCAGCCAAATGAAACCCAACACCAGCATAGGCGTTTCCAACCAGTCGGTGATTTGCTCGAGAAGTTCGTTCCGCTCGTGCTGAAGCTGATCTTTTTCGGATGAAGAGGTAGAATCGGAGGGCATAACAAGGACGAAAACGTGAGCGAATAACTAACTGTCAATCAATACGCCCTCTATCTGGTCAAGTTAACGTAGGTAGCAGGACCTAACATTTGATCCGGGCTGCTTGCTTAGGTCTCCAAAGTAGATGTCGAATCTAGGAAAAGCCCCCTGGGCCACTGCTGCACTTACTAAATAAAACTCTTATAATCTTCGGTTTATGCCCAAAAAACTACCTCTCGGAACTCTAGTAGCCTTGGGCGGTGGCGACGACGACGCCATGTTAGCCATGCTTACCGATATGCTGCCCTCGCCCGCTGCCACTGTTGAAATTGTGACTACGGCCTCTAGCAACCCTGGGCGCAGCAGCCGGGGCTACCAGGATAGCTTGCGCGATCTGGGCTGCCAATCGGTGCACCACCTGCGAGTAGATGAGCGCCATCCAGCCGACACCCCCGAAAACCTGAAGCGACTGGAGCGCGCTAGCCTAGTTTTCTTTACGGGCGGCGACCAGGAGCGCATCACCGAGTTTTGGCAGCAAACCCGCGCCTTAGCCGTACTCGCCGACCGCTACCGCCACGATGCGGCCTTTATCGTAGCCGGCACTAGTGCTGGCGCCGCCGTACTCCCCGATTGTATGATTGTAGAAGGCTACGGGGCCCGCTCGCTTACCAAAGGCGGCCTGCGCACGGCCAGCGGCTTGGGTTTACTAGGCCAAGTGTACCTAGATCAGCACTTTGCTGAGCGAGGGCGCTTTGGCCGCTTGGCTCATGCGGTGGTGCAGCATCCTACTCGGCTGGGCCTGGGTTTAGGTCAAGAGACGGGTATTATCGTGCGAAGCGGGCACGAAGCAGAAGTTTTTGGTGACGGCGTTGTGATGGTGGTCGATGGACAGCATCTGCACGGCAGTAACTTAGGGCGCATTGGGCGCGGCGAGCCCGTTGCGGCCCAAGATTTGCGCGTGCATGTGCTGGTGAGCGGGCAGCGCCTGAACCTACAAAAGCGACAAGTAGTGGCTGCTTGAACAATGCGCTACCATTGGTAAGCCTCAAGGAACAGCTGGGGGCAATTAACAGAAAGATATTATTCCAATATTAACTGTTCGGCACGCCTACTAATGGTTGATTTTTCTACTTACATTTAGACCCGATAACCCCAAATTCTCACTCATTCCTCTTTTTTTATGAAGTTTAAATCTCTACTCCTCGTGGGTGGTGCGCTACTTACGGGTACGGCGGCCTCGGCGGGTGGCTATCAGGTGACGCTGGCCGGGCAGAAAAACAATGGTATGGGCGGCGTCGGTGTCGGCTTATCACTCGACCAAGCTGCCATGTTTTATAATCCAGGTGCGCTGGCTTTTGTCCGCGAGCGAGGTGTACAGGTGGGAGTTAACGCTACGTTTGCCCGCTCGGCTTTCGTGGCTGAAGGAGGAAATACTCAGCGTGAGCTGCGCAATTCGGTGGTTACGCCTTTCAACCTGTATGCGAGCTTTGGTCCGGCAGAAGGAAAGTTTCGGGCAGGTATTGCCGTCTACACGCCTTTTGGCAGCACGCTGAAGTACGCTGAGGGTTGGGAAGGTCGCACGGCCCTGACCGAGATCGAACTTGTATCTGTATATGTGCAGCCTACCGTGAGCTATGCTATCACAGACAAAATCAGCGTAGGAGCAGGCCTCACGGTGCTGGCTTATGGAGCCGTGAACTTGCAGCGCGATGTGCCCTTGCCTAACTCTTTTGGTCACATTGAGTTGGATGGCGAAGCCGAACGTAAAGTCGGTTTCAACGCCGGCGTTATGTTCCGGCCTTCGGAGAAATTTAGCCTGGGTATAAACTACCGCTCTAAGATTGACGCCGAAGTAAAAGACGGCGACGTGACGTTCACCGGCATTGACCCTCAGTCGGTATTTGCTGCTCGTTTCCCCAATACCAAGTTTAGCGCTACGCTTCCCCTGATTGCGACCACCAGCATCGGTCTGGGTTTCATGCCTACTGAGAAGCTGACTATCGGCCTTGATGTAAACTACGCTGAGTGGAGCAAGTATAAGAGCCTGCAATTCAATTTTGCTGATCCTATCAACGGTTCCAACACCAGCGTATCAAAGCGCAACTACGAGGATGCGCTTACATTCCGTTTAGGTGGGCAATACAAACTTACCGAAGGCCTGACGGTACGTGCCGGTGGTGCTTATGATGAGTCGCCGGTGCGTGATGGATACGTAACGCCTGAGACGCCTGACGCGAACCGCGTTAGTGGTACTATCGGTGCTTCTTACGCCTTCGGCAAGTTCGGCGTAGACTTCTCCACTCAGTTTGTAAGCATTGCCAAGCGCAGCCAGACGCAAAGCCAGCTGGTAGCTAATGGCACGCAGGACCGGGTAGCAGGTACCTACAAAACCAATATTGTAATTCCTGGTATCGGCCTGAATTACTCTTTCTAACTCTTTGCCTTGCTTGTATCTATATGATCTCCAAACTGTTTACTAAATCCGCTCCTTTCCTGGCGCTGCTTGGGTTGGCTCTCACTGGCTGCCAGCCCGATTTGGAAGAAGACATCAAGCCCAGCAGTGGCACCGCGGACTTCTCGCGCTACATTGCTGTAGGTAACTCCCTGACCGCTGGACAAGCAGATGGTGGTTTGTACCGAGAAGGACAGCTAAATTCGTATCCCGCTTTGCTAGCGCAGCAGTTTCGTGCCGTAGGCGGTGGCGAGTTTGTACAGCCACTCTTTACGGAAGCGCAACGCAATGGTACCGGCTACTTGCGTCTGACGGGCTTTACTGCTACTGGAAACCCTATCACCGCATCTGTTACTACTGAGCTAGCTCTGCGTGCAGGTGCCACGGCCGCCCGCCCACTCTATACTAAGTTTACCGAGCCGATCAATAACTTGGGAGTACCCGGCATTCGCATGGCGGATATTCAAACAGCTGGTTACGGTAGCACACAGGGTAATCCTCTATTCGAGCGTATTACTCCCGATGCTCAGGCTACGCAAACTTATTTAGCCCGCGTTGCGGCTTCTCAGCCTACTTTCTTCAGTGCTTGGCTAGGTAATAACGACGTATTAGGCTACGCAACATCGGGTGGTGCAAGTACTGCTGCAACCAGTTCGCTAACAGCTGTAAACACCTTTACGAACAATAATAACGCGCTCATTGATGCGCTCACAGCAGGTAATGCAAAAGGCATAGTTGCTACTATTCCGGATGTTACCAACATTCCGTTCTTCACTACAGTAGGTCCATCGTTCAAAGCTACGTTGCAGACTCCGCAGCCGGGTTTGCCAAACGGTGTACCTGCTATCGTAATTCAGACAGGATCGGCTATAGGTGGGCCGACTTCTACCAACCGTAGACAGATCACAACCGCTGACATTCGTGGTGCTGATGGTGTAGGTCGCCAACTGTTTACTCTGACTTCTTCGCCGTTTCTTGGCTTGCTGAATCAGCGTACCGGTCGGGCTTGGCGTTTTGTATATGGGCAGAGTGGTGGCCCTGCAGCGGCCTTCCCTGCATTTCTAGTCGCTTATGGCATCGACACGCTTCAAACGTTCGGAACGGATCCACGCAATCCTATTCCAAGTGCCTTTGTACTGGATGATGCAGAGCAGACTTTAGTACGTAATGCTACTACTTCCTTCAATAACGCAATTACAGCAAAAGCTACCGCTAAAGGGTTGGCGGTATTTGATGTTAACGGCTTCTTCGCCCGCGTAGCTACCAACGGCATCGTAACGAACGGTATAAACAATACGGCTCAGTTCATTACTGGTAACCTGTTCTCCCTAGATGGCGTCCACCTCACTCCCCGCGGCTACGCTATCGTAGCCAACGAGATGATCCGCATCATCAACCAGCAGTACGGAGCCTCTGTACCGACGATTAATCCTAATGATTACCGGGGTGTTCAGTTCCCGTAAATTGCTTTAGGTTATAGAACAAAAAAGCCTCTCCTATACAGGAGAGGCTTTTTTGTTCTATGCATTCTGCCTACGCTACGATAGTTGCACTTGCTGTAGCACGGGCGGTAACGCCGGCGCCGCCTGGCCCGCCAGATGTGCCGCAATGACAGCCGCGTGATACCGACCGTTTTCAATAAACCAACGGCTGGTATTTAGCCCCCCACATACGGTACCAGCCAAGTACACGCCAGCGCGGTTGGTTTCGAATGTCTCAGGGTCATGACAGGGAGTGCGGGCCGCGTCGGGCTGTGTATCAATGCCTAAGGCAGCAAGCAAGCTGTAATCGGGGCGGTAGCCGGTGAGCGCATACACAAAGCTTGCGGGCAAGGTCTGGGGGGCATTTTCAGTCAACACATCTACCTCACCGGGCCGAATAGCCATGATAGCAGTGTTGAACAATGCTTTGATGCGCCCCTCGGAAATGCGGTTCACCAAGTCGGGCCGAATCCAGTATTTCACCGAGTCGGCAATGGCTGCACTGCGCACGACCAGCGTCACATCGGCGCCGGCGCGGGCCAGCTGCAACGCCGCTTTGGCCGATGAGTTTTTGGCCCCCACTACAACAACCGACTGCCCGACGTGCGCATAGGGCTCTTTATAATAATGACTTACGTGGGGCAGGTCTTCGCCGGGCACATTCATCTTATTTGGTACGTCAAAGAATCCGGTAGCCACAATCACGGCTTGCGCCCGAATACGGCCCAGGTTAGTCAGCAACTCGTAGGAGCCAGCTTCGCCTTCCAGTCCTAGTACGCGCTCATACAAACGCAGGGGTAGTTTCTCGGCCAGAGCTACGCGACGGTAATAATCCAAAGCGTCCTCGCGCAGAGGCTTGTATCCGCTGGTTGGAAAGGGGTAACCGCCAATTTCGAGCAGCTCGGGCGTTGAGAAGAACTCCATGTTAGTGGGGTAACCCACAATAGAGTTGACCAAGGCACCTTTATCGACCACGCAAACCGACAAGCCACGACGCTGCACCTCAATAGCGCAGGCTAGGCCTACTGGTCCCGCGCCAATTACGACAACATCATAGAAAGTGCTAGTATTAGCAATCATAGTAAAGTCTTAAAATCTAAAGGCTAATATTGTTAAATGTAATTATTATAGAGTATTCACAATATTCGCTTGCATAAAGCAGTTAGGTGATTGCTATGAGAGATTAGCAATCACCTCTTTTAACAATATTTACGTCTCTTAAGTATTAAAACATGAAAAGTTATTTTTTGATCCCACTGCTTGTAAGTGGTTTATTTATCTCTTGCTCAAAGGAGAAGGTTTCGCCATCTCGCCAAATGACTACATTAGGTGATAGCACTTGGCGTATGACTGCTTATACGTTCGATTTGAGCGCAAAGAATGGTGCGGCTAAAATTACACATGACTTTTTCAAGTCATTTTCACCAAATTCTTCAACGCCATGCTTGGGTAAGAGTACAATTACCTTTGACCCCAGTAGTAAGGTGACATGGAGTACTGAACCAGGAGCATGCGCCTTAAATATCAGTGATGTGTGGGGAGGGGGGCAAACAATAGAATGGGGGACGTGGAAGATTACTGACGATCAAAGCATGCTATTCATTGGGTACGATAGGCTAGGGGCGGGGGTAAGTGCATTACCTACTGTACAAGCAGTCACTGGTTCTTACACTATTATTCAAATGAACCAAGTGAATTTAGTTTTAGATCTACTCACGTAATAGGCCAACGTCAGGATTCAATTATGACAAATAGAGTCGTATTCACTCGAGTTCAGTAAATCCCTTATATAACAAAGAGCACCTTGCTTCTCGTACATTCAGCGAGAAGCAAGGTGCTCTTTGTTATATAAGGGATTTAGTGCGCCTGCAACCAGTTGCTTCCCGTGCCTACTTCCACTTCCATTGGCACGCTTAGCGGCAACGCGTTTATCATCAGCTCCTTAATGTGAGGAATGATATACTCAACTTCCTCCTTGGGCGCGTCGAACACCAATTCGTCGTGTACTTGCAGAATCATCTTGGTGCCTAACTTTTCCTGCTCCAGCCAGTCGTGAATGCGGATCATCGCAATTTTGATGATGTCGGCGGCGGTGCCTTGGATGGGCGCGTTGATGGCGTTGCGCTCGGTGAAGCCACGTAGGGTAGCGTTGCGCGAGTTGATGTCGCGCAGGTAGCGGCGGCGACCGAGTAGGGTCTCGGCGTATTCCAACTCGCGGGCCTTATTGATGCTCTCATCCATGAAGCGCTTCACGGCCGAAAACTCCTCAAAGTAGGCTTCAATGATTTCAGTGGCTTCCTTACGGGAAATGCTCAGACGCTGAGCCAAACCGAAGCTACTGATGCCGTAAATAATACCGAAGTTCACCGTCTTGGCTCGGCGGCGCATCTCGCCGTCCACGGCCGATAACGGCACATGAAACACTTTGCTGGCCGTACTGCTGTGAATATCAATGCCTTGACGGAAAGACTCAATCATCGTGGCGTCCTTGCTAAAGTCGGCCATGATGCGCAGCTCAATCTGGGAGTAATCGGCCGCGACGAGTAGGTGGTCGGCATCGCGGGGCACGAAGGCTTTGCGAATTTCGCGGCCTTTCTCAGTCCGGATCGGAATGTTTTGAAGGTTGGGATTGGTGCTGCTCAGACGGCCGGTGGCAGTTACTGCCTGGTTGAAAGAGGTATGCACGCGACCATCAAGGCTACATACCAGTTGCGGCAGCGCCTCTACGTAGGTTGAGCGTAGCTTGGTGAGCTGGCGGTATTCCAGAATAAGCGCGGCCACGGGGTTATCGATGGCCAGCACGCTCAGTACCTCTTCGCCGGTGGCGTATTGGCCGGTTTTCGTCTTCTTGATTTTACCGCCACCGAGCTGCATTTTGTCGAACAGCACTTCGCCCAACTGCTTGGGGGAGCCGATGTTGAACTCTTGGCCGGCAGCTTTAAAAATCTGCTGCTCCAGCTCGGTCACGTAGCCTTGCAGCTCGGCTGAGTATTCGCCCATGGCCGAGCTGTCGATGCGCACGCCTTCGTACTCCACATCGGCTAGCACCGGTACCAGCGGATTTTCGACTTCGTTCAGCAACTTGAGTAAGCCGACTTTAGCCAGCTTCGGCTCGAATACGTGCTTGAGCTGCAAGGTCACGTCGGCGTCTTCGCAGGCATAATCGGCGACCTGGCTGGGGGGCAAATCGGCCATGGTTTTCTGGTTTTTGCCCTTGGGGCCGATAAGTTCCAGAATCGACACCGGCGTGTAGTGCAGGTAGGTCTCGGCCAAGATGTCCATGTTGTGGCGCATGTCGGGCTCCAGCAGGTAGTGGGCCAGCATGGTATCGAACAGCGGCCCGCGCACCCGCACGTTGTAGTGCTTCAGGATGGTGAGGTCGTACTTGATGTTCTGGCCGATCTTACCGATGGTTTCGCTTTCCAAGAAGGGCCGAAACTCGTCGACAATAGCCTGGGCCGCGGCCGTATCATCGTGGGGAACAGGTACGTAATATGCCTCACCGGGCAGGTAGCAGAACGACAAGCCTACTAGCCGGGAAGTCATCGTATCCAAGCCAGTCGTCTCAGTATCAAAGCTGACTTCTTTTTGCTGCATCAGGAAGCTCAGCAGAGACTTGCGCATGGCCGGCGTATCCACCAAATGATACTGGTGGGGCACATCGGCTAGGGTCCGCTTGGTAGCGGGGGGCAAATTTTCATCCTCCTCATCGCCCTCGGCCGTAGCCGTAGCGGCCGGCGCGCCAAACAGGGCAATTTGCCCCCCAGTCGCCGCACGCCGCGCCCGGGGCGAAGGCGTGGAAGTGGCAGGTGCGCCGCCGCTTAGTACCCGCGCCGCGAGCTGCCGAAACTCCAGATCATCGAACAAAGACCGCAGTTGCTCCTCGTTGGGCGGACCCATTAGCAGCGCGTCGGGCTCGAATGGGATGGGCACATTCACGTGAATCGTCGCCAACTCCTTGCTCATCAATCCCTGCTCGGCGAAGTTGCGCACGTTTTCTTGCTGCTTGCCTTTTAGCTCGTCTACGTGGGCAATGAGCTGCTCCACGGAGCCGTACTTCTGAATCAGGGTCTTGGCCGTCTTTTCGCCGATGCCGGGAATACCGGGAATGTTGTCGGAGGCGTCGCCCTGCAAGCCCAGGATGTCCGTCACCTGCTCTACGCGCTCAATCTCGAAACGCTGGAGTACGTGAGGCAAGTCCAGCACTTCGGCGGCGTTGCCCATGAAAGCGGGCCGGTAAATCTTGATTTTCTCAGTAACGAGCTGGCAGTAGTCTTTGTCGGGCGTCATCATAAACACCTCAAAGCCTTGCGCTTCGGCCCGCTGAGCCAGGGTGCCAATCACGTCGTCGGCCTCAAAGCCATCCACCATCAGAATCGGGATGTTGAAGGCGTCGATGATGCGCTTGATGTAGGGAATGGCCGTGCCGATATCCTCGGGCATAGCTTGGCGCTGAGCCTTATACTCGGCGAAATTCTCATGGCGAAACGTCTTTTTCTGGGCATCGAAGGCCACGCCGAGGTGGGTGGGTTTTTCCTTTTGCAGCACTTCTACCAGCGTGTTGGTGAAGCCAAGCACGGCGCCCGTATTCATACCCTTGGAGTTGATGCGCGGGTTCTTGCTGAAGGCAAAGTGAGCGCGGTAGATCAGGGCAAAAGCGTCGAGGAGGAAGAGTTTTTTGGGGGTGACGGGGGCGGTAGTCTCGGTCATGGAGGCGAATATACAAGCGGTAGGGAGCAAGCGTATGGAGTAAACGCGCCAGGCTCCGCTGTGTTCCGACAATGATAGAAATGGTCCGCAAAAGTTGCTGTACTTTCCGCCATGAAACGGATCTGGCTTCTGATACTTTTAGGCTTGCTGCCCCTGAGCAGCTTACTGGCTCAAGCAACCACCGTCAGCGCGGCTATATCGACGGCTGAGCACGCTAAGCTGGTAGCTGAGTTTCAGCGGGAACTGAACGCCGAGTACCGCAACCCCGCCGAGTCGCCGCTGCCGGTGGAGGTGCGGAAGAAATTCAAGAGCCTGCCGTTCTTCCCTGTCAACTACGCTGCCCGCGTACAAGCCCGCTTCGTGCGCGACTCCTTAGCGGCGCCCTTCGCTATGGTAACCAGCACCGACCGGCGCCCGATGTACCGCAAATACGGCGACGCTTACTTCACCCTGAATGGCCAAGAGCTCAAGCTTACCATTTATCAAAACCTAGAGTTAACCCAGCGCGAAGGCTACCAGGATTATCTGTTCGTACCCTTCACTGACCAAACTAACGGCCACACTAGCTACGGTGGCGGCCGCTACCTCGACCTGCGCATCGGGCAGATTCAGCAGGGGCAAGTTGTGCTGGATTTCAACCGCGCTTATAATCCCTTTTGCGCCTACGGGGGGCCATATTCCTGCCCGGTGCCACCTGCCGAAAACCGTCTACCGGTTGCTATTGCGGCCGGCGTCATGAGCGACCATTAACACCCATTTGCCCAGCTTAGCGCGTGGGCTGGGGGGCAAATAAGTCGGGGTAATCTGTGATGATGCCGTCTACTTGCAGCTTGGTGAGGCGCGCAATATCGGCGGCGGAATTTACGGTCCAGGGAATGACTTGGATACCAAGCTGATGGCAGGCTTCTACCAGCTTCGCCGTTACCAGTTGATGGCTGGGGCTATAGATACTGGGGCGGAAGCTGAGCTGCTCTAAGTTGGCTGTTAGGCCCTTTATATTCGCTACTAGCAAAGCGGTGGATAAGGTAGGCTGGGCGCGGTGCACGACTTCCAAGGTGCGCGGGTCGAATGACTGAATGATAACCCGGCTTTGAATGCCCTTGGCCTGCACCACCGCTAGCAATAGCTCCACAAACTGCGCAGGCTGAGGGTGGAGAGTACCGTCGCTGGCCGGGGTAGTTTTGGTTTCGATGTTGTAGCGCGGCGGCGGGAGCTTTTTGAGGCGGGCGTAGGCTTCGGCCGAGTCAATGACCTCAGCCAGCAGGGGCTTATAGGTGCGGAGCTTCTGCTGACGTGGAAACTTAGGGTTGCCCTGGCTGCCCACGTCGTAGCGCCGAATCTCGGCGTAGGGTAAGGCGTACAGGCGGTGCTTGTGCTCATCGGCCGGGGCAATAGGCTGGCCGTCGGGCGTGAGCACAAAGTCCGGATTCATGTAGGGGTCGTGGGAGAGGAAGACCTGATTGTCCTGACTAACCAGTACATCCATTTCCAGCGTCGTCACGCCTAGGTCTAGAGCTTTGCGCATAGCTGGAATGGTGTTCTCCGGCATCAAGCCCCGACACCCGCGGTGGCCCTGCCGATCGAGAGGTGCCCTTTGGGCAGTAGCGCTAAAGACCGTAGCCAAGACAAGAAGCAGGCAGAAGAGGAAAGGCAGGGACTTGGGCATAACAAAACAGGCAACATACAATACTCCGCAGCCCAAGGTAACAACCCTGCACTGCGGAGTGAGCACTATTCATAAAAAGCAATGATGCGAAACTAAGCCGACAGGATATCCGTGTACACCTGCCCAAACCGGTCGGTGACTTCTACTCTAACTTCCTTGGTGCCGGCCGAGACATTAGCCACAAACAGGTGCTCGGTGAGCGTTGGGTCTACCCATTTGTGCTTGGCGGGTAGGGCAGGGCCAGCGTGGAGCTGCACGGATAGGGGGTCGAGGCCGGTGTACTGCTGCATGTCGCCCCGACGCACTCCATCCTCAAACCAAGCCACTTTCCAGGCCGCATCCCAGTTCCACACGTTTACTACCATGGCCTCGGGGCGCTCCGGCAAGCTGCCTTTAGGATACATGCGAAACTGATGGCTACGCTCCTGTCCCAGCGCCTTGTAGTACCACTTCAGCTCGCTGCCGCGCACCTCGTACACTCCATAGCCGCCGGGGGTGCCATCGGTGCAAATCGGGCCCGTCCACCACGCTCCGCATACGGTGCCGTGGACGTGCTCTACTATGTTTTCCTCCGTTTGCAGTACCTCATTGAAGTGGGTATGTCCCGACATGATATGGGCTTTGTAGGGCTTGAGCAGGCGGTACAGCTCTTTGCGGTTGGCTACTGTGCCCCCCATCGGCTCCTCTTTTTCCTTGTTGCGCAGGTGCTGCCGGGTGTAAGGCGGAATGTGCATATTCACCACCACCGTAGTGCCCGGCTTCACGTGAGCCAGGTCTTGCTCCAGCCACGCCAGTTGCCGCTCGGTTAGGTAGCCAATGTATTTTTTGGCTGTGCCAATGAAAAACACGTCATCGAGCACTACGTAGTGAATTTCGCCCCGATTGAAAGAATAATAAGTGGGGCCGAAAAGCTTTTTGAACGTATCAGCGGAGCCCTCATCGGTGCGGGCGGTGAGGTCCATGTCGTGGTTACCGATCACCTGAAAGAAGGGAATACCGGTGCTGGTCACGCCCTGCTGGTAATCCTCAAACAGCTCGAAATGATCCCACACCAAGTCGCCGCAGCCAATGCCGTGAAACAACGTGCCCGCGCCATAGCTGGCCACTAGCTTCTGCGTGTCGGGCACGGCCGTGGCCTTGAACTCGTCGGCTTTGGAAATCATCTGCGGATCTGCCCACACGATAAAGTTGTGCTGGGTGTCGTCTTGGCTAAGCTTGCGCAGCTCAAAGTCGGCCTTGAAACGGCCCCGCACGGCCTCTTTGCGCCGATAAAAGCGAGCCATGCCGTGCTCGTGCGGAAACTCGTAGCCCCGCGGCACCGAGATGTACACAAACTCGGCCGCTCCGCTGCTTTCCAGAGAATATTGCCCCTTAGCATCCGTAAGCGTTACGCGGAGGCCATCCGTCACGGCCACGCCCGCAATTCCCTGACCCTGAGCGTGTACTTTACCGCTGAGCGTGGTGATGGTATTTTCTTCCCCAAGCGCACGGGGCGCTTTCGGGCTGGCTAGGCCAGTATTCCAATCCAGCGTTACGCCCAGGCCCGCCAAGCCAATTGATTTAAGAAAAGTCCGTCTTAGCTGAGACATTGTGAGGAGTTAAGAGAAAGAAGAGTAGCAGTTTACAGGTGTTGAGTGACCAGAAAACCAAAAGGTGGTCATGCAGAGCGAAGCGAAGCATCTCGCTCGCGCCATTAGATTACTAACCTTACATCAGCACGCGAGATGCTTCGCTCCGCTCTGCATGACGTTCTATTAAAATCTGGCAGCTCTTAAAAAAGCGCTGGGGGCTATTTTTCCCACCATACTTTGGTGTTCACGTCGTCGCCGCCCATGGCTTCCACGGCCGCGCGATAGTTGGGGCCGTTGTTTGTTTGCACCACCAGAGGGTACTTAAAGCGCACGGGCATGATGCCGCCGTTCTGCAAATCCTGGCCGCGAGGCAAGCGGGGTAGCCCCGTGCGGCGGTACTCAAACCACTGCTGGTAATCGTTGAAAAACAGCGCGTAGTACTTCTGTAGCATAATGCGCTCCAAGGTGCCGTTGTAGGCTGCGGCCGGATTCTGGAAGTAAGTAGCCGACAAAACTGCCCCCCACTGCTCCACTGCTGCCTTTACGCCCCGCTCGTAATGGGTGCGGGCGTCGGCGGTGGTGTAGCCACGCTGGGCGGCTTCTGCCTTGATCAACTCTACCTCGGCATACGTCATTAGCACCGAGGGCATGGGAGCGGCGGCCGTAGCAGTTACCAAAGCCACGTTGAAATTGGAAGGCTGGTATTGAAACTGCGCGTCGCTGCCCGCGTAGGCGCTCGGAATGCCCTTGTAGCCAATGGTGGTGCTGCCGTTCTGGGTTCTGGCCTGGGTGTTGAACCTGGACAAGCGGGGGTCGGCCCAAGTATTGAGGTTGTCGATAAAGAACTCGGCGGCGGCGCGGAAGGTGGTAAAGTCAATAGCGCGGCCCCAGGGCGATACGTTGGGCGTGACGCCCGTAAGGCGCAGGATGGCGGCTTCGCTGTTTTGAGTAAACACCGGATACTTCACCGGGTCATTGATCATGGCCGCCAACTGGGTTGGAGCATTCATCTCAGGGCGCTTGGATACCCGCAATAGGAGGCGCATGCGCAGCGAGTTGCAGAAGCGCCGCCAGTTAGGCACACTGTTGTTGTACAACAGGTCGCTGCCGTAGCTCATGGTACGAGTGGCATCAAACAAGCCGTTGGCTGTTTCCAGGTCGTCGAGCAGGCGGGTGTAAATCTCCTGTTGAGAATCAAATACGGGATACAGAATGCCGTCCTCAGCCCGGCTGGCTTCGGTCTGGGGAATGTTGCCGAAGCAGTCGGTCAGGTTGGCGTACGCCCAGGCATTGAGCGTGAGGGCTATGGCTTCGTAGTTGGGGTCTTGGGCCGCCTCGGCTGCCAAGCGCATTTCCCGGATATTAGCCAGCCAGCGGTAATACGTGGTCCAGGTAGAGTTGCCGGCACTTTCGCTGACCAAGTAGCGATGCACGCCCCCCGATACACTCGGAAACGGCAAGGCCACTTGCATAATATCGAAGGTGAATGCGTCGGCGCGGCTGGTATTGAAAGTGGCTATGCTGTACACAATCGGATTGAGCAGCGTGCCAGGGCTAATTCTCTCAATGCGGTTGGGGTCTAGATTCAACTCCTCAAACCCATCGGTACACGACACCATACTGCCGCCTAAGCTGAGCAGCAGCAGAACAACGAATTTTTTCATCGAAAAAGAAAGTCAGAAAGGAAATGGCCGACTGGGGGGCTTTTTCAGGCTCCTGGTGGCTTAAAACTGAAGGGTGAGGTTCACGCCCATGGTGCGGGTGGAAGGCAACTGCCCGATTTCCACGCCGGGCAGCAGCGTGCCGCCATTCAGGGCCGCCGTCTCCGGATCGAAAATGGGGAACCTGGTCCACATGGCTAAGTCGCGACCATAGAGGCCAATTGTGGCCCCGCTCAGGGCTTTGGTGCGGGCCAGCAGAGCGGCTGGCAGCGTGAACTCAATGCGAGCTTCGCGCAGCTTCAGGTAAGAGGCATCAAACGAGTTGGACTCGATGTTGGCGCGGCGGTAGTACTCAGCGTAGTACGCGGCCGGAATCACCTCTTTGGTATTAGGCGAGTAAGTGCCGTCGGCATTGACTACCACGCCTTCCCCGATGATGAAGCCTTCTTCGCGGCCCGGCAGCGTCGATTTTAGCTTGCCCTGCTCGCTCATTTTGTGGTGAGTCTGGGAATAGATGATGCCGCCGTACTGCCCGTCGAGCAGTGCGCTCACGCGGAAGTTTTTGTAGCTGAACTCGTTTAAAAAGCCCCCCCGCCAGTCGGCGTAGGCCCGACCGATAAACTTGATGGCGGCGGGCTGCACTGGCAGGCCGTCCTTGTTGTAAATAATCTGCCCGTCGGGGGCGCGCTCGAAGCCGAAGCCGTAGATGTCGCCGGTGGTGCCACCTACCGTAGCCATAATAGTGGCCGTGCCGCCGGTGCCAATTACCTGCTGATCATCCAGGCCCTCGGCCAAACTTAGCACCTTGTTGCGGTTGCGCGACCACGTGGTAGTGGTTTTCCACTTAAAGGCATTGTTGTCGATAGGCTGGGCATTGAATACTACCTCCACGCCCCGGTTGCGCACCTCACCAGCATTGAGCAGCGCGCGGCTGTAGCCCGTGGTAGGGTCGATGGGCACCTCCAGAATCTGGTTGCGGGTGGTATTTTGGTACACCGTCACGTCGGCTCCTAGGCGCCCCTGAAACATGAGGTACTGCACGCCGGCCTCGTAGCTGGTTGTGATTTCGGGCTTGAAATCCCGGTTGAAGAGCGTCGTTGGCACTGAGCCCGCGCCCGGAAAGTCGCTGCGACCGTAGTACTTGCGGGTGTAGTAAGGGTCGGTATCGTTGCCCACCTGCGCCGCCGACAGTCGCACTTTAGCCAGCGAAATGGAAGAGGGCATAGGCAGAAGCTCATTCAGAATAAAGCTGGAGCTGATAGAAGGATAGAAGAACGAGTTGTTCTGAGCTGGCAGCGTGCTCGACCAGTCATTACGCCCGGTCAGATCAATGAAAATCTTGTCGTCGTAGGAAAACGATGTGAGGGCATAAAGACTGTTGATGCGGCGGGCCGTGGTGGTGCTGGTAAGTAGCGGATTGCTCAGACCATTGGTCAGCTTGTACACGCCCGGAATTACCAAGCCTTCCACCACGCCGTCAATTCCCCGAAATCGCCGGTTCATAATATTGCCCCCCACCGAGGCGCGCAGGTCGAAGTGGGTGCCTAGTTGCTCGTGGTAAGTCAGTAGGGCGTCGGTATTTACTTCGTAGTTGCTGATATCCTGCTGCTTGTAGTAGCCGCGCTGGAAGTTGGCGGTGCTATAAGGGCGGCGCATCTCGCGGGCCTCCTGGCTCATGCTAATACCTGAGCGCGCCAGCAGGCTGAACTTAGGCGAAAACTCATAAGTACCCGACACGTTGCCCACCGTCGTGCGCGTCGTCACGGCGTTGGTCATTTCCTGAGCAATCAGGTAAGGGTTATCGATAAAGGTGCTGAACGGGTGCACTTGGTCAATCTGATCGAAGCCGTTTTTCCAGATGGTGCGATACGCGTCGAGCGGCACGTTCGGGTTCTGAAAAATCATGAAGTACGACAGCGACTGGTTGTTGTAGCCAGTGGCGGGCAGGTTGTCGCTGGTGCGGTTGGTAAAGTTTACTTTGCCCCCCAGCTTCAGCTTATCCGTGATATTATGGTTCACGCTGAGGGCCGCCGTTAGCCGCTCATACCCTGTGTTGGGCATTATCCACTTGTTCTTGGAGTGGGTGATGGAGGCGCGTGCCGAGCTGGTTTCGTTGCCCCCTTCCAAGGCTACGCTGTTGGTGAGAGTAGAGCCAGTGCGGAAGAACCCTTTAATGTTGTCTTTATAAGGCACCCAAGGCAGCCGTTCCGCCGACTGAGCTTGGATTACGGGGTCGTACTGGAAGTACTCTTGCCCATCGAAGCGGGGCCCGAAGGCGCTGCTGGTGCCGCCCGTGCTGGCCCCGTCGGGCGAGGCGCCGTAGGAGTAGTAAGGCTCGCCGGCGGCGTTAAAGGAGCGCCCTGTACCCTGGCCGTACTCATACTGATATTCGGGCCACCGCAGCACGGTGTTAATGCTGGAGTTACTGTTCACCGTTACGCCTAAGCCTTTCTTTTTGCGCGAGCCAGTTTTGGTAGTAATAATCAGGGCTCCATTGGCGGCGCGGCTACCATAAAGGGCTGTGGCACTGGCTCCTTTTAGCACCGTGATGCTGGCAATATCATCGGGGTTAATATCGGCAATGCCGTTGCCGAAGTCTACGGGTACGTCGTTGCCGGAGCCCGCGCCGTAAGCGCTGCCCACGCCCGAGCTGGTCAGGCCGCTATTCATAGGCACGCCATCCAGAATGATTAGGGCATTGTTGCCGTTGGGGTTCAGGGAGTTGTCGCCACGCAGCGTAATGCGGGTGGAGTTTACCGGTCCCGAACCCGCCGAAACCAGGTTCAGGCCCGCCACTTTGCCCGATAAAGCCTGAGCAAAGTTGTTGGGCCGAGCTTCCAGCAATGCTTCTCCGTCGATCGTTTGGGCAGCATAACCTAGCGCTTTCTGTTCGCGCTCAATACCGAGGGCCGTCACCACCACCTCGTTGAGTTGCTTGGCGTCGGGCGAGAGGCGCAGGTTGATTTGGGTTTTGCCCCCCACGGGCACTTCCTGAGTGAGGTAGCCGATGTAGGTAACTACCAGCACGGCATCGGGGCTTACATTGAGAGTGTAAGCGCCCTCCGGATCGGTGGAGGTGCCCGTAGTCGTACCCTTCACGATGACGGTAGCACCTGGCAGTCCTAGACCTTGGTCGTCGGTCACAGTTCCCGAAACAGATTGAGATTGTGCGAAGGCACTGATGCTCCAAAAAAGCACAAGAAGACCCGTCGCACCGAGCTTGGCAGCTCGGGCGAAGTAACTGTGTAACATGGTGTTGGATGGTTGTTGTGGGTGCAAAACTACCAGCACGCTGTTACTGAAATATTACCCCAAGGCTATGATATTGTATGCTGAAGCAGAGAAAAGCAGGACTTGCTTAACGCAGCCATAACAGCAGCAAATCTGCCTGCTGAGCTGTTACCATATGGTACACTGTCGGTTATAAAGCAAGAGCATACCAATGCTCGGGGCAATAAGCCAAGATTGCTCAGGTACTAACTATGAAGAAGATGTTAAGGTCAAAAACATACAGCACCTGCTGCTCTGCGTACGTTTCAAAGTCAGTTTCCTTTACTCAAAGCCGCTAAGCCTGATTTCTGCAGTATGCGCTATATCTCCCTCGACCTCGAAACCACCGGCGGCAAGCCTCAGCGCCACCAGATTCTGGAACTGGCAGCCGTGGTAGAAGACACCAAGCGGCCCCGGCCACTCAGCGAACTGCCCGTGTTTAGGCGCGCGGTGCGCCACCATGAGTACATAGGCACCGCCGGGGCGCTGGCTCTGAATGCCCGCTTGTTAGAAGAGTTGGCGCGCAAAGAACCCAACCCGGAAATTTGCCCCCCAGACGAACTTCTGCCCCAATTGCGCGAGTTTTTGCTGGCCCAAGGATTCAAAGCCGATAAGCACGATTGCGTAACCGTGACTATGGCCGGCAAGAATATCGCCTCTTTCGACTTAGGCTTTCTGCGTGAGCTGCCGGGCTACGGCAATTTAGTGCGCGCCGAGCCCGCTATGCTGGACCCGGCCGCATTTTACTTAAATTGGAATAAGGATTCGCGCCTGCCAACGATGAGCATCTGCAAGGCGCGCGCAAAGTTTGAAGACGACACAGTAGCCCACGAAGCCGTAGCTGATGCCCTGGACGTTATTCAGCTGCTGCGCCCATTCTATGAGCTGTCGGTATATAAGCAGGTGGTGCCGGGCGGCACCGAGCAGGCGCAGTAGCTACCAGCTGCCGCTGGCCCCGCCACCGCCTGAGCTGCCGCCCCCGAAGCCGCCAAAACCACCGCCGCCACCGCCTCCGCCGAAGCCACCTCCAAAACCTCCACCGCCACCAAATACACCGCGGCCGCCGCTGAAGTCACCGAAGATAATGGGAGGCACGCCCATGCCACCAAAGCCCCGGCTGCGTCGGCCACCGGAGCCGCCGCCGCGGTTGCGCATCAGCAGAAACAACACCAACACCCCAATAATAATCCAGAAGGTCCAGCCGGAGCCGCTGTTGTCGCTGCTGCGGGTACGGCGAGCAACTGGGTCGGCTTTGTACTCGCCTTTTGCCAGAGCAATAAGCTGATCGGTGGCCCGATTAAGGCCGTCGTAGTAGCGCTCTTGCTGAAAAGCCGGCGCGACGGTATTCGTGATAATACGTTTGGCAATGGCATCGGGCACGGCGCCTTCCAGGCCGTAGCCAGTCTGGATGCGGGCTTTGCGCTCCTTTTGCGCCACCAGAATCAGGATGCCGTTGTTGCTGCCTTTCTGGCCAATTCCCCAGGCCTCGTAGAGCTGCTGAGCATAGTCGGCCAGCTCGTAGTCGCCGAGCGTGGGAATGGTCACGACGGCAATCTGGGAGGACGTGGAGTCGTTGTAGGCGACGAGCTTATTTTCCAGCGCTGCTACTTCATCGGGGCGCAGCATGCCGGCGAGGTCATTTACCAGCCGGGGCGGACTGGGCCTGGGGGGCAAATTTTGGGCGAGGGCTGAGGGGCAAATTCCGGCCACGGCCAGCCACAATACCAAGCAGGGAACAAAGATTCGCCAGAAGGCCGAAGGGGAGAGCTGCCTCATGCGCGCGGGGGCGTCGGTTTGCCAAAAGAGATAGAATCGTCGAGTTCGTTGCGGTCAGTGGCCGCATCGTAGGGGAAAAAGTGCTGGAGCTGCTCGCCCACCATACGCACGCCTTTTTCCAGGCCGGTCACGTAGTCGTTGGCGCGAAAATGCCTAATCACGGTTTCCTTGGTTGTTTCCCAAAAGTCGTCGGGCACGGCCGCGTTTATGCCTACATCGCCAATGACGGCGAAGCGGCGCGTTTCCCAAGCCAGATAAAAAAGCACCCCGTTGCGCTGAGCAGTGCGGTGCATATTCAACTCAGCAAACACCTGCGCAGCCCTATCCAGGGGCTCGGGCGTAGGGCAGGTGTCTTCCAAGTGTACCCGAATTTCACCCGACGTTTTGATTTCGGCTTGGCGAATAGCCGCTACCAGCGCCGCTTCTTGCTCCGGGGTTAGAGGGTTGTTCATAATAAGTGCTTAGTACGAGGTGCGTAGGGCTTCGTGTTAGGGGTAGTAGCAAAGCATAAACCCCTGCACGAAGCCCTGCGCGCTGTATTAAAACTGTACTGTAGGGGCTTTCTGAGAAGCAGGATCCGCTTCGAAGTAGCCTTTTGAGGAGAAGCCGAATACGCCCGCGAACAGGTTGTTTGGAAACTGCCGAATGAAGCCGTTGTAATCGTTGGTGACGTTGTTGAACTTGTTGCGCTCCACGTTAATACGGTTTTCGGTGCCCTCAATCTGCGCCTGCAATTCCTGAAAGTTGGCGTTTGCCTTCAACTCTGGGTAGTTCTCCGACACAGCCAGCAGACGACCCAGGCCACTGCTTAGTTGGCTTTGAGCAGCCTGAAATTTCTGAATGTTTTCGGGCGTAAGCTGATCGGCGGAAAGCTGCACGCTGGTTGCCTTGGCACGGGCCTCAATTACGTTGGTAAGCGTGGTCTGCTCGAAGTTGGCGGCACCTTTCACGGTGTTCACCAAGTTCGGAATCAAATCGGCGCGGCGCTGGTAGGCGTTCTGCACGTTGCCCCACTGGGCTTTCACGGCTTCATCGCGCTGCACCATGCCGTTGTAGCCGCACGACGATTGCGTGAGCAGCACAATTAAACCGAACAAATAAAGAAAAAAACGTTTCATAGGGGTAAGGAAGAGGAAGAGATAGGTTGTGACAGTGCATATATAGTAAATATGCGCTGAGCAAAGTACGGAAACCTGTCTTAGCGGTTGTCTTTAGAGTTACTGCCGCTCGAATTACTATTTTGCGGTCTTATGCCACGTATGTCGTTTATGAAAGCTGTTATTCCTGTTGCTGGTATTGGTTCGCGCTTACGCCCCCACACGCATACCCAGCCCAAGTCGCTGGTACCGGTGGCGGGTAATACGATTCTGGGGCATATTATCGACCGGCTGGTGGCTGCAGGCATCGAAGATTTTGTGTTCGTGATTGGGTATCTGGGTGAAAAAATCGAGAGCTACGTTCGGCGTCAGTACCCCAATCTGCGCACCGAGTTTGTGGTACAGGAGCCCCGTGAAGGTATTGGTCACGCCTTGTGGGTGGCCCGCGAGCATTTTCGCCACGAAACCGACGGCATTCTCATTCTGCTCGGCGATACTATCGTGGACGTTGACTTAACCCAACTGCTCCAGACCCACGGCACAGTGCTGGCCGTGAAAGAAGTAAAAACGCCCTCCATGTTTGGACTGGTGGAGACGGATGCTACCGGTCAGGTGACGAAGGTGGTCGAAAAGCCGCGCATTCCGAAGTCGAATCACGCCTTGGTCGGGCTGTATAAAATTGCTAATCCCGAGCGTCTGGCCGTAGCCCTGGAGCGCATTATTGCCGATGAAGTACGCACCCATAATGAGTACCAACTCACTGACGCTCTGATGCTGCTTATCAATGAAGGCGAGGAAATGACTACCTCGTCGGTAGATAACTGGTTTGACTGCGGCCGCAAGGAAAGCTTGCTTGAAGCCAATGCGCGCCTGCTCAACCGCCCCGAGTTTCTGACGTCCCGTGAGTATCCCGAGTTTCCAGATACCATTATCATCCCGCCCGTCAGCATCGGCCGCGACTGCCAGATTCGCCACTCCATCATTGGCCCCAACGTAGCCATCGGCGACCGGACCATCGTGCGCAACACCATCATCAGCGACTCGATCATCGGCTCTTACAGCGAGCTGCGCTCCGCCGTGATGCAGGATTGCATCGTGGGCAGCGACGCTTCCTTCAGTGGCCTAAATCACAGCCTAAACATCGGCGATAACACGGAAATCAACTACAGCTAGTGGTCTGGGGGGCAAATTTGCCCCCCAGCTTGCTTTTGAGCTTTTCTAAATGAGCACCAAATAAAAGCGGTCATACAGAGCGGGAGCG
>NZ_JBSWBR010000010.1:0-160513 GCF_054051685.1 Hymenobacter sp. HD11105 | reverse complement strand
TAAGCGAAGGCGTGGAACAGAAATAGCGGCAATCAATTGGTCCTTGATTAGCTGCCGCAGGTGCTGGGCGGAAGGTTGTCCAACCATTCCCGGTGCTAGACGAGGAAGCCGCAAAAGTAATACAATGACCCATTCGGGTAACTCGATGAGGAATGGAGTAGCTTCCTATTCTTAGCTTCCGCGCTAGAGGACCCCGTCGTAGAGCCCGAATATGTACTTGGCGATAGCCCGGTGCTGGCCTCGCCGGAGCAAGCAGAAAAGCTATCGTTTGATAAGTAATACGTGGATGGTCGCCGTTAGGGCAGTGTCTTGGCGCGTACTTGAGGATGCCCCCTAGACTAGAAAGTGGCTGTGGAAGGTCTCGAAATGGGGTGCCATACCGCTGGGCTTATTGACCTGCGCTACCTGCAGTACTATGGGTCAGATGCTACTGCTGTTTCGCTATGTAAAAATATACCCATGTAGGTACATTATTTTGGCAACTACCCTTTTTAACTCAACTATAATGTCATATTAATATGACTTTAATAAGGCCGGGCTTGCTTTACAGCGCGGCGGGGACGCCCGTGTAGCAGCATCCTCAACCCTCCTTCATGAAAAAATAGTCATTCCCACGGAGCTCCTACCCAGTAGTCGGTACTGCCCCGGTGGGGCTGGGTTTTATCACCCGAAATGCCAGACCTGGACATGCCTCCCACCAAGTAGCCGCCGTCCCGGCTGCGCGCGCCTGCGTAGTGGGCAAAAGGCTTTAGGTTAATAGGCCAGCGTGACGTGGCCCTTGAACTGGCGCTGGTTGGAATAGTCGATCACGTAGTAATACACCCCGGCCGGCAGGCCCTGCCCGTCCCAGCGAAAGCGGCGATCGGGAGAGGTGAACACTTGCTTGCCCCAGCGGTTAAATACCGTAATGGAAGTAAAGCGCTGGGCGCAGTAGTCGGGGGGCAGGGAGAGCAGCTCAAACGCGTCGTTCTTGCCGTCCTGATTGGGGGTGAAGATGGTGGGGGGCAAAAAGGTCACCGCTTCCGGGTTGACGACGACAAACTGCACCGTGCGTTGTTGTAGCACGGGCCGGCAGGAGGCCTCCTGCAGGGTAAAGGTCACGGCCACCGGACCGGGAAAGGGGGCCGCACAGCTCGCCTCCCAGCGAAACAAACCAATCGTGCGGCCTGCTTCCTGCCGCGTGGTAAAGGCCATACCGGCCGCGGCTAAGTCGAAGCCCACGCCCGTGGCCGTAAGCGTAAGCGTGAGCGGGTCGCGGTCGGGGTCCACGCCCTCGACGGTCGTTTCAAACGTGTTGCCGGGAATCAGTTGCACGAGCGGGGCCGAACCCGCAACAAACAACGCTGAGGACCAGGACGGCGGCGCATTACGATCCTCCACCTGAATAGGAATCACCACGGTGGTCGTGGCCGCCGGCCCACAGGGCGCGTCGGTGGCCGTGAAGAGAAACTCGTATAGGTTCTGACCCGCCGCCGGGCAGGGCACGCGCCAGCTAAAGCGAGCCGGACCAGCAGTGCCCGACGGGCTAGCAAGGAGCTGGGCGCCCACAGCGGCCGCGTCAAAGCCGCGGCCGGCCAGCGTCAGGCGCACCGGATCGTTTTCTGGATCGGTGGCCTGCACGTCAAAGGTGAGCAGCTGGCCGGGTGTTGCCCGCAGGGGTTGGCCCGGCCCGGCGGTGGTCGTCAGCACGGGTGGGCCATTGCTCCGGTCCAGGCGAAGGGGATGACCAGGCGCGTGGTTTGCTCCCGCCCGTACCCGGTGGAGGCGAGCGTGAACTCAAAGGTGTACTGGTCCGGGCCAGCGGGCCGGCAGGGGACGGTCCAGGTAAAGGAGCCCCGGATCAGGCGCGTGGTATGCAGGGTGGGCATGCTGGCCCCGACCTCCTCCACGGAGAAGCCCTGGCCCCGCAATGTCAGGGTCATCGGATCATTGTCCGGGTCATGGCCCGTCAGGGTAAAAAGAACTAGCTGCCCAGGACGCACTACCAGGGGCTGCTCGGCCGTGCTCACCAGTACCGGGGCGGCATTCGCCCCCGGGTCGCCGGAGCTGCAGGGCGGGGCTTGGTTCAGGCCAATGCGCAACTGGGCGCGCGTATCAACGGCGCAGGTCAGGAAATCCATGTCCTCATCCCCATCCAGGTCGCCCACTGCCAGCCCGTAGGTGAGTTTGCCCAGCGCCACGTCGGAGCCCCCCCCGAACCGGCCGGCCGTGTTCAGGCGCACGCTCACACTGCCCCCCATCATATTGCCACTCAGCAGGTCCAGGTCCCCGTCACTATCCACGTCCGTAAGGCGGAGCTGCTGGGGGTAGTTGCCCACGGCGACCGATGCACCAAGGGCCGCGAACTGGCCCTGCCCGTTGTTGAGTCGGGTTTCTACGGTATTGGTCCCGGCGCAGCCTACGACCAGATCCAGGTCGCCATCCCCGTCCACGTCGGCCAGCGCCAGGCTAGCGGGAGCGTTCCCCATCAAGAAAGAGGAGGGGCGCCCAAAGGTGCCGTTTCCCTGGTTCAGGCACGTATAGACTTGGCCAGTGGTGAAGCCCGTTGTCAACAGGTCCATATCGCCGTCGCTATCCACGTCCCCGAGCGTGAGGGCGCCGGTGCCCCCGGCGACGGCGACTTCCGACCCCCCAGCAAAGGTGCCGTTTCCTTGATTCAGGCGGATGCTAGCCACGGTCTGGCCGGCCGTATTGGTGTGGACGATCAGATCCTGATCCCCATCGGCGTCCACGTCACCGAGGAGCAAGTAAAAGGCCGTGACTTGGACCGGAATTTCCGTGCCGCCGCTGAAATTGCCCCGCCCATCATTCAAGCGCAGGCTCACGGCTTGACCGGGGCTGCAGGCGGCCAGCAAATCCAGGTCGCCATCCCCGTCCACGTCGGCCAGCGCGACGGCGAACGGAGCCCCGCCCGTGCCCACGCTTACGGTCGCGCTACTGGGAAACGCGCCTTGGCCGTCATTGCGGTACACGGCGACCACGCGGGATACGGGGCCAAAGTTCGATCCCTGGGGCACGACCAAATCCAGGTCGCCATCGCCGTCTACATCGCCTAATGCTTGACTGGACGACGTAAACTCCTGCCCAATATCCGTCCCGGCCGTAAAGAGGCCCCGTCCCGGTCCGCGCACGGCGGCCGTAAACTGCAGCACCTGGGCCGCGACGGACAGCCCCGTCGGGTCCTGCACAGCGGCGGGCACGGTCACGCTGGCCGGCTCGCCGGGCAACAGGCGGCCGGAGAAGGCCAGCGTGACCGTGCTGCCCGTGACGGTGGGGCTAAGGGGGCGGCGCCCCTGCCCTTGCGAACCGGTCAAGGTAATGGCCCCAACCGTTCGGGGGTCAACGGGGGAGGAAAAAGTCAGCGATAAGGGACCCGCTGGGGCAACGGCGGGGGCATTGCGCAGGGCCGTGGACGGCAGCAAGACGGGAGCTTGGGCGACCGCTGGCAGGCGCAGCGCCAGGCAGAGAAAGAGCAGCCCCAGCTGCAGGACGAGCCGTAGCCCGGACGAAAGTTGGCGATGGGCCATCAACGAATAATCATAGTAGTTACCTGACTCGGAAAGCTACCCAGAAAACCCCAGACCTCGTACCAGTTGGGGTAATCGCCCAACCATTTTCAGGTCTCCCTAACCTTAATGGGCATCGCGCTGACTTCTTCCTTCCCGACCGGCTGGGCTACAAACCTTCCGCCTGCCAGCTAACGACCTCTTCGTTGCTTCGGGCCTTAGCCAGCCATGATAAACTGGCCAGAATTTGGACAGCCAAAGGTCCAGCAGCTTCGTCTTAGTAATGGAGGGTATAGTGAGCCAAAAACCACCGTTTTCCTGGACCCAAATAACGCTTGGGCAGGGTTTATAGAAATGGCTACTAAGGCCGATAAAAAGTCTCGAATTGTTGTCTCAATAATCAATGCGTCAGTATCTTAGGGTTTGCTGACCTTTTGAGACTGAGCCATGATCTGGGGCTACGCGCGGGTGTCCACCCAGCAGCAACAGTTGCACCTACAGCTTGATGCCCTGCGGGCGTATGGCTGCCAGGAGGTCGTGAAGGAAAAGGCCTCCGCGCTGAAAGAACGGCCGGCCCTGCGCGAGTTGCTGGATCAGGTCCAGCCCGGCGATACGGTCGTGGTCTGGAAGCTCGACCGGCTCGGTCGCTCCCTGAAACATTTAGTGGAGTTGGTGCTCGGCTTTCACGAGACGCAGATCCAGTTCGTCAGCCTGCAGGATCACCTGGACACGACCACCGCGCAGGGACGTTTGGTGTTTAACCTGTTTGCCTCCCTGGCCGAGTTTGAGCGCGACCTGATCCGCGAGCGCACCCAAGCGGGGCTGGCCGCCGCTCGGGCGCGAGGCCGGCAGGGGGCAAGGCCCCCGGGCCTAAGCAAGCAAGCGCAAAGCAAAGCCGAAGCCGTGAAGACGCTTTACCTGCAGAAAGACAAAACAGCCGAGGAGATTGGGCAACTGCTGGGCCTAGGCCGCTCCACTGTCTACCGGTACTTGACCCTGCTGGGCGTGTCGACGGGCTCTGCCTCTGCTTAGAATCTCATCCGTCTGAAACCACTTTGGATAGAACAACGGGTCGCGGGGGCCTTTCTTTCACCAAACCGGACGCCTGTATTTTTCTAGCTTCTAAGATGACCTCCGTAAGTAATAAAGGGACCGACCAACAAGCCCATGCCATAATACCACTCATCACGGCATGGTCGAAGGAAACGAAACCACTCAGGGTAACAGCAAATAGACGGTACGTAGTAAACCCACAGGTCACCACGTAGCTTTTAATCATCCACTCCTGATGCTGCCCGAAGTTTCGGTTTTTAATCGCCCACAAGGCCATGCCCGACGTCAGCAGCCAGGCCGCCGCCAGCCCTAGCATACCGGTTCCGAATATTAGGTTGTGCTGCACCTGGATATTGTGCTTGATAGCCAGAACGATAGCGGCTAGGGCCGCTACCAGAATAGAAAAAAGATAAATTCTCCCGGCCCATTGGTGGAGGGATAAGTATCTTTTTCGAATAGAAGCAAAGAACTGCAGGGGCCCGATCAGCAGGGCAACCATGGCGAAGATGATATGAAGTAGGAGCAAGGGCCCGAAGGCCTTCTGCAATGAAGCGTAGGTAAAATATTTTAGGGGAAAAGTGTAGATATAAAAAAGGTTAAGGCCAATTAGGATCACCCACACCCAGACGTAAAACGATTGTTTTTTCATGCCCTGTATTCTTCAAGAACCGAATTAAGATATCCATCACGTTACTTTGCTTTGCGCTAGGGCAGGCGGCAGCGACGGCAGCGGGTAGCGCAACCCTGGCTACTTGCCTGCATGCTAGTCAGTATCGCACTAGGTGGGGCCATAGGAGTCGAACGCCAACAGCCGCTGGGAATAGTTTATTTCTTCGTTGGTGTACTTACAGCTAAGAACAGGGCTTTCAACAAGGGCTTTCGGTTTCGGCGATCAGTTGTCGCTATAGCCCCGCTGTTGCGTTCTACTTTGGAGGAAGACATTCCAAAAGGGGATATAAGTGGTGATGCCTGGTTATTGAAACTCCACATATTTAGGCGGAGTAATTCCCTTTAGCCGCAGATACACCAGCATTTGCGCCCGATGGTGCGTCACATGGTCACTCATGAGCAGCAAGAACTGACGACGGGTACGGGTAAGCTTAAAATACGTGCCTTGCTGCTCTAGGCGCTGCGGATCAAAATTCTTCACTAATTCGGCCGCCCGCGCAAACTCGCTATTAAGGAGGGCAATCATTTCCTTTTTTGACCGCCCCTGCGCCTGAAAATCATCCCAACGGGGTGTAAACTCCTGGCCGTCCGCTTTGGCGAACGCATGCCAGTCGATGATGACGGCAATGTGTAGGAGCTGCTGCTCAAAGGACATCTCCTCGGCCGTGGGCTTAAAGCGATAGTCACTTTCGGGCATCGCTTCCGCCACGGCTACCACATACTCCCGGGAAGTTTCCCAGCGCTCCAGAAAATCAGTCAGAAAGCTGTTTCGCTGGGCCAGCACCTGCTGGCTAATTAGGCTTAGGACTAACGTAAACCAGAGAATGCGATTCCGTATCATAGCCGGAGAAGTATAAACAAGGACTCATGTGTATAAGCCTACACAGTTACTAAATTTATGCAATTATTTATTCAATACATACAATATTAGGAGCAGCGTCCCTATATTAATATGACTGGGGTACCGGTTGCTAATGGTAGCATTTGAGGAGGCTTTATATAAAACTCACCACTGTGAGTCCCACATCCACTTGCTAACTAGGCTCAAGGCATTTCCACCTCTAGAAAAGCCAAGGGGCGGAAGACAGAGAGGTAGGTATTACTCCACTTCTTGCACTATCCATCGGTCCTGCTGCTTGCAGACGAGCGCAACCTTTCCTTCAATATATTGATGATAGTCTAAATCATACAGGAAGAAGCCTGAGTCGCGGGCGGCATTGAAGCATACCCGCGAGAGTTGGAGCCCAAGTTGAGTACCCGTACTGCCCTTTGGGTCCGCGTACTGCCGGTAGGGTTCATAGCGCCAGTAAAGGGTATATTTCCAGACGGAAGGAGGGGGTAAAGGCTTATACGGCCGATCCGCTAAGGTCGCAAATACGGGAGCTTGGGCGAGGGCCTTTAGCCCCTTTTCTCGGGCGGGATGAGCCGTATCGGATAAAATGCCTCCATTTTCCGCGAAATGCGCAGGCAAATCGCGCAACAGGGGGGATAAATTCAGAATGAAGGAGTCGTCGAGGTGGAGGTCCGGGTGCGAGGCGAGGTACGCCTCATAGTACGCCCACTTCTCTGCTGGTTTAGTCAGTGAAGCCGGTGGGAGTGGTATCCATGGGGAACCATCTTCCAAGCGAAGCGAGCCTAAATCGGCCAAATAGGACTGCCCTAACAACGGGTGCAGAACCTGCGCTAAGACCTTATCTTCCTCCGCGTTGTACGCTGGGGAGGGCCCGACTGCCTTCTTCTCCTTAGGTGTCTCGGCAACGCCTTCGCTTCTACTCCGGCAAGCCGTTACCCCTAGAAGCAGCAAGGATGTAACCGTTAATACAAGCAAACGAGACAGCAGACGTATATATTAGGGCGGAGCAGCTGGTTCATCCTCGTAACGTGTCATAAATAGAAAGGCAACTGTCCCTTGTCTTAAGTCATGCTTCAACTACACCGATTTGTCGGTCAGGCTGCCAGGAAGATAGTTCGTACGGGTTGGCTTACACATCCGTACTGCCACTGAAACGGGAGTTGCTGTTAGCGACTGCGCTGAGCGCCAAGCAAGCACTGAGTTTGCCGATTTCCTAAGGGGCTAGAATGTCATTGGGGGAGAACGTCGTTCTCCTCGGCTGGCGGGTTGGGTGGTGCGGCACTAGTGCGTAGGGTCTGCTCTAAGGCTTGGATGCTGGGAAGGGATGCTTGCAGGCCTTCGGGCAGGGCTTCCGTCAATCCGTATTCGGCAATGCCGATGGGTTTGTGCATATCGCGTAACGCATACTCGGCGACCACCTGATTGCGGCTTTTGCACAAGAGTAACCCAATCGTAGGCCCATCCTGGGGATGCCGCCGCTGCTCATCCACAGCCGCCAGGTAAAAGTTCAGTTTGCCCGCATACTCGGGCTTAAACTCCGTGATTTTCAGCTCGACAACGACGTAGGCACGTAGTTGTAAGTGATAGAAGAGCAGATCTAAGAAGTAATCCTGACCCCCAACTACTAATGGCACCTGCTGGCCGACATAGGCGAAGCCACTCCCCAATTCGAGTAAGAACGTAGTAATGTGCTCAAGCAGCCCCCGTTGCAAGTCCCGCTCCTTGAAGTCAGCAGTAAGGGTGAGAAAGTCGAATAGATAGGGGTCCTTGAGCGTCTGCTGAGCTAACTCAGAATCCGCCGCCGGCATTGTGCGCGCAAAGTTGGTCACGGCTTGTCCTTGACGCCGATGGTAGCCGTTTTCAATCTGATGCACTAGCACGTCCCGTGACCAGCCGTGGCGGGCTGTCGCCTCGATATAGAGCAGGCGGGTCGGCTCGTCTTTCACTTTCTCCAACAAAGTCAAGTGATGATACCAGGGGATTTGTGCAAGCGTCGCTTGCACAAAGGCTTCGTTGGGATAGGCTTGAGCAAAGCGGCGCATGTACTTGAGATTGCGGGCCGATAGCCCCTGCATCGTTGAGAACTCGCGCCGGAGTTCGGTAGCCAAGTGGTCAATGACTTTTGCTCCCCACCCTTGCTCGGCCTGCTGCGCCAGAATTAACTGGCCGATGCGCCAGTACAGCACGAGTAGCTCGCTCGTAGCAGCCCGCGCCGCACGGGTCTGGGCCGTGCGAATCTCCTGTTTCACGTGGGCCAACAGGGCGGTAAAGGCCGGTAAGTCAGTAGCAGAAGAAAGGGGCATATACCAGCAAGGAAAGGATTTAGCGGAGACGGCCCCACTCAAGCCGAGCCGCTACGAAGCTACCATACCCATCTCTAGGAATCTAGCGCGCCGCTGATACAACTGATTATGTAAAGCAGCGACGCGTCTTCAACGGGCTGCTTCCACGTTTCTGGACGACGACCAGTCCTCGTATGGTAGCTACAACCTGCTAAAGGAGGAGTTTATCTCGCTGGAAGAAATCCCGGCCGGCCCCACCATCGACCTCATTGAAGACTCGAAGCGGGCCGTGGAGGACGAGATTGTGGCGTATCGGGTACTCAGCTACTCCTTTGCGCAAGACGGACAGAATTACTTGCTGGAAGTAGGTCGCAGTACGGGCAGCATTGGCGAGACGGAGCGCAACTTCCGTCAGTATGCTTTCTATATTCTGCTGCTGGCCATTGGCTTGACCACCTTGGCCGACCTGGCTTTTTTCCGCTACTTACTGAAGCCCTTGAGCACCATTATTAGCCGGCGCCTGCGCAACGTGCGTCACCCGGCCTCCTTCAACTTAGATCCTATCGCTACAAGTACCGACGACTTCCGGCACCTTGACGAAAGCTTGCTCACGATGATGCGCACCCTGCAGGAATCCTTTACCAAGGAGCGCAAGTTTATTGCCGATGCCTCCCACGAGTTGCTCACGCCCCTGGCCGCCCTGCAGTACCGCTTTGATAACATGCTCGTCGACGATACGCTGTCGGAGGAAAACCTGCTGCGCGTAGTGGAGTCGCAGCGCACCGTGCACCGCCTGCGCACCATCATCAAGTCGCTGTTGATGATTTCCAAAATTGAGAATGACCAGTTCGCCCGCACCGATAAGGTGTCGCTGCAGGAGCTGACAGCCGAGGTAGCCGAGGAGCTCTACGAGCGACTGGAAGTCTACGACCTGACCCTAACCTGCGTGGTGCAGCCGGACTTTGTAGTGCAGCAGGGCAACCGCGGGCTGCTGTTCACGCTGGTGTTCAACCTGGTCAGCAACGCGGTAAAATACAACCGCGCAGGCGGGCAAATTCACCTGTTGGGCCGACCAGCTCCGGCCGGCAGGGGCTACCTTCTGGAAGTGCGCGACACGGGCCAGGGCATCGCCAAAGAGCAGCTGCCGCGGCTGTTTCACCCGTTTGATAAAGGAGCCAGCGCCAACCAGGATAGCTACGGGTTGGGCTTATCCATCGTGAAGACGATTGCCGAGCTGCACAGCATTCAGCTGGAGGTGAACTCCATTGAGGGCTTAGGGTCATCCTTTCAACTCCTTTTCCCGAGCCTAGCTGCCCCGGCTCAAGATCAGCCACTAGTTACTAGCGCTGCGAAGGCTCCAGTTGAATCATAGCCAACCGGGGGGCATTTTCGGGGCGAAGGGCGCGGCGTGCGAGGGTAGCTAATTGCTGGCAAGCCCTGACCTACAACCCGTGGTGAATCCTCACGCTCGTCAACGGCGGCAACACCTGGATCTCCAAGTGCAGGCGTTCGAACATAAGTGCTGCCAACGAAAGCGCAGCACTAGGCCCAAGAAATGCCCTTACGGTGCGCTGTTCCGAGCATTGGCCACAAAACGGCGGCCTTGCTGCTCTTATTTGCCAGAGGCTTTACGCAGATCGACGATTACCGGTAGCTGATAGCCAACGCGAGTCTCTGCCCGCAGGAGTACAGTTCGGGAACAAGTGTGCGGGGCAAAACCCGCCGCTAGGGCAAGGTCAACGGTGGGCTCTTTTACCGGCAGCGCGGCGGCGCGCGGCTCGGTTCTCCTGCGGGGGCTCCGATGCTGCCGCCGCCCGCCCCGAACGGCCGCGCGGCCGGCGCCCGGGGCTCCGGGTAGATGGAGGGCCGGGGCCCAGCTGCCAGTTAATGAGCAGGATGGCGGCCAGAATGCCCAGCAGACCCAGCAACCCGGCTTGATGAAGACTAATCCACGTACGCATAGGCTGCTGGCTACCCCCTCCTGGCTTCTAGGCTACTTACCGTTTAAACTCCCCCACATCGCGCGCGCAATACCACTGGGGCGTTTCCTGCGTGGTAAACGCAACAATGTCGCCAATTTCTTGGCCGCCGCGCCCGGCGGCCAGCCTAACCGGCTGGTTTTCCTTCCTCTTGGCCCTAGGAGCCTACCGTGGGTTAGCGGCAAAATAGAACTATGTTTAGGCCCCCGCGCTGGTGCGGGCGCTGCTCCTGCTTCTGCCTTTCCTATGCCTTATTCCCCCCTGCGTACGATTCTCCGCGCCCCCACTCCCTGGGTCGTGGGTCTGCTGCTCACGCACAGCAGCGTCCTGGCCCCCTGCAGCTACGGGCAAGTGAAAATTATGCCCCTGGGCGACTCCATCACCCAGGGCAGCGCCCGCTACAATAGCTACCGCCGGCCCCTGTGGCTCCAGCTGCAGCAGGCCCAGTACGACGTGAACTTCGTGGGCGGGCGCACGCAGAACGAGGGCGGCCCACCCCCCAATCCCGACTTTGACTTAGACCACCAGGGACACTGGGGCTGGACGACCGCGATGCTGCTGGCGGAAACGCGGCAGTGGGCCCGCGAGCACCAGCCCGACATTGTGCTGCTGCACGCGGGCACGAATGACTGCTTCAGCGAAAAGCCGGTGGCGGAGATCCGCGACAACCTGGGCCACTTGATTGACGAGCTACGGGCGGGAAATCCGCAGGTGAAAGTGCTGCTGGCCCAGCTCATCCCCACGGCCCCGCCCTACGAGCAGCTTAACGCCAAGATTACGGCCCTGAACGCCCTGCTGCCCGCCCTGGCCCAGGCGAAGACGAGCGCCCCGTCCCCCGTAGTCCTGGTGGACCACAACACGGGCTTCAGCCGGCAGGCAAACGAGGACTTCTACGACGGAGCCCACCCCAATGCCCGGGGGGAAGATAAGCTGGCCGCCCGCTGGTACCAGGCCCTGCAGGCACCCGAACTGCTGGGCGCGCGGCTGCCGCTGAGCAATACCCCTGGCGTTGCCCCCCGTACGCTGGTGGTAAGCCCCATCCCGGCCCAGGAGAGGCTGACGGTGCAGGGGGTAGGGCGACATACGCCGGTGCTGATGTGGGATATGCACGGGCGGCTCGTGCACCAGCAGCTGGCACCGGGGGCGTCCTTTGTCGTCGATGTCTCCGCCCTGGCGGGGGGCCTGTACCAGGTGCAAGCGGGGGGGCAGCGGGCCCGCTTTCTCAAGCAGTAAGGGGAGCACCTCCGCAGCCCGATAAGGTCGAAAAAGGGGTAGTTAGTACGCCGAATCCGGGGCCCACCGGGCACGAATAAACAGGTGCTGCCGGGCTGTTAGTAGTATAATCCGCATTATGTTAAAGGACGGAAGGAAGATGGATATCCCCTCAATGAACATAGGGCAAGAAATGAATTATGCAAAAACACGTGTCTGATAGACTATTGAGTAGTTTATCTTTAGCCCAGCAGGTTACTGAAGTTTTGGAGGGGGTGGTGGCGGTGCCAATTGAAGGAAAGGATAGGAAGACGAAGAGGAAGAAATAGGGACTTGCCTGTCAATGTGGGTCACTTTCTGGTCTTGCACATCAAGGCGCCAGCACCGAAAAGCGGGGGACCATATCTTGCCCCTATTTGCCGCTTCGGTTTCGCGGATGATATGATGGTGCGTGGTGTCCCCTCCGGAGGCGACGGCTTCTAAGCCGGTAAAGACAAAGATGATTTTTTGGTCCACCTGCCAGGTGGTCAGGGGCAAGGCCTTGACATCGCCATTCGAGTTGTACATGTCCAGCAGGTAAATCGACAAGTCACCCGCCAGCGAATCTTGCCGCAGGTAGGCCGCGTGGAATTTGGGATACTGGTTGAGCGTATCGGCAGCCAGAAACTGTTGCAGGACGTGGTAGACTTCTTTCGACGGAGTGAGGGGGCTTGAGGTGGGTGGGCGTTCACGCTGGCACGCTCCAAGGCCCAAGCCAACCACGAGGGAAACCAAGTGGAATAGACGGGTACGCATGCTTCTTGGCATTAGGCTTGCTTTTTGACCTACCACTAAAAGTAGGCAAAAGGCAGACAAGGCTTGTATGTCAGGCTGTCCGATTTCGCGGAATGTTTTCTTACCATAACAAGGGTTATAGCCGACTTAAATTTGTCCTACTAATCCGCGTTCACCGGCGTAGGCTTCTGCCAAGAGGTGTCCGGAAAGATCGGTGACTGTTGCAAAAGTCTCGACCGGGAATCGGCTGGGTCGCCTCAGTACCGAAGGAAGATGTAAACCGGCGGGAGAATTTTGCCTCGATAGCGGTTGGTGGGGCTCGACTACCCTGTTGTCAACTTTCGGCCAGCGTTTTGCAACCACTACTCCGGTTATGTTTCTCCTTTCTGTTAGCTCATCGGGACTTGTTAAACGTTTAGTGTAATACCTACTGCTGGAGAGTTCAGAACATTGGGGGTAGAAGAATTGTACGAGCAGCGCGCCGCGGAACTCTTGCTCACCGCGGAATCGTAGCGGCGCCGATGCTCCAACTGAATTATTGCGTTTAAGAGATTCGGACCCGTTCGCGGGCCGAAGCAGCCAGTCGCTGCCCGCTCGGACGGGGCGTGGTCAATGCCCGGGGGCGTGCTTGTTGCGAGCGTCCGAAATCAGGTGCGCGACCACCTGCCAGGTGCCGCCGCGTTTGCGGAACACGCGCAAGTGGCTGGTGTGCCGGTCGGGCAGCACGGTGCCGTCGGGCAGCTGCTGCCCGGCCCGGACCACGGCCGTATGCACCAGGACCGTGGCCGGCCCCGCGGGTTGGAAGCGGTGGGCGTGCGTGTCGCTGGTGCCCGCCATGACGAAGGGCAAGGCAAACACCTCCCGCAGCAGGGTTTCGATGGCCCGGCGGCCGGTTCGCTGGTCCCCAAAGGCGTTGGTGAAGCGCGCGTCCGGGGCGTAGGCCTGCGCCGCCAGCACCGGGTCTTTGGTGGCCCAGGCGCGGTCCCAGTCGGCGAGCTGGGCCAGCAGTTGCAGGCTGTCGGGGGCCGGCAGGGCTTGCGAGCGCGCCGGGCGGCTCAGGCCGAGCAAGGCGAGCAACAGGAACACGTAGCGCATGGCAGTCGACGGAAGCAACGACCAGGACCCTTCGGCGGCGAAGGGTCCGTCGTGGGCGAATGGCCCGGAAAGATAACCGGATTTTACCTCTGCCACAAGGTCTCATGCGGCTCGCCCCCCCAACGAGCGGGGCGGTTGCTGAAGTCCTGGAACGGACGGTCAGCCCCGGTGTCAGGGGGCGTCCACTGCCGGGCTAGGGCTCGGGAGCCGCTTGTGTTAGCCGGCCCCCGTCCGGGTGCTCGGCCTGGCATTTTCGCCTAGCCCGTCGATGAACGCCAAAACGATGCTTTGGGCCTTCCTTGCCCTGCTGGGGTGGTCGTGTAATCCGCCCGCCCCTAAACCAGGGGCGGGTGCCCGCGCCGGCGGCCCTTCCGCCCCCGCTGCGCCCGTCACTCGCCCGCGTAGTCGCGGCCCTAATGGCTGATGGCCGAGTCACGGGGCAGTATATAGGCGAAGCTGCCGAACTACCGGCCTAATGGACCGGGTACGAACGCTTGCAGCAGCAGGCTACCGACGCCGAACTCGTCGCCTTGACTCACCATACTAGTGGGGTCGTGCGGTGCGACGCCTTTCGGGCCCCGCCCGGCGCGCTACCGGCACAGGCTTTCCCCTCTTGCTGGCGCATCTACACGACACGGCGCAGGTGGAAACCCTCTCCGGCTGCCTTGATGGGCAGCGTGGCCGCCTGCTGTTTGCCCGCTGCCAAAGAAATTAATCGTTCCTTACTAATAGGTGTGATAGCAAACCCAAGACTACACCCATATTTACACCTAAAAATAAAAATACTTTTTACGGCGGTGAAGATGAGGGAGCGGTTTGTTGCGGAGCGCTAAGGGCCAGTTGGGCAGCGCAGGGTACGTTCGTTGAGGTGGGAGTAGCTGTGAAGCCGCCGGCCAATCCAATGCCCTTGCTTTCCCGGCCTCCCGGGCAAAACAAGCGTATTGCATGCCGCGGCGAGGAGTAACCAAGTCAAGGTGGTAAGAGCGGGCATGCTACCGGCCAAAAGTGCCCTTGGGGCAGTTGGTAGCAGAGCCCGCCAATGGTAGCAGCTGGCTAAAGCAATACCGAGGGGCCCGGGACTCCGAATCTGTTCTCTAACTCCTTTACCACTAGGCAGTTAATGAACGCTTGCGCCGAGTCGGGTATTTCACAGCGCTCCTGGCAGGCCATGGTAGGGTGTTTTGGTAGCAGGAGTGGGTTGATTAAGTAGCACCCCGAGCAATGCTTACGCTAATTTCCGTTGGGCATCCAAATTTTTTATCCCGCTTTTTAGGGTGTTTTGGTAGCAGGGGGAAGTGAACCAGGGCTCAGGGTGTTTTGGTAGCAACCTGGCGCTGCAGAGCAGGAAAGAGGCTCGCTTTTGTCCGGTTCAGGTTGTTTTGGTAGCAGTTTTATACCATCTATTTACTCTTAGGCGGGCGGGTTGTTTTGGTAGCACCCCCTTTTTCTCCACTTTTCCCCCGCTAAACTTCGCTGTTTTCCGTAGTTTTAGCAACTCTGTCCTGAAAGCCTTACTAGCCAGCCTATTGTGGTACAAAATGGTACTAGTTTTCAATAAATTTTGTGCCTTTTTGTACTATCAAGACCGGAGGTACTCCTGCTACCAAAACACCCTCCTCAAAAAAACAGACTAGTCTTCTTTATGCTTTATATATCTTACTACTTAAGGGGGTCACAAGTAATTGACAATCATTCATTTATAGCTTCAAGTTGCTACCAAAACAACCCGCTGCTGCTACCAAAACAACCTCAGCCTGCTACCAAAACAACCCGCTGCTGCTACCAGAACAACCCCGGGGCGGGCCAAGTGCTACCAAATCAACCCGAGTGACTATGGCCGAAAAAGCTACGTCTGCTACCAAAACAACCCTCCAGGAAACCCCGGACGCCGAGCCGGGTGTGGCCGTGGTGGCCGTAAGCGTGGAGCCGGATGCCTTCGTCAAGCAGCACAACGCCCTGATTAACGCCTCCTTCAACCTCATCACTCTGGAAATGAGGCTGTTCGTGAGCCTGCTGGCGCGCATCGGCCCCGACGACGACTCTTTCCACTACCACTTCGTGCACACCAAGGAGCTCATCTCCGAGCGGGGCGGGGGGGCCATCTACCAGGAGGTGCGCCGCATGGTGGACTCCATCGGCGCCCAGATGCTGAAAATCGAGCGCCTGGTGGAGGACGGGGGCAAGCTTAAGCGCCGCAAAAACCCCGACTACGAAGTCATCCCCCTCATGGCCCGGGTGTACTACGACACCCAGGCGGGGGGGGTGATTGCCTGCTTCAACCCCCTGATTGTGCCTTACCTGCTCCGGCTCAAGGCCAACGGCAACTTCACTTCGGCCCGCCTCAACCAGGTGCGCAAGATCAAGAACCCCTACGGGCACCGCCTATACTGGTGGTGCATGGAGTGGGTGAACTTCGGGCGCAGCGAGCGCACCATTGAGCTCGACAAGCTTAAGTTTATGCTGGGCATGACCAAGGGCGAGTACGCGGGCCGCTTCAACAACTTCAACAGCAAGGTGTTGCTTAAGGCCCAGCAGGCCTGCGCCGAAACCGACCTGCCCTTCAGCTACCGGGTAAACCGGGAGCGGGGCGTGCCCGTGAGCATCACCTTCCACTTTCAGCTGGTAAGCCGGGAAGAGGAGGGTGCTACCAAAACACCCGAGGAGGAGGCCCCGCCGGCCTGGGAGGAGGCCCTGCTGCGGGCTGGTATCGGCCCCAGCAGCCTGCCCATCATCCGCGCCCAGCTCGCGGCCCAGGAGTACGACGAGGGCTACCTCTACTACGTGGTGCGCATCACGGAAAAGCAGCAGGCCCTGGGCAAAATCAAGAAGTCGGCCAAGGACTACCTCTACAAGGGCATCATCGAAAAGCACATGCTGCCCGACTACCTCCACCAGGCCTTGCCAGCGGCCCCGGACCCCGCGCCCGCCCCGAGTCCGGGCCCCGGGCGGAGCTGGCCCCGGGTGGTGTTCCAGTACTGGGAGGTGGAGGGCTTCTACCAGGACGAGCAGAAAAGCAAGCGCACGGCCGAAACCTTCGCCGCCTTTCTCGAGCGCAAGTACCTGGCCAAGGGCTTCCGAGTGGTGGAAGAGGGGGGCAAGAAGTACGTGGTGCGCGAGGCCCAGTAAACCCGCCCAGAACGCCCGGGCCAGGTTTTTCCCAACCCCGCATCCGCGACCTGCTCGGGCACCGAACCAATGTCTACCACCACTACTGGCTGGTGGCTGGGGCAGGCCTTGCCCAGGCCGACCCATGCCCTGGCGGACCCGACTGCGGTGCCCGACGTAGCCGCCCTACGCCGCCGCCAGCCCGGGTCGGGGCGGGATCCACTCTCCCCTTCGCCCCTGAGCCTGCTGCCCCCCGTATTCACCCCGTGTTTTAGCGTGAGGCCAGGGGCTGACCATGAGCCGGCGCCTGGTCAGCCCCCCCGGTGGATACCGACGTGATCCGCACTTGACGCTGCGCCGGGGCCGGCCTTATCCCGGCCGGGGGCATGCAACCTTAGCGCCGCCCCCGGCCTCTTCTAAGGGTACCTACGCTAACTTTCCATGATTCGTACCCTTACCGCTGCCTTGTTCGGCGGGCTGCTGCTAATGAGCGCCCCGGCTTGCACCCGGGAGGAGGCCGCGCCCCAGCCCGAGTTCTACGTCCGCGCCGACCAGGACGGCCAGGCCTGGCTGGGGCCGGGCGAGGCGACCTACCTGCCCCAGCAGGGCACCGTGTACGTGTTCGGCGAGCGCAACGACGGCACGAGCCGCCAGTCCTACCTGCGCCTGGGCTTCACCTGGGAGCCGGAGCATCCTCTCACCCCGGCCGGAGCGGCGGACGCGAGAGTGCTCCCGGCCGAGTGGCAGGTGGTGGTCGGCGGGGACGTGCTCGTCGACAGCTACGCGGCGGATTCCGGCGCCACGCGCCTGCTCATCACCCGCCTCGACACCGTAGAGCGCATCCTCGAAGGCACGTTCGAGGCTACCCTGCGGCGCGCGGCGCGCTGGCCCCCGCCCGGCCCCGCAACCACCCGCTTCACCCAGGGCTCCTTTCGGGTGCGCTACCAGTCTTATCCTTAGGTTTTTACGGCCTCCTTTGTGCAGGTGCGCTTTACCGGGAAAATGCCCCCCGGGCAGGGGTCAGGCCAGCCCCGGCCCCCGGCTTAGGCCCGGGGCTGGAGCAGCTTGGCGATCAGGCCCGTCCAGCCGGTCTGGTGGCTGGCGCCCAGGCCCTGGCCGGTTTCCCCGTGGAAGTACTCGTGGAAGAGCAGGTAGTCGCTAAAATGGGGATCCCGCTGCCGGGCCTGGTCGGGCCCCAGGGCGGGGCGCTGGCCCGCCTCGTTGCGCAGGAACAGCTTGGTCAGGCGCCCGCTCAGGGCGTCGGCAATGTCGAGCAGGGTGGCGTACTGGCCCGAGTGGGTGGGGTACTCCACCCGGAACTCGTCTCCGTAGTAGTGGTGAAAGCGCTGCAGGGCCTCGATAAGCAGGAAGTTGAGAGGAAACCAGATCGGGCCCCGCCAGTTGGAGTTGCCCCCGAACAGGTCCGTGGTTGACTCCCCCGGCTCGTAGCCCACCCGCAGGTCCTGGCCGTCGTAGCGCAGGTGGTAGGGGTGAGCGAGGTGGTAGCGCGAGAGGGAGCGGATGCCGTAGTCCGACAAGAACTCAGCCTCGTCCAGAGCCCGGGCCAGCAGGCGCTTCATGCGGTGGCCGCGCAGCAACGACAGCAGGTGGGTTTCGCGCTGGCCCGGCTCCTGCCAGCGCGAAACCAGGCGGGCCAGCTGGGGCCGGTTGTCCAGAAACCAGTTGAGCCGGCTCACAAACTGGGGCACGCACCGCAGCACTTCCTCGTCCAGCACTTCCACGGCCAGCAGGGGAATCAGCCCCACCAGGGAGCGGGTTTTCAGGGGCTGCCGGCCCTGGCCCGGGGTGTGGAGTACGTCGTAGTAGAACTCGTCCTGCTCGTCCCAGAGGTCCTGGTCGGCCTCGCCCATGTTGGTCATGGCCCCGGCGATGTAGAGGAAGTGCTCGAAGAACTTGCTGGCCAGGTCCTGGTAGATAGGCTTGGTGCGGGCCAGCTCCAGGGCCATGCGCATCATGTTCAGGGCGTACATGGCCATCCAGCTCGTGGCGTCGGCCTGCTCCAGGGAGGTGCCGTCGGGCAGGGGGGCCGAGCGGTCGAACACCCCAATATTATCCAGGCCCAAAAAGCCCCCCTCGAAGATGTTGCGCCCCGCCCGGTCCTTGCGGTTCACCCACCAGGTGAAGTTGAGGAGCAGGCGGTGGAACACGGTAGCCAGAAAGTCGAGATCCCCGGGGCCCCCGCTGTGCTTCTGGCACATCTTGTACACGCGCCAGGTGGCCCAGGCGTGCACGGGCGGGTTCACGTCGCTCAGGTTCCACTCGTAGGCGGGCAGCTGGCCGTTGGGGTGCATGTACCAGTCCTGGCAGAGCAGACGCAGCTGGTGCTTGGCGAAGTCGGGGTCGAGCTGAGCCAGAGGCAGGCAGTGGAAGGCCAGGTCCCAGGCCGCGTACCAGGGGTACTCCCACTTGTCGGGCATGGAGATGACGTCGGCATTGTTCAGGTGCGGCCAGCCCGCATTGCGCCCGCGCTGGCGCTCAGCGGGGGGAGGGGGGAAGGCCGGGTCGCCCCGCAGCCACTGGGGCACGTCGTAGTAGTAGAACTGCTTGCTCCAGAGCATGCCCGCGAAGGCCTGGCGCTGAATATTGCGCGCGTCGGGGTCCGGGAGCGAGGCTTGCACGGCCGCGTAGTACTGGTCGGCTTCCTCCCGGCGCCGGCCGAGCAGCTCATCGAAATCGGCGAAGGGCCGGGCCAGCCCGGCGGGGCCCAGGCGCAGGCGCACGCGCTGGGAGCCGCCCGCGGGAACCGTCAGGGCATAGTGCGCGGCGGCCTTGGTACCGGTTTGGGCCGGGTTGACGGTGGGAGCCCCGTGCAAAAGATAGTCGTTGATGCCGTCCTTGTAGTACTGCCCGGGTACGGGGGGCGTTTGGTACAGGCGCGGAGCGTTGGTTTCGTTCTCGCAGAACAGCAGCGCCGCGGGCTGGTCGCAGTGCAAACTCAGGCCAGCTAAGTGCCGATGGTGCACCTCGACGGCCTGGCCCGCCGGGGCGGCGCGCAGGCGGGGGCGGTAGCTGTCCTCGCCCCAGGCCCAGGTGTTGCGCAGCCAGAGCTGGGGCAGCACGTGCACCGGGGCCGCTACGGGGCCCCGGTTGTGCACGGTAATTTGCAGCAGCAGGTCGTCGGCGCCGGCCTTGGCGTACTCCACGAACACGTCGAAGTAGCGGTCCGAGCGGAAGGCGGCCGTGTCGAGCAGCTCGAACTCGGGCTCGTGGCGGCCCCGGCGCGCGTTTTCTGCCACCAGCTCCTGGTAGGGGAAAGCCTGCTGGGGGTACTTGTACAGCATCTTCATGTAGGCGTGGGTGGGCACGTTGTCGAGGTAGTAGTACACCTCCTTGACGTCCTCGCCGTGGTTGCCCTCGGGCCCGCTCAGCCCGAACAGGCGCTCCTTGAGAATGGGGTCCTGCCCGTTCCAGAGCCCCACGGCCAGGCAGAGCAGCTGCCGCTCGTCGCAAATGCCCCCCAGGCCGTCCTCGCCCCAGCGGTAGGCGTAGGAGCGGGCCATATCGTGGGTGATGTGCTCCCAGGCGTTGCCGTGGGCGCTGTAGTCTTCGCGCACCGTGCCCCACTGCCGCTCCGAGAGGTAGGGGCCCCAGCGGCGCCAGGGCGCGCGGCCCGCCGCGGCCGCGGCCAATCGTTCGTGTTCGGCAGTCATGCTACAAAGTAAGCGTGCAGGGAAGAAAGTCACCGGCCCTCAGGCGCGGGTCCGGCGCCTAAGATAAGGCCTTGCCCGCGCCCGGCTGGCGCCGGAAGGAAGGCTGAGCCGGGCGGGCCGTGCCGGAAGGCCAGCCCCCTTACTGCGGGGATGGCCGGAGCGGGCTAAAAGCGATGCCGCGAAGCTTTCGCGCTGACGGCCGTCCTCACGCCGCGCTCCAGCCCCCATCCAACGGCAAAGCAATCCCGCTAATTGTAGGCGCTTGCGGGGCCGTGCCGACAGAGTTGCTTTTGTGCCGCAAACTCTTTACTTGCAGTAGCTTAAACCCCATCCCATGGAAGTCGCAGTTCTAAAGTACCCGGCGGTGCGCAACTACATCGCCGGCCAATTTGTAGCGGACGCGCGCGCGCGCACCCTGGAAGTCTTCAGTCCCAGTAGCGGCGCGGTGATTTCGACGGTGCCTTTAAGCGGGATGGCGGCCCTTAACCAAGCCGTGGAAGCGGCGCGGGGGGCTTTACCTGCCTGGTCGGCCCTGCCCATCAAGGAGCGGGTGCAAATCTTTTACCGCTACAAAACTTTACTGGAGAAAAACATAGCCGAACTGACGGCCTTAGTGCGCGAAGAAAACGGGAAAACGACCGATGAAGCGCGGGCCGAAGTGGAGAAGGCCATTGAACTGACTGAATTCGCCTGCTCGCTGCCTCAGCTCGTAGCCGGGGAGATGCTGGAAGTAAGCGCCGGCGTGGAGTGTCGCGTGGACCGCAAGCCCCTGGGGGTGGTGGCGTCCATTGCGCCCTTCAACTTCCCTAACATGGTTCCGCACTGGACCGTGCCGAATGCCTTGGCCCTCGGCAACTGCCTGATTTTGAAGCCCTCCGAGCAAGTGCCCCTGAGCGCGGGCCGCATCGCGGAGCTGCTGCAGGAGGCCGGCCTGCCCGCGGGCGTGCTCAACATCGTGCACGGCGACAAAGAGATTGTCGAAGCTATCTGCGACCATCCCGATATTAAAGCAGTGTCCTTCGTTGGTTCTACCAAGATTGCCAAGGTGGTGTACCAGCGCGCTACCGCTAATTTGAAGCGCTGCGTGGCCCTGGGCGGGGCCAAAAATCACCTGCTCGTGCTGCCTGATGCCCACGTGGACATGACGGCCTCCAACGTGGCGGCGTCCATGTCGGGGTGCGCGGGGCAGCGCTGCATGGCGGGCTCGGCGATGGTGGCCGTGGGCGCCGTGGAGCCCATTATTGCGCGCTTGGTAGAAGAAGCCCGCAAGATTGTGCCCGGCAAAAACTTGGGTTCCGTCATCAGCCGCCAGGCCCAGGAACGCATTGAGCGCTACATCACCGAGGCGGAGCAGGCCGGCGCGCAGATTCTGCTGGATGGCCGCCACGCCGTAGTCCCTGGCCAGGAAGATGGCTACTACGTGGGGCCCACCGTTATTGACCACGTGACGCCCGATATGGCTATTGCCCGCGAAGAAGTATTCGGCCCGGTGCTGGCCATTATTCGGGCCCACAACTTGGATGAAGCCTTGGCCATTGAAAACGCGTCCAATTATGGCAATGCGGCTTCGGTGTTTACCCAGAGCGGGGGGCTGGCCCGCTACGTGATGGAAAACGCCTCGGCCGGCATGATAGGCGTAAATATCGGGGTGCCCGTGCCGCGCGAGCCTTTCTCTTTTGGCGGCTGGAATGAGTCGAAGTTCGGGGCCTGCGACATCACCGGCAAAAGCTCCATCGAGTTCTGGACCCAGCTTAAGAAGGTGACCACCAAGTGGAATCCTGAGTCGCGCACTAACTGGATGAGCTAGCGACGAATCTCTACCAACCACCTTTTACTACTAAACCCCTTCTCGGCCATGGAAACGCTCACCCACGACAAGCAACAGATCCTGCAGGATAACCTGGACTATACCCTGTTCTCCTGGTCGAAGCAGGCGGGATTGAACCCCATCAGTGCCGAGCGGGCCGAGGGTGTGTACGTGTTCGACCGGGATGGCAAGCGCTACCTGGATTTCTCCTCCCAGCTGATGAACGTCAACATCGGCCACGGCAACCAGAAGGTGACCGAGGCCGTGGCTGCCCAGATGCAGGAGCTGAGCTACGTCTACCCCGGCATGATTACCAAGGCCCGCGGTGACCTGGGCCGGCGGCTGGCCGAAATCACGCCCCCCAACCTGACCAAAGCCTTCTTCACCCTGGGTGGGGCCGAGTCCATCGAGAATGCCATTAAGCTGGCCCGCGTGTACACCGGCCGCCACAAGATTGTAACCTTATACCTCTCGTTTCACGGCGCGTCCTACGGGGCCATCAGCGCCGGCGGCGACCCGCGCAAGCTGGCCGTCGACAGCCAAGCCATGCCGGGGGTGGTGCACGTGGAAAACCCTTACTTCTACCGCTGCCCCTGGTACAGCACCACGCCCGAGGAGTGCGCCGAACGGGCCGCGGCCCACATGGAGCGGGTTATTCAGTACGAAGGGCCGGGCAACGTGGCCGCCATCCTCATGGAAGGTGAATCAGGAACTTCGGGCTGCATAAAATACCCCCCCACGTACTGGCAGCGGGTGCGCCGTATCTGCGATAAGTATGGCATTCTGCTTATCGCCGATGAGGTGATGAGCGGATTTGGGCGCACCGGCAAGTGGTTCGGCTCCGACCACCACGGGGTGAAAGTGGACCTGATGGCCATGGCCAAAGGCATCACTGCCGGCTACCTGCCCCTCGGGGCCGTGATGGTGGACGAAAAGATTGCGGACTCCTTTAATGATAAGCCGCTGCCCCTGGGCTTAACCTATTCGGCTCACCCCGTCTCGTGCGCGGCGGCCGTCGCGGTGCTCGACATTTACGAGGAGGAAAACATGGTGGAGAACGCGGCCGAAATGGGCCGCTACCTGGACGCCCGCATCTGCGACCTCATGGGCCAGCACCCCAGCATCGGTGACTGGCGCAACACTGGTCTGCTGGGCTGCCTGGAGCTGGTAAAGAATCGCAAAACGAAAGAACCCATGGCTCCCTGGAACGCGGCGCCGAATCAAATGGAAGTCATGAATCAGGTGGCCGCCAAGATTCGGGAGCTGGGCATGTACACCTTCGTGCGCTGGAACTACATTTTCATCGCCCCGCCGCTGAATATTACTAAAGAGGAGGTAGAAGAAGGGTTAGCCATACTTTCCCAGGCTATCCGCATCGCCGATGAGCATACGCACGCTGGATAGCTTGCCTTGGGGGCTTTTTTCTTGGTTTTGGGCTGATTATCTGGTTGCTGTTGAGCTCCTGCTTAAGCTGGAGGCTAGGGCTGGGTTTGGCTGAAATAAGGGTTGGGAAAAATTTAGCTCACTGCCGCTATTTGAATTTGTAAAGAAAAAATGCTAAATTTTTAGTCCCTATACTTTACTCTTTCCCTTCCTGAATGGCGTCTCTGCTCCTTAAAAACGGCCGGGTTGTGACGGCTGATTCCGACAGTGTTTGTGATGTGCTTATTCAGGACGAAACCATCGTCGCTATCGGCCGCCAGCTGCCGGCTACCGCGGATCAGGTAATCGACGCGGGGGGCAAATTGGTGCTGCCCGGCGGCATCGATCCGCACGTCCACCTCGACATGCCCTTTATGGGCACCTTCAGCAGCGACACCCACGAGACGGGCACCCGCGCCGCCCTGCACGGCGGCACCACCACGGTCATCGACTTTGTGCTCCAGAAGCAGGGCCACTCCCTGCGCGCAGCCCTCACGGAGTGGCAGGGCCGGGCCACCGGCAATGCCGTCGGCGACTACTCCTTCCACATGGCCGTGACGGACTTCAACGAGCAAACCCGGGCCGAGATTGCGGACATGGTAGCCGAGGGCATCACGTCGTTCAAGGTGTTCATGGCCTATAAAGGCGCCCTCATGATCGACGACGCCCAGCTGGTAGGTTTGATGCAGGAAGTGAAAAGGCACGGCGCCCTAGTAACCGTGCACGCCACCAACGGCGACATGATTGACACGCTCATCGCCCAGCACCGCGCCCAGGGCCAGCTGTCCCCGCTCTACCACTACCTCTCCCAGCCGGAAGTGACGGAAGCCGAAGCCTCCGGCCGCTTCACCGACATTGCCAATTACACGGGCGTCAATGCCTACATCGTGCACCTGACCTGCGAAGGCGCCCTAAACCAGGTGCGCGAAGCCACCCGCCGCAACCAGCGCGTGTTCGTCGAAACCTGCATTCAGTATCTGCTCCTCGACGCTTCGCTCTACGAGCAGGACTTTGAGGGGGCCAAGTATGTGATGTCACCGCCCCTGCGCCAGAAAAAGGACCAGGAAACGCTGTGGGCCGGTATCAACCAAGGCTTGGTGCAGGTGGTGGGCACCGACCACTGCCCCTTTCTGTGGGAGCAGAAGCAAATGGGCCAGCATGACTTTTCCAAAATCCCGAATGGCCACCCCGCCATTGAGCACCGCATGGAATTGCTGTTCTCGGAAGGCGTGAGCAAGGGCCGCATCAGCCTCCAGCGGTTTGTGGCCGTGACCGCGACCAACGCGGCCAAGATCTTCGGTATGTTTCCCCGCAAAGGCACCATCAGCATCGGCGCCGACGCGGATTTAGTCATTATTGACCCGGAGCGCAAGCACACCATTTCGGCCGCTACCCACCACATGAACGTGGATTATTCGGCCTACGAAGGCTGGGAGCTGACGGGCAAAATTGAAACCGTGGTGCTGCGCGGGCGGGTGGCCATCCACGAAGGTCAAGCCCAGGTGGAAAAAGGCTACGGCCAGTTCATCAAGCGCGGGCCAACAGATTTCTAACTAACTTATAAGTAGCCGCTTGGGCCTTTGGTAAGTAAAGGCGGTAGCTGCTCGAATCTCGGACATTCACTCTCTTCCTTTCTTCACTTTCTGAACCCCTCCGCTCATGCCACGAATGATTAAATCCGGTCTTATCCAGATGAGTTTGCCCATGACCGAGGGCGAAGGTTCCATCGCCGAAATCAAGGAAGCCATGGTGCAAAAGCACTTGCCTTTCATCGACGAAGCGGGTCGGCAGGGCGTGCAGATCCTGTGTTTGCAGGAGATCTTTAACACGCCCTACTTCTGTCCCGGCCAGGATAACGCCTGGTACGCGTCAGCCGAAGCGGTGCCGGGGCCCACGACCGAGCGCATGGCGGAGTACGCCAAGCAGTACAACATGGTCATTATCGTGCCTGTCTACGAAAAGGAGGCGGCAGGATTTCTCTACAACACCGCCGCCGTCATCGACGCCGACGGTACCTACCTGGGCAAGTACCGCAAGAACCACATCCCGCACACCTCCGGCTTCTGGGAGAAGTATTTCTTCAAGCCCGGCAACCTGGGCTACCCCGTGTTCCAAACCAAATACGCCAAAGTAGGCGTGTACATCTGCTATGACCGCCACTTCCCCGATGGGGCCCGGGTGCTGGGCTTGAACGGGGCCGAAATCGTGTATAACCCCTCGGCGACGGTGGCGGGCCTCTCCCAGTACCTGTGGAAGCTGGAGCAGCCCGCCCACGCCGCCGCCAACGGCTACTTTATGGGCTGCATCAACCGGGTGGGGGAGGAGAAGCCCTGGAACCTGGGCAAGTTCTACGGCTCATCTTACTTCGTCGACCCCCGGGGGCAAATTTTCGCCCAAGCCTCCGAGGACAAGGACGAGCTGCTGGTCGCCGAGTTCGACCTTGACCTGATTGAGGAGGTGCGCGCCACCTGGCAGTTCTTCCGCGACCGGCGCCCCGAAACCTACGAGAAGCTGGTCGAGCTGTAAGCCTTCCGTCCGATGATGGCTGACGGACCGAACCTAGTAGCGTCTTAAAACTATCGCCCCCTCTTATGGCCGAGTATTCTGCCCCTACCTCCGAACAGGAGTTTCACGCCAACTTCGCCCAACTCAAGCCCCGGATGAATACTACGGAGGCCCTGTACGAAAGCTCGCGCTGCCTGTTCTGCTTTGATGCGCCCTGCATTCAGGCCTGCCCCACGGGCATTGACATTCCGCAGTTTATCCGGCAAATCAACACGGGCAACGTGACGGGGGCGGCGCTTACCATTTACGCGGCCAACTACTTCGGGAATGCCTGCGGTAAGGTGTGCCCGACGGAGGTGCTGTGCGAGGGAGCGTGCGTGTACAACCTGCAGGAGGTGAAGCCCATCGAGATTGGTCGCCTGCAAAGCTTCGCGACGCGCCAGGTGATTGAAAGCCATAAGTACTTGTTTGAGCCGGGCCCGCCCAATGGCCGCAAAGTCGCTGTCATCGGGGCGGGGCCGGCGGGCATCTCCTGCGCCTGCGAGCTGCGGGCCCTGGGCTACGCGGTGGATGTGTTTGAGGCTAAGTCCCAGCCCTCGGGCCTTACGGTGCACGGGGTGGCACCCTACAAAATCACCAACGAAGAGGTGCTGGCCGAGATGGACTACCTGCAAACGCAGTTTGGCTACCGGGTGCAGTACAATTCGCCCATCACCTCCCGACCCGAATTGCGGGCCCTGGAAGAAGCCTATGACGCTATTTTTCTAGGTGTTGGCCTGGGTAAAACCAATGCTTTGCGGCTGCCGGGCGAGGAAAGCGAAAACTGCGTGGGGGCGGTGGAATTCATCGAGCAGCTCCGGCGCGAACACCACCAGATTTTGGTGGGCCGCAAGGTCATTGTGCTGGGTGGGGGCAACACCGCCATGGACGCGGCCTCCGAAGCGGCGCGCCTGGGCGCTGAGGATGTGATTCTGGCCTACCGGCGCAGCAAGGACGATATGGGGGCCTACGACTTCGAGTACGACTTGGCTAAAAGCGTGGGCGTGAAAGGCCTGTTCAACGTGGCCCCGGTCGAGATTGTGGGCCAGGGGCGGGTAGCAGGCGTCAAATTTATTTGCACCGCCACCGTGGACGGACAGGTGCAGGCCGTGGCCGGCAGTGAGTTCGTGGAACCCTGCGACATGGTTATTAAAGCCACCGGCCAAGCCAAGCAAACAACTTTTCTGAGTTTGATTCCGGATTTGCAGCTCGATAGTAAAGGGCGGATTGTGGCTGATACGCACACCTATCAAACCACGAACCCCCAGTATTTTGCCTCGGGCGATGCCCTTAACGGGGGCGCGGAAGTAGTGAACGCCGCCGCCGAAGCCAAGGTGGCGGCCCGGGGTATTCACGCCTACCTGTCCGCCCGGTAACAAAGCCCCCCAGCGTTCCTTGTCCGTGCTTTAGGACTATAATTCAGCTCCCGCCCGAACGCCCCTAACGGCGTTCTTTTACCTGACCCTGCCATGCCGGATCTCTCCATCAACTTTGCCGGAATTAAGTCGCCCAATCCATTCTGGCTGGCCTCGGCCCCGCCGACCAACTCGGGCTATCAGGTCATGAAGGCCTTCGATGCCGGCTGGGGCGGGGCCGTGTGGAAAACCCTGGGCGTGCCGGTCGTGAACGTGTCGAGCCGCTACGGGGGCGTCAACTACCGCGACAAGCGCCTGGTTGGCTTCAACAACATTGAGCTGATTTCGGACCGCCCGCTGGCCGACAATCTGCGCGAAATAGAGGAAGTGAAAAAGCACTTTCCCCACCACGCTGTCATTGCCTCGCTCATGGTGCAAAGCCGGGCGGAGTGGCACCAGATTGTGCGCGACGTAACCTCGGCCGGGGCCGATGGCATTGAGCTGAACTTTGGCTGCCCCCACGGCATGTGCGAGCGGGGCATGGGCTCGGCGGTCGGTCAGGAGCCGGACGTGCTGCGCACCATCGTGGAATGGGTGATGGAAGTAGCCCGGATTCCGGTCATTGTGAAGCTCACGCCTAACATATCCGATATCACGGAGCCCGCCCGGGCTGCTCGCCTGGGGGGTGCCGATGCCATTTCGCTGATCAACACCATTCAAAGCATTGTGGGCGTGGATTTAGATTTGTTCGCCCCTTACCCCATTGTGGATGGGCAGGGCACCAATGGCGGCTACTGTGGTCCGGCCGTGAAGCCCATTGCCCTGAACATGGTGAAAAACTGCGCCCAGGATCCGCAGGTGCAGCTGCCCATCTCGGGCATCGGCGGCATCGAGAACTGGCGGGACGCGGTGGAGCACATCCTGCTGGGGGCCTCTTCGGTGCAGGTGTGCACGGCCGCTATGCACTTTGGCTTCGGCATCATCCGCGAGATGACGGCGGGGCTAGAGCAGTACATGACGGAGAAGGGCTTCCCCACTATTTATGCCATGGTGGGCAAGGCCCTGCCCAATGTCAAGCCCTGGGAAGAGCTAAACCTGAAGTATAAGGTGACGGCCAACATTCACGAGGACAAGTGCATCGGCTGCCAGCTTTGCTACACGGCCTGCGAAGACGGCGCCCACCAGGCCATTGCTTTGCGGGCCGGCACCCGCGTGCCCGCTATCATCGAAGAAAACTGCGTGGGCTGCAACCTGTGCTCCTTGGTTTGCCCCGTCGAGAACTGCATCACCATGGATCGGACGGATGATGGCACCGAGCACCTGACCTGGAAGGAGCGCACCCTGGCCGGCACCGTTCCCACTGACTTCAACGACGAGCGGGCCGGGGGCCTGCACCACTGGGTGCCCGAGCCCACCGCCGCGCTGGGGAAAGAAAAGCACAAAACCCTGCCCGGCAAAGCCCGGCAGCTTGGCCCCCCGGCACCCGATACTGTAGCTATGGCCCGGAAAGAATAGCTTGCTTAAAGCTTTTGCAGCTAAGGTTTATTTGTTTATAAATCAAGTGTTTATGTAGCTTTTGTTTAAGGCCTTATTTCGATGGAGACGACCCCACCGCCAGTTGCCAGCCAGCAGCATCCCGGCCTGATAAGTGAGGATTTGGCCCCCGTGGCCTTAGGGCAGCGCACCTGGAACACCTGGAACTACGCCGCGCTCTGGATCAGCATGAGCTTGTGCATTCCCACTTACATGCTGGCCAGCTCCCTCATCGAAGGGGGCATGAACTGGTGGCAGGCCATCCTGACCATCTTCCTGGGTAACAGCATTGTGCTGGTCCCCATGGTTCTGAACGGCCGGGCCGGGGCCACCTATGGCATTCCGTTTCCGGTGTTTGCCCGGGTGAGCTTTGGGGTGCGGGGGGCCAATATTCCGGCCCTGATGCGCGCCCTTATTGCCTGCGGGTGGTTTGGCATCCAAACCTGGATAGGCGGGTACGCGCTCTATCAGATGGTCAAGCTCTGGGTGCCGGCCATTGCCACCCTGCCCGCGATTTTTCCCGCGTCCTGGTCCCTGGAAACGGGGCCCGCGCTCTTGTTTCTGCTTTTCTGGCTGCTCAATATCTACGTGGTGTACCTCGGGGTTGACAGCATCAAAAAGCTGCTGGTCTTCAAGGCCTTCTTTTTGCCGTTTGCTGCCCTGGCCTTGCTGTTCTGGGCCATCCGGGCCGGAAACGGCCTGGGGCCCATTCTGGCCCAGCCCGCCAAGTTTGGGTCTTCGGCGGAGTTCTGGGCGTTCTTCTTTCCGTCGCTCACGGGCATGGTGGGGTTTTGGGCCACTTTATCCCTGAATATTCCGGACTTTACCCGCTACGCCCAGAGCCAGCGCGCCCAGGTCGTCGGGCAGGCCCTGGGGCTGCCGCTGCCCATGACCCTGTTTGCCTTTATCGGGGTGGTAGTCACCTCCGCCACCTTCCTGATTTACGGGCAAACGATCTGGGACCCGGTGGTGCTAGCGGGCCGCTTTGACAGCAAGCTGCTGGTGAGCGCGGCGATGGTGGCCGTGGCCTTGTCCACGCTGGCCACCAACATCGCGGCCAACATCGTGAGTCCGGCCAACGACTTTGCCAACCTCGCGCCCGCCCACATCAGCTTTAAAACGGGCGGCTACATCACCGGCGTCATCGGCATCCTGATTTTTCCCTGGAAGCTGATTGCCGACCCTTCGGGCTATATTTTTACCTGGCTGGTGGGCTATTCGGCCCTGCTGGGTCCTATCGGCGGCATCATGATTGCCGATTATTACTTCATCCGCCGCCAGCAGCTCCACCTGCCCGACCTTTACCAGTACACGGGCCGCTACGCCTACCAGTACGGCTTCAACCTCCGGGCCCTGCTGGCGCTGGCGGGGGGCATTTTGCCCAATATTCCCGGCTTCTTAGTGACTATCGGCGCACTGCCCCGGGCGGCGGTGTGGCCCTGGCTGGTGGCCGTGTACGACTACGCCTGGTTTGTGGGCTTCTTTCTCTCTGCCGGCTCCTACCTGCTGCTCATGCCCAAGCCGCAGCGGGCGGGGGCGCCGGCCCCGGTCCGGCCGGCGGCGGAGTACGAAGTTCGGCCAACCTAGGGAGGTAGTTGTAGACTTCATCCAGTGTCTGCGCGAGCAACAATCCCCCTTATTCTCGTCAAGCGTACTGACGACAAAGGGCTAGTGTTAGGGTACTTTAAAACGAGCAAAGGTGACCTGGGAAAGTGGGTGCAGCAGGTTGAGGGCCAGCATTCGGGTTGCCTAGGGGGACGAGGTTAACCTAAGTCAATGAACACCTGCTAGCAGCTTTATACCCGTTCAGGTATACATTCATCCTTTAATTGTATATTTATACCCGAACGGGTATTAAAGCAAGTGTGCTTGCCTACGTAACCCCGAACGGGTATAATTTATGACATCGCCCCTGGCTGCTTTTGTCAAGCACCGCCGCAAGCTCTTGCAGCTCTCGCAACCGGATCTGGCTGCCAAGGCCGGGGTGGGGCTGCGCTTCGTGCGCGAGCTTGAGCAGGGCAAGGCCACCCTGCGCCTGGATAAGGTGAACCTGGTATTACGGTTGTTCGGCCACGAGCTGGCGCCGGCCCCGCTGGACCGCACCCGGCTACTAGACCCGCCAGCATGAGAAAAGCCGCCGTACACCGGCACGGGCAGCTGGCTGGGCACCTGACCCAGGACGAGCAGGGCTACACCTTTGTCTACGCCCCGTGCTACCTCGCTGCGGCCGCCGCGGAGCCCGTCAGCCTGACCTTGCCGCTGCGCTCTGCGCCCTACGTGGAGCGCGTGCTGTTTCCCTTTTTCGACGGCCTCATCCCGGAGGGCTGGCTGCTGGCGGTGGCCGAAAAAAACTGGAAGCTCAACGCCCGCGATCGGATGGGGTTGCTATTGGCCTGCTGCCGGGACTGCATCGGTGCCGTAAGCATTCACCCCCTGGAAACCGACGAGCCATGAGCCGCTGCCTAGCCTGCTACCAGTTCCTGCCCGAGGGCAGCGGCCCGGACTATCACCCGGCCTGCAGCCGCCGGCTGTTCGGTCAGGCGCTGCCGCCGGCCTTTCCCTATACCGAGGCCGAGATGCTGGCCCTGGCCGAGGCCGTCGTGCGCCAGCACATCACGGTCACGGGCGTGCAGCCTAAGCTCTCGCTGACCCTCGCCCCCACTGGCCCGGCCGGACAGCCCGCGCGCTTCACCATTGTCGGGGCCCTGGGCGGCGAGTACATCCTCAAGCCGCCGACCGCCCATTACCCGCATTTGCCGGAAGTGGAGGATGTGACCATGCACCTGGCCGCCCTGGCCCGGCTGCCGACCGTGCCCCACGGCCTGCTGCGCCTGGAAGGCGGGGCCCTGGCCTACGTCACGCGCCGCATCGACCGGCTGAAAGGGCGTAAGCTGGCCATGGAGGACATGTGCCAGCTCACCGAGCGCCTGACCGAAAACAAGTACGACGGCTCCCATGAGCAGGTGGCCAAGGCCCTGCTGCGGTACTCAGCCAATCCCGGCCTGGACGTGGTCAACTACTACGAGCTGGTACTCTTCAGCTTTCTGACCGGCAACGCCGACATGCATTTAAAGAACTTCTCTTTGCTGCAGACGCCCAGTTTGGGCTACGGCCTGGCGCCCGCCTATGACCTGGTGGCCACGGCCCTGGTAAACCCGGCCGACCCCGAGGAGCTGGCCCTGACGCTGAACGGCAAAAAGAAGCGGCTGCGGCAGCTGGATTTTCGGCAGGCCGCCCAGCGGGCCGGGGTCGACGACAAAGTAATGACGGGGGTACTCACGCGGCTGGTGAAGGCCCGGCCGGCCTGGCACGCGTTCATCGACCAAAGCTTTTTGCCCCCCGCGCTGCAGGTACAGTACCACACCTTGCTGACGCAGCGGTTCGCTCAGCTGGACTTGGCGTAGGAGCAGGCAGGGCCGGGGGTACCGGTAAGGCACCTGCTACGCCACCTGGAGCACCTGAGCCCGCGGCGGCAGTTCGGCAAGGGTGCCGGGGCGTGTCATAGCTGCGAGCAAATTCGCCCCAGCGCAGCCCCGGTGCGCTTGCGGGTACTGGCTACTTTTAGCGGCTCAGCCAGCGTACCAGGGGAAGCGGCCGTGCTTCAGGTTGGAAGCCAGATGCTCCGGCATTACAATCAGGTCGGACGCCTCAATACTAGGTATTGTCTAGGCGCCACAAAAGAGTAGCTTTGATTTCCTCCTAGACTCTGCGCAGTGCTTCGTATCATGAGAAAATACATAACCCTGGTGCTAGGCGCTACGCTGCTGTTTATTTCCACTTCATCTACGGCGCCGCGCGGCTGGGAGCCGCTGCTCGATAAGCAATTGAGTAAGTGGCGGACCTTCCAAAGCTACCGCCACCAGGTCGACTACAAAGGTAAGCAACCCACCGACGCCCAGGGCAAGGAAATTGCGCCCCTGGGCTACGACAAAAACGAGGCAAACGTCTTCTCAGTCGTGCTGCAGGAGGGCGAGCCGGTGCTGCGCATAAGCGGGGAGATCTACGGCTGCGTGTTCACCAAGCAGGACTTTACTAACTACGCCCTCAAGTTGAAAGTAAAGTGGGGAGAGAAGAAGTGGGTACCCCGCATCGACGAGCCCCGCGACAGCGGCATTCTCTACAACAGCCAGGGCGAGTGCGGCGTAGACTACTGGCATAGCTGGATGCTGAGCCAAGAATTTCAAGTATCCGAGTACGCGAAGGGCAAGGCTATGGGCGACTTCTGGTGCATCGCCAACTCTACGGCCGACATTAGGGCCACGCCAAACGAAACCAAGGACGGGCTGAAATACGACCCCACCGCGGTACCTGTCACCTTCGGCCGGGGAGGCCCCGGCTTTTGCCAGGCCTCAGCCAACAACGGCGTACCTAGGGGGCAGTGGGATGAGTTGGAACTCATTCATGTAAACGGCAAGAGCGTCCACATCGTGAATGGCCGGGTAGTGCTGGCCGTCAACAACTCGGGCTACTCGGAAGATGGCCAGCGCCTGCCACTCACGCACGGCAAAATTCAGCTGCAGAGCGAAGCCGCCGAAGTGTACTACAAGGGCATCATGATCAAGCCCCTGGATGCTATGCCGGCCGAGTACGCCAAGTATTTCAGCGACCAGCCATCCAAGTAATCCAACATTTGCCCCCAAGAAGCTTATAACTCCCGAACCCAGATGTTGCGGAAGCTGATGGGCTCGCTGGGGTCGCCGTGGGCCTGCAGTTTAATGGGGGCGGGGCCGTGTTGTTGGTACTTGGGCTTGCCTTCATAAATAGTAGGACCGGCCAAAGCGACGTTGTTCTGGACCACTACCCCGTTGAAAATCACCGTCACGCGGGCGGGAAACTGCACCGAACCATCGGCCTTAAAGGTGGGCGCTGTCCAGAGCACGTCGTAGGACTGCCACTCGCCGGGCTTACGGGTGGGGTTCGCCAGGGGAATCAACTGCTTGTAGATGCTGCCGGCCATGCCATTCGCGTAGGTCTTGTTCTGGTAAGAGTCCAGAATCTGGAGCTCGTAGCCCAGGTCGCCTTTGCCCAGCGAAGCCAGAAACACGCCGCTGTTGCCGCGCTCCTGCCCCGTACCGGTAATACCCGCCGGCACGCGCCACTCCAGGTGCAGCTGGTAGTTGGTGAAGGTGCGCTTGGTTTCGATGTTGCCGGCGGCTTTATCCACGGTAAAAATGCCCCCCGCAACCTTCCACTTAGCGGGTATGTTGCGGTCATCGGCCGAAACCCACTGCGTTAAGTCCTTGCCATCGAACAGCACCAGCGCATCCGAGGGCGGAGGGAGGAATTGCGGGCTGGCGGCTACTGCTTTGGGCACTGGCCCCCACACCTCCGTGTCTTCTGGTTTTGGTTTTGCCGGTTGCTGAGCCATTAATGAAGAGTTGAAAAGGAGAGCGGAAGCGAGGACAGCAAGGCGCATAGAATGCTTGGTGAAGTAGAAAGATGACGGTTATACGTCGCAAAGCTGAACGGCCTGGCGTAAGGAAGCGAGCTTATCAGCTTTTTGCGGGATGAATTCCTGGGCTACGTAGCCTTTGTAGCCCGTGGCCACAATGGCGCGCATAATGGCCGGATAGTTCAGCTCCTGGGTTTCGTCAAGCTCGTGGCGGCCCGGCACCCCGGCCGTGTGGTAGTGAGCAATGTAGGGGTGATACTCCGTGAGCGTACGGATCACATCGCCCTCATCGATTTGCATGTGGTAGATGTCGTAGAGCAGCTTGAAGTTCTCGGAGCCCAGCCGCTTGGTCAGCTCCACGCCCCAGGCTGTACGGTCGCACTGGTAGTCTTTGTGGTCGATTTTGCTGTTGAGCAGCTCCATTACCAGCACCACTTTATGCTGGGCGGCCAGCTTGACCAGCGGCCGAAGTCCCTGCACGCAGTTCGTCCAGCCTGCTTCGTCCGTCAGGCCCCGGCGGCTGCCGCTAAAGCAAATCAGGTTCTGGTAGCCGGCCTGGGCTACCAAGGGAATCATGGTGGCGTACTGCTGCTGCAGGCGCGCGTGAAACTGCGGGTCGTTGAAGCCGTCGGTCAGGTTGATTTCGGCCCCGTTGCACATGGGCGAGTCCAGCCCATACTTTTTGAGCGTGGGCCAGTCCTGGGGGCCAACCAGGTCGATGCCTTGGAGGCCCATTTCCTGGGCTGCCGCGCAAAGCTTTTCGAGCGGCAAATCCTGGAAGCACCATCGGCACACCGACTGTTTGAGGTTGTTTTTCACCGGGGTATGCTGTCCGGGGGGCTTTTCATCGGTCGTGCCGGCGCTGGCTATGCCCAGCGTACCGACGGCGGCAGTGCTGGTGAGGAGGCCTTTCAAAGCAGTTCGTCGGTTCCAGAGGGCCATACAATCAGTTATTTAGCTTGGGCCAGCTCGAGGGCGGCATCGTAGGGGGCGGGCTCCGTAGCCGGGGCCTGCGGGCGGTCCTTGAACAAGAGCAGGAACAGCACCACCACTGCCCCGGCGATACTGGCCGGAATCAGCCAGATCATGCGCCAGTCATGCACGCCCTCGGAGAGCTGGTAATTATCAAAAATGCGCCCCGAAAGCAGCGTGCCGATCAGCATGCCCACGCCGTAGGTGGCCAGGGTGATAAAACCCTGAGCCGAGCTTTTAAACCGCTCCCCGGCCAGGTTATCGGTATAAATCTGGCCCGTGACGAAGAAGAAGTCGTAGCAGATACCGTGCAGCACGATGCCGGCAATCAGCATCCAGTAGTTGCTTTGCCCGTCGCCGTAGGCGAAGAATACGTAGCGCACCACCCAGGCCAGCATGCCAATGGCCAGCATTTTTTTTACTCCCAGGCGGGTGAAGAAAAACGGAATCAGCAGCATAAACAGCAGCTCCGAAACCTGCCCCAGGCTTTGCACGCCGGCGGCGGCTTTCATGCCAACCTCATTCAGAAACGGGTTGGTAAAGCCGTAGTAAAAAGCCAGCGGAATGCAGATGGCAATGGAAGCCAGAAAGAAAATAAGGTAGGAGCGGTTTTTCAGCAGCCCGATGGCATCCAGGCCCAGCATATCGCCGAGGGATGTGGACTGACCACGTTTTACGGGTGGGGTGGCTGGCAGGGTGAAGCTAAACAAACCCAGCAGGGCTGAGGCGCTGGCCGCCATGAGAAAAGTGGCCCGCAGGCTGCCGCTTTGCTCCCAGTTCAGCCAGCCGATGGTCAGGCCCGCTACTATCCAGCCCAGCGTGCCCAGCACCCGAATGGTGGCAAACTCCTTCTGCGGATTCTGCATTTGCCGGAAAGCAATAGAGTTCACCAAGGCCAGCGTGGGCATGTACAGAATCATGTATGTCAGGATGTTGGGGTAAAAAGAACCGAAGTCTGGCGAGGAGGAGGCGCGCCAGAGCAGCAGCGCCCCGGCCAGATGCAGCACCCCCAGAATTTTCTGGGCCGAGAAAAACCGGTCGGCAATCAGGCCAATGATGAACGGGGCCACAATGGCGCCGATGGACTGCGTCAAAAAGGCTACCCCCACCTGGGTACCCGTCGCGCTGAGGTTGCGCAGCAGGTAGGTGCCCAAGGTCACAAACCACGCCCCCCAGATGAAAAACTCCAGGAACATCATGATGGACAGCTTAATCCGGATGGAGGAATTCATGGCTGGGAAGGTTTGGTGGTGGGGTTAGGAAATGAAGCGGCTTGTAATGCCTTATGTGTTTTAGCGCGTCACGTAGAGGCGGAGCACATTACTCACCCCGTTTGTCATCCTGACGAAGGAAGGACCTTATGGCCGATGAACGACTAGCATAGCAATGACTTGTGCTGCGGTGAGAAGGTCCTTCCTTCGTCAGGATGACAACTTTTTTAAATAAATACTCTGGCAACATCAGCATGCGAGATGCTGCGCTCTGTATGATGAACTAGGTCTTATCTTACTTTAGGGTAAGAATATAGCGGGCCATTTCCTCGGCATCAGCCTTCGATATAGCGGGGTGGGGCGTCATGGCGATATCGCCCCAGTTGCCTTTGCCGCCGTTGATAATTTTGCCCCCCAGCATGGTGATGTTGGCTTCCGTGGCCGGGTATTTCTGGGCGACGGCCTGGTAAGCGGGGCCGAGGAGCTTTTCATTTACGCGGTGGCAGCTGGCACAGTCGCTGCTTTCCATGAGCTTGGCGCCCTTGGCCAGCGCTCCCCCGGTAGGCCCGGTCCCGATTTTGGTGACGCTGGTATCTATCTGGGGCTGGTGGGCGACGGCACTGACGTTGGCGCCCGTGGTGCTGTCGGTGTTCATGGTTTCTGCGGGTTCCGCCAGGGTGTATTTCTCCCGGGAGGCTCTAGGGGAGTCGGAGCTGCAGGCCGCGAGCGCGGCGCCCAAGCTCAGGAGCAGCAAGATGTTGTTCATAGGAGATAGGGCGGGGTAGTTAAAGACCTAATAAGGCTTTGTTATGGGCTTCATCGGTGCCGGCGGCGGCGAAATCATCGAAGGCTTTGTCGGTGACGCGGATGATGTGGTCGCGGATGAAGGCGGCGCCTTCGCGGGCCCCGTCTTCGGGGTGCTTGAGGGCGCACTCCCACTCCAGCACGGCCCAGCCCGGAAAGTCGTACTGGGCCATTTTGCTGAAAACGGCCTTGAAATCTACCTGCCCGTCGCCCAGGGAGCGGAAGCGGCCGGCGCGGTTCACCCAGCTTTGGTAGCCCCCATACACGCCCTGCCGGCCCGTCGGGTTGAACTCCGCATCCTTGACGTGAAAGGCCCGAATCCGCTCGTGGTAGATGTCGAGGTAGGCCAGGTAATCCAGGCATTGGAGCACAAAGTGGGACGGGTCGTAGAGCAGGCAGGCCCGGGGGTGGTGCTGCACCTTGTCGAGGAACAGCTCGTAGCTGATGCCGTCGTGCAGGTCCTCGCCGGGGTGAATCTCGTAGCACACATCGACCCCGCACTCATCGAAGGTTTGCAGGATGGGCAGCCAGCGGCGGGCCAGCTCGTCGAAGCCCGAATCGACCAAGCCGGCGGGGCGCTGGGGCCAGGGGTAGACCAGGGGCCAGAGCAAGGCCCCGCTAAAGGTGGCATGGGCTGTCAGGCCCAGGTTCTGGGAGGCTTGGGCGGCGTACTTTAGCTGTTGCACGGCCCATGCTTGCCGGGCCTGGGGGTTGCCGCGCACGGCAGCGGGCGCAAACCCATCAAAGAGCGAGTCGTACGCCGGGTTCACGGCGACCAGCTGGCCCTGCAAGTGGGTAGAAAGCTCCGTGATTTCCAGCCCCGCGGCCTGCACGATGCCTTTCACCTCGTCGGCGTAGGTTTGGCTTGCGGCGGCTTTTTGTAGATCGATAAAGCGGCAATCCAGCGTCGGCAGCTGCACGCCCTGGTAGCCCAGACCTTTGGCCCATTCGCAGATGGAAGCCAAGCTGTTGAAGGGCGGCTGATCCGAAATGAATTGCGCCAGGAAAATCGCGGGGCCTTGGATGGTTTTCATGGGCGGCTAGACGGTAAACTCAGTCCACTTCTGATTGGAGCGTCCCGAGGCAATGACGTTTTCAATGAAGGCCATGCCCCGCACGCCTTCCTCAATACCGGGATAATCGAGGGCTTCGGGCGGGGCCGCTTGGCCTCCCAGCTCGGCTTGCAGGCTCAGGGCGAAGTTGCGGTAGAGGTTGGCAAAGGCTTCGAGGTAGCCTTCCGGGTGCCCGGCCGGCGTGCGGGTGTTGTGGCGGGCGGAGGAGCTCAGGTAGCTCGCCCCGGTCCGCCGGATTTCCGTGGGTCGATCCAGCCACTTTACTAGGAGAGTGTTGGCGTCGGCCTGCTGCCATTCCAGGCCGCCTCGGTCGCCGTACACTCGCAGGCGCACGTTGTTTTCCTCCCCCGCCGCTACCTGCGTAGCTACCAGCATGCCGCTGGCCCCACCCGATAGGCGGAGCAGCACGGCCCCATCATCGTCGAGCTGGCGGCCCGGTACTACCGTGTTGATATCGGCACAAAGCTGGGTGACGGATAAACCAGTGACGTATTCCAGCAGGTTGAAGGCGTGGGTGCCGATGTCGCCCATGGCGCCGGCCACGCCGCTGCGGGCGGGGTCGGTGCGCCAGGCGGCTTGCTTGTTGTCGGCGCCTTCCGCGAAGTTGCTCAGCCAGCCCTGGGGGTACTCCACGTAGGCTTTGCGCACGGGGCCCAGCTCGCCGGCGGCTATTAGCTGCCGCGCCTCCTTCACCATGGCGTAGCCGGTGTAGGTGTGGGTTAGGCAGAACCGGCCGCAGCTGGCGGCGACCACCGCTTGCAGCTGCTTGGCTTCAGCCAGCGAAAAGGTCATGGGCTTGTCTAGGATAACGTGAAAGCCGTTTTCCAGGGCCAGCTTGGCGGGGGCGAAGTGCAGGTGGTTGGGGGTCACGATGGACAAGACCTGCACGCGCTCGTCGGCTGGCAGGGCTTTCTCCCGCTCGATCAATTCCTGATACGACCCATACACGCGGTCGGCGGACAGGCCCAGGAGATGGCCGCTGGCGCGGGAGGTGTCGGGGTTGCTGCTGAAGGCGCCAGCTACCAACTCGTAGAGGCCATCAAGGGCGGCGGCATGGCGGTGCACGGCGCCAATAAACGCCCCCTGGCCACCACCAATCATGCCTAGTCGTAGTTTCATGCCTTCCAAGGTCGCAGATTAAGTGGTAGCCCAGGCTTTGTCGCCCTTTTTGTAGGGTACGCAGCCATCGTACTTGCCCGGCACGGGGGTATAGCGCAGGGCTTTGGTGCTGCCGACCTCGGAGGTAAAGTACCCCAGCAAGGTCAATTCCTTGATCATGCGGAAGTAATGGTTGGGCGCCCCCGGCGTTTTGGTCTTGCCATAGTTCTTTTGCTCGGCATCAAGGGACGTGAGCAGAGCAGTGCGCTGAGCAGCGTCCGATTCCAGAAAACCTTTGCCGTTCTGCTTCTTGGAAGCTTCTTCCAGCTGCGTCAGCCCCTTCAAAAATATCTGCTGATCCTTCGGCTGGTAGCAGTCGCGCACCATCACGGCCATAAAACCACCCACGTCGGCGGCTTTGGCGCCTGGGGATGAGGTCGTTGGCAGAATCGTGTCGCCCACTTCATTCAGGTAAGCGACTTGCTCCTGATTGAGAATTGGTTTGACTTCTTTGGCCGCGGGGGGGCTTTTTTTCGCTGTTTTGACTTCCTTTTCCTGGCTCGGGGCGGAGCAGCCGGTGAGGAAATAATCGGCGCCGATAATGGTGCCGCCCATGATGAGGGCTACCCGGCCTAATGCGTCTCTTCTATTCATAATGCGGCGGATGATGAATTAGATGTTCTGCTTTTTCAACTCCCCTACCGCGTGATCTACGGCCCGCGCAGTCAGGGCCATGTAGGTTAGCGAGGGGTTCTGGCAGGCCGCCGAGGTCATGCAGGCCCCGTCCGTGACGTACACGTTGGGCGCATCCCACACCTGATTGTGCTGGTTGAGCACGGAGGTTTTGGGGTCGCGGCCCATGCGGGCGGTACCCATCTCGTGGATGCCGCCGCCCATGTTGTAGCCGTTGTTGTAGGTTTTTACGTTTTCCAGGCCCGCCTTTTCCAACATTTCCTGCGCATCCTGCATCATGTCGATGCGCATTTTCTGCTCATTGTCGCGGATGCTGGCGTCGATGGCCAGCACGGGCAGGCCCCACTTGTCCTTCTGGGTTTTGTCGAGGTAAGCGCGGTTGTCGTGGTAGGGGAGGGTTTCGCCAAAGGCACCCAGGCCCATGGTCCACTGGCCAGGCTCGGTGAGGGCATCCTTGAAGTCCCCGCCGATGCTCATTTCGGCAATCTCCCGGCTCCAGCCCTCGCGGCCGGCGCCGCCCTGGTAGCCGAAGCCGCGGATGTAGTCGCGCTTGTCGCCAAACAGGTTGCGGAAGCGCGGCACGTAAATACCGTTGGCCCGGCGTCCGTACACGTACTTATCCTCGTAGCCGGGCATGGTGCCGTGGGCGCCCGCCCGGAAGTGGTGGTCCATCAGGTTGTGGCCCAGCTCCCCGCTGCTGCTGCCCAGGCCCTCGGGCCACACGTCGGTGGCGGAGTTCATCAGCACCCAGGCCGAGTTCAGCGTGGAGGCGTTCAGGAAGATAATCTTGGCGAAGTACTCGTAGGTCTGGTTGGTTTCCGCGTCGAGCACTTCCACGCCCTTGGCCCGCTTGGTGTCCTTGTCGTACAGGATTTTGGTGACGATGGAAAACGGCCGCAGCGTGAGGTTACCGGTAGCCAGGGCGGGGGGCAAACTGGCCGACTGCGTGCTGAAGTAAGCGCCAAACGAGCAGCCCACCCAGCACTTATTGCGGTACTGGCAGCTGGTGCGGTTGTTATGGCTTTGGGTGATGTTGGCCGTGCGGCCAATGACCATGTGGCGGTTTTTGAAGTTCTTCCTGATGCGGGCCGCCACGTCCTTCTCCACGCAGTTCATCTCCATGGGGGGCATAAACTCACCGTCGGGGAGCTGGGGCAGGCCGTCGCGGTTGCCGCTGATGCCGGCAAATTTCTCCACCCGGCTGTACCAGGGCGCCAGATCCTGGTAGCGGATGGGCCAGTCCACGGCTATGCCGTCCTTGGCATTGGCCTCGAAGTCGTAGTCGCTCCAGCGGTACGACTGCCGGCCCCAGGTCAGAGAGCGCCCCCCCACCTGGTAGCCCCGAAACCAGTCGAAGGGCTTCACCTCCACGTAGGGGCTTTCCTTCTCGTTTACCCAGAAGTCCAGGTTGCTCTCGTTCAGCGTGTAGTCGCGCTGCAGTACCGGGTAGTCCTCTATCATCTGCTGGGTTTTCCCCCCGCGGTGCGGCAATTCCCAGGGCGCCTTGTTGGCGTTCACGTAGTCTTTCACGTGCTCTACGTTGCGGCCCCGCTCCAGCATAATGGTCTTCAAGCCTTTCTCGGTCAGCTCTTTCGCGGCCAAGCCGCCCGAAATGCCGGACCCGATGACGATGGCATCGTAGGTTTTCTTTTCCATAGGGGAAGGGGTAGAGGAATGGAAGCAGGAATCTGGGCGGGGCTACACCAGGGTGCGTTTGATGTGGGTGATGCTTTTCTGGATGCTGTCGAAGGGGGAGCCGGGCGTTTGGTCCTGCTCGACGAAGTAGTACTTCAGGCCCGCCCTGCCGGCCTGGGCAAAGATTTTTTTGAAGTCGATGACCCCGCTGCCGACTTCCGTGAAGTGCTGCTTGGGCGTGCTGTCCATGTCCTTCACGTGCCAGAGCGGAAACCGGCCGGGGTGCTGCTGAAACAGGTCCACCGGGTCTTTCCCCGCTTTCACGGTCCAGTACAAGTCCAGCTCCATCTTCACCAGCCCCTTATCCGTGGCGCTGAGCAGCAAATCGTAGGGCACCTGGCCATTCTGGGGGGCAAACTCGAAGTCGTGGTTGTGGTAACACATTTGGATGCCGGCATTCTTGGCCCGCTCCCCGGCCTTGCTAAGCTGGTCGGCCACGTATTTGTAGTGGTCGAGGCCCCCGCGCTCGGCTTCCGACAGGTAAGCGCATACCATGTACTTGACGCCCGCCTGGGCGGCATCATCCACGGCTTTGTCCCAGCCGTGGAGCATGGTGCCCGGCACGGGCTGCCCTTTTTCCTGCTCCTCGCCTAAGCGGTAATGGCTGCTGGGCATAATGAGGCCATGCTGCTTGAGCAGGCCGGCGAATGCCGGGGGCGTCAGGCCGTAGAACTTCTGGCTGCCCGTGTAGGTGGCGCCTTCCACCGAGTTGTAGCCCAGCTTAGCTACCCGGGCCAGCGTGCCCGCCGGGTCCTGTTGCATGGCCGCCCGCACGGTGTACAGCTGCAGGCCAATATAGGACCTGGGCGCGGCCAGCAACGCGGGGGCAACCAGGGCGCCGGCGGACAGCAGGGCGGCGGACTTCACAAAGGAACGGCGAGAGGTCATAGAGGAAATTAGGTAGGGAAGGGGAGAGGAAGCGGGCGTACCGGGGAGCAGAGAGCAGCACGCGACCGGGGCCGGCGCGCGGGGCGGCCCTACCGACCCTGAGCTGCCTATTCACGATCAGCCGGCGCTCCGCATAGGGTGTATGGTTGGCCAATTTATCCTTCCTTTTTCCGGTAATGCAAGCTTTTTTCCCGGGTAGCCGCTGGGTCTAGGGAAGAGGTTAGCTGGGTTTTAGCGCTTAGGGCACAAGCCCGGGAGGAGGATATTTTGGCGCTGGGGGGCATTTTTCGTTTTCCCAGGGCTTGTCTTACTCGGATAAAAAACAAGGCCGCCGCCAGCTCGACGGCAGATGTTTTTTGGCGGGTAGCGCTCAGGGGGGGGGGCGGGGGCTCGGCCGCTCTAAGCTGCCAAGCTTGACCGCCGCGGGTTAACCTGCAACCCGCCCCGGGGCTGCGGGCTAGCGCGGGGAAAGGGCAGATTAACTTCTCCCGCAGCATTCAGGTCAGGGGTGGACCCTGGCTTGGGCCAGCGGTATTGCGTCGCTTCCCCGGCTCAGTTGCCGGCCAACGGCACTATTCGGGCATTGCCTGGTACAAAACTGGCTGGCAGTGACTAGCTTTACTGAAACCCGCGGGCCGCGTATTGTGCGCAGCAATAACTAGCCCGCCGGCTCCGTTCCTAAAGGACGGCGAGCGGAGCTTCACTACCCGCTTGATTGTCCGCCTCTTACCTGCTCCACTATGCCCGCAGAGTTACCGCGTCCTATCTTATCTGCTCCTGCTATTTCTTCCTTCCTGGCTGTTAAGTCAGGCCCGCTCGCGGGCGTCCGCTGGCCCTTAAGCTGGCGGGCCCGGCTCGGGGTGGGTTGGCTGCTCGTGCTGCTGGTGCTGCTGAGCGGGGCGCTCACCCCGGCCTGGGCCCAGGGAACCCCGCCCCCGGAGTGCGCGGCTGATGAAAAGTTTGCCAACACCTGGTACTTCGGCTTTAAGGCAGGGCTGGACTTCAACCAAGCCACTGATTCCATTCCGCCCACGGTACTCACCAACAGCGCGATGGATGCCCCAGCTGGTTCCGGAGTAATGTCGGATGGCAACGGCGAAATCCTGTTCTACAGCAATGGCGAAACCGTTTGGAACGGCGACGGTACTGTGATGACCAACGGCACGGGCCTGGCTGGCAACCGCTTCAACACTGACGGCCCCCTCCCCATCAGGCTGCCTGGCAGCCCTCCCCCGACGACGCCGGGCGGGGAGACGCGCTACCTTCTCTTCACGCTGAATAGCACCGTGGGGCTGAGCTATTCGGAAATTGTGATTCCGGCCGGTGGGGGCCCGGGCACGGTAGTAGCCAAAAACACGCCCCTGGCCCGCGGCACGGCGGAGAAGCTAACGGGCGTATTCCATAAAAACGGCTGCGACATCTGGGTTATCACGCACGGCTGGGGCAATGCGACATCCGGCAACGATAACCGCGGCGACGCCTTTCTGGCCTACCGTGTGCGGTTGGTAGCCGGTGGTGTAGGCCCAGTCCTTATCGACGCGCCCGTCATCTCGTCTGTGGGCAGCTTGCACGCAGAGAGCGTATCGCCGGTGGGCTACAAGGGCCAGATGAAAATAACGCCCGATGGCGGTCAGCTGGCTGTGTCCCGCTATAGCGAAGTAGTGGGCGACAGCAGCAGCACCGTGGAGCTATTCAACTTTGATACGGAGACGGGTAATGTGACTGAAAATCCGGATATCCCTTTTATAGTTGATAGCGGCGAAGGCAAATACTACGGTGTGGAGTTTGTACCCGGCAGTAAGTTATACGCCACGGTGATGAGCCCACCCAAGTTATTGCAATTTGATATCAGCGCTCCCAGTACTCCCGGCAGACCCGCTAAGGAGGACATTCCGCTCAACCAAACCACACCCGTCGAGCTGGGGTCCATGCAGGCCGCTCCGGACAATAAGATTTACATAGCCCGCAACAACCAGCCTGCGCTGGGATTCATCGCCTACCCCGATTCGGTAGGAGCAAAAGTGCTCTACGCCGATGATAGCCTGCAGTTGGGCGGCCGCCTGAGTGGCCTAGGCCTGGTCAACTTCAATCAAAGCTCTTTGCTTAGATCCGGTTTCGGGTATCGAATCACGGCTTGCCGGCAGATAAGCTTTCAGCCACCCTCCCTTGATTTCAGCCCACTGTCCTATTTGTGGACCTTTGATGACGGTACTACTTCGTCACTGAAGAACCCTGTTCGCACTTACCCAGCACCCGGTGACTACCGCGTCACCCTGCGCATTACTACTGATTGCTTTTGCCGGGAAACCACGCTCATCATTCGGGTGCCGAACTTGCCCGAGCCGGGCAGCATTGGTGCCCCCCAGGCCCTGTGCGCGGGCACCACGCCAGCCCTGCTTACCAGCACGGTCGGGGGCTCCAGCGACGCCGGCCTGCCCCTGGTCTACCAGTGGGAATCGTCTTCGGACAACGCCACCTTCACTGCCATCGGCGGGGCGACCGGGGCCAGCTACCTGCCCCCCAATACCCTGCCCGTGGGCACGACCTACTTCCGGCGACGCGCTCAGCTGCTGCTGCCTGACGGCTCCGGTCCTTACTGCACGCCCACCTTTACTTCCTCGGTCGCCATCACCGTCAGCCCGGCCGTGACGGCCGGCACCATTGCCGCCGATCAGACCGTGTGCGTCGGCGCCCCCGTGGCGCCCCTGACCAGCACGGCCCCGGCCACCGGTGGCACGGGCACCTTCCTCTACCAGTGGGAGGCGTCGGTGGATAATGGCACCACCTGGGGGGCAATTTCCGGGGCCACGGCTGAGGCCTACGCTCCGGGAGCGCTTACCGCGACGACTTCCTTTCGCCGCCGGGTGACTTCGGGCCCTTGCGCGCCGGTGGTTACGCCCGCGGTCACCGTGACCGTGCTGCCAGCCCTGAGCGCAGGGAGTATCGGCACAGACCAGACGGTCTGCGCGGGCGCAACCCCCGCCCTCCTGACTAGCACGGGCGAGGCCGGGGGCGCGGGCAACATCGCCTACCAGTGGGAGGCATCCCTAGATAACACGACCTGGGCAGCCATTGCTGGCGCCACGGCCGAAACCTACGCGCCGGGCTCGCTCACGACTACCACTTTCTTTCGCCGGCGGGCGAGCTCGGCCAGCGCCTGCGCGCCCGTCTTATCCAATATAATTACTGTCACCGTGTTACCGGCCTTAGCGGCCGGCACCATCGGCGCGGAACAGACCGTCTGTGCTGGGGCTCCCGTCGCGCCCTTGATCAGCACCACGCCGGCCACGGGTGGCACCGGCACTTTCGCTTACCAGTGGGAGTCATCCGGAAATAATGCCGGCTGGACCCCCATCGTGGGGGCTACGGGCGAAACCTACGCGCCGGGCCCGCTGGCTTCGACCACTTACTTCCGGCGGCAGGTAACGTCAGGCAGCTGCGGGTCCGCGTTTACGCCCTCCGTTGCCGTGACCGTGCTGCCCAACCTGACGGCCGGCAGCATTGGGGCCGACCAAGCGCTCTGCGCGGGCGCAACCCCCGCCCTCCTGACTAGCACGGGCGAGGCCGGGGGCGCGGGCAACATTGTCTACCAGTGGGAGTCCTCCCCGGACAATAGTACCTGGACGCCCTTGGGCGGGGCAACGAGCCCGACCTACGCGCCGGGCGCGCTGCCAGCCACGACTTATTTCCGCCGGCGGGCGAGTGCGCCCGGGGCCTGCGCGCCCGTCTTGTCTAATGTCATTACCATCACCGTACTGCCAGCGTTGACAGCCGGCACCATCGGCGCGGACCAGACCATCTGCCCGGGCGCCACCCCCGCTGCCCTAACCAGTGCGGCCCCGGCCACGGGCGGCACGGGCAGCTATAGTTACCAGTGGGAGTCATCCGGGAATAACGCGGGCTGGACCCTTATTCCCGGCGCGATTGGCCCCACGTTCGCGCCCGGCCCACTTACTTCGACCACCTACTTCCGGCGCTCAGTGACTTCGGGCGCTTGTGGATCCACGTTTACACCCTCCGTCGTCGTGACCGTGCTGCCGGCTTTGAATGCCGGCAGCATTGCCGCCGATCAGACGATCTGCGCGGGCGTCACGCCCACGCCCCTGACCAGCACCGGCGAGGCCAGCGGGGGCACTGGCACCTTTACTTACCAGTGGGAGTCGTCGGCGGACACCACCACCTGGGCGGCAATTCCCGGGGCCACCAGCCCCACGTTCGCGCCCGGCGCCCTGACGACCACGACCTACTACCGGCGGCGGGTGACCTCGGGCACGGGCACCTGCGCTACCAGCTTTTCCAACGTGGTGACCATCCAGGTGCAGCCCGTGGTGACGCCCACCGTGAGCTTGGCGCCCCCGCCCGTGCAGTGCCCCGGCACGGCCCTGACTTTTGCGGCCGTGGCGACCAACGCGGGCCCGGCGCCCACCTTTAGCTGGCTGGTCAACAACGTGGCCGTGGCCAGCGGCCCCACCTTCACCAGCACCACCCTGGTTTCGGGCGACCAGGTGCGGGTGGAGGTGACCCCCACCCCGGGGCTGTGCAGCCCCACCGGCCCGGCCGCGGCGACGGTCACGGTGACGCGCACGCCCACGCCCGCGCCCACCCTCGCCATTGCCGTGCAGCCCGACGCCCCGGTTTGCCTGGGCGCGCCTCTGACCTTTACCCTGGCCAGCGTGACCGAGGCTGGCCCCGCCCCCGAGTACCAGTGGCAGGTGAACGGGGCCGACGTGCCCGGGGCCACGGGCCCGGTATTTACCAGCTCCACCCTGCGCGCGGGCCAGACCGTGACGTTGCGCCTGCGCACCGTGAACGCCTGCGCCCAGCCCGTGACGGCCGTCTCCAACGGCGTGCCCGTGCGCATTCAGCCCCCGGTGGACGTGGATGCCGGCCCCGACAAGGAAATCTTGGCGGGCACGACGGTGATACTGGAGGGCCGCGCCGACGGCACCTACCCCGTAACCTGGACCCCGGCGGCGGGCCTGACCATCTCACCCGACGACCCACTGCGGCCCCGGGCTTCGCCCACGGTGACCACGACCTACACCCTCTCGGCCGGGGAGGGGGGCTGCGCCGACTCCGACCAGGTGACAGTGACCGTGCGGCCCCCCATCCGCATTCCCAACGCCTTCACACCCAACGGGGACGGGCGCGACGACACCTGGCAGATTGAGTTTATCGAGCAGTTCCCCGACAACACGGTCACCGTGTTCAACCGCTGGGGCAACCGCATCTTCTCGGCCGAAAACTACAGCCGGGCCAACGAATGGAAGGGCGACATCAACGGCCAGCCCGCCCCGGTGGGCACCTACTACTACGTGGTCACCACCCGGGGTCCCCTGGGCAAGTCCTACAGCGGCTCCATTACGATTCTGTATTAACTCCCGGGCGGGTGGCCCTGAGCGCCACCCGCCCCCTTTCTCTTCGCCGGCTATATAAGGTACTACTGATATGAAAAGAGCTCTATTCTTGCTACTGCTGCCCCTGCTGCTGGCCCTGGCGCCGGCCCGGGCCCAGCAGCAGGCCCAGTACAGCCAGTACATGAACAACAACTACATCCTCAACCCGGGCGCCACGGGCGTGGAGGACTACATCGACGTCAAGCTCAGCTACCGCACCCAGTGGACGGGCCTGGAGGGAGCGCCCAAGACTTACTACGCCAGCGCCAGCTCCTCCCTGGGCAAGTGGCGCACGACCCAGAAGCGCACCCTGCGCGACCGGCGCCGGCCCTTTCACGCCCTGGGCGGGCTGGTGTACCGGGACGAGACCGGCCCCACGAGCCGGACGGGGGCCTACCTGTCCTACGCCTACAACCTGGTGCTGGCCCCCGACCTGCGGGCGGCCCTGGGCGCCTCGGTCGGCATGCAGCAGTTCGCCGTCGACGGGCAGAAGCTGCAGTTCTTCGACCCCACGACCCAGGCGGCCAGCGCCGCCTCCCGGGTGCTGGATGGATCCGTCGGGCTGTGGGTGTACAGCTCCCGCTTCTACGTGGGCTTGTCCGGGGCTCAGCTTCTGGCCAACCGGCTCAACTTCTCCTACGGGCCCGGGCAGTTCGGGGAGGGCGCGCCCGGCAACACCCTGCGGCGCCACTACTTCGCCACGGCCGGGGTGCGTCTGCCCCTAAGCGACGACTGGTCCCTAGTGCCGTCCGTGCTGGTCAAGGCCGTGAACCCGGCCCCCCTCTCGGTGGATATCAACGCCAAGCTTAAGTACCAGGATCTGCTCTGGGTGGGCGCCTCCTGGCGGGCCTTCGACTCGGTTGTGGGCCTGGTGGGCATCAGCTACGAGCAGTTCACCCTGGGCTACTCCTACGATGCGGGCCTGTCCGCCCTGAACGGCTACCACGGCGGCAGCCACGAGGTCTTGCTGGGCCTGCGCCTGAAGAAAAAAGCCCAGACCGTGTGCACCAACCGCTTCTGGTAAAATTCGCCCCCGCCCCGCTGATAAGGCAAGGTCGCCAGGAGGCAGCGCTACAACCGCGGGTCGGCGCTTACCCGGCTGCGGAAGCTGGGTAAGCGCCGACTGCCCCCGGGCTTCTCCCCCCGCCGGCAGCTAACGGGGGTGGCGCGCCGTGGCCTCGGGGCGGGGCGGTTAAGGTTGCGACCTTCTCGCTGGCCGGGCATTACTCGGGCGCTTGTCCCCCGCTTGCTCTGTATGGCCTGCTTCCTGGGTACGGGCCCTGGCCGTTGTTCTTTGTCCCTAGCCGCTCCCCTCAGTTCAGTCCCGCCGGTTACCCTTTTCCGGTCGGGGGGCATTTTGTACCTATCGGGGGGAAAGGCAACCCTTACCCCGCCGCGACAAGCCGGCTGCAACCCCGTGCTTCTGGCGCTTAGGGCTCCTAGGGAATAAAAATTCCCATTCCGTGTAGGTACATTATTTTGGCAATTACCCTTTTTAACTGAACTATAATTTGGGGTTAATATGACTTTAATAAGGCCGGGCTTGCTTTGTACCGGGACGGCGACGTCCCGTTGCCGCCAGTCCTGACCTTAGCCATGAAAAAGATAGTCATCCCCACGGAGCTCACCCTCCACTCCCTGCACCTGGTACGGCACGCCCTGACCCTGCTCAAGGGGGAAACCTGCGAGATTACCCTGCTGCACGTGACGCCCGTGCCCACCTCCATCACCGAACTGCTGCTGCTGCCCCGGGAAACGGAAAAAGCCGGGGAGCCCTCGGCCGACTTCACCCAGGCCCTGGAGCGCCTGCGCAAGTCCTACGCCCTGGAGATCAGCCGCCTCCGCGTGGCCCACCTGTGCTGCGACTCGGCCCTGACGCTCAAAAACTTTCTGCGCAAGCACCAGATTGACCTGGTGATCAGCCCCGTGGCGCTCACCCCCCCCTCGGAGGCCATGCAGCACTTCAACCAGCTGGCGGCGGACCTGCCCTTCCCCGTCCTCTACATCCCCGAGTTTTTCGAGCCCACCCGCTTTCGCAAGATTGCCTTCGTGCTGGACGCCCAGGCCCGCCGCACCACCCTGCCCGACCAGGCCCTGGTCGATCTGCTCTGCCGCCAGGATTACTACGTGACTTTCCTGCTGGTTTTTGCCCCCGGCACCAGCACGGCCACCCTCAAGCAGGCCCTGGATGAGCTCTACGCCGCCCCCGTGCTGCAGGGCGTGGAGTTCGCCGTGCACCTGCAGCAGCGGCGCGACCTGACCAGCGGGGTGGTCGCCTTTATTGAGGAGTTTGCCATGGACCTGGTCGTGACCTGCCAGCGGCGCAGCCTGCTCGACTACCTGCGCGTCGGCCGCCGCGTGCGCGCCAAAGCCCTTCACACCAAAGTGCCCTGCCTTTCGGTCGCCTAAGGCGCCGGCCCACGCCCAGATCCAACCCGGTTATGCTACTGAAAACGAAAATTCCGCTCTCCTACGTCTTTGGCAAAATAAGGCAGGAGCTCCTCTTTGTCTTTATCTATGCCTCCTTGATTGCCATCGAGGACCGCTTTTTCCACGTCATCAATATCTCCCTGCCCCTGAGCGTGCCCATGGTGCTGGGCACGGTGCTGTCCCTGCTCTTGGCCTTCAAGTCCAACCAGGCCTACGACCGCTGGTGGGAGGCGCGCATCGTCTGGGGGGCCATTGTGAACGACTCCCGCTCCCTGATCCGCCAGCTGCTCTGCTTCACCGAGGCGCCCTACGCCTCCGGGGAGGCCCGCGCCTGGGTCGAGCGCTTCACCAACCGGCAGATTGCCTGGTGCTACTGCCTGGGCATGTCCCTGCGGGGAGAGCTGGACGTGGAGAAGATCCGCCGCTACCTCGACCCCGACGAAGTGACCTTCCTCTCCCGCCACGACAACTGGCCCAACGCCCTGCTCGAGCTCCACGCCCGCGACCTGCGCTACGCCCTGCAGGAGGGCTGGGTGAACAGCTACCAGCAGGTGGAGCTCGACGCCACCCTCACCCGCCTCACCGACTCCATGGGCAAGTGCGAGCGCATCAAAAACACGGTGTTTCCCGTCACCTACACCCTGTACACCCACTTCTCGTTGTTCTTCTTTGTGCTCCTGCTGCCCTTCGCCTTGCTGGAAATCTTCGGGGTGCTGGAAGTGCTCATGGTCGTGGCCATCTCCTCCTCCTTCTTCTTAATTGAGAAAATGGCCATTCACCTGCAGGACCCCTTCGAGAGCAAGCCCACGGACACGCCCATGACGGCCATTGCCCGCACCATTGAAGTCAACCTCCAGCAGATGCTGGGCGCCGTGCCCGCCCCCAAGCAGCCCGCCGCCCACCCCAGCACCTACTACGTGCTGTAAACCAGGGCTTCTTCCTCGGGCTGGACCGGTGCGGGGGTGGCCCCCCCGCGGTGGGTGCGCTCAAAAATCAGGGGGAAGATAAACAGGGTGAGCACGGTGGAGGTGATCAGCCCCCCAATGACGACGATGGCCAGGGGCTTCTGGGTCTGGGAGCCGATGCCCGTGCTCAGGGCCGCCGGCAGCAAGCCAATGGCCGCCATCATGGCCGTCATCAGCACGGGACGGATGCGGCTGGTAACCCCGTCGTAGATGGCCTGGTCCAGGGGCATCTTCCGGCGCAGGTTCTGCTTGAAGACGGTAATCAGAATCACCCCGTCCTGAATGCAGATACCAAACAAGGCAATGAAGCCAATGCCGGCCGAGATGCTGAAGTTGGTGCCCGTGAGCAGCAGGGCCGCGATGCCGCCGGTGATGGCGAAGGGCACGTTCAGCAGCACCAGGCCCGCGTCCTTCATGGTGCCGAAGAGCACAAACAAAATAAAGAAGATCAGCAGCAAAGAGATGGGCACCACCTGGGCCAGGCGGTCCGTGGCCCGCTGCTGGTTCTCGAAGTCGCCGGCCCAGGCCAGGGAGTAGCCCCGGGGCAGGGGTACGGCCTCGTTTACCTTGCGCTGGGCCTCCTCGATGGTGGAGCCCATGTCGCGGCCCCGGACGGAAAACTTGATGGCAATAAAGCGCTCGGTGTTGTCGCGGAAGATCAGGGAGGGGCCGGTCAGGGTGCTGATGGTGGCAATCTCGCGCAGGGGAATCTTGGCCCCATTCAGGGTGGGCACCATGAGGCGGGCAATCTCCTCCTCGCCCTGGCGGAACTCGGGCAGGTAGCGCACCCGGATGCTGAAGCGCCGCTCCCCGTCGTAGAACTGGCTGGCTTCCTTGCCGCCGATGGCCATCTCCACCACGGCGTTGGCGTCGGCGGGGCTCACCCCGTAGCGGGCCATGCGCCGCTCGCTCAGGTCGATGCGCAGCTCGGGCTGGCCCATGGCGTGCACGATGCCCAGGTCGGCAATGCCCGCCACGGAGCTCAGCTGCTGGTAGACGGCCTCGGCTTTCTGCTCCAGAAAGGCTAGGTCTTCGCCGTACACTTTCACCGCGATGGAGCCCTTCACGCCCGACACGGCCTCCTCCACGTTGTCCTGAATGGGCTGGGAGAAGTTAAACACCACGCTGGGAAACACGCTTAGCTTGCGCTGCATGCTGTCGATCAGGGCCTGGCGGTAGACTGGGTCTTTCATCTCGGGCGTGTGCTTGGTGTCTACGTGAAACTCCACGTTGTAGAAGCCCGTGGGGTCGGTGCCGTCGTTGGGGCGGCCCGTCTGGCTCATCACCTGCTTTACTTGCTTGAAGGAGAGCAAGGACGCGCGCATCTGGTTGCTCATGGCCACCGACTTATCCAGGGAAATGCTCATGGGCAGGGAGGCCCGCACGTAGAGGGAGCCCTCGTCAAGCTGGGGCAGAAACTCGGAGCCCAGCAGCTTGAAGGCCCCGATGCCTACCACCAACCACACGGCCGCTACCACCAAACTCAGGGCCTTGCGGCGGTACACGCCCCGGAAGATAAATAAAGCCCCCCGGGTGACGTAGTCCACGAAGTAGTTGTGCTTTTCGCGCACGTTCTTTTTGAGCATCATGCTGGCCAGCACCGGCACGAGGGTGAGGGTGAAGATCAGGGCGCCTAGCAGGGCGAAGCCCAGGGTCCAGGCCAGGGGCGAGAACATCTTGCCCTCCACCTTCTCGAAGGAGAAGATGGGCAGCAGAGCCGTGATGATGATAAGCTTGGCCGTGAAGATGGTCTTGCCCATCTCCGTGCCCGTCTTGCGGATGAGACCCAGCTTGGCCAGGCCGTTGAACTTCTTCATGCCCACCTTGTGGGCCTTGTGGTCCAGGGTCACGAAGAGGCCCTCGACCATGACCACGGCCCCGTCCACGATGATGCCGAAGTCGATGGCCCCCATGCTGAGCAGGTTGGCCGTCATGCCCTTCAGGCGCAGGCAGATAAAGGCAAACAGCAAGGCGAGGGGAATCACCACCGACACGATGAGGGTGGTGCGCCAGTCGGCCATGAACAGAAACACGACCACGGTCACCAGCAAGATGCCTTCGAGCAGATTATGCAGCACGGTGGTGGTGGCGAAGTTGATGAGCACCTCGCGGTCGTAGAAAAGCTTGATCTTGACGTCGCCGGGCAGGATCTTCTCGTTCAGGTCCTTGATTTTCTCTTTGAGGCGGGCAATGACTTCGGCGGGGTTCTCGCCCTTGCGCATGACCACGATGCCCTCCACCACGTCGTCGGCGCGGTCCAGGCCCACCTGACCCAGGCGGGGCAGGGCCGACTCGTGCACCTCGGCCACGTTGCGCACCAGCAGGGGCGTGCCGTTCACGTTCTTGATGATGATGTCGTTGATGTCGTCGAGCTTGGTGAGCAAACTGATGCCGCGCACCACGTAGGCAGCCCCGTTTTTCTCAATCACGTCCCCGCCCACGTTGATGTTGGAGCGCGACACGGCCTCGTACACGTCCAGGGGCGTGATGTCGTAGGCCTGGAGGCGGCGCGGGTTGATGCTCAGCTCGAAGCTCTTGACTTCGCCCCCGAAGCTGTTCACGTCGGCCACCCCGGGCACGGCCTTGAGGCGGCGCTCAATCACCCAGTCCTGCAGGGTTTTGAGCTCCCGCACGTCGCGGGTCTGGCTTTCCAGAGTGTAGCGGAAAATCTCGCCCGTGGGGCCGTAGGGGGGCTGCACCTCGGGCTCCACGCCCTCGGGCAGGGCCGCGCCCGGCAGCAGGTTGTTGACCTGCACCCGGGCGTAGGCGTCGTCCACGTCGTCGTCGAAAATCACCTTGACTACTGACAACCCGAACAGGGTGGTGGAGCGGATGTTGTTCTTTTTCTGGGCCGGGTTCAAAGCCACCTCCAGGGGCAGGGTGATAAACTTCTCAATCTCCTCGGCCGAGCGGCCCGGCCACTGGGTGATGATGGTGACCTGGGTGTTGGTCACGTCCGGAAACGCGTCAATGGCCGTGTGCTTGTAGCTGTAGAGGCCGGCAATGATCACCAGCCCCGTGCAGAAAAACACGAAGTAGCGGTTGCTGAGCGAAAAGCTCAGGATAGCTTGAATGAACTTGTGCATAAACGGGTAGTAACGAGCCGCGGGCGCGAGCCGGCCCGGGCCTGGCCCGGGCCGCCGGCCGGCAGAAAGCGGGGGATAGAATAAAGGGCTTCCGCGGGGCAGAAGTAAGTAGTGCCAGGAACCAGAAGCTGATCAACAACGCCGGGCTGCTTTGACCCCCTCAAGAAAAAGCAGCTCCGCTAGCTTCTGGTCCTGGACTTTAGGGTGGGCCGCCCCCTGGGGGCGGCTGATTTCAGATTACTGGTTCAGGGCGTGATACAGCAGGAGCGGATCCTGGCTGACCACCCGCTCGCCGGGCTTGAGGCCCGCGCGCAGGTAGGTCAGGCCCCCCGCGCTGGGGCCCGGGGTTACGGGGCGGGTTTCGATGCGGTCGCGGCCGTGGTAGACCAGCACGAAGTGGCGGCTGCGCTCAAACACCAGGGCCGAGGAGGGCACGCTCAGCATGACCGAGTCGGTGAGCGCAGTCAGGGTCACGTTGGCGAACATCTCGGGCTTGAGGCGCTGGCCGGGGTTGGGCAGGCGAATGCGAATCTTCATTACCTTGCTTTCCGGGTCGAGGGCGCTGTAGGCTCCGTCCACGGTGCCGCGGTGCTCCTGGCCGGGAAAGGCTAGGGTGGTGATCGTGGCCGCCTGGCCGGGCTGCACGCGGGCAATGTCGTCCTCAAACACGCTGGCCGTGATCCACACCGACTGCAAATCGGAGATGGTGAACAGGGTCTGGTCGTTGTCGGGGCGGATAAGGGTGCGCGGGTTCACGGCCTTCTCCACCACGAAGCCCGCCTGGGGGGCTTTTATCTGGTAGCGGGCCGGGCCGCTGGTGCTTTTCGTGCCGTAGATGTGGCCCACGGCCTGGTTGCGCTGCACCTCGGCACGGGCCTTGAGCACCTCCTGGCGGGCTTCCTCGTACTCGCGCTCCGAGGCCAGGCCGCCCTCGTATAGTTCCCGGGTGCTGGTCAGGGCCCGCTGGGCCGTGGCCAGGGTGGCCTGGGCCGCGGTGGCCTCGTTACGAAAGCCGGCGATGTCAGCGCTTTCCAGCTCGGCCAGCACCTGGCCGGCTTGCACGTACTCGCCCAGGCCGGCGTTGACCTTGGTCACGATGCCGCTCACCAGGGGAAACACCTTGGTCACGTGCTCCTCGTCGTAGGCTACCTTGCCCGTGAGCTTGAGCTCGGCGCGCATGGGTCCCTGGCGCACGGTATCGAGCTGGAGGCGGCTGAGCAGGGAGTCGGTCAGCACGAAGGAGGGCTCCGGGGCAGCCGCCGGCTGGGGGCTATGCTCGGCGCAGCCGGCCAGCCCGGCGCTGACCACTAAGCCGGCCAGCAGGCGCCGGCTGAGCCAGGGCCGGGCGGGGCTGCCGGGGGAGGAAACTATAAGACGACTAAAAGCAAAGCACCGCATAAGAAGGGATCGTTGGGAGGAAAAGCAGAGAGGGAGGCAAGCCGCGGGGGCATTTTTTACCAGGTGAACACCCGCTGGCCGAGCTGCTGGTTGAGGTTTTCGAAGGCCGTGAGCTGGTCGGCGCGGGCGTCGTTGAGCTGGCGCCGGTTGTCTTTGTAGGACTCCAGAAAGTCCAGAAACTCCAGGGTGCCGATGGCCTTGCGCTGGTAGCTGGTCAGCACCCCGGCCAGCAGCTTGTCGAAGTCGGCGAAGTAGTCGGCGGGAAAGCTGGCAGCCAGGCGCTCGGCGGCGGCGGCCTTGGCGTAGGCCTCGGCCACTTCGCTTTCCACCGCCGTGGCCTGCTGATTCAGGGCCTGCTCGCTGGCTTGAATCTGGGCCCGGGCCGACTTGATGTTGCCCTGGTTGCGGTTGAATAAAGGCAGGGGCACGCCCATGGCCAGGCCCGTGTAGTGCTTGCCCACGGCCCCGTTGTAGTCGTAGAGGCCCCCCACGGTCAGGTCGGGCACGGCCAGGGCCTGCTGCAGGCGCAGGTTCTGCTGGTCCTGGCGGTTGGCCGCCTCGGCCGCCCGCAGGTCGGGGCGGCTGGCGCGGGCAATCTCCAGGGCCTGGGCCAGGGGCAGGGAAGTCAGGCGCAGGCCGGTGCCGGGGTCGCCCGGCAGCACCGGCACCACGGTGCGCGGGGGGCGGCAGCCCAGCAGCAAATTCAGGGTGGCCTGGTGCTCGCTGATCTCGTTTTGCAGGGCGGTCTGCTCGCTTTCCAAGGCGAACAGGGCCGCCTTCAGGCGCACGACTTCCTTCAAGGCCACGTTGCCGCGCTCGAGCTGGGCCTGGTAGAGGGTGAGGGTGCGCGCCAGGGCCTGGCGCTGGCCCCGGTATACGCCCAGGGTCTGCTGGTCGTAGTAGAGACGCCCGAAGGTGGTGCGCAGCTCAAACTGCAGGGTGCGCACCAAGTCCTGGAAGGTGTGGCGCTCGATCTCCGTGCCCAGGCGCTGCAGCTCCACGGCCTTGCGCCGCTTGCCGCCCAGCAGCACAAGCTGCTGGTAAGTCACGACCCACTGCTTGCGGTCCTCGTTGGATTCGAACACGCGGCGGTTGCGGGGGTTGTAGGCGTTGCGCTCAAGGGAGATTTCCGGGTTGTCGAACAGGCGCGCCTGCACCTCCAGGGCCTGGGCCGCGCTGATGTTGAACTGCTGGCTGAGCAGGGCGAAGTTGGTGCCCAGAAAGCGCTGCTCGGCCTCGGTTAAAGTCAGGCGCAGGGTGTCGGCGGGGGCGGCCGCGGGCGGGCTCGTGGGCAGCAGCGCCTGGGCCCGGCTAGCCGGGCCCGCGCCCAGGAGCAGGGTTAATAATAAGCTGAAAAACAAATACTTAGGCATGATGCGCGGAGTAGTCCGTAGGTTTCATGCAAAGGTACCGGGCCCCGCCAGGCCCGAAATTACAGGGGCATTAGAAGTAGATTAGAATCTCATTAGAACGGCCCTAGGGCCTTACTCGGCCCGCAGGGGCAGCACCACCCGCATGGTCGTGCCCCGGCCCAGCTGGGAGTCGATTTCCAGCCGGCCCCCGTGCAGCTCGATAATCTTGACGGCCAGGGACAAACCCACCCCGAAGCCGCTAAAGGGGCGGGCATTCTCGGCCCGGAAGAACGCCTGCCGCACGTGGTCCAGGTCGGGGGGGGCGATGCCGATGCCCTGGTCGATGACGCACAGCTCCAGGCGGGACCCTTCGTAGGTGAGGGTGCACTGCACGGGCTGGCGGTCGGAGAACTTGCAGGCGTTGCTGATCAGGTTGGTCAAAGCCAGCCGAAACAGGTTGGGGTCCCCGGGCAGGGTGAGCTGGGCCGCGTCGGCGGGCAGCTCCCCGATTTGAATGGAGACGGGGCAGGCGGGCTCCAGCACCTGGGCTTCTTCGCAGGCGGCGTAAAGCACCTCGTCGAGGCGCAGGGTGCCCCCCGGGGGCAGGGCCGCGTCGGGGCCCTCGAGCTGGGCCAGCTGCAGGAGGCGGTTGACGATGTCCTTGAGCTTCTGGGCCTCGGCCAGGGTGGAGCGCAGCGCCTCCTCGTAGGTTTCCAGGGGGCGGGGGCGGTGCAGGGTGATGTCAAGCTGCCCGATCATGGCCGTCAGGGGGGTGCGCAGCTCGTGGCTGGCGTTGGCGATAAAGCTCTGCTGCTGCTCGAAGGCGGCCCCCAGGCGCTCAATCATAAGGTTGAAGGTCTCGGCCAGCTCCGTCAGCTCATCACGGTTCGCGCCCACGGGCACGCGCAGGTGCAAATCGGAGATGCCAATGCGGTGGGCGTGCTGGGCGATGTGGCGCACGGGCTCCAGGGCGCTGCGGGCAAACAGCCAGCCCAGGCCGAAGCTCAGGACCACGCTCAGGCCCAGCACCCCGGCCATGACCAGGCGCAGGTAAGCCAGGCGCTCCAGGCCCGTCACGTACTCGGCCGACACGAGGATGCGGAAGTCGCCCTGGTTGTCGCGGTAGTAGATGCCCACCGTCTGCTGGTTGCCGACCTTGGTGGCGACCTGGGGCTGGGCTGAACTCAGCTGCTCGAGCAGGCCGGGGGGGAAGCGCTGGGGGGAGGCGGGCAGAAAGCGGGGGCGGCCCTGGGCGTCGAAGATGCCCAGCACCTCGTTGGGCAGCTCCTGCAGAAAGCGCTGGCGCACCTTTTCCGTGGCGCCCCGGCTTTGCTCGTCGGCCTCCAGAAACAGGGCCGCGGCCAGGTGGGCGCGGTCGGTCAGGCGCTGGGCAAACAAGTCGTTGACGCTCTGCTTTTCCAGGTAGTAGATGGTGCCCAGGCCGCCAACCAGCAGCAGGGCGACCAGCAACGTGAACTGCAAAGCCAGGCGGGTGCGGATGTTCATGCTCCGGCCTCGTCGCGCAGCACGTAGCCCATGCCCACCACCGTCTGAATAAGAGGGGTGGGGAAGGGCTTGTCGACTTTGTTGCGCAGGTAGTTGATGTACACGTCCACCACGTTGGTGCCGGTGTCAAAGGTCAGGCTCCACACCTTCTCGGCAATGTAGGGGCGGGCCAGCACTTCGTTTTTGTGCTGGAGCAAGAGCTGCAGGAGGGCGAACTCCCGGGCCGTGAGCGTGAGCGCCTGCCCGGCCCGGCTCACGACCTTGGTGCGGGTGTTCAGGGTCAGGTCCGCCGCGCTCAGCTCCACGGCGCTGCCCGGGGCCGCGCGCCGGGCCAGGGCCTGCACCCGGGCCAGCAGCTCCCGGAAGGCGAAGGGCTTGACCACGTAGTCGTCGGCGCCCAGCTGGAAGGCGTCGACCTTGTTGTCGGTGGTGCCCAGGGCCGTGAGCATGAGGATGGGCACGGTCGCGTCGCGCCGCCGGATCTGCTCGCACAGCTCGTAGCCGTTGAGGTAGGGCAGGCCGATGTCCAGCAGAATCACGTCGTAGCTGTTCTGCAGGGCCAGGTGCTGGCCCACCTTGCCGTCGTAGGCCACCTCCACCTCGTAGCCTTCCTCCTCAAACCCCATTTTCAGGATGGAAATTATATTCAACTCATCTTCCACCAGTAGCAGTTTCATAGGCCGGTCGCGGGTAAACGGGGTTGGCGCCCGGGGCTCCGGGCGCTGCTTCGCCCCGCAAAGGTAGGGCCGGGCGGCGGGGGATCGTATTAGAAGTCAATTAGAAATGACGCCCCCGGCCCCGCGCCCCCAGCCGCCGCGGGCGGGGCCGGCCCGGAAAAAGGCGTACGTAAAAAGGCCCCCCGGTGGGGTTACGCGGCCGCCGTGTATCTTGCCCGCCATCCGGCCCGCCGCGGCGGCCGGGCTAGTTGTCCCCGTTCCCCGTCCGCTATGACCGACGAACACCGCATTCAGCACACCCTGGCGCAGGTGGCCGCCGGGGCCGACGCCCTGCCCGGGGTCGTGATTGTTCTCAACCACGACTGCCGCCAGGTGCTGTACATGTCGGCCCGGGGCTTAACCCAGCTGGGCACCACCCTGCCCGAGGTTACGGCCTTAGGAGAAGAATACTACGCCCGCTACTTCAATCCCGACGAGGCCCACGAGTACGTACCCCAGGTCGTGGAAATGCTCCGGCGCAACGACCCCAGCTACGTGGTAAACCTCTTTCAGCAGGTGCGCACCGGCCCCCAGGGCAGCTTTCAGCTCCACCTGAGCACGGCCCGCATCCTGCTGCAGGGCGCCCAGGGCCAGCCCCTGCTGACCATTTGCTTGTCCTGCCTGATCGACCCCGATAGCCACATCACCACCAAGGTGCAGCGCCTACTCGACGATAACGCCTTTCTGCGCGCCCACGCCGCCCGTTTCGCCCGCCTGACCAAGCGCGAACGCCAGGTGCTGGCCGGCATCAGCCAGGGCCTGAGCTCGGGGGAGCTGGCCCAAACCTTGTTTCTCTCCCCCCACACGGTGGACACGCACCGGCGCAACCTACGCCGGAAGCTGGAAACCAGCTCCACCTTCGAGCTAAGTCAGTACGCCCGGGCCTTCGACCTGCTCTAGCAGCTTGGGGGCTTTTCTGGCCGGGTTAAATGCCAAGTAGGGTAGAGGATAAAATAAAGTAAGGAGGACCTGTAACGCATAGGCCCAAACCGGGTAGTGGGGTCACGCTCCCCCTGCTGTTGCTCCCTAAACCCTTTATGCCCATGCTGTTCGCCTTTCGCTTACTGGTGCTGCTGAGCTTGGCTAGCCTGCTGCCCCGCCCCCTCCGGGCCCAGCCCACCCTGACGCCCGCCCAGTGGCGCGCGGACCTGCAGCTAACCCTGGACTCCCTGCTGCTGAAGGACCGCTCCTTTGGCCCCGCCGCGGCGGCGGCCTTCCGCCGCCGAGTCGCCCAGCTGCGCGACTCGGCGGCGCTCAAAACCACCCCTCAGCTGCTCGTGGGCCTGGCCAAGGCCATGGCCTTGAGCGGCAACGGCCACACCCGCCTCTATATGTTGCGCAACCGCACGGAGGTGCGGCGCTACCCCATTCGGGTGTGGTGGTTTGCCGAGGGGCTCTACGTGGTCAAGACCACGCCGGAGTACGCCGCCCTGCTCGGGGCCCGCGTCGAGCAGCTGGCCGGGCACGCGCCGGAGCGGCTGCACGCCTGGGTGGCGCCCCTGTTCGCCGGCAGCCCCACCTGGGCCCGCTACCTGAGCACCTACTCGCTTACCAGCCCCGAGGTCCTGCAGGGCCTGAACTTGATCGGGGAGGAGGGCCAGCTCGCGGTGCGGGTGCGCGACGCCCGCGGCGCCCGGCGCACCTACCAGCTGGCGCCCCTGCCCCTGCAGCGGACCACCCAGCCCACCGAGGCCTGGTGGGACCTGGCGCCCACCCACCCCGGCCGGGGCGCGACCTGGGTGAGCGCCCTGCCCGCCGACTCGACCCAGCTGCCGCTTTATCTGCGCCGCCCCCAGCAGTTCTTCTGGTTTCAGCACCTGCCTGCCCAGCAAGCCCTCTACGTGCAGTACAACCGGGCCGGCAACCAGCCCGGCCGGCCGCCCATGGATTCCTTGGGCCGGGCCCTGCTCCGCCGCCTGCCCAGCCTGGCCGTCCGCACCGTAGTCGTGGACCTGCGCTTTAATACGGGGGGCAACAACGACGCGGGCCGGGCCTTTTTTGAGGACCTGGGCCGGGCCGTCCAGGAGCGGGGCCTCAAGCTCTACGCCCTAGTGGGGCGGGCCACCTTCTCGGCCGGCCTCTACCACCTGGCCCAGCTTCGCCTGGCCGGGGCCACCTTGGTCGGCGAGCCCGCCGGGGAAGGCCTGGACTACTGGGCCGAGGGCGGCAACTGTATCCTGCCCCACTCGGGCTTGTCCCTGCACTACGCCGACCGGTTTCACAGCTACTCGCCCGCGCCCCACCCCGAGGTTGCGCCCGCCCTGGTGTGGGTGGATCTGGCCGCCCCGGACGTCGCGCCCACCCTAGTGGTGCCCCTGCGGGCCGCGGATTATTTCGCCGGCCGCGACCCCCTGCTCGCGCGGGTGCTGAAGCGCTAGCCCCAAGGACGGGTTCGGGGGCGTGGGCAAAAAGCTGCGGCCAACGGGGCGCGGGCCATGGTTCGCCGGGCGCTATGCTTTATCTTCACTGCGATTAGGTTATTGGCGGGCCTCCTTCCGGCCCGCGCTGTGAAGTGATACCGGCTATCGATTAGCACTATTGCCCCCCATGACTACTTCCGAAGAGATCCGCGCCCTGCGCCGCCGGGTAAGCGAGCTGGAGGCGCGCCTGGGCGCGGCCCGCCCGCCCACTTTGCCCCCCGACCTGGCCCGCCAGGTAATTGACGCCAGCCCCAACCCCATCTACGTACAGGACGAGGCCGGGCGCTTTCTGCTGGTCAACGAGGCTTATGCCCGCCTGCGCCAGGCCCGCCCGGCCGAGCTGCTAAGCCAGGCCCCCCCGGCGCGCGAGGAAGCCGACGCGCAGACTTGGGAGCGCCTGGCGGGCGGGGCCACCCTCAGCCGCGAGGACTGCCACGCCGCCCCGGCCGGCCCCCCCACCTGGTACCACACCATTCAGAAGGCCCTGGTGCAGGCCGACGGCCGCCCCTACCTGCTCAGCATCTCCGCCGACGTGACCGACCTGAAGCGGGCCCGGGAGGCGGCCGAGGAGTCCACCCGGGCCAAGGAGGTGTTTCTGGCCAACATGAGCCACGAGATCCGCACCCCCATGAATGGCATTGTGGGCCTGGCCCGCCTGCTCAAGAAAACGGCCGTCACGGCCGAGCAGGCCGACTACCTCGACTTGATTTTGGCCAACGCCGACAACCTGCTGGTGGTCATCAACGACATCCTCGACTTCGCCAAGATTGAGGCCGGCCGCCTCGATTTGGAAACCATTCCCTTCGACGTGGCCGCCACCGTGCGGGGGGTGACCCGCTCCCTGGCCCTGGTGGCCGAAGCCAAGGGCCTGGAGCTGCGCTCCACCCTGCCCGCGGCGCCCCTGCCCGTGGTAGCCGGCGACCCGGTGCGGCTCAGCCAAATCCTGGTCAACCTGATCAACAACGCCATCAAGTTCACCCACGCGGGCCACGTGGCCGTGGCCGTGGACTGGGCGGCTCCCCCCGCGGCGGGCAGCCCGGTGGCTTTGCGCTTCAGCGTAACCGACACGGGCATAGGTATCGCCCCCGACCAGCTCGAGCAGGTGTTTCAGAGCTTCACCCAGGCCAGCTCCACCACCACCCGCCTCTACGGGGGCACGGGCCTGGGCCTCACCATCAGCAAGCACCTGGTGGAGCTGCAGGGGGGGCAAATCGGGGTGGACAGCGCGCCGGGGCAGGGCAGCTGCTTTCACTTCACCCTGCCCTACGCGCCCAGCAGCCAGGCGCCCGCCCTCGCCGCCGACGCCCCCGGACATTTGCCCCCCGGCCTGCTGCGGGGGCTGCGGGTGCTGCTGGTGGAAGACAACGACGTAAACCTGCTGCTGGCCTGCTCCCTGCTCCAGGAGTGGCAGGTGGAGCTGGCCGTGGCCACCGACGGGGAGCAGGCCCTGCGCCTGGCCCGCGCCGCGCCCTACGACCTGATTCTGATGGACATCCAGATGCCCCACCTCAACGGCCTGGAAGCCACCGCCGCCCTGCGCCGCGCCCCCGGCCCCAACCAGCACACGCCCATCGTGGCGTTGACGGCCAACGCCCTGAAAACGGACGTGGACTCCTACCCCCACGCCGGCTTTACGGACTGGCTGGTCAAGCCCTACCACGAAAATAACCTCTACCTGGTGCTGGTGCGCAATGCGGGCCGGGGCTTCCCCGCCGGGGCCTCGGCGGCCGCCGAGCAGCCCGCCTACAACTTCCAGGGCCTGGGCAAGCTGGCCAACGACCCGGCCTTTATCCGCAAAATGCAGCAGCTCTTCATCGACACCGTGCCTTCCCAGCTCGCGGAGCTGGGCGCCGCCCTCACCCAGCCCGACTGGGCCGCCGCCACCCGCCTGACGCACAACCTCAAGTCCTCCTTCGGCAACCTGCAGGTGGAGGAGGGCCTGCGCCGCCTCAAGCTCATGGAAGAAAACCTGCGGCAGGGCCCGGAGCCGGGCTTGCTGCGCCAGCACCACCGCGCCGTCCAGCAGATCGCCCGCGACCTGGTGGCCGCCTTCGTCGCCCAGCTGCAGTAAGCGGCCCGCCAACTGCCCCGCCGCCGGGCCTCGTTTCGGGCGGCGGGGTGGGGGAGGCGGCCCCGCTACGGTTCAGGTTAAGCGCTTGGCCACGGGGAAAAGCTATTTCTTAATATTGCATTTTTTGGACTTAGGATGAGCGGCCGCAGTCGCGGGGCCCCGAGGCCTAAGCTCAGCCGTTGTGAAACTCTGGGCCACTAGGAGGATCAAGGAAGAAAAGACTTAATCGTTTGCTTCTTTGAAAAGTTACATTAAAATATTTTAATTTGCTTAATTCCATCGCCTAAGGCTTTGCGGGTACCTAGTGGAGGGGCTAAACGAAGCTCCTGAGTTAATATGGCTTAACATATAAATTATTTAACTTAAGTAATCCTGCGTCTTGACATTATAAATTTTAACGGATAGATTTAGATTATTAATTGCCTCACTTGATGCGGGGCCGACTCGTGCTTATTGTTCTACTGGTAATATTTTTCGCTGTGCTACCCTTGTTTATTCTACCCGCTACATTTACCCTGAGCTACCCACCCAGCTCGGCTAACTAGCTCGCTTAGCGCCCCGTCGCGCCGACCTCCCCACCCCACCCAATATTACTTTTTTCACTTCTGCCCAGGCTAAACTGGGTGGACCAGGCTGCCTATGCCCTAACTCTAACCTTGAATTTTTATGCCGCACGCTACCCTTAACTCCTCCTTCGCGCCGGCGAAGTACTTGCTGGTGATTGATGACGAGCCGGCAATCCGGCTGATTCTGGAGCATTATTTTGCCCACGCCTACCGGGTGGTGCTCACCGCCAACGGGCAGGAAGCCCTCGACTGGCTGGAGCGGGGTAACCAGGCCGCCGCCATCGTGCTCGACTACGAGATGCCCCTGATGAACGGCCTGGACTTCATCAAGCGGGTGCGCCTGCACGGGGCCCACGAGAACACGCCCATTCTGGTGCTCTCGGGCACGGACGAGACCAGCACCAAGATTCTGTGCCTGCGCCAGGGCGCGGACGACTACCTGGTCAAGCCCTTCAACCCCGAAGAGCTCGAGATCCGCATTCAGAAGATTCTCTACCGGGTCAGTGCTGCCTAAAGCCCCGGCTTAATGTATTCCGCTCCACCCACCTGGGTGCAACGGTAAATCATCTATGAACACCCCGCATGGAAGCCTACCTCAACCAAGCTTACCCCGCCGCCCCCGCTAGATTTAAGCTCTTACCCCGCTGGCGCTTTCTGCAGGCCCGGCCCCCGGCCCGGCCGGCCCCCACGCCCGGCATCCTGCCCCTGAACAAGCGCGTGTTCGACGTGCTGGTGGCCGCCGCCGGCCTGCTCTGCCTGCTGCCCCTGTTCGCCCTGGTGGCTTTGCTCATCAAGCTCGAGAGCCGGGGGCCGGTGTTTTACTACTCCTACCGGGTGGGCACGGGCTACCGCATCTTCCGGTTCTGGAAGTTTCGGTCCATGCGCCCCGATGCCGATAAGCAGCTGGCCGCCATCAAAAACTTAAATCAGTATCAGCGCGCCGCGCCCGCGCCTGCGGCGGTGGAAGCTGGCGCCTGTGCTTGCGGGGGGGAGTGCCGCGCCCAGCTCATCGATAAGCACGGGCAGCGGGTGTGCGAGCAGCACTACCGCCTGCGCCGCCGGGCGGGCAGTGAGTCCACCTTCGTGAAAATCGCCAACGACCCGCGCGTAACCCGCCTGGGGGCCCTGCTGCGCAACACCAGCCTCGACGAGCTGCCCCAGCTCTTCAACGTGCTGCGCGGGGACATGTCCATCGTGGGCAACCGCCCCCTGCCCCTCTACGAGGCGGAAAAGCTCACCACCGACCAGTTTGCGGCCCGCTTCAGCGCCCCGGCCGGCATCACCGGCCTCTGGCAGGTCAGCAAGCGCGGCAAGGGTAAGATGTCGGAGGAGGAGCGCATCGCCCTCGACGTGGAGTACGCCCGCACCTACTCTTTGCGCCAGGACCTGAGCATACTGCTGCGGACGGTGCCGGCCCTCATCCAACAGGAAAACGTCTGATGAAAAAATACCTGCTAGTGCTCGGCCTAACCCTGGGGGGCCTTTCCACGGTGCGGGGGCAAAGCGCCCCGGCCCCCCTGGACTTCTTCGGGGCGCCCGAGCTGGTGCTGCCCCGGCTCTACGAGGCGGCCATCACCCACTCGGCCGAGGTGGCCCAGCGCGAGGCCGTGCGGGCCATTGCCAGCCAGGACCTGAAGATGACCCGCAAAAAGCCCTTGAGCATGCTGGCCTTCACCTCCTCCTACAACTACGGCACCCTGCCCTTCTTTGCCACCGTGGACGGCACGCCCCAGCGCTCCCAGTTCAACCCCTTCGCCCAGGGCGCCCGGGCCCAGTACTCCCTGGGCGTAAACCTGGTGGCCCCCCTGGATGTGCTGGTCAACCGCCGCGGTCAGGTCCACCGCCAGGAGCTGGTGGTGGACCAGGCCGCGGCCGAGCGCCGCCAGGTGGAAAGCGAGGTGCGGGCGCAGGTTATCCTCCACTACCAGCAGCTCATGCTGGCCCGCACCACCCTGCAGCACTACCAGGACGCGCTGCAGTCGGCCAGCGTGAGCCGCAAAATCGCGGATCGGCGCTTCAAGGAGGGCGAGATTCAAGTCGACGAGCAGATGGCGGCCATGGACTTCTACGGCAAGGCCCTGCTGGCCCAGGAGGAAGCCAAGAATAAGTACCAGACGGCCCAGCTGCTGCTGGAAGATCTGATCGGCATGCCCATCACCACCTTAATGGCCCAGCGATGAGTGCCCGCGACTTTCTCCGGCGCCTGCGGCGGCACTGGCTGCTGCTGCTGCTCATCCCGCTCACCACGGCCGGGTCCATCTACGTCTTTACCCGCTTCCAAGCCAAGAAGTACACCTCCGACACGGTGATCTACACCGGCATTGCCTCGGGCTACAAGATCGAGGGCGGCAACAACGACAGCGGGGGCGGGTGGAACGCCACGGCCACGGCCTTCGACAACCTGCTCACCCTCATCAACTCCCGCGACACTCGCCAGGAGGTGTGCCTGCGCCTGCTGGCCTGGCGCCTGATGACCGACGCCGGCGCGGGTGGAAAAGCACTCGCTTCGGAGCCGCAAGCCGGAGTATTGCATAAGCTAATAAGCCGCCTGCAGGGGAAGAAGCCGGCCGATAAGGAGTCGCCTTACCAGCGCCTGCTCTCCCCCCAGCTCAAGCAGCGTTTGACGGGCCCCACCCAGGCCGAAACCACGCGGCGGGTGCTGGCCTTTTACCAGACTACGCCCGCCAACCCCCTCTACCGGCTGATTCACTCCAAGGACCCCGAGTTTTCGGAGGAGGCCTTGTGGCGCATCGATGCCACCCGGGTAAAGGACAGCGACCTGGTGCGCATTGAGTACAGCGCCGCCGACCCCACGGTATGCCAGAAAACCCTGGAGCTGCTCACCCAGGTGTTTATCCGCAAGCACCGGGAATTGTTTACGGGCCAGAATGAGTCGGTGGTCGGCTACTTCGACCAGGCCACGCAGAAAGCCTACCAGCGCCTGCAGGCGGCCGAGCAGCGCCTGCTGGCCTTCCACCAGCAGCACAACATCGTGGACTACGACAAGCAGATCGTAGCTTCCACGGAAGACCGGCAGCTGTCATTGGACAAGTACAACGACCTGCAAATGCAGTACGCGGGGGCCGTTTCTTCGCTGAAGTCGGTGGAAAACAGCTTGAGCAAGCGGGGGGTGTCCAACCTGAAAAGCCAGGAGATCATTCGCCTGCGCAACCGCCTTTCGGACCTGAACGGACAAATTGCGGAGGTGGAGCTGCTCCACCAGGCTCAGCCCAGCCCGGCCGCCAGCGCCCGCCTGGCCAGCTTAAAGCAGGAGGCCGCCCAGCTCTCCGACAAAATAGGGGAGACGGTTAACAGCTACTACAGCAGCACCCAGGCCACCCAGGGCGTGACGGCCAAGGACTTGGTGGCCGACTACAGCAAAAACACATTGCTCGTGGCCGACCTGCGCAGCCAGCTTGGGCTGATGCGCCAGCAGAAGGAAGCCTCGGCCAGCCACTACAACCAGCTCGTGCCCCTGGGGGCCGAAATCCGCAAGCTCCGCCGCGAGGTAGAGGTAGCCGAGAAGGAGTACCTCTCCCAGATGGAGGGCACCAAGCAAAGCAAGCTCTCCCAGCAAAACGGCGTGCTGGCCTCCCAGCTGCGGGTCATTGATCCGCCCTACTTTCCCCTGGACGCCAACAGCTCTAAAACCCTACTGCTCATGGTGGGGGGCTTTTTGGGCGCCTTCCTGCTGCTGAGCGGGGGGCTGGCCACGGCCGGCCTGCTCGACAATTCCCTCCAGCAGCCCACCGTGGCTTCCCGGACCACGAAGTTTCCCGTGGCGGGCATCCTGGCCAAAACCGACAACTTGACGGAGCCGCAGCGCCTGAACGCCCAGCGCGCCGCCGACCACTTGGGCCGCCAGCTCCTGCTCAAGTTTCAGCAGCAGGCCCGACCCGACAAGCCCTACGTGATTGGGGTGCTCAGCAGCCAGAGCGGGGAGGGTAAGACGGCCGTGTGCGCCAGCCTGGCCGCCAGCCTGCGGGCCATGCGCCTCAAGACCCTGACTTTGTTTCCCGACACCCACTACCAGCTCCCGGCCGACCAGAACGGAAGTCGGTTTTACTCGCCCCTGCTGGGGTTGGCCCCCGGCGCCACGGTAGCCGACTTCACCGGCAAGGCCACCACTCCGGACACGGTGGTCATCATCGAGTTTCCGGCTTTGCTGGAGTCGGCTTATCCGGCTTCCCTGCTCCAGGACCTGGATTTGATTCTGGTGGCCGTGCGCGCCGACCGGGCCTGGCACCAGGCCGACCGCACCATCTTCGACAACATCAAGCGCATCGCCCGCTCGCCCATTGAGCTGGTGCTCAACGGGGTGCTGCCCGACTACGTGACCGACTTCATCGGCAAGCAGGCCCGGCCCCTGGGGGCTTACCCGCACCCCGCCCTGCCCGCTCACCCCGAGCAGGCCCTGCTGCATGCTTCTTCCTAAACTTCCTAAAAAGCCCCCCAGTGCTCTTCAACTAAGGGGCGCTACCTAGCCTACCACTCAACCCCCTTCACCCTTCGCTTACCCCAGCCTTCGCTGGCCGGTCCGGCTCCTCCTTGCCTAGATTCTTCGCTAAGTCAGAAGCCACCCCAATTCTTTTATGCCTGCCATCTTCCCGTGAATCAGCTTCTTACCTTCTCCAGCCCGCCCCTGAAAAAGCTGCTCTGGCCCCTCGGCCTGGGGCTGGCCATCGTGGTGGGGTGGCTGACGGCGCGGGCGGGGCTGGTGGTGCCCGGCCTGCTGGTAACCCTGGCTTTGGCCGGGCCCTTTGGGCTGGCTTTGTTCCGGCAACCCCGCCTGGGCGTCATTGCCCTGATATGCTACTGCTTTCTGCTCTTTATTCCGGTGCGGGAAGTGGGCGGCGTGCCCTACGGCATGGCCGTGGATGGCCTGCTGGTGCTAACCTGGGTGGCCGTGGCCTTCAACAAAGAGCGATTCAACTGGCTGCGGCTGCGCACTGATCTAATGCTGGTGACTCTGCTCTGGCTGGGGTTCAACTTCTTGGAGCTGGGCAACCCGGCCGGGGCCAGCATAGCGGGCTGGTTTCAGGAAATGCGCAGCACGGCCCTCTACTGGGCCCTGAGCGTGCCCCTGGCTTTGCTGTTGTTCAACCAGCGCCAGGACCTGAACCTGTTTCTCTACCTGATTATTGGCCTGTCGGTGCTGGGCACGCTCAACGGTATCAAGCAGGAGGTGATTGGCTTATCGGCGGGGGAGCAGGCTTTTCTCTACGAAAACGCCAAAACTCACCTGCTCTGGGGCCGCCTGCGCGTGTTTTCCTTTTACAGCGACGCGGGCCAGTTTGGGGCGGCCCAGGCCCATCTGGCCGTGGTAGCCTTGGTGTTGGCGCTCGGTCCTTACGCGAAGTGGAAGCGCCTGCTGCTGGGCATAGCGGCCGGGTTCCTGATTATCGGCATGCTGATTTCGGGTACCCGGGGGGCTTTATTTTCCCTGGGCGTGGGCCTGGGGGTGGCTTTGCTGGTGAGTAAGAATATCAAGGCGCTCGTGCTGGGCGGGCTGCTGGTGCTAGGCGGCTTTGGGGTGCTCAAATACACCACCATCGGTAACACCAACTACAGCATCTACCGCATGCGCACGGCCCTCGACCCCCAGGATGCTTCCCTGAACGTGCGCCTGCAAAACCAGCTCGTGCTGCGCGACTACCTCAGTAGCCGGCCCTTCGGGGGGGGCGTGGGCTCCATCGGCAACACCGGCACCAAGTACAACGCCGGCAGCACCCTGGCCGCCATTCCGCCCGACAGCTACTGGGTGAAGGTGTGGGCCATGTACGGCATCATCGGCTTTATCCTGTGGCTGGGCATTCAGCTCTACCTGCTGGGCAAGTGCTGCGGTATCGTGTGGAAAATCCGGGATAAGCACCTGAAAGTAAAGCTGCTGGCGCTCACGGCGGGCTTCGCCGGCAGCCTGTTTTCCAGCTACGGCAACGAGGTCATCAACTTCATGCCCTCCGCCCTGATCGTCTACCTCACTTGGGCTTTCGTGTTGGCCGGCCCCCGGCTCGACACGCCCCGCCCGGCAAATTCCCCCCAACTCTAGCTATGGCTACTCCCTTGGTTTCTATCATTTCCATCAACTACAACCAGGCCGCCGTGACCTGTGCGCTGCTCTCTTCCCTGCGAGCGCTCACTTACCCGCGCGTGGAGATTATCGTGGTGGACAACGCCTCGCCCACCGAAGATCCGGGCCTCATTGCCGAGCAGTACCCGGAAGTACTGCTGATTCGCTCAGCCCAGAATCTGGGGTTTGCGGGGGGCAATAATTTGGGCATCGCCCAGGCGAAAGGCGACTACCTGCTATTTCTCAACAACGACACGGAAGTGGACCCGGGCTTTTTAGAGCCCCTGGTGCGCTTATTTGAGGAAGATAGCCGGGTGGGCATTGCCTCGCCTAAGATTCTGTTTTACGGCACCGACGACGTCATTCAGTACGCCGGCTCGCGGGGCGTCAACACCTGGACCGGGCGTAGCGTGACGGTAGGCCAGTACGAGCCCGACCAGGGCCAGCACAACCACTCCGGCCCCACCCAACTCGCCGACGGCGCCGCCATGATGGTGCCGCGCCGGGTGGTGGACGCCGTGGGGCAAATGCCGGAAATGTACTTTCTCTACTACGAGGAGCTGGACTGGTGCGAGATGATCAAGCGCGCGGGCTACACCTGCCATTACGTGGCCGAGTCCCGGGTCTACCACAAGGAGTCCATGTCGGTGGGCAAGGCCTCGGTGCTCAAGACCTACTACATGAACCGCAACCGCCTGCTCTTTATCCGGCGCAACTGCAACGGCTGGGCCCGCCTGACCAGCATGGTCGTGTTTCTGGCCGCGGCCCTGCCCAAAAAAGCCGTGCAGTTCTCCCGCCACCGCGAGTGGGACCACCTGCGCGCCCTGGGCCGGGGGCTGCGCTGGCATATGCAGTACTCCCCTTACAGCTAGCCGGTTGGTGAGAGTGAATAACACATTGATAAGCAAAAATCTATGACCGTCATCTATACTATTGCCAACGGCCTGCTCTACGCCGTCGGCGCCTTTCTGCTGCTCAACTGTTTGTACTTGCTGTTCTTCGCCCTGGCGGGCCACCGCCGGGTACGTCTGCCATTCTTGGCGCCTGCCGCTCAGGCTGGGGGGCAATTGCGGCGCATGTGCGTGCTCATTCCGGCCTACCGTGCCGACGCCGTGATTGTGGAAACCGCCCAGGCGGCCCTGGCCCACGCCTACGCCGGCACGCGCGAGGTGGTAGTAGTGGCCGACGGCCTCCAGGCAGCTACTCTCCGGGCGCTGAAGCGCCTAGGCGCCACCGTTATTCCGGTGCAGTTTGAGCGCAGCACCAAGGGCAAGGCTCTGCTGCACGCCCTAACCCAGCTGCCTGCCGACCAGTACGACGTTGCCGTGGTCCTGGATGCTGACAATCTCATGGGGCCGGGCTGCCTGACCAGCCTCAACGCGGCCTTGGGGGCCGGCTACCAAGTCGTGCAAGCCCACCGGACGGCCAAAAACCAGAACACGGCCTTTGCCCTGCTCGACGCCTGCAACGAGGAAATCAACAACCACATCTACCGTAAAGGGCCCTTCGCGGTAGGTTTGTCCTCGGCCCTTATCGGCTCGGGCATGGCCTTCGACTTTGCTTACCTGGGGCGCCTGCTCAGCGGCATCGGCGAGACCGTGGGTGAGGACAAGGAGCTGGACTTCCGCATTGCCCGCGACCAGCAGAAAATCTGCTACCTGGACTCGGTCTACGTCTACGACGAGAAGATTGAGAATGCCCAGGTCTTCACCCAGCAGCGCACGCGCTGGCTGGCCTCCCAGCTGGAGTTTCTCAAAAAGTACAGTGGGGAAGGGGTGCGCCTTCTACTCCGGGAAGGCAACGGGGAGTTTTTCAATAAGGTCGTCCAGACTTTTCTGGTGCCGCGCACCTTGCTTATTGGCGTGCTGGGAGTGTTTTTCCTTTTTTCCCTGGTGCTGCCGGTGGGCCCGCCCGTCCTGTTTTGGGCCGCTTTGCTGGCCCTGCTGGCCTTTACGCTGCTGGTGTCCTTGCCGGCCCGTTTGTATAACCAGCAGCTTCTGCACGCCGTCCTGCGCCTGCCCTACGCCATAGTCTGCATGGTGCTGGCTTTATTCCGCATCAACCGCACCAAGACGGCCTTTCTGGCGACTCCGCACAAAATGCACGAGGCCCCCATTCACCTGCCCAAATAGCCCCCGCGCGATGCCGTTTGAAATCATTGCCCTGCCGGCCCTGGCTTGCCTGCTCTGGGGCGTTATCCGGGGCCTGCAAGCCCACCCCGCGCCTGAACCAGAAGACGAATCCGATTTATTCTAACCAACCTAATCAGTCAGGCTACGCCCTGGCGGATGGAGTGCTCATCGAAACAAGCTTATCATGACTGTGCTAGAATTTCTGTGCTGGGCGGCCTTAGCGGTACTGGCGTATACTTACCTGGGCTACGCTGTGCTAGCCGGCCTGTGGGCCCGCGCGCTGGGGCCGCGCGCCGCCTTACCGGGCTTCGAGCCCGACGTTACCTTGGTCGTGCCCGCCTATAACGAGGCGATTATTCTGGCCGCCAAGATTGCCAACTGCCAGGCCCTGGATTACCCCGCCGACAAGCTCCGCCTGCTCTTCATCACCGACGGCTCCACCGACCACTCCGCCCAAATTCTGGCCCGCTACCCCGGCATCTGGCACCTGCACTCCCCCGTAAGGGCCGGCAAATCGGTGGCCGAAAACCGGGCCATGGAGCACGTCACCACGCCCTACGTCGTGTTTACGGACTGCAACACCAACTTGAACCCCAGCGCCATCCGTGAGCTGGTCAAGCACTACCAGGACCCAATGGTGGGGGGCGTTTCGGGAGAGAAAAAAATCAACCCACTTGCCTCCGCGTCCGGGGCCGGCGAGGGCCTGTACTGGCGCTACGAATCCTTTCTTAAGCGCTGCGACTCGCGCATCTACAGCCTGATGGGCGCGGCCGGGGAGCTGGTCTCCTTCCGCACCGACCTCGTGCAGCCCCTCGAGGCCGACACCGTGCTCGACGACTTTGTGCAGTCTTTGCGCATTGTGCAGCGGGGCTACCGGGTGGAGTACGAGCCCCGGGCCTACGCCACCGAGGACCCCTCGACCTCCCTGGCGGAGGAGTGGAAGCGCAAGGTCCGCATCTGCGCGGGGGGCTGGCAATCTATGGTGCGCCTGCGGGCTTTGCTCGTGCCGCGCCGGCCGCTGGTAACGTTTCTCTACGTCTCCCACCGGGTGCTGCGCTGGAGCTTGGCCCCGCTGGCCCTGGCGCTGCTGCTGCCGCTGTGCGCGGTGCTGGCCGCCCAGCAGGGCGGAATCTATGCCCTGCTGCTGGCGGGGCAGGGGCTGTTCTACGCGGCAGCGGGGCTGGGCTGGCAGGCCGCGCGGGCGGGCCGCAGCCCGAAAGGGCTAGTGGTGGCCTTGTATTTCTGCATGATGAACGCGGCGGCGTTTGCCGGCTTCTGGCGCTTTCTGCGCAAGGCCCAGCCCGCGGCCTGGGAAAAAGCGACCCGGCAGCCGGTGGGCGTGCCGGCCCTGCCCAAAACTGCTTTATAAGCTATAAAAACAAGAAGTTATGCGTATCGCCCACCTGATTTTAGCGCACAAAAACCCCGCGCAGGTTCAGCGCCTGCTCGCGGCCCTAGCCCACGAGGAGGCAGACTGCTACCTGCACCTGGATCAGAAGTCAGACCAGCGCGCCTTTGCCCACTTAACCCAGCAGCCCCACGTTTATTTTGCCCCCCGCCGCTTCCAGGTGGATTGGGGCTCCTACCGCCTCACCCGGGCCATCGTGGAGTGCACCCGCGATATCCTGGCCACGGGCATGCCCTATGACTTTATCAATCTGATTAGTGGGCAGGATTACCCTTTACTGCCCGCCGCTGCTATTCACCGTCTGCTCGCCTCGCACCGGGGGAAATCCTTTATGGCGTTCGAGCCCCAGGAGCCGGGCTCGGCCTGGTGGCAACACGCCATCGTCCGCGTGGAGCGCTACCACACCACCTACTTCAAGTTTCGGGGGCAGTACCGGCTGCAGGCGGTGCTGAATGCCGTGCTGCCCAAACGCCGCTTTCCTCTGCCCTACACCCTCTACGGCAAACCCGACGGGGGCTGGTGGACGATGAGCCGGGAGTGCGCCGCTTACCTAGTGCAGTTTCTGGACGACCATCCGCAGGTGCGCCGCTTCAGCCAGTTTACCTGGGGGTCGGATGAATTTTTGCTGCCTACCATTTTGCTGAATTCACCCCTTCGCGACCGCATAGTCAACGAGAACTACCGCTACACCGACTGGTCGGCGGGTGGGGCCAGCCCCAAAACGCTGACCGAGGCGGATTTCTCCCGGCTGGCGGATTCGCCCAAGCTTTACGCCCGCAAGTTTGACCTGGACCAGGACGCGAAAATTCTCGACCGCATTGACCGCGAACTGCTGCCCAGACGCCAGCCCGCCCTCAACCTTGCCTAATATCTTCCACACTCCCTCAAGCTTCCCGCCCCATGGTACCTCTAATTCACGGCCGTGACATTGTTATTGTAGGTCAGCAGCCCTGGGACACCCCCATTGGCAGCAACTGCAAGGACATTGCCCGGGAGTTCAGCCGCCACAACCGCGTGCTCTACGTCAATGCCCCCCTGGACCGTAACACCCTGTGGCGGGGGCGCCAGTTGGCGGAAGTACAAACCCGGCAGCGAGTGGTGCGAGGGGAGGAGCAGGGCCTGCAGGCGGTGAGCGATAATCTGTGGGTGCTCAACCCCGACTGCATCCTGGAGTCCATTAACTGGCTGCCCGAGTCGGCTTTCTACCGCTTCTGCAACCAGGTCAACAACCGCCGCTTCGCGGCCGCCATCCGGCGGGGCCTCGGGGAGCTGGGCTTCCGGGACTTTATGTTGTTTAACGACAACGACATTTTCCGCAGCTTTCACTTAAAGGAGCTGCTTGCCCCCGAGGTGAGCGTGTACTACTCCCGCGACTACATGCTGGCCACCGACTACTGGCGCAAGCACGGCCAACGCCTGGAGCCCGAGCTCATCATCAAAAGCGACGTGTGCGTGGCCAACTCCAGCTACCTGGCCGACTACTGCCGGCAGTACAACCACTTCTCCTTCGACGTGGGCCAGGGCTGCGACGTGGCGCCCGCCGCCCTTGCCATGGCGGCGCGGCCCGCCGACCTCCAGGCCCTGCCCCGCCCCCTGATCGGCTACGTGGGCGCTTTGGTCAGCGCCCGCCTGGACATTGACACCCTGCTGCACATCAGCCGGCAGCGCCCGGCCTGGAGCCTGGTGCTCGTGGGCCCCGAGGACGAGGCCTTCCGCGCCAGCGAGCTGCACCAACAGCCCAACGTCCACTTTTTGGGCGCCAAAGCGCCCGCCGAGCTGCCGGCCTACATCCAGCACTTTGACGTGTGCCTGAATCCGCAAGTGCTCAACCAGCTGACCATCGGCAACTACCCGCGCAAAGTAGACGAGTACCTGGCCCAGGGCAAGCCCGTCGTAGCTACTCGCACCCAGGCCATGGGCGAGTTTGCCGCCTGCACCTACCTAGCCGACTCCGGCCAGCAGTACGTGGAGCTGATTGAGCGGGCTCTGCTGGAAGACAGCCCCGTGCGCCAAGCCCAGCGCCGGGCCCTGGCCGCCACCCACACCTGGGAAAACAGCGTGGCCAAGATCTACGCGGCCGTGCAGGCCTACTACGCCCGCCACGCCCCGCCCGCGGCGGCGCGCCCCCCCCGGGAAGCTCACCTTAGTCCCGCCCGGGCATGAGGGCGTTTTTCACCAACCGGCATTTTCTGTCCTTGACCGGCAACGGGGTCATGGCGGTATTTAGCGTGCTCACCTATAGCCTGCTCTACCGCTTTCTGGCCGCCGCCGACATGGGCAACTGGGTCTTTTTTCAGTTCTCCTTTCTGCTGCTCGACTCCTTCCGCACGGGCCTGCTGCAAACGGCCCTGATCAAGTTTTTCGCCGGCGCTGACGCGGCCCGGCAGCAGGCCGTGGCCGGCGCGGCCTGGTACCTGGGCTTGCTGGTTACGGGGGGCTTTTTAGTTCTTAACCTGCTAGCCCTTCCGCTGCTTGGGGGGCTTTCTGACGCCGGCGTGCTGGTGCTGGTGCAGTGGTTTGGGGTGGCCCTGGCCGTGACCTTGCCCTTCAACGTGGCGACCTGGATGCTGCAGGCCGAGCAGCGCTTCGACTCCATTCTTTACATTCGCCTGCTCAACCAGGGCTCCTTTATTGTCCTGGTGTTCGGGGCTTACCTGCTCGAGCGCATCAGCCTGCCGACCGTTATGGGGGCCTTCGTGCTGAGCGCCCTGCTTACCAGCGTGGTGTCCGTGGTGGCGGGGTGGGCCCGCCTGGGCGCGCTGCCGCACCGCACCGCCGCCACCGTGCGCGAGGTGTTCCACTTCGGCAAGTACAGCTTCGGCACTTACCTGTGCGCCAACCTGCTGCGCAGCTCCGATACCTTCATCATCAAGTTCATGCTGGGCCCGGCGGCCCTGGCCGTGTACAACCTGCCCATGCGCTTGCTGGAGATGCTCGAAATTCCTTTGCGCAGCGGCCTGGCCACGGCCATGCCCAGCATGTCGGCCGCCATGAACCGGCAGCGCGAGCCCGAAGTCGCCGCCATCATGGGGCGCTACATCGGCTTTTTGAGTTTGCTGTTCTTGCCCATCGCCGTGGGCGCGGGCCTGCTGGCCGACGTGCTGGTGAGCGTGGTGGGGGGCGAAAAGTACGTCACGACCGAGGCCGCCCTGATTTACCGCCTCATGCTGGGCTCGGCCCTGCTGTATCCCCTCGAGCGGTTTTTGGGCGTCACCCTCGACATCATCAACAAGCCCCACCTGAACCTGGTGAAAGTGCTGCTGGCTCTGAGCGTAAACGTGGCCGCCGACATTATCTGCATCAAGCTCACCGGCAATGTGTACGGGGCAGCCCTGGCCTCGGTATTCACCCTGCTGGTCAGCACGATATACGGCTACCTGGTGCTAGGTCGCTACCTGCCTTTGCGGTTGCAGAGTATCCTGCCCCGCGCCTTCGAGGAGGTAGTACGGCGCGGCGCGGGACTGTTTCATAAGCTGCGACCCAGCAAGTCTTAGACTGTTACCTGCGCTTAAGCCCTGGGGGCTTTTTCGTGGTAAAAAGCCCCCAGGGCTTAAGCGCAAAAAACCCGGCTAGCCATGCATTATCGTAGGCAGCCGGGTTTTCCGCTTCTTAATGCTTGAAAGCCGGCCAATGCAGCTCCCGCCGCCTAGGGCATAAAGGTGAGGCGCTGGCTTACAACCTGGCCGGGCGTCTCCAGGCGCACGAGGTAAATGCCCGCGCCCAGCTGCTGGCCGGCCAAGGTGAAGCGCCGCTGCTCCCCGGCGGCCAGGGTGCCCGCGAAAACGCGGCGCACGAGTCGGCTCTGGGCGTCGTACACGGCCAGGGTAACCGGCCCCGCCTTGGGCGAGGTGATGGCGAGCGTGGCTTGGCTGGCAAAAGGATTAGGGTACACCGTCAGCTCGGGCGGCGCCGCGGCGTCGGCGCTCTGGCCCGCCCGCTGGCGGGCGGCCCGCGCCGGGGCGGCCGTGGGCGCGCCCGCGACCACCACGAACGTGGGCGTCTCGGTCACCGTCAGCTGCAGGCGCCCGCCCGAGGTGCGCACCCGGGTCAGGCTCATGGTGGCCTGGCCCGCGCGGGGCCGGTAGATGCGGGCCGAGTCGGCGCCCACCTCCAGGGTGTAGGAGGCTGTGCGCCCCCGCTCGTCGGGCACCACCAGGGCGTAGGCGGTACTATTGCCGTGCTCGTAGCGGTCGACCAGCGGGTCCTGGCTGATGGTGGCCTTGTAGGTGTAGTCGCCCAGCAGCTGGGCGGCCTGGCGCAGAAAGTCGGCGGCGGGCTTGGGCGTTTTGTCCTGGTTCACCAGGCCCGAGGTGCTGAACTGGACCGCATCGCCCGGCTTGTCATCGTAGAGCTGGTAGAAAAATACCCGCTCCACGCCCCAGCGGGCGTACAGCAAAGCCGTGCGCAGGAGCCAGTCGGCCTGAGTTTCCAGCACCGAGCGGCTGCCGACGGCCACGGCCTTGAGCGGGCTGCCGGGGTGGGTGTCGTAGCCGGTTTCCGTAATCCAGACGGGCATGCCGCCGGCCTGCTGGTGAGCCAGGCGCACGAAGTCGCGAGCCACCTGGGCGGCCTCCGACACTTCGGGCGCGGCCCCGCGGGTGGAGTTGCCGCTTTGGGAGGAGCGGGCGTCGTTGGCGTACAAATGGTAGTTGATGATGTCCCAGCACAAGTTCACCGAGCCGTCAGGGCGCAGGCCCCGAAACTCCCGGCACCAGTCGATCATGCCCCGCACGTAGTCGGGGTTGGGCGACGCCAGCCCCCCCATGACCACCTGCACCGCGGGGTCGGCGTTTTTGACGCCCACACCTGGCCCCATGGTATTGCGGTGGCCGTCGTAGAAGGCCGAGAGGTTGGCGGCGTACTCCCGACCCGTTTGGTAGGCTTTGCGGCCCTTCCACCACTTATCCCGCTCATTCTCGCACTCAATGTACTTGATCAGCCCCAGGCCAATGCGCACCTGGTTGACGCCGTCGCCGCCCCAGCGCGTGCCGGCATTCACCCGCACCTGGGCCGGATTTAGGCTGGTGTTATAGCCGTAGCGGGCCATGAACTGGAAGCCCACCCGGGCCTGCTCTAGGTAGGATCGGGGGTCAGCAAAATCCTGCCCGTAGCGCACAGGCACATTTTCCAGGTCCCGCTCCCCCTCGGGGTAGGTGGCCAGCAGCCAGGGGGGCAAAGTTTTCAGGCAGGCCAGCACCTCCAGGCCCTCCGCCTTGCAGCGCTCATAAATGGCGTCGTAGTTCCAGCCCCCGCGGTGCGTGGGGTTGAAGGTGTAGTTGCCTTCGGTCAGCTCCAGCTTTTCCCAATCGAGGTAGTGGCGGATGCCGGTGAAGTTTTTCACCGCCGCCAGCCGGGCCTCGTCAATCTGGCTGGGTGCGTTCGGGTCCGCGAAGTCCCACTCAAAGGCATTAACTCCCAGCTGCTGGCGCAGCTTGATTTGCTTCTGCTGGGCCAGGGCGGCGGGGTCGGGTGCCGACGGAGGGGAGCCGGGGGCGTAGGAGCCGTATAGCTCTAGTTCAGTGGGGTAAGCCCAGGAGGCCGTGAGCACCAAGTAACGGATATTGGACCGGGGCGAGGGCAGGTGAAACTCCTGGGGCCGCGCCGGATTAGGCCCTACCCACTGGTTGTATTGCTCCCCCATAAACGTGGCCACCGGAATACGCTGCCAAGTATCAGTGATGACCGATAAAGTCATGGGGTCGTGGGGGTTGCTGCCGCCCCCGTCAAAAAACCGGATGCTTTCTAGGGTCATTGCCTCGCCCGGATGCAAAGGATAATACGCCTCGAAGGTGGGCAGTATTTTGCCCCAGCCCGTAGTGGCCGTCGTGGCCGTGGAGCCGTCGAAGAGAGGCGCCAGGCCGTTGCCCACGTTGTTTAGCTGGTACCAACGGGCGGCGTCGACCGGAATTTTGCTGCCGGCCGGCAAATTGCCCCCCGGCGCGGGGGTAGGCGTTGGGGTAGGAGCGGGCGCCGGCGTGGGAGGTGGGGCCGGCGAAGGGGTAGGAGTCGGAGTTTCGCCCCCCGCCTGACCAAACACCCGGATTTTAGCTGGAATATTGTTGCAGTACTTATGAATGACAATGGCCTCGGCCAGTACGCCTCCCGCCCCGGGCAAGTCAACCCACTGATTATACTGGGATCCATCGAAAGTGCCCAGTAGGGTGCGCTGGGTGCCTTGTTGGGCATAAATGGTAGCGGGTTTATCCGTAAACACGCCCTGGAAATCGAACAAGGACAGGTGGCTGAGCGTCGTGGGTTGGCTTAGCCGCAGGGTGACGTCCACGTACTGAAAGTTTGCCGGCTGCCAGCTGTCCTGCACCTTATTGTCGGGGTTGTCGTCGAGCCAAGGCGAGTAGTCCTGGCCAGTGGCGACGCTAGGGGTGGCCGAGATAATAGGCACCGGCTGCTCGCCGGTGGTTTGCCCGTAGCTAGGGCTGAGCAGCAGATAGCTTAGCGCAGCGGCCAGCCAGCCGCGCCCCAGGCGTAGATTTTTCTTCATAAAGTCTAAAGGTTGATTTGATGCCAGCAGCCTCGCGCGGGGCCGGGGCCGGGCTTAGGAAGTTTATCATGCTGAGCAGGAGGCGCAACCCAGGGGGCCAGGGGGCATTGATCCCCGACGGAAGGGCAGAGGTTGGCCGGGACAAGAACCAGCGTTGGCGGGGGTGGGACCCTTTTTTACCGCTGCCTTTTCGGTTGGCAGGCGGTGGGATAGCACGTTAAATCCATGGCACCGCTACGCATGCCCGTCGGTTAAAAGTATAGGGAAGAAAACCAGTAGGTGTACCAGCCTTTTGCAGGGGCGAAGCTAAGCGGTTGCTCCGCAATTATAAGTATAGGTTTTTGGCTTGCCGGTCCGTCTTACCTGGAGCAGGTAAGTTTGGTCAGTATCCTGCCCAGGGATTTGCTGACTTAACCCAAAGCCCTGAAGGTCAAAAACTCTTGTCTCCGCGGTGCCGGGCCATCGGCTTGGGCTGGGCGGAGTCGGCGGGGTAGGCAGTGAAAAAGGTGGGCGTGCCCGTAAGCGGAATCTGCCGGGCGGCGCGTACCGTGGGGCGCGGGCCCGGGGGGGCGGCATGGTTCCAAGCGTACTGCCGCACCCGGTCCAGGCCCCAGGCCGCCGGAAAGGAAAAGGTAGCCTGGGCCGCCTCACTCTGGTCGGTGGCCGTGCGGGCCCAGAGCACGTACACCGCGCGGGCATCATCTCCGAAGGCGGCGCCTTCCACCGCCGGGGGTAGGCTCAGGGCGGCCGTGCGGGCTGCGTTGTAAGCCAGGCCGCGCAGCAGGTGGGCAGTGCCCTGCACGCCTTGCCCCAGCGGGGTCAGCTTTTGCTGGCCCGGCAAGTCGCGGGTAAAGTTTTCGTAGAGGCCCATGAGCTGAAACTCTGCGGTGCCCGAAACCGGCGTGCCGGCCGGCGGAGCGGCGGCGGTTTCGGCCAAGCTGTAGAAGTGGAGCTGGCGGATGTCGTTTTTCTGGGCCAGCACCAGGGCTTTGATGCCAAAGTTGCGCTGCATCTCGTCCGAGCCGTGGCGCCACTCCGCCGGCCGCCGGCTGATGTTGGTTTCCGAGACCAGGAAGTGTTTGCGGGGGTAGGTCTTGCCGTCGTAGCCGTACTTGCTTAGCACAGCTTCCATGGCCGCTTTATGCCTAAGCACCTGGGCAGCGGCCCCATCGGAGTGGCGGGCATACTCAAATTGCCCCCCCCGAAGCCAAGCGCGACGCCGCAGGTAGTAGGAGGGATACACGTGGTAGTCCAGGACATCAAAAAATGCCCCCCCGAGGGCGGGGTACTTGGCCGTCAGGGTCCCGTCGCGGGGGTTGTCGGAGTAGCGCAGCAGGGCGTCCAGAAACTCCGCGTAGCCCAGGCCCCCGGGCGTGACAAAGTCCTCGGGCGCATACTTTTTCACCACTTCCCAGGTGATGCGCAACGTACGGATGTAGCGGTAAATGGGCGCCTGCAAGTTGACGGTTTCGGCCGGGTGGGGCGCGCGCCTGGTCCACTCCTCGTTGCTGGTGCCGGTGATAAAGTCGGGCTCATTAACTACCTCCCACACCCGCACGTGCCGGCCGTAGAGCTGCACCAGCTTATAGATGTACTGGGCGTAGTAGTTGTTGGGATTGATGGTGCTGTCCGGGTTCCAGATAGGCTCATAGAGGTTGGCAAACAGCTTGGAGGGCTCCTGGCAGCCGGGGTAAACCACGGGGTCGCGGTGGGCCGGGGCGGGCTCGCCCACAAAGCACACCAACTCGCGCAGGTCCAGGGAGTCGGCGTAGTAAGCGAAGGTGGGGCGGCGCACGGAGTCGCCCCACTGGGCCAGAAACTGCTCGGGTAAGGTGACGCGCAGGGTGGTGCTGCCGGCGGCGCGGGCGGCGGCGGCCAGCTGCTCATCGGTCCAGGCCGGGCCGTAGTAGCCTAGGTTGCAGCCGTAGCCGAAAGTAGCTGGGTAGGGGGCCACGGCGCTTTGGGCCGAGCCGGGCAGGGGTGGCGCTGGCAGCCGGGCCTCGTCCTGGGTGCAGGTTCCCAGTCCGGCGAGGCTCAGCCCCGCGAGCAAAAGCCTCGCTCGGCGGTGAAGTTCCGGGCATAAAGCAAAGTGGAAGTGCATCGGAGCAGAAGAGTTGAAGCGAGCGGAGTCACGGACCGGAAAGATTCAGTTAGTTGCGTCAGCCCGCAGGAAGACAGCTCCCTGGGGGGCGCATTTCCCGCCCGCCTCCGGCGTTTAAGGAGAGAGTCAACTAAGCTACGAAGTTTGCTTGGCAATTTCCGTACCCTCATTAGGGTGGCCTCGGCAGCTACGTCTGGTCTACCTTTAACTGGCGATTCACCTTGCTGCCGCAAAACGGCCCGCTTCTTCTTCCTGAGGCAAATGGTTCTGCCCGTACCCCCGGGCGAGTTGCTGTTCAAAGGCCAGGAAGGGCCTTGGCTTGCCTCTGGGGCCCCCACGCTAGGCTACCTAACTGATCCTAAGGGGCCAGTGAATATGCCTGCCAGCTAGGCTAGGCCTATTAAAAGGTAGCTAGCAGGTAACTACAGAACGGTGCTCTTCCTTAAAACCCGCTTCTTTGCTCCTGCACCCTTTTCTTCATCCTATGAAAGTTCTTCTGGCTCTGCTGCTTCTGGCGCTCACCGCTTTCTCTTTGCCTTTCCCGGCGGACTTCGCTCTTCGGAAAGGCGCCCCCCCCAAAGAATACCTTATCACCCAATTCGGGGCGGGCACGGACAGCACCCAGCTTAGCACCGCCGCCATTCAGCGCACTATTGATAAAGCCCACGCCGAGGGCGGCGGCACGGTGGTCATTCCCCGGGGAGTATTTCTGAGCGGAGCCCTGTTCTTCAAGCCCCAAACCCAGCTGCGCCTGCTGGCCGGCGCCAAGCTTAAAGGCTCCGATAACATCGCTCACTACCCCCTGATTCCCTCCCGCATGGAAGGCCAGAGCCTGGACTACTACGCTGCCCTGGTTAACGCCTACCAGGTCAATAACTTCCGCATATCCGGCCCGGGCACCATCGACGGCAATGGACTGAAGTTTTGGAAAGCTTTTTGGGCCCACCGGGACTCTATGCAGAAACTGGGCAAGTCATCCACCAACCTGGAAGTGCACCGGCCCCGCCTGCTCTTTATCTGGGGCTGCAACAACGTGATCATTCAGAACGTGAAGCTCCACAATGCCGGCTTCTGGACCACCCACCTCTACCAGTGCAACGACGTGCTAATTGAGGGCTGCGATATTCGCTCCCCTTTCCGCCCGGTGAAGGCCCCGAGCACCGATGCCGTGGACATTGACGTGTGCAAGAAAGTAACCGTGCGCAACTGCTACATCTCCGTCAACGACGACGGCATCGTCATGAAGGGGGGCAAGGGGCCCAATGCCCATAAGCTCCCGGAAAACGGACCCATCGAAGACGTGCTGGTGGAGAACGTAACCTTTGGGGAAGTGCACGCGGCCGTAACCATGGGCAGCGAATGCATTCACGCCAACCGCATCACGGTACGCAACTGCAAGGTAAATAACGACCGTCCCCTGCTCCTTTTCAAAATGCGCCCCGACACCTACCAGGTGTACGAGAATATCACCATCGACAATGTGACCGGCCGCTGCGGCACCATTGTCACGCTCTCGCCCTGGACGCAGTTTTTCAACATGGCGGGCAGCGCGGAAAAACCCTTTGGCATTATCCGCAACATCACTATCTCCAACGTCAAGGTCGACTGCAAGCAGTTTGCCGTGCTGAATGGCAATCCGACCGATCAGGTGTCCAACATCACCTTCAAAAATGTGGATGCCCGGGCGGAGACGGCCGCCTTCCCCAACAAGTACGCGGACGTAAAATTCCAGCGGGTCACCCTCAACGGGGCGCCCCTGAAGTCGATACCGGGGGGGCAGGACGGCCCGGTGGTCAAACCCCTGAAGCCGGACTAAGAAGGATGCGGTAGCGAGGCTGGACTAGGCCGGTGGGCTCCTACAAAAATTTCCCCAGCGCCTAGGGCCGAAAAGAAAAGTACTACCCAGCAAGGGCGCTCGCGGGGAGCGTCAACTGGGCTGACCCGGCGGGCTCATTAGCAGGCCTAGTTTTTGGGCGGCATTGTGCTGGCGCACGTTATCGAGGCGGGGGTAGGAGCGAATCATGTCCGTGGTCTTGTGCTTGGTCTGATTCATGACCTCCGCCTTATCCGCGCCCGCCCGCTTGGCCACCGTGACAAACGAGGCGCGCAGGGAGTGAGCCGAGTACTTCCCGCCCAAATAGCGCTTCACTAACAAGTTCAGGTGCTTGGCCGTGAGCCGGCGCGCCGTCAGCCGGCTGTTTATGCGCAGCGAGACAAATAACGGGCCCGTGGTTCGGGCTAGGCGCTGCACCCAGGGCTGCAGGGCGCAAATAAGGCAAAGCGGGAAATTGGGAGAGTAAAAATAGCCTGCTTCTCGGCCGCGCCGTGTTGGTTAGTCTGGCTCCGGGCCAGGTTAACGATCAAGCCTTCCGCGGAGAAAAATAAGCCTGGCAGATTCAAGGCCGTCAGCTCCGAGCGGCGAAAGGCGCTGGTGAAGCCCCGCAGCCGAATCACCCGATCCCGCCGACCCGCAAGGGTTTGGGCATCCATGCTTTTCACCGTGCGCTTGCAGGCGACTAGGGTACAGGCTGGGGCTTGCTTCTACCACCGCCTTTGAGGCGGGCAATACTTTCCAGCAGCACCCTGAACCGCTGCGCGGCCGTGGCCAAGGCCCGCGCGGGGCGTGGGCCTTGGCCACGGCCGCGCAGTGGCGCTGAATGGTAGCCACCTTCTTGCCCGTTTCAGCCAAGTGGGTGCCAATGCCAGGGAACACATCGACCGAGGCCAGCCGGGGTTCCAGCTTGTGCTCCGCACCCCCGGCCCCGAAGCGTTGCTGACCCCCGGCGTACGCTTTGGCCATACTTGCTGTGCCCCTGAACCCCGCCGCGACGTAAGGGCTCGGGGGCGGAGCTAGCTGCGCGGGGACACTGGTGGAATTAATGACAAGGGGCCGCGATGAGCTGTTTTGCATGGAGCCATCCTTAAAGGAAGAAAACCTGCCTGGAGCAGCTTCAAAACGGAGATAACGATAAGGTCCGATAAGTAAACATTATCGGACCTTATCCTTATCTTCGCTCTAGTTCACTTGGCTTTGGATAGCATGCTCACTATATAACTAAACTATATAACTATTCTAATGGAAGTTGCATTTTATAACTTTAAGTTAAAATAATTGAACTTTTAGTTGCAAGGTGGACCCATTACGGGTAATTTCGGATTAGGTTTCGAAGTATGCCTTAATTTTCAAATTGAATTTTATTGCACAACCTCGATACTCCTACTAGTTCTGCTTATCCGCCCCAAGTTCCTGCCAATTCTTCTTGCAACAAGTGTTTGTATGATTCGACTCTTTACCCCCCGTCCGTTGAGCACCGCGCAGCAGTACATCCTACTTAAGCGCACCTTTGATTTGGTTTTTTCCTTTTTGGTGGTGGTCCTGCTACTGAGTTGGCTGGTGCCGGTGCTGGGCTTGTTACTTAAGCTCGAGAGCCGCGGGCCGGTCTTCTTCAAGCAGCTGCGTACGGGCAAGGATGGCAAGCCCTTCTACTGCCTCAAGTTCCGTAGCATGCGCCTGAACAGGGACGCTGATGCCCGCCAAGCCAGCCGGGGGGACAATCGCATCACCCGCATCGGGGCGTTTATCCGCAAAACCAGCATTGATGAGCTGCCCCAGTTCATTAACGTCTTGCGCGGGGATATGTCAGTAGTAGGCCCTAGGCCCCATATGCTCCAGCACACGGCCGACTACGCCCAGCGCATCAGTAACTTTATGGAGCGTCATACCGTCACGCCCGGCATCACGGGCTGGGCCCAGATCAAGGGCTACCGTGGTGAGACCCGCGAGTTGCAGGCTATGGAGCAGCGCGTGCAGGCCGACATCTGGTACATGCGCAACTCTTCCCTCTTATTGGACGTGCGCATCGTGGGCCTGACCATCCTGCAAACTCTGCGTGGCCATAAAAACGCCTTTTGAAGATAGGTATAGTGAATTGCGGACAGCCAAAAGGATGTGCTTAATTCAGTTGGTGCTGAGTCTGCCTTATGATGGAAAAAAAGAAAAGCGATTTAAGACAAAGCTTGGTGGCAGCTACAACTGAAAAAGTTAAGTTAAAGCGTACCGTTTTCAGTAAGGTTAAGTCAGATGATAGTGAAGTTTAGACTACGCTAGTAACAAGGTGAATGCTAAGCAAAGGCCAATAATTTCCCTTATAGCCAATCCTTTGAAACTAACAGCTTTTACCTCGAGGTCTTACTTAATTAGCATCACGTGGTGGCTAGAGCCCGACTGCATAATCTAACCTATGCAGTCTTGATGGGAATGAAAGGTGCTTGGAATAGAGGTTGTCACAAGTTCACCTATACTTAATGTTTCCTTGCTAAGTTTTAGGCTATGCGTGATCTACCTCACTATTAAATAAGTACAAAATTTCTTACTTGCCAACCGCATTGAACACTATTTTAGTTAATAAGTGGTGTCATCCTTGACCAAGGATAAAATCAGGTATAGAATTAGTAGGGGCCCGAGCAGTTCACTTAGGTAAAATCTCATGTTTTGCCGGATATTTGTTAGTGAATAAAATTCACCTCTCATTATCGGGTACCTTTTGCACTACGTTTACCAACCCTGCTGCTGGGTGTCTATTACATTTGCTTTTTGATCAAGTCCTTTTACTTTAACATGAATATAAAACACATTTGTCTATGGGGGTGGTTTATCTTACTTACTTCCTGTTCCCCTTCACGAAATTTAGTATATTTCAATGATCTGAAAGAGAAGGGAATTTACACCGAGGACATTACTAATAAGGTTAACCCGCTTATCCAGCCAGACGACCTACTTAATATTGCGGTAAGCAGTTTAAACCCTGAATCTAATCTATTATTCAATAATGGGGTGCTTTCGTCGGCTGGAGGTAGTACTAGCAGTGTGAACCGGGGAGCAGAAGGCTATTTAGTTGGGGCAGACGGAACTATTAACTTTCCCGTGTTAGGCACCGTGAAGCTAGCAGGACTAACGAAAGAAGAAGCGGTCCGCAAAATGACGGCGGAAATCAAGAATCACGTCAAAAACCCGCTGGTTACCATCCGGTTTCTAAATTTCAAAATAACGGTAGTCGGTGAAGTTAGTCGTCCCTCAACTTTTACTATTCCGACTGAGCGGATTAATATTTTAGAGGCCTTAGGCCTAGCTGGAGATTTAACAGCTTTTGGCAAGCGGGAAAACATTCTGCTTATCCGCGAGAAAGAAGGGGTCCGAACCGCTACCCGAGTGAACCTGGCGTCGAAAGACATCCTGAACTCGCCTTACTTTTATTTGCAACAGAATGATGTGATCTACGTGGAGCCAATTAAGCTGAAAGCACTGCAGGGAAGTTCCAGTACATTTTACATTCCCCTTATCACTGCGGGTGTTTCCATTATAAGCTTGCTGGTAGTTTTCTTCCGCTAAGCCTTCTATCATGCGCCTGACATGCAACGCATTGTCGCACGGTAACTCATATCATACGCCGAATAATGAATAATCGAGAGCTCTTCCCCTTAGCGGCGGAACAACCAGAGGCCAAAGATATTAAACGTCTGCTTTTCCAATATACACGCTACTGGTACTGGTTTTTGCTCGGGGCCGTGCTAAGTCTAGCCACCGCTTTCTTGTATTTACGCTACTACGCCGTACCCCAGTACCGGGTGTACAGCACCTTGCTAGTGAAGGATGACAAAAGCGGACAAGGGCTATCCAGCGCCGATGCCCTGAGCGACCTAGGCACGCTTAAGTCCTCTCGCAATATTAACAATGAAATGGAGGTTCTCCGTTCCCTGAGTTTAATGGAGCGAGTGGTACGTGAGCTCGGCTTGTTTACCAGCTATACGGTGGAAGGTCGTGTGGTAGATCGGGAGATTTACGGCCAAGCTTTGCCCATCAGGCTTTTAATCAATACGCTGGATTCAACGGCCGCCGGTAAATCATTTGCCATTCATTTGAAATCGGGCAACTCCTTTACATTGGATGATAACTCTGGCTCTCCTACGACCCACAGTTTCGGCCAGCAGATTCAAAAGCCCTACGGGACGTTTACCATCGTCGCCACGTCCCCAAATTCCCCCTCGTTTTCCAAGATTAACGTTCGCTTCCAGGATATTCAGCAGGTCGCCAGCCATTACAATCAAGCTATTTCTATCCAGCCTATCACGAAGGAAGCGAGCGTGCTCCTGCTGAACTTGGTTGATCCGATTCCGGAGAAAGCCCAGAATATCATCAATAAGTTAATGGAGGTATATAACAAGGAAGCGATTGAGGACAAAAACATCATGGCCACCAATACGCTCAAATTCCTAGATGAGCGTTTGGGCTATATTACTACAGAGCTATCGGGGGTAGAGAAGGATGTGGAGAAATATAAAAGCCTTAACGGTCTCACCGATATCAGCACCCAAGCGACGGAGTACTCTTCCTTAGCTAGTGATTACAATCGACAGCTCTCCGAATGGGCTATTCAGATTGATGTACTGGAATCTATCGAGGCATATTTACGCAAGACGACGGGCCAGTACTCCATGGTACCCAGCACCTTGAGCATCCAGGACGCGACTTTATTAGGACTGATTGGTAAGTTTAATGAGTTGCAAATGGAGCGGGAACGGATGTTGCGCACGACTCAACCCAATAACCCGTTAGTACAGAACCTGAATGAGCAATTAGCTAATCTCCGGTTAAATATTCTGGAAAATCTGCGCAACATCAAGCGAGGGCTACAAATCACTAGCAACAATCTGAAAGCCAGCTCGGGTCAATTCCAGTCCCGGATCAGAAAAGTGCCCGCTATGGAACGAGCCTTGCTGGAGATCAACCGGCAGCAGGCCATCAAGCAGAGCATTTATGTTTATCTGCTACAAAAGCGGGAGGAAACGGCCTTGTCACTCGCCGCGACGGAGTCCGTTGCCCGAGTAATTGATCCAGCTGTCGGGGGAGATTACCCTATCAGTCCGAACGGGAAGATTATCTATCTAATGGCTTTGCTGCTAGGATTGGGAGTCCCCATGGCGACCATCTACGTGCTAGGCCTGCTTAATAACCGGGTGCAGTCCCAGCAGGACGTAACCAGCATGGTAACCGCACCCATCCTCGGCGAGATTGCGCATAACAGCAACAATAAGAATGAAACAGTTGTGGTGACGCTTGGCAACCGCAGCCCCATCGCCGAGATGTTTCGGCTGGTACGAGCCAATTTGAATTTTGCCGCGCTAGGTAAGCAGCCGGTAGTGCTGTTGGTGACCTCCAGTATGAGTGGGGAAGGAAAAACATTCTTGAGCATAAACCTAGGGGCGAGTTTGGCCATTGCGGGCAAGCGGGTGGTTTTACTCGATCTAGATTTGCGCAAGCCCCGGGTAGCGGCCGGCATAGGCTTGGCTGAGGGACAAGGAATTACTGATTACTTGGTTAGTAATACGGTGGCCCTGAATGATATAATCAGGCCCTCGGACAAGATCCCTTTTCTGTCCGTTATAACTTCTGGACCAGTCCCACCAAACCCTGCTGAATTAATGATGAGCCCTAAATTTGCGCATCTAATTCAGGAGTTAAAAGAAAGCTTTGACTATATAATCATGGATACTCCCCCCGTCGGCCAAGTGGCCGATGCCTTTACTCTCAATTCTTTTGTAGACTTTACACTTTACGCGGTACGATACAACTACACATATAAAGCACAACTTGCAATACTAAAAAATGTTAGTAAAAACAGAATGTTAAATCATCCTTTAATTATAATGAATGATGCTAAAGAAGTAAATGGAGGAAATTATGGGTACGGATATGGGTATGGGTATGATCATAAAAAGACGAACAAAAAAGTTATAGGCTAAAAAAAATTAGTAAAATGTATCTTATTGCTCTGTTTGATATGATACAGTGCGCAAGCAAAAGCACTACATAAATACAGTTCTAATAAGCGTAGTATACTTCATGAAAGTATTTGTTCAACGTACATTAACTAGCCCTAGGTATATAAAAGTTCTTGAATGGGGTAAACTAGTAGCCATTACGGGTAGTGCGCAAGCCTTAGTTCAAGCGTTAGGCTTAATTGGCGGAATTTTGGTAATCAGATTACTGCCTACAAAAGAATATGCCTTGTATACGTTAGCTAATACCATGTTGGGCACAATGTGTGTGCTGGCTGATGGGGGAATAACGGCTGGTGTAATGTCTCAAGGTGGGAAAGTATGGCAAGATCGTGAGAAATTAGGGATAGTACTTGCTACTGGGTTTCATTTGAGAAAAAGGTTTGCAATTGGCAGTTTATTGATTGCAACACCAATATTAGTAATGCTACTGCGGCATCATGGTTCAAGTTGGCTAATGTCAGGGCTCATTATTGCCGCGCTTGTGCCAGCATTTATTACGGCGCTTTCAGGAACATTGTTTGAAGTGGCCCCTAAGTTACATCAAGATATATCTACACTTCAAAAAACGCAGATTGTTGCTAATGTTGGACGTTTAACATTATTAGCAGTCACGATTTTTTCTTTCCCTTGGGCCTATTTGGCAATTCTAGCTTCTAGTATACCCCAAATTTGGGCAAATACTAAATTGCGCAAGTTCTCTAGTACTTATGCCGACTGGCGTCAGCATGCCGATCCTACCGTAGGTAAAGAAATCATGGTTTTTGTAAAACGTATAATGCCAGGAGCCATTTACTATTGTCTTTCCGGCCAAATTACACTCTGGCTAATTTCCATTTTTGGCTCATCGAATGCGGTAGCACAAATAGGAGCATTAGGCCGACTGGCGATGGTTTTAACCCTTATTAGCGTTTTATTTAATACACTCATTTTGCCGAGATTTGCTAGGCTACCTAAAAGCGGACATTTATTGTTAACACGCTATCTGCAAATACAAATAGGTCTTATTACTATAGGTGCCATCATAGTTTTAATTGTTTGGGCTTTTCCTGCTGAAGTGCTTTGGATTTTGGGAAAAGACTATGCTAACTTGGAGACAGAAGTTGTACTCAATGTTATTAATGGTTGCTTGGGAGTGATTTTAGGGGCATCTTTTTCGATATGTACAAGCAGAGGGTGGGCCATAAACCCGTTAATTTCTATACCGATAACTATAGGCACAATAATTTGCGGGATTATGCTCTTTGATATTAGTTCATTGAGTGGTATATTACTTATGAATATATTTATAATGGTGGTGGAAACTATCATGTATTCTTCTTATAATTTATTAAAAATTAGACATTTGTACAATTAATGAAGTTGATTAGGTCTAAGGTAGTAGTGCAAAAATATTAATTTGTAATAGGCAAAAGAATGGAATCAATAATTTGTACACTTGTAGAGGGCCATTATCATTACGGAGTCGCTGGATTAGTAAACTCGCTTTATAATAATGGGTTCCGTGGTTCGATTTACGTCGGTTACCGTGGTGACCTTCCCGATTGGTTGAGTGGTCTTAAAAAGAACTCATTTAGTTCCTGGGATGGCGCTAGTTTTTTGCAAGTTGCTGAAGGCCTTTTGTTACATTATCTCCCCGTAAACACTGATTTTCATTTGACAAATTATAAGCCATTCTTTATGAATGAGCTTTTAAAAACTTTTGTGCAAGGTGTTGGCTCAATAGCCTATTTCGATCCGGATATAGTTATCAAATGCCAATGGTCTTTTTTTGAAAATTGGATGAATTGTGGTGTTGCCTTAGTTCACGAAGTAGCTAATGACCCCATGCCCGCATCACATCCAATAAGGTTAGGATGGGTAGAAGTATTAGAAAAGGTTAATCGGAAGGCTACCAAAAACCTTGAACATTATTTTAATGCTGGATTTTGTGGGGTTGCAAAAAGAGACCGAGATTTCATAAACATATGGTGTGAGATTATTAATGCAGCGGTAGAGCATTTCGAGTTTAATCCTAGACAATTTGATAATACTCATAATAGAACGTATCATTTCGAAGCAAATGATCAAGATGCGCTTAACATCGCAGCTATGTGTACTTTTGCTCCTATAAGTGAGGTAGGTCCTGATGGCATGGATTTTACTCCAGGAGGCTGGATAATGTCTCATGCTACTGGATCAATGAAGCCTTGGAGAAAACGGTTTATTCTGAATTCATTAAAAGGATTTGGCCCTTCTGCTGCTGACCGTAGTTACTGGAGATATGTGAATAGTCCTATAAATGTCTTTAGTCGAAATAAAACTCGTTATGCTAATTTTTCGATGTCACTTGCAGCATTTATCGGTCGCTTTTATCATCGAAGATAAAAAGTTAAGCGTTGAAAAGAAGATTTGGCGTAATAGAAGTACTAGCTACCACCACAAAAGGAAAATCATAATTAATTGTGTGTGTAAATAATCATAGAATAGTGTATTCGGAGCTGCTGTTTTTTACGAACTTATTAGTTCAAAAGTTTAGAAATCATAATTTTCATTAATTCTGATTATAATGGATGTTTTACTCTCAATTGCAATTGTAACCTGTAACAGGCCAGTGAATCTGCGAAATACATTGAGTAGTCTCTCAAGCCAAACGGCTAAACCTTTTGAAATTATTATCTCTGATGATTCCAATACCGAGGCTACCATTTCAGCTAACAAACTCTTAGCTGAACAGTATAATTGCAAATATTACCCAGGCCCGCAAAAGGGACTATATTCTAATAGGAATTATGCCGCAAAAAGATGTTTGGGTAGTCATATTCGTACGATGGACGATGATCATACTTTTCCGCAATCTCATATTGAAGAGTGTTTGCTGGCAATAAATTCTGATCCTGATGTGATATGGGTTATTGGTGAATACTACCCAATTGATAATGATATTCCAGGCAACGAGAAATGGAGGGTTAATAAGGATGGAAACATATTAGGGTTACCACATTCAATACCAGGTCAACTTCACCCTAAGGGTTATGCATATACACCTATGGTAATGGATAACTATTATGGTATTTCATGCGGCGCAACTATATACCCCAAGGCTGTTTTTGATAAAGGATTTTTCTATAGTGAAGCCTATAGATTCGGGATATTATATTTGGAATACGGGATTAAATTATTCAAAAATGGTTTTAAAATAAAACACTTAAATACAACATATATAGTTCATCATTGTGTTAGTAATGACCCTTCTGTTACAAGTAAAGAAATAAGTGATGGCGCTAAAATTTTCTCAATATTAATGTTTTCATTCCATTATAATCAGAGTTTTAGTAATAAGGTATTAACGCTCTTTGAAATTTGCAAGGGTTTTTTGAAGGGAGATTATTCAATTAAGTTACTCAGAAAAGCATATAAAAATTTTTTAATTGAATCAAAAGGGGTACTAGCGAGCAAAAGCGAAGAAAAATGAAAGTAGCGGTTGTAAACACATTTCATGCTAAGGATATAGCAAATTGGTCAGGAATCCCATATCACATATCTTTGCTTTTAGATAATATTTTTAATGGACAGATAGATTATATTAAGCTGCCAAAGTTCAAGAGAAGCCCTGTAAGTTATCTTAGAGGGTTTTATTATAATCGTGTCATACGTAAAAAATATTACACATGGGCAGATGAAAAAGTTATTGCTGAGAATAAGGAAGTTATTAGTTTGTTTTTAAAAAACGATTATGAATTAATAATAACGTTTGATTTTTACTTGGTCCCGTTACTGAAAACTAACAAAAATAAAGTAATTCATTGGAACGATGCAAACTTCTCAATCATACATAACTTTTATCCTGGCTATTCTAATTTCTCCAATTATTCTCTTAAATCAGCGCACTCTATTCAGAAAAAGGCCCTTGATTTAAGTGACATAGTAATATATTCCTCCGACTGGGCCCTCGAAAGTGCTGTTACATTTTATAAAACAGATAGGAGTAAGTTGAGAAAAATATTATTTGCATCTAACTTTAAGTATTTTATTGCAAAAAGTGATGTTGAAAGCTTTATAAAAGATAGGGACATCGATACAATAAAGTTACTGTTTTTAGCTGCTGATTGGAGTAGGAAAGGTGGTGATGATGCAGTTGCAGTTGTGAACTCACTAAATATAAAAGGAGTGAAGGCTCAGTTGTACGTAGTAGGAACGAATATACCAGCGCAACACAAAAATAATAAGGACGTTATTGCCTTCGGATTTGTTGACAAAAGTTCATCATATGGAGAAGCTCAGTTAATAACTTTATTTAAAAAGTGCGCGTTTCTATTATTGCCATCTCGGATTGACTTAACTCCAGTCGCATTTAGTGAAGCTAGTTCATTTGCTTTACCATCTATAACAACGGATATTGGGGGAATACCTTCTGTTATAAAGCAGTACGTAAATGGACATTATTTTCCTGTTGCTAGCTTCATAGAAAACGCTACTAACTTTATAATAAATAATCATCCAAACACTGAACACTATACAAAGTTGTGCTATTCGTCATTTGCTTATTATGAAAGCGACATGTCTTGGGAACAAGTCAAGCAAAAGTTTCTATCTATACTTGAAGATTTATCATAAGAGCTATATATGCTATCAGGTAGGAGAGCAATCGTTGCTTCATATTATAAACCAATAATCACATGAACATACTCGTCTTAAGCAATAGTCCAGTAGTCGAGTCACAAGGCTCGGGATATGTTATTATAAATACTGCAAATTGCTTAACCAACCTAGGTCATCGTGTAGATATTGTTCCACCTGAGGAGGTTGCCTTTCTAACAATAATGGGATCTAGGGCTAAAATTTATAGAGTATGTATAGGCATGGCCAAATGGCTTTTAAACAATAAAAGAAAAATCAAAGATTATGAGTTGATCATAGTATATGGAGCGGAAAGCGCTCTAGCTGTTTTTTACATAAAAAAAATATTAAAAATTGAGGTGCCTATAATCCTTCACTCGAACGGGCTGGAGGTGCATGTGAATTATCACATGAAGGATATTGTGGAAAATACTAATTCTAAGTGGTACCACTTTGATCAGTCTGCAATTTTTAAGTATTGTTATAGTAGCGTAGATGCAATTATTAATGTTTCTAAGTTTGACAAGGATTTTGCTGTTAACTACTTGCAGCTTAATCCTGCTAAAGTATACGCGATTGAACCAGCCTTACCAACCGTGTTTTTTGATTCTACACCCACTAGCCCTTCTACCAATTCCATAATCACATACTGTGGCTCTTGGATAGCTCGTAAAGGAATCGAATGGATTAAAGAAAGTCTTCCACCTATTTTAAGGAAGTATCCTGCCTACTCTTTGCGAATTATTGGAGCTGGTACCAATTTTAAAGCTTCTGATCATTTTCCGGTTGATGTAATTCAGCAAATTGAACTGTACCCTTTTGTAGAGAGTAAGGAGCAGTTAATCGAACTATACAGCAGTAGTAGTATATTCATATTTCCGTCAATCTATGAAAGTTTTGGGTTGGTAGTTGCGGAAGCTATGAGTTGCAAATGTGCAGTAATCTGTAGCAATACTGGTTTTGGTGCTGGTATAAAGCACAACGATGAAGCATTTATCCTTAAAGAATTAAATGCAAAGTCTCTTTCAAGCGCAGTCGAACTATTTATTACGGATAATACCTTGCGTGAAAAAATTGCTTTGAATGGGCATAAAAGAATAGAACAGTTGAAATGGAGCAATTATCAAATACAAATTAATAGCGTAGTAGATGAAGTCATAAACAATTTTAGGGCAAAATGAGTCTGCAAATGAAATCTTGTCAACCACTATATCCTATATAATCTCTATCAAAATTTAATTAATCGCTAGGGTATTACTATCATCTCTTTACTTTAGTGTGTACAATTATAACTTGAAAAGAAGTACCTCATTCACATTTATGATAAATAAATTGTTTTAAATATTTATGGTTTTTAAATAAGCTAGCTAATATTGATCCTAGCAGATGTTTTAAAAGAATTTAAAGCTCCGATACTTTGAGTAAGTGATCACATCGCTTGCCTGCCAATTTTTTCAATAAGAATGAGAATAACTTTTCTTTGTGGCTCACTTGATCCTGGGCTTGATGGAGTTGGTGACTATACTCGTAGGTTGGCAGTCGAATTAATTCTTCGAGCCCATCAGATCACAATTATTGCGCTTAATGATAAAACTGTAAGCACTGTTGCCACTAGCTTGCAGTACGTGGGCTCTACAAGTGTACCAGTACTACGCATTCCAGATACCCTATCCGATAAGGACCGTTATACGCATGCACACATATTTATTAAGGATTTTAGACCTGATCTCCTTAGCCTTCAGTTTGTGCTTTTTTCGTTTCATCCCAAAGGGCTGCCTTACTTTATTGCAAAAGGCCTTGGAAAACTTGGTGAAGTCATTCCTTGGCATATTATGTTTCATGAGTTATGGGTTGGGATGCCTACCCATTCTAGCAAAAAGCATATAGTTTGGGGATGGGCTCAGCAATTTATTATTAGGGCCCTAGTATCTAGATTAAAGCCCAGGATAATAAGCACCCAGACATGGCTATATCAAAAGCAATTAGCTAAACTTAATATTCAGGCGTATTTTTTGCCGTTGTTTTCTAATATTCCGTATAATAGATCACATATATTACCTGTTGTTTCCGATGATGATCTAGGTGATAATCGATTTTATAACTTGGTTGTCTTCGGCACGATACATCCCTATTCTCTAGTTGAGGATTTTATTAAAGAGGTTATTCTTTTTAATAAAAGCTCAAATAAGGAGATACGGCTGCATGCAGTTGGGCATTGCGGTCCGGAACTCGACAGATGGGAAAGTACATGGGTTGCAGCGGGGTTACTTTTTAAAAGGCATGGGACGCAGTCACCTGAACAGATATCTGTTATACTAAGGCATTGCTCAGTAGGGATTACCACTACTGCCCTACCTATGGTTCAAAAAAGCGGTTCAGTAGCTGCAATGCGCGAACATGGACTTCCTGTAATCTGTATCTCGGGGCCCTGGCAACCTCGTAACCTTACGGTACAACTACCACCCTTAGGAATCTTTGAGTTGCAGCGAGGAGTATTTGATAAATGCAACGCCTTTCACTTAGATAGAGATGATTCCTTCAATGATGCAGCAGCGGTAGCCCAACTCTTCCTGCGCATGATAGAAACTAGCAACCAATAAGATGAAGGTATCCATTTGTATTCCAACCTATAACCAAGCTTTGTATGTTGAAAAAGCAATAAGAAGTGCATTTCAACAAACTCTTACCCCTATTGAAATAATAGTGGCTGATGACTGTAGTACTGATGATACTCCTCAAATTTTACAGCGTCTATCTCTTGAGATACCTATTTTGAAGATAATTTCTCAGCCCAGTAATACGGGAATTACCTTTAATACAAATACGTGTCTTCGTCAAGCATTGGGTGATTTTGTTGTGAGACTTGATTCAGATGATTTTCTTTCTCCAGACTATACAGAAAAACTAGTTGGCTTACTAGTTCAATACCCAGCGGCAGGTTACGCTCATGCTAACGTACAAGAGATAGACCAAAAGGACAGACCTCTACAAATAAGAAATCTGCATAGATCGACTGGATTCCAGACAGGTGATGAAGCCATTAGAGCAGCCATTAAGGGATATCGAGTTGCAGCTAACATCATTATGTTTACTCGAGAGGCTTTGACCAACGTTAATTTTATCACTACGCAAGCAAACTTTGCGGAAGATTATCATTTGTCGGTTTCTTTGGCAGCAGCTGGGTATGGGAACGTATATTTGAATGAAACGCTGTCGTTCTATAGAGTGTGGTTAGATACTGGAAAAACAAGGCAACGACGTAAGCTTGCCGAGATAGTTGGCCTTTATACGGTGTTTGATGATGTTCTTGGGCCAGCTTACGCTAAAAGGGGGTGGGATTTGCGTGAATTAGAAAGGAGTAGAACAAATTTTGCTTGTAGACATGCTGATTGTCTGGGATGGAGCTCTTACACTAAAGACGAAAAATTGCAATTAGCTGATGAATTGAGAAGGCTGTCCTCATCCGATTTATCGGCATGTTTTATTTGGCTTCATTTACATGGTTTGGGAAGCGTCTTAGGTTTTTTTAATAATTTAAAATCAGCTGCAAAAGCAAAAGCAAAAGCAATTTATTATTCCGGTAATAAAACTACACGTTAGTTAATTGTCTCATTTTCTTTAAAGATTAATCTAATACATCAGTGATATTTTTCGCTTCTATTGCAAAAAACGTGATGATTTGTAAGACCTTAACGCTCATTAAATGACAGGGTTAGAGTGTATTACATTAATGCTGGAAATTAGAATCCAAGCTTTCTGCTGCTTGTCTCCCTGATTTATTTGAATTCATACATTACTTATGAAAGTAGTTTTATCTCATCCAACTGGTAATGCTAACGTTAGAGCCGTCTTAAAGGGGCTTGGGGATGCTGAGGCATTGGCTGAGTTTCATACTACGGTGGCTACAAAGGGCGCCTCATTCCTACTTCCACTTCTCCCACAAGGCATTCAGCATGAGTGGTTACGACGTTCTTTTGCAATTCCTTCGTCACAGTTGCGTACTCATCCCTTCCCCGAAATTGCCCGCTTATTCTTACCCCGGATAGGGCTTCCTGCCTTCACCACGCCCGAAAGCGGATTTGCTAGCATAGATGCCGTTTATCAAAACCTAGATAACGCAGTAGCCAACCGCCTTACGGCGTTGGCAAAGAGTACCACTGCAGTGTATGCCTACGAAGATGGCGCCTTGGCCACTTTCACCCAAGCCAAAAAGCTCGGAATAAAGTGCATTTATGATTTACCCATCGCTTATTGGGAATACGGACGGAAGCTGCTGAACGAGGAGGCGATACGCCTTCCTAAATGGGCCATCACTTTGGGGGGGGGAATAACCGATTCCCGTGATAAGCTTGAGCGAAAGACTCGCGAATTAGAGTTAGCTGATATTGTAATCGTTCCTAGTCAATTTGTAAAGGATTCCCTTCCTTCCTGGACGGCTAGCAAACACATTATTGTTGCCCCCTTTGGTACGCCGGAAGCGGGGTCTAGGAAAGATCAGCGGAAAGAATACAGCACGGCGAATCCATTACGTGTTTTATTCGTCGGATCTTTGGGTCAGCGTAAAGGACTTGGTGATTTGTTTGCAGCGATTCGGTTACTCAACCGGTCAGATGTTGAACTCGTCATTATGGGTACGGTCTTAGCCCCTATGGCTTTTTACAAAAGCGAACTACCTACCTTTGCCTATGAGCAAGGCAGACCTCATGATCAAGTATTAGCGCTCATGAAATCCTGCGATGTATTTTGTCTGCCCTCCATTATTGAAGGCAGAGCACTGGTCATGCAGGAGGCTATGAGTCAGGGGTTGCCCCTTATTATTACACCCAATACTGGAGGAAGTGATTTAATTAAAGAAAAGCAAACTGGTTTTCTGGTTCCGATTAGGTCACCTGAAGTCATTGCTGAGAAGCTAGCTTGGCTGCTAGAAAACCCTTCCGAAGCGTATAAAATGGGGCAGTTAGCCAAAGATCACGCTACAACCTATACCTGGGAAAAGTATAGTCAACATATAGTTAAGTGTCTCAAAGCGCATTTAAATTAGCTTTTATCCCTCCTGGTAACTCATCCCCTTATAATATTCGGAAATGGTTTCAGATGGCGTAACTATGCTTGGTCGGGGATCTTTAGCGCAAGACCAAAATATTACCTATGCTCAGCAAAACGTAGAATCTTATCAATCACTTAAAGGAGGAATCTGGATTTACTTTCTATTGCTGATTTTTGAGGGAGCCCTGCGAAAGTGGGTTTTCCCTGGCTTAGCGACACCGTTACTGATAATTAGAGATCCTATTGCGCTGTGGTTAATCATAGCTACGTGGAAACGCGGTTTACTCCCTTCCAATTTGTATCTAACGGGCATGACAGTAATTGCCCTCATTAGTGTATTTACTGCTACGTTTGTTGGCCATGGCAGCCTACCGGTAGCCTTGTTTGGGGCTCGTATTCTTCTTGTGCACTTCCCCCTAATTTTTGTTATTGGGCGCATCTTCAATCGTGAAGATGTTCTTCGCATCGGAAGAGCAACTATGTGGATTGCCATTCCGATGGCAGTATTGATTGCGATTCAGTTTTATAGTCCTCAGTCCGCTTGGGTTAATCGGGGCGTGGGAGGCGACAGTGCAGGGGCTGGCTTCTCCGGGGCTTTGGGCTTCTTTCGTCCGCCTGGAACCTTTTCTTTCACGAATGGCAATGCGGCTTTCTTTAGTTACCTAGCTCCCTTTATTCTTTATTTCTGGCTGGATAGGAAAGCAATAAACAACTTACTCTTATTAGGCGCCACAGTGGCCTTATTGCTTGCCATTCCCTTGTCCATTAGCCGGACCTTGCTTTTCCAGGTTGGCTTATCCATTGTTTTTCTGGCAGTCGCAGCTTCACGCAAGCCTGAGTATATAGGGCAAGTAGTTATGGCGTTTATTGGCGGATTTATCGCACTGCTTATATTAAGTCAAACGGATTTATTCGGGACAGCATCAGAAGCCTTTACGTCCCGCTTTGAAAGCGCCAACGAATCGGAAGGGGGCTTGGAAGGAGTATTTCTTGATCGCTTTTTAGGGGGATTGCTCAGATCGCTTACTGGTTCTGCTGACTTACCTTTTTTTGGTTACGGATCGGGAATGGGAACGAACGTGGGGAGCATGCTACTCACTGGGAAAACTAGCTTCCTCATCGCTGAGGACGAGTGGGGAAGAATAGTCGGAGAATTAGGCCCCCTATTGGGTGTCTTAGTCGTACTGCTCCGACTAGGATTAGTTACTAAAATTGCCTTTGCGAGCTATCGGAACTTGAGTCATGGAAACCTACTTCCTTGGATGTTGTTGAGCTTCGGCCTATTAAATATTGCCCAGGGTCAATGGTCACAGCCTACTTCTTTAGGTTTTAGCACCTTAATAGGTGGACTGTTGGTTGCCTCCCTGCGCATACCTAACAGGCTAACGGCGGTTTAGTGCATACTATAAAAAGCTGGAATCTATGAGCTGAATTATGAAAATAATTCAACCCCCCGCACCTCTTGGTCACTATGCCCTACTTTGTCTACACGCTCGCCATAATTAAGGGTTTATATGCAGGTTGAAATGATTGTACTTTACTTAGAGTCATGGCATTCAATACGGATACGATTAGTGGGCCCTCTTTTTCGCTTTGGAATCGTTTGGGGCGAGTTTTGTGGGGTCTAGTTTATGCGCTCTTCTTTCGGCTTTCTCCAAAGCCAATGCATGGGTGGCGCGCCTTCCTACTCCGGTGCTTCGGGGCAGAGGTAGGCCGGCGTGTGCATGTGTATCCAGGGGTAAAGATCTGGGCACCTTGGCAGCTTAGCTTAGGGGATGAATGCGGCATTGCTAGTGGCGCCATTCTTTACTGCCAGGGAAGAATCACGGTAGGGCATCGAGCCGTAATTTCGCAGGGGGCTCACCTCGTAGCTGGTACGCATGACTACTCTGATCCCGGCTTTCCGCTGATTACTAAGCCCATTTACATTGGCGACCACGCCTGGGTAGCGGCGGAAGCGTTTATTCATCCGGGAGTTACTATTGGTGCCGGTTGCGTCATTGGGGCTCGCGCCGTAGTAACCAAAGATATGCCCGCGTGGATGGTTTGCGGGGGTCATCCCTGTGTACCAATTAAAACTAGAAGCGTAAATTCAGCCTTCAAAACAACTGGGGCATCTGCTCAGTCTAAGGAGTCATAGGGTTAACTCCCCAGCGACCTAGGGCCACTAGAATTCTCCATTTTAATTCATCAACCAAAAGGAATGCACTGTTCACGGCGGCTGCGCTTTATTTGACTACAGCTATACCCATCCGGCAAGGATAAAAAATCCTTGCCGGGTCTTGCCGCTATCGGGACTGATTTTGCGCGCCACGTACTGTTAATTGACCCGGGAAGTAGGGACGCCACGCTCCATATAACCCAGCAGTTTGACGTCGGAGTAATAGACTTTGCCAATGATGGCAAGTTTCCCCGAAAGCGTAACAGGTTTCTTTGTAGTTACGCGTTGAGGACCAAGTAAATCTTAATTCTTAACGCGGAGCAGTAATTGACATACGTCTTTGAAGGAAAGTTGCGGGCCATCTTGAATAGGACAACAAAAATGGATACTGGTTGAATTATTTCATAGGTAAGTAATTAAAAGGAGGTTGCCCCTTACGAAAATTGGTGCTATTTCTAATTTTGATGGCGCTTCACAAGTTCTTCAAAGGGGGAAATGCTAAGCGCTATTAAACTTAGAAATAGCACCTAAAATATCGGTTGATGAGTACGATAGTCAGTGAGCCAGCTCCTTTTTTGACAATTACTTACTGTCAGGGGCTTTCGTAATTGTAGTTGTATTTTAGCTGTTCCTATTCTTAAAAAGGCTTCTTTTACGCGGGAATAGAATAAAATACGGGAAAGCAAGCCTCGCTAAATCAAGTAGTTCTTGTTAGGCAACTGTGCGTTCCTTACATCTAGCCTAACCTTGCTGTAAGGAACGTACTTGTCTATATAGAAGCTTCAACGACTGATCTATTATCTGGAGCTTTCCTTAGATATATCCGACAAACTATATCACAGGTGCAAGGGGCTCAGCCCACAGATCTAAAGTTTTCCACATTTTCTGCACGCAGTGAGCCCCAGGTGGATATCGCCGCAGACACCAGCGCGACCCCTACTAAGTAATAAAACTTAATGAAAATAATACTAGTTGGCAATTATCCGCTGGACGGTCTAGAAAGCATGGATCGATTTGCGCAAATGCTCGATGTCGGTTTTCGCAATGCTGGAATTACAACGGAAATATGGCGCCCAATTTCATTTTTTGCACCCGGAAAAGCTTCTACGACTACCGGGTATCGAAAGTGGCTAGGCTACTTTGATAAGTGGGTTGTGTTTCCTGTGATTTTATCTTGGCGGTTACGGGGCTCGGCAATGGCCAAGGCGGACGTATACTTTCATATCTGTGACCACGCCAACGCGCCATACCTTCCGTATTTAGGCTATGCGCGCACCACCATCACGTGTCATGATGTCTTGGCTATCCGTAGCAGTTTAGGATATGCAGGTACACACGTCTCAACGTCTTTTTTTGGTAGTTTTCTGCAGAAATGGATATTCTACCATTTGAGCCGGGCCCAGCGTCTAGCAGCCGTTTCTAAGTTTACGCTTCACCAATTAGCAGCTTTAGGCGCTCCCCGTGAGCACGACCAATCAACTAATTGGCAGGTTATACCCAATGCCTTCAATGCTGATTTTTCGCCACAGCCCTTAAAAGAATGTATCCCTCTTTTAAACCAAGCCGGCGTTACAACCTCCACCCCCTTTATTCTCCACGTCGGCTCGAATGAACCCCGCAAAAACCGATCGCTACTCCTCGAGATGATTCATACTCTAGATCATCGCTGGGCAGGCAATATTTGCTTTGCTGGCGAGGCGCCCGACAATGAGTTGTTGGCTCGTATCGCTTCACTTGGCTTACACGAACGAGTTATCTGTGTCGTAAAGCCGGAACATGCTGTGCTAGTGGCTCTCTACAGTACTTGTGAAGCATTCATTTTCCCTTCATTCGCGGAAGGCTTTGGCTGGCCGGTTATTGAAGCCCAGGCCTGCGGAGCCCCTGTAATTGCGAGCGATATTGAACCCATGCCCGAAGTAAGTGGGGGAGCGGCTGTTCACGCGGCTCCAACTAATCCGCAGGCCTTTGCCGAGGCTCTGCTTTTGCTCCAGCAGCCCGCTAAACGAGCAGAAGTAGTACGCCAGGGCTTCTTGAATTGTAGTCGTTTCCAACTAAATAATATAATTCACGAGTATCTTAAACTACTTGAGGTAGATGAACGCTGATACTGGGTATTTATATTCAGGCAATAAATTATTGTAGCTCCCTACTTAAACCCTGTAACTTTGAATATAGATTTGGCCAATTATTTTTTGAGTTTTTTCTTATCCTGTATAAACAAATGTGTGGAATAATTGGACAGGTGTGTTTTGGCAAGCATAGAGTCGCTCGCCCCCAACTTGATTTGCTTCACCACCGCGGGCCTGACGGCAGCGGTGAATGGACCAACAACAATGACAGCATCTATTTAGGCCACACTAGGTTGGCAATTTTAGAGCCCACCCCGGCAGGAAAACAGCCAATGGTGAATGCTTCAAAACGCTACACTATTACGTTCAATGGCGAAATATATAATCATCTGCAGTTACGCCAGTTCCTGCCTGGAATTAGTTGGCGTGGTAATTCAGATACCGAAACATTAATTGAGTTAATGTCCGCACAAGGACTGACTAAATTAAGCGCACTGAAAGGTATGTTTGCATTTGCCCTCCATGACAGCGAAGATGACTCGGTTCTATTAGTGCGTGACCGGCTAGGCATTAAGCCTTTATGGTACCGGTACCAGGATACTTCCATACAGTTTTCTTCTGAGATACGAGCGCTGCTAGGGTCGGAGAAAACTCAGCTTACGGATGCTGCATTAAGTGAATACATAAGCTTTGGCCGGCTGCCTGAGTCAGGGGAGATCGTAGCCGGTATTCAATCTGTTCCTCCTGGTAGTTGGATTAAAATAAGAGGAGGCGAAGGTATTAGCTCAAAGGACCGTATAACCAAAGGCACCTGGTGGCCCGAAGAAGTTGAATTCAAAACTAAACTCAAAAATCGACAGGAGTGGGTAGCCTCGGTTAACAAGCTCGTGACTACTGCAGTGGAAGAACACCTTATTTCCGATGTGGGGGTTGGAGCTTTTTTGAGCGGGGGAATTGACTCCAGTATTGTAACCCTCATTGCAGGCAAGCACTTAGGCCGCAGGCTGCAAACATTTACTATTGGCTTTCCGCAGAAAACTTTTGATGAGCGCTCCATCGCCCGGGTGGTGGCTAAGAAAGCTGGCTCTGAGCATACTGAGTTGGAAATTCAGCCGGATGCGTGTTTAAACTGGGTAAAGGAAGCAGTACTTAGCCTTGATTTGCCCTCCGTTGACGCCATCAATACGTATATTGTTTCCAAAGCAGTAAGGGATTGCGGATTAAAGGTTGCCTTATCGGGGCTGGGAGGAGACGAACTGTTCGGCGGCTACCCTAGCTTTCGTAGCGTCCCGTGGCTCCGTTTGCTCGATGTTGTTCCCTTATCCATCAGCCGTCAACTAGTTAGTGCTTTACCGAGTAGCATAAACCAAAAGTTGGGGGGGATACTTGACTTTTCTACGCTTAATTTAACTAGCGCCCGGCGGCGTTTTACTTCGGTAAACAGTCTCCAGCGAATGGGGCTTACTAGCGGCATTCCCATTATCCCCCCCCCTCCCTCCTATTTAGACACTATGGGGCTGATTTCCTGGGCAGAGATCTACGGCTACATGATTCCCATGCTTCTCCGGGATAGCGACCAAATGAGTATGGCTGTGGGTCTTGAAATTCGGGTTCCTTTCCTGGATCATTGTTTGGTGGAAGCCATTTTAACATGTCCCAAAAAGTACAAAGCGGGACCCGGCATCAAGCCGTTACTTGTCGATGCATTTCGCTCAGAATTGCCGCCAGAGGTATACAATCGACCTAAACAGGGGTTTGCCTTGCCCATGGATGAATGGCTGCGGGGTCCATTAGCTGATTTCCTGAGTGAGGGCACAACAGCGGCGGCGGATTTGCTCTCGCTCGAGGAGCCCTTACAACAACTTGCAAGCTTTCATAAAGGCCAGTTACACTGGGCTAGGGTCTGGAATTGGAGCGTATTAGGGCACTGGTTAGGCAGAAAAAAAAATGCTGCTAACTCCCTTTAGTCAGCCGATGTTAAGTGGAAGTGGCTTTATGCAAACCTTTTATAACAGCCTAGTTTGAACGTACTACGAGTTATAGCCAGTATGGATCCGGCGCATGGAGGTCCTAGTCAAGGAATCCGGAACTCTGTTCCTGAGTTGAGCAAGTTACTAGTTAACACTGAAGTGGCCTGCCTGGACGACCCTTCCGCTCCATTTGTCGGGAAAGATAATTTTATAGTTCATGCTCTCGGCCCTGGAAAAGGTCCGTGGCACTATAGTCCTAAACTTGTCCCTTGGCTTTTAGACAATTTGGGGCGCTTTGATGTAGTGATTGTACATGGAATATGGTTATATCCCAGTTATGCAACTCCTAAAGCCTTAAATATTTATAAAACCCGAATTCGGTTTAAATCTGAGGAAAAGGCTCCTAAGCTCTTTGTCATGCCTCACGGTATGCTGGACCCCTACTTTCAGAAGGCATCCAGCCGACGATTTAAAGCTATACGAAATTGGATTTATTGGAAATTAATAGAAAGTAAGACCATAAATGAGTCGGATGGAGTTTTATTTACCTGCGAAGAAGAATTGCAATTGGCTCGCCTAGCCTTTTGGCCTTATAAGCCCAAAAGAGAAATAAATATCGGCTATGGTATAGCTCAACCACCCCCTTTTGTTCCGGCTCTTACTAATGCCTTTTTGGAGCGCTGCCCAGAAGTTAAAGGTCGTCCTTACCTGCTTTTTCTGAGCCGCATAAATGAAAAAAAAGGGGTTGATTTATTAATAACTGCTTATCGAGAAGCAATAATTCGAAAACTGGAACCGAGCTTAGGGTTGGATAATGAAGCTGATATTAGCCACGAACAGCAGCCATCATTACCTTCTCAATTGCCGGTTTTAGTTATAGCGGGACCGGGCTTAGAAAGCACTTATGGTCATGCTATTCGTCAACTAGCTGCCACGGTACCAGTACCTACTATTTTCTTTCCTGGAATGCTAACCGGCGACGCTAAGTGGGGAGCTTTTTACGGGTGCGAGGCCTTTATCCTACCAAGTCATCAAGAAAACTTTGGTATAGCCGTCGTGGAAGCCCTAGCCTGCAGCAAGCCTGTATTGATTTCCAACCGAGTAAATATCTGGCGCGAGATCGAGGCAGCAGGTGGTGGCCAAGTAGCAGATGATACTTTGGATGGAACACTATCGCTTCTGGAGAACTGGTGTAAACTAACCGAATCAGAGAAAAGCGTAATGGGAAAACGAAGCCTGCTAACTTATCGCAACAATTTCGCTGTAAGACCAGCAGCAGTAAAAATGCGGGAGGCGCTGCAGTTAAAAATCGGCACTCTGAATGATGAGTTTAATCAAAAATGACGTCATATTATTTGAAGTTCAAAGGAGACGTGAAGGCGTCAAATCAGTGTTTAACACTTATATAATGTATCGCTGTTTATAGGTATAACCTTATCGCTTTGACTAAATTTGTTGAGTGTGACTCAGATATTATTCTGTTACACTTGGCTACTCAAAAATTAGAAACAGATTATAGTACTAAATTGATTATGCATTTATAAGTAATATCTTAACTGTTTAAAAGTATGTTCTCTAAGTAATTTTTTATGATTTCAGTAATAATCTTAACTAAGAATGAAGAACTCGACCTGCCAAATTGTTTAAACTCCCTATTGTGGTCGGATGATATTCATATATTGGATTCAGGGAGCACGGATAAGACGGTTGAAATCGCTAGTACTTTCGGCATTAAGACATGGAACAACCCATTTGAAAGCTTTGGAAAACAGCGTAATTACGCTTTAGACCATATAAGCATAAAGCATGAGTGGGTATTATTTCTAGACGCCGATGAGGTCGCAACTGAACAGTTTCGCCAAGCAGTCCTGTTAGCAATTAGTAGTGCTACAGAAAGTGTAGCCGGCTTCTACTGCTGCTGGAAGATGATTTTGGAAGGTAGATGGCTCAAACACTGCGATAACTTTCCGAAATGGCAGTTTAGGTTGCTAAGAAAAAACAGAGCCCGCTTTACCGATTTTGGTCATGGTCAAAAAGAGGCTAATGTCATCGGTGACATTGGGTATGTTCGTGAACCTTACCTTCATTACGGCTTTTCTAAGGGCTGGACTCATTGGTTAGAGCGTCATAACAAATACTCCAGTCAAGAAGCAGTCGCTCGGTTGCACTATTGCCCTGCCTTTAAGGATGTGTTTGCGCCTCATGCTAGTATCCGTAACCCAGCCTTAAAATCTTGGCTAAGCAAGGTTCCTGGCTGGCCCTTGCTTCGCTTTGTGCAGGCCTATGTTTTTAATCTGGGGTTTCTCGAAGGCTCACAAGGATTTGTTTACTGTGTAAATATGGCGTATCATGAGTTTCTGATTCAAATTAAAATGAGAGAACTCAAGTAAAAATTACTAACGAATAATTAATTGTTTGTCTATGCTCTGAACAGTTCGCAATCTTCTGGTTCAAATCGTAAACACCGAAGTTGGCCCTACTGAAAGATTGTCGAAGGACTAGTTAGCTATGTCAAAGGGTTTTACCTAATCCAACCAAATATGGATGAAACAGGCTTGGTCGACGTCTAATGCGAGGGTAGTCAGAAATGCTCACCGATCAATGGCCGTTGCGTGTCATCCAGAAAGAACTGCTCTCCCTTACCAAAGGTGATTGCTCGTAGGGCCTGACTTTATGCCCCGTAAGTTAACGATGTGTCCGTTTCTTTAGAACTACTTTCGTCATTGGCATGTCGACGGCAGCTTTTACGTCTGAAGTAAAGCTTGGTCCAGCAACTGTTCCCTCTGGCTAAGCAGCCCCAACTTAGCATACACTACAATTGTGCGGCCCTAAGCTAAATAAGTGGATGAAGCTAATTGTGAGTTTATGAATTTATATAGCTGTTAACATACTACTATGCCTATGTGTTATACAGAATAACACTTCATTTGCAATCCATAATTACCTTCTCAGCAAAAAAAATATTTCACTAGAGTTTTAACTTCCAGAGTCAGTAGAAAACTTAAACGGGTTTTCTTTAGGCAATTTTCATGTTTTGTTCACGCTACCCGTGCCTTCTAAACTCATAATCTAACTTTTACTGTGAAGTGGATTGAGAAATATACTGGCATATTGCGAAGAATGCGTCCTGCATATTGGTTGTTCAACTTATTTAAGTTATCAAGGCTTCGCAAAAACCGTAACTTGTATCAGCGGCATGGCATTAAGAAGGCCATCTGGAAAGAGCTTTCGCATGCGGATATTAAGCACAGATCTGCTGCAATTCCATGGATGGACAGGGAGGATATTACTACTGATGCAATTAGGCAACACCCTGATTTTGCCTTGTTCCCTCTCCAAGTTCAACAACAACTCATTCATTGGCCAGAGCAAGGATTCCTCATTATACCTGGTCTGTTTATTGACGAAGCCGAATCAATTAACAAAGAAATTGAATTTTTAAAAGAGACAGGAAAAATTGACTTTAATTTTACTAAAAAGAAAATATTTAATGCATGGCATTATAGTAAAACAGTCAAGGAAGTCTTTTACCACCCAATTGTCACCGCCTTGGTAAAATTTATTTTTCAAAAAGATATCATTCCTTTCCAAACTGTCAATTTTATTTTCGGGAGTGGCGAGAAGCCTCACAGTGATAGCATACATTTTACAACAGAGCCACTTGGGTACCTTACCGCAATGTGGCTGGCATTAGAAGATATTCAAAAGGGTAGCGGTGAACTGCTTTACTATCCCGGCAGCCATAGATTAAATTACGTAATGAGTGAAGATTTTAATCCACAGCACACCACCCTACAGTTAGGATTAGACACGCGTCGACGTTATGAAGAAAAGATTGAGGAAATAATCTTGCAGCACGCCTTAAAGCCACGCTCCTTTACTGCTAAGAAGGGAGATGTGCTTATCTGGCACGCGAACCTGTTGCATGCTGGCTCCCCAATCACTGAACCCCATCTGACCCGCAAAAGCTTGGTCGCTCATTATTTTGCGGAAGGAGTACTCCAATACCATGAAATAACCCAACGCCCAGCGATTATTCCAAGCCCACCCTAAAGTAATAAGGCTAGTTTATGCATTATGTAATTGTCTCAGATAGCGATTGGGATAAAATGTTTCCATCCAAGTGAGCCAATCTCAAACTGCTTCATTCACGCACTAGGGATTATCTACATTAAGAATTTTCGATAATAAGTACAAGGGTGCGATCCAATCCCATACACAACCTTTATAAGTGGTTTCTAAAGTTGTCCCGCAGTAAGGCATTCCGTTTGGTGGCATACTGCCTTCCTATGAGCAGTCCTTGACTTACCCGATACGAAGAAAGGACATCCTACATCTCAGGGTAATGCATCTTGATTTAAGTAAGCCTTATACACAGCCTACGGCTAGGCAATTAAATGGGTAGATGCCCTGTCTTTCTTGTCTCGCGCCAACCATAGCCAAAGGCGTATAGATGTTGGCCGGAAGCACGTTGACCTTTCTTACCAATGAGGTTGGCACAAATCCTTCTCTTTATAAGCCACTCGTTTCTAGTTGGTTGCATTGTGTTCTTTGCCCGTTGTAGGAAGTTATATGCGGATAGAATAGTGATTTTTACGCCTCTTAGTGGCTTGTATGAAGAATAAACTAACCTTAAAATCAACTTTACCGAGGCGTCTTATCACTTTTATCCTGGTTTAATCGGTAACGTAATTTTATTTATCCCGGCACCCTTTATATTATGCTAGCTATTTCAAAAAAAGAGCTGCTTTTATTTACTGTTGTCTGGGATTGAGCGTCCTTATTGGAGCTATTCAATACGTTGGCAACCTAGGAGTAGCCGTCATTCTTAACATCAACGGAGCTATAATCGCTATCATTTACTTGATAAGGGCAGGAAAGTGCTCAGCCATTTCAGTAACAAGAAAATAGCCTCTACTTTTAACTATGCCTGTATGTTTACCCGCGGGCAATAAGCTCTTATGAAAAAAAGGATACTACTGATTGGATATAATTTTTATCCTGAACCGACGGGAATTGGTAAGTACAGCGGAGAAATGATGTATTGGTTAGCGCGCAAAGGCTATGATTGTACTATAATTACAACGTATCCCTACTACCCTTACTGGCAGGTACAGGAACCTTACACCCAAAATAGGTTGCGATATACAACCGAGGATGAACAGTTTACCTCGGGAGGCCAACTAAAAATTTGTCGCTGTCCAATGTACGTGCCTCCTCAACCTTCCGGGCTGAAGCGCATCCTGCTGGACTTTTCGTTTCTTGCTTCCGCGGCGGGCAAACTACTTCACCTGTTGCCAAGTCGCAACTATGACGCCGTTGTCGTGGTGGCTCCGTCGTTCCTTTTTGGCTTACTGGGCGTTTTATACCAGAAATTAAGCAACGCCAAGTTCTTTTATCATATCCAAGATATGCAGATCGAGGCTGCTCGAGACCTGCAGCTGATAAAGTCCGAGACAGTTATTGCCCTCCTTCTCAAATTTGAGCGCTACATATTTAAGCGCGCGGACAGTATTAGTAGTATCTCGGAAGGCATGGTTCGCCGAATAGAGGCCAAAGCGCATAAGCCAGTAATGTTACTGCCTAACTGGACTGATTTAACGCTATTTTATCCTATTGTAGACAAGGCCCCCCTCAAACTTGAATTTGGGTTTGCGCCGACGGACAGAATTATTCTGTACTCTGGAGCTGTTGGCGAAAAACAAGGGCTAGACGCTATATTATATGCTGCGCAAGAGTACCGACGCCATCCCCACCTAAAATTTGTCATTTGTGGTTCCGGACCCTACAAAGCTACCCTGGAAACCTTAGCTCATAACTTAGCGCTTCCTAATGTGGTCTTTCTTCCCCTGCAAGTTCCTGAGAAGTTTAATCGCTTTCTAAACATGGCCGATGTGCATCTCGTTATTCAGAAAGCAACCGCCAGCGACTTAGTAATGCCCTCTAAGTTAACAACTATCCTTGCTGTAGGTGGTCTGGCCTTAATTACGGCAAATGAGGGGTCTGGTTTGTACACCCTAGTTCGAAAACACGAAATAGGCATACTGGTCGACGCGGAAAGTCAGGCGGCATTGAATTTTGGGGTGCAGCGTGCGCTGGCTCAGGACATTCTAGTAATATCCGCTAAGGCTCGACAGTATGCTGAGCAGTATTTGTCGATTGAACATATCATGACTTCTTTTGAGGAAGTCTTAGTGAGCTATATGCCTAAGCATAGTACTCATTAGCTTTATAGTGCCAGGGGTAGCGTGTTTTCCGTGCAGGAATTACGCTTAAATCTGTCTAACAAGTAGTCTACAACCGCAGTCGCACTCTACCGACCCACCCTGGCTTCAAATACACAACTGTGCTTCATAGGCCTTAGCGTTACTGTTGAGGCTGCTCCGCTGAGGCCCAGGCCAGCCTTGACCGTGCTCATTCTTGAAGGAGCCCCTGCTGGGGCTTTCTGCCTTAACACTAGCCAGTAGTGTCTACGTCTTATAAGCAACGATTTCACACCTATTTCCTTCGGGTTTGACCATGTACAGTATAAGACAATCAGGACTATCATTTGGGCCACCTTTATATCGCCTTCGCCAAAGCCTTGGGCAAAAACGACCTGCTGTATATTTTTATTACTATTTAACTCACCAGCTTGCGCGGCTTTTACCAAGCTGCATGTGCAGACGGCCAGGATGCGGCGGATGTTTTGACAGCCTATGGCATAGCCTTCAGCTGCACCTGGGACCATATTTAGCGAGTCCTAGCGTTTGATGTAGTGTCCAAAGTCTGCAAGCATGGCTATTTTAAGTAGCTTCTAGGGCAGTTATTATGCTGCCGGTGGCTAGATAAAATACGCGCTGGGACCACGCATAGCGCTCTGCAGAACTAGAGTTCGAGGGACCTAGACGATGTTGTGCTTGTAGGTGCCTGCGTGCACGGCTGGCCCATACAGCGCGCTGACCAAAGCTTTTTTATAAAAACAACCGACTCCTGACGTGAGGTTTAGTTAGGCTCGCAAAGTGCTAGCCTCTCTTCGTTACGGGCAACCTACACTTTCCTTACTTTGGTCACGAGAAGAGCCTGCTGCCAGACGTCATCAAGCTTGAGATGTTTACTGCTGGATCAACGTCTGAGTGCTCCGACTCTTGCTGGTTAGGTATAGCATTTAAGCCTTGCAGGGCATATCCTTCAGGTCTCTTTTATCGAGCGACTCTGAGGTCATTTTGGCTGTCATCATTGAATAAGGTAATGCCCTTAAATGTCGGGCTAACATAAGCTAGCCTAATGCGTGTAGCCGAATGCTCAAAGGGACGGCTGAGGCTAAGCAAGAGTACTCATTATCCCAAACGGCCTTAAAACTGCTTGGTACAATGAATCTATGTATAAAGTTAGCACATAACTATTCTGAGTGTGCTTCACTCGTGGCAAAAAAGATAGCAGGCAAGGTATCTACTAATCTCTTTTGCAATAATCTTATGCCCAGCTAGTACAATAGTGCTGACTCAAGTAAAATAAGAAATGATATGACAGTTGAAGTAAACCTATGATTTTCTTCCTAAATAATGAGTGAAATCTGCAGCTAGTTTATAACTAATGATCGAAAGGAATAGGCTTTACGCACGATTATGGTACTGTTCTAGCACAAGCAACATTTAATTACTTGTAAGAACCTTGTTTGATCAGCTTTAAGTATATGTAAAATTATACTATATATTTGTTTCTTACCTTTTAAAATATCTTGAAAACACATCGCATCCTCGAATTAGATGGCCTTCGAGCCTTCGCAGTCTTATTGGTAGTAATGCACCACATTATAAACTGGTCAGGAAATTATAATGTTAACCCTACTACTGAAACAATTTTTCTCACTTTAGGAGAAGGAGGAGTTCATATCTTTTTTGTGATTAGTGGTTTTATTATAACTTCTTTACTAATTCGAGAAGCGCTAGCATTTGGTCGAGTGTCCTTGAGAGGTTTTTACCGACGCCGGTTTTTTCGCATCATCCCGCCTTTTGCCTTTTACCTTCTAGGGCTAGCTTTACTTTGCCAAGCAGATTATATTTCAATAAAGCCCCTTAGTTTTTTATGGAGCAGCTTGTTCTTAGGTAATCTAGGGCTGCTCGGTGAGGCTACTACTTCGGATGGATGGTTTCTTGGACATACATGGTCGCTCTCAGTTGAAGAACAATACTACCTTTTTTTTCCACCCATTATGGTGACCGTCCTTCGCTTCCGCCCTAAGCTTACGACCTTACTGCTTCTAATCCTTTTCTTTATTTGCCTGCTGGCCTACAAACTAGCAACAGAAGCATCTCAGCATATACATTTGACGCTCATTAATATAGCGGTGCTTTACCCATTTCGCTACATCATCGTGGGAGTTCTTGTTGCCTTGCATATAACAAAAGTTCAAAAAATAGTACAAAATACATCTGCATTGCTTCCCACAGGTATAATTGCCGCTATTCTCATTTTGCCCTTTATTAATCCACAATCCTCGTTCATTTGGCTTATTTTAGACGGACTAGAAGCTATCTCTTATGGCTTTTTAGTACTGTGGTTCGTGGAAAACCCTGATCGGTGTCCGGCCCTGCGTTGGGGCTGGGTGCAGTGGATTGGCGCTTGCTCTTATAGCATTTACCTGTGGCAGCAACTCTTTACTGGGCGGTCTCACTTCTACAACGGATGGTCAATAGCACAGCCTTCGTTTGCCATAATAGCTATCTTTATTTGTGCTGCTCTTTCTTATTATATTGTGGAAAAACCAAGTATCCGCTTTAGCCGTTTCTTATCTTCTAAATCATAGGGCATGACTCGAGCACGTGTGGAATCCTGGTACGATTGAGGTAAATGGCTATATTAACTTACAAATGCCGACTGAATTGAGCGGGGATAAATTTGAAATCGACAGCCACGTGCGCAAAATAGGTTAGCCCAGGATGTGCTTTACTAGCCAGCGCAGACCATTCGCATAAAGTTGTGTGCCGTAGGCGTACGACCACTGATTTGCTGGTTTATGCATAAGTAGCGCAGATGCTGGGCAAACGCCAGGGGCAGATGTCATCGGTAAGAACAAGATGCAGGCGCCGAGCTCACCTAAGGCTAGGCTTTCGTCATTGGTGGGCGCTGTGGTAAGTTACGTGCACGTGGCTGGCTTTGAGGCGTATGCTGGAGTCGATCAGAACTTAGCCTTTGAGTCTATTGATAAGTCTATATGCGTATAGGCCCACAGTGTTCATAGATGTGCGGAGTTTGCTTCATCTCACCTCACAAACCGTAGCTATCTATTATTGGCTTAAGTTAATTCATAGCCGCGTTTAGACAGGACCAAGCCTAGTTACTGCCAACCTTTGGAATACAAGTTAAAAGCTATTTAGGACGGAATCTGTGCTGATGTACACGCGACTAGCAGTAGATACCACCTTGTAAAGCTAGGCGTCGACCATATGGTGCAAATACAATGTCCACTGCCGTTGCTTGAGCAGGAATTAGACAACATACTAATACGAATCAGTAAGGAGAGGTTAGCACTACCTAAAATGCTGATGGAAGCTAAGGAACTACCCGCGCAACTTACCGACTCTTTTTTGCCCCTATCCAATTACCAAGACTAAATCTGGCACTAGTCAACTGCCCGACACGGTTGTTTTAGCTGCATCGCTAAAGCAAAGCAAAAACTTTTCGCGCTTAGTCACTATATAAGTTAGATTTTATAAATAATATAATTTTTTAATATGAATAAGTTTAGTTTATAAAGTTATAGAAGGTTTGCTAGTGATTCGCATCTGCAATTTTCTCCGAAAATGTGCGTTAAATTAAATAGAACTGAATAGTAATTAAATATAAATTTATGCGCGTTTTTTGAAAACCATAATCATAGATTTCCATAAGTAAGGAAAACGCCCAACACCTTTAAAAGAACATTCCTCGTATCCCGCCTCGTTCAGTAGAGAGGTTAAAGAATTTCTTGACCAAAATTTTATATGTCCCCCTACTCTTTTTGGATGATGATGGAAGTCCCATTTACCAGCAATAGCAAGCACAACATTTTTTATATAACCGTGATAAGGAGTCGATATAATTAACACCCCCCCTTTACTCAAGGCAATATTAACAGTATTCACAAGTTGCACTGGATCAAACAAATGCTCAATAACCTCCAGGCAAACTATACCATCAAAAGCCCCCCTCCATTCAGCTGGTATTGCATCGCCAACACCGAGCTTGCGAACATCTGCACGATTATGCTGGCTTGCCAAACTAAAACCTTCATTATCCGGCTCTATTGCTGCTACCTTTATGCCTTGCGATAGCCAGTGAGGAAGTGTTGAGCCATTTCCTGTGCCGATATCAAGTAGTGATTGAACCTTATACTTTTTCAAATATGAAGTAGTAGCAGGAAGTAGATAAGAATGGCTATGTTCCGCTTGAGCCGACTTCCATCCGTAGGTATTAGCAATAGGAGTAAGCATTTTATTCTGTCATAATACTTGAAACACTATACTGTTTGCTTATAATGTTTCAAGTATAATGAAAGGGTTTAACTCTAGCAAAGATAAGTATCTGTTATTACCGAAGCCCAAAGCCAACTAGCTTGGTTAGCATAGAAAAACAGCTAAATACCCTAGCCACGCGGATTACGGAGCTAAATGGGCAGCTAAAGCTAAGTGGAGGCTTTTTGCGACCTACAAACGTCCACAACTTATCGAGTATCCAGAGCCGGTTTGGTTGAGGCCCGGTGGGAAGGCTGCCACTTTTCAAGCTAGACAATAGTAAGAGTTCATGACAATGTTAAGATGAGCATCGACTGTTAAGGGACACGTTACACTAGCTGCATAGACATTTGCGCTTAGTATATTGTACTGGCATCAGTGACAGGAAGAACAATGCACAATTGTATTAAATGTTGAATTAGTATCTGAGTTAACTTTAAAACTTTTGTTTTCTGCATCGACGAGCTACGCGTTTACCAGATGCTACTGTTGTTCAAACATTTATTTTCAATTATCAGGGCGACCAGCATATCTTAGGAACAGTAATCTATCAGGGTCGATTTCGATGTGCTCACTTTCCCTTTAAAGCCATTCACCGCCAGGATATGCAAGTGCTAACAAAGCGCCTCATTAGGATTCCTCTGGAAGGCTTACTTATCAATGATGGCGATTGATCCCACTAGCCACTTCGGGCCTTGCATACTTCCGCTACATACCCCTTAGGCGGGGTGGTTCGTTTTTTACTAGCCCTCTACAAAGGCCTTGGTTGCTGGCAGTGGCGGCGGGTTAGGGCAGGCCCACCACTTTGAGAAAGAGCCCCCCGGAATCTTGTTGGCCTTAACCTTGACGGTCTTGTGCTTGTAGTAAAACGAAAAGAGGGTATTAAGCATCTTCGCATCCCCCAGGATTACGGCAATCAGCTTGGGGTTCCGAATCTCGAGCTCCTCCAGGTTAAGGCAGACGCACCGTTACTTTTCTTCCTCGGCCTCGTCCTAAAGAGGAATGGGCAACTGCTGGAGCAGAATTTCTTAGACACAGATCACCTAAGAAAAACAGCATTAAGTGTTGTGCTCATTAGCTGGGGCGCTCTGCAAATTCATAAAAACTAGGCGGCCATGGTAGCTTTTTGGGATAAAGTCTGGGTAGCTCTAACCTTAGTTCCAGTCAATACCATCCTACGAACCGCTATCGTAGAGGCTACCAAGAGTTAAAATGCTTCTCGGCTCAGAGTCGCAGAAACTCCCACAGAATTAAGCGGAACTGGCCTAACCGCAACAGCAGCCAAACACCCTTGGGTTGGGGTAAGTGCCGAGCGAAAAAGGAAGTGATGAATGACTTCTTATAGGCGGCCGCGGCGCGCACGGCGTGCTGATCGAGGTTAAGGTTCGGCTTGCTCATAACACCGGCCGTAATCACCTCTAGCTTCTGCAATAAGATTAAAATGCTGCCGACGCTGCCCGACGCCAGCATCGGAGCGAAGTCGTGCTGCAGACACCGCAGCTCAGCCGTACTAAGGACCAGCTCAGGTCCGGTATAATAGCGAATGTTGCGCTGGACCTGCGTCTGCTGGGCGTAGTAGTACTCCTGCTTTTTAACTACCTGGTGCAGACTCTGGTTTGTTTCCCTATAGTCCAGCAGCACCTGCGGCAGCGTAGCGATACTAAACTGGCGCGCGAGCTGCCAGAACAGCTCAAAGTCCTCGGAGTAGGCCTCCTTGTACCCACCGACCTGCGTTACGGCGGCTTTGCGGTACATGACCGTGGGATGATAAATCCAGCATATGAAGGTCAGGTTGTAGTAGTAGTAGGCGCAGTCGAAGGCATCCTGACGCAGGAAACGGCCCTCCGCGTCGATAATCCGCACCCAGCAGGCAATCATGGCACACTCGGGGTGAGCCACCAAGTAGTCATACTGCTGCTGAAGGCGGGAGGGATGGCTGCGGTCATCCGCATCCATCCGGGCAATGACCTCCGTGGTCGCCAGTGCGATGCCCCGGTTCAGGGTCTGGCTGATGCCCAGGTTCTGGTCGTTGCGGTAAAAGCGGATGCGTGGGTCGCCATAAGCTTGAATTATCTCCGGGCTGCTATCACTGGAGCCGTCATCGAGAATAATGAACTCAAAGTCGGTAAAAGTTTGCCCCAGGATGCTATCAATGGCTTCAGCCAAAAAGGCCTGCGCATTATACACCGGCAGCAGAACGGAGAGGCGAGGCATAAAGGTTAAGCGGAGAACCGAAAAAAAGTATTCACCCGCTGGCGGAGCCGCTGGTAGGGCGCCGAGAGGAAGCGGTGGGTAAGGGGAAAGTGGTAGGGCACCAAAGCGCGGGCCAGCAGGGCCTCTACGTGGGCGACGCCGAGGCCTTCCCGCCGCAGGTAGGCCGCAAACCACTCCAGGAAGTAACGCCGCACGACGTGGTACTGCCCGTTTTGCGTTACCGTTTGCACGATAGACCCCGGCCGCTGGCGGTAATAGTTGCCACAGCTCGCCGAGACGTAGACCTTCTCCCGGACATAGATCTTGTGCAAAAACGCTTGGTCCTCGTAGAGTTGATAGTGCTGGGTGAAGGACTCTTCAAACCCGCCCGCGGCCAGCAGGGCCTGCCGCTCCAGCATTAGGCCCGAGGGGCAGGGCGCCGCCCCGGCTCCCAGGGGGTAAAGGAGAAAGAGCAGTTCCCGGGGCGGGTATACGCGGCCAGCGGGGGCGCCCACTGGAATCATAACATCCGCGGGCGCGCCCGGCTGCCAGCTATACCAGTAACGAGAGGCTTCCGCAACCATGGCGATGCCGGGGTGTTGGTGAAAAAGGGCCACCTGTTGGGTTAGTTTGTCCGCTAGCCAGGCATCATCCGCGTCCAGCAGGGCGATCAGCTGGCCCCGGCCACGGCGGATGCCCTCGTTGCGGCTGGCACTCAGGCCCCGGTTGACGTGACCCTCGTGCTCACAGTACCTAATCTGGTCGCGCCGCCGCTGCGCATACCGTTGCGCCAGGCCGGTGCTCTGATCCGTGGAGCCGTCATCGACCAGAATCAACTCCCAGTGCGCGTACGTCTGCTGCAGCACGCTCTCTACCGCTTCGGCCAGAAAGCGCTCTTCGTTGAGGAATGCAATGACGACGGTAACCAGGGGAAACGCTGGCAGGGACATGAGACGTTAGGAGGGGTGAAGCCACTGGTGCAGGGCACGCGTAAAAGAGGCAGCGGAATAATTAGGAACTTGAAAGCGCCCGAGGTGATAGCGATTGGAAGTACTAGTTACCACTTTTTCCTCCGTGGTAAAAGCAGCTCGCAGGCCGGCTTGCTCGACCAAGGTCAGCGTCTGCTGATTATAGTTGCCGTAGGGGTAAGCCACTAAATCGACTTTCTGGCCGGTGGCGCGCTCCAGAAAAGCTTGGTTGCCGAGCAGTTCCTGCCGCTGAAACCCCAGGGGATGGGCAGCTAGGGCGGGATGGGACATTGTATGCAGGCCGAGCTCATGCAAAGGACTAGCGCTTAAGGTTTGCAGTTGCTGGCGCGACATGCTGCGATAAGCCGGCCGCTGGCTAGGTGGCGCTCCCACCCACTGCCGGATGCGGTCCAAGTGCTGCTGCTGCTCGCGGATAGGCAAGGGGCGCAGCAGCTCCCAGAGTTGATAAAATAGCCGGCTCCGGATCGTAGGCGGCAGCGCCGCACACGCATCCCAGTGCTGCTGTTGCTGCCGCCCGTGGCTGCTCAGGCAAGCTTCGTTCCCCAAGGCTACGTCGATAAGCTGTCCGCCGATAACCTGCGAAAACCGAGCGGGCAGGTGAGCCGAAAATAGGATCAGGTGCTCGAGCTCATCCCACCAAAACTCTTCTGCCTGATCCGTGTAGTGGGAGGCAATGAAAAAAGTAGCGGGCAACCCGTAGTGATCCAGGATGGGTTTGGCAACGAGAAAGTTGTCCGCGTAGCCATCGTCGAACGTCAGGGCTACGCTGTTCGGTTTCACGGTGCCGCGGGCGACCGAGTCTACTAGTTCCGAGACTGAAACCACACGGTACGAGGCCTTGAGCACCCGGACGTGCTGCTCGAAATGAGCGGGTTCCACGGCAATTTTCCAGACATCGGATTCGGGCGTGGCAATCCGGTGGTACAGGAGTACGCACGCCTGCGCCGGGGGCAGTACGTGAAGGGCCGAAAGTAGCTTTCGAATCACTGAATTAAGCCTTCACGGCTTTTACCGAGTTGATAACCTGAAACTGGGGGTCGTAGTAATCCAGCTGCTCTGTCGTTACCTCGCCCCGGCCCAGGCCGTATAGGAAGGCCGTAGCAATCAGCACATTGCCATAAGAAGTGATGGTAGCTTCCCCGGGGAAGACCTCCGCGAATAAACGAACTAGGGCACGGTCCGTGAAAGACCAGTACCAGGTCCGCTGCCACTCGCCCCGGTCAATGGGGGTAATGCCGGGCACGGTCAGCAGCAAGACTCCGCCGGGCTTTAACACCCGATGACAGGTAGCCAGCGCCAGCTTGTAGTCGTAGATCAGATGCAGAGTCTGGGTCAGCACAATGCAGTCAAACGCGTTGTCAGGCAAGTGGGGGGCATGGCTTAAGTCCCCAATAAAGGTCGCGTGGGGGTTGCTCTCATCGACGTGCAGAATGTCGCTCTGAGTGACACCTTGCCCGAACCGGAGGGTATAAGCGTTATCGCCAATCTCCAGCACCCGCCCCCGAATGGTGGGAGCATGGGCCTGCAGGAAGCCCTCAATGTAGTAGCGGTCCACCGGCCCCCCCCGGTCGTAGCCAAACTCGGTGCTGAGGGGACTCGTGCGGGCCAAATCACCCAAGACGACTTGCCCAACGGCCGGGCAGTAGCCTGGGTAAAGGCCGGCTTTGAGCAAGAACCGCAGCCCGGAGGCGGGCGCGCACTGCTTAAGTAGCTTCTTAACCATGGTTGCAGTTGCTAGTACGGCGTAACGGAGGGCCAAAGGAGGTTGGTGAATGAGCAGGAGCCAGCCTTCCGCCCAAGCCGCGGTTCGGGCGGAAGGCTGGCGCAGCGTGTGGTATAACTCCCGACTGTAGTAGTCCTGCCACACGCGCTGACCGCGCGCGTAGGCTTGCCGCTCGGCCGGGCTGCGCAGCTGCTGACGCTGGCGGCGCAGTACCAGCAGCACCGTCGAGAGCATCAGGGGAATATTGCCGGACATGTTGCTGGCGTGCCGGCGGTAGGCGGCCACGCGCCGGGTATGGTGCGCAACGGGGTATTCGCGGGCCACGCGCAGATAAAGGTCGTAATCCTCGACGGCGCGCAGGGTAGTATCATACGCAAACTCGTCAAAGACCCAGCGCTGGTACATGACCGTGGCGTGCATGCCAATATAGTTACCCTGCAGCAGGTGGCGGTAGTGGTCGCTCGTTACGGCGTGGGTTTCCGCCTGGGTGACGCCGGTGGCTACGAAAACCTTGTCGTGCCCCCCCGAGACGAAGGCCAGGGCGGGGTTGCGTTGGAGGTAGACCACGTTCGTGCGCAGGGCATCCGGTAACAGCCAGTCGTCCGCATCTAAAAAGACTAGGCACTGGCCGGTGCTGCGCGCAACACCCGTATTACGGGCCGCGGACAAGCCTTGATTGGGTTGGTGAAGGTAAGTGACTGACGGGTAGGCCGCCACGACCTGCCGGGTAGTATCCGTGGAGCCGTCATCCACGACGATGACCTCCAGGGCCGGATAGTGCTGCTGCCAGATACTGGCCAAAGCGTCCGGCAAGTAGGTTCCGTGGTTGTAGCAAGGGATAATAATCGTTACGAGCGGCCAGGCGGCGACCGGGGTGGAAGTCATACTCGGGGGGCTACTCACTGGAAGGGCGGCGGGTACGGTAATAGTAAAAGAGGCCGGAGACCACCCCGGTTAACTCCGCCCACAAGGTGGGGCTGCAAAAGAAGGGAAACCCAACCTTGAATCGGTGCGCATAGTAGCGGGGAACCTCCCAAAACAGATAGCGCTGGTAGCCGGCCAGCGGCAACTGCGCGTGCTGGGTGAGGGCCGCCGCCACGTGCCCCCGCATATAGTAGAAAAGCTGCCGCTTTAGGCCGCGCATGTCCCGGCGATGCTCATGATAGACAATAGCGCGCGGCGTATAGTGCACGGGGAAGCCGTGGCGCAGGATGCGAAACCACAGCTCCGAGTCGCCGCTGCAACCGGCGGCGCCCACGTCCAGCAGCTCATCAAAGTAGCCTACCTGGTCGAAGATGGCTCTGCGGAAGGCCATGTTGGCGCCGGCGCCGATCTCCCACACCCGGGGCGCCGCGCCCGCTTGCTGCACGTACTCCGGCCCGTAAATCTTGTCCACGTAGCCCCGGTTGAAGCTCCAGGCGCGTTCAAAGGTTAGCTGCGCTGCCGTCTGCAGGCTCAAGGCGAGTATTAACCCGGTGAGGGCCACCACCGCCGGCTCCTCAAAGGCTTCCCAGACGCGGTACATGAGCCAGGGATGAACCACTACATCATCGTCGATAAAAGTGATGATGGCTTCCTGCGCGGCCCGGATACCCGTATTCCGGGCAATATCCAGGCCTGGTCGGGGCTCGGCCACGTAAAGCACCTGGTCGAAGGCGGCCACGACTTCCCGCGTGCTCGGATCCGCCGGCGCGTTGTCCACCACGATAATTTGGGTGGGCGCGCAGGGCAGCGCGCGCAGCATCGTCAGGCAGCGCTGGAGCAGCGTCGCCCGGTCCCGCGTGCAAATGATCACCGACACCGGCACTTGGGGCGGCAAGGCCGATGGCAGTAAAGGCGCCAACACGGCCTGCATCCCGGCACGCCAGCCCGCTACGTCGCCCCGCGCCAGTAACGCTTGGTCGGGCGCACTGCTGCTATGTTGGCGGGCCGCGTAGTGCTGCACGGCGGGCGCAATCGCTGTGGCCAGGGCCGGGTAGTAGGCTGCCGGCAGCAGGGGTTGTTCGGGGGAAACAAACAGGTGCCCGAGCGCCAGTTCCTGCCACCAGAACACCAAGTAGTGTCCGTGCTGGCGGGGCTCCGGTGGCCCCAGTACTTCCTGGTGCAAATAAACGTGCGTGATGCGGTAGGGCAGATCTGAACTCATAGGGTGTTAGGTGCACAAACCAGCTCCTGGGGCCGCAGCTGAAAAGGAAACAGCGGGCGCACGGCTCCCATCCACTTGCCGTACCACTGAATCTCCCCCCGGAAGTCCTCCAGGGTAAAGGACAGGCACTCCTCGTAGCAGAACAGCTCGACGGCGGTATCCCGCACGATGACCAGGGAGATGTAATAAGACCCATCGTTGAGGAAGTTGCCGGGGATGATGCACTCCCCGGCTACGACGCCTGGGGCGCAGGTCACGGCCGGGGAAGGAATATCGCAGATGCACTCGCCGGTATAAGAGTACAGGTGCAGGCCCGCACTCAACACGGCCGTATCCGCTAGATTCCAGAACTCAAACCGCACGGTTAAGGCGGAGCGAATATCCAGGGGGGCTCCCGGCGTGAGCAGCTGGGGCAAGAGTTCCACTTCTTTAAACCGCACCTCGGCCGTGCCCGGCGCTTCTGCCGGCGTCGCCCAGCTGTGCTTGGTTGAGTTGTGCTGGGCAGCCGCCGCGTAGTGGTTGGCGACTTGGCTTACCGCCCCGCTTTCCCGGACCTGGCCGTGGTCCAGCCACAGCGCCTGCTGGCAGAGCTGGGTGACCGCGTGCAGGCTGTGGCTAACGAAGAGGACGGTCCGCCCGGCGTGGCGGGACACGTCGCGGATCTTCGCTAAGCTCTTTTTCTGAAACTCGGCGTCGCCCACGGCCAGCACTTCGTCCAGAATCAGAATATCGGGCTCCAGATGCACGGCCACGGCAAAAGCCAGGCGCACGTACATGCCCGAGGAGTAGCGCTTGACCGGGGTGTCTAGGAAGGGCGCCAATCCGGCAAAATCAACGATCTCATCAAAGCGGCTGCGAATCTCAGCCTTGCTCATGCCCAGGATATAGCCACTCAGAAAAATGTTTTCCCACCCACTCAGTTCGGGATGGAAGCCCGTGCCCACCTCCAGCAGGCTGCTGATGCGCCCCCGGCCCCGCACCCTACCCCGGGTGGGCCGGATAATGCGGGAGATGATCTTGAGCAGCGTGGACTTGCCCGCCCCATTGCTGCCAATAACGCCCCACACCTCGCCCTGCTTTACTTCCCAGTTGATGTCACGCAGGGCCCAGAGGGTCTGGCCGGTTGCGATAGCGGAGCCCGCCGCGGCCGGCACCTGAAAGAAGGGGTCGTCTTTGCGGCGGATGGACGTGGTCCACCACCGCTGCAGGTCCTGACGCAGGGAGCCCGAGCCCGTGGTGCCGAGCCGATACAGCTTCGACAAGTCGCGGATACTGATTGCTACTTCCGCCACGGCCCTAGACGACGTCCACTAGTTTATCCCCCTGCCGGTTGAATGTCAGCAGGGCAACCAGCAGCAGCAGCAGGGTAAAGCCGCAGCTGTACACGACCTGCGGCGCCGTCACCAGGCCCTGACCCAGTAGCGCACGCCGGAAAAGCTCGAAGAAGCTGGTCAGCGGGTTGAGCTGCACCAGCCAACGCCACTGCGCCGGAACGTAGCTTACGGGGTAGATAACGGGCGTCAAAAACATCAGCAGGCGAATGCCGAGCCCGACCACATACGTTATATCTCGGTATTTGCCCGTGAGGACCGAGGAAATCAAGCCCAGGGCCAGGCTCAGGGTAGCCACCATCCCCAGCACGACGGGCACTAGCAGGAGCTGCAGGCTCGTGGGTAGGGGCCAAGAAGTGAAAAGGGCGTAGTAGCCAACTAGCAGGAGCAAAAACAGGAATTGAATGCCAAAGCGCAGCAGCTGCCCACTCAGCTGGGCTAGGGGCACGACCAGGCGGGGAAAATACACCTTGGAAAAGAGATGGGCGTTATCGCGGAAGGTGGTGGACGTGCCGGTGAAGGCGTCATTGAACAAGTTCCACAGTACGATGCCAGCTAGGTAGAACAGCACGGGGGGCGCGCCCTGGGTGGAAATGCCCACTACTTTGCCAAATACAATCAGGTACGTGGCTAGCGTCAGCAGGGGCTGCAGGAGTACCCACAGTGGGCCGAGAACCGTTTGCTGGTAGCTGAGCAAAAAGTCCCGCCGGATGAGGCCCAGCAGGAGGTGGCGGTAGGCCCACAGCTCGGAGTTACTGGAGCCCCACCAACTGGGCTGCGCACCAAGCTCCCAGTCCCACTTTTGCTCGGTGTTAGATACCATATAGTGAAAAAGCTAGTAAAAAATGTAGCGGGCAGGCACCAAGAATACCTGAAGAGGTTGCCAGATGACGCGTGACCCGGACGCACCATGTTATCCTTGGTCCTTTTGACGGGGGCTTTGCCCTACCCCTGCCTACGGTGTACGAACCAGAAGCTTAAGATAGAATTTAAGGAGCTGGTAGTATACCAAAGGGTGGCGACTCAATTGCAAGGCCTGTCTTATGTGGGTATGGGCCAGGGACCAATCTTTCGTTTCGTGCAGGATGTTATAGGCTCCGCCTATGCTCATGTAGGCGTAGTGTTTGCTGGCCTGGCGCCCTATTCTTTCCTTGTCCTGGTCGGGTAGGTGCTGCTGGATACGGGCAATTACCTGAATTAAATCCGGGACTAGATGACCGGCTCGGGCTTTTTGCGAGGATATGCTTTGGCTGTGGCCGCGGTACTCGGCCAGGACCTCCGGGGTATAGGCCACGGGGTAAGAGCGCGCAATCCGCACCCACATTTCCCAGTCCTCCCCGTAGGTGGTACCGTAGAAGCTGCCCACCTTTTCGTACACCTCCCGGCGCACAGCAATGGATACGTACTGAATGCGTTGGTACTCGGCAATGCGGGGCAGCCAATCTGACAAGACGCCGGCCCTGAGGGCGACGGGCGGCGGTCCATGGGTACGGATTCCCGCCTCATTGATAAACGCAAAGTGGCTAAAAACGGCTCCCGCCTCCGGATGCAACCGGAAAAGCTGCGCGAGCTGGACGTAGAAGCCCAAGCTGACGCGATCGTCACCGTGCAGCAGATGCACCCAGTGCCCCCGGGCCCGCTGAATGCAGGTCTCAAAGTTGCGCAGGCTGCCGACATTGACTGGCTGGCGGAAATATTGCACCCGGCCCGTGCCCAGCGTCGCCACCAAGGCCTGCACATCCTCGTCCGTGCTGGCATCATCCACCACTTCAATTTGCATTATATCGGCCCCTGGGTCCTGGGCCAAGACACTGCGGATTGCTTCTCGCAAATAGGCGCTACAATTATAAGTTGGAATCATCACTGACCAGAGCACGCGCTCAACATCTTCAGCTAAAGCAGCAATAGTTGGGGGCGAGGAAGGGATACGAGCGAATGAATAGCACTCGGGTAGCGACATACTTATATGGCTAGCAGATAAAAATAAAGAATAAAACTAGGCAAAAATAAGGGATTAAAGCCTGGTAAGGTGTAAGCATTCAGCTCAACATATACTTATCGCGTCAATTGTACTAAAATGGTGCCGTTCGAGTCTGGAAGGGTTGATTCGGAAAAATTGAGTGGTGTACTGCGGCGAACAAGACCTAAAAGCCAACAGCGGCTGGTTGCCGCCTAGTCAATCTTATAATGCTTGTAAACGTGGTAAGCTCCTTACCAGCCGAGTTTGAATCCTCCCTCCTGCCATCCCTATAGAGGGTGCAACAACTCTCGCTTCCACCCCAAGAAAATAAGAACCCGGAAGGGCGCTAATTTCGATACAGTCAATTGACTCCATCTGTTCCTCTAGCTTGATACCCTACGAAGGCACATTTCCGCGCCCGTGCTATCTCACCTTCTTCCGCAAGCACTTGATTTGCTCCTCTCTTCGTTCGAGCTGCCCCATTGCTAAGGAGTTTCTCCTTACCCACTTCAGCTTTGCACCTGATACGCTGCCTCCGTCGTGCTTTAGTTGAAAAGCACTAGCCTTTAATGCTCACTATGCAGCGAAGATCGCAAACGGGGTGGGGAGGCTACAACTGCGCTTAGGGATAAAAGGATAAATAGGCTTTAATACTCCATTTTTGGGTGAATAAGTGAACGTCGGTTTCAGCGCCGAATGCTTCTCCCCTGGTTTTGCTGGCGGAGCTCCGCTTGGGTACGGGCCACAGCCGCTTCCACTTGGTCATTGAAGCTCTGTCCATTGGGCCGCACCTGCTCGCGCGGCATCCGGGTGCCTGTCGTTAGACAGATAATTTCCATCCCTGTTTGGGGGGCAAAGCGCAACCGATAGCCTTTATCCTGCATGGCGGCCTCCAGCTCGTCGCGGCTACGCAGCGGCCCTTGCAATACCTCTGTGGCCGCTTGCTCTATGCGTCGGTGGGCCTGCGACCGCACCTGCTCGGCGAAGGCCACAACCGGTTCCCCCGGCATCTCCCCCTGTACCCAGCGCACGGCTAGCTGCTGGGTTACGCTGGTGAGCTTCGCGTTAGTGGCCTCTGCGGTGCTCAACTTTGTCTGCAAATCTAGTAACTGTTTCTCCCGTGCTTGCAGGGTTTGCTCGGCCTTAGCCACCCGCTTCTCCATCACCCGCGCCCGCTCCTGGGCCATGGTGTTAGCCGTGGCCACCTGCGCCACTTCTGCCAGCTTAGCGTTGACGAGGGCTACTTGCTCGGCGAGATGGGCGTTCAAGCGGGCCAGCTCCCGCTCGACGTAGTCCTGGGGATGCAGGTGCTCGTGCCACTTCATCTCGCCCACGGCGAAGGGTGCGGGCTCTAGTGGGGTGGCCACCTGGGCCAACTGTTCCTTGCTGGTTTGCTGGGCCCCGTAGTTGCGGCGCACATCCTGGTGGATAGCGGTGCTGTACTGGACGCCCCGCGCCATACCGTAGGGCGCCATGGCCTGGGCGTAGTCCGTCTGCAGTTGGCGCAGGCTCTTGGGGCTGAAGACATCGCGCGAGGAGAGGCGTCCGTCCGCGGTGACCGGGATGATTACCGCGTGCACGTGCGGGGTCACCTCATCTTGGTGCAGGGTAAAGCTGACCACGTTGCGCGCCCCAAAGCGCTGCTGCAAGAAGTACAGGTTATCTTTCACCCAGGGCGAGGCCCGCATGTCTGCTGCCCGGCCTTGGGCATCGCGCCGGAAAGCCTCAGGGCTGGCGGTGAGCAGGACCTCCACGGCCCGCACGGCATCGCCACGCAGGCGCGTTAGGCCCAGCTCGTGGATGCGCTCCTGCGCCAGGTCCCAGTAGTTGCGCAGAGCGTGATTGAGATACTCCTGATTGCTGTGCTGCTGCTCTGGGTCGGCATTGGGGGTAAGCTGCAGGCGGTAGTTGTGCTGGGTCTTGCTGGTCGCCGAGCTGTGCGACTTGATCTTGCCAATGCGGAGAATTGCGTAGGCCATAACCGTTCGAAAGCAAAGCCGAAGGGATAGCAGGTAGGGGCCGCGCCCGGGCGTGGGTAGGGTTCTGGGCCAATGCGTAGTGAGTTACACATTACAAATTGAACCAAGAATCTTGCGCTCACAAAAGATACGCGAATGAATTAGCTTTTAAAATTCTGTAATCAGCTCTTTTGGTGATTTCTCCATGCTATATAAGCTAGCCTAGGCAGTATACTCGTAAAATAGCTACTACTAATTGCTGTGCTAGATAACCTAGAATGCTGTTTACGTAGAAAAGGTGACACCTTACCCCTCTTTGCAGTCATTGCTTGATAATGAGCAACTTAGCACTTTTTACCGGTGAATATATAGTTGAGTAGTTCCCCTACTTGAAGCAGCGAATCTAGTAATTAGTAAACTTATTCTGAGTATTTATAACCTACTGGAGTAACTGTGAAGGAATGTGAGGCTGCAGGCTTATCAGTAAATGGGTGACTTCTAGACAAGCTAAACACGCAGCTAAGCCCTAATCTAATACTCATTAAAAGGTATCATGATCGCCTTATTTCTGTTGGGTCTCTTTTACCTCGCAATTATTAACGCCTTGATCAATCAAGCCAGTACCTTTGCCGCCCTTAACTACATCACTACATCACTACATCACTACATCACTACATCACTACATCACTACATCACTACATCACTACATCACTACATCACTACATCACTACCATAATTATTGCAGCAGTTAAATACTCGTATTTACTGCCGGCAGGTTATTTGCCCATGCCTTATTACGGTCAGAAAAACCGTTATCAGCCAGGGCTGCTAGCGGTTTCTCTGCTCAGCTGCTTTTCGTATACCTTCTTTGCTTAGGGCAAGGATAGGAAGCCGTACGACACGACATTTTCCAGTTTTTCAACGCTGGTAGGCCTGTGCTCTCCCGAGGGCCTGGGGCCACCAAGACACGGCTTGCTGCACTTTCTCAGACTTAATAAACAGGGTGGCGGCAGCTTGGGTAACACCCAACGAATTTTACAATTAGCTCCCCCATCCCCTACCATCACTCCTGAACTCCCCCTGATAAAAGCTCCTGCTTGGCGTATTATTCCCTTGATCTGCCTCTAAAGAGCAAGATTCATGAAGCCAATTACGTCGCTGGCCGCCGCTTGCCTTGCCCGGCGGCAAGGTGAATAGTTTAGTGTTTAAGAAGGTTTATGCCTGCTTATGCCCCCATAGATGCAGGACAGCCAAGCCCGGAGGCAGCTTTACTTATCCCGGTTCGGGCAGGCTGGGGAGGGCTAAGTTGGAATGCAATTGGTCCGCGCCGTAGTAGTAGATTCCCCGAGCTTACCCCCGCTCCTACCCCCTCCTAGACTTCCTTCCTACCCCGTTTTTTCTTATCTTATAGGGTCTTTCACCTAAGCCCCGTGCCATGAATCTGCTCTCGGGAGTTCACCGCAAAATTAAACCCGCGCTCCTGCTGCTGGGGGTGATGCTGGTCGTGCTGGGCAGTAGCGTGTGGGAAACGCGCCAGCTCCACCAGGTGACCCACTCAGTTGCCACCCTCTACCAGGACCGCCTGCGGCCCGCCACCGACTTGTTTGCCCTCAACGATCACATGTACGCCAAGCGCCAGCTGCTAACTAGCTGCCTGGCGGACCCCACGGTGGCTCCATACTCCGCCACTCGGACTCAGCTCATGGGCCACAACCGGGCTATGCAGGGCCTGCTCGCCCGCTACCAGGCCACTTACATGGTGGCCGAGGAAAACCAGGTATTTCACGCCCTCACTGCCCGCCTGGCCCGCTACAACGCCCTGGAAAGTCAGCTGCTCCGGGAGCCCGCGCCGCCGCGGCCGGACCAAGCCCAGGAGCTGGCGCGGCAGTTTACTTGGATTCACGAGGACCTGAGCCACCTCACCCAGATTCAACTCCAGGTTGGTCAGCAGCTGTCTCGCCGATCGGTGGTGACTGATGACCTGACGACCCTGTGGAGTCACGTCAAGATCGCTTTGCTCGTGGTCTTGGCCCTGGCCCTGCAGTGGGCCCTGCTGGTGGATCGACACCCGCTGTTGTCCCGCAACCGCCAGAACTTTCATTTAAATTAAAAATAGCTCAGGCCCGGCGCGTGGCCGCCGCACCCACGGACTTCGCCCTCTTTTTTCCGATTCGGTTGGAGCCCGCTGAGTCCTACTCTTGGGGAGACGGTTGCGGGCCCATCACTCTCTCGCTCTCCCCTTAAGTACTGCTCTGCAGATAAGAAACGCCTAAGTCCGCCGCGGGGGAGTAAACAAATTTCAGTTTATACTTTGAAATACAAAGTACTTCTATTTTCTTTGTTTTAAGGCTGAGCGGGCCCTAGCGTTCACGCCCCAACGCCAGTGCTTGTCGGCGAGGGCCGCCGCCGCAAACGCCGTCCAGGAGGATCAACCATACAACTCACCCGATGAAAGAGGAAATTCTGCGTAACCTGGAGAATCCCCGCCAGCTGGAGCAGTTGTACCGGGGCGACCAAGCGGCGTTCCAGCGCGCCTTCACGGGCCTGTATCCCACTATCCAAAACCACCTGACGGCACAGGTCTGGCAGGAGCGCCTAAGCTTCGAAAGCCCGGAAATAAGCTGGGGCAGCCGTCAGGAATTAACCTTTGTCGTCCTGGCCTCGTTACTGGCCGGCCTGATCGCCAAACTACCCGCGCTCGCGGGCCTCAGCCCCGATTTCTTTTATCCCCGCAATCTGGGCTTCGTGGTGTTCCCCGTGCTCACAGCCTACTTCGCCTGGAAGCACCAGACCCGCTGGCCCCGGCGGCTGGTTTACCTGCTCGTATTTACCCTGGCCGCCGTTTATATAAACGCCCTGCCCAACAATCCGGCCAGCGACACTCTCGTTTTGGCCTGCATTCACCTGCCCGTGGTGCTCTGGACCGTGCTGGGCGTTACTTACCTGGGCGACCGCCTCAGGGACTACCCCGCGCGGTTAGCTTTTCTGCGCTACAACGGGGACTTGATCGTGATGACGGCCGTTATCCTGCTGGCCGGCGGGCTGCTGACTGCCATCACCCTGGGGTTGTTTTCCCTAATTGGGTTACGCATCGAGGAGTTTTACTTTCAGTACGTGGCGATTGGAGGACTGGCGGCCGCGCCCGTGGTCGGCACTTACCTGGTGCAAACCAATCCCCACCTGGTCAGCAAAGTATCGCCCGTCATCGCCAAAGTATTTACTCCCCTGGTCTTGCTGATGCTGCTCGTGTACTTGGGGGCAGTGCTGGTTACGGGCCAGGATCCCTACAACGACCGGGAGTTTCTGCTGCTCTTCAACCTGCTGCTGCTGGGCGTGATGGCGCTGATTCTGTTTTCCGTGGCGGAAGCCCAGGGTGGCGGCGGCCGCCTGGCAACCCTGCTCCTGCTCGCCCTGGCGGCGGTGACCATCGTCCTGAACGGCATAGCCTTGTCGGCCATCGTTTTCCGCCTGAGCGAAGGGGGTATGACCCCCAACCGCCTGGCCGTGCTGGGGGGCAATCTGCTGATTCTGGCCAACCTGCTGCTGGTTACCTACCACCTGGTCCGTGGGGCTAAGAGTGCCTCGGAATTACCGCGGGTGGAAGCGAGCATGGCCGCCTTCTTGCCCCTCTACGGCCTCTGGGCCCTCCTGGTCACCTTCGCCTTCCCCCCGCTGTTTAACTTTCAATAACCTTAGGGCCGGGGCTGGCCGCGCCGCTAATAGCCATATTTTTTTGTCCGTAAACTTTGTGTTTCAAAGCTCTTTTCAAACCTACATTATGAGCCTTGCTCCTGCCCTGGACCGCATGCACTGCCGGGTAAAGCAGAATCGCTGGCTGCGGGACTTCACGGTGTTCAACCGTGTGGTGTTGGCCCTGGGTTTTCTGCCTGCGGGCTACGTGAAAGTGGTGGGGGAGCGCTTCACCGATTTGTCTACCTGCCACCCCATGGGCCACTACCTGGAGGCCCTGCACCGCACCGGCTGCTACTACACCTTTGTGGGCGTCATGCAAATGACGGCCGCCCTGTTACTGCTCATTCCGCGCACGGCCACCCTGGGGGCCTTACTTTACCTGCCCATCATTGTCAACATTTGCGTGCTGACCTGGGCCGTGCGTTTTGTCGGCTCCTGGGTTACGGCGCCCCTCATGGTGCTGGCTAACGTGTATTTGCTCTGCTGGGACTACGATAAATTAAAATTCCTTTTCCCCTTTAGCCGGCCCTCCGGCCTAGCCCGGCCGTGAGGCCTGGGGTAATAGATGCCTCGTTCTTTTCCTGCGGGCTCTCGCCCTCGTTCAGCAGTTTCCTCTCGTGCTCAAGCCAGCAAGCTTACTTCCCCCGTGGCGGGTATTATTCCTGGGAGTGCTGCTCAGCACCCCGGCCTGCGAAATTATGCCCAGCAATTCCTTGCGGGATTGCCGGCAGCAGTGCCCCGGCACCCCGAAATCCCGGGCCTGCGAGGAGTTCTGCGCTTGTATTCACTCCGCTTGCCAATCTCTGGACAGCTGCCTGACCCGCTACGATCAAGCCCCGACCCCTGCTGCTCCGCCCTCGAGGGCGGATTCCGCCCCCAACCCGCCCGAGCCGCGGGACGGACAGGCCGCCCGCGGCGGGCAGTAAGAAACCAACCGTTTTCTCATTTCTCTCCTTAAACCATTTCACTCATTATGGACAACACATCAAATGCTTCAACTCCCATCTTTAATTTAATTGGCTGGCTGTTTGGCTTGCTCGCCCTGTTCATCGGCGTAGTAAACACGTTTTGGGGGGACGACCCGGGCTTTGGAATTTTCATTTTGGTGCTGGCTTTAGCCTTTTTCCCGCCGGTCACTGCCCTGCTTAAGGAGAAAACGGGGTTCGGCATTCCGCGCTTAGCGAAGTGGCTGCTGGGCTTCTTTATTCTCTGGGCCTCCTTGGGCGTCGGGGAATTGTTCGACAAGATTGACTTGATGCTGCAGTCGTTTTAACCCCGTGCCTTAGCTGGCGGCCGCCCCACCCGACCGCTAGGGGGCGGTTGCGGAATAGGCATTACCCCTGACTGTATGAAAGCTACTACCAGTGCCAGGAAAGCCGTCGCGAGGGTTATGAGCTGGGTTTTCGCCCTCGTCGTGTTCATCGTTGGCGTCCTGAATATTCTGCTGGTGCACCCCGTCCCGGGAGTTGTTTACCTGCTTTTCTCCTTGATTTACCTGCCCCCTGCTCAGGCTGTACTTCGCCAGAAGTTAGGAGTTTCGATTCCATGGGGGGTAAAAATTATCCTGGCTCTGCTTATCATTCAGTTCACCCTGGGCGTGAGTGATCTGGGCGACCTGATCGACGATCAGAACAAGTAAATTAAGATAGGTCAGCCCATTGCCCAGGGGCGCTGTACCAGCCCTGATTACTAGCTCCTTTTAATTAAATACCGCCGTGCTCCTGCGCTTGCCGAGGGGGCGCTGCGGTATTTTTTATTACCTCCCCTTTGCAGCAGAAGGGTACAGCGGAGTGTCGGCGGGGTACTATATTATATTAAAAGTACAAATTAAAACCCCGTGAATCTGAGTGTAAAAGGTTGGATTGTAACTACGAACTAGTAAATTTATTTAAGCGATTTTAGTGGTATAAGCTGGGCAGTAATGATGTTTTGCTTTGCTTGACTATAAAATTTTATGGTTAAGGAAAAAGCAGAAGTTGTTCGGTGAAAATGAAAGCCATTAAAGATATTACAATTGCTAAAGCGCCTATACCTGCTTAGTAGTAATAGGAAGCGGCGCCCGGCCCCGTTCACTCAGCATGTGTCACTTAGCTAACCTTCCCCCATGGTCTACTCCTACTCTGCTTTCCGCGCTCCGCGCTTTTTCCTGCTCCTAATCCTTGGCTTGCTGGGCGCCTGCCAGCGGGAGCTGCCTATTCAGGCCAAAACGTCCGCCAGTTTGTATACGCTCGCCACCCAGGCGGCTAAGCCGGGTGCCGGGGCCACCACCCTCGCCCCCATCGATCGATACGCTACGGCGGAAACCGTGGCCTTGTATACCAACCTGAAGAAGACCGGCAAGTCAAATACCCTGTTCGGCCACCAGGATGACACGAAAACCGGCTATGGCTGGGCCAACGAATTTGATGCCTCCAACCCGGGGGCGCCCTACCTAGTTGATTCCGACGTGAAGAAAGTAACCGGGGCCCATCCCGTGGTCTACGGCTGGGACTTCATGCGCATCATCGATTTCTACACGGGTGAGCGCAAAGCCTGGGAAACGAAGATAACCCGGGACCTGACCATCGACGCCTATAACCGGGGCGGGGTGAACACCTACAGCTGGCACTACCACAACCCGGTGGCCAAGGAGGGCATCTGGTGGCGGGACGCTCAGGTCGAGGCCGTGAAGCACATTCTGCCGGGCGGCAGCCACCACGAAGTGTATAAAAATTCCCTGCGGGAGCTGGCTGACTATACCAACTCCCTGATTGGGGCGGACGGCAAGCGCATCCCCATCATCTTTCGGCCTTTCCACGAAATGAACGGGGACTGGTTTTGGTGGGGCAAAGGGCACTGCACGGCCCAGGAGTACAAGCAGCTCTATCAGTTTACCGTCAAGTACCTGCGCGACAACCTGGGAGTACACAACCTCTTGTTTGCCTGGTCCCCGGACCGGGCCTTCACCACGGAAGCCCAGTACCTGGAGTACTACCCCGGCGACGCCTACGTCGACATTGTGGGCATGGATAACTACTTCGATTTGGCCCCCGGCAATGACCCCGGCGTGGCGAGCCGCAAACTCAAGATTGTATCCGACTACGCCCTGAAGAAGGGCAAGGTGGCGGCCTTCACCGAGACCGGCCTGGATAAGCTGCCCCAAGCCGACTGGTTTACCCAGCAGTTGCTGCCGGCCCTGCGCAGCCAACCCGTCGAAATTGCCTACGTCCTATTGTGGTCGAACACCACCGATATGTACTGGACTCCTCACTTGGGTCACCCCGCCGAGAGCGACTTTATTCAGTTTAAAAACAGCCCATCCATCCTGTTCAGCGGCGAATAAGCCAGCTAGCTCGTACGCCGCCCTCCCCTGGCTGCCCCAGCTCCCGGCGGCGCGAGGGCGGCAGCCTGGTTAGGCCGGCCCGCGTAGAACCCGTCCCTGCCCCGACTAACCTTCGGGGTTTCCGGCCAGTCCGCTGCGCTAGGGCTAAGCGGCCCCTGGCCCCTGGCTTCCTATTAGCCACTCCGCTGCGGGGGGCAACTGATCCTGGCCGCCGTGCGTAGTTAGCTCCGCTGTGGTTCGTTCAAACCCCGCTCTTAGTTCCCCTGAATCTGCTGGGAATGTACGCGCCCAAGCCCGCGCGTTCATTCCGGTTTAGCACTTCTTCCCCGCCGCGAAACTGCCCCTTGAATAGTAATAATTCACGGACTAGTTTTCCTATACTTGGTTTATGAACTGGTACATTCTTTCAACAAAGCCTGGGCACGAGCAAAAGGTAGTTAAGAGCCTTACCAGCAAGTACGAAGCTTACCTGCCCCTGCACCAGCTAACGGACGAGCAGAAAGGCCAGGTGCTGCGCCCCCTTTTTCCGGGTTTCGTTTTTGTCCAGGCTAAGCCCGAGCAGCTCCAGGAGGTGGCCCGGGTCAAGGGCGTGGCCAACATCGTTTACTACGGCGACCGCTACGCCTTGGTGCACGAGGAAGACGTTGCCCTGCTGGAAAAATTCCTGCAGCACTACACCTTGGTGCAGGAAGAGAAAATCGCCGTTGACCCGACGGAGAAAGCCAACGTAAGCGATACCCTGGCCTTCGGGGGCGGCGCCGCGGCCGGCGCCGCGGGCCGCCGCCTGGTCAAGCTGCGCTTGCCGGCCCTGGGCAGCACCCTGCTGGCGGAAAGCAAAGTAGTCAAGGGGGAAAAGGTACAGATCGGCAAAGCCTACGTGAATAACGTCACGCCCCAGGAGGCCATCCTGGAGATTGAGCGCTTGATTGCCAGCAATGCCAAAACCTACGTGGTCACGCCCAACCTGGATCATATCGTGAAGCTGGAGCAGGACCCCGAGTTTGAGCGCTGCTACGCCCACGCGGGCCTCGTGCTGGCGGACGGCAACCCGCTGATCTGGGCGTCCAAGATTTTGGGTACTCCCCTCAAGGCCCTGGTGACCGGTTCCGACTTATTTCCCGCCCTCTGCCAGCACGCGGCCGAGCGCGGGCACCGGGTGTATTTCCTGGGGGGCTTGGAGGGCGTGGCGGAAAAAGCGGCGGTGAACTTAACCCAGAAGTTTCCGGGCCTGCAGGTGGTAGGCACCTACAGCCCGCCCTTTGGCTTCGACAAGGACGAGGTGGAGAATGGGCGCATCCTCGACATGGTCAACGCGGTCAAGCCCCACTTGCTTTTTGTGGGGGTGGGGGCACCCAAGCAGGAAAAATGGATGTACCGCAACCTCGAGTACTTGAACATTAACGTGGCGCTGGGTATCGGGGCCTCCTTTGATTTTGAGGCCGGCACTATCAAGCGGGCCCCCAAGCCGGTGCGCGACATGCGCATGGAGTGGTTCTGGCGCTTTTCTAGTGAGCCCACCCGCTTGTTCAAGCGCTATTTCGTGGATAGCAATAAGTTTATTCCCATCATCTACCGCCAGCTGGAAGAAAAGCGCCGCGGCGAGGAAAAGCTGGCGAAACCGGCCGTGCTGCGCGAGCTGGAACAGTCCTCCTAGCGGCCCTTACCCCGCTTAGGGAGCAGAGTTTTCGGGGATACCAGGCCTAATTAAGCATGCCGGCCGGGACCGAGATATGGGCGGAGTTGCTTTTTCGCGGCGGCCTAGGGACAGGATAATCCCCACGGCTAATTTGCCCCCCGCTCCCAAAAAAGATTGCTGCACCCTGCAGTTTTACTTGCTACTTTTCACCCTTCCCGCCCTACCCCACACCCCTAGCGCGCCAGCAATATGGACAGACGTTTTTTACAGTTCCTGCAAATCTTCTTTTTGGTCCTCGACTTATTTCTGTTAAATCTTATTTTCCTTTTCACCCAGCGCTATATCATCGAGCAGGATACTATTCCGTTTTTATCCGACCATACCTTTTACTGGCTGCTGCTGAACGTATTCTGGATTGCCGCCACCTGGCTGGGGGAAATTTACGCCTACCGCGTCATCTCGAGGTTTCGCAGCTTCACCAAAACCACCTTTCAGATTTTCTCCGTGTGGGCCCTGCTGGTGTTGGTGTCATTGTTTCTGCTGCGCGATGTGGTGACCTTGTCGCGGGTGTTTATTTATACCACCCTGCTTTGGTTTGCGGGGGGCCTGCTTTTAAACCGCCTCCTGTTTCTGGCCATGCGGTTCTGGGTGCGGGACCAATCCCGGTTGAACCGGCGCGTTATTATTCTGGGGCACAACAAGCTGGCGAAAAAGCTGGCCGCCTACCTGGAGAGCGAGGAGCTGAATGTGCGCATTGTAGGCTTTGTGGATGAGGCCAAGAAAATAACGGAGCTGTCCAGCTACCCGGTGTTTTCGGGTTTGAGCAACTCCCTGCAGATTGCCAACAAACAGCGCGCCACGGAGATATACTCCACCATCATGCCGGAGAACAACCGCATCGTCTACAACATGATGCGGCAGGCCGACCAGGACCTGATCCGGTTTCGGCTGGTGCCCGACTTCAGTTTTTTCATCGACCGGCCGGTGCACGTCGACTACCTCTACGATATACCGGTGCTCTCCGTGCGCAAGGAGCCCCTGCAGGAGGTGATGAATCAGTTCAAGAAGCGCGCGTTTGATATCGCCGTCAGCCTGGGCGTGACCGTGTTTATTTTGAGCTGGCTGGTGCCGTTGCTGGGCCTCATCATCTACCTGCAGTCGCCGGGGCCCATCTTTTTTGTGCAGCTGCGCAGTGGCAAAAACAATAAGCCGTTTCGCTGTTTTAAGTTTCGCAGCATGACCGTGAACAAGGAAGCCAACAGCATTCAGGCGACCCGTAATGATGCCCGCGTCACGAAGATTGGGCGCTTTATGCGCAAGACCAGTCTGGATGAGTTTCCCCAGTTTTTAAACGTGTTATTGGGCCAAATGAGCATCGTGGGACCCCGGCCCCACATGCTCAAGCATACCAAGCAGTTTCAGGCCCAGGAAGATCAGTACATGATCCGCCAGTTCCTGAAGCCGGGCATTACGGGCTGGGCCCAGGTAAACGGCTACCGAGGCGAGATATCCCAGCTCAAGCACATTCAGAAGCGGGTGGAATATGACTTGTGGTATCTGGAAAACTGGAGCTTATACCTGGATGTGAAAATTATGTTCATGACCGTGATGAACGTCTTCAAGGGCGAAGAAAACGCCTTCTAAACCGCTATCCCTAACCCACCCCTTATATGCTCGTTGCTCCCCTCCCCCCCCATGAGTCCGACCGCCTGAAATCCCTGGCCGAGCACAACTTACTCAATACCTTGCCCGAGGATGTCTACGACGACATCACCCGCCTGGCCGCCGAGATATGTGGCACGCCCATCGCCGCCATCAACCTGATTGCGGATAACTACCAGTGGCCCAAATCGACGTACGAGGAAGAAGCGGGGAGCGTGCCCCTACGGGAGTACCTGACCATGGACCGGGATCAGTCCTTCTGTGCCCACACGATTCTAAATCCCAACGAGCCTCTGGTCGTGCCGGATGCGCGCTACGACGAACGCTTCGCGAATAATCCCTTAACCCAGGGCAATCCGCAGTTGATTTTCTACGCCGGGGTGCCGGTCAAGGACGCCGAAGGGCACGCCCTCGGCTCGCTCTGCGTGATTGACAGCCGGCCGCGCGAGCTAACGGAGCACAAGCTGGAATCCCTCAAGGCCCTGGCCAAGCTGGTGAACACGCACTTTCAGCTGCGGCGCACGAAGCTGGAGCTGGAAAAAAAGCAGCAGCAGGTCAATGCTGCTCAGCCTATACTGCAAACCATGATTCAGACTATCGGCGCCATGCAAAGCTCGGCGGGCAAGGACGAATCCAGTCAAGTGACCTCCCTGCTGGCGTCCGCCAAGTCCTTGCAAACCGTACTTGACCAGCCACCCGCCTGAGGGCAGGCCAGTTGAATATGAATAGCGTTCCGAGCCCACTGGGGAGCCAATGCGAACGTTTGCATTTGCCCCCCAGTGGGCTCGGTAGCTTAGGCGTGGGGCTGCGCGCTGGCCGTGGATTTAACGACCCTGGCGGGGTTGCCGACGGCAAGGGAATTGGCCGGAATAGAAGCCACGACTACGGAGCCGGAGCCGATAACCACATTATTGCCAATCGTGATATCGCCGATAATGCAGACGTTAGCGCCTACCTCTACATTATCCCCGATAACCGGGCAGCGCCCCCCAGCTTTGGCATTGCCAATCGTAGTGGAGTGCCGCAGGGTGCAGTTCTGGCCGATAATGGTGTGCTTGTGGACCACCAGCGTTTGTCCGTGAAAAATCCGTAAGCCCGGGCCTACGCGGGTGTCCCAGGGCAGCTCTACGCCCAGTACCCATTCCACGAAGAATCGGTAGAAGGCTAAGTAAGGCAGAAAAAGCAGCTGGGGGGCTTTTCCACTGGCGCCGTAGCTGGCGAGGCGAAAAAGCAACGTGATTACTTTCCCTTTGGTGTTATTCGTATTGGCCGTCGTGTCCTGCTTTACATAGGCAATAAAGTTCATAGAGTAAGCGGTTTAGTTTGTTATTCATTTATCTATCAGCGCCTTATATTCTTGTAGATAGCCAGCCACGCAAGCCTGTATAGAGTACTCCTGTTCAGTTATTGCTACGGAGTTATGCATCACTTGTTTTAAGTGGCCATTTTCATAGTCTTGAAAAATAGCGTGCAGAGCGCGAGCACAAGCCTGGCTGTCGCCTTTCGGAAACAGAAAGCCCCGGGGTGTACGCTTCACAATCTCGGCCGGTCCTTCAATATCCGAGGCCAAAACGGGTAGCCCAGCGGCAAATCCTTCCAGGATAGTTAACCCAAAACCTTCGTAGCGGGAGGGCTGCACCAGCAAGTGGTAGTGGGCCAGGTTAGCATACAGCCAGTCCCTGTTTCTCTCCCCTGGGAAGCTTACCTCAGAAGTCAACTCCAGCCTGGCAACAAGGTTTTGCAAAAAGGCCAAGGAATCCCCACTGCCCACAATGTCCAGGGAGAAGTTAACATACCCCTGGTCTTTCTTCAGGTGATATAAAGCCTGAATCAGGACATCCTGGCCTTTCTTCTCATGCATGAGGCGGCTAATCTGAATTAGTTTGAGGGGCTGGCCAGCTAGGGAGTAATCAGTTCGTTTCTGGAAGGCGGAAACGTCGATGCCGTTGTATATTTTCTTAATGGGCCGGGCGAAGCGTGGGATTAGTTCCTGCTGGACCGCGTCGGAAATGGCCACCAGCGTGGCGTAATGGTGATAATGCGTGGTGGGGATGGCCACATCATGAATGGTATAGAGCAGTTTGCCAACCCCAGCTTTGATAATCTTCCCAATGTTGGGCTCATGACAATGGATAATATCGGGCTTAAGCTGGCGCAGCAAAAGATTAAACTTGAGCAGGGGCCAGGGGTTACGGCTGCCTTCCTCGCGGTCTATTTTGTAGACGGCGACTCTCTTGTCCAGCTTTGCTAATAGGGTCTCACTGTGTATGTTATTGACCACCACCAATGTCATGGCGTGGAAAGGACACATCTGGTTGAGCAGATCAACGGCTAAGACTTGGGCGCCCCCCATCTCGAAGGTGAAAAAGCAGTGCACAATTTTCATAGGGACAGCTGAAAGGCGGGTTACTTGAACGTGATCAACGTGCGCAGGGCCGCGGCGGGCGTGAGGGCGACGGCCGCCTTATAGAGGGCTTTTCCCGGCAGGGGCGAGGCAGCTAGCAGGGCCCGCACCTCCTCTTTCTGGTTGGCGGCAATGCCCAGCAGCAGGGCGTGGCGAAACTTGGCTTGGTACTGGGCCGGGGCCAAGGCGTAGAGATCCGCCCCGTAGAGCCCGAAGTAGACCTGCAGGTACTGGAACTTGCCGGCGATGGCGGCCACGCTTTTCAGCCGCAAGGTCTTGGTCAGGTTGTCGGTGCGGTCCAGATCAACCCAGGTGACGGTTTGGGGCACCACCAGCTGGGGCTCGGTGGCTTTGATAATGCGCAGCCAGTTCAGGTTTTCGTAGGCCCGAAACTGCTCGAAAAACGGAAACTGCAGCAGGGTCTGGCGCTCAATGACGTGGGTGAAGTCCCCGTAGACGCTTTCGGTAAGCCACTCCTCATAGCGGGTAGTGTAGGGGGCCGTGGCCGCCTTGTTTTCGTTGGACGAAACAAAAAACAGGAAGTGCTTGACCGGGGCGTTCTCTTCCACGTGCTGAGCCACGGTGTCCAGCCCGTTGGGGAAGAGCTTGTCGTCGCTGTCCAGGAAGAGGATGTAGTCGCCGCTGGCCTGCTCGATGCCGCGGTTGCGGGTGTAGTTCACGCCCTTGTTTTCGGGGTTGCGAAACAGCTTCATGTGGGGAATGTCCATGGTCTGCAGCAGCTCGTAGGAGCCGTCGGTGGAGGCGTCATCCACCACAATCACCTCGTAGTGGGCCGTGCGCGAGCGGGTGCTGTCCAGGCAGCGCGGCAAGTCGGCTTTGCGGTTATACACCGGAATAACGATGGAGATCTTTTTCATGGTGGGGTTCGTCGTTTTCGTCGGCTTGGAGGGGAGCGTAGGCCCGCAGGCCCACCAGGGAGGCCAGGGTGATAATGGAGATGGCCGTGGTGTTGGTCGCCATGGAGTTATTGCCGGAGGCAATGAGCAGGATAACGCCCAGCAGAATGAAGCGCACGGGCAGAGCCAGGTGGTGAAACAGGCTGAAGAGGAAGCGCAGCATAAACAAACCCAGCAGGGCGGTCAGCACAAACCCGTACTTGAAAATCCAGATAATCCAGAAGTTCTCGATGATGTCGACCTTCTCCAGGTACATGGCCGTCAGGATCTGGTCTTCGCCTATGCCCCAGCTCAGGTCGCTGGGCGTGAAGTGGCGGAACATATCGAACACCCGGGAGCGCACATCGGCGCTGTCGTCGTCGAAGCTGGCGCTGGCGAAGATGCGCTCCCCAAAGGGCGTGGCGACCAGCACAAAGCCGATCAGGCCCAGCATGACCAGGAACAGCAGCAGGTAGGTGAAAAACCGGCTGGCAGCCTCGTCGGGCTCGTGGTTGCGCAAATCGAAGTAAAGCAGGAAGGGAAATCCGAGGATAATGCCCCCCAGGGCGGTGCGGGCCCCGAAGGAGAAAATAGCCATGATGCCCAGGCCCAGGTAGAAGAACTTGGTGAGGGTGCGCTCCGAGATAATGACCAGCAGCAAGGTCAGGAAGCCCACCACCAGGCCGTTGTTGAGGGGGTGGCCCAGGAGGGCATAGGAGCGAAAGGATTCGAACACCGCTTCTTCCGTGGGGCGCAAAATAATGGTGCTCAGGCCCCGCTCGACGATGGCCAGCCCGCAGTTCACCACGAAAAAGGCTTTGACCCAGTACAGCACCCGGTCCTTGAACTCGTCGGTGGCATCCTGGAGCAGGATTACCAGCAGGACGGGGGCAAACAGAGTGTCGAGGATAAAGAAGTTAGCCTTGGACTTGCCCAGGGTGATGGAATACACAAACACGAGGAGCACCACCAGGCCAAAGTCGCGCACGGCCCCGGGGCGGGGGTTGTAGTAGGTGTGGTACTTGAGGCTTTGCACGGCCCACAAACCAAAGAGCAGGTAGGTGGAGGGGTGCAGGCGGAAGATGGCCCCGCTGGTGGGGTCGGACTGGGGATAGTGGAGCACGTCGAGCACGTTGGCCCCCAAAAACAGGAAGAGAACCAGCACCAGGGGCAAGAGCGATATTTCCTTTTCGGCGTCCATAAGTCCCTCGCGGCGGTTAGCTAGTTGCTGGGTTTACGACCGAGCTTGCGCTGCAGGCTCTGCACCATAGGGCCGAGGGCCTCGACTACGTAGGCGTAGCGGAAGTAGCGGGCGTTGAGCACCCGTATGCCCTTGCGGCGCAGGTACACGCCCATAATCACCGCAATGGAGGCCTCGGTGAGCAGCCAGGCCCAGGCCCCACCGATGTAGCTGAACTGGGAGGCCAGCCAGAAATTGAGGGCCAGCCCCAGAATGCCCCCCAGGGCAATGATGTTGGTGTAGGGCTTATCCATTTTCAGGTTGACCATGGTCTGCACGCCCATCAGATTGCTCAGGCCCATAATGACGGGGATAAAGCACAGGATGCGGAGCACGGCAATGGAGGGCGTGAACGCCTGGCCGTAGAAAAGAGTGATGATAAACGGGGCCAGCACCCATACCGCCGCGCCCATCAGGGCCGTCAGGTACACGATAAAGGGGGCCGTCATTTGAATCCGCTCGATGCCTTTCTCCCGGCTGATGCCGAAGCTCTCCCCGATGTAGGGAAATAGGGCCATGCCGATGGGAATGGTGATGATGGTGTGCATGATGATGACCAGCCGCCAGGAAGCGGAAAAGAACGCCACGGCCTCGCTGCTCTGCACCAGGCCCAGAATCAGGGTGGTGGCGTAGGTGTAGACGTTGATGGACACGAAGGAAAAGAAGATGACCCGCTCGTTCCACAAGTGGCGCAGCACCTGGCCTAGGGGCACGTAGAACAGGCGGATCTGGTACTTGCGGATGGCCCACAGAAAGGCGACCACGCCGACCACGATGTGGGCGACGCCAATCAGCAGGGGCTGCCAGACGTAGTCCTGCTTTTCGCGAATGACCAGCAGCACGCAGACCGTGAACAGGAGCTTGGTGATGAAGTTGAAAATGGCAATGTTGTAGAGCTCCTGCATGCCCTGGTACAGCCAGTTGGGCGTGAGCACGAAGGAGAACACAATCAAAAAGGAATAGATGGCCACCTGCTTTTCCTCCCGCAGCTGGGGCATGGCATTAAGCAGGATCAGGAAAATCAGGAGGGACACCCCGAACAAGAGCAGCTTGGCGTAGAGCACCTCATTGAACACGTGGCTGCGCGTCTGCGCGTTGTGGCGGTCCAGGGCGATGGCCCGGGTCGCGGTGAGGTCAAAGCCGTAGTTGGTCAGCAGAATAAAGTAGGACATGACCACGCTGGCAAAATTGATGACCCCGAACTTGTCGGGGCCAATGATGCGCACGATGATGGGAATGGAGATAATGGGCAGCACGTTGTTGGCCGCCTGCAGCAAGCTCAACGATAGAAAATTCTTGAACAGGCTACTGTTCTCTTTTACCACTGCTGCCATCGGGAGAGGTTAAGCCGGTTAATACAGCAGGTAGGTAGCTGCTGTAGAGTTGTTAAGTGGCGCTGAAGAGAACGTGCTAAGTGGGAGCCTACGAATCTGCTCAGCGAAAGTGGCAATAAGCCGGTAAGCTCATCAAGGGGTAGGCGCCCGTGAAATGTCGCGGTACATGGCCACCAGCCAGGAGTTTAGTTTCTCGAGGTTGTAGTCGGCTTGAATTTTCTGCTGGTTGCGGCGTGCCATCGCCGTCATCTCCGGGGCGTGGGTGGCCACGTAGGCGAGGTGCTGACTTAAGCTGGGCACGTCGCCCGGGGTGATCAGAAAGCCGTTTACCCCTTCCGTTACTAGGTCCGGAATGCCCCCCACCCGGCTGCTGATGATGATTTTGCCCCCCGCCATGGCTTCCAGAATGGACATGGGCAGCCCCTCATTGTAGGAGGGTAAGACCATGGTGTCGGCCTGCTGCAGCCAGTGCAGCTTCTCCTCGTCGCCCATCCAGCCCAGCACCCGCACTTGCTCCTGCAGCCCTTTCGCGGCGATCAGCGCTTGCACCTGCTCTATCTCCCCGTCGCCGGCCAGGAAAAACTGGAGGTGGAGTTGCGGGTGGGTGGTTTTCAGCTCTGCCACCGCTGCCAGCAGATCGTATACCCCTTTGCGTTGGCCCAGGCGGCCCAGAAACAGGAAACGGTGCAGATTGGTGGGCATGGTAAAGCAGGAAGCAAAGGCCGCCGGGTACACCCCGTTGTGCAGCACCTCCACGTTATCCGGGGTGATATGCTCGCGAAAAAATGCCTGCCAATAGCTCGACAGCACCAGAATCTTGGAACACTGGGCGAAGATCTTCCGGATGTAAGCCTGCTGCGGGGCCCCGGATTGCCGGAAGAAGCTATCAAAGTCGGCCCCGTGCACGTGCATCACGATGGGCAGGCCCCGCAGGCGGCACTGCAGCACAAAGAGGCTTTTGCGGTAAAAGCTGGCATCCGAGGCTACGTGCAGGTGCACCACATCCACGTTGGACTCCCGCAGCAGCTGGCCGAACGCTTTGGCCGCCCCAACGATCTTTGCGCCCGCGCTCCCTTCCCCGTGGGAGACGAAGTGAATAAACTCCACCCCGGGCGCGGTATTGGCGAGCATGTCCCGGATGACCGTGGCCATGCCGCCCTTGGTTCGGGTGATGCTGGGTCCCACAATGGCTATTTTCATGCGGCAACAGACAAAAAGTTAAAAAGAAACTCCCAGGGGCCAGGCCCACTAGCTGAGGGGCTTAGGGCGCCGGCACGCTGTACGCTGGCCGCGCGCCCACGGCAGCCGGTGTACGGGCCGCAGCCCCGCGACGGTATACTTTCTGGTAGCCGTAGCCGTAGCCGTAGCCCGTGTAGTGAGTGAGGAAGCCCCGGGGCTTGACGGCATTGAATACGATGGATAGGTTGGGCAGAGCCAGCAGCTTGGGGTTTTTATCCACGTGCTGCACGATAGCCAGGGGGGTGAAGCCCTGGCGGACAACGAGCAGGCTCACGTCGGCCCACCGCCGGAGCAGGTAGGCATCGATGGCCAGCTCCACGGGCGGGGTGTCCAGGATGATGTAAGCGTAATTCGCCCGCAGAGTAGCAAACAGCTGCTCCATGGCCGCCCCCGCGTACCAGGCGGCTTGGGCCGGGCCCGGGCCCGGCCCGAGCAAGTCCAGGCCCGGCACGGCGGTGGGCTGCATAACCTGGGCCAGGGGCACTTGGCCCCCCAGGTAGTCCCCCAGGCCCAGCTGGCTGGCCGGCGCGTACGCCGCCGGCGCGGCGGGCGTGTGGGGATTCAAGTCCAGCAGAATGGTTTTGTAGCCCGCCGCCGCCAGGCTTTCGGCCAGATGGGTACTAATAAAGGTCTTGCCTTCCCCGGCTAGGTGGGAAGTGACCAGGATGCTCTGGCGCCCGGCGGTGCCCTCGTATAAGCCCAGGGCGGCCTGCAGCTGCTCCAGCTGGGCGGCCACCACGGCGGGGGACGGCGCCGGGCGCAGCCCGGAGCGGCGGGCGTAGCTGACTTCCCCCACCACGGGCAGGGTCGTGGCTTTCTCCAGGGTGGAGCGAAACGTGACTTTGCCCCCCGTTTCCTCCTTGACAAACACGTAGGCCGTGCTCAGGGCAAAGCCCGCCAGCAGGGCGCCCAGCAGAATGAGCATGCGCTTGGATGCCACGGGCGTGACGCTGGCTTCGGCCCGATCCACTATGCGGCTGTCGGCCAGGTTGGAAGCCGAGCTCAGCTCAGCTTCTTCCTTGCGCTTGAGCAGAAAGGCGTACACGTCGCTTTTAATGGCCTGCTGCCGGCTGATCTCCAGCAGCTCCCGCTCCTTGCTGGGCAGGGTGCGCAAGACTGAGTTGTACTGGCTGGAGCTGCCCGCCAGGTTGCCGCGGCTGGCCAGCAGGCGACTGCGCTGGGAGCGCACGATATTGCTGATGCTTGGCTTGATCTCCTGGATTTCGCTTTCCACGGCCCGGGTCAGCGGGTGGTTGGCTCCCGAGGAGGTCCGAAGGTTGGCTTGCTGCAGCTCCAGGGTGTTGACTTTCTGCAGCAGGTCGGCCAGGACCGGGTCGCTGATGCCGAGCGTGGTGGGGACGATGCCCGTCCGGCTGCCCCCGGAGCGCACGTAGTCCTCTACCTTGGCCAGCACGGCCAGCTGGGTGTTGATCTCGGCAATCTTACGGTCGTTGTCGGCCACGTTCTGCAGGTAGAGCTGGCCCTGCTGGCTTAAGTCCACGACATTCTGGGTGGCCTTGAACTGCTGGATGCGGCCCTGAATGGAGTCCAGCTCCCGCTCCACCAGGCGCACCCGGTCCGTGATAAAAGTGAGGGTGTTGGCGGCGAGCTGGTTGTTGTTCACGATGGAGGCCCGATTATAGGCTTCCAGCAGGGCATTCACGATGGCCTCCCCCCGCTCGGGCACGGCGTCCGTGTACTGCACGGTCACGACGCTGGAGAGCTTGCTGCTGGCACTCACCTCCAGGTTCGTGAGCATGCCGTCGGTGACTTGCTTGGGGGGCACCAGGGAAAAGTACAGGGGCCGGTCGGCCGGGCTTTTCTGGGCCGCGTTCTGGCGAAACTGCAGCACCCCGTAGGGAGTCTGGTGCCACGGCCCGAGCGCGTACGCTTGGCCCTGCAGGCTTACCCGCTGGGTGCCGGCATCATAAGTAAACGGGATTCGCTCTTGGGCTTTAATAGTGGCGGGGTTCTGCACCCTTACCGTCACGGGCGAGGTTAAGTAGGCCGACGCGGCTTTGATGCGGCCCGCCGCCGACACCGGCGCGTACAATCCCAGGTCCTGGACCACCGCATTCATCAGGGTACGGGACTTGAGCACCTGGATTTCGTTTTCTACCGTCTTGTTGGCTGCGTACACGTTCAGGGAGCGCAGGGTTTCGGACTCCTCGACGCCCTTGGCCTTGTCGTTGATAACCAGGGTGGCATTGATGCGGTAAACGGGCACCAGGTATTTGGTCGCGACCAGGGCCAGGGTCAGGAAGGAGGCGCACAGCAAAACGTACAGGGGCCAGTAGGGCAGGTAGCGGGAAGCTAACAAACCCAGTAAGCTAACCTCGGCGGGTGCTGGCTGCTTTCGTACCGGTTTCATAGTCCTGATTAGTTAGCCAAAATGTTGATCACCAGAATCAGCACCGAGAAGCTGCTGACAATGGCGGGCAGGTACTGATTTAAGCGGCTGACACTGGCCACGCGCGCCTTGTTGGGCTCCACGTACACCACGTCATTGGATTGGAGATAGTAGTAGGGGGAGGTGAACAGGTCGGCCGAGTTCAGGTTGACCCGGTGGGTTACCCGCTTGCCGTCGACTTCCCGAATTACCAGCACATTATGACGCTTGCCGTAGAGGGTGATGTCGCCGGCCAGGCCCAGGGCCTCCAGCAGGGATATCTTCTCGCTGGGCACGCTGATCACCGTCGGGGTGGCCACTTCGCCCAGCACCGTTATCTTGTAGTTGAGCAGGCGCACGTCCACGACCGGATCCACCAGCAGCTTGCGCTCCACGATGGTCTGGCGGATAGCCGTCTGCAGCTGCCCCGTGGTCAGGCCCTGGGCCCGCAGGTCGCCCAGCATCAGGAAGTGAATAAAGCCCGCCGGGTTGACCAGGTAGCCGGCCAGCTCCAGCTGGGTGCCGGCAGCGGTGGTGGTGCGCACGTCCGTGCGGCCCGGCAGATTGAAGATGCGGGCCGCCTCCGGGTTTTGGCTGCTAACCGTGATGGCCAGCAGGTCCTTGGGTTGAATAAGGTGCTCGGGGGCGATCAGCTCCTGGAATTCGCTGTTATCCTGCAGGCTGTTAAAGTAAGTGGCTTGGCGGGTGTTGACGCAGCCCGCCAACAGCGCCAGCAGGAGCAACAGAACAAGCGGTTTAGGCATGGAGGGGGCAGAAAAGGGCAATAGGGTGGATTTAGAGAAACGAAAAAAGCACGGCGCAACCAAATCTTCCTGGCTCCCGCCGCGCCCGGAGGCCGCCGCGCGCGGGGCGCTGGCGGGAGCAAGTACGACAAGGTAGGTTACGGCGGCGGCCCGCGCAACGCTACCGGTACGAAGACGGGCCAAGTTCGTTAAGCTGCTCCTTTAGCCGCCGGCGGCGCGGGCCTACTTGGGATGTTGTAGACAGGGTGGCTAACGCCGTCTGGGTCCTGAGCCGTAAGCTGCCGCCTGCAACCGGCACATTACCTTCCTGAATCTCTCTTAGGCGTAGCCCGGGTCTTACTCACGGCTTTCGGGCGGACAGGCCCCAGCAAACCAAAACCAGGGCCCAGAGCAAGGCGGCCAGGATGGAGACCACGACATCCATGGCTTGGAGCGCGCCCCCGAGCTGTACGCGCAGCAGGGTAATAAGGCCCGCAAGCAATAGAATTGCCCCCCAGAACTGGGTGATGGATAAAGCTGAAGTACGGGGGGGCACCGGGGCGACGGGCAGGTGGTAGATAAATGCTAGGATGGCAATGACGCCCACCAAGGAGTGGCTGGCCAGCACCGCCAGATAAATGGGGGTGTGCCGTTGCCACTCGCTCAAAGCCAGCAGACGGCTTTGGTGCTCGTACAGGTAATCGGCGCTGCGGTGCAGGAACTCATCCCAGGCCAGGTGGGAGAGCGTGCCCAGCAGAATGGACAGCAGGACTATGGGCCAGCTCACCCTAAGTAGCTGCTGCCAGTTTGTTTTCCCGTAGGCCGCCAACCGCGCGTAGAGCGGCCGGGGCAGGTGCGCCAGCAGGGGCTGGCGCACCACGCGGTGAAAAACCAGGGCCAGCACGAGAGCCAGGGGCAAGTCAAACCAGAAGACCCCGGCCCAGCTGTGGCTGTACACGCTAAAGCCTTTGCGCATGCGCAAAAAATACTCAAAGTCCGGCACGACACTTCCCACGATAAGGCCGGTGGCCGAAAGGCCGGGCCGCTTCCTGAGCAGCAAGGGTAGGACCAGGGCGGGGTGGGAAAAAGTAAAAGGCATGGGAGGGCAAGGCCGCCGAAAGAGTTTTTTGCCCGCCTCTTGAGCCGGCGGCCGCTAGCAAAGAAAGCCCAAGTACAGTAAAAACCGCGCGGGGCGCGAGAGCCTAGGTTAAGTGGGTCAGCTCGCCCAGCGCCGAGCGGCTCAACTAAGACCCTAGGCCAAGCAGGCGCCTAGGCTGGACCTCGGCTGCCGGCCGGCCTGAAAATGCCCTAGGCGTTAGTGCCCGCTCCCGGGCTCAGGGAAGCGTACTCGGCGGCTTCCAGGTGTACCAGCACCTGGTCCATGGTTAGCTGCCCCCCGACGAAGGCGTCCAGCAGCACGTGCTGGTAGGGCCCCGGAGTCAGGAAGGGATGGGCCGGGAATTGGATGGCCAGGGCGACGGCCTGACGGTGGGCCGGAGACGGGCTGAGGGAAGCGGGGGTACGCACGGGACTGTTCAGTATAATTACGGACTACAAATTTCGCCTATCCGTAGTTTGCGCGCAAGCTGAACCAGACGGGGATTTATACGTATTCTTTCTTCTTGGGCTACTTAGGATGCCGGCCTTACCACCGCCGGGCCGGCATCCTAAGTAGCCCCCGAAGCATAAGCACGAGTCGGAAGGCAGTTGTCTACTGTTCCGTCGCCTTGCCCGTCCCCTACATCTTTTCCTTGCCCATCATGGGCGGCCAAGAAATTAAGTGCCAGGAGCCGCCAGCTTGCAGGGCTAACGCGCCCGCGGCCCTAGCCTAGGCGCTTTGCGGGCGCCCGGGCAGAGCTACGCTTCACCCGGACGCCGGCTCCCCCCTCCCCTACCGGACTGGCGTCGGCTCGCTAGCGGGTTTCGTAGCTTAGGGTGATGTTCCAGGCCGCCGGGTTGTCGGGCGGGCCGGGCAGGGTGTAGGACCCGTTGCCCTCGGCATCCCGGTTGGCGGTAGGCCCGGCCACGGGCAGGGTCCACTGGCCCATTTTATCGTCGGAGGCGGAGTCTTCGTCCCGTACTACGATGGTCCACTCCCCCGGAGTCAGCTCCGTATTCACCGGGAAGTTAAGGGGCAGGTTCGCCGGCGCCACGTTGCTCGTGGTCGGGGTGCGGGTGAAGGGCGCCTCAACCGCCGCCGCAGGCTTGAACTGCACGAACACATCCGGCCCGCTGCCCCCCGCATCCCACCCCGTCCCGTCGGGCTGCAGAAAGGGCAGGGCCGTGACGGTGATGGCCCGCAGGTAGCGTTTGCCTACTTTGATGGTTTGAGCCCGGGAGGAAGATTGGTTGTCCGCCGTAAAGGTCGTTAACACCACGTTATAAGTGCCGGGTGCGGCAAAGGTCACGGTAGGGGCCGCGCCGGTGGCCGTTTGTCCATTACCGAAATCCCAGGCGTAGCGGGCCGCCGTGGTCGGAACATCGGCGAAGCTGACGGGCTCGTTTACTTCGACCACCGTGCGGCTGGCGGTAAAGGTGGCCGGGACGGCGGGTTGGGGGTCATCCGAGCTGGGGCGGCAAGCACTGATGCTCAGCAGCACTAGTCCATAACGTAGCAGAGTATGCATAAGGGCGGGAGATAAGGGATTAAAGCCTTGATTCAGGAAGGGACCCTGGGCTTCCCCCTACCCTTAAACTTCGTGCCGGAGTTGGAGCCGCCCGTCGAGGCAGCTTCGGACGAGTTAAGGGTGCGTACTTGCCCCTACTCTTCACCCCCTTAGCAATTCTCCCTAGAGCTTCTCTTCCCGCCCGCTCACCGCTCGGCTTGAGGGACTAGGCCGGGCCGGGCAGCATCCGCTTGGCTTGCTCCTCCCCTACCTGCCCGCAATCAGGCTTTTGCCCTGTGTTTACTGGCAATGGATTATTTTACATGCATTTAGCGATGATATTTGCACCTGTTTTTACACTTATTTAATCACCCTTAATTACACCTTATTTATTGTTTTAAATTTAAGCTAACACAAAACAAATCTCACCTGCTTTTACACCCGCTTATCAACCTATAAACAGGTAAATAAGCAGGTGTAAAAGCAGGTGAGCTTCGACCAGGCAACCCTAACTTAACTACCCAGGGGCGGGGCACTTAGCCCCCGCTTCCGTACTTCTTTTGCTCGCGCTGAATTTTTTCGGCAATGGCTTCCAAGATCCAGTCCTGGGTGGAGACGCCCAGCTTAGGGCTGGTCGGCTTTCGGGGGCGCCGGGCCCGCAGCTGATCAATCTGCCGCAGGGTCTCGGCGGGCAGGCGTACGTTGAAGTTCTTGAGGGCGGGAGCCGGCGCCTCGGCCTCCAGGGCGGAGCTGCCCCGGCTGATGACGGCCGCAATCTTTTTCTCGTCGGGAGCACTGGCCGCGGGAGCTACGACCCCGGGGGCCTTTTTAACGGGGGGTTTGGAAATGGCCATGGTCCTACTGGGTTATGTGGCGAAACAGCTGATCCAACTCCGCAACGGCCTTTTCATCCACGGGCGTGGACTCGAACACGGACAGCCCCTTGCTGGCTGCCGTGGCGAAGGCCTTGCGGTTGACGACGGGAAAATCCACGAAGTGCAGGGCCTCGTTCTCGCGCAGCACCTCCATGGCCTCGGCGTTGTCTACCCCCCGGGTGTCGGCTTTGTTAAGAAAGGAGTAGGTCTGCAAAGGCGTGGTGCGCACCTCCTGCACCTCGGCCAGCAACGCCAGCACCTTGGACAGGGTCCAGATCTCGTAGGAGCGCGGGGCGAAGGGCAGCAGGTAGCAGTCGGATACGAACAGGGCGGCGCGCTGACTGGACGTATCGCGCCCGCCCGTGTCAATGATGATGTGGCTGTACTTGGGCCGGAGCAGCTCCACCTGCCGGCGCACCAGGGGGCCGGTCAGCTGCACGAGGGTGTAGCCGAGCTCCCCGCTCCGGGTCTCGCCCCGCCAGGCTGTGAAGTCCGAAGAGCTCTCCTGCTCGTCGGCATCCACGAGCAGCACGTCGTGGCCCTGCCGGGATAGCCACACGGCCAGATTGGTAGAAATGGTGGACTTTCCCGTCCCCCCCTTGATGCCGCCTACGGTGATTACCATGGAGTTACGATTTAGTTTAAGGTGTGATAATTGGTGTAAATAAGGGTGTAAAACTGGGTGTAGATAGCAGTGTATTTATGGGTGGGTATGCGAGTGCGCATGCAGGTTTCAAAACTAACCTGCATCCTTATGCAAAACAAGGTGTATTTTTCAGTAAGTATAGTTAATCAGTGAGCCGCCAGTCTGCCGAGTTTACCCTGGGCGCTTTTGCGTAGCTATCAAGGGCGGCGCCTAAATTCAGTAGGCTAGTCCAGTCACCTAAAGTGGGTGCGATTGCGCATCTGGTATAAGGTGTAAAATCAGGTGTAGAGCTGGTTTTTTATGGGTGATAAAGTTAGCGCTTGGTTACTCTTTGCTTAGTCGCCAAACGACAGCAGGAGCAAGGCCAGTCAACGGCAAGGGGAGCGGGGAAGCCTGTCATCACAATTTCTGCGTCCCTTGTCGCTCGCCGAAGCCCGTACTCTCCTGCTTTCCTGGCCCGGAGTGGGACCTAAAACGATCAGCAGCGGACTGCTCCTCAGCGGCCCACCCAAGCGGTTGATACGTACCGCCTGCGCCTTGCCCGACGATGGCGGTCCCGGTGGAGGAGACGAGTTACGCGTGCGCTGTGCTCCCTCGTGCGGCCGCGCCCGGCGCAGCACCAGCAAGCGCCGGGCGCGGCCGGCTCGTGCCCGTAAGCTTATCCTGGAAGATGCGGTCGCATCCGGCCTTAGTGAAAATGTCGAGTTGGGTATCCAGGTTCTGGTCCCGGGTGGAGACGCAGGCGAAGCCGCAGTTATGATTCAGCGGTTAGCAGGTTTGGTCCACAAAGACAACCGCCTGTTTCTTTTTAACCCGACTTTTAGGTCCCAGGTCACGGCCGTTTTCCTAGCCCGGGGTAGGGTAGGAGGGAGGGGCCCGAAACCCTTACCCTTCGGAACGGCTTCCTATACCTAGTGAGGGCTACCTGTCTCCCAGTGCTGGTCCCCGCTAAGGGCAAAAGCACGGCCGACCCTTTCGGGCGAGAGCAGGCCGCTCACCGTAGCCCAGGTCTTCCCGTAGTCCGAAGGAAACTGGCTAGACAAGGTATCCCGTCCCCCAAAGCGCCACCGCCGCCGATCAGTCGGGCACGCTACTGCCCTGTGCGGAGGGAGGCGCACGCTGGTAGAGTAGACCCACGTACGACCATCCCAAACGGGGCACCGCCCTTTACTGCTTTAGAAAGCGCGCCCGCTGGGCTCCCGCCCGAACCTAGTACATCCCGCTGGCCAGGCGCCCAGGGGCAGCACCAGCGGGGAGTTGGGCGCGGGCTGGTGGTAGAGTAGTTGGCCCCGCAGGTTCCAGAAACTGACCAAGGACTATTGGGGCACCCCCTAACTAAGAACCGTTTCGTGGGCCGGCACGGGGCTAAGCTGCAGGGCCTCGCCCAGGGCGCGGCCAGCGAAGACAATTCGCTGCGCCGCCCGACAAAGCGGTCCAGGCCCGGTGGTTTCGTTTTCCCGGATAAGACACTCCAGCTCAAGCTCCCTTAGCGGGCAACAGCGAGCCGTGTGAAATACGCAGTCGGTTCCTGGCGGGATGCCCTATAACCGCAGCTCGGCTGCCCTAGATGGGGCATGCTCATGCCCAAGTGGATTTGGCTGACCACCACGCTTTAGACATGCTGAAAAATGGGTAGGTACCAAGCCGGGCCCATCGGTCTCACTGGGCGTACATCCCATTTCACTGGTAACACATCCCGCTTTACAAGAATTTGATTTCGGTTGCCAAGGGCACTCAGGACCTTTGTTTCACACCTGCCAGGTAGGCTGGTGCCGAACCATTGCTCAAGCTCCTGAATCATGAATCTGCGTCCTTGCCTCTTGCCGCTGCTGCTCCTCATTCTTCCGCCCCGCCCTGGCGCAACAACCTGTTACGCTGACGGGGACGGTTCTCGACTCCCAGCGCGCTTCCTTGCCTTTCGCCAACGTATCGGTGGTGCAAGCCACCGACTCCGCTTTCGTGACGGGCATGGCCACCGATAGAGACGGCGTGTTTCGCCTGCCGGTTTCGGCTCCGGGCACGTACCGGATCAAGATTAACGCCTTGGGTTACCGCGCCTGGACCTCCCCGGTGCTGGCGGCCGACGAAGCCCGAGCGGTTCAGACCCTGGGCAACATTACGCTCCAGACCAGCTCGCACCGGTTGCCGGGCGTCACCGTCCGGGCCCAGAAGCCTCTGCTGGAGCAGCACCCCGACCGGCTCGTCGTGAACGTGGCAGGCGCGGCGCTAACGGCCGGCAACACGGCTTTCGACGTGCTGAGCAAGGCTCCCGGCGTATTCGTGGACCAGGAAGGCAACATCCAGCTCAACGGCAAAAGCGGCGTGCAGATCCTGCTCGACGGCAAGCGCGTGTACCTCGCGCGCCGGGAGCTGCAAACCTTGCTGCAGAGCCTGCCGGCCGCCCAGCTGCGCACGCTGGAGTTGATGAGCAATCCTTCGGCCCGCTTTGATGCGGAAGGGTCAGCGGGCGTCATCAACCTCACGTTGAAGAAAAATACCGAGCTGGGGCTCAGCGGCAGCACCTACGCTGGTGCCCAATACAACGGCGCTGCCGGGTACAGCGCCGGGGGCACCGTGAACCTCAAGCAGGGGCCGTGGAGCTCGTTCGCCAGCCTAGACCTGGCCCGGCGGCCTACCCGCCAGTCCACCCGCATGCAGCGCACCTTCGGCCCGGATAGGGCCGGCTTAGCCTTGGAGCAGCAAGGCGAGCAGATGGGCTTCCGGACGACCCCAACCCTGCGCCTGGGCACCGATTACGACGTCACGGCGCGTCACAGCGTCGGCGCCGCCGCCCACCTGGTGCTGGCCGACGAAGCGACTGCCTTCGCCTCGGAAACCCGGCTGGGCACCGGCGCTTCGGCCGGCCCGCCGCGCGGGCTGGCCCGCAATACGCAGGAAAACCGCCTGCGCAGCGGCACCTTTGACCTGCACTACCTGGGCAAGCTCGATACGCTGGGCACCACCCTGGCGGCCGAGGTCGACTACGCCACCCTGCGCGACCGTACCCGTAGCGACTACCAGAACCGGTACGTAGGTCAACCGGCGGGGGCGGCGGAGCGTTTCAGCAGCCACAACCCCGTGCGTTACGGCATCTTCGCCGTCAAAACCGATTACGCGCGCCCCCTGGGTGCCCAGACGAAGTTGGAACTGGGTGCCAAGCACAGCCAGGTACGCTCCGACAATGACTTGACTTTTTACCACGATGCTGGCCTGGCAGCGGCCCAACTGGATTTGACGCGCAGCAACCGCTTTTTGTAACAGGAGGCCATCTATGCCGGCTACGCCAACCTGGCCACCCGCCTGGGTGAGCGGTGGCAGCTGCAGGCCGGCCTGCGCGCCGAGCAGACCCGCAGCCGGGGCACGTCCCCGACGCTGGGCCAAACCACCAGCCGGCGCAACCTAGACTTGTTCCCCAGCGTGTTCGTGCAGCAGCAGGTCCGTAAAGACTACCAAATCGGCTACCAGTATAGCCGCCGCATCAACCGCCCGCAGTACGAGTACCTGAACCCCTTCGTGTTTTTTGTCGACCCGTACACCGTCTCGCAGGGCAACCCGCAGCTGCGGCCCCAATACACGAACGCCTGGCAGCTGAGCCAGACGCTGAAGTCTACCTACCACCTAACCCTGGGCTACGACCGCACGGCCGACTATATCGCCGAAGTGCCCACCCAGCGCCCCCTGGACACCCTGACCGTGTTGCAGCAGCGCAATGTGCGCCGCTTCGACCAGTTGAGCGGCACCCTGGTCGCCCCCCTGCGCCCGACGGACCGCTGGCAGGTCAACAACGTGCTCAGCGTGGCCTACCAACACTTCCGCACCGCGCTCCAGGGCCAGTCCGTGCGCAACACCCGCCTGCACTACTTCCTGCAGAGCACCCACCGCGTGGAGCTGCCCGCGGGGCTGAAGCTGGAAGTCAGCGGCGTGTACCTCGGGCCCCAAGCCTACGGCATCTACCAGGTGCAGCCGCTGTGGTGGGTAGACGCGGGGCTGAAGCGCAGCTTTCTCCACGACCAGCTGGACGTGAGCCTGAACGTGGTGGATATCTTCCGCTCGCGCCACCTGCGCGGCTCCTTCCAGGCCGAAGCCAACCGTACCGCCTTCGACGTGTACCGCAGCACGCAGAGCGTCGGCCTGCAAGTGCGCTACGCCTTCCGCCGTGGCGCTACGTTTAAAGCGAAAACCCGTACCAACAACTTGGAGGAGCTCAGCCGCGCCAGCGAGTAAGGTCTCCTCCCGCTCGGGTGCGTGGGTCAGGGCTTCCTGGCCCCGCCCGCATCCCGCTACTTGCCATGCTAAGACGCTTCACGATTGCCGGCCTGACGGCCGTAGTTTGGTTTTACTCCGTCGTGTTCATTAAGCTGGGCACGCTGTGGTTTTTCGACCTGCGCGGCATGCTGGAGCTGCCCTTCATCTTTTGCTTTCTGCTCACCTGCTTCTGGGTGCACGAACAAATTGCCCGCTTCGCGGCCGCCCAAAAGCTCAGGGGCCTGCCCGGCTGGGGCAGCAAGCTGCTGGAGGGGGCGGCCGTAGCCGCCACGGGCATTGTGCTGAGTGCCCTTTTCGTATTCCTGCCCCAGTACCTGCTGATTCCCACCGCCGAGTTCCCCCCCAGGCGATGCGGCTGGCCCTGGTGGTAACGGCGGTGGCGTCGCTGTTCTTTTACTACTTCGTAGAAGGGGAACGGACGCAAAAAAAGCTGCAGCAGGCGTATTGGCAGGCCGAGCAGTTGCAGAAGGAAAGCTACCAGGCGCAGCTGGCAGCGCTTAAGAGCCAGGTCAACCCGCACTTTCTGTTCAACAGCCTGAACGTGCTCGGCTCCCTGATTTACAAAAGCCAGGACCAGGCAGCGACATTTCTGCACCGGCTCTCGGGCGTGTACGGGGCGGTGCTGGAGCACAGCGACCAACCCACGGTGCCCCTCCAGACCGAGCTGCGGGTGGCCGAGGCGTACATCTTCTTGATGAAAACCCGCTTCGGCGACACCGTGGACATCGAGGTGCGCGTGCCCGAGCACGACCAGGCCCGCCGCGTGCCGCCGTTGGTGCTGCAGCTGCTACTCGAAAACGCTTTCAAGCACAACCGCGCGACGAAGAGCCGGCCCTTGCGGGTGCGGCTCTTCGTGGAAGACAACTGGCTGGTGGTCGAAAACAACCACCAGCCCCGGCTGGAGCCGGAGCCGGGCACCGGCCACGGCCTGCCCAACATCGTGCGGCGCTACCAGCACCTAACCCCTCAGCCCGTGGCCGTACTAGCCACGGACGACACCTTTACCGTGCGGCTGCCCCTGCTCCCCGCCGCCGTCCCCGCCGCATGAACATACTCCTGATCGAAGACGAACAGCTGGCCGCCGAAGTCCTGGCCGACCTCATCCTCCGTCTGCGGCCGCAGGCGCACATCGCCGCGACCGTAGGGTCGGTGGAAGAAGCCGTGGAATGGCTGCGGCGGCACCAGTCCCCGGAGCTGATTTTCTGCGACATTCACCTCGCCGATGGCAACAGCTTCGCCATTTTTCGGCAGGTAGAGGTGAAGTGCCCGGTTATTTTCACCACGGCCTACAATCAGTACGCCATCGAAGCCTTTCGGGTCAACAGCATCGATTATCTGCTTAAGCCCATTGCGGCGGCGGACGTGGCCCAGGCCCTGAAAAAGCACGAAGCCCTGCAGCAGCAGCACCTAGCGCAGGGCTTAGGCAATCTGCGCCAGCTCGTGCAGTCTGCCGCCAGCCCAAGCCCGGCGGCCCGGACGCGCTTCATGGTCAAACACGGGCAAGCAATGAAGGCGGTAGCGGTGGAAGAGGTGGCGTACTTCTACGCCGAAGAAGGCGTGGTCTTTCTGGTCACCAAGGCCGGACCCCGCTTCCTCATCAATCTCACCCTCGACCAGTTAGAGCAGGAGTTGGACGCCAGGCAATTCTTCCGGGCCAACCGGCAGCTGATCGTGCATATAGCGGCGGTGCAGGAAGTACGCCCTTACTTCAAAGGGCGACTGTCGCTGGTGCTAAAACCCGCTTATGGGCAAGAGCAGATTGTTAGCAGCCGCGCCCACGCCTTCAAGCAATGGCTGGATATGTAAGGTGAGGGAAGGACTAGCGAGTGCCCAGCCCGGGTTGTTGAAGACCTGGATTGCTTGGCGGCCACTTGCCATGGCCGGGGAGAGTAACCCACCCTATCTGGGGCCGCACTCCGAGCTGGTCGGGGGGGCGCTCGGGTAGATGGCCAAGCGTGCGGGTCGGATATAGGCCGCAGGTTGAGGCGGCTAGGACCCGTTCGGTAACGGCCCTCGGGTTCGGGAGGAGAAGGCCGCGGTGGCGCTTCCTCGTATCGTGGGTGAAGGCCCTATCAATAGCGCCCTTCGAGAGGGGCGTGGCCCTGCTAGTCCGGCCACGAAAGGCGCTCGTCATGGGTTGATCGGCCTGGCCGTCCTGCCGCCCGCCCACGCGGCCCGCCCCGGTTTGCGGGGCCGCGGGCAGGGTGTCAAGCGGGTCTTGCTCTTTTTTACAGGCGCTCAGGCGGAGCCGCGCTAGCAAGAAGAGAAGGCGAGCCAGTTGGCTCGCCTTCTCTTCTTGCGGTG
>NZ_JBSWBR010000009.1:0-173716 GCF_054051685.1 Hymenobacter sp. HD11105 | reverse complement strand
CCCCGGCGGCACCAGCGTGCTGGTCCGGCTTCCCTGTTAGACGCTCGTGCGCTAGTCATCAATAGCTGGTGCCCTCAGTTGCTGCTTCCCCCTTTGTTACGCGTTATCATCTGACTATGACCTCGCCCAGCCGGTTACTTAGTGGGCGTAGACCTGATTAGCCGCCTGGACGACGCGCAACTGCTCGTTGGCGGTAACCAGCTCCCTGTTGCTGAGCAGCAACTGCTCGTTGGTGACCGAGAGTTCTTTGTTGGTCACGGCCAACGCCTCATTGGCCAGGGCCAGCTGGTGGGCGGTAAAGTCGGGCTACCACTCGCGGGCGGCGACCTGATAACGGGCCCCAACGTGCGCGCTCACGTCGTAGGCGAACAGCAGCAGGCCCGTGACGACGCCGGCCGTGTCCCGAAGTGCTTGGGCCAGGAAGGTAAAGTAAACCGGTCCGTGGGGGAGGTCCAGTAGCCGCACTTCCTGGTGCCCATGGCTGATGGTGCCGGTGTGGTAGGTCTGGTCGATATTCCTAATCCTTAGTTTAGGAGCCGGGGACTTTATGGCAAGCCGAAGCTGGTTCACGTAAGGCGGCTTATCCGCCTAAAAGCTGTTAGCTGGTCAGACGGCCCTTAGCGCTTGGGCGTAGCGTCATGGGGTGATGCATAGTATTATTAGCGGAAAAGGAGATGTTTAATGCCCTTCTCTAGGGTAGCCTCGTAAGCAAACGTATGGAACCCTCCCCCTGGACTCGCTCTGTTTATAAAGCCGATAAGACGGGCCTTCTCATGTGCGGCGTCAACGGGTTTTGCCTGGCTTGCCTGCTGTGGGAAGCGGGGCTGCTCTAGGAGCCAAAGCACCCGCCTTCGAGTAGGAAGAAAAGGGGGTGTCTGCATCTTTCGATGAAATAGTACTCGTCAGCAAACCATTGCCTAAGTACCTTGTCCTAAGGAGGCGATGGAAAGACACCTCCTGAAAAAACCATGGCCTGCTCGGCTGCGCTATCTGCTCTTGAATGGGCGGCACGTGCTCTGGTCACTGGTGCTGTTCTTGATCATCTGTCTCCTGGTCGCCGAAATCTGGCGCGAGTTAAGCCCTGAATAAGGGAGGATGAACCAGGGGCCTCACGCCGCAAACGCTAGTCGGATGGCCTTGGGTACGGGCTACGAGCGCTGGCCCTTGCCCTCAGCTCAGGGCTCCTGTGCCGGGTTCCAGCACGAAGTCAAGGCATTACTACGGTTGAGCTAGGAATCACCACCTTCCAGCCTAAAGCTGATCAGTCCATGTTAGAGAGCAAAAAGTCCCGGCATCGACCCCGCTTTTTTGGTATTGTATTGCACCCGCAACGTTAGCCCCGCCCCTTACTGAGCCTAAGCGACGGGGTCAATATCCGGTCGGAACCAGCACTTTTACGCCCGAGCCGCTCGCGCACGGGCGCCGACTTCCCTCCTTTCCTAACTCTATGCGACAACTGATTTCTTCGGGGGCTCCTTGGGAACAACGGGTGGGCTACTCCCGCGCCGTGCGCGTGGGCCAGGTCGTGGAGGTGGCCGGCACCACCGCCCAGGACGGGGAGACGATCAGCGGGCACGACGAGTACACCCAAACCAAGCGCATTCTGGAGAAAATCCGGGACGCGCTCCAGCAGGCCGGCGCCGCGCTGACGGATGTGGTGCGCACACGCATCTTCGTGACCAACATCACGGCCTGGGAAGAGGTGGGGCGCGCCCACGGCGAGGTGTTTGGGGACATTCGGCCCGCCTGCACGCTGGTGCAGGTGGCCGCGCTCATCGATCCTCGCTTGCTCGTCGAGGTAGAAGCCACGGCCATCATCCCCGGCTAGCAGGCCTCCCCTCTTTTGCTAGCTTCCAGCGCCCGCGGGCTAATGCGGAGTTGGCGGCCCGCCCTGTAGCAGTAGATTACCGTTTAAAGCTATAGCCTCCCCTCGCTCTCCTCCCAAAGCCGTAGCTCGTCGGGCGTTAGGTGCGCGGCCATATAGGCAGCCATGGACCGGCCCCGGTGCTCGAGCACCGACCGGCGAAAGGCGGGCAGCGTCAGGCAGGTGCGCAGCCCTAGGGTATGCATTTGCAGACGGGTGGGGGCGGGCAACAGGTCAAACCAAGTGGCTAGTTCCTGGGCCGTAATCACGAGCTCATCCACTTGCCGGTAGTAGGCCAGCACGGTATCGGTGACCTTATCACAGGGGGGGATATAGGGGGATTCCATCGCCATTTTATTTGCTACGGGTAGGTGGGGCGGCTGGTTTGGCCTAACAGCCTAACCCCAACCGTAGCCTAGGCTGCTACCGCCGCCTACGCCGGAGCCTTACAAGTCAAGCCCTTGTGCTTTCCGCCCGGCCCACTAAAAAAGACGCAGGACTGGATTCCGAGCCCATAAAAGTGGCCACCACGGCCCGGCAACCCTTAGCCCTGCCAGCAGGGCCCTGGTTATCTTGTTGAAGCAGTAGGGCACACCAGCGCTGCCGGAATACTACCCGCTGGCTGCCTGGTTGGCTTCTTGTCAGTGTAATCCTACGGCCCGTTGAAACGGGTCCCCGGATGAGTCACCTGCCTGCTCCGGCGCTAACCCGCGGGGTGGATAGTCGGGTAGGCTCCTGTGCTCATCCTGGCTGCCCCGCCGCAGCGGCCTCGTGCGCGTCCAGGGCTGGGGGCAGGTAAACCATAAAGGTGGTCCCTTCCCCCAGCTGGCTCTGCACGTCCAGGCGCCCGCCCGCATTGTCGACTATTTTCTTGATCATGTACAGGCCCAGGCCCGAGCCCTCCACGTGGGTGTGCAGGCGCTGGAACATGCCGAAGAGCTTGTCCGTCCCCTGGCTCAGGTCCAGGCCCAGGCCATTATCCTGCACCCGCAGCACGTGATTGCCCGCCTGCCGGAAGTAGCGCAGCCGCACCTGCGGCGGTCGGTCGGGGTGATGGTACTTGAGCGCGTTGCTGAGCAGGTTGTAGACCACGCTGCGCAAATTCTTCTCCGAGAAGGGCAGCCGGGCGCTGGCCGGCACGTCGACCACCAGCTGGGCACCGGTTTGCTGCACCAGCGGCTGCAGGTCGAGCCGCACTTCCTCCACTAAGGCAGCCAGCGGAACTGGTGTGGCGGCCTGGGCATGCGCCTGCTGCAGCTTGCTCACGTCCGTGAGGTAGGCAATAGTCCGCTGAAAGCGCTCGGTGGCCTGGTGCATAAACTGGAGGATCTCGGGCACGTTGCCGACCTGGGCCGTGGGGGGCAGCTCCTGCCCCAGGGCCAGCAGCAGGCCTTCGATGTTGGATATCGGGGCTTTCAAATCGTGGGAGGCGGTATAAATGAAGTTGTCCAGGTCCGCGTTGGTGCGCTGCAGCTGGCGGTTGGAATGGCCTAGTTCGTCGTTGGTGGCGCGCAGCTCCTTGTTGGTGGCGGCCAGCTCCTGGTTGAGCTCCTCTACTTGCGCGCGGGCCTGGACCTGGGCCGTGACGTCCGTGGCCACGGCCGCCACCCGGCTAATTGACCCATCGGCGTCGCGCAGGGGCTGATACACAAAGTTCAGGTACACGGTTTGGGTGCTGGCGCCCCGGCGTAGCCGGGCCGCGATGCCCTCGGCCACGAAGGCCTCGCCGCTGCGGCGCACGCCATCGAGCAGTTCCTGAAAGCCCTGATCGCGCACTTCGGGCAGGGCCTCGAACAAGGGGCGGTCCACCACCTCCGCCCGGGTGCGGCCCCAGAGCTGGGCCATTAACGGATTGGCCACTTCAATGACGTAGTCCGGACCCTGGAGGATGCCAATGGCCACGGGGGCCTGCTCGAACAAATCCTGCAGTTGCTGCTCGTGCAGGGCTCGTTGCTGGCGGGCCAGCACCTGTTCGGTCACGTCAAAAGCGAAGATGGAGACGCCGACGATGGCGCCCCCCTCCCGGTAGGCCTGGTAAGTAAAGTTGAAGTAGCCCGGGCGCGCGGGCTGGCCTGGGGCCGGGGGTGGGGTAAAGGGCAGCTCCTGGCCAAAGAACGTCTCGCCCGTCTGATACACGCGATCGATAAGGGCGCCAAAGCCCTGCGCCATCAGTTCGGGCGCAGCCTCGGCCAGGTCACGCCCTACCAGCTGGCGGCCGGGAAAGAATGCTTGATAAGCGGGGTTGACGTAGTCGTAGCGGTGGCCGGGGGCGCGTAGCAGGGCAATCAGGGCCGGGGTTTGCTCGAAGACGGCCTGGAAGGCCGCGCGCTCCTGCACCTGGCGCTGGGTGGCGGCCAGCACCTCGCGCTGCAGAACGACTGTTTGTTGGTGGGCCAAGACCTTCTCGGTCACATCCACGACAAAGACCAGGATGCTCTGGGGCTGACCAAGCACGTCGGGCAGAGGCTGGTAAAGGAAGTCGAGGTAATGCAGGGCGTGCTCCCCCGTGGCGGGGTTCAGCATCTGCGTGGGCCAGTCGGTACTGCGGAAGGGCTGGCCGGTGGTGTAGACCTGCCCTAAAAGGTCGATAAACCCTTGTTCGGAGGCTTCAGGGTAGACCGCCGTGACGGGCAGGTCCAGGCCGGCGCGTCCCCCAGCCAGGGTCTGGTAGGCTTCGTTGAAGAAAGTGTGGCAGTGCTCGGGTCCGGTGAGCAGGGCGATGGCGGCGGGCACCTCCCCCAGAATCTGCGCCAGCTGGGCCTGCTGGTGCTGCAACTCCTGCGTGCGCTCCTGCACCCGGGTTTCCAGCGCCTGGTTGAGCTGCTCAAGCTGCTGGCGGGCCTCCACTTGTTCGGTCACATCGACGGCCAGGTCAAAGACCCCTAGCAGCGTGCCCGTCGCGTCATACACGGGCTGGTAAGCAAAATTGAAGTAGTGCGTGGCCAGCTGCCCCTGCTGAAGCAACTGGGCCGGCACTTCAGTCCCCAGGAAAGGCACGCCGGTGCGGGCTACCTCGTCCAGCTTTTCCGTGAAGCCCTGACCGCGCAGCTCCGGGACCCCTTCCAGCAGCGGGCGGCCCAGCACCTGCTCCGCCGGATGGCCGAACATGGCGCTGATGCGCGCGTTGGCCAGCGTGACCACGTAGTCCGGGCCCTGGAACAGGGCGATGCCTACGGGGGCCTGGGTGAAGACGGCCTGCAGCAGCGCCCGCTCCCGCTCCGCCTCGGCCAGCAGGGCCCGTTCCCGGGCCTGGCTGGCGCGCAGGGCTTCCTCCACGGGGCTGCGGGGCTGATCGGCCGTATCCGTAAAGCTCACCAGCAGGCCCGCGCCCACCCGACGGGCAGCGAGGCGGTAGTAGTTGTCGTAGCCGTCGGCCTGGTAGTTGATGTTGTACTCCCGGGGCTCGCCCGACTCGAAGGCGTCGACGTGAAAGGCAAACGTGCCGTGCGCCTCGCTGTGCGGCCACTGCCCCAGGTGGGTCAGGGTGGGCACCTGGGGCATGCCCATCATGCGCTGGGCGGCGGGGTTGAGGTAGGCAAAGGTGAAGTCTACGATCTGGCCCGAGCCAGCGGGGTCGAAGAGGGGCGTATAGAGAATGACGCCCGTCAGCGAGACGGCCAGCAGCTCGCGCAGCACCTCGTCGAGCGGGGCGACGGCCGCAAAAGGGGAAGTTGAGGAAGCAAGAGCCATACGTAGACCACCAGGCCGAAGCGAAAAGAAGACAAGCGCCGCCCATCCATCTGGAGGGGCGCTCAAAGGTAGCGTAACCCGCGGCAACACCCCCGGGGACCATTTAGGGGTGGCGGCGCAGCCATCCACCCGCCCCCGGCTGGGACGGAGATGATCTCTCCGATGGCGAGGCGAGCCTTCCGAAGGGACTATAGCCAGGCCTGAGGGCTCACACAGGTCGACGCATGGCGGGCTCAATAAGTCATCGGATTCAGACCCTATGATTATTGGCAGGTGAGTAAGCTAAATACGCTCGCCCGCGTGGTCCAACAAGACGGTTCCGAAACAACAGACCCCTTTGCTTTCTGGCCCTAGCTTGTTGACCTGCCTTCAAGAAGGCCGCTTGACCTACTTCCCCTGTTGCGCCGATCTGCTTTAGTAGGGATAACAAGCTTTACTTATCGCACGGTTGTTCAGTTTGCACGGCTTCCCTTGTTCAACGAATAGACGCGAACCGAAGGTCGGCAAAGCTACCACGCGTCTTTGTGCCTCCATTCCGGCTGACGGTCGCGCCATGAATGTGCTATGAAACAGCACTTAGATTGGGAGCTTGTACATTAGCAAAGTGGCAGCCTAACAAGCTGAACCATAAAATGGGCAAAATCACGAAGGAGCCGCGAGGTAGGTATTTTAAGAATTAAACCCCTACCTCGCCGGCCAGGCAACTGCCCTCCTCATCAATCATTTTCCAGTTAATTCATCACTGTATCTTATGCACGGCCATATTTTCATGTTGCTAAAACGCTACGTTCAAACGCAGTACGACCATAGCACATGGCTTAAGCTTATGAAGAATGCCGGCTTGGAAACCCTGGAATTTGATCATAAAACAGTCTACCCCGACCAGCATATCTACGACCTAGTAGGCCAGGCTGCCGAGATGACAGGAATCCCTGCGGGTGAACTGCACGAGAAGTTTGGCGAGTACCTCGTGCCCGATCTGATGTTTATGTATCAGAAGCACATCCGGCCCGAGTGGAAAACGCTCGACATGATTGAGAACACAGAGATGACCATGCACAAGCAGGTGCGTAGTGAGCACGTCGAGAATAGGCCCCCCGTACTGCAGGTGCGGCGCTTAAATGAAAACGAGCTGATAATTGATTACATCTCTAAACGACGTATGAGTGGATTAGCAGTCGGCATTGTGCGCGGCCTAGCTGCATATTTCGACGAAGCTGACCGCATCGACGTGATGCCCACCACCAGCGAAGACGGGGAGCGGGTAAGTATTCATGTGCGGCGCAGCTAGGGCAATTGTGCGGGCGTAGCCCCCACTTCTTGACGGCACCATTGCCAGAAAACATCTAGTGAGAATATTTTTTGTGGTCGGATGACCATTCAACGCGCAAACCACCCACCCAGTACAATTCCGTAAGATTTGTATACTGCTTATCGCTGAATGTTCGTAACCAAATTGGGTAAAACCGCCGACTCGGCCCTGCGTGGGTTTGCTCTGCGGCTTTCAGGCCACACTCAGGTCCAATACCTGGAGGCGCGGGGAAGTTACATCCTGCTACGGGGTGAAGGCCAGCCCCACCCGATGCGCACGACCCTAAGCAAGCTGGCGCGCCAACGGGGTGCCGACCACTTCCTGCGGGTGCTCCGCTCCCTAATGGTCAACACAAATTACTTCCAGGGGTTGCCCCCGTGAACGTATGGGGAGTGCGGGTTGACGCTGCCCGACGGCACGCACTTGACCTCCTCGCGCAGCTACGCCGAGAACCGGCCGCCCTTGCTCCGGCGCGGCCGGCCCTCGGCGCCCAAAAAATGGCTGTTCACACGCCATTGTGGACTTGTGGGATAATCCCTTTGCTGTTCACCCTCAAAATAGTCCACCTTGTCCTAACCTCGGGAACAAGGCCACGGGTTCTGCGTAGGCAGGCCATGCCTCTCACTTACTGGTTTCGGTGCTACTAGCACTCTCTTTGGTAGGCCGTTGCCCACTCTCTGCCCTGTTCGATCTTTTTCCTGCTTGCGTATGCCCACCCTGCTCCCTTTGCCGGTGCCCCTAACGGAGGAAGAACGTCTGGTGCAACGGCTCCTAGCCCGGGACGAGCGTGCCTTGGGCCTGCTCTACCGGCAGTATGGGCCCACCCTGCGACACGCCATTCGGCGCCTGGTGCGCCAGGAGGAGCTCGTGCAAGATATCCTGCAGGAAGGCTTGCTGCGCATCTGGCGCCACATCGGACGCTACGACCCGGCCCGGGGCCGCCTCTTCACCTGGATGCAGCGCATCTGCTGCTACCACGCCATCGACGTGCTGCGCAGCGCTCGTCACCACCTGCACACCCGGGGCCAGTCCCTGGACACGGACGCGGCCCGCTACCTGCCGGCTCCCTGCACCTTTCAGCCTGAACACATCGGCGTGCGCGACCTCACCCAGCGCCTCGCGCCCGCGCACCGGGAGCTGATCGCGCTACTGTATTTTCAGGGCTACACCCATGTGGAAGCCGCTGAGCAGTTAGGCCTGCCCCTGGGCACGGCCAAAACCCGAGCGCGGGCCGCCTTACAGGTGCTCAGCAAGCTGGCCCGGGAAGTAGAGAACTAGGGAGCCAAAGTAATACCCCCCGCGGGGGAGCGCCCCTGGGGCCAAGGCCCAGCCAGAATAGGGCAGAGCAACCCAACTACTACCGCTTAGCTGGGCGACAGTAGCTAGAAGACGTAGCAAGCACGGGGACCCTTGACGGCCAAAAGTCAGTTTTCAAAATAAGTTGTTAAAGTGCTCCTCGTAGGTGACTTTGGTATCATGTTCGCCTGCCAAGCCCTTCAAACGTCTCGTTAAACAAGCGACCTTTCCCTGGCCCTCTCCTCTGCGGTCAGCCGGTAAGATGCCGGCTTGTTGTGTCGGTAATTCCTTATGAGCCACGGCTATTTTCCTGCTCCCCCAACGATGCTTTCCCCTGAGCAGCAGCTCGGTTGGCGGGCGCGCGTGCGGGAGGCGGAGCGGCTTGTCGGGCTTCTTGAAGGAACGGTACCCGTCGCTTCGGGCGACACCATGGCCCTGCTCGCGCGCTATGTCAAAGGGGAAATGAGCCTGGAGGAAGTGCTCGCCGTGCAAACGAGACGGCTAGGGCCCCGGCGATCCTAGAGGGGGGCGCCGGTGAATCATAACCTATCTACCGGCGGCAGACTACGTAAAGGAGGAGCAAGTTTAGTTGTAGTTACTAGTTTAGTATATGGTTAGCTGGCTTATGGCGCATCAAGCTTCCTTAGTGGCGCTCGCGGGCATTCTGGTCGCGATTATGGTGATTAACCGCCTCCTTTCCCAGGGGCAACGCCCCGCCGCGGGCAATCGCGCCGAGGATGCGAATATTGGGAACCGCCGGCCGTCGCGCGCCGCTGGCACCCTGGACCCGGGTGCCCCCACTAGTGGGCTGCCCCCCACGTCGCGCGCCGTTCGGCGCTCCCTATCCCGAACCAGACCAGGCAGCCAAACACCGCGGTAGGGGCTGCGGCAACAGTAACTAGGCCGGTTTAGGAATAGAAGCCCAAGCGAACAGGGCAGTTGGCAGGCAGGGCGCAAGATGCCCTGAAATGCGCGGCCCCGCAAGCGCAACGCGACGGCGACCGGCAGCTCGCTCAGCCCTGGCCCGCCGCCACCAGCGCCTGCCGGTCGGGGTCCAGCACCGGGGGCTCGGCTAGCGGATCGGCGATCACGGGCAGCACCTGCTCTACCACCAGGGGCGCCAGGGAGCCAAAGCGCAAGCTCCAGTCGGCAAACCGCCGCTGGGGCTGCGGGCCCTGACTGAGGGTGACCACCTGCTCGTGGCGCGGGTCGCGCTGAATCCGCGCGTATACGGTTTGCACGTCTGCTTCGGCCCCCTCCAGCACCTGCACGTAGCGCCCCGCGCTGTAGAGGAGCAAGCCCGAGAGCTGGTGGCACGCGTTGTAGCGCCGGGATTGGGTGAGCAAGGCCTGCAGGCCCGCCTCGCTCGGCGGCGCGGTAGCCCGGCTGTGGTAGAGCACATGGTAGACGCTGCGCGTGAGTAGGTCCTCTACTTCGTCGAGGGTGAGCAGGCCGTCGGCATACTGCTCCAGCAGCTGGCGCTCGTAGCGCTGCGGGGCCAGGGGCGTGTTGGTGGCTACCTTCACGGCCCAGTCCACGGCGCGGCGGCGTTGGGCTTCGGTGGTGAGAAGGGGTGTTGGCATGCCCTTGTCTACGGGCCCCAGGGTCGGTAGATACCCGGAAAAGAAGCCATAAACTACGCAAACAAATGCGTAAAGCACTTACCTACTACCTTCTTAGCTCCTGCATAGCTGTAGCCCCCGGACCCTCCTCCGGCGGTGCACGAGAGCCACACCTGAGGTTGCGTATACCTATGGAATTGAGTAAGTTACACCTCCACTGTAACGGCAATCGAAATGGGGGCCATCACCACGTTAGCGCAGTACCAGGCGGGGGAGGGAATTGTCATGGATACCAGTCAAGCCTGTTGCCGAGTGGGGTGTTCAGACGCCAACTATTGCCTCTTCGTGGTGTGAGACGGCTACCACACGGTGTGTCTTACCGACGAGGAATACGACTGTATCCAGCGCCAGGTCAGTCCCGCCTATCATCCCATCCCGGTCTACCGGGAAGCCTTAGCTGGCCTGGGCCGGGGCAGTTACGCGACCAGTAACCGCCGCTAAGGGTGCCTCTTCGCTCTTTCGTGCTGCTCAGCACCCGGCCAAGCATAAGATGTCGCTTTCGGCGGAGCGTGACGCCTCAAGGGAGGAGAATAGGTTCACGTAAAGCCAGGGAAAGCGTAAAGAAAGCGAACTCTAGGCCCCTAACCGACCGGAAACTGGCGCTGGTAGTGGAGCTTGAGGATGGTGTCCATCTTGTCTTTGGTCAGGGGCTTGCTCACCAGGCCCGCAATGGGCAACTCCTCGAGGCGCCCCAGGTCGAGGGAACTCATGGAGGCCGTATGCAACACAATCACCACGGCCTGCTGCTGCGCGGCGGGCAGCTGGCGGTAGGCTTCTAGAAAGGTCATGCCATCCATGCCCGGCATCTTTACATCCAGCAGCACCAGCACCGGGCTGCGGGGCTGGGCGTGGGCACTGAGCTGGGTTAGGGTGGCCAACGCTTCCGCCCCGTCCGTGGCAGCCAGGTACTGCTCGGCTACGCCGAGTTGGCGGAGCAGGCGTTCGTTGAGGTCATTGGTGAGCGGGTCGTCGTCGACCAGCAGCACACTGGAGAGTTTTTGCATCAAGTGAGCAGGCGAGCGAAAGGAGCAGTAGCCATAGGGTAACCAAGCACGAAGATAGCATAGCGGCAGCTACGGCTCAGGTTGAGCGACTACTTCCGGCCAGCAGGGCACTTGTTTTCTACCCCCGTCCGGGGACCATCGAACCAGGGAGGCGAGGGGCGCGTACTGCTGAGGCACCCGTACCGTCCGCGGGCTGCTATTCCCCCGCTATGGCTGACGCACCCTTATCCTCACCTAACCCGGGATCTTCCAAGGGAGAAAACCACGCGCTGCGCCCAGAAAACGGCGAGCTGCGCGCGGACCAAGTAGTGGCTACCGCCCACGCGGCCGAGCAGGATCGCTACCAGCAGAGTCAGGCCCGCTTTCGCACCGTGTTCGAGAACTCCCCGCTGGGCCAGAAAATCATCACCCCCGACCTGACCATCCGCCAGGCCAACCCCGCCGTGTTGGCCATGCTGGGCTGCGCCCAACTGGAGGACCTGGTGGGTCACAAAATCATCGAGTTTGCCCACCCTGCCTACCGGGCCGACTGGCAGGAGTTGCAACGGCGCTTGTGGGAACATAAGCTGCCGCACTTCTCGCTGGAAACCTGCCTGGTCCGGGCCGACGGTTCCTCTTTCTGGTGCCAGGTCACCTCGGTCTTATTTCCCGACGAAGACGGCGAACTTGGCTACACCATCTTAGAAGACATCTCCGCGCGCAAGGGCCTGGAAGCGAAGCTCCAGCGGCTTTACGATGCCCAGGAAACGATTCTGCAGCTGGCTACCCACGACATGAAGGCCCCCGTGGCCCAGATTGAGCTGCTGGTCGACTTGCTGCAGCGCGAGGTCGCCAGCCGGGCCGGGGACGGCCCCCCGCCCCCGGAGATGGTGCACTACCTGAGCCTGATCCAGCGCGCCTGCGCCCACGCCACGGACTTGCTCGAGGACGTGCTCTACGTGGGTGATTTGAATGAACATGGCCTGGACAAGCGGCCCACGAATCTGAATACTTACCTGGCCGCGCGGCTCGAGTTGCATCGCCTGGCTGCCCAGGGCAAGGGGGTGGCCTTGGTTCTGGACCTGCCGGCCGAGCCCGTGTGTGGGCGCCTGCACCCCGACAAGTTCGGCCGGGTGCTGGACAACCTGGTGGGCAACGCCCTGAAGTTCACGCCGGCGGGAGGCACCATCACGCTGGGGGTGCGACCTCAGGAGGGCCGCGTGCGGATCACCGTGCAGGATACGGGCATCGGCATTCCGGGCAAGCTGCACCACCAGTTGTTCGACAAGTTCAACCCCACGCGCCGCACGGGCCTGCACGGGGAGACCACCACGGGCCTGGGGCTGTTCATTGCCAAGCAGATTGTGCAACTGCACGGGGGTGACATCTGGCTGGAAAGTCGCGAGCAGGAAGGCACTACCTTCTTCGTGGAACTGCCCTAGTCAGATAAACCCGACCTTCGTAGCCCGCCCTTCGCCCTCCCCACTGTTTTGATGCCCTTCGCCCCACCCCCGCCCGACTTGCTGTCCGTTTTCAACGCCCAGCCCGGTGCCAACCTGTTGCTTTCCCCGGAGTGGGTAATAGTGGGCGCCAGCGACGACTACCTGGCCGCGACGCTGACCCAGCGGGCCACTATCGTGGGGCAATTCATCTTCGATGCCTTTCCCGATAACCCCGCCACGCCCGAAGCCAACGGCGTGGCCAAGGTGCGCGCCTCGCTTCTGCAGGTGCTGGCTACCAAACAGCCCCACGAGATGGCCCCGCAGCACTACGACGTGCCCGACCCGGCGCAGCCCGGCCGGTTTGTGGAGCGCCACTGGCTACCGCGCCACACGCCCGTGCTCGACGCGGCCAGGCAGGTGCAGTTCATCATCCAATCCGTCCAGGACATTACCGCCCGCCGCAGGGCCGAGCGGCTGTTGCGCGACAGCCAGGCCAGTGAGCGGGACGCCCGTGCCGAGGCCGAGCAGCAGCGCGAAGAGCTGCGCCAGCTCTTTGAGCAGGCCCCCGTGGCGCTGGCCGTGTTTCGGGGTCCCAGCCACGTCGTCGAAATGGCGAATCCGACCGTGCTGCGCATGTGGGGCCGCACCTCCACGCAGGCCCTGAACACGCCCTTGTTCGAGTTGCTGCCGGAGACCAGCGGGCAGGGCTACGAGGAGTTGCTGGCCGGCGTGCTGGCCACCGGCCAGCCCTACGTGGCCCACGAAATGCCCTCGTTCATTGACCGGGAGGGCCGCCGCGACACCGTGTACTGGAACTTCGTGTACCAGCCCCTGCGTGGGGCCGACGGCCAGGTGACGGGCGTCACGGTGGTAGCCGCCGAAGTGACGGAGCAGGTGCTAGCCCGCCAGCAGCTGCAGCAGCTCAACCAGGAACTGGAGGCCTCGGTGTTCGAGCGCACCCAAGCCCTGCGCCACGCCAGGGCTGACGCCGAAGCCGCCACCCAGCGCCTGTTGCGCGTCACCGAAAGCCTGCCCAGCACCACCTTCACCACCGACGCCAGAGGGCAGGTGCTCTACCTCAGCCCGCAGTGGTACGCCTACACCGGCATGGCCCCCGGCGCGCCCGTTACCGAAGCGTGGCCCACCTTTATTCACCCCGACGATCTGCCCGTCATTGCCCGCGAATACGGCGCGGCCCTGGCCGAAGGCCGCCCCTGGAGCTACGAGTTTCGCCTGCGCGGGGCGGACGGGCAGTACCGCTGGTTCGCCAGCCAGGGCGTGCCCGAACCGCTGGCCGACGCCGAAGCCGCCGGTCGGCCCCGTTTGTGGTACGGCGCCAATCTCGACGTCCATGACCTGCTGCAGGCCCGGCGGGCGCTGGAGCAGCAGGAGCAGCGCATGAGCGAAATTTTGGGGCAGGCCCCGGCCATGATTGCCACCTTTGAAGGCCCCGACCACCGCTTTGCCTTCACCAACCCCGGCTACGACGCGCTGGTGGGGCACCGCGCCCGCTTGGGCGTGCCCTTGACCGAGTGCTTCCCCGAAGCAGCGCACCAAGGCTTTATTAGCCTGCTCGACGGCATCTACCGCACCGGCGAAGCCTACGTGGGCCGCGAAACGCCTACCGAGCTGCAACCGCCCGGCGGCGAGCCCGCGCTGTACTACCTCGACCTGGTCTACCAACCCCTGCGCGACGGGCAGGGCCACACGACCGGTATTCTGACCTTTTTGACGGACGCCACGGAGCGGGTGCAGGCCCGCCTGCAAGCCGAAGCTCTGCAGGCCCAGGTGCTGGCCGCGGCCCAGCAGCAAGCGCAGGAGCGGCTGGCCTTTTACCACGTGTTCGAGCAAAGCCCGGCCGTGGTGGCCCTGCTGCGTGCCCCGGGCCACCGCTACGAATACGTCAACCCGGCCTACCAGGCGCTCTTTCCCGGCCGCCAACTCGTGGGCCTGGACCTGGCCGTGGCCGCGCCCGAACTGGTGGCCCAGGGGTATAAGGCCCTCATCGACCAGGTCTACCAAACCGGCGAGACCTTCTTTGGCACCGAGCAGCCCTTCACGCCAACCCCGGCCGCGGGGCAGCCGGCGCGCACTTGCTACTTCAATTTTACCTTCCAAGCCTACCGCGAGGCCGGCGAGATCGCCGGCATTTCCATCCTCGCCTACGACGTGACCGAGCAGGTACTGACCCGCCAGCAGCGCGAGGCCGAGCGCGAGCAGTTGCACAAGCTTTTTATGGACGCCCCGGCCCCCATTGTTATCCTCGACGGCCCCGCGCTGGTGTATCAGCTGGTCAACCCAGCTTATCAGCGCATCTTCCCCGGCCGCACCCTGCTCGGCAAGCCCTTGCTGGAGGCGCTGCCCGAAATGGCCGGCATCCCCCTGCTCGACGACTTGCAGCGCGTATACGAGACGGGCGAAACCCTCGTGGCCCAGGAGCTGCCCCTGCGGCTGGCCCGTCACGACGGCGGCCCCCTGGAAGAAATCTACTGGACCTTCACCTACCAAGCCCGCCGCAATGCCGCCGGGGAGGTGGACGGGGTGCTGGTCTTCGCCCACGAAGTCACCGACCAGGTGCAGGCCCGGCGCGTGGTGGAAGAGGGCGAGCTGCGGGTGCGCTCCCTCGTCGAAGCTGCGCCCTTTCCCATCGGCGTGTTCGTGGGCCCGGACCTGCACATCCAGTTTGCCAACCAGGCCATTCTGGACGGGTGGGGCAAGGGGTCGGACGTGATCGGCCAGCGGTTTGCCGACGTGCTGCCCGAGCTGGAAAACCAGGCCATCTTCGAGCAGGCGCAGCAGGTGTACGCCACGGGCGAAGCGCTGCATAAACGCAATCAGCGCGTGGATGTCCTCATGCACGGCCAGCTCCAAATCTTCTACTACCACTACAGCTTCCTCCCGCTGCGCGACGCCGCCGGCCGCGTGTACGGCGTGATGAACACCGCCGCCGACGTCACGGACGTGGCCGAAGCGCGCCTGCGCGTCGAGCAGTTTGCGGCCGAGGTGCAGGAGAGCGAGCAGCGCTTCCGCATCATGGCCGACGCCGCGCCCAACATGGTGTGGGCCGTGCACCCCGATTCCACCATTCGCTACATTAACCGCGCGTTTGTCGACTTTGTGGGCGTCAGCCAGGAGGAGTATAGGACCAGCGGGTGGGGCCCCTACATGCACCCCGAGGAGATGGCCCGGGTCCAGCAAGTGCTGACCGACGCCATTGCTCAGCGCCGCGTCTACTCCCTGGAGCACCGCATGCGGCGCCACGACGGCGAGTACCGCTGGTTGCAGGCCCAGGGCGCGCCCAGCTACTTTCCCAACGGCGAGCTGTACGGCTACGTAGGCTCGGCCATCGACATCACGGACCTCAAACAGGCCAACGAGCAGCTCACGCGCACCAACGTGGACCTGGACAACTTCATCTACACGGCCTCGCACGATTTGAAGGCGCCCATCAGTAACATTGAGGGCCTGCTCTATTTGCTGCAGGCGGAGCTTCCTACCGAAGTGGTCCAGGACGCGGCGGTCGGTCCGACCCTGACGCGCATGCTCGACGCAGTAGAACGCTTCAAGCGTACCATCGACCACCTGACGGAGGTGTCCAAGCTGCAAAAAGAAAATGCGCCGGCCACCACCCTGGTCAACCTGGCCGCCGTTGTGGAGGACGTGCGCCAGGATTTAGTGCCTTTGCTGCAGGAGACCGGCACCCAACTGGTGGTCGAAGTCGCGGCCACGCCGCCGATTCACTTCGCCGAGAAAAACCTGCGCAGCCTCGTCTACAACCTGCTCAGCAACGCCGTCAAATACCGGCATCCCGACCGCACGCCCCACGTCGACGTGCGGGCCCACGTCCGTGATGGCCACACCGTGCTCGAAGTGCACGACAACGGCCTCGGTCTCGATCCCACCCACTTGCCTAAGCTCTTCACCATGTTTCAGCGCTTCCATGACCACGTCGAGGGCACGGGCATCGGCCTGTACATGGTCAAGCGCATGGTCGACAACGCCGGCGGCCGCATCGAGGTGCATAGCCAGCTCGGCGCCGGCACCACCTTCCTCGTTTTTTTACCCCACGCGGATAGCCCCGCCGGGCAGCCCTTTCCTGCTTACCTCCCTGCCTAAAACTCATGGCTGCCATCTCCTGCACCCTGCTCGTCGACGACGACGACACCACCAACTATCTTAACCAAGCCCTGCTCCGGCGCATGGCCGTCAGCGACACCGTCCTGGTAGCTGGCAACGGCCAGGAAGCCCTCGACCTGCTGCACACCCACTGCGAGCTGCCCACCTCGCCCACCTGCCCGGCCCTGGTGCTGCTCGACATGAAGATGCCGCGCATGAACGGCGTCGAGTTTCTGCAGGCCTACGCCCAGCGGCCCGCCCGCCAGAACCCCACGGTGGTCATCATCATGCTCACCACTTCCCTTAATCCCAACGACGTGGCGCAAATGCAAGGCCTGCCCATCAACGGCTACCTCACCAAGCCCCTCACCCGCGACAAAATCAGCCAGGTGCTGCTGGAGCATTTCGGCCACGTTGCCCCCACTAAGCAAGCATAGCAAGCCGGGCGAGCCACCTAGCCTACTCGTTTAAGCCTGTTTTTCACCATTGGCCTTGGTTAAAAGGTTGGTCCAACGGTTAAGTGGATGGGGTGGCTGGGGCTGGTTTGCGGTGGGCGTGGATGACCACGTTGCGGTGGCGTAAGTACTTGTAGAGGGTGACTTTGGAGATGCGCAGGCGCTGGGCAATCTCGTTGACGCCGAGCTGCTGCTCCCGATAGAGGGTTTCGGCGATGATGGCCGTGCGCTCGGCTTCTTCGGATAGTCCCCGCTGGCGGCCGCCTACCCGGCCCCGTGCCCGCGCCGCAGCGAGCCCGGCATGGGTGCGCTCGCGAATCAGCTCCCGCTCAAACTCCGCGAGCGAGGCGAACAGATTAAAGACGAGCCGGCCCTGAGCGGAAGTGGTGTTGATGGCATCGGTGAGCGACACCAGGCCCACGCCCCGCTGCTGCAACTCGCCCACCACCTGCAGCAGGTGCTTGAGTGAGCGCCCCAACCGGTCGAGCTTGTAGATATACACCGTGTCGCCCGTGCGCAGCTGCGTGAGCAGGCGCTCTAGCTCCGGCCGGCTGGCGCTCGCGCCGGATACCTTCTCCTGGTAGATGGTCTCGCAGCCCGCTTTCGTGAGGGCATCGAGTTGCAGTTCCAGATTCTGGTCGCGGGTCGAGACGCGGGCGTAGCCGATGTTCATAAGGCAAAAGTACAGCTTATCCGTCACGAAGGTAACGTTAAGTGTACTTTGATTGCTGAACAAGTTTTCTGAACTAAACCGGCAGCTGTTGGACCTCATTCCTTGTGAAGCAGACCGGCAGTTTAGTTGTACAAAGAAACGTTCGTTATGACATAAGGGAATAAGCTAGGACGTACGCGCCTTGGCGCGAGGGGCGCTCCCGTAGGCCAGCACGCTACCCAGCAGGGAGAACCAGAACGCAATGACCAGCGCGTTCCACCACCACCTTAAATCGTCGTGGCTGCCGCGGAAGCCCAGCCATCGCAGGAGCTGATGGGCAGCGGGGGCGTGGAGCTTGGTTTGGCGCACCAGCTCGGCCACGCGGTTCACGCCGTAGACGGCGGGCACGCCAAACCCGACCCAGCACCCGAGGCTAGCCCCGACCGCGACGCGTTGCAACCGGCGACTGCGCGGGGCCAGCCGCCGTACGAGTCCGCACAGCACGACCAAGACCGGCAGCATCAGCAGTAACGGAAACAACAGATAATAAGCCACGGCCCGTACGCGGGCCGGAAGATGGAAGCCCAGCGCGTGCCAAAGGTAGTGCCGCGGATACATCCTCCCGCGTGCCTAGCGCCCACCTCAGGGGCGCCATAGCCTCGTCGCCATTGGCTATCCTCGATGCGCATGCGGGAACAGTCGCCACGAGGATAGCCCACTCGTTTTAACGGCATAACCAGCGGCGCGTTGGTGCTAAGAGGCAGTTTACTTTAACGGTGGTTCAAGCAAGGGAGCGTTTCTTTGGGTGGAGGCAGTCCGCTTCCTCCTTGGCCCCCCTTTTGCCCCTAGGGGGACCGCCCACCCGCCGTTGGGCGGCCTGGGCCGCCTTGATCGTCCTGCCACCCTACTTGTTTTCCCTGTTCCGGACCATGTCCCCCCGCTATATTTCTACGCGCCGCTTCGGCTTTTGGGCCGGGCCCTTCTTGTTAGTGGGCAGTCTACTGCTGGCCGTGCTGGTCATGATCGGCACGGCTTATTTCCCCCCCTTGGTCTTCCTCTTCCTGCTGCCAGCCGTTGGGCTGCTGGTGGGGGTCCTGCTCATCGTCAGGGGCACGCAGCCGCTCTGGGCCAAGCTATTGGCCTTGCTTTCTCCCGTGCTCGGGCCCATTGTATTCATTTTAGTCGTGGGGTCCTTGCTGCCCGCCGAAGACCATGTGGTCTTCTTAATTCCTGCTGACTTTCGCGGGCAAGTAGCCTTGGTGTGCGAGGAAGGCTATTTTAATCCCCTCCCGCGGGCGGGCCGTGACATTATCCTGACCGTGCCGGCCAGCGGCCGGCTGACTACCTCGGACCCGCCCGACAAGCGCTGGCTTACCAACGCGGACTATTACCTGATCGATGCGGCCGGGCATCGCGTAGGCAAATTACCCCGGCTGGACGACGCGGCCTTTGACCAGCATCTACGGCCCAGCGAAACCCGACCGGAAAAGGATCGGCAAGCGGTGGGAATATTCACTTCGGGGCTACACTACAAGCGCCCGCGCGGTGCCCCGGACTATTCGAACATACCGGGCAGTTTCCCCCCCAAAGAAGTGCCTTACCTCTCCTTTACCGTTTCCTGCTACGATAGCCTCGAGAACGCCCTGCGAAAATCCGCCTTTTAGGGGCTTGGTGAGGGAGTGGGGAGAAGCCGCTGCTGCCAAGGGGTGCCAAGCCCACCGGTCGGCCGCCCCTTAGGGTAATGCGGGGCTACGAGGACGGGTGCTTGTGGCGGCGCGGTATGTGCCATTTGGCATAGCATTACGTCAAGCTGTTTTAATAAACATCATGAAGCGCCTCGTCCTGCCCTCGCTGGGCGCCGCTTACCGGAGTATGACCTTGGAGAAGCTATACCCCAAAGCTGTGGCTAAGTGATTCGTTTCGCAGGGGTTTCCTTAAGACCATAAGGGCGCAACCTAGCGTACCGTAAATGGCTTTATTTCACTACATAGGCACTCCTTTCGTGGTGAAGCTGAACGAGAACATTGAAAAGCTTGGCTACATCAACGGGAAAACGGCAAATCCTGCGGCCCTTGGTCGAACCTCTATCGGGAGCGCGGACCGCGTCCGCTTAACCGGGCGCTCGACTGCTACGACCGGGTCCTGGTACCCTTCGGCCCTGGGTCCACTGTGGCCGTGGAGCTGGCCCTGCCCCAAAGTTTCCGCAGGCCGAGCCGGCGTAGGGTTGAAGGAAGAAGATCCCCCCGTGTCGATGAGTAGGCAGCCAGCTATATAGAACTTTGAGCCCTGCTACCCTAGCACTTAATTGAGGCCAGCCTGTTATTTGGCGGCCGCTTTTACAGCACTAAAGGCCCAAAAACCATTTTCATACATGCTCATGCTCAGGTGGTTGGTATCTTTATCCAGGGTAAACTCAATCCTCACGTCGGCCTGGGGCAGAAAAAACGCCGTCCACGATTGGGGCTGCAGCACCTGAGACTGGCCATCGATGGTGGTAATCTTCAGGCCCTCTTTATCCGGGGAAACCGTGATAGGACCCGTGAACTCGTTAAAAAAAGTGCCGGTATAAGCCGCTTTTTGGTCTTCAGCCAAATCGATGCGCTTCGGTTCCGTCCAGCTACGCGCTGGCCGGCTTTCCATCAGGGCTCTCAAATCCGTAAAGGCATACGATTTACGCCCCTGCGCCAGCAATTTTTTGAGGTTGACGTTAACTGTATTCTGGGGGTCATACTGCGAGAAAAACCAGATGTCTCCCGTCGACAGGTTCTGCACGTTGGAGTACAGGGTGGATTCTCCCTGCGCCGTTTCCTTACAGATAGCCATCATCGTTGCTAGACTGGCTTGTTGCGCGGCTAGTTTTGCCGTGGCTTTCGGGTAGCGCCAGCACGAGGAGCCGTCTTCTTTGCCGCAGATGTCAAAATTGGTGGACACCAGCGGCTGGCCTTTCTCCATTAGCTGCATACCGGAGGCGCTGATAATGGCAAACCGGCCCTGCCGGTCGGCCACGTGCATCTGCGCGCCGCGAAAGCCCTGCTGGAACCAGTAGGTTTCGAAGAAGCGAATGACCTCCTGCACGGAGCTCATCGTGGCCAGGATATGCGGCAGGATGGCTTCGTCCCCCGGCGGAAATACCTGTTTGGTTTTGGGGTCGAAATTCTCCACCCATTTGATGGCGTTGAAATCAAAGGTTAACCCGGCCTCGTTCATTCCCCCCTGCAGGTTACTGCCTTCGCCCAACTTGGGCGAAAAGTGGGACAGGGTATAGTAGCCGTATTTGGCCCTGCCGGTTTTTGGAAACACATTGATAAACTCACCTACGCCCACGGCCCCATCCTCGTTGTTTGCGTTCCACACCTGCCCGTTGGAAGCAACGGCGCTGACGATGGTGCAGGCCAACGCTGGGGTAGGAGCCAGAAAAGCAGCGACGACAACCAAAAGGACAGCAGGGGCGAATAAGCTGAAGGTCAACTTTTTCATAACTTTTTTAAGTAAAGCCGAGACTAGGCGCCGACCATGATACTTTGTGGTCGTCAGCGCGATGGCCACAGTTCCAGCCACCTCCAAATTAAGGACATATGAGCCTTTGGATCAAGCACGTAACAACTGAACAAAGCAAATTAACAGGTTCGCTATATGTTAGAGTCGACCCAATGGCCGGCGCCCGGGATACTGTTGAACTGGATAAGTCCAGGCGACGGGCCCGAGCGGCGAGCCCGGGCCCATCGGAAAAAAGGTTGAGCATGCTAGGGCCGCAGTTGTAGGAGCTAAAAGGGAGAAGCCAAACAAGGAGTCTAGGTCGAGCGGGTACCCATGGGGTACCACTTGGGTGGTGGTTAACGCGCGCCTTTGGAAGTACGCCCGGCGGCGAGGGCTTCCGGCATCGTGCCCGACCGCTGGGCGGTGGCCGCCCCGCCTAAGAACCAGGACTGCTCGGTACGCCGCGGGTACTGCGGCGTGCCGAGCAGTAGGTATTCGGAGGGCCCCAACCGAGCTGACCCGTTCTTCCTGCTGCACTCGGCTTAGCAGTTGTGGAAGAGCCGACATCGGCAGGGTGTGAGCTGCGCGCGGTCGTGTTGGCCATGGCCTAGGCTGGTCCGAAAAGGCGCTCGTCCGCCCTTACCGCTGACGCGACGACGGGTCACCCGGCGTTTTGCCCTGCGCAAACCCAAGCGGGCGGAGGGTACGTAGGGCGTAGCCTGCCCGCATGGCAGCTTCAATCAGCGGTTACCTGCTTAACCGCTACCACTTGACGGGGTAGGACGGGGCGCTGCTGCCTCACCGAAATGGTCGTAATAGCGTCCGGGTCGGTTACCTGCACGAGGTAGACGTGGCGGATGGCGCCCACCTGCACCAGCAGACGGTAGCGCCCGGCCCGCAGTCCCTCGAAGAGGAGCTGCTTGCCGTAGACCGGCCTTAGGGAAGCCTCCCGAAACAGGGTCTCGCCGGTACTGCCCCGCCACACCCGCACCCGGCAGGGCTGCAGGCCGGGGTTGTTTACCCGTAAGTCCAGGGTGGCCCCCTCTCTTTGGGTGAGCCGCACGGGCCGGGCGACCAGTTGCTGAGCGTGGGCCGGCGCAGTAGCGAAGAGGCCGGCACCCAGTAGCAGTCCGGTCAGCCGGCGGGTGCTACGGGTGCACCGGTAGCGGAGGGTAGAGAAAAAGGTTTTCATCGGACAAGTGAAAAAGGTGGCTGGGGGCAAGGGCAAGAGATGGACCGACGTACCGCCCGACTGTGCAGGATTGAACAACGTGGGGCGCCGGGTAATCGGTAAAAATTTAGTGTGACGCCATCCAGATAATGTTATATTATCTTGTTTTTAAGGCAAAAAGCCGCGCACCTAGCCTGTCTTACAAGCTGTTCTTCAATGGAGGGGCTTACCTCTGCCGACTTTTGGAAAAACAAAGCTGGCTAGCTCGCGCATGGTACCCCTTATTGGCGTGCTAGCGGCTTGATGGTAACAAAGGCTCGCAGCATGAGGTCGTCGGCGACATCAATGGGCCGAAACAAGTCGTACCAGCCGGTGCGGAACCCGCCGGACCCGTAATTGATGTGCACCCAAAAAACACCGTGCTGCTCGTGGTACCCATCAATGACCGTGGAGTGCCCGAAGCTGGTGAAATTACCGTAGTGAAAATACACCGGCCGTTTGGCCTTTATTTCCCGGCGGATAACCCACTTGACGCTATCCGGACCAATCAGGTGCCGGATGTTTTCTTTTGTGGCGATGGCGTCCAGTTGGGCTTTTGACAAGGGGCTCTCACCCGTAAAGCTGCCGTAGAAGACGGCTTGGGCCGCGTAGTGCTTTTCGATTTGCCCGGCCGGGTTCACCACGAGCCGGTACCGCCCAGTCCCGAAGTCTTTCTGCACCGCGGCGGCCGTTAGGTAGGAATAGCGGGCCACGGCCTCAATCTCTTCCGGGGCACTGCCCGCGTTAAGCTGGGGAGCGAAGTGGTGCCAGGGCAACGGGTAGCGCGAGAGCGTGTCTTGGACGGCGTACCCGTTCGAGCAGGTATAATTCACCGTGCCCGCTGGCCGGAGCCGGTGGTAGTAGAGGATCTGGGCCAGCGCGGTGCTCCAGCACCCCAGGCGCTCCTGAGCGGGCGCGTACCGGGCATAGATGCCGAACTGGTCCCAGTTGGTTTGGAGCAAGTGCCGACCCCGGGCCAGGGTAACCGGCTGCTGCTGGGCAACCTGGTCGGCGGCGATTTGGGCGGGGGCGACGAAGCTGGTGGTCAGCCAGCCGAGCACGAGGATGGTTGTTTTCATGGGTCTGCTTGCTTTTTGCGAGGAAAACGGAAAGCGTTTTTTCTGGCAAAGAGAAGGCTAGACTGGGAGCCGACCCACCCACAACCGGTTCTGAGCGCGAATAAAAGCGGGGGGCGCACTCAAAACCGGTTTTGAGAGTTGGCAATAAAGGGGGTTTTTAGCCGGGGCGGGCGTTCATAAAGTCTTTGGGGGAAGTGCCGGTGAGCTGCCGGAAGATGCGGTAGAAGCTCGCCTCGGAGTTGAACCCACACTCCAGGGCCAGGCCCAACAGGGAGAGGTGACGGGCCTCGGGACCGGCCATCCGCCGCTGCACTTCGTCCACCCGGTACTGATTGATCAGGGTGCGAAAGTTTTGCTGGAAGCACTGGTTGATGGTCGTCGACACCGTCGCGGCGGGACGACCGATGTGCGCCGCCAAGTCTTTCAAGCTCAGTTCCGGCTGCAGAAACAGCCGGTCGATTTCCAGCGCCGCGAGAATTTCAGTTTTAATTTCCGCCAGGTCCAGCGGGCCTGGTCCCAGGGCGCTGGCCGCCGCTTCGGGCGGGCGGGCGTCTGTGCCGGCCGCCAAAAAAATCGCTGGCGTCGGCGGGGGGAGTCCCCCCCCTGCAGCAACTATGGCGCGGGGTTCGGGCGTGTTTTCGGTCGCCTCGTACACCCGGTACCCTTTAAAGGCGATGTAGTACGTAATGACCGCTAAGTAGATGTGGAACAGCTGCCAGTGGCCGGGAAAGTACCGCTCGTAGGCCCCGACGTTTTCGAGCAGCGTTTTGACCCCCAACGCGGCGACCAGCACGCCGGTCACCGCCAAGATGTTGCGGAGCCAAGTCAGTTCCTGGCGCTGCGTGCTGGACTGGTTGTGATACAGCCAAGCCTGGTACTGTTGCACTTCTTTGAAGCTCAACCACCAATACCCCAGCCCCGATACCACCGCCACCCCATCTTCAATTACCTTGACCCGGTTGTAATACAGGCTTTCCGCCAGTCCATTCTTAATTGCTACGTCGGGCTGCGCGACGACCACGGCGTACACCACCAGGGCATGGCCCAGGAAGAGCAGGGTGGGCACAAAATGGAGGGCGTGGTGGCGCCTAAACGAAAAATTCCGGGTGGTTAACGCGCAGACATACAGGTAGACCAAGGGTTGCACGGTCGTGTCGACGGCGAGCGGCAGGAACTGGAACGGGGGGTGGTCCCACAGGCCGAGCGTATGCACCAGGATTTTAAAGCTGAGCCCAACCATAACCAGCAACAGCAGCAGCAGCACTGATTTATGAGGGCTCCTGGCTTTGTTCAGGCCTAAAAGGAACAGGGTGACAACGCCCTGAACTATGCCTACCAGCACGAGCAGATCAAATAAAGTAGCGCGGAGTGGCATAAGAGTGGTTCATCACCAATTTTTTCAAAGGGTAAGACTTTTAAGTGGGCGCGGCCGAAGCACGATGCTGTCATCAGCCATAATCTGCAGGGGAATGGCAGGGAGCGAGGACATGCGGAGCGAAGAACGGATACCCCTCCTTTTCGGTCCTTGTGCCAGCTAATGCACCCATTCCGGGCTCCTGGTATCAGCTGCTTACCCCCGTGCCGGGCCCACCCCTGGCTCACTGTCGACTCCCCGGTAGAGGAGCAAGGGCACCATCGGGCGGCAGGATACGCAAAAAATGCCACACCTGGGAACTGGTTAGCTGCCCCGGCACCCGCTTAACCCAAGGCGCAGGTGAGGTGGTCTACTAAAGGGAGATTGAAAAGGGCATTAGTTTCCTTTTGTCTCCCTATTAGTTGACCACCTCAGTATTACCCCGGAGCCTATAGCATCTATTATCACCTGGGGCAGGCCTAGCAGCAAAAAGGGGAAAGGGCGTTCGCCACTTCCAGCTACAAAAAGTCGCTGGCGTTACGCCCCAACGAAAGTGCCCGGAAAGCGCCAGGGTAAAAGGAAAGACTGTAGGGGATAGCCTGCCGACCGCAGTCTTACCATAATGACCTTGGTTGAACGTTTGGTCGTAAAGGTACATGCGAGCAACGGGGTGTGATGACTGTGACCTCGACCCGGTACGCGGGCCCTTCTTAAACTGCTCCGCGCCACCCAGACCTTCCTCACCGCAGCGGCGCCAGGAAGGCATCCCCGAAGTTCTTGAACTACTGACGTCCTTGCCTTTTAGGTAACCCTCCCGTTACGAGGGTTGAGCAGGGCCCATAACGACTCCGGATCAAGGCGTTTAGGCCGCGGGAAAGCCGGGGGGAATCACGTTGATCTTGATTAGCCTGAGGGATGGGCACCTTGTTATTTCGGCCCCGCTTCGCACCTTTGCCCCAATGCAGTCAGTCGGCCTTGATTCCCGGGATGAGCAACTGCTGTTGGCCCTCCAACAGAGCAACGAACAGGCGTTTGCCGCCATTTTCGAGCGCCACCACGTCGACCTGTTCCGCTTAGCCCTGAAATACGTCCGCCTGCCTTCCCTGGCCTTGGAAGGCAACTAAACTTGTCCCAACTGCCGCGTCACCGCAATCAGGCAGTTCTTGGCCAGCATCAGCTACCGAGCACGTCGGCGCCAGCAGCACCTCTTGGGAATGCCGACGTTCCGCTGCTGGCGGGACTTTGAGAGCAGTTAGCAGACTTTCATAAATGGTAGCGATTCGGCTCACAGGTATCGCTCGTTTCTACCTCGAATAAGGTCCGAAAAGGGCAGCGGACGATTAGGCATGAGCGGGTAGATCCGCTCATGCCTAATCGTTGGGGTAGATCATCTAGGATGAGTTAAACGCCCACGTGGTGCCTGTGCATGCGAAGCCTAAACGAACAGGTCTAGGCCTTGGCCGTAGCGACCTATAAGCGTGGGTAGCGCCACTGGTATAGCTATAGCGCCGTTGGCAAAGTAGAGCCGGCAGCGGGCAAGAGCCAGGAGTATGTTTGACCCAATTCATTCCTCTACTTCTCTTTTGTCTTCCTATGAAATGCTTAGCCTTCGCGCTGGTGCTGGTCCTGAGCCTGCTCGGGTTCCACGTGCAAGCTCAACCGCTCAAATCGTTTTCGCTACGACGAGACCATTCATGCAGGCCACGTGAATCGAAACTTCACGGGCCCCAACTTTACGCTGTAAGTGGGCCTGAAGGGCGAGGCTACCCGCGCCACGGGCCACCAGGAGCGGCAAGTGGAGTATCAGAATTTTACGCGCCGGTATTTCAGCTTTTCCCCAGCGCGGGCCTAAAGCGCACCTTAAGCGATCAGCACGAGTCCACACTGTCCTTGAGCCGCCGTATCGACCGGGCTCCCTATTCCCAGCTAAACCCGTTTCGGGAAATTATGGATCGAGCCAAGCCAGAAGGCGGCAACCCGGAGCTGGTGTCGCAAACCAGCGATAACGTGGAGCTCAACCACACGTTTCGCCAGAAGTATAGCCTGAACCTTAGCTACAGCTTCACTAGCGACCCCTTAATTTAGGCGGTGCAGCCCGTCAGTGATAGCACCGTGCTGGCGGCGCCACTCTCAAGCGCGGCGGACCAGCCTTCTACCTTAACTCCCTCCATTCGTTCACCTTCGGCAAGGGCTGGGGCGCCGAAAAGTGGCAGCGAAGACGAAAAACAGCGGGCGCAGTAAGGTGGGGCGATGGCCTGGATTAGCTTGATGCAAACACAGGAACCTGTTTGGCTGGTTTGCCCAATTGTGCCTGGTTGGCAGCTCGCTCATGCCCCGCGGGTGGAAGCCCGCCAAAGACAAAAAGCCTGCTTACCTTGAAAGCCTCTAGGCTGCTACTTATTCAACCTATGCGCTACCGGCTGCTGATTTGGGGAGTGTTGTGGTTGAGCCTGAGTACGGGCCCGCTAGCCTGGGCACAAGAAGAGCCTGGCTCGCTGGTTCGCGTATTAACTACGTGGTGGTGGCGCCCGGAGCGGGGCGCCGAGCCGTGGCGGCCAACTCGGCTGCTCAATGCCCCGGCACAAGGCGAGCGAAACCGGGCCCGGCAGTTCTGGTTGCGCACACAGGTATCAATCTCGCCCGTTGAAAGTCAAACGGGCGATGCTCTCTTGGTGCTGCAGGGCTGGCACACGGCCACCGAAGTATATTGGGACGGCCAGCTGCTGCAACGCAACGGCCGGCTGGGGCCCGTCGGGGAACAGCCCGGACAGTGGCAGCAACTCCTTTTGTTGCCCCCCCACCGGCTACGTGCCGGGCTGCACACGCTCCTGGTGCGCGTGTCTGATCAGCAGTTTGCTCACCAAGCCTGGCAGCCCGACGCGGCCCTTATCACCGTGACCCGATTCATGGTGGACCAACAAAGGGCCGGCCATTCGGCCATGTTAATTATTGGATTGCTGGGCGCCTCGGCGCTGTTTTGCCTCTTGTTGTATGCGGGCTTTCAGCGGCGGCTGCCGTATCTGTTTCTGAGCGGGTACTGCGCCCTGCACGCCCTCAAAATATACGTCGGCCTGCGGGGCACGGATCCCGATGTGCGCTTTCCCGAGTATTACTTGCTTAATTCTCACCTGCCGTACCTGGCCCTGCTGGCCGGTGACCTGTGCCTGCTGGTATTTCTGGTGCTCGAGTTTCGCTTGCCGCGGGCCCGCTGGTGGGTGCTGCCTGCGGTAGCGTTCTCAGGTTTGGCTTTTTTTTGGGTACCGGTTAGCCCCTATTTCGTGGCGTTCACCGGGGTGATGGTAGCGGCCGCGGGGCGGGCGGTGGGGCTGGGGCGCGAGGGCAGTTGGTGGGCGCTGGCCGGCATTCTGGGCCTCACGGCGCTGACGTATTTGGGCTATCTAAGGCTGCTGCCGCTGGGCTACTACTGGGGCATCGTGTTCTTTATCGTCAGCCTGGCTTTCTCGGTGGGGCGGCAGTTGGTGCAGCAAAACCGGGTCCGGCAGCAGGCAATGCTGCGGTCCGCGCGGCTGGAGAATGCCCTACTGCGGAAAAACATTCAGCCGCACTTTCTACTCAATACGCTTATGTCCCTGCAGGAGCTTATCGAGGAAAGCCCCCGGCAAGCCAATCAGCTCATTGATGCCCTAGCCGAGGAATTTGATATGGTCTCCCAGATGGCTGAGGAAAAGCTCGTGCCCATGGAAGATGAGTTGCAGCTCTGCCGGACTCACCTGCGCATCATGGGCTTCCGCCGGCAGTCAGAGTTCGTGCTGGAAACCCGCGGCCTGCTGGGCACTGAACAGGTACCGCCCGCCACGTTCCACACCCTGATTGAAAACGGGCTGACTCACGGCTACACCCAGCGCGGCGCCGGCCGCTTCGTGCTCACGAAAGAGACGCTGCCCCGGGGGATTCGCTATCGCTTGTTTAACGACAGCGATGCCGCCGCCTGTGGCCGGCCCGTAGTAGAGGGCACCGGCTCGCGCTACGTCAAAAGCCGGTTAGAGGAATCCTTTCCCGGCGCGTGGCGCCTGACGTCCGCGCCGGTCACCGGTGGGTGGGCAGTCGAGATTGACATCCTGGACTCTCCTAGCTAGCACCATGAAAGTTCTCCTTGTTGAAGACGAAGCTTTAGTGGCGGCCCGCATCGAGCGGTTACTGCGCCAGGTGCTGGGCGAGCGGCTCCGCAGCGTCACTGTGCAGCCTTCCGTGGACAGCGCCCAGTTTTTTCTGCAGGACGCGCCCATCGACTTGCTCTTACTGGACTTAAACCTAAACGGCCGCGACGGCTTTGAGCTGCTGCAGCAGGCCGTGGCCGGCTCGTTTCACACCATCGTGATTTCGGCCAACAAGCAGCGCGCCATCGAAGCATTTGAGTACGGGGTGCTCGACTTCATTGGCAAGCCCCTGACCACGGAGCGCCTGCAGAAGGCCCTCGACCGCTTTGATGGTGCCGGGCAACGGGCCGCTCCTCCCTTGAAGTACCTAGCCGTGCGGCGCCGCCACACCCTGCGCCTGCTCGACATCCAGGACGTGCTCTATATAAAAGGCGCCGGGGTGTACTCCGAGCTGCACCTGCGCGACGGCCGCGTGGAGCTGCACGACAAGAGCCTACAGCGGCTGCAAGAAGTGCTACCCCCCGAGCTGCAGCGGGTGCACAAATCCTACATCGTGCGCCTTACGGACGTACGCCACTTGCTTAGCCACGGCTCCAGCAAATACGAAGTGGAACTGGTCAGCGGGGTCGTACTGCCCGTGGGGCGGGAGCGGTACAAAGCGCTGAAACAGGCCTTGGCGTAGCGACCTATAAGCGTGGGTAGCGCCACTGGTATAGCTATAGCGCCGTTGGCAAAGTAGAGCCGGCAGCGGGCAAGAGCCAGGAGTATGTTTGACCCAATTCATTCCTCTACTTCTCTTTTGTCTTCCTATGAAATGCTTAGCCTTCGCGCTGGTGCTGGTCCTGAGCCTGCTCGGGTTCCACGTGCAAGCCCAATCGAAAACCGCGGACGAGCAAGGGGTGCGCGCCGCCATTCTTGACTATGTCGAGGCCTTTTACCAAGGGGATACGGCCAGGGCAATCCGTAGCGTCCGCCCAGATTTGGCGAAACGGGGCTTTTACGCCTCCGATGGCGGCACCACCTACCAAGAGTTGTACATGAGCTTTGCTCAGCTTGTGCGCCTGTCTCAGCAATGGTATAAAACGGCCCGGATTACGCCTACCACCCCCCGGGAAATCACCATTTATGAAGTGCAGGATCAGACTGCCACGGCTAAGGTGCGGGCCGAGTGGGGTACCGATTACTTCCATTTGGCCCGCTACAACGGTCGGTGGATGATTGTCAACGTGCTATGGCAGTCCGCGCCGAAGGCCAAGTAAAGCTTTTTTGCACCAGTAGTTACTCCCTAAGGCGAGCGCTGGTCTCTGGGACCAGCTGCTTCCGCGCTCCCCTTCCCTGCGGGAAGCTCTAGCACCTGGCGTCCAAAGTGCTCCAGCCCGAACAGCCACTGGGCAATGCTATTGGGTTTGATTCAACCGAGGAGGTGTATCAGGGCATTTTGATGAGTCAACGCTATCACTACCCTCCCCTAGAATTGTAAACCCGCCGTAACGGCCGCTTCCTGCCCGCGCAGTTCCTGCCGCTGCTCCTATCCTGCTATGCCTTACCGAAGCCAACCCTACCGCACCTTTTCCTGGCTGAACACCGTCCCAAAACGCTTTGCTATGTCTTGCTGCCTCTACGCGCTGCGCGCTGCCCTTCTGCTGCTTAGCCTGGGAGCCATTACGCACCTGGGGGTGGCGCAGCCGGCCACGCCGGCTGTCAATACTGAGGCAGGCACGGCGGCCCCGAAGCGCCAGCTGCAAGCCGTGCGTATTACAGAGGGCATTAAGTTAGATGGAGTACTGGACGAAACCAGTTGGCAGCGGGCGCCCATCGCCTCGGGTTTCACGCAGCAGCGGCCCAATCCCGGCGTACCGGAAAAGCACAGAACCGAGGTGCGCGTACTCTACGACGACGCCAACTTGTACATCGGGGCGGTGATGCACGACGTGTCGCCGGATTCTATTCTGCGCGAGCTCACGCAGCGCGACCGGTTCGGCAACACCGACGTCTTTTCGGTATTTCTCGACACCTACAACGACAAGCTGAACGGCTACAGCTTTGGCGTCACGACGTCGGGGGTGCAACTGGATGCGCGCTACTCGCCGGCCGTGGGCGAAGACTGGAACTGGAACGCCGTGTGGGACGCCCGCACCGGCAGGCAGGGCACTGACTGGGTAGCCGAAATTCGGATTCCCTATTCGGCCATCCGCTTCGCCCATGCGCCCGAGCAGCTGTGGGGGCTGAACTTTTCCCGCCAGCGCAAGCGCGACAATGCCCAGTATTATTGGAACGAGGTCAATCCCGCCGTTAATGGCTTCGTCAACCAGTGGGGCGAGCTGCGCGGCGTGCGCGACATCAAGCCGCCGCTGCGCCTCTCGCTCGCGCCCTACATTTCCGGCTACGTCAACGACAATCCGCTGAACGCGGAAGGCACGCGCCGCACCACCAGCTTCAACGGCGGCGCCGACCTGAAGTGGGGCATCAACGAGAGCTTCACCCTGGACGCGACCTTGGTGCCCGACTTCGGGCAGGTAATCAGCGACAATCAGGTGCTGAACCTGTCGCCCTTTGAAGTTCGGTTCAACGAGAACCGCCAGTTTTTCACCGAGGGCACCGAGCTCTTCAACAAGGGCAACTTATTCTATTCCCGCCGCGTGGGCGCCACGCCCATCGGCTTCTACGACGTGCAGGTGGAGGCCAACGAGAGGATCGTCACCAACCCCGGCGAGACGCGCCTGCTCAACGCCACCAAGATTTCGGGCCGCACCAGCCAAGGCCTGGGCATCGGCTTGTTCAACGCGCTCAGCAACAACGTGTACGCTACCCTGCGCGACCAGGATACGGGCACGGAGCGGGAAGTGCTCACGCAGCCGTTCAGCAACTACAGCATCGCCGTGCTCGACCAGTCGCTGAAAAACAACTCGTACGTGTCGCTCATCAACACCAACGTCACCCGCGCCGGCAGCACGTACGACGCGAACGTGACGGGCGGCTTGTTTAAGATCAACGATAAAGCCAACAACTATTCTTTCCGGGGCAGCCTAGTTTACTCCCGCCGCCGCGGCACCAAGTTCGGGTCCGAAGCGCCCATCGACGACCAGGACGGCTTCAAGTACAATGTCGGGTTCAGCAAAATCAGCGGGGCCTTCACCTGGGGCCTCAATCAGGGCATCGAATCGGCGACGTACAACCCGAACGACTTGGGCATCTTGTTCGGCAACAACAACATCACGCAGATGGTCTACGCCGCGTACCGCAAGTTTAAGCCATTCTGGAAAGTCAACAACCTCAACATCTTCGGCCAGGTAAACCATTCGCTGCTGTACCAGCCCACGCTTTACAAAAACGTGAATTTTTACCTCGGCGGGAACACCACGTTTACCAAGAGCTTCAACCAACTTGGCTTCGATCTGACCGCCAACGCCGTTCGGCACGACTTTTTCGAGCCACGAGTACGTCTGCTGGGCGAGTACTTCGTGCGGGTCCCGGGCAACGTAGACTTCATTGGCTTCATCAATTCCGACACGCGTAAGAAGTTTTCCTACGGGGCTGAGGCAGGTGCCGTCGTGTACGCCGAGGACAAGCGCCTGCCCCGGCCGAGCCGCTACCGCCTGCGGGCTAGTCTGTTCCCGCGCTACCGGGTCAACAACCACCTCACATTCCGCTACAGCTTCGACTGGAGCACTGACCAAAATCAGATTGGGTACGTGAACGGGGGCATGAGCGCCAATGAGGAATTGGACCAGCCTTTTCTAAATCAGGTGATGCTGGGTCGCCGCAAGGTGACGACCGTAGCGAACGTGGTGTCGGTGGACTATACCCTCAACAACCGCATGTCGTTTACGCTACGCACCCGCCACTACACCAGCAACGTGCGCTATGCCGACTTCGCCCACCTGCTGCCCGGCGGGCAGGAAGAGCTAGTAGATTACCGCCGCAACCGCGACAACACCTACAACGCCTTCAACGTGGACGCCGTCTATTCTTGGTGGTTCGCGCCCGGCTCGGAAATCAGCTTCGTCTGGAAAAACGCCGGCGCCACCTTCCTGCAAGGCGAACAAGCCACCCCGCTTTACTTCGACAACCTGAACAGCACCATTAACACGCCGCACCATAACTCGGTCTCGGTGCGGGTGCTCTACTTCCTGGATTACCTACTGCTGAAGCGGCTCAAATAAGTCCCGACCACGCCGCGCGCTGCCGCGGCTTACGTAACCACAGAACCAAGGTGCCAGGACTAGTGCACCCTGTTGTGCTTTATGGGCGGAGCCGCCGGGTAGCTACCTTTGGCCTTGGTTAAAAGTTTGGTGAAAAAGATATGGTGATGGCAGGCAACCACTAAGCCGCACTTATTGCTATTCGGGCTCCTGAAGGAGGACGTTTGAGTTCATCCTGTGTAGCCTCGGCCACTGAAGTGGGCCGAGGCTATTTCTTGCCTGATCAGGTGGGGCGTGTGTTTGTAGGGATCATACGCCCGACTTTTTTCCATAGGCAGTAGCGGAGCACAAGCTGTTCATCGGCAAGTCGGCCATGACGGCCGACTTGCCGATGAACAGCTACAACGCATGCAGCAGTTCCTGCAGCCAGCCGACGTGCAGCTCTGCAAGCCTATCTGCTACCAGCACCACCCTTGGACTCACTGAGCCTACAGAAACGTGTCGGCATCCTCACGCTCTCCAACGTCGTGTTCAAAGCCGCCCAAGATTAAGCCCTAATGCCCTACGGCTGGCAACGCTGTGGCAACTGTGGGTATGGTACGCTCTTATGGGTCGAGAAAGTGAACGGCCACTGGCAGATTAAGCAGTAAGCAGCAATCAGGCACAATGAAAAAGAAACAAGGATAGCCTAAACTCTTATCCTCACTCTTATCCTCACTCTTATCCTCTGCTGGGCTCCTACCTCAGCCAATTAGGGCTGATACGCGGGGGTTATCGCCCCTCATCTGTGGGCTGGCCTTTTTGGTGGAAGAGTACAACTCCTAGGGCCAGCAGCACTACCGCCAGGTCAGATAGGGTACCCATGTGTTCGCCAAGTAGCAGGCAACCTCTAGCTACTTTTATAAAAGAGCATCAATCACAACATGTTTGCACATTTCTTAAAAACGTTGCACTATATCGTCAAGTGTCTAATAATTGCTTATATATAAGCAAACCGAGTAGCATTTGTAACATTAACAAGTTTTATATGATTATCCCGACTAGTACAAAAGGCTAATTATATACTTTGACTTATTCCCAGCAGCTGTTGCACATTCCATATATCATGTACAGTTGTTGAACGTCCGTTTAACAAACGTACAGGGTGAAGGTCTTTTCTTTATCTTTGCTCAGTCCGGTCTTCATTATTACATATGAATTCCCATATACTTGAGAAGTGTTGGGTATGTTTGGGAGTCAGACGGGACTGGCGGTTCTTATTCCCTAGCGCCATCTACCTTTCCTCTTTTCACCTATACTCTATATAATAAAGATGCGTCGATACGTGGCGTACTACCGGGTCAGCACCGCAAGGCAAGGGGCCTCGGGCTTAGGCCTGGAAGCCCAGCAATCGGCCGTGCAGACTTTTGCCAAGGATGGGCTGATTGTGCAGGAATTTACGGAGGTGGAAAGCGGCCAGCAGAATCAGCGGGTCAAGCTGCATGAGGCCATTGCCGTAGCCAAAGCCGCCCGGGCCACCCTGCTCATTGCTAAGCTCGATCGCCTCTCGCGTAACGCGGGCTTCATCTTCGCCCTGCGCGACAGTGGGGTGGACTTTACCTGCTGCGACATCCCCGATGCCAATTCCCTCACCGTGGGCTTGTTTGCCATCCTGGCCCAGCACGAGCGGGAGACCATCTCCACCCGCACCAAGGATGCGCTGCGGGCCAAAAAGGCCCGCGGGGCGACGCTGGGCACGCCGGCCAACCTGACCGAGGCGGCCCGGGCGCGCAGCATCCAAGTGCGCCAGCAGAAGCGCCAGCAGGAGCCCGCCCTGCGGCAGGCGCTGAGTTTGATTACGCTCTTGCACGCGCAGGGCATGACCTACGCCGCCATTGCCCGCCGCTTGAATGCGGCTGGCTTTACCACCCTGCAGGGCAAGCCCTACTCCCATGTGCAGGTCAGACGTATGCTACAGTACGCGCAGGCCGACCAGGCCCGGGCCCACGGGCAGAGCAAGCAACCCGCCTAGTGATTCCAACCGGGAGGAAGCCAAACACTGTCAAGGCAGGCAAGGGTAAATCACGTACATGACCTGCCGCTTCATTTGCCTCAACAACAGGCGCCAGGACCATATCGTCCAGGCATTAGGCAGTCAGAGCCTTCCACTTATCAGTTACCTACCTTTTTTCTCGTCGTAATATCAGAGTGAGAGGGCGAAGCGTCCAGCCAGTTCAGTCTACACACGAGAGTGGTTAATGGCCATTCGTAGACTGATCATCCTGACCAAGCAGTAGGTTATATCGAAATAATGTTTTATATTTTTACTTGCAAGTTACTATAATAAATGAGCTAGTATAAGTGTCACTCAAAACTGACACTTATCCAGGTTTCTAAAGCAATCCAACCAGGTAAAATGAATACCGTGTCTGACAATCCACTTACTTTTACTGTTATAGCCGCAGTCGTTTCAACGTGCGGAACGTTATTGGCCCTTTTCTTAAAGGATTTTTTACTCGTTAATTATTTCAACGATTTAAAAGAAAAAAAGGAACTTGAAAGGATTTCAAAAAAGTATAAAGACCCAATACTACTATCGGCCACTGAATTAGTTAGAAGAATTTCAGAATTCAAAACTAGATATAAAAAAGTTGCTCTAAGATATACGAAAGTAAACCTCTTTAATAAAGTTGACTATCTTCAAGCAAATAAAAGTGATGATCCCTATTATATCAAGTATAGAATCATAAGCACCATCTATAGGTTTTGCGCCTTCTTCGGATGGCTTGAAATCTATCGTCAAGACATCACTTTTTTAGATTCTCATTCTAAAAACGAAAGATTTAAATCGTTAGAAATAATTGAAAAAATAAGAGAGGAAATTGCTGACGGCCAGAAGAACAATGAAGAAGGCTATAGTGACGTTTTGATTTTTCGAGATGAATTAAGAGCAGTAGGCGAGGGTATGATAGAAGTTATAAATGGCCAAAAAAGTATAATTGGCTACGGAAAATTTTTATCGCTTATTGTAGAGTTTGAAACTGATAATAAGTATATTTGGCTAAGGCCTGTTATTAATTTCTTTACTGAATTTAAGAGTGAAAAAGATTTTAGAGTGAAACGGTTTGAAAACCTCTCAAGCAATTTAAAAGAATTAATATATTGTTTAGACTCTGAGTATTACAATATGAGGGTCAAAGATCGGATAAGTTAACAGACTTTAATCGCAATAGAATTGCATAAATTATGCTTATTTCCCTTGGCTATTTTAACTAATCGCTAATTTAAGTTGGTAATTAGTTGATAATAAATTATTGAATTTTATTATTTTATATTCCTCCACGATTCTATGTATTTTTTCTCCGAAGTATTTTCGGATAAAGATGCCGTTGGAATTTTGTTGGGCATACTACTTACTGTATTCGAGAATGCGTTTTGCGATTTTGGCCGTCAAAACCCTCTACTTGCAAAAGGACCAAACGGCAAAGTAAATCGCCGAGCTACTCGGCCTGGGTCGCTCCACCGGGTACCGCTACTTGCGCTTGCTGGGGGCAACGCCTTCCCCCCGGCTGGGCCGGCGTGCGGACAATCCAGCATCCCCTGCGGCATGGGAATCTCGCCAAAAGCAGTTAGGCTTTGACCCAGCTGGGCTGGGTGATGCACCTACTCACCTTTTGCGATTTGCTAATTAGTTACCTATCCTAGCTGGAAACAGGACTGATCCATATCTCAATCTGACCAGCCCGTACGCCCGCAAACTTTTTGTTGGTCAAAGGCAGTAGACGTACTTTCGGCTTGTTCGGTAACGTGTTCAGAAAATCTTGGGTTACCTGCAACGCTTTTTCAGCTTTGGCGGAGTCCTCTGGAAAAAAATAACGGACGGTACAAGCATAATTCCCCTCTTTCCTTTCTACTCCGGGAACATTCCACTCCTTTTTTTGCAGCTGCTGCTGCAGCTGCTGAGCGGTTGCCCGCTTGAATGCTCGGAATTGAATATAACAAAACTTATCCGGTTCGTTAATCGCCGTAATTTCCTGTACCAATGCCCGGTTTTCGGGCGCAATAGGAATGCTATTCGCGGGTTGAGCGGCGAGAGTAGAGGTGGTATCAGCTGATGAAATGGTCGTAGTGGATTGATAAACAGTCTCTAGAAATGCTTTGCCTCGCTTCGGGTCTCGGCGACACATAATCCTTCGGGCGAGATTCAAGCGCGTTTTAAATAAGGTTTTGTCAACCCCCGGGGTGGTGGCTATGCCCGCGCGATAGACCTCTTCAGCAATGCTGAACATCAACGAGTCATCCGCTTGCTGTTCATCGGCTGAAAAAAAACCTTGCCACCAGCTTGGATTAGGATTGGAATAAATGCGATCCAGCGTGACGAGCGCTAAGTTGCGCTTGGTAATATCCCGATCCGTTTCCTGCGTGGAAAGCGCGGTGGTTAAATCGTCCACCCGTTTCGTACGCTCCATATTATGCGTGTATTCCTCTACGCTACATTTGGCAAACGTGCCGAGTAGGGTCACCAGTACCAACTGAGCCAGACTGTTAACAATGGGGAGTCGCGTATTGAGCATACCCCACCCATCGGGAGCCTTCCTTCTGTAAGGCTGGATGATGGTTTTAGTACCCGTTGGAGTTGAGTCAACCATGCGCAAAAGCAAGGGATATAACTTGGAATAGTTGATCAGCTCTGATAATAAGTTTGCAGTTCAATCCAAGCACCAGCAAGTTATACTCAGACCAGTTCGTGTCTAACTTACTAGGCCCTGGCACAGGAGTATTGTAAATCAAATACCTGCCTAATTCTTAGCGGGCTATAGGGTGTTGCGCCCAGCAGTAAGAAGATCCTGCCGTACTTGCTGCAGGGCCTTGGCGTTGCTGCGGAACAGATGCCGTTGCGCTGGCTCTTTTTCCAGCGCGTGCTGCTGCTTACCCGGCCCGAGAATGCGCGCCAGCGTGGCCTTGACCGTGAGCTCGTCATCGTCGAAGTCGCCGTGGTGCCGACTGCCCGACTGCTGGGTGACGGGCAGCCGTCCATCGATGGTGGGCGCCAAGACCAGCTCCAGGTGCTGATTCCGAATCAGCTTCACCACGTCCGGATCCGCAAACGCGCTATCGGCCAGCACAAACTTGGCCATGCCCACCAGCGGGGTAGCCCGATCATGCCGGAAGGGCTGGCGCACGGCCGGTTCCTCGAAGGCATTGGATACCAGATACAGCAAGGACTTGTGGTAGACGTGGGCACAATGGTCATCCTGCTCGACGGTGTCGTGCAAGGCAAAGAGAGCGGCCCGCTCGATGCTCGCGGCCCGGATCGCGGGCGCATAAGTTTGCAGGAACAGCTCCGTGGTAATGGCCGGGGCCCACAGCGTACAGCTGGCAATCTGACGGCCATAGCCCTGCTGGCCGGCCATGGGGCCAGTAGGCACGCGCCCTGCTGTGGTGAGTAACTGGGCAAACGGGGCCAGCACAATGGCGCCGGCACTGTGGCCGATCAGGTGCAGCTCCACGTCTTCGCCCACTTGGTGCAACAAATCCATCAGGTAGCCGAGTACGAGCCGCAGCCCGCCCTGCGGGCTTTCGGTCGCCAGCCGCGCGTTTTCTTTCATTTCCTGCCAGAGCACCCGCCCCCCGGCGTGGCGGGCGACGGGCTCGAGAAAGTCATCGAGTCGGTCGAGCACGAAGTCCAAGGCTCCATCCAGCATCCCCTCGGGTCGCCGCCGCCGCTGGGCATCCTGCAACACGTTGGTAATGGTGGTCCAGAAATCGCTGCGCCAGATGATAGCCAACGGGTACACTTCGTGCTTGAGCAGCTCGGCCCGGTACTCCGCGACCCGCTGCAGGGCGTCGTCTTCCCCCACCAAACCGCCGTGGGCATAAATCAGCAGGCGCTTGCGCTGCCAGGTTTTCGTGATGCGGGGGAATTCCTCCAGCAGCAGCTGGCGCACGTCTTCCTCGTCGTTGCCAAAGGTGCCGGTTGGGCGCAGGGCCCCGTCGTTGGCGATGCTGAGGATGTGGGGCCGCAGGTCGGCAAAGCTGTAGGCGTTGGCTTTGACGGCCCCGCTGCCGCCCCAGCGGGCGGCGGCAATGCCCTGGGAGGTGCGCAGCTGCACCGGTACGCCCAGGCGGACCACCCACACGTCCGTGCCGTGGGCCAGCCAGTCGTCGTAGGAGAGATGGGCAAACCCCTGATGACCCCAGTCCGGACCCCACGAATTCTGGAGCCAGAAGCCCTGCTCGTCGTAGCCGACCAGGGCAAAGGCGTGGCCGCCCAGGCGGGTGGCACCCAGCTCTATGCGCCCCTCGGCGCTGACCCGCTGCCAGCCCTCGTGCACGATGCTCGTGGCGTAGAGCACGCCGACCTCAGCCAGGGCGTTATGCATGCTCACCAAATCTTTGTGATTCACCCGGAAATAGGCCCCCAGCGGGCAGCGGCCCGCGGCCTGGGCCAAGTCGCCGGTCAGGCGGTGGCCGTTGGGTCCCAGGCTGGGCCAGTCCGCTTCGGCACACACCCCGTGCTTGTGCCAGCCCTTGATGGCGCCCCGGGCGCTGGAGCCTTCGTAGGCCTCGCCCTCCCACTCGTCGTAGCGCCGAGCCATGTCGTAGAGCATGCGGGCCGAGACGGGCTGGCAGGGCTGCACCCGCTGGCCGAGCAAGTAATTGGCCACGGTGGCCAGGGCAAAGCCCGTGCAGGCCCCTTCCCGGCCCTGATCGAGTACGGGCACGCCGTATTTCTTCGCCAGCTTTTGATAGGCGGCCAACGGCCGGGTGGCGGGGACTTCCCGCAGGGTGGGCACGAACAGGGTGTCGCGAAAATCCAGGGTATCCGGGCGCGCGTCCAGCACGTAGCTTTTGTCCTTGGCTTTGCCCCGGCCCGTGGTGGCCACCGCGATGCGGTCTGCCGCGCGCACTGTGTCCAGGGTGGTGCCTTCGGCGTCCAAGGCAAAGAGCTGGTCCGTAGGGGCTGGAGCCGTGGCCATGGCCGGCGTAAGCGCGGCGTCCGTCGGTACCGATGGGGTATCGGTGGGCCGGTCAACGGTGACGGGAGCCGAGGCGGGCAGCGCCGCCAGTTCCGCTTTGACCAGGGCTAGAAACTCCTGGATGGTGCCGTGGGCATCGAGCAGCAGGTGCGGACACTTTTTACCTGACCAGTGCTGGTGGGGTACGACCTGCGACACCTTCAAATTAAGTCGGCGCAGCAAGGCGGCGGTGAGCAGGGCCGCCCGCTGGGTGGCCGCAACCTGGTCGATGCCCACGTGCTCACAGATCTCGATGCCAATACTCTGACTATTGCCCAGAGCGGTGCCGGCGTGCAGCCCGCGCTCGTGCAGGGGCAGGTGCTGGATGCACTGGACGTCATCCACCGTGAAGTGCCACGACACCAGGCGCTGCTGGGCGTCATCGCCTTTCAAGTAGCGGGCGTGCATCAGGGCATTGGCGCCTTTGCTGCCATTGGCCGTATTATGGATGGTGATGAAGGTCGGCGTGATCGGCCGGCCGGAGCGGTTGCGGGTCCCCACGGGGATAAAGTCGGTCTTGAGGTTGAGCCGTTCGGGCAGGGCGGGAGTAGGAGCCATGAGGAAGGAGCTTCAGCAGGTGAATTGTATGGTTCCCTTGGTTCGCCAGCCAGCAATTAGCTACTGTAGGGTTAAAGCACCACGCAGGCGCCAAGAGGAAATAGACAGTAGTACAAGACTACTTTTTATCGGTAGCTGCCGCATCAGTGGCAGCACTGAATGCTGGGCTGCGCACCGCTTTTACTGATCACTCGCCGCCAACGGATGGACTTGACGCCCCGAAAGGAGCGCGTAGCGCTGCCGATCAGAAAGTCTAGCTCACCGGAGGACTAGCCTGTGAACTGACGCGCTAACTTTCTTGCCCGAGCTTCGGGCAACACCCTGACAGTAGGACGTCCTCCAAAAGAACCGTAATCCTCCGCTCAGCTACCCATGCAACCGCTACTTCTTGAAAGGCAATTTATCTGCACGAAATCCGCAAGATTCTTTATCCCAATTCGTGAGTGGATGAGAATTATTATTCTTGTCAACATCCTCCTTAGTCAGCCAGCTGATATACTCTGCGAGGGAAACAGATGTGGTTGTTGGTCCCAGCTTTTGCCAAGCCAGCATGCTCCGTCGACACAGGGGCCCTACCTTAAGCCTTGAGTTGCCTGGTAGGGGTACTGTTTCCGTAAGCCGCCCTGGAGTGGTGGAAAAAACCACCGGATTTACTTCCTCAAACTCGTTCATTTTCCGCACAATGGCCATACTGCTCTTTGCTAGTTCCGCCATTTGCAGCAACGATTGCTGATACTCGAATTCCTTCGTAGAAATATCTTGTTGCTTTCCTTCATAGCAACAATCTAGCAATAGGACGAAAGGGAGTTTTGCGGCCTCCAGGGCATCGTATAGATCCCCGGCGTAGAGGGCCTGATCTGATAGTTTCGGTAAGTCAGAGTTGATCTTATAGCAAAAATCGCCGGGCATCAGAAAGAGATTCCATCCCAGTCCTTCGGATACCCCATGGCCGGCGAAATAAAACACCAGCAGGGGGTTTGGCTTGCGCTCCGTTTTGGCCCGTTGAATCAACTTCGTACAAGCCGCTATTACCGCTTGGCGTGTTATAAGCTTGGCTGGCGTAGAAATGAGGGTGTCACTATAGCTCGCATGGATAGTTCGTAATTGGCGGTGCATCATACGCGCGCTTACGGCGGCAGAAGGAACGGAAGAAAACCCAGCGAACCCATCCTCGAACCGGGTAAAGTCCTCCAGATAATCGGCTGAGCCAACGCACAGCGAGTACACAGTAAAAGGTTTCTGCGCATAACTGCTAAAGCTGAACAGCGATAGCCACCCTAATAAGCTCCAGCTAATAAGTAACGGCTTCATACCACGTGTCTTGTAAAGAGGACTGGCATTCCTTCATCAGGTTATAGCCCTTTATTTTGAGTGCCTTACTATCTCCTTCCTGATGCTTTATGTCCTGCACTTCATCATTGAAGGCCTTAAGTTTAATTTCGACCCTTTGATTATCAAATAGCGGTAGTTTTCCCCAATAGATTTCATCAAAATGGCTGCTCAGTGAGTCAAAACGCTGTTGATCGGGTGCCGCAGCAACAAGTTGGGCGGCCACCTTGCCCAGTTCAGTATAGGCCTCTAGTCGCTTTTCCCATGTTTTACGCCGAAACTCTTGCGCGTCATTGAAGGCTTGTTGGTGCTGATACTGCCACACACCACAAATCAAGCCGGCAACTGTAAGGAGCGGAGCGGCAATTTTCACCCACAGGTCAACCTTATCAGCCGTTGTTTTAGTAGGGGTCAGCAGTTTACGTTTGCGGTTAGGGGGTCGCTGATCGGAAGTAATAGTGCTTGGTTGAGGCCGTGGGGGTACTTCCCCGTTCGGTAAGTCGGAGGGTCGGGCTTCCATTTTGTGTTATAAATCGGATATGATAGGTTGGTTTACCATCAAGCAACAATACCGCATCAGCGCCCTCCAGCTGCGTAGCCCAGCTATGAGTTGTTGCCTGCCACATTCCTTCTACACAGCGCCGCACTTGCACCCTGCGCTCTTTCGGTTTTGCTGCTTGGCGAAAGGTGAATATTTGCCCCGAATCACATGCCTGGCCCAATGTTTCGCGTTGCCCAACCAAAGTCCATTGTTTAGTAACTGTACCAGCTAGTTTAGCGTCGATACTTGCAGGCGTTTGTTGGGGATTCAGTCCATTCCAACCAGTAATCCCGAGTAGCAAGGTCGTACCAAAATGAAAAAGGCTAAGCATATAAAAATCATAATATGTTAGTTCGATAGAATCAAAGTGGCTTGATTTGATTACTCGCCTCTGGCAGTCCTAAGGGCGGAAATATCAGCCAAAAGGATTTTATGTAGAGACCACAACCGTAAAGAGGGAACGGGTATGAGGGTGTAATTTATACAATAAAAAGAATTAATATAAATATTTTGCCGTGGTTTATCCCACTTATGGATCTAGACCTTTCATCTGGATCTAGACCCTTCATCAATTGAGCGTTAGTTGGGCTTAATCATGTAGCAAATGAAGGAAGATGTCGAATAAGCACTTCCGTTGACTAGAGCATCGCTCCTCGGCCCCTACCCTTAGGGTGCTACCCCCGCAAACTTGAGGAGGTCGGCCATTTTAAAGTCCCGGCCGGGCGCCAGTGTCGGCACCCACGTAGGGTTTTGGGCTAAATACGACATGGAGTCGCCCTCCAGCAAGCCCAGCATGACCTCGGCCACGATCCGCGCGCCAACGGGCCCCAGGCGATTGCCGCCGGCCCGCACCTCGGCTTCTTTCAGAATATAATACCAGAGCGGCGTCTGCCGGGCCATGCCCAGGGGCTGTAACTCCGCCAACTCCCCCGGGGTGAGCGGATCCGAACCAATGACGGGCGCCATGAGCGCCGCCACGTTCTGGCCCGAGGGCAAGCCGAAGGTAAGGCCGCGCAGCAAGTTGCGCTGGGCCAGGGAGGGGGGCGGCTCCCCCGGGCCGGGCGAGCTGGTCGGCAGCTGGAACATGGGCGAGGAGAGCTGGGTGTCGAGCTGCTTGTTGCGCTTGGTTCCCGGCCCCAGGCCCTCAAAGAAGATCCGCCAGTCCACGAAGCGGCGCGGCGCGCGCTTGCCCCCGCGCAAATCAGCCGGATCGGGGTCCGAATGGGCAATATCCGCCCGGAAGATGAAGGCCTCAAAGGGATTGCCCCCATCCCCGTCCTGGTTGAGGCGGTAGCCGGGCCGGATTTGGGTATGGCCAAAGCGAAACGCGGCCACCGAGAACTCGACGGGAATAAAGGGCAGGTTGCGCCAGGTATAGAATTTACGACCTCGGGCTAGAATGTCCTGCACGGTCTGCTGCCCGCAGATAGTGGGCAGGTATTCGTGCACGATAAGCCACTGGTAATGCCAGCGAACCAGTTGCTGCACCCGGCGAAAGGCGGCGCCCGCATCCGGCTGGGCCAGCACGTTCAGCTCGTCGGCTAGGGCATTATGAAATCGGAGCAGGGCCAGGTGCAGCTGGGAGATGATCACGTTCTCGTCGTTGCGCGGGTCGGCAATCAGGGCCGTGAGCTGGCTGTTGCGGGGCAGATCGGCATGGGCCGCCGGGTTGCCCGGGTCCAGTGACTCAATCAGGAACTTAATGTTGCGGGTGCGGGCATCGTAAAAGTGCGGGTTGGCGGCTGGTCCCGCCCCGTACAGGCTATCGAGCTCGAGGAAGGGGGTGCGGAAGTTGGCGACCGCCTCCGGGTCGTTCTGCCGCTCCAGACTCGACGTCGGATCAAACGTCATGTCGTGGTCCAGAAACTGACCCAGGAAGGTAAAGCCCGGAGGCATGGTCAGATGGTCGCGATTGTTGGGGCTCGGATCCAGGGGCCCGCCCCCCGTGGCGGGCATGGGGTCGCCCGGGTCCATCAGCCCCCCGGCCCGGCCCAGCTCCAGCAAGTTGGCCCGCACCTCGGGCGTATTGCTGGCACAGGGCTGCAGGGAGGGAAAGAGGCGGCCGAAGCGACCGTGCTCATAATAAATGGAGCGGGGCGGGATATGATCCCGCAGATAAAGCTCACCGTGGGCCGTCATAACATGGCTGATAGAGAGTACGTTATAATACGATGCAAAAGTACAGGCCTTGGTAAGGGCGGCATCCGTGCTATCACTGAATTATGGGATGCCGCATTCCAGCCGGGCAAGAGCGGCAGGAGGACCCGACCTCAACAAGTAGGACGGTCCGGTAGAGCTATTTCTTCGGTCAACCTACCTGATCTGCTTCATTTTTCGGTTGCCGACTCTTCGGCCTATTAGGTCACAAACACCCGCCAGTTATGGGTGATGGGCCTTAGAATGACTCGCAGTAAAGCGGGTTAGGATACTTGCCTGTGGAGGTTGCTGTGGTGGTCGGCGAGGTCCTCAAAGCAGTGTCGTACCTCTGCAGCCCAAGCTACAGGCGGCGCCCAATGAAGCCGACGGCTCGCGTATCGCTCTAGGCGACTTATTGCTTAATTACTATCCACTCGGGCGACGAAAGCTGGCTGGCGATGCCGAGTAGCCGGAGTGGATAGCGAAGTTACATGCTAGGGAGGAACGTCCTTGTCTGGCAATTCAAAAGAGGAATTGTTGAAGGTTTACAAAACAGCGCTTCCAAACAATGTAGTGAGTAGAGTATCCTGTTTAAGAAGGCAATCCTCAGAGTTGAAGGAAGCAATTCATGAACAAGGAGCAAAGTTTCTCGCTTTGTTTGGTCAATCCATAGGGATAAACAAGCTTTTTTCTCACACGCCAACTAAGGCTGGGGCAGTAGACACTTCCTTGGCCGCATCGGGCGATGGGGAAGGGGGTGGGCCCACCAACTCGTTGATTTGCTTCACACAACTCGAGCGGCGAATGGACGCGTGCCAAATGCACACTAGATCAAACAGCAACGCCGCTAGCCACCATAGGTAGAGGCAGCCTACCGTTGCCAAGAACACGGGCCAGAGCGGGCCAAGACCAGGTCCTTCAGGATCCAGATCCACTACCTGGGTACCGATCACAATGATCATAAGGATAGTGAGCAGACCCAGCGCCAGTAAGGGCTTCATGCCCCAGGTTGGGTGCTTCATACTGACCCAGTACACCAGCCCTGCCCCGGGCAGGAACCATGCTGCGTACTCCATCCATGAGCTGTCGTCCAGCCAGTCGTGGTTAAGGGCAGAGCTCCCGAACTGATGAAACATAAGTAACCAGCCGAGTCCCAGCCTGCCAGGCAACAAAACCATGCCACCGCATGAGACCACCAGCTGTCCGGCAGCCGATGCAGCCGGGGCAGGCGCGCCAGGACGGTAAAGCCACTCATAATGAAGGTTCCTCCAAGCACACTCCAGAAGATGAATGCGTTGCTTTTGTACAGCATGTCATGATCATATATATGGGGGAAGTAGTCGACCAGGGCTTTGAATACGATATATACGGCCCCAAACAGCAGCGTCAGCAAGCCCAAATACGGTAGGACGTTACTCAGGAACTGCGTGGTTTTTTTATTGCGGGGTGGCTGGCTGAAGCGGGCATGGGTGGGAACAGCAGGAGAACCCTGATTGATCACCGTGTGAATGTAGTGGCCAAATACCTCCTCATCCTCCCAGTAATCCACGTGGGCTTTCCCGGGAAAGGGATACCGCGCAAAGCCCATATCGTCCTCGTCAGTGAATTCAAACAGGCTATTGAGTTGGTTCTCCTGTAGTTTGACTCGTGCATCGTCGAGTTCAAAGCCAATCGGATCCCCGTAGTCGTAGTAATTACGCCCCTGAATCTTCTTTCCGGCCATCTTATCCTTTATCTCCGCTATCGCTGCAGCCGGAGCCTTCCAAGGAAAGAGCTCAGGCCAGAGGGCAATATGTTTGTCAATGGGGGAGCCGAGTGTCATCAATCCCCGGACCTGATAGAGCCACTTTGCTCTTCCGGGATTGTTGATAGCTTCCAGCAAGCCCAGTAAGGCGACAACGGTGCCCTCACTGTGAGCCACGAAATGAATCTCGGCTTCCGGGTACTGGTCTTCCACCTGGATGAGCACTTTCCGGAACGCGTCCAGAATTTTAGTCCGCTGCATCTTGAACTCCGCCACGACTTGCACATCCCCAAGGTAGTCTTCGAGCAGCTTCCGCAGGTCGAAGGAGAAGATGCCGGCCCGGTCCGCCAGATAGCACAGTCGTTCCACCACGGCCAGACTCTCGATCAGTTCGGTCATGATGAATTTAATCCGCTCAAAGTTTGCGTCACTGGCTCTGCACTCCGCTGGTGTTAGCTTGCTTTTGGCTTCTTCCCCCGCGTGCTTGTGGCGCATGTGCATACGCTCGACAATAGTGCGAGCCCAGTTCTTAGCTTCTTCCAAGGTATACTGCTCCTTGACGACTTCCCGGGGAATGGGCGCCCAGTAGACTTCCGCAAACGCCAGTTCCTGAAATGGTTTGGGCGGGTAGGGGGGAGCTAAGCTGTAGAAGGACTCGTTGTGAAAGCTGCCGAGCGGTACGGCCGGGGGCACCTCATAGAAGCAGCAAAAGCGGTTGATCACGGACTGCAGCGTGCCAAAGGTGTGTTGGTCTCCCACCCCATGAATAGCGATAATGACCATGGTAACCTTTGCGGGAGAAACGGTAGCCTTGGGGCCTTGGGTACGGACACTAATCGGGGGCGGGCCAGCGGGCGGGGACTGCTGTTCAATAGCTTCCATATATAGACATTTTACTTAAATAAAAGAAACGGAACCCGCCTCCACCAGAGCAGAGCAGCTGGGATGATAGTAGTAGATCTACCGGTAAAATGGATCCGTGCCTCCACTGAATTTTCAACTCTGCTCCGTGGCTGCTGGCTGTTAAGACCCGGCCTACCAAACCCCTAGGTATACTTTATGGCAGCAGGCAAGCTTTCTATTTACAATCCCGTTTTGGGCAGACGGGCTTTGTCACGTTTGTTGAACGGAGGAGTGTTAGGCGTCACAAGCGCTCTTTAAAATCTTGTCACCTTACTTAAATAAACCTTCTAAAACGTGACAGGCGAAGTAAATGCTGATAGCGTTTCGGTTCGCCACGTAATGCCTGTTATCCTTCCCTGATCAGGACCGATAAGCCGCTTGTTAGCGGACCCTAACCAAGCTTTTATATGCTCTAGATGGTCGTTCCGTACCGGTCACGCCGGGGCTTCGGCTGACGAACTACTCCTATGGCAAATGGGCGAGGCAATAGTTAACCAGTACGGCCCGCGCCGCAGCATAGGGAAAGCGGGGCTTGCTGCCGCCTCGCGCTGGTCAGGTACTGATCGAGGGGAAATTACTTACCTCTGTCTCGGGGCGTTACCACCCTGATGAGTCGATTGTAGGCTACTTAATAGAGATCATCAAAAACAAAAGAGGCTAACTAGCGTCAGCCTCTTTGTTCACGCCTGGGATTCGAACCCTTCTTATAGCTTGCAACTAAAGTATTCAATTCACAGCGTTTGCCTTCGATTCACAGCTTTCGCCTTGAAAAGTCAACAACGTCGCAAATTTTTGCTTAAGCCACTTACTATTTTACCTTACCGATTGGATAGGCGCGAGATTAAATATAGCTTTTCTTATTGCTGATTACAAGGTATTTAGCAAAGTTTACATCATCAAATTGCCCCACAATTAAAGGCTTGCATCTAACTGGGCTATAGGGGAGTATTCTCTCTCCGGTTCACGACTCCTGAATTAGCCCTGACTGTTGCGTCTATGCTGGGAGCCACGTTCCACATAACTACCCATTGCGCGGTGCTGGGCCTTTTGTTGACCCGGGGCTCCGGCTGCACCACAATGCCGTTGCTGAAACTGTGTTTTCGCTGGCCGTCAGCGCTGGCCACGTAATTTTTGGTGATCATTAGCCGGTCGCCTAAGTTGCCCCACACCCGAATGCCGTCAATAGGGAAAAGCCTAGTTCCGGGTAGGCGGACGAGCCGGATGTTGTTGTTTTCGATAAGCAGGCTGTTGCAATTGCCCACAAAAATGCCGTGGCGGTCCTGAGCAAGAGCTAGCGGGGACAAGACAATGCCGATGGTGTTGCCCGCGATAGTGACCGTGTCCGCCCGGTCTGCTGCTGCGGTCGCTGCTGAGGCATGACTCAGGCCCACGTGCACGCCCTGCAGCGAACCTTCAATGGTGTTGTTGAGCACCCGAACATCACGGGCAATGCGTCCCCCCAGGGTGATGCCTTGCGTTCCGACTGGTCGGCTGTGTTGAATGATGGCCGTTATTTCCTGCTCGAGGGGAGGAAAACTTCTCCGAAACTCTTCGTCCACCAAAAGCCGCTGTGCCATTTTCCTGAGGTGCCGGGCTTCCGCCTGGGGGTCTGCCCCTTCCCCGAGCGGGTGTGTTCTCAGCAATGTTTGCCAGGCCGTTCGTAGGCGCCCGGCTTTGGTAAAGCTGCTGCTTGGGAGCACCGGTGAGGGATTGCTCGGGCCGGCAGGGCCGTTGGGCAAGGTGGAAATCAGCCGCCGACGCAGCGCTGCCTGCAGCAACGGCTCGGCCAAAACATCTTTGATGCTAAGGGGGGCGCTGGCCTGGTAAACACCCAGGGTATTGTGCTCGACCAAAGCCGTGGTCATGTTCACCAGCAAGATGCCCTGCTGCTGATTGCCTACCTGCAGGATGCAGTTGCAAATGCGAACTGCCCCGGGTTTATCTTCCGTGTTGCGAACTGTCAGACAGCAGGCCGCGCGGGCGGGGGCGGCCCCGCAGTTAAGCGTAGCATTTTCCACCGCCACCGCGGGGCAGCCCAGGAACGTAAAGACCCCATTAAGCCGCGGACTTACGACCGGGACCGGTTTGCCGGGAAGGGTGGATTCGGCGTACAGGTCCCGAATCAACACCGACCTGCAGTTCTCAAACACCAGTGCCGCCTCCAGGTTGGAACCCAAAAGGCGCGTGCCAGGCCCGCTGCCCGTTAGTTTGAGGTTGCCTTTGCCCGAAATTTTAGCGGAGTCGCGCAGCACGTAGTCACCCACTGGGAAGCAAAGGTCAGCATCCTGGTTCGGGCCTATTTTGTCGAAAACAGATTCCCAGCCTTCGCCCGGAATAGCAGTCAACGTGCAGCTGCCCCTACGCTGCTGACACAGCGCATCCAGGGCCTGTTGCACCGTCTCTACGGCCGGGTCAAACGAGCACTTCGCGTTGTTGAATCCGACATCAGCTGCCGTAATCTCGGTTAAGGGCGGAAAAAGCCTCCGGCAATCCTGCAGTTTGTGCAGGCCTTGCTGGATCTCGACCAGTGCCAACTGGCAATAGTGGTGGGCCGTGCCGGCTGGCAACCGGGCCTCAGGGCCCGCAGCGGGCGCCGCCGCCTGCGGCCACTCCACATCGCCCGTGGCCGTGCGGGCCGCTACCATCCAATAGTCGCCTGCGTGATACGTCCCTTCCGTAAACGATACCTCAATGCCGTCTTCCACTTCCCGCCACCCCCCGCCCGCTTCCGGGGGCTGCAGGGGGAGCTCCCTTTCTTTCTGGTCCCAGCGACGCAGTTTTAAGCGGGCACTGCTTTCGGTGCTGACAATCGGGCCTTCCAGCGTGAGCTGGCGCGTGCCAGGATCAAGCTCCACGATCCGAACCAGATCGCGGGGTTGGCTGGTGAGCGTGGAGTGTTCATCTACCACCTCTATCCACTGGTTTAAAGCGAAACCCAGGACGGCGTCCCGGCCCAGGTCCGCAACCCGAACCGTCATTTTCTCGCTGCTGACGTCCGTTGCCACGATGCTTTCGATAATGGTTTCCACGCTGGCATTATCGCGCGACCATTTAAAGGTTGCCGTTTCCCGGGTGCCGGATTTTTGGACTTCAATCCGGTACAACTGATTTTCCAGGCGCCGGAAGCCGGTGGTGGGCGGCAGCAGGCAAGGGTCTTTGGGGTCTGCCGTTCGTTTGGTTTGCACTTGCAGCTTGCCCGTCGCCGGTTTCTGAAGCGAAATCCACTCTTTGATGGCGGAAGAACAGGTAACCGGGGACGCGCCCTCGGTGGCGACCCGCATCAACTTTACCTGCCAAACCGTTTGCAGCCGGGTTGTGGTGTCAGCTTCCCCCAGGGCCACTTCGTGGATCTGAGGATCGTCGCGAAAATTGAGTTCGCGCTGCCACGCATCCAGGTACACCAGATACGTTCCAGAAAGTAGCGGCCGCAGGTCAGAGTCGGGTGGGCCAGCCGGGGAGCCCGCGGGCGAGGCACTAAAGTAAGCCGGGTCGGGCGCGGGGTAGTGGGGCTGCCGAAAGTAAGTAGCCGGCTGGTCCAGCTCACACAGTAGCCCCCCTGCGTACAGACGGCCCGGCGAGATGGTAAGCTGAGAGCCGGCGGCCGAAACGCCAATCTGGAATCCTGCGCTCGCCTTCGGTGCCCCGGCGACGCCGACCACGTCGATGGTTTGCGTTCCCGTGCGGTACTGCTGGATGTCAAGCTGCTCGTTCCAGTCAGAATCGAGCTGCACCCGTCCCTGCTGCATGAGCACCCCGCTGTAGTGCTTTTCCCGGGTAAAAATTTTTCGCGAATAATCCCCTGCCATCGGATGTTCCTCCTTTCGATTAAGATAATTCCCTGAAAAAGCGCCTGGATTCTTTAACTGGCGGCCAACAGGTATTGCGCGCGGCGCTGCTCAGGATGCCCGGTAGATCCCTGCTTCCAGCCCAAACCGCAGATACTCCTCCAGCCGGGCGCGCAAATTGGCTTCCCGCTGGGGCTGATACAGGTTGTGAAAGGCTCCCATTTCCGCCTCGTCATCGGCCCCTTGACTGATTTCCAGCGAACACGCCGCGCTAAGCTGTCCGTAGCCCGGGTGGCCGTAAAGCAACGATGTAAAAATCGGGCGCACCCGAGCCGCCAGCGCATCCGTTGCGGGCTGGCAGCGGTACGGGGCAGGCACGCGGGAGCCGGGTGGCACGTAGCAATACCGAACGCAGCCGTATTGCAGGCGGTTGGCCAGCACCGCGGCGGGCCACTGATCGGCCGACCCCAGACCGGCCAGGAAAATGGTGTTTGAAGCCAGCAGCAGGGTGGTCGTATGGACCTTCCCAATCACGGTGCTGTTGTGAACGGTAAGAGTTCCTCCCGGCTTGGCGACCTCAAAGTTGGTTGCCGGAAGGGAACCTACCAACCCGGCGAAAGCCACTTCCGTGGGCTGCAGGGCATCCACAATGCAGTTTCGAATGTCGACCGCAGCTTCGTCTGTCACACGCAAGGGCCCACTAATGGAGTGCGCCACCTCCACTTCACAGCCTGGCACTTCTACCACCAGGCGGGGCGTAGCCGGCCCGACGGGCACGCTCCCGGCGGCCGTAGTGACGGCCGGACTGGCACCGGGCAGCAGGGTGCAGTGGCGCACGCGAAGGGCACGCAAGCGGTTAGGGGTGCCGCTGCTGGCCAGCAGCGGCACCTGCACCGTTCCTCCGCTGACGAGCAGGCCGTTCACAATAAATTCCGCGTTGGCCCCGCCCGTAACACGCATCGCGCTTGCCAGCACCAGCATGGGCCGTTTCTGGTCGGCGGCCCGCAGTTCAATGATTTTGCCGGCAGCAATCCGCACTACGGGAGTTTCCAGGTAGTAGTCGTTGTCTTGAATCTCTACTACGCCCCCAGTTGCAGCCAGTAGGTTGAAGGCGGACTGCAGGGTTACGCCGTTGGTTTTTGAAACCGTTATAACGGGGCCAAGCGCCGGGGCAAAGGTGCTCGCCCGGCCGTACTCGCCCCCTCCCATGCGGGCACTGAATCCGTACTGATAGCTTACCTGCACCCGCCTAGGGGGCGGCTGAGCAGGGTGCAGCTGAAAGGCTATCCTGCCCAACACCGGATCCAGGGCTACTGGAAAAGCACTGCCCGCCGCGGGCACGTTCATCCAGCCCACGGGCTCGCCGGCGGCGTCCAGCACGTCGTGGCCGGTCAGATCTTTCACGTTGCTCAGGTCACATATGGCAATGGCATCAGGTGCAACAAGCTGCTCTTCGACCCCTTCGACCCTTTCGACCTCGACCCACACCGCCAGGCTTTTGGACTCGTCCGCCCCGTAGTACCAGGCCAGGTTCCGTTTTAACTCGGCCCGGCCCAAAGGCCTGGGCACGTTGCGGGGTTCGGCCAGGTGCGTGATTTCCGGTTCCGGGACCGGCCGGTTGTACAAGGGCATGCTCAGGCCCAGGGCGCTGAAAGTGAACCGCAGGTCATCCACCCGATAGGCCGGGGAATAGGAGATCGGGTGGCTTTCCAGACGCCAGAGGTAAATCCCGATGTTGGGCAAATTGTACTTACCCCGTCGCGGCTCTATCCGGCGCACGTCCACGGTGCGGGTGATTTTGTCGAACGGCGAGTGCAGCTCCTCCAGCAGCTGGGCTTGGCCCAACGGGGCCACCGCCAGGTTTTCCGGTCGAAGATGGTTCAGATACTGGGTGGTAGCCAGCAGCTGGAAGTACTCCACGACACTCGCGTCCCAGCCCGTCACGTCGCGCGCCAGCTGCTCCAGGACGGCGGCGGTGCCTTTGCGGCGGCGGTAGCTGAGGGTATTGGCGACCTGGCTCCGGGCACTGAAGTCCGCCTCCGGAAAAACAACCACGCCGCGGGCCCCCACCAAATCGCCGAGGTAAGGCACCACCCACTCGGCGCAGGTTTCGATAAACTGGTCGTCGTAGAGCTGGTCCAGGTTTTCTTCCAGCACGCCGATCTGCTCGGCTAGCAGAGTCACCAAAGCTTTGAGCGGCCCCTCTTCCTCGGGCAGGGCCGCCTGCGCGTCGCGCAGGCGATACAGGGCGGGCAGCAACTCATACAGGCGCTGGGCGTCGAAGTTCATAGGGCGTGCAAATCAACGGGGCGGGGATCAAGCAGCAGCAGCTCGGCCGCGAAAGTGCCCTCCCCCCCGGACCGGGGCAGGGAAGCCCCCAAGTGCAGCGCGAGTCGCGCTCCGGCAGGAAGCTCCGGCTCATCGGTGCGGTTCAGCGCCTGCAGGTCGATGGCCACCACGCCCGGTACCTGCTGCATGGTAGCAATAACTGCGCTCCGGACTACGGCTTGGCCAAAGTCCCGGGCGGCGAAGGAGAACTGCTGGCGCAGGGCCGTTTCCACGGCCGCCAGCACCCGCTCCGGCACGTAGGCCGGCGCCACGACCACGTTTGCGCGGAGCTGAAAGAAGGCGGGCTCGTACGGGGCAATTTTAACGGCTACGGACGGGTCACCCGCGGCCCGGATGGCGTGCGCTAGGTTAGCGGCGAGGACACTGTCGCTGCTGACCAGGGCTCCGTTCGGGCCCGCCACCGTTACCACGATCTGCCGTCGTTGGCCCACCCAGGTCCAGGTGGCCAGGGCTTTGTTGATACCCGCAAAAGAGCGGGCAAAGTCCGCGTAGTCCTGCAGGGAAACGATGCGTCCCAGCGTGAGGATGTGCAGCGGGGCGTTTCGTCGGGCATCTTCCAGGGCTTCGCGGCCAGCGGCGCCGCTACTGGCCCGGGGGTTGTTTACCCCCTTGACTCCCAGCGGTCGGCTAAGGAGTTGGGAGAGCTGGTTGGCTTTCACTACCCCGCCGAGCCCCAGGCCTTTGCGGTACCGGGCTTTCACGTTCTCCGCCCCCGTCGGCAGGCGCGCGCCGGTGATGCCGTCGCCGAATAGCACCGTCGTTTTGCCTTCGTCGTCTACGCGGGTGGTGTAGATGCGCTCCTGCGGCCCGTGCCCGAGCATAAACGGAACTTCCTGCCACAGCACGTCCGCCACCCGGATTTCCAGCGTGCTGGCCGCGCCGCTGCCGTTGGCGCTGCTCACGTAGGTCAGCGGGGGCTGGCGCAGCACAAACCGCTGGAACACCTTGCTGGCATCGCCGCTGCCCAGGCTTTCCTGTACGGTTTCGCCGTGGGTGGCCAGGGATACGTTGCCGTTGAGGGCCACGGAGCTCCGCACGTAGGTGTGCGTCAAGGCTTGTGCCAGGGCAAGCTCCGTAAGCCCTTGGCTCATGGTTACCGCCCTAAGAGTGAGCAGCTCACTGGCGACTACGCCCGGCAAGTCGGTACGCGTCCCGATAAGCACCAGCCTTTGCCCCGCTTTCAAGCCCGGGTAGTAGCGATCCAAAGTGACCGAGTCACCCCGCACGGGATCTACCAGGGGAACCTCGGCGATTTGCAGCGGCTCGTTTTGGGCATAGACGGTTAAGTCCCGCAGGAACGATAGGGAAGTTGAATCCCCTGCAATCCCTGTCTGCCAGTCCTTGGACATGGTCAGGACCGTGGTTTTAGCGCTCAGACCGTAGGCCGTGCGCGCGCGGATGTTTACCTGTCCTACGGTTAAAATTCTGGTGCTGGGGATGTCTTCGAGGTTTTCGTTGCTGCCCTGAATGGCGATAACGCCCCCCACCAGTTCTTCGTAAGCGGCATCCAGATAAATCTTGGCGCTGTCCTCTTTCGTTTTCCACTCCTCGAAGGTTGGGACTCTGTCTGGGTAGCTTACTTTACAAGGGGCGTTATACCCGAAAAAGAACGCCCGCCGGCGAAAAATCTGAACTCCACTTAAGGCAGTTTTAGTTGGTTGGGCCGCAGTGGTATTGAGGCTGGCAACCATATGGGCTTCCGGCCATTTATTGGTCAGGCGCATGGCCGCCATGTCCCCCTCGCGCCACTTGTAGCGCAATATGTTCTTTACGGTGGAGCCGGTAAAAGCGGACGGGGTGGTAGCAGGGCTGATTTTACCGGTGGTCAGGGTCGGCTTCCCGGAGAGCGAAAAAGAAGAGTTGACTGCCAAGTCCAGGCGGGTTGTTTTGGCGGTTTCGTCAATCGTAACCCTGAGAATTTTGCGCAGCTTCATTTGGTTGATCAGGATAACGTCCCCTGGTTTCAGGCCGTTGCCGGTTCCCTGCACAACCACCGCGCTCATGGCCGGACTGATTGCCTGGGGGTAAGTCAGGCGGGGCTTTATGTGGTTCCACTCGGGGCGGCCCACAAGGGGCTCCACCGTTTCGAACACCTGGGCTTCCTCCCCCGGCCCCGGAACGCTTTGCACCTGGGTTCCGGGGGGGACGGGAACCTCTGGTACCCCGGAGGGCTCCCCGTACGCAATTCCGGGCGCTGCCTGGGGGGCGCTGGTCGTCTCTTCCAGCGTGAAAGCCAGGTAGGCGCTGGCGGCCACCCCCGGCTGCAGCTCATAGCCAATCAGGCGGGCCAGTTCCAGCACGGAATACCGTTCGGTGGCGGTGCGCAGGTACGATTCGTTGGCAATGCGTTCCTGGTAAAACGTGAGTACATCGGCCATCGATGACCAGGCATCTAGCAGCCCAATGGTAAAGTCGTCGTCCAGGCGGGCAGTCAGCCGCCGCAGGGCCGGGGCCGAAGACAGGCACGCCAGCAGGCTTTGCTTGAACTGCGCATGCGTGCCAACCCGGTAGGCGATGGCGTGCAGCCCCGGGCGGTTGACGATGACTGCTGGCGTTGCCGCTGACCGTTCGTGGCAGCAGCTGCAAGAATCTGGGTGTACGTGTTGCATAAAGTGTTATCGGCCCCCGGTTAGGATAAGCTGGAAAAGTCCCCGATCCGGATAGTTCGGGTCGTTGTCCAGGCGGGCAATTTCCAGATGCCCCAGGGAGATATCGCCCCGGACCAGGCCCACGGGGTCGCGGCTGCCCAGCCGCCGGAAGGCCGTAATCTGCACGGACTGCACGCCCGTAACGGCTTGCGCGGCGCCGTAAAACGGACTCAGGTATACGGTTTGCCCAAACCGGAACTGGTCCGGGTGAAACAGACCCGGGCGACCATTGGGCTGGTAGCCCCGGCTGAACACGCGCAGTAAGGCCGCTTTCACCTCGCTCGCCACGTAGTTTGGAGCCACGCAAACCTCCATGCTCAGCTCCAGCGGCTCATAGCGGGGGCCGTCCACTTTCAAGTCGTAGCCCGCCATGCGGTAGCGCTCCAGCCGGGCCCGGGTCTGCTGCTCAAAAGCCGCGTCGACGGGTTGACCACCCATGCGGTCCACGGTCACAAAGGCCGTCCGCCAGCTGCCGGTCCAGCGAAAGGTGCAGGCGGCGCCCTGAATCGTGGCGTCCCCCCGGCGGGTAAGCTCTTCGTAGTCAGCCGGGGTAACCGCTCGTTCCTGCCGCCGAAAAGCGCTGGGGGCTTGCTGGCGCACTTGCTCCACGGACTCCGGAGCGGTGCCGCCCCGGGCGGGGAGCGGATTGCTAATGCTTACGATGCGGAGGGGGTCCAGCGTAATAGCCGTATCGTTTGTGGCCAAACAGACCAGGGTACCAGCCCCCACGTTGCCGCGGGGGCCGTTGCCTACCCGGTAGGTAGCCCGGAACTTTGTCCCGGCGGCGGGCCGGGCTCCGAGCACGTCGTTGCCAAAGCGGAGCCACGCCACGCCATCGGGTTCCGTCTCGACTACAAACTCGCGGGCCGTCGACCGGCTGTTAAGCAGGTCCGGCCGGGGTCGCCAGAGCAGCGCCTCGTTGGGCTCCCCGTGCGCGTCCGCCTCGCATAATGTAATCAGGGGCTGCGCTTCCGAGCTAGACCAGCGCATAGCTGCGCTCGCGGATGCCGGTGGGTTTTGAGAGTCGTACAAAACCGCGTGGGTTAACGGACCCTGAGACAGCCGGGCGCGATACCGGGCCGGAACACGCACCTTCGCCGAATCGCTACAGTGGCCAGCGGCCACCGGGGGCGTGTATAACCGGGAGTCTGGGACGGTATCGGGGACTAGGGCGCTGATTTTCTTTTCCCGAACGGTCAAGCCGTAATCGGCCAGCACCATGTTGCCCAGGGCCACGCTTACGTTCGCAAAGGAAGCTGTGCCGCGGCGCGAGGACAGGCACAGGGGAAAGGGCAGCGCGTCGTCCGGGTGCCAACGGATGGTAGTGACCTGCGCAACGAACCCTACGGACCCGAATTCAGACGAGGAGTCCGGCCCGCCCAAGGGGTCCGTTTCAAAGCTTACTTCCGTAAGCCGGACCGCGTGCCGGTGCGTGGGATCCGCCTCGTGGGCTGAGCCGGTGTCCGGGCCCCGGGCTTCCACGAAAATCAATACCTGGCCCTGTTTAAGGTTGGGGTAGTGATTCTCCAGCACGGCGCTGGTAGCCCCGGTGGGCAGGCAGCATTCGGTGTTGCCCCAGGTGTAAAAGTGCATTTCATTGTGCTGACTGTAGAGCGTAGCGTCGTGCAGCAGCTCAAAAATCTGGGCTCCCCCTTCCACCGCGGCCCGGTAGGCGGGCGTGCCGCTCGTCATGACTCTGCTTGCGGCCGCATCCCGCCCTTGGGTCAGGAACTGGGTTTTTTCGCCGTCGTATTCCTGTTTCAACTCAACCGGGGCCGTTCCGGCAACCTGCACCTGTACCCAGACCCGGGCGGTGCTGCCCTCGTGCATTACGTAATCGATCAGCCGCACGTGGCGCCGAACGGAGGCGCGCTTACGGGCCGTGTTGAGGTAGGCTTCCGTGCCAACGGCATCCTGCTGGTAGCTCAGGTGGTCGCCCACGTAGGCCAGCATCTCAACCAGGGCGATGCCCAAATCGGCCGGGTTGCGCTCCTGCCAATCGGGTACGAGCAAGGCCAGGCGGTCCAGCATGAGCTGCCGAAAGCTGCCGTAGTCCTTGGCCAGGTAGTTTAACTGCGGTGCCGGCGCGGGGGGAGGCGGCGGGCACGCGGCGGGCTCACAATCAAAGTCGCTCGGGCACGCCACCTTGAAGGAAAAGGCCACCGCCGAGAGCACGGGATCAAAGCCCGGGGGCGGCAGCGTCGTTTGCCCTCCCGCCACCAAGCGGAGCGTGTAGGTTGAAAAGTCGCCGGCTTCCGCCACGGTTACCCGCAGGATTCGGGGCGGGGCCGCAGGCTCGGCAGGAACCGTTAGGGCCGTCACGCGGATGTTTCTGATCCGGTCCCCGCCTTCGACAACCGCGCTCAGGGCCGCGGCATCCTCGGGCCGCAGGTCGTTAAGAAGGTGGACGGTCAACGTGGTTTGCCGCTGCTCGAACGGGGCTCCGGCCTCGTCTACCACCTCCAGGAAGTCGATGCCATTGACCGTGGGGTGTCCTTTAACCGCATTGCGGCGCAACTCATCACAGCAGGCGTAGGTCGTCATCATCAGCGGAAAAATTGAGTTACTCGGCGCTCTTGGGTCCGCCGCACGGTATAGTCAATTGTGACGGCCAGGGTGGACTCCTCATTGGTTACCTGCACTGCATTTACTTCAATCAAGTCCCCCAGCCACTGCTGCAAGGCGCCCTGCACTAAAAACTGCACGGTAGTCGCCAGCTCGCTGCTATTGGGCTGGAAAACCAGTTGCTGCAGCCCGCTGCCAAAGCTCGGGCGGTTCACCCGCTCCCCGGGGGACGTGAAGAGCACCTGCTCGATCAGGTCGCGGATGTGCAGGTCGGCCGCAGTTTCGGCGGTGCGGCCCCGCGAATCAAACTGCAAGGGAAAAGCTAGCTGCATGGGATTTCAACCGCCAAGTACCCGGGTCTGGGTACTCAGAATCAGGAGGGGGGTGCCGTTGGGCGCGCAGGTGGCTTGGCTGTCGAGCAGCAACACGGCCATGCCGCTCGCCTGGAGGCGGGTGGAAGCGCTCGTCCACTGGGCCGTGAGGCAGGGCGAGGGCGAGCCGCCCACGTTAAACGGGCACCCGGTTATTATGTAAGGGGCCGGCTGCAGCACAACAGCTTGGCCACTGACCTGCACCCGCGCATAGGGGGCCGTGGGCTGCGCCGCCCCTCCGTGCACGCATTGGACGGCGGCACCCGCGTGGAGAACAAAGCCGGGCATAGTTTACAGGCTTCGGAAAAGGAGAAGTAAATCGGTAAGCCGCAGAAAGCACCGGTCAGGTGATTTTCAAGGCGTCACCGTTGATGGTTACCGTGGGGCCCGAGAGTTTAATCTCAGCCAGGCCGGCGCCGGCCGAGAGGGTGATGCCATTCGGGGTAATCGTGATGCGGGGGCTGGTGGAGCTGTTGAGCGGGCCGGCGCACAGGGTGATGCCTCCGTCGGGTTTACCAAACACCGTAATGGAATTAGGGCCGTTAGTCTGCAACACAATGTTAGGGGTAGCCGGGGGAGAATTCTGGGCCGTTTCGGGCAGGTCTTGCGGGCTGCCCCAGAAGCAACCTGTCCAGATGGGGTAATCGGGGTTGCCTTGTTCAAATTCTATCCATACCGCTGAGTTTAGCTCCGGCAGGAAAAAGGTCCCGCTGCCCTTACCAGCCGCTGGCAAACAAGGCAGCGCGTAGGTGGTGGGTAGCATCCCCTGCACATCGGGCACGCGGGCCTGAATCCGCCCCCGGTTTTCCGGATCCTGGTTGTTGACCACCACCCCGCGGTACTTCCCCAGATACCGATGGTCCTCAGTGCTCATGCCGTTACGCCTGGGGTGGAAGTGCCCAGCTCACTGCGGGTTAAGTCAAAGGTTTGCTTATAGGAGCCCCGCCGGAGCGTGTGGGTGACGCTTTTGACGTAGTACAAACCGTCGAAGGAGGAACCCGCCCCGCGCACGCCCACCGGCTGGCGGGCTTGCAGAATGCGGCCGTAGCGCAAGACATTCAGCTCGCCCTGCCCGCCGATGACTTCGGCCTGCCGGGCGGCTTTGGCCCGCCCGATCATTTGTGCCTTGGCCAAGGAGTACTTGGCTAGCTCGTCGGAGACGGGCCTCGACCGGGTGGCATTCGGGGGCAGTGTTCCCAGCGCCGGCGTGAGCGAAGTGTCGGGGGTAATGGGCTCTACCTGAATGTCTTTTGTTTGCTCGTCGTAAGTATAAGTGACCAGGGTCGCTTTCTGGTCGTTGTCGAAACCAAAGGAAAGGGACTCCACATTGGTGTGGGCATCCATATTGATGTTGAGCGGCGGCTGCGGGGAGACGCCGGTGGGCCGCGGCCCCCAGTACGCCACGCTCTGGCCCGGCGTGGGTCCGTAGCTTAAGTAAAAGTCATACCCCACCTCTTCCGCCAAGCTCTTTATGTAAGCCCGGTCAGTTCCCTGTTGTGAGGGAATGCGGTGGTTTGCATTGCTTACATCCACCAGTGGGCTGGCCATTACAAAGGGTTCAATGCCGTACTCGGCATACTTGCGGATCAGCTGGCCCACCCGCGCTTCCCGGGCCGTGGCTTTAAACGACTTGCCGCTGTTATCCTTCTTGTCCAGGAGCACCAACAGGTCTTCGCCGCTGATAGTGACCAGGGACTGCCCACTGGAAGCATCGGGTTTGATTTCGTGATGAGTAACGATGCCATCCATCAGCACGGTAGGGGTGCCATTGAGCGTGACGATAACCAGTACCCGGTAGTGGAAGTGGACGGTTTGGCCGGCCAACAGAAACGAGGTATGCAGCGGTGAGCGGTTGCTTATTTGAAAAGAAAGCTGGAAGGCACTGGTCCCGTCATCCCGGGTCGTTACGGTGGCTTCGGTAAAGGCCTCAAGAGCCGCTGGTGAGGCCGCTGGGGGCAGCAAATGCCCCGGGCCCAGCAGCAGCGTCAGGTAATACCCTTTAAGCATGAGAGTAGCCAGGTATGCCCTCCGGCAACGTAATGCGGAGGCGGCGGCCAATGGTGTCGGTTAGCTCGTTGGGCTGCACTACGCCGTTGGCGTCGCACAGGCGCCAGTACTGCTCCGGGTCGCCGAGGTAGCGGGTGGTCAGGTTGTCGGGCCGCTCGCCGGCCGTCACGACGTGTTCCTGCAGGATGAAAAAGCGCTCCGGCGGCGGGATCATGCGGCGGCGCAAATACGTGAGCGGCTCGCCGGGGGCAGTTTCCAACTGGGCGGTAGCAAGGCCGTAGTACCGGCTCGTAGCAGGAAAAGGCGCGGGGGCCTGCCCCGTTTGCTGCCGCATCGCTTGGATAGGATCAGTCATCGCTTACCGTATTGTGCTGATGCCTAAATCAGACAGTGCGCCGCTGGTAAATAGGCCGGCCAAGTGCTCCTTGTTTTGCATATAACTCATGTAGAGACTGCTGCCTTTGTGGTTGAAGCTCAGGTCATCAACGCTCAACACGCGCATGCCCAGGCTGACCTTGGCCCGCAACGGATTCAGGTTTACATCGAATGCCTCTTCCGTAATGCTTAGCTCGGTTACCAGCACCGGGACGATGCGCTGTTTGTTCCAGATAAAAAGGGTCAGGGCCGACTCCATAGGCACAATCTCCAGGGTGCCCGATTGAGCCAGCGCGTTGTTGGCAATCAAGTGCGTGCTGCTAGGATAGAGGATGGTTTCGAGGGCGGCCAGCTGCGGCTGAATGCCTACCTGCACCGTTACCAAGTCCGCCACTTCCAGCTGGTCTGCAGCATCAATCTCGGCCTCGAGCTTGAGCGTTTCCACTGGCGGCCCGGTTAGGCGGAGCGTATCGGTGCGGTTAGCGCTTTCGCTGCTGAGGCTTTTAACCTGAAAAGAGCGAGTAAGCGAGTCGGGATTGTACTGGAAGGTGATGATGCGCTCTACTACGGAAGTTTCCGGGCTAATTAGCACAAGGCCGCTTTTGATAATGTGCGGGGAGCCTGGAAACGTGGTCATGATTAAATTTTAAATATTTCAAATAATAAAGTAATATATTAAATATATTTATAACATTATTTACCTACTAATATACGTAAAATCATTAAAGTTTTTTTATTTATAACACTAATGTATTAGTCTTTTTTTGCTTATTATATTTTATGTAAAATAAGATAGACATAATTCTATTTATTGGTCAAAAGCAAATATTAAATTTTGACCAATAAATCACACAGATTGCAACCATATAATTAGTATGGATAGCATCCAGCATTACGCCATGACATATTTCTATAGTAATGAACTTTAGGTATTGCAAAATGCCTAGCTGCTAAAATTCCACCTATTAAAAACTCTTCATCTAGAACAGCTTTATTGCATTGTTCAAAAAGTGGGGGTATTTTGTCTCTAAAGTCAACCATGTTTTTAGGGGCAGTGCATCCTGCTTCCTTCAATGATGCTGTTAAATCCACAAGTAAATGCACCATGCCAACTCCTTCAGTACACGATTGAAAAAGAACAATTTTATAATCCGGCCTTGCAATAGCCGTAATCAAATCGAGAGAAAGTTCTAATGAGTGTATCCTGTCTAATTGATCACATGGTATCATGGCTTGTTTATACAGCCCTGTTCTTTGCGAAAGAGCTTGCTCAAGCCTCATAATTGTAGCATGGTTAACTTTTGCAACCCAGAGTGGATCGTTAAATCTATTGCTTTTAATTGCCTGCGAAAAACTGCATGTTAAGCATTTGTAGATTTTAAGAAATAAACCAATTGCTTTAGATTTATTTCTTGAATAAAAAACAGAAGCCATTTTACAATCATTTTCCGCCATTGATATAGCTTCTAATTTTTCTTTATCTATTTCTATCACGTCACCTCCAAAATCAAAACTCCTTTTGAATTTAATAACAACACTTCTATTTTTTGATCTATTTAAATAATCTGAATTATTTGTGTAATAACTATTCTGCTCCGTTTTGGTAATGAGAGTTCTTTGTTTTAACGATTTACTCAATAAATCGTAAACATTATGTGCTCTAGAAGTTCGCAAGTATAAATTATTTACAGATTCACCTACGCAATCAGAATAACCATAAATTTGCAAGCGATAGCTATTGTCCTGTTCAAAAATATTTATCCATTTTTTTAGCATTTCATTTTTCTTTGTCGATTCCTTAATATGCCTCCAATCTACTCCAAAGTCAGCTATCAATAATTCTCCCTTTACTTCATTCCCTGATGCGCCATTGTAAATTACATCTTGACTTAAAAAACCCTCCTCACTTCTCGAATTACTTATTTCATCTTTAAGATATTCCTTAGCGCATGCCTCCTTTTTTTCTGTTATTTCTCTTTGAATAGAGTTATGATTAAGCTCCTCCTGTTGAATTGTGTGTGCCAACTCATGCGCCAGCAATTGTTTGCCGGAATTGGTATTTGGCTTATACTTACCAGCACCAAATACCACATGGTTGCCATGCGTATATGCTAGCGCCCCTATATCCTTTGATGATTGATGCGCCAAAGAATCATTATGAATTCTCACATTATTAAAATTATAGTCGAACCGCTGCTCCATAAATGAACGGGTGTTTACATCCATTGGCTGGCCGGAGGACTTTAAGGTTCGTTCTACAGCCGATGAAATACTAGGCATTAAAGATTCACCTGTTTCTTTTCGCTGTAATTTTTCTTCCTCTTCGCAGTGAGCACATTTTCGGAGAAGAGATGGACCCGCAGAATTTCGGATTATACTGCGATTTAATATACCATCAGGCATACGCATCACCTTGTCAGCTACTGCATCGGCTTCCTGTTCATATACATCACCCGGTTGGTTGATTACTAACTTTGGCTGCACTCTTTTTGGGCTAGCAGAGAGATTAGGTTTACTGTTATGCACGTTAATGTTGCTAAAATCATGACCCACTCCCTGATCTAAGCCAAAAGCGTTTTCATGAGCATGATTTGACCATGCTCTACTCATAACCTTCGGAAGAAACGTCGCTACGGCAGGCGTTTTGCTTGCCGTTTTTGAATTTGCTAGGGTTCCCATTTTGGTAATCCAGTGTAGATAGCCTTTGCAATGTTTAGACCCGTTGCCTCTGTAGTAGCATTAGCTGAAAGGGTAAACGAGCCAGCGTTTAGTCGTCCGACATTAGCGTCGACGGAAATATCAACTGGCAACCCTTGCTCTTGTAGCAGCCGAGTAATCTCGCGTTCAACAGCGACACCAAGTTCAGCGGGAGAATGATGCGAAAACCCATGGAGGACTAGCTCCTCAATGTGAAGCTCGATGTTTGGTTTCGTTACCATTTTCCTACTTCATTATTACTCAGAGTTCTTTCAATCTTGGTGTATTCCGTATGTGCTGCCCGAGCTATGTGGGCCATATGCACCGGTTTGGCTTCGTGCGCGGCCATGAAGGCAGCGTTCAAAGCAATGTTGCGGATGTTGCCGCCGGGTATGTTTAGCCGGGCCAGTTTTTCCGGGTCAAGGTTTTCCGTTGGCGTATAGTGCGGGAACACCCGCTTCCAGATTTCGGCCCGCAGCAAAGCGTCCGGATAGGGGAATTGCACCACAAATCGAAGGCGCCGCAGGAAGGCTTTATCAAGGACACTCTTCATGTTGGTGGTCAGTATGGCCAAGCCCCGGTAGGCTTCCATGCGCTGCAGCAGGTAGCTTACCTCAATGTTGCTGTAGCGGTCGTGGCTGTCTTTCACGTCGCTACGCTTGCCAAACAGGGCATCGGCTTCGTCGAACAAAAGGATGGCCCCGCCTTCTTCAGCAGCATCGAAAATGCGCTTGAGGTTTTTCTCGGTTTCCCCGATGTACTTGTTCACGACCTGGCTCAGGTCGATCCGGTAGAGGTCCAACTCCAGCTCTTTAGCCAGCACTTCCGAAGCCATGGTTTTGCCGGTGCCGCTTTCCCCGGCAAAAAGCGCACTGATGCCCAGGCCGCGCGCGCTTTTGCTGGCAAACCCCCAGTCGCCGTACACTTTGGCTCGATGCCTTACCTGCACGACGAGCTCCTGCAAAACGGCCTTCTGCGCTTCCGGTAACACGAGGTCGTCCCAGCCGGCTACAGGCTCGATATATTCGCCCAGGCTGCTGATCTGCGGCCGGGTATGCCTGCAACAGGCCCCCCACAACCTGGTGCCAAGCCCTTCGGCAGACTGATCCGGCTTATGCTCAGCGGGGGGCTCATGCGGCAGGATTTCTGAGCTGACCTCATGAATGGTTTTGGTGCTGAGATTGAACTGCGCCACCAGCTTTTCCAGCTGTCCGTTCAACTGGGTGCTTACGCTGTCCAGCGTGTTTTTCCAAAGGATCAGCTGTTCAGCTGGGGTGGGTTTCTGAATCTCGAAAACCACTTTAATCCGCTGAATGGGCAGCTCCGCCCGCGTTGTGCTGACGATGAGCAGGCCTTGGGTAGCTTGTATAAAGGCATTAATTGCCAGTAAGCGGGGTTTGTCGCCGGAGTCCAGCTCGGTTGCGTCCAGATAAAGCGCGTAGGAGTTGAGGGCCGCTTCGCGGCTCCACAGCCGAGCAAGCTCGGTTATTTCCCGGGCGGCTGCCGGAATGGCGTTTGCCGGCACACTATAAAGCTGCAAGCCGAGCTGCCCGCAGGCCAGGGCCGCAATGGTCATTCGATCCGCGGTAATCTCGCCCCGGAATTGAATCAGTGGTAGTTCTGCGTTGGGCTGCTGCCGTAAACAGGCACTTACAATCTGGCTGGCTACGGCCTGTTGCGACGGTACCAGGTCGTCTTCCATGGAAACCGGCTCTACCACTTCCCGCAGCCGATCGTCCAGCTGCCGCACGCCGGCAAGAAAGTGCAGCACCTGCTCGTCAATCTTGAGCGGGCTCCGGGTGAGAAGCGGGCTCGAAGTCAGCTCCAGCAGTCGCCAGTAGCGCAGCGGCGCATTGAGCGTAAGCGCGCTCCAATGCGAGTCCGGCAGGGCGGCCAGCGCCAAACTAAACGAGGGCAACACCGCTCCGTTCTGCAGCGAGGCGACCAGGGCCCCGAATTCGGCGTCTAGTTCCACGGCCGCGCACATGAGCAGTACCCGGCCCTCGAATTCAGACAGACCCAATTGCGCAATCACCGTATCCAACGCCGCCGGTTCGGACAGTTCTGCCCTGGCTGCCGCTACCGCCTGCTGCGCTGCCGCGAGGTGGGCTTGTTGGGCCGGTTGCTCGGAATCTTCCGTTTCCGCCCGTTGGTGCCGGCCCAGCTCAAGTCGCAGTACTTCTACTGCCGCCATCAGGTAGTGCTGATTGGCCGTGGTCCAGGGCGGCAGTTCGGCGGCGTTCATGAGATGGTTACCGGCGGGCGGTTGATTCTGTCTGCGCCATCGGTTGTCAAAGAGCTTTCGGCCCCATCAACCTGCAGGCGTACCAAGTAGGAGCCCGGTTTTACGTTTGTGACCGGCACGACAACCGTTTGCGCCGGCAGGGAGTCCGGCTCCGGGATGGGTCGTCGGAAACTGTACGCTAGGCCTGCCGTTGTCCCCACCTCATTCAATAGCACAACAACTCGCTGAGAAGCCAAGACGGCGGGTGCTACCGGAAGCGTCAGCGCCCCTGAACGCAGGTCGGCATCACCAACCGAACCGGGGGCGTAGGTTGCCACACCCAGGGTGGGGCTGAGCACGAAAGCAAGTAGATTCGAGGTGATTGGGTATTCCGGCGCTGGGGGCTCACCGGGAGCAAGGGGTTCAACCGCAACCCGCTGCACAACCTGCAAGCCGTGAATGCCCGCCGGCAGCGTGTCCGGTACGGTGAAAGTGAGTTGAGAATCGCTCACGGAATCGAGCGTAACCGACTCGCCGTCGATGGTTACGCCCACGCGGCCATGGTTAAGCTGCTGGCCGATCACGAATACTTTGTGGCCCGTAAGAATTAGCTGATTGTCCTCCACGCGCGAGCCGACCGCCGGCGCCTGAGATTTAAGATGGTCAATGAGCGGGTGCCGGAATGGCAAGGCCGTAATCTGGCGCTGCAGCACCGGCAGCGCCGTGCGGGTCGATTTCTGCAGTTGGATGAGCACCACGGTAACGAGATAGGGCACCGTCAGTCGGTAGGCTGCTTGAAAAGCCGTCCAGAGCCGGGACATGTCGTCGGCGCTTAACGACTCAGGCGTAATTTTGATTTGCTCCACTTGCTCGGCCAGTTCCGAACGGGCCAACGGCGAGTTGCGAAGGGCGTCCCGGCTTAAAACCGGGGTTGCGTGAAACAGCTGCATGCCGTAGCCAAGCAGGGTTTCAGCATGCAGCTCCTCACCCCCGTAAGCGGTCAAAAAATAGTGCAGGTCCAGCGCCAGGGGAGGATTGCGGACGCGCAGCCCCTGATCATCGAGCGCGGGTAAGCCCTGGTTGCGCCACCCTTGATTCGGGCGGACCTGGTACAAAAACAGGTTTAAGCCAACATGCGGATTTGGGCCGGTCAACACAATGCGGTCCGGCGGAAGCGCCGTGATTTGCGTTCCAGCGTTGATGATGCCCATGGATTCCTCCTCCACGAGCGGGAGCCCGTCGTTGAGCATATCCTTCAGCAGGTGCGTGACGGCGGCTATCCCTAAAAGCGTACTCATCTACCTGCGGATTTGGAATTTGGCCACCATCTATTTACTGTTCCGGGCTTTGCGCTGCTGCAGGTATTCGTCCAGGGACAGCAGGGGCCTGGGCTCCGCTTTGGGCTGCGACCTGGCGGCCGCCGGCTGCAGCACGGCCCGCACGTCGATGCGCCCAATGGTGACCTTAATGACCGGCTGCGGTTGTCCGGCCACGCTCCCGGCAGCCCCGCTTACTGCGGCTTCTTTGCCGTAACCGGGCAAGCGTGCGGGCTCCCCCAGCAAGCCGGCCGACCGGCCCGGCCTGTTGGCCCTTTCGGTACCAAGCGCATTTGCTTGCGGAGGGGCTGCTGGAACGGTTCGCAGGCCCTGAAGCTGGGACACGGGCTGCATGGATGATGGCGGCCGGCCTTCTCTGGTCCCGTCGGCGGGAGCGGAGCGCGGGCCGCCTACGGGCTCGGCCCTTGTCAGCCTCGGCATAAGGTGGCGGCCGGCTTCGTCGGCGGCCGTGGGGTTTCCGGGCTGCCCCGGCCGGGAGTGGGGAGGTGAAGCCTGCCCGGATAGTACTTGCCCCTCGCCGGAAGTTTCGCCCTGGCGATTCAAGGACTGCAAATTGATTTGCCTGCCCTCGCCAGCAACTTCTGGCCTGGTTCTGACGGGTGGGCCCGTCCCCGCTTGGGAAAAGCCTGTTGTCTGCCCCTGATCGCTTCCCGCTGCTCCCGGCGCGGGATCGCCTGAGAAGTCTTTCGCAGTTCCATACTCCGGGAGCCCAGCGGGCTGAAGCCGGCCTAAACCAAACAGCTCACGCAAGCGCGGCTTTGCGTTGCCCTCCGCATGCGTGTGACGGCTGATCAGATTGCTGGCAAAGCCGCTCATGCTCCTATCAGGTCTAAGTACAGTTGTCGCCGGGGCGGGCTCATGCGCAGGATGTCGTTTTCAGCCCACCCGAATGCCCGGGCCAGGGCATATACTTCCCGCAGAAGGTGCCGCGCCCAGCTATCGACCTCCAGCCACAGGTAGCCAGCAATGTCGAAGCTCACTTCCCACTGGTGGGTGCAGCCCGGACAAACCACCAGCATCTGAATGTTCGCCTGCGGGTCTTCCTGTTCCATGCGCTGGTTGAGAGCCTCAGTAACAGCGGCGGGCAAAGCGTCAAACAAACACGGCTCTTTACCGTGCAGGAGGCTGGTAACGCAATCGGCCAGCAATTGCTCGGGCTTGGTTTGGTACAGGGGTTGCTGCAGGACCCGCTGCAGATCGTGGCTGTTCACCAGCCGAAAGCGGATGGTAAATCCAGCCTCAACCAGCGTATGTTCCAGGGGGAGGGGAGAGGCGGCCGAGGGGGCCTGCAGAAGTAAGTCGTCGGTACTATTTTCCCATTCCACAACTTCGGAGCAGGCCGGACAACTGGCTTTGTTTGTTAGACGGGAGCCGAACAACCATTCCCGCAGCAGCAGCAGGCGGGCGTCCCGCTCGCCGATGCTCAGGGCAGCTACGCGGTTGATGTCCGGGGTCATGCACGCAACCTGCAGCAAATGCAGCGCCCTGTCCAGCAGCGACTGGTTAAGCCCTTCCTCCCACACGTTCAGCAACTCAATCGTCGTGGGGGGGCGCATGAACTCCGTTGGGGCAAGCACTGCTTAGGGCGAGTTGATTATGGTTCCGAGAACGACGGTTCGGCGGGTTCTACCACTTCGATGTCGCGTTCCCAGCCTTCGTTCTCCAGCTTGATATGTTGGATCAGGATGGCGTTGGCGTTGGCGTCCAAATCCGATAGGGGCTGGTATTCGGATACCCAGCAGCGGTAGACCTTGTAGGCAATGGCCAACTGCCCTGCTTCATTGTATACCTCGATGATAATGTCTTTCCGGAAGTCTTTGAGCGACACTTCGGCTCCCAGCCCCGAGCCGTAGTTCCAGACCTTGTTTACCCACTGCTCAAATGCCAGATCGTGGGTCACGCCGCGCTCGAGCATCAGGGCCTCAAACTCGCTGCGGCCCGGCGATTTGCGGCTGCTGCTCGGATCGCCGCCTTCCCGGTGCGTCACCACTTCGGTGGTGCGCTTGAAGCCGGTGATCTTACTGATTCCCGCCACGTAGCGGCCGTCCATTTTTAATTGAAACTTGAAGCCTTTGTAAGGGTCGAAGCGATGCGCGTTGACGGTAAATTGTGCCATAACGATAAGGCTTTAAGTGTCACTCTGGCCCGAGAGCTGCTGAATCTTAATGAAGACGAACTCGGCGGGCTTAAGCGGGGCAAATCCCACCAGCACGTTCACCACTCCCTGGTTAATGTCCGTCTGCGTGGTGGTCTCCCGGTCGCACTTCACCAGGTACGCTTCCCGGGGGGTTCTGCCCTGGAAAGCACCCTGCCGGAAGAGGTTGTGCATGAAGGCCCCCACGTTAAGCCGGATTTGGGCCCACAGTGGTTCATCGTTGGGCTCGAAAACCACCCACTTCGTTCCGCGCCACAAGCTCTCTTCGATGAACAGCGCCGTACGCCGCACCGCCACGTATTTGTTGTCCGTGTCGGCAAGTTGATCGGCCCCCCGCAGGGTGCGGGCCCCCCACACCACACGGCCGGTGACGGCAAACTCCCGCAGGCAGTTGATCCCAAGCGGATTCAATACCCCGTTCTCCGCATCCGTCAGCTTCACCTGCAAGCCCTGTACTCCGTTGAGCGAGGCATCCAGTCCGGCCGGAGATTTCCAGACGCCCCGACTAGCATCGGTGCGGGCCATGATGCCGGCAATAAGACCACACGGCACAAATGTTTCAATCTGATTGTCCCGATTGGGGTCTGCTTGCCGGATGCGGGGGAAGTATAGCGCCGCGTTGCGGGCCGCGCTACCCGCCAACCCCAGGTCAGACAGGGTCTGCTCGGCCAGCCGTAAGGCACTGTCCGCTGACATCCCCCAGGCGAAGGGTGGATCTACTATCAGCATTGCCCGCTTCTGCAAGCACAAGCTCAAGGCAGCGCTGTATACGCTTGGTGAGGTGTCGGCATCCCGCATGGCCGGCGGTATGCAAAGCAGATTGAATTCCGTTGCTTCCAAAGCATGAATTCCGCTCCTGTCGGTTCCCTGACCCACGTACTGCTCTTCGGTTAAGTCCATGCCGTCGGGGGCGGTGACCGAGGACGCTGCCACGGGGGTACTACCCGTGCTGTTGGGTCGAGCGGCGGGCATAATACCCCCAACGCGCACCAGCGCGGACATCTGCTCTAACACGCGGGGCAGATAGCGGGCGTCATTTGCCTCAGCCGAAACATTGAGAAAGTTTTCGGTAACGCCTCCCTCTTCTGTTATGAGCAGATTGAAGAGATTCTCATTCTCTTCATCCCTGGTTTTATAATTAACGGATGCTTTGAGCTTGTTACCCCAACTGCCCTCGCTTACGGCCCTAAGGACGAGAGGCACCTCCGCGCTCGTTGGCAACTGGATGGTGGCGGTAGTAGCGTCGTTGGTAAGCCGAACCATCACGGCGCGGCTACCGCCGTTCTGGTAGAAATCGCGCACGGCATAGCTGACCATGCTGTCGACCCAAAGGCCCCCGAACTGGCGCTCGTAATCGCTAAAGTTGTTGATGATAACCGGGGAGTTGACCGGACCCCGCAATGCCCGCCCGATAAAAGCGGTGATTGACGTTGCCACGCCCGTGATAGTCCGGACTCCACTGGGAATTTCCTCGATGTAAACGCCGGGGTAAGTTGGTTGTATTGGCATGGCACATCCTGGTTAAGAGCAGAAGCCGGATTACAATTTTTTCAGAAGGTTGACGCAAACGTCAAGCGACAGAGCTTGTTGCAACCCCTCTAATTGCATCCCAAATCGCTCCTTTCCCTTTTTTTTGAATAACACCCCTTTAAGTCCTTGCAGGGGACCCCGCATGATTTGCACCCTGTCGCCCGTGATCAGCCGGGATTCCAACTCCACGGATACGCGCTCCAGCTTTCGGATGGTCTCGATTTCCTCGTTCGGAATAATGGCCAACTGGTTGTCAAATGCGACAAATCGTGCTACCCCTGACACCTTCAGCACGTTGGCCCGCTCGTGGTCATGGATACGCACGAAGAGGTAGTTCGGAAAAAGGGGAATTTCAAGCTCCTTAACTCTATCGCTCCACTGGCGCACTACTTTCCGCAGCGGCAGGTACGCCAACACTGTCTGCTTGATTAAAGCGCTATAGATTTTCCGCTCCAGATTCGGGTACGTGTAGACTGCATACCAATAGCCATTTGGGGTAAGCATAGCGGCAGATAGTTATTGCTTGCTCTTAAATGCAGGTTCTCACCTTGCTCCTAGGGCAGGGAAATGATTGATAAAGAGATAAGGCTTCGCCATCCTTTATCACATAGCGTGTATAAAGCATAAGAATCAGGGTCTATATTACTACTAGACCAAGCCGCACGGCTGCAATGCCACAAAAAAACATGAGCTAGAACTAAGCTAACAAAAACAGGTGCTTAGACCACCCTTTATGCATTACCCTAGCCTTCTAATCCTTATTTATCCTCTTTAAATAAGTAGAATCGAATGCCCATATCATATGCAGGAATTTACAAAGTTTTTCTTAAAAAGCAATATTTTATCTTTATATCTTAATAATTGAGAGGTAGCGCAAACGGTCAGAAATTAGGCTTAGCTCCCCTTGCCAAAGCGTGAGAACCAGCACTAACCCGTACCGGGTACCCATGCAGCGAAAAAGCGTGGTCAAGAAGGGAGGCGAGGCTGCGTGGGAGAATCCCCTTTATGACTTTGCCTGTGGGACCCCGCCGACCGCCGGCAAGTGACACCCTCATGTGCCCGGGGACCCAGGCCCTCTTGATCGGCGGCCCCCTGACGGGGGTAAACAAATGCAAATAAGACCACTAAGGCCAATATGCTTCACCAAAGCTCAGGTTTTTCATGTTTACTACTTTCCACGTAAGCTTTAAGTAGTATCCTTACTATGCTTATCAGTGAAAAAGCAGTACCGGTAATAACGGGGAACCCTCTAGCAGCCCACTAGCGGCATCAAAAGCAGCCAGGAACTGTGCTTGGAGGCTACACAAAATGCTTAACGGTAAAGTCGTAGGCGTTTTGATAGCAAAGCTTTTCCACGACCACCGCTGTATCTACATTAGCTAGCAAAGCTGCGCGGCTATCCTTCCGCCAGGTCTCCAGTCCAGCGAGAAGGTCCCGTTTGAAGGAGTCGAGACTTAATACAGTCGGGTAGGAATCGACCGGGTCTATGAAGCCATCATAGTCCGAGCCAATGGTGATGGCGTTCCAGATTAAGTCGGGGTTAGCTAATCTTCTTTTATAAGGGACACTCACGACGCATTCCAGCATGCGCAAAAATCCACTTATGTTATTTATCTTTTTCTTCGGGATTTTTAAAATGGATAGAAAAGTCTTCTCCAGTCCCATGACTCGCTGGTCAAATGACATCCCGATCAAGCCTCCGCTGTCGTGAACCTCGGCGATATCCTCATCGCAAAGGTTGATATTCCAATAAAGGAATCCGTCTTTGGCCGTATTATTTCGTTCGTTCGGGCTATTATCAATGAGCTCTTGGAGGGTTTGCCCCCCGGAGTAACCCACATGGCTGGCGATAATGGGGATCTTAGTACCAGGGTTCTGCCGGTTATAGGGCTTAATAATACTGTTATAGTACTCCAGGCGCCCTTGGGCACTCATGTGTTTGACATCAATAAGTATTCTGCGCGCACCATTCCCCTGCAGATCGGTCGTTAGTCCCAGTAGTTCCTTGGCGATCTCCAGGCCGTTATTCAGAAAGCCTTTATTCATATCCGCTTCCTGGTTCATAAAAAACTTTCCGTCACCTGGTATGCTGTGCGCGTGCCCGCATAAGGTATTGCTGAAGTGGTGGGAAAAGGTGATAAAGAACACGGGGTACTTCCAGCCGACTCCGTGCTCTCCTTTAATGGATTTTATTCTTTCTTTTAGTAACTCCATACTTACATCAACCCCGTGACCACTGGGGTTACCAACCCCTAAGGCGTGCATACCCTCTATGGTCAGCACCATAGCAATATTATTGGCCGTGGGGTCATCGCCCAGGATGTTAGGCAAGTCTGATCCTTTGCTGGCAAGCTCATATCTTCCCGAGATGTCCTCCGTGACATTCTCTTGCAACTGGAACTGCTTGAGCGAAAAGTCTACCCCGTTCATCTTTAAATAAAAGGCATATTCCTGCTGTAGCTCGTTAAAGTAATCGTAGCTATCCCCTTGCATCGAGTTGATGCGAAATAAACTCATGCCCATTTTTTTAGCCTGCAGAAAGTCCCGCAGGGTTTGCCATTCGGCTTTCTCTTTTACCGCTTTTCTAATGGATTCCAACCGCTTCTTTTCATCCGGGATAGAAGCAAACTGTTTCGTTATATCCGTTTTACCGATCAAAAAACCTTTTTCCGTCGGATACAGGGAAGCGAAAACCAAGCGGGTTTTTGATTTCGATAAACGCGCTAAATCGCACTGCGTGTAGGGAAAAGACCGTTTGCCTATGCCCGCTATTCTAAGATTGGAGGCAGGAATATTCCAGCCGTGAAAAGAACCGTCGTTGTTTAATTCTACGGGCGAGTTCCGGTAGGTATTAAAGGAGCGGGACAGGGGATGGTTATGTAAGTCGGCAAACATGACGCGTTGTTAATAGGTAAGTGGCGGGTAAATTATTTGAGCCCTTCGTTTTCTAAGCATGCTGTGTATGGTGCATGCAACGCTAGCTTTATTCTGTTAGCAAGGATGGATAAGTTGAGCTACTTCGAAATGCATCCCATCCTGCCGCTTGCGAGAATGCCCTCCCCAGTGAAATCCGTGGGCATTGGCTAATCCCACTAGCTCCCGTCCACTACCGGACTTCTGAGCGATGGCGGGTACCCGCCCCAGCCCATTCCAGGCAGCATTGCGGTCAAAGGCCGTCCCAAAGGCATGATTGCTTAACACCCCTCGGCGGCCGCGCACAAAGCGGGGCACAAATGATCCATCCCAGCTTTTAATGAAAGAGGTAAGCCCCGCCGCCTGCCAAGCCCTGAAAAGCGACTCCAACTGGGCTGCCGCTTTCGAATGAAACGGGACGTCACAGTTGCGGGGCGCCCCCGCAATCCCATCCAGGGCGGGCAGGGTGCAGGAAACAATATTGGCGGCGGCCCACCCATTCGTGATTTTAACGCCATCACTCCCTTTCACTTCCTGATACCGCAATAAGCCAAATCCGGCCTGTCGCGCGTTGAGCCCAAAAAGCGCTGGGAACGGGGGTAAGGGGGACCAGTTATTGTTCGTAGGATCGGCGCTGGGAGGATCCGCCATGAAGGGGAAACCCTGGGCGATCGCTGTCAGGTACGCTTTTCCCCCAACAATACCATCCGCGGTCAGGTGGTTCTGTCGTTGATAATCTTCCGTCGCGTGTCGCGTTTGGGGGCCGAACTTGCCGTCTGCCTTTAGCTGATACTTCAGGCCAAGGAGAAAGTGTTGCCAGCGCTTTCCCGCGCATACCTTCAATTAGCTGCTTCATCTAACAGGATAACTTAAGTGAGAGATTAAGGTGTCCCCCGTGCTGCTTTCAGGCTATTCTGCCTCCCTTCCCCGGGCATTGCTGCACAAAGGCATAGGAGTAGTTCCTCCGCTGTAGTTAGGGCTAAAGTCACTCCCGGTGGACCCCTTGTGGTCACGCGGTAATGAAGACGTACGATCTAAGGAGGAGTGAAAGAAGAAAAACCTAATAGGCTTAACTATTTCGTAGTTTCAAGCCTTTCATCTATCCGTGCTAGCACTGAATATTTGCCGTTGCCCCCGCAGTTTAACTTTTAAAATGCTACCCCTGGCGGTGGCTCCTGGGCCCCTGAGCTTGCTGGCCGCTGGGGTGCCACATATTCAGTCGCGACTTTTATAAACTCAACTATTCAGCACACAGTGGCAACCGCCTAAAAATGGTTATGGTGTTTAATTTATATAAATTATACTTATATTAATACCTATAAACGTGTTCGGTAACGCTCTGCTTGGTGGCTGATCGTGGATTCGTGGACACCGCCCAGACGGCGGTTCTGCTGTACTATCCGCCCCGGGGTATTGCTTAGCCAGCCGGGGCACCCCTTTTTCCTGCTTCGCCCGCACCTCTGCTGTTTGCCTCTGCTCGGCCTCATCGGCCGGAAGCCTCCCCGGGTGGTTCCTGGTCTCGATTGCGTGCTTCATTCACCCCCTCCTCCCTTTTGCTATGAAACGCCACTTCTGCTCCTTCGCCTGGCCTACGCCGTGCCACGCCTACGCGACGCACCCGCTGGAAGGCGGCCCGGCTATTCGCACAATTCCGGATGTAGTGGGGCAGGCTTGCATCGAAACGAGCGGAATTCACCCCCGCAGCCCCACGCACCCGCGTGGCATCAGCCCTCGCGAGCTTGATTGTTAAACGGCCTGATAGCGTACGCTTGCCTACTTGGGAAAGGCGTACGCTACGGAATAGTGTATAGTGGACGGGATGCCGCTGCTGGAAGAGCGACTGAGTAACGGCATTCTAAATGTTGCGGCAAGTAACCTACATGCTTCGAGGTCATGGCGAAAGGCACATCGAATAAAAAGGTAAAAATATGTTTCCAGATATACTTCGATGAAAAGCAACAGGCAAATTATATAGAGTAATTACCTTTTATAAAATCATTTTATTGCTTTATTCAAGATGTGGCTCTACACAAGGGGGAAGTGCCTGCTATACTTGCTTTAGTTAGAAAATTAAAATTAAGTAGTAGGCGATTTATAACTCATCTACGCTTCGAGGTAGTCTAATATTAGACTAAACCTTTACTGTTACAGTACTACAACAAATCGCGATAGGACAACTTCTGACTAACTTAAGGTGATGGAAATTTTAAATAAACAAAAATCCTATTTTTCCCACCTTGGCAATATAAACTACTCCCAATTGATTACGATTGTAGTAGCTGTTGGACTAATCCTGCTGTGTATAAAAGACATCAGCAATTATGGCATGCAGGTTATAAAATGGGATTTGCTCCTGATATCGGGGGTTGTTGTTTTTATTGTGGCCGTTCATCTGGCATTTAAAATTCCAACCAAATTTGAGGAAATGCTTGAACGACTTGCCAACAGAAGAGCGTTACAAATTTCACCCGAAGAATTAAAAGAACTCAAAATAAACTTGCAACAAATTAATAAAAAATTGGCACTTATTATGGGTCTATTTTTTATGGTGAGTTTGCTGTTGGCATTTTGCCACAGGTTTGGTTTTCCTATTCCGGCTTCGCGGGTTCCTATTACGCTTTTAGAATGTGCTGGCGGCTTTATTGCCGGCGTTTTTTTCGGGCATATGTGTGGATACGGCCGTCTTGGTCACTTTATTAAAATACAGCGTATTACTGTCAATATACAACCGGGGCATCCCGATGAAGTAGGAGGGCTTAAACCGGTTGGAGATTTTTATTTTCAGCAAGCGATGGTAGTAGCTATGCCAGCCGTTTTCTTAGCAGTATGGTTATTGATTATGCAATTCGGGAATACACAATATACCAACTGGAAAACATCGTATGCCGTTTTACTGGGTTTAAATATTATTGTTGAAATACTTGTTTTCGTGATTCCGTTACTGTCTTTTCACAGGATAATGGTGGTGGAGAAACAGAAAAAACTGGTAGATGCTGATATATTAAGTAACGAGATGGTGCTTGCCGAGCATCAGTTAGCAAAAGAAGAGGATGCACATAAAAGAGAAGTTATCAAAGACCGGCTGTCTGGTATGACAAAAGAATATTGGGGTATAGAAAAAATGCCTACCTGGCCACTAACGAAAGGGACTAAAAAGGTTTTTGAAAGGTACAATTTTACCTTGCTAGTACCGCTGATGATAGATATGGTAGGCAGAACAAGTATTGGCAAAACTACCTGGTGGCAGTATGCCTCTGATATATTTGAAAAAGTATTCACCTAGACCTCTTTACCTTCTTTAAGGTATACTTTCCAAATTCTTTGAAGGACGTGGAAAAATTTTGTGAAGGTTGGACCCCTATATATTTATTAGTTAGCGGTAAGCATGCCAAACTCTGCATGGAAAATGCCAGCATTAGTTAAATATTTTTTTCTAAACAATCCGGTCATTTGAGCAAAAAAAAGTAAAGCAAAACAAGGGGGCTCCTTCCGCAGAGGCATTGCAGTAGGCTTGGTGCTTTACTCCGTCCCCACGGTAAACCGCATCCACTTTAAAGCTCGGTGAGGGCCCCTGCCCGTGGAGCGGCACCTACCATAGCACTGGTGGCATAGCTGTCAAGGCAGGGGCGTTGAGCTAACTTTACCGACGGAAGGGGACAGCAAACACAGCTTTAAAAAGGGACAAGCTGCTGATACACTACATCCCGGGTAAGCTGGCTAGGGAGCTTGCAGGTGTAGGTACGTAAGGCCAGAGAACCCCAATGCCCATCCAGCAGAGCCCTGTCTATCTGGGTCCTATACTTCTTAGATTGTATGAATTTTGAACCCCAAAAGTTCTTTATCGGCCTGCTCGATTTCTTCTCTGTCTTGCTGCCTGGGGCCTTGCTGACCTTCTTGGTCATGAATGATCTAGGCCCCCTGCTGCTGGGGAAGGACTATGGCTTGTTCGCGGGGGAACAAGGCTGGATTGCCTTTTTTTTCAGCAGCTACTTGCTCGGGCATTTTGTCTTTTTGTTGGGCTCGCTGCTGTTCGACGACGTGTACGATCAGCTGCGCCAGGCTACTGACCACAAACAGCGCGAGAATTTGGCCAACGGGAAGAAGGCCGCCCCAGGAGTAGCTGTGCTGCTAGCCAAGCTCTTTTTCTCGAAACAAACGGACCAAACCGTGCAGCAGGTAGTGAAGATCAAAAATCAGTACTTGTCTTCACTCGGGTCGTCAGAAACGGTCAACGCCTTTCAATGGTGCAAAACGCGGCTGACGTTTGACCATCCCCAAGCCCTGGCCACGGTCCACGGCTTTGAAGCGCACTCCAAGTTTTTTCGCAGCCTGCTAATCGTATTGTGTGTTTTGCTTATTCAGGGCATGGTTCAGGGCCAACCTACGCGCGTGCTGGCCAGCGTGCCGTTGATGGCAATGGCGTTCTGGCGCTTCGTTGACCAGCGCAGCAAGGCGGTTACCCAAGCCTATTGGTATATCATCTCCGCAGAAGGCCGCCGAAGCGAGACTCCCCGGCCGCTTATCCTGCCTGCTGCTGAATCGCCCGCCCGGGCCGGTGGCACGCACGTGGGCGGCGTCGTTTTCCGGCAACATGCCGGACAGGTGCACTACCTCACGGTGCAAGACCCCTGCGCTTCACTGGAATGGGGTTTCCCCCGAGGGCGCGTCCAGCCGGGCGAAAAGGCGCCTACTGCGGCGCTGCGGTTAATTCAGCAAGAAACAGAGGTGTTGAAGCGCTTCGAGAGCGAATTACTGCCCGTCTCCTATGAAGTAAAGAAGGAGCTCGTCAGTGTTCTTTTTTACTTGTTTGAAGCCAAGCATGAGGGTGCTCCAACGAATCGGCCTACGCACGACTGGGTGCCACTGGACACGGCTCTGGACAGAATCAAACACCCAGCCAGCCGTGAACTTTTGTTGAGGGCAGAAACGATGCGACTGAGGGAAGAAGGAAACAACCAGCAGGAACAGAACCCTCCAATAAAGCCCATCTCCTGGCACCTTCTACCCTTGTTAAGCCAACTAGTAGGCACCATCGTTGTGCTGATACTTTACTGGACCATATATTTATATGGTGCTCAGGACGGACGCAGCCAGCCGATTTTTCCGCCAGGACAGTCGCTCCTGGAGGGGTTAAGGTTGATAGGGATTACGATTCTGTTCTGTCTTTTCATGGGGCTGCCGTTGCGCTTTTCCCCTGGGCTCCATAGGTGGTGGCGACAGCAGTGGTATGTGGCCGTAACTGGGGCGACAATAGGCAGTTTCATGCTCTTTCTACCGTGGTCGCCCTTGCTCGTTTCACCCACCTACTCACCCTTACCTCCTAACCTCCTGGTAGCCACCAGCTCCTGGCTGCTAGTTGCTTTTTCCCTCTTACATTTTTACCTTCCCGCCTACCTCTTTCGTTGGCGCCAGAGGTAGGCTGGTTTGGATATCTCCTGGCTGATGTATCCAATCCTAAGGTAGGCTTTTTGGTCACCTCACTCAGGATGGCCATCCGTCCATATGCGGACCATCAAAGTTAACGATCAAATTGTGGGCAGTATTGCCAAATTTGTGCAGGCCGGGGACGCGGAGATCACCTTTTGGCTGAATCGACATTGGTAAGGCCAGGCCCTGCAGCAGTTTTTAGCCCTGGAGCTTAGCTGCCCGATCTATAGGCGGGTGGCCTTCGATAATTACGGTTCCCAACGAGTATTAGAAAAGGGTAGGTCTGTCCCAGTTAGCCAGGACCAAGGCTTTGCCCTGGCGAGCCAAGCGGACATTGAAAGAATAGGTCGATCAGCTGACCAACTAAAAGAAGATACCCAATATAGCCGCGTGGGGGCGCGGCCGGGAGCTCATGGGTCTCGTGATCGCTACAAGCTATGCCAAGGGCCCACCGACCGCCAAGCCGCCTGGTCGCGCCTCGTTCTCCCGGATTGCCGAAGCAAGAGCAGCTACTAGTTGCGCGCTGACCGGAATCGCTTAAACTTAGGAGTGATAATTAAGGTTTATCAGTTCTTATGAATTTGAGAATAGATACTTCAATCTCTTACTTATCGCTACTGAGTTCCTTAGCGGAATTAGGCTAGCGCACATTATCGAGGCGGGTATAGCGGCGAATCATCGCGCTTGTCTTGTGCTTGGTCTGGTTCATCACCGTCTCAAATGAGGCCCATAGCGAGCAAGCATAGCCTGATTCAGCTACCTTTTAGCTCGAAAATTTACTAGTAAAACCCATGACCGATCAGTAACTGCTTTTCTACCGGTTGCTGGTCCCCGTGTGAGTGGGCTCGCTAGGCGGGCGGCGTGCTTGTCCCCTGGGCTCGTTCTTGGTCGGCGTGCGCGTACTGCAGCAGGCGCTGGACCTGCACATGGGAGTAGGGCTTGCCCTGCAGGGTGGTAAAGCCAGCCGCATTCAGCCGGCGGGCAATGGCGGCGTAGGCCACCCCCTGCGCGTGCAAGAGCGTAATCAAACTCAGCGCCTGCCGCAGGGCGGGCTCCTGCTGGCGCTTCTGCTGGCGCACGGCGATGCTGCGCGTCCGGGCCGCCTCGGTCAGATTGGCCGGCGTGCCCAGGGTAGCCCCGCGCGCTTTCTTAGCAGCTAGGGCGTCTTTTGTGCGGGTGGAGATGGTCTCCCGCTCGTGCTGGGCCAGGATGGCAAACAAACCCACCGTGAGCGAGTTGGCATCGGGGATGTCGCAGCAGGTAAAGTCCACCCCTGAGTCGCGCAACGCGAAGATGAAGCCCGCGTTGCGGCTCAGCCGGTCGAGCTTGGCAATAAGCAAGGTGGCCCGGGCGGCTTTGGCTACGGTAATGGCGTCGAGCAGCTGCACGCGCTGGTTCTGTTTGCTGCTTTCCATCTCCGTAAACTCCTGCGCAATGAGCCCATCCATGGCAAAAGTCTGCACGGCACTTTGCTGGGCCTCCAAGCCCAGACCTGATGCTCATTGGCGGGCGGTGCTAACCCGGTAGTACGCCACGTATTTACGCATCCTTATTATATAGCGTGTAGGTGAGCAAAAGGTATGGGAAGAGTAAGCCCGGGAAATAAGCCACAGACCCACACCACTTAGTCCCGCGTCTCTAAGAATATATTAATTTATATGTCCTTATGAATACGAGGTTGAGCAGAGATACACCAAAGCCAGATACCTTGAACAGTTGTGAAACGGTCGTTCGTTCAACAGCTGTACAGCTCCTGTTGGATGTGCAAGAAAATCCTGAAATAAAACAAAGTATATAAGTTTACTTTTGTACTAGTAGGAATAGTGTTACAAATCACGATTATGTTAAAATTAGTGACTAGTTTGCATATTTTTGGGTTGATATTGACAAGACTACCATAGAGTGCAACGTTTTGGAGGAATGTGCAATTTCTCTATAGGGGCGTTTGTTATACCTTCGATAAGCAAGGGAACGGCTACCCTTTGCTATCCTTTCACTATATTCCTCCGAATACGGTGTGTGCTACCCGGGCAGGGATTAGCAAGTCAGTACTGACAGGATGACCACCCGTTTCTTGCAGGCCCCACTTCGTGGCTCACTACGTTGACTTATTTAGCCCTAGCCAAGCTGGGGAGGAGGGCGGGGCCAGGAGGTGACGATGTATGGACGCCAGCTACTGTGCCCCGGGGGAGCAGCGGCCCGCTTACCCGCAAGCTCCTACTTAGCAACGCCCTCGCGCTGGTATTTAGACGCCCCCTTTTTAACTGGATACCCTCTCCGGCGCTTCCCCCCGTACCTCGCGCACGAGCATTTGGTAGGCGCGGATGAGCTCGACCGTGTCCATACTCGTGGCCACGCTGTGGAAGCCTTGCGCCAGCCGCTGTCGCGCTCGCGTCCGATCAGCATAGATAAAGCAGTACTTGCCCGCCGCCTGGCAGGCGGCCAGAATGCGCTGCAGGGCTGCTTGCAGGACCTCGGCCTCAAACTGGGCGGGCACGCCCAGGGCGATGGACAGATCAAAGGGCCCAATGAAGAGACCATCCACCCCGGGCACCTGCACGATCTCCTCTACTTGCTCCAGGCACTCGCGGGTTTCGCACTGGGGCAAGAGCAGCGTCTCGCGGTTGCAGCTGGCCAGGTACTGCCCCAGGTCGTGCAATTCGGGTGCGTAGGTGAAGGCCGAGGCGCGGGAGGGACCAAAGCCGCGCTCGCCCAGGGGCGCGTACTTACCGTACTGGACCAGGCGCCGGACCTCCGCCACCGTTTTGACGGCCGGAATCACCAGCCCCTGGGCCCCCTGATCCAGCAGGTTCATTACCGCGGCCCGAGAAGTATCCTTAACCCGCACCAGCGGGGTCAGCCCATGGCGTTCAGCGGCCAGGATCTGGGCGGAGGCCCCCGCCAGGCTGCCCGGGCCATGTTCCAGATCGAGCACGATATAGTCCAGCCCGGCCAGGGCCAGGCATTCAATGATGGCCGGGTCCCCGAGCTGCACGAAGGTGCCCAGCGTGGGGGTGCCCTGCTGGAGTTTAGCGCGTAGTTGATTGTGCATGCAGTCAGGGGATTAAGGGCGTCCGATAGTGGCCGCGTAAGATGGGGATTTCGCGGAAATTCGTTTGCCGCCCGCAAAAGGTTATCCGCGCCGGAGTCCGCACAGCGCCGATGGGTGGAGACCTCCACCGCCTTATTATTGTGCTGGTCCAGTTGCCGCGCCCGACTTCGTTAACTGCCACTCAGCTGGCGTTCAGTATATCTGCTTCCTTGCCCGCGGGATATAAGCCGGGAAAAAGGGCGGGGGCAAAGGCAATCGGATAGGCTGCCCGGTAGGGGGCCAGATGATCGGCGGAGTTGGTCGCCAGGAGGCCCGCCTGCACCAGGGTTTGGGACAGGGCCTTGGCCGTTCTATCCGAAAGGCCAGTTAGACGCTCCACCTCGCGGCGCGCGATACTACCCTTTAAGAACACCGCCTCCAGCACATAATAGGTTTCTGGTCGCCACTTCCTTCTTAGCACTAGTAGCTGCACCAGGCCCCGCAGCCGGCTCAGCATGTCGTCAATAGCTAAGACGCTGGTCATGTAGGTAATCTGGTCCAAGGCTACCTCCAGAAAGAACTGGCAAAACGCACCTAGTTGCCGCTCCGACAAATTACCTCGGCCGTCGTAGTCGTTTTCCCGGGGCGCATCGGCGGCGGCCAAGGCTTGCTTATACGCGGCCTCCCGGCGGGCCAGCCCCCGCGACATCGACCATAACCCGCCGGCGTGCAGTCCTTCAGCGCGAAAGGCGGCATCGCTAAACAGCCGCGTCACCCGCCCGTTGCCGTCCAGGAAAGGGTGTACCCAAGCCAGACGGTGGTGCGCCGCAGCAATCTGCGCCACCCGCGCCAGCCGATCATGCTCATAGCGGGGCTGGTAGCCTTCCTCCAGGCGCTGCAGAAACCCGGGCAGCGCGCCAGCCGCCGGCGCCACGTGTCGCCCTACCCGCACCTGGTTGGTGCGCAGCTCACCGGGCACCACCTCCAGCTTTTCTCCCTCCCTACTGGTCGTCCAGCGAAACTCCTCGGGCAGGTGGTCATAAAAAGCCTGGTGGATACTGCGCCAGAACCCGGCGGTATAGGGGTTGCCATCCGCTTGCGCCAGCAGCTCGGGCAGCCTGGCATGCACTGCTATGTGGGCGCGGGCCTCCAGCTGTAGGGAGCGGTTACGGCTGTCGGCCGAATACTGCTCCTGCAAGGCGCGGGCAATGTCCAGCGGGTGCGTGTCGTGGCCTTCTATCAGATTGGAGTAGTAGCTATTGGCGGGCCGTAAGAAGTCGGCAATGGCCGCGGCGGTCACGGGATGTAAGCTGCCCGCCAGCCGCGCTGCCGCTTCTACGATTCGCAGCGCCGTCTCCCGCACCGCTGCCGGCCAAGGGCTGGGTTTCAGGGGGGCTATCGCGGACGAATCACGGTAAAGGGCAACGGGGGGAAGCATGCTGCAAGTATACAGGTAAATTACGACACTTGTTACGACAGTAAAGTATCTGAACTTTAATGCTTTATACAGTATAGGATGGTTTGTATTACGATATACGTTACGATAGCAGGGTACTACCAGGGATGCTGGATAAACAGAGGTGTAGCTGGCTTTTGGTAGGGAGGGATAGCGTTGCATACCAGGCCCGCGTAGTGATAAAGACAGGGGGATAGAAGCGGCCCGGCGCCCGATTCACCCCCGCCGGACGAGGCCAATCTCACTCCGGCTCTTGCACTATCCATCGGTCCTGCTGCTTGCAGACGAGCGCGACCTTTCCTTCAATATATTGATGATAGTCCAGATCATACAGGAAGAAGCCCGAGTCGCGGGCGGCATTGAAGCATACCCGCGAGAGTTGGAGCCCAAGTTGAGTACCCGTACTGCCCTTTGGGTCCGCGTACTGCCGGTAGGGTTCATAGCGCCAGTATAGGGTATATTTCCAGACGGAAGGAGGGGGTAAAGGCTTATACGGCCGATCCGCTAAGGTCGCAAATACGGGAGCTTGGGCGAGGGCCTTTAGCCCCTTTTCTCGGGCGGGATGAGCCGTATCGGATAAAATGCCTCCATTTTCCGCGAAATGCGCAGGCAAATCGCGCAGCCGGGGCGATAAATTCAGGATAAGGGAGTCGTCGAGGTGGAGGTCCGGATGCGCGGCGAGGTAGGCCTCGTAGTAGGCAGCTTTCTCCGCTAACGTAACCACCGAATCGGGTGGGAGCGGAATGACTGGGGAGCCATCGGCCCAGTGAAGGGAGCTTAAATCGGCCAAATAGGACTGCCGCAGTAAGGGGTGCAGCACCTGCGCAAAAACCTGGTCTTCTTCCGCATTATAGGCGGGGGAGGGTCCTGCCGCGTTCGGCTCCTGCGGGGCTTCGCCGCCGCTTCTACTCCGGCAACCGGCTGCTCCTGGAAGCAGGGCGGAGGCAAGGGAGAGGATTAACAGCCAGGACAGAAGCCGTCTACGGGGATGGAGGGGCTGGTTCATCTTCGTCAGGAGGTAGAAGGAGGGCGGTAACCGTTCGACTGAAGCCGTTCTCTAAGATACCACTTTTGGCCACGCTGCCCGGAGGGAAGTTCATGCCTGCCAGTCAGCTCAGGGTAGTTTATGGCGCGCTCGTACCCAGGGCCTTGCCCGACGTCAGAGGTGGGGCGCCCGGCCCCCGGCCCGCCCTTGCCTGCGAGCGGGCAAACGAGTATCTTCCGGATACGCGCTTCACTTCTCCCTATCATGACGAAGGCTTCCCCTCCCGCCTACCTGGGGGAATTAACCATTCCCTCCTCCGCCGACTTTCTGTTCCAGGTGGGCGAGCTGGTGGCCCGCATCAATGCCACGGGGGGCCACTGCCATCCCGGCTTTTTAAGCGAAGTGGGCCTGACCATGCCCGTGGGCCGCTGGCAGCTGCGCGACCCGGCCCGGGCCCGGCACGTGAGCTGGCAGGGCTTTGACCCCCAGCAGGCGGCCCAGCAGTTTGCCGACTTCGTGGACAATGGCCTCCGCATCGTCCTGGCCGGCTATGCCCGCAAAGCCTATCAGCTTTTGGAGCCCACCTACCCCGGCCTGACCGAGGCGGTGCTCGCCCAGCTGCTGCCCGCCCCACTGCCCGCCGTCCCCCGGCCCCGCCCGACGTTGTTTGACCTGGGGCGGGTGCTGCACGCCTACGGGGCCACGCTGCAGGCCGACGCGCCCGCGGGGCCCCAACTGGTGTTCGCCCCGCCGGCCACCCCCCCGATGGTCACGGACGAGGAGCTCCTGCTGGCCAGTGGAGTACTCTTTACCAGCCAATTAAATCTGACGCCCTGGCTTCTGCACGTGGCCGCCGCCGACCCGGACCGGGAGGTAGCCCAGCTGCTCGGCGCCCTGGCCCGGGGGCAGTACACCCACTCCACCTGGGACGGGCTGGTCCCCACGCTGCTGGGCACCCAGGGACCGCCGCGGGCGTGGCGCCGGCGCCTGGCCGGGCAGCCCCCGGAGCTGCAGCCCCTGCTCACGCTCTTCAGTGAGATCTACGCCCAGCCCGGGCGGCTGGCCGAGATCAACGCCAACCAGTCCGTCATCCGGGTCCTGCGCGCGGCCCTGGACCAACTGCCCGCCGGGGCACCGGATCCGCCCGCGACGCGCGGCCGCTGGCTGGGCAGCGTCATGGATGGGCTGGACGAGCTGGCCCTGCTGTCGGACCAGCAGGGCCAGCCCGCCGTCTCCCTGCACTTCGCCCAGGCCAGTCAGATGGCCCTGCAGCTGCTGCCCTGCCCCGCGGACCCGGCGCAGGCCGAGGCGTGGCTTTCCCGGGTGGAAGCCCAGGAGCAGCGCTACAGCTGGAGCCAGCTTTCGCCCGGGCCCGGGGTCGACAAATTCACGGTCCTGCGCTTTGCCACGTACGCCGGCTCGGCCCGCCTGGCGGCGGAGGCCTTCGGCCACGCGGCTGGGGAGTGGTACGCCCAGGGACGGGTCACCAGTCAGCTGTGGTCGGCCATCTGGCACTCGCTGGAGCGGCTGCGCCAGGGCTTTCGGCTCTGCCATGCCCTCAGCCAGCAGCAGGCCCTGACCGGAGAGACAAACTTTAAGGGGCAGGATTATGCCCTCAAGTACCTGCTCGATCACTACCGGCAGGCCCAGCGCAACCTAGTGGCCATGGTGGGCCGGAATCAGCAGCCGGGCCAGGAGCTGTCCTTGTGGGTGCAGACCCTGCTCGACGAGGGCGCTACTACCTGGGAACACACCCAGATGGGCAAGGATATGAGTTGGGCGGAGGCCGTGCAGCAGGACCTACTCGACTACGGCTTGGGCCCCGAGACCCGCCAGCGGCTGGGCGAATTTGTCGCCTATCTGCGGGAAACGGTCATGGGTGCTCCCCCCGACGAGGTCCCCGCCCCCGACCAGGCCCCCGCCCCGGACGAGCTGCCCGCCGGCGGGCCCGTCCCGGCGGTGGACACGCCGGCCTACCGGGCCGCCGAAGACGCGGTCTACCAGCAGGTGCTGCCCGCCTTGTTGTGGCGAACCTATGTAAGGGACGCCAGCCGGCAGCAAACGCCAGACGGCACGCCCCTGCTGCCGCCCCCCGCGGTGCCCGTTGACCAGCCCGCCGAGCAGTGGGCCTACTATGAGGCCTACGTCGCGGCCCACCCTGCAGACTTTACCCCGCCGGGGGTCGTGAACGTGGCCCCGCACTTGCGGTCGCTGGCGGAGTGTATGGCCGAGGCCGGGTTTATGCTGGCGCAATCATCGGTGCCCGGGCGCGCCGCGCTGCTGCAGACGCTGGCCACTGAAGCGATGGTGCAGGCGCTGCCCGCCCGCGCATTGCAGCCCTGTACCGAACTGGGGGAGGAGCGCTTCGATCTCTACTGGCGCTACCAGCCTTTCCATCAGTACCCCGAGCCGGCCGGCAGCTGGGGCACCCAGGTGGGGCTGCACTTGTCACGCGTGTGCTTTAATGCGGCAGGCGATACCGGCTTTTTCTTCTACGACGTGGACCGGCACCAGTATATACTGAGTTACCTGGCGCTGGTGCAGTGGCAGCAGGGACACTGGGTTTTGCTGGAGGAGGGGTAAGCCTGATGAAGCCCCTGGCACCTACCGGTTTATAATGGGTCTTCCTTACTGGACATGTCCTTCTGGGCGGACGAAACGAGGTCCCACTACGCCTTACCTCTCCCCATATCTTTTCTGCATTCCTAATTGTTCACTATTCTTGTATGTTCATTAACAGTGAACATACAAGAATAGTGAACACATTCGGAGAAGAACAGTTGATCCTTTGGGCTTGCCAGGCGCTGGAAGCCAGCACTGGGCTGTCCGCGCGCTTGGAGGCGTTTGGAAGGGAGCCTAGGCCGCCAGTAGCCCCCGGTGACCATCGAGGGAATGGGTGTCTGCGCATTGGCCCCCAGGAACAGTTGTTTATCGTCAATGCCAGGTTGCGGGTACAACCGGAGACGATCGGGAACCTCCGCGCGCTCCAGCCGACCTCCCGGGAGCCGGTTGTGCTCATCGTTCCATATATCAGCGACCAGCAGGGGGAGAAATTGCGCCACTCCGCTATTCACTACCTCGATACCGCGGGTAATGCCTATCTACAGTCGGCCGACCGCCATTTTTTCGTCCTGGTGCGGGGGCAGCGACAGCCGCTGGCAGCGCAACCAACCCCGCACCGGGCTTTTCAGCCCGCGGGCGTGCAGCTGCTGTATCACCTGCTCAGTGAGCCGGCACTGCTGCAGGCCACTTACCGGACCATGGCCGGGCAGGCCCAGGTCGCGCTAGGCTCCGTGAGCATCCTGCTGCGGAGCTTGCAACAGCTGGGCTTACTGCGCGACGAGGCCGGCGAGCGCCGGTGGACGGAGCCCGCGCACGTGCTCCGCCGCTGGGTAGATGCCTACGGCGAAGTGGTACGCCCCAAGCTAACCCCGCAGCGCTACCGCTGGCTGGATCCGGGCGTAGCCCGGCAGGGCTGGCAGCAGGTAGAATTGGGCGCCGACATGGCCTGGGGCGGGGAACCGGCCGCGCACCTGCTGCTGGAGGGGTATCTGCTGCCGGAATATTTTACGCTGTACACCACCGCTTCTAGGAGCGAGGTCATGCGCCGGCTACGGCTGATCCCCGATGCCCAGGGAACAATAGAGGTGCTGCGACCCATGGAGACCACCTTGGCCAAGGAGCATAGGGGAGCCCCAGCCGTGCATCCGCTAGTAGTATACGCCGACCTAATCAGGACGACCGACCCCCGCAACCGGGAGGTAGCCCTCCGCCTGTATGCGCGCTATCTATCCTATCTCAGTTGACCGGCTACAGCCCGCGGGCCTGGGCGAAGCCATGGCGGCCTTACAGCGGGGCTTCGATCAGTTCAGGATCGATTTCTACCTCGTGGGCGCCGTGACCCGGGCCATGAGCAGAACCGGGCCCGGGCTAGCAAGCTGCTTCGCTGCGCTGGCGGCCCTGCGCGCGGGGATGGAAGACCCGGGGCCATTGATCGGATAAGCCGGGGGCGTAAAGGCAATAGCGCCGCAACCGGGGAGGCCGGAGAAAAGGGTGATGTAGGTCTTGTATCCTTACTTCAACGTCCGTTTATGTAATGATACATTAGGAAAAAACGGTAGTTTTGGGTCTTACTTTCGCTCGCCGTTCCTGCCCATGCCCGACTATGTTGCCTACTATCGCGTGAGTACTGCCCGCCAGGGGCTCAGCGGTCTGGGCCTAGAAGCCCAGCAGGCCGCCGTGCGCACCTTCCTGCTGCAGGGGGAGCAGATCGTGGCCGAGTTCATCGAAGTGGAGAGCGGGCGAAAGAACACGCGACCCCAGTTGCAGGCGGCCATGCATGCCGCCAAGGAAGCAGGGGCCGTGCTGCTGGTGGCCAAGCTCGACCGGCTGGCCCGCAACCTGGCCTTTCTCTCGGCCCTGATGGAAAGTCGGGTGCGCTTCAAGGCGGTCGACATGCCGGCGGCCGATGAGTTTACCATTCACGTGCTGGGCGCCGTGGCCGAGAAAGAAGCCAAGGCCATCTCTACCCGGACCCGTGATGCGCTCGCGGCCAAGAAAGCGAGGGGGCATCAGCTGGGCACGCCGGCCAACCTCACCGCCGAGGCGCGGGCCAAGGGGCAGGCGCAGCGGCAGCTCAATGCCCAGAGTAGTTTGGCCAACCGACAGGCGGCGGAGCTGGCGCGGCTCTACCGCAGTCTGCAGTGGGACTACCGGCGCATAGCGGCCCAGCTCACGGCCTCCGGCTATCGGACCCGCCGCGGTTGCGCCTTTACCGCCGCTGGTGTCCGGCGCCTAGTCATTCGCTGATTAGGCAGGGACTATATATGGGTAAACCTCAAAAGCGGATAAAGTCTGGCCGCGACTTTAAATTGAATTGGTCGCGTCAACCAGCTGTTCGCCGTTTGCGCCCACTGCTCGATGATGTGGTTGTGGCCGGCCTCCAAATCGCCAGCGTGGATCTTGGCCCCGCTCATACTCTCCTCGATCACGCGCACCAGGTACGTGGTGTCGGGGTGGCGCAGCAACAGCCGGTTCAGATCAAAGGTCTCGTCCACGTGGTCCGAGGCCGGGGAGGGGAAGCCGGCCGCGACGTGGCGGGGAGCAGTTCAACAGCACGCATAGCAATAGGAGGGAATAGCACGGCCCCCAAGATACGTATTGCTAATAATATTAGTATATCAATTACTAAAAAAAATAGTTGAGCAGCCTTTAGAGGTTGAATAGGAGTAAAAATTAGTAGTCAGCTTTGTCGGTAAACCCACTACATCCGGCCTTCTTTTTGTTCAAGGGCCGCCCTAGTCGTCAACGCGTCCCCATGCATTACACGCGCTGAATCCTCGCTCGGGGCTGTATCTACCTAATAGACACTTTTTGAATAACAAGGGTATCTATTGAGAACTACTTCATGCCCTTTACAATAATCGTCTCAAAAACAAGTCAACAATATGGAATCATCTACTACTATCAAGAAAATGCTAAACGGTAACAAGATTTTTGTTCCTGCTTATCAGCGCGCCTATTCTTGGGATACCTTGTTAAAGAAAGCCAACGCCACTGAGCAGGTTAAAGTGTTTCTCCAGGACTTGGAAGAGTATAACCTCAGCTCAGCAAAAACACCCTACTACTTCGGACACTTTCTTTTTGAAGAAAAATCAACTGAAGACTTTGCCGTGATTGATGGACAGCAGCGGCTCACTACCATCGTTATCTTTCTCTCAGCTCTGTTTGCTCGCTTAAAGGCGTTGCGAGCATTGACGGAACAAGAAGAGACTAGCTATGAATCGATGATTAAGGTAAGGTCTACCTACCACTTTGAAACAGTAGATTACGACCGTCAGCTCTTTAAGGATTATGTAATCAATCAGGAGAGAAAAGACAACCGTGGGCTGAAAACAACCTCTGCAAAACGCATTGTCGAGGCGTTCGATTTTTTCACACGTGTTCTCTCCGACAAAGACGAAGACTACTTGGTTAAGATGCTGGCAACCGTAAGCTCTGCTACCTGTTCCACCCATCCGGTAAAGGATGAATCCGAAGCAATTCAGATGTTCATCTTTCAAAACAACCGTGGCAAGAGTCCTTCTAACCTAGAGCTAATTAAAGCTCAGTTCATGTTCACTGCGCACTTGCAAGGTGGAGACGAGAAGGACGAACTCATTAGGATCATTAAAGAACGCTTCGAGAGCATTTACAAGTCTATCTCTTGCATAGAAAGCAAGTTTAAAGAAGACGATGTCTTAGCCTACACCGCGAAGGTATACTTCAACTCCTTGACTGAGAGTAACCCACTCAACAGGGTCAACCAGAAGCTGGCCGGCTCAACTCCCATTGAATTCATTCAAGCGTTTACCCTGGCACTTTATACCAGTTTTCAGCACTTAGCTACCTTCTATGCGGAGGATGAGCCGCAGCACCATGAAATACACTCTATAATAACCCTTGGTGGTTTCAATTTGGTGATTCCCTTTATCATTAAAGCTTATTCGTTCTGCACATCGGTTGAGGAAATCTGCCAGTTGTGTACATCCTTGGAATCCTTAGTCATGCGCAGCAAAGTAATTGGAACAAAGGCAGTTTTGACTTCACGTATGAATGATGTCTACGCTGCTTTCACGCAGGACAATGCTAGTATCCAGCCAATTCTAAAGCGAGTGAATTTTTTAAAAACCACTTCCGAATGGTGGTATGCATACTGGAATAATACCGAATTGGACAAGGCTCTGCAAGGTTGGATGCAACCGTCCACAGCTAAATTTCTGCTATGGAAATACGAGAACCACTTGGAAAGCAAAGGGAAAAGCGGATATGCCTTTACGCGTTTTAATGCGGTTAAGGACCCTGAATTGGAACATATAGCCCCGCAAACTCCTACCAAGGGCGAACCAGTAGCAGCAGGCTATCCTACTTATGATGATGACTTCAAAAACAAATTCATTGATTGCTTAGGTAACTACCTATTGCTTTCTAAATCCCACAACTGCTCGGTAGGAAATCAACCATTCCTGGAAAAGCGTGCCTCCTACACTTACTTAGCACAGCAAAGAGAAATCCAGACATTAAGTGGGAAAGTAGGAGTGTGGAGTAAAGAATTGATTCAAAAGAGGAAGGAAGCTATTGTCAAATTTATAACTGAAAGCTTATAGCAGAGCTCAAATCTTAATGTATGTCTTCGTTATAAGGGTGCTGTCAAACAAATAGAGTAAAACCTCCGAGTACGAGGTCAAATAGCTCCGCAAAACATTAAGTGAGCAGAGCTGGCGCCTACGCGCCTGCCTTGAAGGTTTTACCCTATTTGTTTAACTACACTCAAAAATGAGGGATGGGAGGACGATCTAATCCTAGGACTACAAGTTATAACCTAAATGCGATGCGGTGAATGGAGCCGAACATGCTGCCGAGCCCTCACTGAACATGTCATTCTAGCTGGCCAATGGAATGATATTATGTTCTGTTGCTGAGCAAGTTCGTACAGCTGATATAACTATTCAACTAATGTACGGGTGACGAAGTCCGTGAGTAGTTATGAGTCTTGATCACCTTTTTGAAGTTTAGTAGCAAGTGCTTGAAGCTTGAGCAAATTCGTAAAGTCAATAAGATAACACCTCGCTCATCACCTTTTTCAGTTCTTCATTTCTAACGTCAGGCCTTTCCAAAAGTTCGTCGAATAGATCAAGAGCGGCTTGAACGTCAGCATCTTGAGCGCTCTGATGTGGAAGACGTGTGTAAGCCTCAATCAAAATTTTTAACGCGTCACGGCTATAATAGTACCTTCTTCGAGTCTTGTTTAATTCCTGAAAGAAGACCGTTAGTAACTGCACACATTCCGCAGCGTATTGACTAACGCAACGAGCTAAATAGTCGAGAAAGAAGTGCTGATATTCAAAATATGGGGTACATATTCGTAAGTATTTTGGTAGTAACGGCTTAATTAATAGTAGGTCCTCGACAGGGAATTCACGAAAAATATCGTCAAATTCATTAACTAATGCCTTGTCTACTTCAGTTAATAAGAATATGTGTATAGCCTCGAATAACACCTGAGTATTAGTCCAGACACCATAGCCAACAGTTAGTTGGTCAATAGTTGTGGCTCTCATACTCGGGTTTAGAGTCCATATTCTTTCCAGTAGTCCAAAGGCGCGAGCATCATTGTGTCCCCACCGAACAGTTAATACGCGGGTAATAGACTCGTGCGCTTCGGCATCATTAATGGCATTCTCCATTAAATCAAACATTGACTTCGGTTCGCGCCAGGCAAGGAAGTTTAAGGACCATTGACCTACTGCCAAGAGTTTATAGTTTGTGCCGACAATTTCAATAAATAGGTTTGCCAGTGTTGAGCTAGATACTGACGTGCGCAATAGCATGGCCAAACGGTTGACAGCGGCGGCACGGACAGGTAAAGCGCCTTCAATTGCTACATGGTGAAGCACGTCTATTAAAGCAGAGACTTTAGCCTCAGGGAGTATTTCACCAAGCAGGGAGTGAAGTTCGCTTGCGCCAGTGGTATTCATGGCTGACATTAATAAATCGCGCCGCGTATCACTTCCGTCAGTAGTCATATCGTTTTCGGTGGTCAAATTGGCTAGAATTACATCCAGATCGTGCTGGACAAATTCCGCCTCTACGCCCTGTTCATAATCGACAGACTTCGTGCGCAACCGACGCCGTAGGCGGCTATATGTTTCTTGACCAAGTAGCTGCTTGTCGTAGGCTTTTTCTACCAATGAGGCTGCATTCGTGGCATCGACCTCACACAATTCTGGCAGTAGCCTGCCGATGCTTTCATCTTTGTGCTCAATCAGGTAGTCCAGTATTTCTATCCACTGTTTTGAATTCTCTTTGATGAGCTGAACAGCGTGATGACATAAGCCCTCATAAGTACCTTCATCAGAAAAAAAATCTGGTTCTTCTTTATTGCGATACTTCCGTAGCGCTCGCAGCCAATTAGCTGGCTGCATCTTGTCTGTTTTCCAGTTGGTGCTTGGCGTAGGATAACCCCAAGATCTAGCTCCCGTTGGACTGGGTTCACTGTCTGCCAACGTACCCCAGCGCCGTGTGAATTCAGCAAGCATCATTACAAGCGCCGGATACTCCTGTAAACGCTCCCGCCCCAGCCTTTGCAGATAATACTGTACGTTGCGGCCGTAGTGGCTAGTAGAGCGTCGCCGCTGGCCATCACTGTCGATATACACCTTCGTATCAGTAACCAAGTTGGGTGCCCCCATTTTGCTGGCCAGCATAGTGCGTTGCTCAGGTGCTGCCACATCCCATGCATAGGGCAACAATTGACGCGTATAATACCCAATATGATTTTGGCGCGTTGCTTTGCTTAACCACTCCTTTTTCAGCAGCAGTCTGAGCACCGGGCCAGCAAGCATAAGTGGGCTGGCTGCGCTGGCGGCGAGCGCCATTTGCACCAAGAGCTTAGAGCGACTATTGAGCCATTTGGCTACGGTATGGAAGTAGCCTGGGTGGGTGGCGTTGGCAGGATTTTCTAGGTACTTCCAGCTATAGTATACCACTGCATCAGTGGCAGAGTGTGGAGCTTGGTGCCGGTCAGCAACATCCTTATTAAGGAAGTAAGGCACGGGGAGTAATTTGTGAGGGTCAGACCTCCAGGCGTAATTTAAGAGTAATGTATTACGATGTAAGCCATTTCGATATATCCAAGTGCGGAGCAAACGGCTGCATAGATTGAAGCATAGATGCTCATCCTTTTCCCAAATGTGCTTAAGGGTTTCAGCTTCCAAATGATCCCCATGTTTATTGGGCTCGTGTTCATCAAAAGGCGCGTTAGCCAATAGGTATAAGGTCCGTTCGGCTACCCATGCTGGTTGGCTTTGAGCTTGATTTCCGAGAATATGCCACTGCATGAGTTGCTGCCACGGGCTCAGTTCTCCCTGAAAAACTTGGTCGAATAGATCTAGAAAACCAGGTTCAGCGAAGGTGCCCATATCATCCATCACCTTCACAAGCCATTCGGTGCGGTAGGGGCCTTCAGGCAACAACGGCAACTTGGAAAGCAGCAAATCAGGACCATGTTTGGCTAAGGTCCAGAGTAAGGCATGGGGCAAAGATGGATCGTTTCCAGCAGGCATAGCCTCTATACCCACTAAAAGCCGCTGAAAGACAGCTGACTCCGTCAACAGTTCCAGCCACGGCCGGGCGGTAGTTACCTCGACAAAGGGCTGAGCCAGTTTTTCGTTGGCTAGAAAAACCTCGCGTGCTATCGTAATTTCAGTAAGCTCAGGCCTAGGCAGGGTTGCCAGAAATTGGGTAACAAGCAACTTGATGTGAAACCTGCAAGTGTCAGCCGTTATCAAATGGCTTAGGTCGCGCGAGTAAGCTGTAAAATCGGATCCACGCAGAAAAACAAGCACCTGCTGAATTAATGACCTTAGAAATAGGCCTTGGCCGGAAGTCAGCACGAAGTCAGTCAATGATTGGCTTTTAGCTACAAATTGCCTAGCAAATAAGTACTCGTAGAATGTTTGATGGAAAAAGGTAATTTGCTGATTTAAGGGGCCAGTAGTAACCAAAATTGCTTGACTATTCAGATAGTTAAACGCATCGATATCGTACTCCCGCCACTGAAACTCGGAAAGTGTTAGCTGCTGGCGTTTGTACATTGTTTCGGCCAGCTCGTAGAGGTACGTTTTTACCTGATCGGCTTTAACGTTAACCGGCAGCCGTTTTGAATTAAGCAGAAACTGAAAAAGCAATTTGTCATACAAACCTTGCAGGCTAGTAACTGGCTCTCCGGAGCGGGCTTCGTTGTCCAGCACACAGTATAAGGACAGATGCAACGGAATTTGCAGCAGCTTAACTAAATCGAACGCTAGACGCTCCACTGAACCGGCTCCTGCGGCTTGCAGGCCTTGTGCTACTTGCTCGGTAGTTAGCCCCGTTATTTCTATCTGCTTCGCTTCACGAAACGGAGCAAGTTCTGGATCGTGCTTTAAATCGAACGTACGACAGGAAAGAATAAAACGAATATTTGGAAGGCTCTGCAGGTCGTTTAGCAACTCAGTATAGCTGGTAAGCAGCCCTCGTTCGGCTCCTAGACACATGGACAAGGCATCGAGTTGGTCAACGAGTATGACAGCTGGACGTTCGGCTGACGCCACTACCGCTAGGGCTTGCTTCAAGGGTGCTAATAGGCCATTTGCCCGGATATCATCTAGCAAAGCGCCTTTAGTATTTCCTTTAGTTCGGTCGGCCTTCAGGGCTAACACTGGGATATTATGCTGCCGCAGTTGTCGATATACATCTCGTAATACAACTGTTTTGCCGACCCCAGCCCCACCAATAACAATTCGACTAGTGCGGACAGCAACTAGTTCGTTTGGCTTTGGGTCAGGTAATGGAGTTAATATCCATTCTACAAGCTCGGTCACATCTGCTCGATCAATATGATATCCTGGTTGGTGTCCGATAGTGGCTGGCACAGTATTAAGAGTAGAACTCACGGCCTCGAACTGCGCTATGATCCTAGCTTGCGTGGGAGGAAGTATAAAGGCTTGGCCTTGCTGGGCAAGTTCTTGGCGAATGCTATCAGGAGTAACACGATGCTGCTGCTTACCAGCCTGCATAGCGTACTGATAAAGCACGTTGCTAGCCGCCTGCGCGTCCTGCGTATGGGGTTGGAGCCGCAGCAATGTATTTTGCAGCAATAGCGCCCCTGAGTCAATGAGAAAGTCTATCCGGCTCAAGAACCTCAGAATGTCGTCATCACTGGTTGGTACTGTAGAATAATGCTGACGCACGTAAGAAGCCAGCTTCTGATAAATAGCAGCCGGCCCACTTCCTAAACTGCTCAGCGTTTCACCAGTTGCATGTTTGGCGCGCTCAATACAGGCATGAAGGTCTGTCTCAACTGGAGATTGAGTGACCAGTAATAGTTGTGCTGCCGGATTCGCTTGGTGTTGCCTAAAGAAACTATCCAGAACATCACGGCCGATAAACTGCGCGGTAGTCCAAACCGCTTGACCAGCTTGGTGTTTGAGGCTAATATATTCAGTCAGCCCATTGCGGTGAGTGATCGTAAGGTCGTCGACGGCTGGCGTCCCTGGTACCTCTTGCTCAAGGCCGGCATCTAGGTTTACAGCTAACTCCGAAACATGAGCTTCGGGTCGAAGCACTAGAATACTATCTACTGTAACTGCTTCGGCGAATCGATTAGCAGTATATAGTATCTGGTAATCAACCCCGGTTAGGGTAGAAGCCCCTCCTCTGCGTGCCATTTTGACGAGTAAAATGTTGGAATAGAATTATGAAAGTATGTTGAGTTTTTAGCGCATGAAGTAACTTATAAGATGGAGCGGTGTTAGGCCACTAAGGTGTTTGCCTAAACTTTAAATGTCTAATTATTGGAAATTGCTCTCGTAACTGCGTAGGTCCGGCAGCTTGGAGTAAGACACCGCCTGCATCGTCTCCCTCTAGCGTGGCGAATACTATAATTGCCGAGTACGAGGAACGGCACAGCAACCACCGCTACCGCCTAGTTCGACATTGCCAAGCACCGAAATGGTGCTACCGATGAAGCTAATACTAGCTGTAACCTTCGCCGAGGTTTTTCACGATCTAGCTCCCAGTGCATTTTAACTAATAGAGCCCGTTTGCTATGATTGACTAAGTAGGGCTTGTTAATATGCCAAGTAACTCTTGCTCCACGTCAGCCCAATTCTGGTTAAGATTCACAGTCGCGATGCTGACCCCATGCTCGGTATCTGCTAACTGATAATCGTATCTCATTTCCTTCTGCACCACCGGATACAGGAGCATGCCCCGTATCGGCCGCGTCGGTAATTGCAGCCGCGCGTGTTGCATATAGGCATATAACTGGTACAGGTGCTCGGAAATTAGTTTTTCCTTTTCGTAATGCGTCTTAAGCGCTTCACGGTAATACTTGCAATCAATAATGATTTTACGGTCGTCAGCTGTGAGCGAAACATCGGTTTTCATTCTGGGTAGTACCGCCTCGGCCGCCGGATTTGCGGTGTGCAATGCCCACTTCAATGATTCTGCCTGCACTTTATAGTGCTTTTGTCTCAGGAGATAAAAATTGCGCACAAATCGCTCAAACAGAGCTGCCATGCGCTTATCATTGCCAGTGAAGTCACTAAAAAGATGGTCGCCTGTTTCCTGAGTAAGCAACACTTCCTCGTGTACCAAGCGGCAAATGCTTAGTAGCAGTCGGTAGTGAGCCATGTGGCGGTGCAACCGCACCTGTTCATACACGCGCAGGTCGCTCAAAGGGACCAAGGCTACGTCAGCCAAGCGAACGTACAGTGCTCGCACTTCCCGGCGCAGTGACTCCGCCAGTACCGGCGCCGTCAGTACATGATATAAGGCCGATTTCAAAAGTCGGTTCACCGGCACATCATAGCTCAATTCATCGAAGGCGCACCAAGCCCTTGCCGTAGGCAGCGTTTGCTGTCGAATCGACTCACCAATCATCAGCTTGCCTCGCAGGCGTCCAGTCAGTTCTTGCTCGGGCACATAATCACGGGCAAGGCCCCGTTTCAACACGTGTGTAGTACCCTTTACTAGCACTCGCGCCAGCAGGTCCAGTAATTGGTCTGCCGGTTCAGCTGACACGGCTACTGTCTCTGCCTCATCAAGTTGGTCCCATGCATAGGTGAGCAGATGGTAAAGATTCTGTACCGGAATACTCATTCGGCATCGGTGTACTGAAGCGCCGAAATAGCTTTATCCGCCCGGTCCGTGTTGTCAAACCAGTATTCGCGAAGCAATGGCGCGATGTCATGGTGGACAATGGCATTCCACCATTCCTGCGGTTCTGCACCATTCAGGGGTGTACAGAAGTAGCTGTGACCAATGAGGAATCCTGAGCCCAGGTTTTTGTCGGCCTTAATAGTCACGTTCAACTGCTCTACCAGGCCTACTACCTTTTGCCCCATTTCAGCCTCTATGCCCAGCACACGCAGGTGCTGAATTAGCTTATGGCCTAACATTGGTACCAAGTCCACGAAGGTGAAGCGACGCCGCAAGGCATAGTCCACCATTGCCAGCGAACGGTCTGCAGTATTCATCGTGCCAATGACATACAGATTCGGCGGCAGGTAAAATGGGGCTTCATCCTTCTTGCGATAAGTGAGCGGCATTGCGTACAGCACATCTCGTTTATCTGCCTCAAGTAGCATGAGCAATTCTCCAAAAATCTTGCTCAAATTGCCCCGGTTTATTTCGTCAATAATAAAGAAATAGTCGTGCGCCTGGTCGTGTTGCGCCTTCCGGACAAATTCCACAAAAACCCCGTTAGCCAACTCAAAGCCGCCGCTTTCTGTGGGCCGCCATCCTCGAATAAAGTCTTCATAGCTGTAACTCTGGTGAAACTGTACCAATTGCACCCGGCTATTGTCTTGCTCACCCATTTGTAGCCAAGCCAAACGACGCGCCACGTAGGTCTTTCCCACACCGGGCGGCCCTTGCACAATTAGATTTTTCTTGCGTTTCAACGCCACCTTCAGGTCCGAAATCTGGCTATTCGTCAGAAAAAGGTCCATTGCAGCATCAATGTGCGTGTAGGGGGGTAAAGCTGGCGCCACGATACGTTGCGCCCGGGCCACTATGACCTCAAATTCAGCGGGCGTAAGCTTAAATAAGCTCCCCTGCGCACTAATTAGCGGCTCACACTGCGCCAGCTCGGGCATCAGCACTAGCTGTTGCCGGGTCAACTCTTCCCGCACAAATTCCTTCACCGTGAAGGTGATTATCTCTCGCTCGTCCTCATTCAGGTGCACGCCTTCTACCACTTCTAACACTGCCTTCACGCGCTTTGTCGGAGTGGTTTCGTAGCCGATAATTAGGTCGCCAGGCTCTACTTGCTGAAAGTACTTGTATATGGTTCGCTTGTTTCCTTTATCATTATGGGTCGTCCAGATTTGCTCCTGACCCACTTCAAAATCATCTATTTTCCAATAGGTAGGGTTGATGTTCAACCACCAGTACGCGGGCTCGGCTTCTGCAGCTTCGCCATATTCCACCTCAGGTTCTTCAGCATCTCCGGGAGTTGCCGTGCCCGCGAGTAGGGCCTCAAGCCCAGCCAGGGCATCTGGTGCTAGGGCAGCATAGGCGTCCCGAATAGCATCCCATTGATGGGTTCGGCTCCAGGGAACCCCTGTTAGAAATGGTGTTCCGTTCAGCGTAACGGACTCAGTCAGCACCCACTCCACGGGGCAAGAAAATGGCGGCGTGGCATTAGCGTTAGACGAGAAGCGGCCCATTGCCATGCCCACGCCTAGTACTTGGCGCGGTCCGTCCACCACTACCACTAAATCGTGGGGCTGCACTTCCCGCAGTTGCCGGGCTCCAGCTTCTAGGTCGGTGGGTGAGCCAGCTGCAAAGTTCAGCCCTCCATCGGTGGGCATGGTGCCAAACCGTGGCGCGACCTCACTCAGGCGCCGGAAACTTGCCCAGGCCAACGAGTCGCCAGCCACTTGGGCGCACCAGTAGGCCACAGCCTGCCGGGTGGGCACCGGGAACTGGCCTGCTAGGATGCCGGCGCAGCGCGACTCGGCACGCTGCCGCATGGCCACAAATTGTGCTTCCGGAATCCGCTGACCTAACCAGCCCGGTGTGCGGACAGCGTGGGCTGCCACGGCCTCATCAATACCGGGCTGAGTAGCATCTATCAAGGCGTCCAGGGCCGCGAGTAGCGAGGGTACATCGGGTAGCTGCCGGGCGCTGGTGTAAGTGAGCTGCAGCATCCGGTTATGTGCCGGTGCTGATACCCATTCCACTGGAGCTGGCCACGTTTGGCGCTGAAGCTCCCATATAAGGTCGCGGCTGGCTAATGTGTTGGAGTGCATGCGGGCTCCAGGCACACCTTCATCTTTGATTACTAGGAATTCTACCCGTAGTGCGTAGGTCCCGTCCGGGTTCAACCGAATGATGTAATCAATAAGATCCATGGCCGAGCCTGGAAACCCTATAGGGATTTGCCACAATGTAAAGGCAAAATAACGTGACTGTTCAGTCCCAATAAACAGTCCTTGCGTCGAGCCAGGCTTGCGAGAGAAGAGTTGCCGTAGCGAGAAGCGAAACTCAGGTGCCGCCACGTGCCGCGCCAGTAGGTGCCGATACACGGCCACCTGCGTTTCTAAATAGGTAGACATAACAACGAAAGGGCGCGAAGCAAAACCTGCTAATTGGGATAGGAAGACGAAATATGGCCAAATATGTAAACTTTCGTGGCCGCCAAGCCTTTTATATTGATTTTGTTGTTAATTGCTTGCCCCATTATGCCTGTAACCCCGCTCCCCATCCGTATTACGCCGCACGCTCTGCTCGATACGCTGGTGGAGGTGCAATACACACCACGCACGCACGCAGAGCTAGCCCTTGGCTTTTTCCATAAAGCCCTGCATCCCGATTTTACTTACGAACGGCAGGCCATGGAGCTGCTAGAAACTGGTCCGTTTTCAATCGATGCTGTTTTCCAGGGTAGTGGTGTTATGCTGCGCATCCAGCCCGGCCGGTTAGTATTCAACTGCCTGCCCGACCAGTACCTCGGGTGGCCTATTTATCTGCCTCTAATTCAAGATGTGGTTCGTCGTCTCCATGCCACCGGGCAGATTGCTGACTTTCCGCGCATTGGTGTGCGCTACATCAACGCACTGCCAGGGATGGTGCTCAATGAGCAGCTACAGGTAAAGCTGCCCCCTTTGGGCGGTCTGCCTGCGCCGGAAAGCACCCGTTATCAGGTCACAATTGCGGACCCTGCTGGCTTTCGGGTTGGCTTAACCTTGATGGACAACCAGCGAGTACCAGGCCGGCCCGATGTACGTTCAGTGTTTGACGTGTATGTACAAGCTGAAACAGTTACCGCTGATTTGGATACGCTTTTCCAGCGCATCGACCAAGCCCATACCCGCGAAAAAGAAGTATTCTTTGGGCTACTCGATGAGCAGTACTTAAAGGCTTTATCACCACAATACGACGAGCCTGCGTAACAACGCAAATCCCTAATCACTCTACACAATTCCAGACGAATGCCTACGCTTGCTTCTCTATCCACCTACAGTTCCCTATCCCAGTCTTGGGCCAACCGGCACGTGGGGTATGGGACTGAAATGGAAACTATCGGAGATACAAGGCAATATACCGGAGCATATACTTCTGGGAGTAGATTGGAGCGGCCAGAGGTGATTCGTTTCCAAGTAGCAGGCCGGGCTCATCGACCGCAACCGGCAGTGCTGCCCCAGTGGCTACTAGAGAAGATGGTGAGCGAAATGGCTTCTATTCGTGCGCAGCTTCGGCAGAAAGCTGACTATTACGCCGGTATTAGACCTCAACATATTGAAACAGGAGTGGGGCTGGTAGCCGGGATGCTATGGCAGCTATTGCTTCCCGAAAGTTTAGTAGCAACGCTCACTTACGAGCAGAGCTTGCACGTGCGAGCTGAGTTGCCCGCTGGCGCTGGCAGTGTGCACGTTTCTGTCTTATTCAGCCCTGGCCTCGACCCCACGCAGAACACCGGCCAACAGGAAGAGGAAGACAATACCCTGGTGTCGGTATACGATGCCCACGGCCAACTTCGAGGTGGTACAGAAGGACCGTTACTGGACACCTTGAACCGCTTACATGATGTGCTAACCCAAGCCACGGGTTCGCTGGTATCAGTTAGACATTTTGTATAACCCATCGAGTGAGGCCACCATGGCCTATTTGCCGCTTTCTACCTAGTTGCCCGCGTGCCGTATCCCGCCAACCTGCTGCCCCAACCTGCTTCCCCACTGCTGACGGCGGCCCAGGTGCCCGCCGGTTGGTTACTACGGCGCACGGATGCCCCAACCGTTTTTTTGCCACAAACCGCGCCCAACGGCCGGCCGCTGTTGCGCCCTGACCAACTAGGTTCGCCGGCACAGCGCCTGCCTGAAGGCCTTTCCGTGAACCTACTCGGACAATTTGCCGTCACTCATGCTGCTTGGGAGCCCACCACACAGGCTGCCAAAGAATACCTGCGCCTTCCTTGGCCTCCCGGCCAAGCCGTGATACCGCCAACCCCGGCTGACATGCACGAAGCTGCTCCGGGTACGTGGGATGCCTATGTGCTGGATGTGGCAGAAGTGGAAAACTACCAGCTGGATACCGTACGTGGAGTATTTGAGGTGCACGCCTGCCACGCCCCCAACTGCTGGAATTACTGGCACTACGAGGTGCGCTTCCTGCACACTATCGATGGGTGGGCCCATGCACCGGGCACGTATTCCAGCAATCAAATGCGCAAGGTGGGAGAGGCCATTCGGCAATCCCTGCAAACCGCTGGTTTAGCCCAGCCGCTCACGGCTGCTGCGCCAGCTCTAGCCCCTTCAACTGCTCCCCCCACTACGGTCACCCCAGCAGTGGACTAGTCGGTTGAATGCTCAAGCCGTGCACATTAGGCACCCTTGCTAGCTAACGGCATTGCTATCCGCTTGCGCCGCGCCCTTGCTGACCGTAACTTGCCTGTCCGACCACTTGCGGCGGCTTATTTTTTATTCGATTTCCACTCCTTTGACTCCTACCGCCGACCTCCGCGCCCGCCTGCTCGATACGCCCGGCCTCTCCGATGCCGACCGCGCCCAACTGAATAACCTCTTCGACCGCCAGCAGCAGTACGGCTTAGTATGGGAAGAAAAACCCGAAAAAGTAGAAGAGGACTTGCGCCAGTATCTACCTGTTCTCGATGAAGTGCCTGAGCGCGCCATAGTAGCTACTGACTCTACCGCTCCTCAGCACACCCTCATCGAAGGCGACAACCTACATGCCCTTACTGTTCTCAACTACACTCACGCTGGCCAAGTCGATGTCATTTATATCGACCCGCCCTACAATACAGGCAATAAAGATTTTATTTACAACGACCATTTCGTGGACCGGGAGGATAACTACCGTCATTCAAAGTGGCTATCATTTATGGCCAAGCGCCTCAAGCTTGCCAAAAAACTGCTTAAGGAAACCGGGGTAATTTTTATCTCAATTGACGACAATGAGCAGGCACAGTTAAAGCTGCTTTGTGATGGGATTTTTGGCGAGGAAAATTTCGTGGCAAACGTAATGTGGCAAAAGAAATATGCTGGTTCCAATGACCATAAAACGATTGCACCAATGCACGATTTTGTTCTAGTCTATAGGAATACAGAGCAATGGCAGAGACGTTTAGTGGCGAGAAGTGACAAAAACAATTCTCAGTACCGTCACGAGGATGAAAAGGGAGTATATCGAGCTGATAATTACACTTGTAATAAGTCAGCTGAAGAGAGGCCTAACCTATATTACCCTGTTATCAATCCAAATACAGGCGAAGAGATATGGCCGAAGAGAACTGCGGTTTGGCGCTATAGTAAAGAAAGGCACTCTCAGAATGTCGCGGAGAATCTGGTGTATTGGGGGAAAGAAGGTACTGGGAAAACACCAGCATTTAAAAGGTATAGGGATACTCTGGCTGGAGGAGGTGGAACAGTTCCTAATACTTGGTGGGACCATGAGTTTGCAGGTCACAATGACCAAGCAAAAAAGGAATTACTTGAATTATTTGACGAGGCTGAAAAAAACCAACTATTCAGCACACCTAAGCCTACTTCACTCATTCATCGTGTATTACAGATAGCTTACGATTCAGATGCGCTCGTCCTTGATTTTTTCGCTGGCTCTGGCACTACGTTACACGCTACAATGGCGTTGAATGCGGAAGACGGCGGTACACGTCGTTGTATTCTGGTAACGAACAATGAGAATAATATCTGCGAGCAGGTTACCTACGAGCGTAACCGACGCGTAATCCAGGGCTATACTACCCCTAAGGGAATGGTTGTGCAAGGGCTATCCAACAACAGCTTGCGTTACTATCGTACAGCCCTTGCCGAAAGTAGCCGCCGCGTAGAGCACAAGCGTGCCCTAGTTCGCCGCGCCACCGAACTGCTCTGTTTCAAAGATGGTTGCCATTTCCCATTAGTGTCCGTGCCCGCTCACTCTGAGCTTTGCCTCTTCGGCAATCAGCCAACAGCCAGCATGCGGTTTGTGCTCATGGTATATGATGAGGCAGCCGTTGGTGCCGCCGTTGACTTACTCGATGCTCTGCTACCTCCCGCGGGTACAATATCGGCCGTGCGTGCTTTCGTTTACGTCTTCGCCGATGGCCATGACCCTTACACCGACGACTTTGAGCCCGTCGCCGGCCGTGGTGCAGAGCTTTGCGCAGTGCCCGAAGCCCTACTACAAGCTTATAAAAAGGCCCGTACAACCAGCCGGGTAGGGTAGTTGTGCTGTCGTGCTTCTGCCAAAGCAGCCGAACGAGCATGACAGTTAAATTTTTATAGGCTTCTACCTTTCATTTTTCCGGCCTCACCACCCGCTACGTCGTCCCTACCCGATTTCATGCAACTCCACCAGCTCCCTTATCGCGACGAAGCCGTGCGGCTGCTCCGGCACAAAACCGTAAAACTGCTCGCCTACGGTACGTTCCGCCAAAAGCTCATCTTCAAGGCACCCACCGGCTCCGGAAAAACTGTCGCGCTGGCGCTGCTGCTTCGCGACCTAGCCTCCACGCTCCCCGTCGAGCTCACCCTCCCTGCCAACCGGCGCAAGGTGGCTTATCTGTGGTTAGCTCCCGGTCGCCTGCACGAACAATCCCTCAAAAGCCTTTCCCGGTTCTTTGATAGCACCCGTGAGGTGCGAACGCTTGATTATGATGCGCTTGACGCATCTGCTGACTCCGTGTTGGAGCCCAACGACGTGCTGTTCCTCAATTGGGCTAGCGTAAATCAGGACAACCGCCGCCTGACCACGCCCAACGAGCGTGGCCACACCATTTGGCGACTCCTTCGCAATACCGAGCTCAACGGCACCGAGCTGGTAGTCATCATTGATGAAGAACACCTTGAAGCCACCCGCGGCCCCAAAGCCGAAGCTTTCCTGGTTCAGGTAAAAGCTCGGTTGGAAATCCGCGTATCAGCGACGCCCCTCAGCAACTCACCACACTACGTCGAGGTCGACCGTCAGGACGTAGTGAAGGCCGAGATGATAAAAAAAGGCGTAGAGCTAAATCCTGCTCTCGTCCGGGAAGAGCAAAAAGGCCGCGCTCTGGAAGTGGTGCTGCTGGAAAAAGCCCTTATTCGTCGCCAGGAGCTGGCTGCTGCCTACGCCGCCCAGGGCACCAATATCAATCCCTTGTTGCTCATTCAGCTGCCCAGCGACAGAAAGCAGATAACTCAGGAAGACCGTGACATTCGGGCCACGGTAGAGCAATACCTCACCGCCATGTACGGCATCAACGAGGCCAACGGCAAGCTGGCTATCTGGCTCAGCGGCGAAAAGGAAAACCTCGACGACATTTCCCGAGACAACAACCCCGTGGAAGTGCTGCTTTTCAAGCAGGCCATTGCCCTCGGGTGGGACTGCCCGCGTGCCTCTGTGCTGCTCATATACCGCGAACTGAAGCAGGAAAACTTTGCCGTTCAAACCGTTGGGCGCATCCTGCGCATGCCCGAGCAGCGGCACTACCCCGATGAAAGCCTGAACGTGGGTTACGTATATACCAACCTCAATCGCGACCTCATCAAAATAGTGCCCGAGTCGGCCGACTATCTGAGCCTGTCATGGGCCGAGCGCCGTGAGGATATTTACCAGCCCCTGCAGCTGCGTTCATACGCCGCCGGCCGCCGTACCGAGCGCAACCGTATTGGCTACCGCTTCAAAGAGGCACTGTTTGCTGTAGCCCAGGAGAAGTTTGGCCTCACCCAAGATGTCGTGGCCGGCGTGCCCTACGAAGAGGGTAACCGCCGCGCTGTACAAGCTGGCTTCATTAACCTGAACGTGCAGGAGCTGCCCATTGTGGTGCCCACCGATGTGCATCTGGACGGCGCTGATGTGGAAGCGGTACAAGCCACCCACAAGGAGCGGTTTGCCCATACCCCCGACGAAATTCAGAGCCTATACGAGCATTTTTGCTATCGCAATTGTGGCGACTACCAGCCTGACGCCTCTCACGAGCGGGTCCGCCTGCATCTTAAGCTATGGTTTGAAGAATGGCTCGGGTATTATGAGCACGAGGCCTACCGCATTGTCTTGCACAATCAGCAAGCCTTCACCGACCTGCTAGGGGAGGCCCGGAGCAAATACAAAGAGATTATGGCCGAGGCTGCCCACGACCGCCGTCGTCAGCTCGACCAGCGTGACGATTGGGAAGTGCCCACGCCCCGCCGCCACGCCCCTCAGGACGTGTATTTTGAAGCACCTAAGTCCATCATGCAGCCCGTACTGCTGCGCCAGCGCGACCCGGCTAAGCCCGACGACTTAATGGACAGCCGCACCGAATTCCAATTCCTACAGCTGCTGGAAGCTGCTCCAGGCAGCGCCGTGCAGTGGTGGTACAAGAATGGCCAGCAGGGCACCGAGCATTTTGCCATTCCTTACTACCTCACGCCTCAAGCGGAAATAGACGGTGACGCCGACCTTTTCTACCCGGACTTCTTGGTCCTCTTCGGCGACGGCACCCTTGGCATATTCGACCCCAAAACAGCCGGGTCTGACCCCACCGCTGTGCTCAAGCACAATGCATTGGTTAAATACATGACTGAGCAAAATGCCTTAGGCAAACGCCTAGTTGGTGGCATTGTGCTACCTCACGAAGGCAGCTGGCGGTACTCACAAGGCCCTATTACCAGCGACAAAGACCACCTGCATACATGGTCCGTATTGAAGCTAACGGCATGGGCTTGTGCGGCAGTTCTTGCCATATGACCGTTGTTTGCACCAAGCCCCGCCGTGTTCTCTCATCTATCCAAAAGTAAGTCACTTTACAGCACATGAATAAAGGACTCGACGCTACGTTCGTCCACTACGGTATTCGCAAAGACGACCTCGCCCTCATCAACCGTCTCGCTCAAGAAGCCGGCCTCCCCGAAGATTGGCTCGACGGTGTGCTCAAAGCCTACCACGAGAAAAAGGTCCGCAACGAACCCTTAGAAGACAAGGACATTCAGCGCCTGCTCAACGAGCAGCTAGATAAAATAGGGCAGTAATATTTATAGATTTAGGCTATGTTAAAGCGCCTGTTTATCAAGAATTTCACCGTTTTCGCTGAGGCCGAATTTGAGTTCGGCCCAGGGCTGAACGTGGTGGTTGGTACCAACGGCACTGGCAAAAGCCATGTCCTGAAGTTGGGCTATGCGGTTTTAAAAGGTTTAGTAGGCCGGTTGATAGAATCGACAGCACATGATACTTCTGATGCTACAAATAAGCTAAGTGGTACTTTATCGCAAAGAATCTACGATTCATTCTTAGGAAATGTCTTATTAGAAATTTTCCGTCCAGCCCCAATGCAATTGGGTGAGCTTGTTCGGCGCGGGAGGGAAGACAATGAGGCATCAGTGAATTTTGAAGTTTATGATGAAAGGATAGATTTTGGAAGTTTCACCTTTGACCAGTCACACGCAAAGGAGTCTCCCCTTGTTCATTTAAAACCTTCGCCATTAGCGATAACCTCAAAAGAAGTTGGCGCTATGAAGCGAAAGATTTTGCATCCAGTTTTCATACCCGCAAAAGAGGTTTTAACATTCAGTTGGATGTTGCCTGCCTCCGGTCAAGTGATACTGCCATTAGATGAAACATATTTGGATTTGCTTACTCAACTTAGCCGCCTACCATTGCGGCAACCTGAGTCGACAGTACTAGTGGCCCTCGATAAATTAACTAAGTTATTAGGAGGGAAAGTTGAAGAAGAGGGCGGACGCTATTATTTGACTGCCCCTAGAGAGAAAAGGATGGAAATGAATATGGTAGCAGAAGGTCTACGCAAATTCGGAACGCTACAGAAATTGCTTTCTAATGGTAGCCTTACTCCCAAAGCAACACTTTTTTGGGATGAACCAGAAGCTAACCTTAATCCGGCACTGCTCAAGAAACTGGCCGCAGTACTAGCTGAACTCGCTCAACAAGGATTCCAAATTATTTTAGCTACACATAGCCTGTTTCTTCTTAAGCAATTTCATATTCTCAGTCGCCAAAAGGATACTCAGCCACTACCAATTCGATATTTCGGTCTAAATGCCAGCCCAGGTGAATCCACTCGAGTAACCATGAAGGAAGATTTCGAGCTATTGCCTGACATTGTAGCACTCGACGAAGAAATTGACCAGGCAGATAAGCTCACTATTGTATTCTCCCAAGACGATGCCAACAATAAGTGAGAAAGATGTTGATTTTGATTTTTTGCCAGCGTGGGAAGTAACTCAATATGATGAAGTAGGCGGCTTTTACCGACAGACTGTAATTAGATACGTGCAGAATATTAGGGGCATGGACATTGTGTGTCGGCCTTCAGGTGACGCTCGGGTTGTTTTCATTGAGGCAAAAGATTACCGAAAAGAGCCCGATGCAAAGCAGACGCTAAATGCAGTACTTCAAGAGTCTGTTTTGCGCAAAACACTGAGTACGATGGCTGGCCTTTTTATTGCCGAGAGAGTTGATAATGATGGCTTACGGCCCATGGCAATATTAAAAAAAGCAACGCCAATTGAAGTGGTGCTTTTTATTGTTGAAAAGCCCACGCCTGGTTTGTCGGCCCACTCACCTACAGCGTTTAAGTTGCGGTATGCTAACAGGGTTGCGGGCCGTAACGATTTAGAGCAGAAGCTTACTGCCATATTAGCTCAGTGGGGAGTAAGTTTTCAACTTAGGGGCTCACCTTCTCCATTGGTTCTTCCGACCACTACAACCGACGGTTGGTCGGTGCGCATCAATTAGTCTACCTTAAGCTACCTCAGTAGTTCCCCAAATTCATGCTCCTCAAACGCATTAAAGCCCAGCATTTCAAAACCTACCAAAACCTGGACTTAGACTTGACCGTGCCAGACGACCGCCCAATTATCCTTATTGGCGGAGCTAATGGCGGAGGCAAAACCACTCTGTTTGAGGCTATTTACGGTGGACTATATGGTCTTAAAATTAAGACAGCCCGCGACTTTGAGCAGTTGCTCAATGCTGGTGTAACAGACCGTGACAAAACCCGGATAGTGCTTGAGCTACACTTCGCGGGCAAGGTGCTGCAGCAAGAGCAACAGTACATTCTCACACGAACGTACCTGCTTAATCCTGCACAACAGCCGATGGAGTCTGTGACGTTGAACATGGACGGCAACTTATTTACCTATGGTTCAGCTATGGCCCCGGCTGACCGCAAGCGAGCCGAAGCCGAGGTGAACAAAATCATCAAGGCCAACCTACCTCAAGAGCTCAGTCGCTACTTTTTGTTCGATGCGATGGAGTCTGGCAACCTCCTCAAGCAGGACCAGCTCAACCTCGTTATTCGGGAGAATATCGAGAACGTAATGGGCTTCCAGAAGTACGCTCAACTAGCCCACGGGGCCGAATTGTTAGTGCAGCAGCATACCGCTAGTCGGCTGGAATTGGATAAAGAAAAGGAAGAGTATAAGCGCCTCACGGCCGACAAGCAGGCCCTGGAAGAGAAAATTACCAAGCACGATAACCGGCTGCTGCAAAACCGCCGCTATTCGGTAGAGCATCAAGACACCTACCAGCAGCTGCAGAGCGGTCTTAATGCTGAGGAAACGCTCAATCAGAAAATAAAAACCATTCAGGGCCAGATGCTCAGTACGCTCGAACGTCAGCGCACCTACCGCGAGGGTGTCGACAGCTTTGTGCGTAGCCTCGAAACCCATGTGGGACTGCCACAACTGCATCAGGCATTTCGAGCTGAAATAGGGTTGGTAGTGCAAAGTCAGCAGCAGCAGGAGGACCAGCGCGGCCAGCAGCTCAGCTCTGACGTGCTCGAGCGCCTCATAAATCAGCTGCTCACTTATCTGCAGGAGCGCCGAATCCTGACTGCCACGCCCCCAAATACGGCTGACCTGGTTCGTCACCTGCAAACCGCTCAGCCCGACCATTCAGCCCCTAACCCTTACGCTTACCTCGATTCCTCCGAGGTGCGGGCCCTCACCACGTTGCTCCACTCCAGTTTCGCCAATCCATTCCCGCCGTTGGCGAGCCAGCAGTCCGAGCTACAGGAAGCCCTGGCTACCATTAGCCGCCAGGAAGGCCAGATTGAAGAATACAAAGCCCAGATTTCCGGCCACGACTACACTTTGCTCAAAGCCTATGAACAAAACGAAGCCGATATCAAGCGCATGGAAGTTGAGCTAAAAGGCTTCCGTGACGAGCTAAAAAGACTTACGGACCGCATTCACCAGTTCGATATTCAGGTTGAGAACGAACCCGATCCGCGGCTTGATGCTTTGCAAAAGCTTAGTCCCTTCTTCCGCGAAGTTGCCAACCTGCTCCTGCGCACCAAGAAAAAGCAGATTGAGTCCCAGATGCTGGCCGACCTTAATATGAATTTGGTGGCCTATCAGGGCGTCATCCAACGTGTAGAGCTGTCTGAAGAGCTGCGCGACCTTACGTTCCGCCTTTATCACACTGCTGGCAACGAAATCTACCTCGACCAGCTCAACACTGCTTCCAAACAGGTAGTAGTGCAGTGTCTTCTCAAAGCCCTGCACGAGTTTGGCGACTATGACCCACCCGTTATGATTGATACTGTAATGGGAGTACTCGACGAAAGTAGCCGTGCCACTATGTTGGAAAGCTACTTCCCCCGTGTTTCGCACCAAACCATTTTGCTCAGTTCCGACAGTGAAATCCGCTTGGGCAGCGACCTGGAACGCATTCGTCCTTTCCTAGCGCGCACCTACACGCTAGCCCGTGATAAACAGAACCAGTGCACCGAGGTATGTCCGGGTTACTTTGGTGAGTACCCGGTCCTCTTTTAACCCTTATCTGCCGCCGTTTCGCATATGTCGCAACCCAATACGCCAAATCCTATTCGTTTCATTGGCATCCGCCAGGCCGATGAAGTCACGGCTCATACCACCGCCTTACGCACCCGTTTAGAAACGCGCTTAAACCTGCCCGAATACCGGGCCGAAACCAAGTTGGTGCCCGTAAGCATGAACCTAGTACAGCGCTTGGGTTTGATGGCTGGCCTAAGCCTGACGGGTACCCGCGACCCGGCGGCGGCGGCGGCCCTGCGCATTACTTCCACCTTCCACGATACGGTATTTTCGCGCAATGATTACCAAGCACTATTTTCTGCGCTACTGAAACTGCGTTACCCTACTACCACCGAGTGGGAAACCGCCGCGGTGCGCGACCGCATTATTAACTACGAAATGCTGAGGGGCCTGGAACACCTAAGCCAAGCCGAGAATCTCGATTCGTGGTTGCTAAATACTGCTACCGGTCTACGCTCTGATGTAGCCGGACAGGTACCCGCCGTCAATCTTCATATCGGCAGCTACGAAGGCGACATCCCCGCAACTTTAGCACTGAATAGTACTGACGTTACGAATACCCAAATTCTGATTGCTGGCAGCACGGGTTCTGGCAAGTCGAACCTGTTGGCTGTGTTGTTGCAGCAACTGCGTGGTTCCACAATTGAAACCGCTTTCCCCATCAACTTCCTGCTGTTCGATTATAAAGGCGAATTCTCAGACCCTGCCAATGCTAGTTGGCTCGATCAGTTTGAAGTTGACCAGGAATGTCTGCTTGACCCTGTTCAGCAGCCGCTGCCATTCTCACCCTTCAAAAACTTTGAAGGCAAGCCACAGAATGCTATTAATCTCTACGCAACTGAGCTGAGCGAAGCTTTCAAAGCCCTGGACCGCGCCAGCATCAGCGCCAATATGGCCAACAACCTTACGCAAGCCGTTATTACCGCCTATAAAATCACGGCTGGGTTGCCCATCTCTTTTCCCCTTATCGAGAAATACTACGCGTCTTTACTACCACCCAAAGACGTTGCGAAGATGGATTCCATCCGCTCTATCCTGCAGCAGCTTATCCGAAGCAAGCTATTCCGCGACACAGATGACGTTGACCTTATTCACCGCAGCTTAATTGTCAAAATGGATGGATTTCCTAAGGACGGAGCTGTCGCCAAAGCCATTGTATACTTCACCATTTCCAAGCTTAATAACCTCTATGAGGAGCTGCCTAAGCAGCGCGTCAGCGGGGGAGTAGTTGAGCTTCGGCACTTCACTATCATCGACGAAGCACACTACATGCTTGATTTTGATAACCGACCCTTGCGTAACCTCATTGCTGTGGGCCGCAATAAGGGCCTGAGCATCATACTGGCGACACAGAATATGGAAAGCTTCAAGAGCGAGTATTTTGACTTCTATGCTAACGCTCAATACCCCTTACTGATGAAGCAGCAAACCATCAATGATAAGATTGTAAAAGACCTGTTCGGCGTAGCCTCCGGCGCTGAGTTCAACGAAATCAAGCAGGCCATCTCCGACTTAGGCAAGGGTGAGCTTTTGATTAAAAATGCAACTGCCGCAGCACTTGGCATGGGCAAAAAATACAAGAAAATCCGCGTAACTCATCTGATTTAAAGTCTGCAATATTTAATGTCGGACTTAGCAATTCTAGTGCTTGAGCAGCCGTGGGATGTGCCCACAGGCGGTACGCGTCGACTCACAGTGCTTCCTTTCTTTGAGGGCTTAGAGAAGATTCATCGTGGAATAGCTGTGTATTACTCTACTTTTCATGATGCCCAAGGTATTAGAGCAGCTCTCAGAGCCGACTTGCTGCAAGCCCGCGAACCAAGACAAGTTCTCTACATAGGTTCCCATGGGAGCCGGGGCAACGTCGGAGGTGTGCGTTTGGACGTGCTTAGGCGTATCATGGATGAGTACAAAGACCAAATGAAACGGGTTGAGGGAATAATTATTAGCTCTTGTGAAGTTTTTCAATCACCGCAGGACCTATTGAAACTGATTGAACCTACTAACCTGCGTTGGGCAGTAAGCTATAGCTGTTCAATTGGCTGGTTTGATAGTCTGGTTATTGAATTAGCCCTACTTAACGCTTTAGCTGAAGAACCAACTCCCGCTTACCGCCTTTCACAAGGTCGATTAAAGGAGTTTTTTCAGCAAGCATTTTGCCTGATTAACAGCACACACCAGTTTGAGTGGAATGGCAAAGGCACTATTGCCGAACATTTGCTGATTGCTATTAAAGCGCGGGCTAACGCCATTCCCTTTCTATTGCAGCCTTTCGAATAACATGCACTAGACTTAGTATGGTGTTAATTCGGGTCACTGGCCTAAATACTAGCTTTCTTCTCGTAGTACTCTGTGCTTTAAGCGAATACAGGTGCACCATAACCTCATGAATATTGTGAGGCTATTCTAGCTTCGCCATATATTAAATTCCTGATTGATTATGCAGAGCAATTCTCAAAACCAGAAATATGAGTCAGACCTAGGTTTGAAGCTTTGCTACTCAGTGGTTAAATCATTTTTTACAACTCATTATACTCATCGTTCAACCTATTCTTTACGTCATTAACCTTAGCTTTACTTTCTCTTCACTAGGGGCAATGCCGGAAACAAGGCGGGCGATTTTCTGTGCTTAGTAGCTTGCTCGTAGGCAAAAGTATACTGGATCAGCGTGGCCTCGTCAAATGATCGGCCTAGGAACTGCAGGCCTGCCGGTAGGTTATCGTAGGTATAGCCCATAGGCACGGTGAAGGCGGGCTGGCCCGTATGGGGGGCAATGAGTTGGCTGTTATCGCCCTTATATCCCTTCAGGTCGCCAACTTTAGCCGGTGGGTTGTTCCACGTCGGGTAGATCAGCGCTCCGACCTTATAGCGGTCCATCACTTCGGTTACGGCCTGGCGAAAGGCCACACGTTTGGGATCGGTGTAGGCATCCGTGCAGGCCGTCGCGGTGGGAACTTCCGCTTGCTGCTGGTGATAGGTTAAGTTCTCGGCGATGTAGGACGCGAACTTACCCGAAGTAATGATCTGCTGTAGATTCTTGACCGGAGCTGTCGGACCTAAAGTGCTGAGGTACGCGTTGATGTCGTACTGGAAGACCGCGCACCACTGGTCTTTGCTTACCTGCGCAAAGTCGGAAATCTCCACGGGATCAATGATCTCAGCCCCAGCTTTGCGTAGATCGGCAATAGCTTGCTCAAACAAGGCTTTGACATGGGGATCAGGTTTGCGCTCGCTCAAGGTACGCAGCACACCAATCCGGGCTCCTCTTAGACCATCCTTCCGCAAGAACTGCTGGTAGCCTGCTTGTGGGACTTTGTCTTGGCTGTATATAGTCAGTGGATCTGCCGGGTCAACGCCGGCCATTATCTCCAGCAGGCGGGTGGCATCGGCTACAGTGCGCGTCATTGGTCCACCCGTGTCGTTGCGCAAATACAAGGGAGCACTGCCTGCCCGGCTCACCAGACCCAGCGTAGGCCGGAAGCCTACCAAAGCTGTGTGCGACGAGGGGCCGCGAATGGAGTTGCCTGTATCGGTGCCCAGGCCCACGGTGCCCAAGTTGGCCGCCACAGCCGCAGCTGTACCTCCACTGGACCCCGCGGGCACGTGCAACAGGTTATAGGGGTTGAGCGTTTCGCCCGCAATTGAGCTAATCGAGACCATGGGGCTAAAGGCCCACTCGGCCATGTTCGATTTGGCCAGGACTAACGCTCCTGCGTCTTTCAGTCGTTTGACCACGGTGGCATCCTCAGAAGGAAGAAAACCTTTCATGGCCAGCGAGCCGGCTGTAGTCTGCAAGCCAGCGGTGTTGTAATTGTCCTTGACAATAAGGGGAATGCAATGCAAGGGCCGCAGCTTCTTGGTTTTCCGATACTCAGCATCGAGCTGCCGGGCTACTTTCAGCGCCTGCGGGTTGATCACCACCACAGAATTAAGCTTGGTGGACTGGTCGTAGAGCTCAATACGCCGCAGATACGAAATGACCAACTGCTCGCAAGTGCAATTGCCTTTTCGGAATTCTTGCTGGATATCCGCGATAGTCGTCTCCAGCAGAGGAAACTCATCTTTGGCTAGACTGTGGTTCTCAGTTGGAAGCTGATAGCTCACTAACCCGAGGACAGTCACTAGGATCAATAGTAAACTAACACCAAGGGGGAGAACGCGGCGCATGCAGTAAGAAGAAGGTTATTTAACAAAAACTGACTCCCCTAAAGTAAGTAGTTAAAGTGTTGCTGAGTAGCTATGCAGCCAAAACAAGCAATTGATTTTGCGCAATTGATAACCTGTCTCTGCACTGCTTTCTGGTTTAAGAAAAAAACTGGCCATACAGCCAAGACTTTTGATTTAAATAAGGGAATTCATACCGCAAAAGCAGTAAACCTTTACTTGAGTAGTGTAAACCGTAGTGTAAACCAAAAACAAAACAGCCACTCAGCAATGAAGCTAAGTGGCTGTTAATCAACGTGGGAGATACTGGGTTCGAACCAGTGACCCTCTGCTTGTAAGGCAGATTGTCCTGAATACAGATCCGAGCTGCAAACAACGACTTAACAAAGCTTACGGCCTTACTGCTGCCTGTATCAAATAAAGGGCGAATACTAGGTACCCGTGCTTGACATCATCTAGGTACACATAGCGCCCATCATGGCTTCGACTTCTTGCTCCAGTTATTTGTTTGCCTATCGGGCTGGGAACGCACTCGTGATCATGCACACTCGCTGATAGTGAATTTAAACTATGGCGTCGGGGTGCGGCTACACCAAGTTATGCTCACTCTAACCATAACTGATGAAAGTAGGCTGCACAAAGCAACCCCTACAGAGCTTGTTTATTTAATAAGATAAGGACTGATAACGTTCACTTATCAGTCCTTATCTTAGCGGAGCGAAAATGACTACTTTTCGCTGCGCTACTCCTTATTACTATGGCTACCGAAAGTCAGCTGCCCGTTGTCCCCAATCCGTCAGCCGCGCAAGTGCCGGCCCACCTGGTCGACTCGACCCACCGCTACGTCGAGAGTGGCCTGCGCGGGGCGGCCAACACCATCCGCGCCTACGCTGGGGACTGGCAGCGCTTTACGACGTGGTGCCAGCTGCACCAGATGGCCTCGCTGCCCGCACCGGTTGAGGCCCTGGCCGGCTTTCTGACCGAGCTCGCGGAGGCGGGCAAGAAGGTGGCCACCATCCAGCGCCACGCCGCCGCCATCGCCAAAGCCCACGAGCTGGCGGGCCTGGACTCGCCCACGGCCGACCAGAAAGTCAAGGTGCTGCTCAAGGGCATTGCCCGCGAGAAAAAGACCCGCATCAAGCAGGCGGCGGCCTTCTCCCTGGCCTCGTTCAAGCGCACCATTAAAAGTATCGACGTAACGACGCCTACGGGCCTTAGGAACCGGGCCCTGCTGCTGCTCGGCTTTACCGGGGCCTTTCGGCGCTCGGAATTGGAAGCCCTCAATATCGAGGATCTGGCCTTCGACGAGGAAGGCCTGGTGGTTTCGCTCGACAAGAGTAAAACCAATCAAATGGGCCACGCCGAGGAGAAAGCCATCTTTTACTCGCCCGACCTGGCCCTGTGCCCGATCCGCTCCCTGCAGGCCTGGCTCCGGGTGCTGGGCCGGACGGAAGGCGCTGTGTTTGTCTCGCTGCGCAAAAACCAACAGGTCACCGCCCGCCGCATGACCACCAAGTACATCAACCTCATTGCCCAGCAGTATTTAGGGAGTGGGTATACGGCTCACTCCCTGCGGGCTTCGTTTGTCACGGTCTCCAAGCTCAATGGGGCTGATGACTCTAAAGTGATGAACCAGACCAAGCATAAGACCAGTGCGATGATTCGCCGCTATACCCGCCTGGATAACGTGCGTCAGCACAATTCAGCTAAGGATTTAGGCTTATAATGGTTTTAAGGATCAACATGCCCTAAGTAACAATCCTGAGCTTAATAAGGGTAAAATGAGAGCACACAGATAGACCGCTTAATCATCCTATCCCCTGCGTGCTTTCTTAGTAACTGAAGCCGTGGCAAACAGTTGATTAAACAAATTTGACCACGTTAATTTTGCTCCGTTGTTGGCTCCGCTTCTCTCTCGGTTGAGCCGGAATCCTTACCTGCTTCGGCAACGTCTTCTACAATGGTTATGAGTACAGGGCATATGGCGTAATTCCCCGAGGAAAGGGTGAGCAGAACTTCGCCTTTGTATTCCCCCGCTTGAGCCGCCCCTTTGGCGAGCAGTCTGATAGCCCCTGTCGCTTCGTCCAATTGCATCCACGAAGGCAGCTTCTCCTTTATCTCGACCGCCCTTTGCACAAACCCGTTAAGTCCGGCAAGCACTTGCTGGTCCTCTAGCGTGCTTCTATTCACTCGGCTCTCTTGGGGGTATTTCGGCAAATCATTGTCCGCGCCGGCCGTGTTGCTTCCTGCAGTTCCCGATGCTCCTCGAGGAGGAGGTGCTCCAGCCGAGCCTTTGCTGTCGGGTGTATCTGCATTCTGCACGGAGCGAAAACTGAACTGCTGAGCCAAGGCCGAAATGCTGGTCACTTGGCTGGGGTCGATGCCAAACGGGGCTGGCGGCAATTCGATAAGTTGCTGCGTCAAGTCATTCAGAAACATCTGCGCCGTCTGGTCCTTCCCATCGGTGCCTTTGCCCGTGGTGACGTACCGGTATACGTGCCAGCGCAACGCCAAAAAAGCGTGGTACCTGGCTAAATGAATCGTCAGGTTTGACGTCAAACTCAGAACTTTGGGGGTAACTTGGCAATATGTCACCATCACGACCATGGAGAGAAAAAGGGTCGTTAGAAGCTGCTTGGCACCGTCCCACCCCGTGGGCAAAATAAAAAAGGCCGCGATAGCTCCTCCCAATGAGGCCAGAATGAGCGTGCTGGCCAAGGCGTACTGTAAGGAAGTAATGTGCACTAAAATGTCCTGATGGTGCAAACGACCAGCGTGCAGCTTGTCCCAAATGGGCTTCAATGCACTCAGTATCGGTCTATCTTTCATGGCGGCATCCAGTACCTTGTTCATGTCGGGCTCCGCATCTTCCAGCCTGTGCAGGGTATCCATCGTTTCGCGTCGCCACTGGTAGTACTGCCACAAACTGTATGCCTGCAAGCCCAAGACCGCCAATATCGCCACACGGACTTGAGCAGCATTCTTTGTTATGTCTTCTATCCAGTACCAGCAGAACGCGCCAGCTACTAGAAATACGATGGCACAAAACCATTGCTTACTAGCATCGAACTTGTAAAGGTTTGTTACCGGGTACCCCCGTTCATTTTCCTGAGTTGCCATAGTGGTAAAAACTTGGATGAGTGTCTGTTCTATTCGAATAGTAGCTAAGTTGCTTATGATTCACCGTTCCAACACACCGCGCTAGAAGTGATATCGCTGCTAAAGATTTCGATGGGGCTACTTAAGCCCCATTGGTGTCAGCACGGGTGTATGGTTCTTATTCCTTGGACCGCTGAGGAGATCAACCATTCGGTTAGCAGTGAGGAGCTGAGGAATTGCCGTACGGCCACCCCCTTAGCAATCTAGCGTTGCACCGACATAAGCTATTACTTCGATGATGGAAAACTGCCTCTGAAAACCAAGTGCTATACTGTTATTTACGCGAGGATTTCAGCCAGTTCGAGTCTTTGGGGAATCGTTGAAAACATCGCCAGTTCGTGTCCGACAGGCGCCGACAGTAACGGAACGACTTTGACGGGGACCTCCAAGTATTTGTTAGTGGAAGCGAACGTGTCGCCGATGTTATAGGGCGGCGTCATGTCGCGCAGCAATGTGCCCTCGACCCGCATTAGTTCATCGTCTTTGTTCCGCTTCATGTTCCCGGCCAACAGACCCGTAAGCGCGCTCAAAACCGTAGTGGCCACGGCGATGGTTGGGTTGACGCCCCGTAAAAGCTGCAATATTCCCTTTGCCTCCTCCGACGAGAGCAGCTCTTCGACCGTACCCCCGATGTCGCGCAGGTTTTGGTCGTCTTCCATGAACAGAACGGAGTAACTGACAAAACGACCCGGGTTGCCGGGCCCATAGATTAAACGCCCTTGCCCACCAAATTCAACCCAGGACCACTGCCGGACGTTGGGGAACCGGTGGGCATTAAAAGTGAGGGCCGACAGCGGGTTGTTCGTGCCACTCTCGTCCAGGGCCAAGGAAATGAGGTAGGGCTGGTTCATGGGCAATGGTGCATCCGCCGATTTGCGCATCCGAAAGCGGGGGATGGTTACGGCAATCTCGTGTAGAAAAGGATCAAATGTCATGACTGCAAGTGTTAAAAGGTGAATAGGATATGGGGAAGCACCGATTTCTATCCGCAGTTTCGTTTTTTAAAATAGCAGCTGCGGAAACATAAAAATTCATCTGTAATTATTAGCGGCGGCATCAATCTGAAGACCATTCACTTGTCAGGTTAACAGTCAAGAGAATTGCAGCCCGTGCCTGCTTGTCTTGGCTGGTCACCAAACGCAAGCTGGTATGGACTTTTGAGCCGACACCTATCATTAATCTTCTAATAATTCTGCATCCTTCAGTTCGCGGTGAATAATCCCCATCGCGGTGGTATGCACTAGGTCGCGCAGCTTGCCCCGGACAAACATCGGGTACACCGCCTTGGCTGCCCACCACCCGTTGGGGATGAGATGACTCAGTTGCGCGGTCAGGGCCTCCACCCGTCGCCGGACTTGGCGGCTGAGCTGCTGGTACTCTGGCTGACTCATGCGAGCCGCTGCCCATTCGGGGGCTGGGACAGGCGCCACCGCCGGGCCCAACAGGGGCAGAATGGGCAGCTTTCCCGTAGGCTGGCCATTGGCATCCCGGACTTGCAGGTGCTGCTTGAGGGCGGGGGGCCACCGCTCAAATAGAGGGTTCATGTCGTCCAGGGTGAACCACCGCTGTAAAAACCGCTGGCAGTTGTAGCGTCCCAGCGCGTAGTCATGTTGCCGAAACCCTTTGTGAAGGAATCCGCCAAAGGCCTGCAGCGTGCCACACGCCAGCATCGGCGGGCTGGGCCGCCCCGCGCGCCCCGGCCCGCACTCGCGCAGCGGCGCAATGATGAAGCGGCTGTGCACGTCTAGGTCCAGGGCCCCGAGCAAGTCTTCGGCCCGGAAGCGGGATTGATTGAGCAAGGCGGCGAACAAGCGTGCGACTAGCGGGCCCAGTTCCTGCTGCAGTGCAGTAAAGTCCGTGGCCGAGTCGCTGGGGAACGGGTCAATCATGACCACAGCCCGTCGGGCGGTTTTGCCATCCGGGTCGTTGTGCTTGAGGCCCGATGGGTCGTTGGTAAGGGCCCGCCGGGCTAACTCCAGGGGCTCGTTGTTGGTCATGCCCCCGTCTACAAACAAGTAGTCGCCGCCCGCAGGGTGGAACTTTACGTCGGGTGCTCCGGCTCGATCCACATAAGGCGGCCGGGGTTGGGCACCGTACCAGCGCCGCTCGTAGTAGGGGTTGTCAAGCGTCATTATCCGGCTGAGCAAGGCCACGGGAAAGGCGCCAGTGGACAGTGCCGCCTTACCAAGCTGATCCCAGGCCCGGGCGCCCGCCGCGCCCCCGTTCGCGCTTGGCAACTCGAAGAGTGCGGGGTCAAAGGACGGGTCGGTAGGCGCTACTGCCGCCCGGGTAGGCGCCAGCAGGCGGAACTGCATACGGTCGGCGTGATCCGTGAAACGCTGGGCTGCCCCGCCGGTTTGGGTGACCTCGTAGGTGAGGCCGTTGAGGTTGGTGAGCGTCAAGAAGAAATCAAGTTGGTCCGAGGCCATCCATTTCGGCCAGCGTGCCTGGGCTGGGCGAATCAGGCACGTACGGGCAATCTCATCCAACACCTGGCAATTAAGTACGCTTTTCCACGCGTTGGGATGGCCTTTTTCCCCGGTCAGGTCGCTGGGGTCCAGCAGTGGGGCAATGTCAATGTCCTCGACCCACGCCTGGTAGAATTTCTCGGTCGAGCCTTCCAGGGCAGAAATAGCTGTCAGGACCGCGCACATGCCGCCGGCCGAGGCCCCAGCCATGGTTTTGAGGCGGACATCGTGCAAGGGTTGGGTCCTTGCCCCGGGGAAAACGGGGTAATCTTCCGCCGGCAGCACCTCGGCGAGCAGGGCCTGTTGCAGGCCGGCGTCATACCAGCTGTCCAGTGCTGTGAAGAGAAAGTCGACGATGCCTGCCGTGTAGGCACCCGCAGATACCGCTCCAGCCATCACTAGACCCAACTCAAAGGTGTGCGGGGCTGGGGGGGAGGCTTTAGAGACTTTATAAGCCTCAAAAATTTTTGAAGCGGCGGCGGCGGCGGCCGCAGGGGCTGTAGAGGTCTCGGCGGATGGGCTACTGGTTTCCATGAACAACGGATTTGAGGTGCCACTAAAAGACCAGGTTATGTGGATACCAAACCGGGCAGTATTTTGCCGCAAGCAATTATTAGCACACGCACTTAGGAATAGGAAAGCAAGGGCTGTGGCAATACTACTTTTTTTATATGGGGGCGGAATCAGTGCTAGCACTGAACAAACCAGCCAACTGTGAACTTATCACCCCACTGTACTCAAGTATCTGCAGCCGTTTACGGGTCACGAGCGATTATACTCACTATTATATAAGCTACGATAAGCCCAGCTTATCGTAGCTAAACTACCTGTTTTCATCTGTGCTATTCCGTGTTCCTCTCTCCGTTTTATTATGAGTGTTGTTAAACAAATAGGGGAGAAGCTCCAACTCGGAGCTTCTCCCCTATTTGTTTAACAACACTCCACTTACTCATTACCACTTACTAGCTGACAGATAGCCTAAGCGGTAGGCCCACAGGGTACAGGTGGGGGCGTAGTCCTGCGTGAAGCGGTAGCGGTTGTACGTGAACCAGGCGAAGCCCACCGGCACCAACCACGCCACTAGTACGCTGGTGGTTGGGACCGCCTACTGGATAACCAGATGCCGCCGCACCGCTGGCACCAGACAGACAACGGTTAGGCAAACCGCAAAGGGCAGCAGCCATGAGCGGCCACTACGTATTTCGTTTAGCCGGTACAAGGTAAAAGACTACCTCCTACAGGGTAGATAAATGGCCCTTTCGCGACTGTAGTGTGGATACCCACATTACCGAGTGAACTAAACTCGTGAAGGATTTAATTACCTCGCTTTCAACGCAGAATACTGAGCGCGCCATTGTCAAGTGCAACTTAATGCTGAGCAAGTCTGATCGTCTTTATAACACTCAAGTGCCTTAGCTCTTTGTACTGGCCGCACTGACCTAATCCCATGTAGTCTAATAACGACGACGTGACATAGGAACAGGTGTATGCCCCTTTCTGCTTATAAGGGTGTTATTAAACAAATAGGGGCACGGCGAACAAGACCGCCAGCTGCGGCAGATACTGGCTACGATGGTGACCCAAGCCAATGCCCGCCGCCGCATGCGTGGGCGCGGCCCGTGCTAGTTACAGGCTTCCAAACAACTAACTCAGGACGGTGGCGGCAAGTAACATGCCCAAAGGTACGACTTAAGACACTATACGGTTACTTTTGATTGACTACCTAGACCACCTCATTCTTACCCTGAAACTAGCTTGTTATGCCCTTTTTAAGGCTCTGCTATATCCACTCAGTTATCAGCTTTAGGACGGTGGCTGACCCAAATTGGTAAAAGAGGAGTAACCGATGAAGCGGGCCAGCAGGGGCACGATGGCCCCGATGGCCGCCAAAAAGGCCTGAGTTTCGTTCAGGGCGCTGCGCTGGGTAACGAATATGAAGCACGCCGCCGCCGACAAGAGCACAAACAGTGGCAGACTACGGCTAGCCCAAGCCCCCGACATTCGGGCCTCCTGAGCGGTTTCTTCTTCAATACGCACCGCTTGCGCCCGCGTGAGGCCGGTAAGCAGGTAGTTGCGAAAGCTCTCACTTACGAGGCGCAGCTTGGTGTCATACACAAGTAGTCCTTTTTGCAGTAAAGTGTCGATTAAAATTGTATCGCTGGCATTCACCAAGCCGTCGCGAGCCAAGTCATAAAGCAGAAAATGCTCGGGCGGGGTAAGCATTTCCCAGAGTCGGTGGAACTGAAATTGCGCCCGCTGCTGAATGCTTAGCACAATTTCGTCTTCCGTTAACCTGCGCCTGCGCTCGTAGCCATCCAGCAGCAGTTGCTCCAAATCTGCTTCCAGCGACCTGAGGAAAGGAAGTGCATCGCATTCCACTTGCAGAAACCAGCGAAGGGCTAAGTAGTGCTGGTAGAATGGATCAGTAGGACCTTTATGGTATTCTTTTTTGGCTAGTTCCAGCTTGTCTTCAAACGCTGTCTTTTTTTTAAGCAATTCTGCTTTCCTAGTCTTCTCGTGCTCATCTTCCGCAATTGTTTTTTGCGGAAGATGAGGGTGGGTTGCCTCAGGTTGGCTCTCCTCTTCTGGCCACTCTGGCCACGACGAGCTGTGGGAAAGCGGACGCTGCCGCCGGCCCGGCCGTATCAGCACCTGGAAGCGGGCCAGCGCATCGACCAGGGCATCTCCCGCCTGCCAGATAGGCTTGTGCGTGTCTTTGTCGGTACACAGTTCGCGCGCGTGACCGCAGTCGCCAAACATTTCAGGCGGAATGCGCGAGATAATCAGAATGCGCTTGCCACTCAGCATCAATTGGTTGATGAGCGCTATTTTCTGCTTTGTGATGTCGATGTTGCGCACCTGATATTCGAAATGTTCCAGGGCCACGGCATTTAGAGCTTCATTCGGCCGGGTGTTTTTCCGGCTCTGCTCCTGCCACCATTTAGTCAGGAAATTGGTGACGGTAGTGGTACCATCCAGCGTGCGGCAATCCAGCCGCGCTACTTCATCGGGCAAGGCCCCACGGTAGGTGCTGGTTCGGGTGGGGCAAAGAAGAAACTGGTACCGGTCCGCCTCTTCCCCGAGGCAGTTCTTATTATGTTGCACCGCGTGGCGCACCAGTAGTTTCAGGGGCAGCAGGACGAGGGCGAAAATACGGCGCGTGAGGGCCAGCAGCAACGCGTAAAGGCTAAACAAGGCCAGCGCCAGCACCAGGGGCCATTTGCCATAAGCCGTCACCTGTCGCGCCCAACTATCCTCGGCCCCGTCCGACTCGGCGGGGGGGCGCCAGTACCAAAGCGGCACCGTCGAGGTGAGGCTATCAAGCCGACCGGTGGGTTGGCGAAAAGTGGTGCTCATTTGCAGGGCTGAGCCGGGAGCAGACCGCACGTGCCAGCTGGTATGGCGGATGGGTGCATCCGGCACATCGGGCGTGCCGGGGCCCGGGTCCTCGCTGGTGGCCAGCACCAGCCGGGCAGTCTCAGCTTGATCATCAAAGGCCGGATGCACCGCCAGAATCAGCTGCCGGAAGTTCCGCTCCGCCGTCGTAATTTGTTGGTCGGGCGGCCCGGGTGTGGATTGGGAGGGCGAGGCTTCGTGGTAGCTGGTTTTGAGAAAAGCCGGGTAGTAGGCGCGGGCGAAGGCCATATCGAACTGGGCCAGCTTCTGGTTGTCGAAAATTTTTTTCTGGGCCTTGGCGGTCAGGGTGCGCTTAAGCTGCAAATGCGCAAACCGCACCTCAATTTCCCGCTCAGCGCGGTAGGCCACGAAATAACACGAGAGCGCCGGCGCGATGCTCAGCAGCAGTACCCAGCCAAGTACCCACGCCGCAAACGGGTACTGAAACCGCTGCCGCACCTTGGGTGGAGTCGAAATTGTGCCCCCGGCCGCGGGGGGCACAAGGAGTGGCAGTGGCACTTCCCGTTGCCGTAGGGCTGCTGCGGTCCACTGCGTGCCCACGGCGAGGGCCGGCACCACTTGGCAGGCCAGGAAGGGCCACCAGAACAGCTCGTTGCCGAGCCAGTACCACGCCGCGAAATTAACAATCAGCAGGCTGACCACCGTACACAGTTTCATGTTGCGCAGCAGGGACGTGTGCTCGTCGCTACTCAAGCGAAGGGCATGAAAGTCGAAGCCAAAACCGTAGATAGGCAACACCAGCAGCAGGGCCAACTCCGTGAGCGGGGCCGTGCGCTGGGCCGCCACTAGCAAGGTAAGCAGCAAGATGGCCTGCATAACAAGCATTTTCCAGTATTGCCCCTCACGTTCGGCGCGGGGCCACAGGCGGTTAAAGGTTTGCTTGAAGAAAAGCAGGCTGTGCCGCCGGGGTCGGGAGAGCACTGTAATTCCGCCGAGCAGCAAGCCTACCCCCGCCAGCCCTAGCAGCAGCAGCACCGCCATTGTCAGCGTTTGCATCTGGCGGGCCTGCCCGGCCTGCTCGTTGGCTAGGGTCACCACAAACAAGGGCCAACCGTGCAGGGGACGTAGGTAGAAGTGGTAGGCGCGGCCCTGATACTGGATGTGGCCCGCCGCTGACCGCCGGGCAAACATGGACGCCCGCAGCCCGCCGGGTGGCTCAGCATCAGCGAACAAATTTTCGCTCAGACTGAGCAGCGAATCGGAATGAAACTGCACTTCGCCCCGCCCATCAATTAGACAGAAGCTGTAGTCGGGCGGCAGCACGGGCTGGGTCAGACTGCGCAGGGCCGTGGCGTAGGTCCGCACTTTCGGCTGACGGTCCAGGGCTAGCCCCTTCAACGTATCGGTCGGGGGGTTGGCTTGGGCCACCAGCGGGAACTTGCCACCAACCCGCCCAAACGTGAACACCGAGGCCAGCACAAACGTGTCATTGTTTTCTTCGAGTTGCCAGCCCCGGCGCTGCACAATGTCCTGGAAGTAGTTCCGCTCGCTCAGGTTGGGTAGAAACTTCGAGCTATCGTGCGCTACTTTGGCCACCACGTTACCGGCCGAATCAAGCCACAGCATCCGGTCGCCAGTTTGCCAGGGGCGGCGTTGGGGGCTTTGGGTTAAATTCAGGGAATTTGGGCGCAACTTGGTGTAAGCGGGCAGGTAAGGGGCAGGAAATTCCTTTTTTTCAACAATCGGCGTTTTATCTGTCGTTGCTCTTAGTTCCTGCGTCACCGTATCCATCGCCTGGCTAATGCCCGACAGTTCCTGGCTCACTTTAGTCTCTACGCTGTCAGCGAGTTGGCGCAGTTGGGTTTCCATCAGAGGCCCTTCCACGTTGTCGCGGACGATGGGCGAAAGCAGCACCACCATAAGTGCCGCCAGCCCAATAACCAGCGACGCGACGCACCAGTACACATCGCGCGAATCCAAGCTTTCGCGGGGGCTCATCAGCAGCACCTTCAGGAAGGGCAGCGCCAGCATCCCGGCCAAGATAACTATCAGCGTCAACTCTAGCCAGCCACTGGGCAAGGCCCACTGTTCGGCCCGGAACTGCTCGGCTGGTACAGCACCGCACAATAGCCATGTGGTTTGGCCCTTGAGGCGGACCGGCTCTACAAAAAGCTTATAGGGTCGTCCTTCGATGGTGAAATCAACCAGCCGGGTTACTTGAATACCCGTCGAATCGCGCCACCACCGCGCCGTGCCTTTTCCCCCGTCCTGCACCCCGGCCGGGGCTGGAAAGGTGCTGTAATACACCTGGTCGAATACCAGCCCGGCCTGGGCCGCCGACTTCGGCCCCAAAATAAGGAAATGCTCGAACACATCGGGCCGCAACAGGCCCCGCACGAACTCTTCCATTTCCAGCCAGCTCCTCACGCGCAACACGGGCAACGTCGCGTCAGCGAAATCAGCGGAAATGAGCAGCCGTTGCGTGGCCGAATCCCACCCGATGGCAGGAGGGGCCGCGTCGGTCGTGGTTGAGGAAAACGCCTCGCTCTTCGCAAAATGCGGGTAGTTCAGGCCTTGGCGGTTCCACCGGCGCCGCAGCGTATCCTCAACCGCACTATACTCCGTATCAGCCCCGTCCTTCGTCAACTTCAGCTTCTCATAGCGGATTTCCCGCATCATGGTTTCGCTGCGCTTGTAGCTGATCTGGACTTTGCTCAGCATGTTTTCTCCTATCCGGGCCATTACCCGGAAGTAGCGGGCGCGCAGATATGCCTCGCGCTGTGGCAGGTACGTGAGCACGTAGTAGGCCACGCCCAGGGCCATAAAAACCGCTAGCAGGAGCGTACCTACATGCGAGCGAAGAGCGATGAGTGACTTCCCCATACTATTGCTTAAGAAAGGAGTGAACAAGTGAGGGAAAGCCGCAGTCTGGCGTCACGACCGGGCTACCACCTGACCTTAGCTTTGCCGAGCGCCCTTCGCCATATACTCTGGCCGGCCACAGGGCCATTCCAGGTCATCGGCCGCGGGCGGCGGGTACAGCGAGGCCACCACGATGCGTACCCGCTCCGCCCGGCTGCTGGTGAAATCGCTCTGCCGGAATTTGGTGAGTTGGGCCGTAAAATTCAGCGCCTTATCGAATAGCGAGGGCTTGTCATAAAACCAGGCGTTGGCGGGCAAGGCCACCCGGGGGCTCTGGTGCTGGTTGTCGTTTTTGAAGCTGCGCTCAAAGGGCTTCATGCTGGGGTGGCAGAGCAAATCAACATTGAGTTCCATGGCTTGAACCATCTAACAGCTTGAAATTCTATTGGCTTGATTATAGCGTGTTGAAGCGGGCAATGCATCAGTGTCAGCACTGAAATAGCAACCGGAAGTGATGAATAGTAGGCCTTGGGGATCCCCTCCCCCCTCGCCTACGAAAAGAGCCTGGGGTGGCTGAGATGAGCATAAGCCCGCTATTTTTAGGAACGGCACGTTGGATTCCTATAGCTCTTGAGCTACTCCGTCCGTACGGGGAACAGGAGAAGAACCGTCCCCTGTCGGTTACTAGCCAATGTTGGCTGGTTGACCAGTGGAAGAGAGCAGATCTGCAATTTCTTCAAATTAAGACGAATGCGGAATATGCTTGCTGGCCACTTTAGCAAAGCTGGTTACTAACTAGGGAGTGTGCCCTATTATTTATCGTATACAAGCACAAAAAACACCCTACAGTGAATATGAGAGTACATTTTAGCACAAATGCTAATATAAACCTTATACCAAAATAGACTTTTAAGAACACTGGTGCTTTCCCCTGGAAAGGGTGAAATTTTTTTAAGTACAAGACTCTGAAAAATTATATACTATGCTAACCCTAAGCTTGGTGTCGAATCCCAAGCCAGCTTTATAAGCTCCTAGCTAGCCTATTGCCCGCAGCCGCTAAGCACGAAAATCATTGCTGCTAAAAGCACCCACTGCCATAAAGCTATCTGTCGTGGTTTTGGTAATAGGTGCGCCCAGTCATACTATTGATCAAAGCAGAATTTTATCCGTCTTTTAAGGCCTTAGAATCACCTTCCTCGGGTACTTTGCTTCAGGACGCAAGTACCTACCCCTTATTACACCGGCGCATAGTGTCCAGCGCCCTTCGTACTTTGAGTGCTTAGCTAGCTTAGGGTATCCAGCTAGCTGCAGATGAAGCGGTTATCACTCTACTTCTGGCAGCGGAAGATTGTTTTTCATTTTACTCCATTCTACCCTCGCCCTCCTCGGTAAGGTGCTAGCCTCAGCAACTCAAACTCTTGCTCTACAGAGCGTTGTACGCGCCTGCTATTACGAAACCCACGATCATCTATTACGAAAACCACGAGAGCCCAGGGCGCCTGCGCCCCAGTCCTACCAATCTTGGGCACGCGTACGGTGGTCAGGCGGGATCGTCACCCTGCCAAGGAGCCTACCACGATCCTCCGAGATTACTCCGCGGCGCCCGGCCACCCTCCCCTGCCAGGACCTAATGCTTTACGACCCACTGGACGCCCTGGACATCCGTTTCGACGACAAAGCCCTGGCTCAGGTAAACTTGGTCGAAGTGCTCCTCGAAGGTGGGGGCCGCGGTGAGCTTTTTGCGCACCATGGTTTGGTAAATGGCGGGCAGCTCGTCCCGGCGGTAGCGGATAGCCGCCGACGCCTGGACGGGCTTTGGCTGGGCTTTGCCGGTCCGCCGCCGCTGTCCTTCCTGGTATTCGGCCACCAGGTGCCCTTTAGTGATGGCTGTGAACACGGAACCAGCCAAGCTTTTGATCTTGCCCCCTCGCTCCCGCTCCCGCTGCGTTTGCACCACGAACTGCACGTAGCCCGGCTCCACTTCGCCCCGGCGGATGAGCTCGCCAATCACCCCGATACTGGGGGTGGCTACCCCCGCCTGCTGCAGGGCGTCCTCCCAGGCGCTAGGCGCAGCGGCCGCCAGCAGGGTTTCGCCTTCCTCGGCGGCGGCCAGGGAGTTGAAGCGGAAGCGGATCTCGGCCACCCCCTTGCCCTCCCGGATCAGGTCATACTCGAAGGGTAGGTCGGTTTTGGCCAGCTCGAACTGGGCCCGGTCCAGGACCCGCAGCCGGAACAGCGGGAACTGCTTGTACTGCCCCTCCAGGTTCAGCAGGGCCTTGAGCTCATCCACGCGGATGGTGCGCTTGCCGAAGGCGCTGTACTCCTTCAGCAGCCAGTAGATCCTATACGAGTGCGGGCTTTTGAGCTTGAGCAGCTGGACCACCTGGGCCTTGGTGAAATTGCGCTGCAGCTGCAGCAGGTAGGGCATGACCTCATCATTGAAGCGCACGTGCAGGGCCCCTTCCTCCCCCCGGTACTTGGCGTAGGCCATCAGGGGAATCTTGTCGAAGTCCGGGTCCGAGCCCCGGCGCGCGCTTTTGCGTTGGGGATTGGGCCGCTCAATGTGCAGAATGCGGCTCACCAGCTGACTGCACATGCCGGCCACCTGCTGGTAATCCCGGCTGCTGGGCCGCCGCCCCGATAAGGCGACCACCTCGGTCAGGGGAATGCGCATTTCCCGAAACTCACTGTCGTCGCGCCCAATCCGCGAGAGCATAGCCATGAACAGCCGCATTTCGACCGTGGACAGGTCAAAGCGGGCGTTGACCAGCGCATTGTGCTGGACGACGATCTTACTGACGGGGGCGGCGGGCGGGGTAGGGGCGTCGAACAGACTGGTTTGCATGGGCTAGGAGGCTTGGAACGGGTAAGTTCGAGAATGGCCGCAACTATTACAAGCTTTAGGGTTTGTAATAGATTCTCGATCCCGACCGCCGGCGTGCTTTCTCCCCCGCCGGCGTGCTTTTGGTAATAGGAGTTCGTGCTTTTCGTAATAGGGTTCGTGCTTCTGGTAATAGGGCTTCGTGGTTTTGGTAATAGCAGCCCTCGGTTTTCGCGTGGTTTTGGTAATAGGTCTGTCGTGGTTTTGGTAATAGACACTCGTGGTTTTGGTAATAGATGCTCGTGGTTTTGGTAATACTTACCCCTCGCAACACTTAGACAATCAACAAGTTATAACCCCTATAAACCTATTAAACGTATTAATAGAAGGAAACAACGGTTTTAAACCAGGTCGCTTTTCTTAAAAATTAGCTTTTAGGGGGTGGGATAAGCCCCCACCAGGGGGAGCGGAAAGGGGCTGGGGAAGAAGGGGGGCGGGCCGCGTCGTCGTGGTTTTGGTAATAGGTAGCCTTCCCCCTCTTGTCCCTGGAACGCCTGATAAGGGCCCTGAACGCCGTGAATCATCGGTTTGGGGGCCGAATCCGGCAGGCGCGTGCGCTGGTCCCCCCGCCCGGAGGCCAGGACGCCTGGCCGATCTATTACCAAAACCACGACACGCCAGCCGCCCCCTCCTAGGGAAAGCTGCTGGGCTACGGGGGCCGGAGGGCATTATCCTGCGCAATCTATTACCAAAACCACGACAACACGGCCCGGGGATTGGTACCCGCCGTATCTTACGGTCAGCGCAGCGCAGGCTGAGCGCAGGTTGGGGCTGGGCCTCGCGTGCTTTTGGTAATAGTTGGTCAGCCCAAACAAGCCTAGCCGCCCCAGGGCTCATTTGTTGCCCCTCCCCTCCCCTATCGCCCTGGACCGCAACGGAGCCTGCCTCCTTGGGGCAGCTGCTTTAGTTGAATGGGTAAAGCCCCACCAGGGAGCGGCAGGTCTAGCGGCGAGGCACTTAGCGCTTTCGTTGGCTGGTACTTAAGGGTAGAGGAACCGGATAGGCACTAGCAGCAGCGTACCCTGTAACGGCAGACCGGGAATTCAATTAATCAGGGCTTAGGCCGATGAATATACACTCAACCCCACCCCTCCGGCCCCAGCAATCACTCTTTTATGAGGGGCAATAGGGCATTGATCCCATTCCTCCGCCTATTACCAAAAGCACGAAGGTACGCAGCGGGCTAACCAGGGATTCGTATTCCGGTACTTCGTGCTTTTGGTAATAGGGGCATTGATTAGGAGCTATGGTGGGTTGCCATTCGTGCTTTTGGTAATAGGAGTTAACGGCAACCATTTATCTGATTGCCTTCCTTTACGATAGAAGGCGCTGGAATTAAACTCATTATGCGTTTCATACTAGTCGAATAGGTATTACCAAAAGCACGAAATCCAGGCTGCCGCTTTGGTGATCCTCCTTGCTTATACCTTGTGTCCCCTGGCCAGCTCGTCGGTGACCAGTTAATTTCAAAAATACGCCACTTAAGCGGTCATTTTTCTTCTTTATACCAGTAGCCTGGTCTTTCGGATCAGGCAAAAATCTGCTTATCAGCGGCATACGAACTGTATCTATTACCAAAAGCACGAAGTCCCGGCTACCCCTAGCTGGCGCACCTATTACCAAAAGCACGAAACCTCCCAGAGCAGCAGCACGAAGCCAGTCCGCCCCCCCTATTACAGAAAGCACGAAAGGCTATTACCGCGATTTTATTTGTAATACTTTGGCTTTTGTTGCCCGCCGCTGATCTGCCACCGCTATGCAAGGAGACCTGTTCGCCCCCGAGACCGCCGAATCCAGCAGCAAGCTGGTCGTCCAGCGCAATGACCTGGTCAATGCCCGCTTTGCCCTGACTACCCTGGAGATGCGCCTGTTCATGGCCATGCTGGCCCGCATCAACCGGGAGGATACGGAGTTTCACGAGCTGCGCATTCCCGTCACGGAGGTCGTGGCCGTGTCCGGCCGGCGGCCCAGCAGCAACGACTACCAGCAGCTCAAGGATATGTGCGCCCTGCTGGCCTCGCGGGTGCTGTATATTGAGCGGCCCAGCAAGAAGAAGCGGGCGGGCAAAGGATTGGAGGAGGCGCCCTCCTTCTCCAACACCCCGCTCATGGCCTACGCCGACTACAGCAGCGAGGAGCGCGCCCTGGTCGTGCGCTTCAACGACCGGGTGCGGGAGCACCTGCTGCAGCTCAACGACGGCAACTTCACCCAGGCCCAGCTCATGCAGCTGCTCAAGCTTAAGAGCGCCCACTCCTACCGCATCTACTGGCTGCTGAAGCAGTACGGCAGCTTCGGCACCCGCACGATTCGCCTGGACGAGCTCAAGCGGGTGCTGGACCTGGAAGGCCAGTATAAGCAGTTTCCCCTCTTTAAGCTCCGCGTGCTGGACCGGGCCCGGCACGAGCTGTCGCAGACCAATCTGGCCTTTGAGTACGACCTGCTCCGCGGCCAAGGCAACCGGGTGGAGGAGATTCGCTTCCGCTTCGCGCCCGTCACCAGTGAGGTGCTGCTACCCTCGCTGCCGGCAACCACGGAGTGGCAGAAAGCCCTGCTGGAGGCCGGCGTCTCGGCCAGCAGCATTGCCACGATCGGGGAACTCATTGACCAGGGCGCGGTGGAGCCCGCCTACGTGCAGTTTGTGGTGCAGCAGCAGCGCGGCAAAAGCAACCAGGGCAAAATCAAGAGCCTGGCGGGGGCTGTCTTTACCGCCATCACCAAGGGCCACCTGATGGAGGAGTACCACCAGGCCCTGCGGCAGCGGCAGAAGCCGGCCGCGCGCAGGCCCGCGGCAAGCCTGGCGCCCGTAATTCGCTACCGCCTGCAGGAGGCCCGCGCAGCCTTCGAACTGATGCAGCGCAAGCAGACGGCCAAGGGCGCCACCTTCGCCGAACATCTCGACCTGGTGTATTTCTCCCAGGGCTTCCGCCAGGAGCAGGACAGCCAGGGAGTGGACTGGCTGGTGAAGGAGCAATAGCCCTCTCCTACCCTTTTCGTTCGTATTCCAGCGCAAGCCGTCCCCCCCGGCTGAGCTGGGCGGTACAACCAAAGCAAGTCTTACTCGCCGGGGTACGCCTAGCGCGCCGCTAGCCCCTGGTTCTGGGCACGCCGGGAAGTATTCCTCTTGCCACGGGTTGCCTTGTTCGTACTGTGTCTACACAATCATTACAATCATTACAATCATTACAATCATTACAATCATTACAATCATTACAATCATTACAATCATTACAATCATTACAATCATTACAATCATTACAATCATTACAATCATGCTTATCTTGACAATAGTTAGTGAGGGGCGCCAGGTGGCCGCGGGGGAAAGGTTGGCAGTGCCGGGAAGCAGCGGCCCCGTCAGCGCTGGCATTCACGGCTGCCCAGCCAAACGGCCAACAGCTGATCCTAGCCGCTATAGCCCAACGCCGCCGGTAGGCAGGAACCAGGAGCGGGCAGCTACGAAGGCGTTCGCCCGCTCCTGGTTCAGTCAAGGCACCCCGGTATCTCTGGTCGTCCCCGGACGTCGGGCCCCGTGCCGCAGGGTTATCAAACGGCCCCTGGTTACCGGTCTAACGGCGCTGTTTAGCGCAGAAGCCTAACATAACCGCATGTTGATTTTCAAGACTGACTAGTTTATCAAGATAATCTATATGATATAGACAAGCTAGTTTGTCAATCATCTCTTGTTAATCTGGTTTATATAGACCTTCTTTACCCGATATACAATCAAGAACCTATGGAAATTTACACGTTCGCGTTACGCAAGGGGGGCACGGGCAAGAGTACTTCGGCTTGGGCAGTGGGTCATTGCATGGCCCAGGCAGGCCATCGGGTGCTCCTCGTGGATGCCGACAGCCAGGCGAACCTTACGCGTTGCCTGCCCGCCGTGGCCCCCGCTAAAAACCTGTCGCAGGTGATTGACCACAAGGCTACGCTGCTCGAGGTGATGCAGCCCGTGGGCCCCAACCTGTGGCTGGTGGCGGCGGATGAATCGTTGGTGGTGGCCGAGAAGGGCCTCGGGGCGGACTTAGCTTATCCGCTGCTCTTCAAGAAGGCCCTCAAAAACCTGGCGGCGCATATCGACTACGTGCTGATCGATAGTCCGCCCAGCCCCAATTCCCCCTTGACGGTGGCGGCCCTGACCGCGTCCTCGAAAGTGTATGTGCCGGCCCAGCCCGAGCTCTTCAGCTTCGATGGGGTGAATAGCCTGCTGGAGCTGGTCGCGAAAATTCAGGACAGCTATAACCCGGAGTTGGAAGTAGGGGGCATCTTTCTCACCAAGTATGCGGCTACCTACCGTAAGGGCCTCCACCACCAGTTCGTCAAGCGGATGCGGGACCAGTTTGGCGCCTTGGTCATGCAAGCCACTATCCGGGATAACGTGGCGATCCCCGAAGCGCAGGTGCAGCGGCGGTCCCTGCACGAAACCGCGCCCAGTTCCAATGCGCTCATGGATTACGAGGCCCTGACCCAGGAAATGCTTGCTTGATAATCAATTTAATCTTGTTAATATTGATTATCAATTTCATCTTGATAATCAATATTAACAAGATTATCAATACCATAAAGACTGACCAGAATGGCCTCCAAACCCAAACTCGACCTCGACCAGCTGTTGCCCGCCAACCCCGACGATTTCTTGTTGAAGCCCAAAGCGACTAAGGCACCCGCCGCTGCCCCAAGCGTAGTGCCCGAAGCGGAAACTGCCAAGATCAAGTTCTCGAATCAGCTACCCCTGGATACGTGGCGTCAGCTGCACCAGTATTCTTTCTGGGAGCGGAAGGACCTGGCGACGGTAATCGACCAGGCGCTGCTGGCCTACTTCGCCCAGCATCCCGAGTCCCAGCGCGAACTGCCCGCGGAGGAGAAGAAGCGGCGGAAGCTGCCCTGAGCTGCTAGCTACCTTTACTGCCCCTGAATCTTTAAGTAGGCGGTAGGAGGGAGGCCGGCTGGTGACGGTAAACTTTCTGCCTGATTACAGGGCAGAAAGTTTGCTTTGTAGCATTAACAAGTGAAATTGTATCCGATGATAGGCCTGCTGTATGTGCTGTAGCCGTTACTTGCGGAAGCGAACCCCAAACCCCTTCTGCAGGATATAACAGCCCAGGTAGCTCAGCACGAAGGAGCCAGCCGTGATACTAGCAAACACCAGCGGGTCAAAAGTGGAAAGCATGGGCGCTTAATGGTACCCCTCCTCTTCGTCGGAGTAACGCCGCTTCGGGTGGAATTTGCTGTAAATAGCAAAGATGCCCAACACGATTCCACAATTCACTGCGAACTGTCCCCAGTTGGGGCCGTAGGGGCTGTAGAGGAAAATGGCCAGGGCGAGGAAAAACAGAAACTTTCTCATCGGTGCCGGTAGACAGGGAGCGATACCTAAACATACGCATTTGGTGGCAGATGATCGCACGTAGTACCGAGCAATGCTACCGCGTGGCCACCGTTGCTGGCGAGGCGGGGAGTACCCGGGCCCGCAAAATATCCTGGTTGGTGATCTTCAGTGCTAAATGACGGCCCCCGCCCTTCTCGAATAATTCGATAATCAGCACCTTGTCGTCGGGAATGGTGAACTTAGGAGTCACGTACACCCGCTCCAATTGCTTCTGCCCTGGTATCGCGCTCAACTGGCCGTTGTAGACGTAGCGCGGGGTTAATTCCGATTCCTGCATGGCCGTGCGCTTGACCAGCTTCTTGTCGCGCACGATGAATTTGAGAAAGTCAATATCATAGCCGATGTTCGACTTATTACGCAGCATTAGCTGGAAGTAGAACAGATCATCGGCCGTATAGAGGCCGTGCAGCCCTAGCATAATATCATCCTTGGCCATGCGGCGCCGACGTAGCGTCTGCTTTTGGCTGCTTACCTCGGCCGACATCGCTTCCACGGAGTGCCGCGAGCCCGCCGCCCGGCTGGCCAGCGCGACAGCCGCCCCGCCGGTACCATTGCCCGCCGCTCCCGCGAAGTTGAGGTTAATGATTTTGGGGTCTTTTTCATAATCCACCAGAAACGAGTAAAGCTTCCCCTCCGAGGTGAGTACCGTCATGTTGGTCTGGGCGAAGTCGGCCGTGTTGGCTTTGACTTTGACAATGTTTTCCGCGCCCTGGGCTTTGTTGGCAATGATGCTGCCACTACCCAGATCCACGTAGGTGACGGCCGTCGGGAAGATCAGGTGGGTGGTTTTCTGGAAACCCACGCCCAGATGATAGGAGGCAATCAGGTGCTGGGACTCAATAGCCAGATACATCAGCGGCTTTTGCTGGGCGGCGGCAGGTTTTTGCTGGGCTACGGCCATAGTAGACGAGCCGAGAAGAGCGAACAGGCCGAGGGAAACAAGGGACTTTCTCATTCGTGCAGCAGTAGTTTATAGTTCGCTTTCAAGTTGATTTTGACTTGTCTGATTTTCTTGCTGGATAAGGCCTTACCCGTTTGGATGGCGATGCCGGCCGCCTGCGCCCCCAGGCTGGGCGACATGGTGAGCAGATCAGCACTACTGGCGCCCGCCGCCAGGCCCTGTTTGGCCGCGTCCCGCTCCACGGAGCCGGGAATATTCAGCCCTTCGCCGCCGTCCAGATCGTAGGCTGACAGGCTGATGGGACCAAATTGTTCTTGTGCTGAATCGAGCGGATGGCAACGGTGAGTCGCTGCCCACTCAGGCCGCACACCCCATACACCACGGTGTTTTGGGGAATAACTCGCCCCGCGAGCTGCACATCCGCGAGCAGCCGCAGCTTCACCGTTTGCCCTGGCACGACCACCTGATCGGAATGCACGACGGCGGGCACGGCATTTACCGTGGCCGCTGAGCTCGGGTGAGCACTGCTGCCCCCCAGGCTATGGAAGCTATTGCCCTGGGTGGGGTACTGAGAGGTGTTATCCAGCCGATTGACGACCAAGGCCGGGGCCGCCGCTACAACTGACGGCTTCGGGCCGGCTTTGGGGGCGGGTGCATTGGGGGCCGGCGCGGCGGTTGTGAGTTCGTTCATCGCCTGCAAGCGCTGCTCGTATTCGCGCTTGAGTTCCCCTAGCTCGCGTAAGCTTTGGTCCATCTGCTCGTCTTGGGAGGAGGAGCCGTGCGCAACCGTGACAGCTGTGGACGCGCGGCTGTAGCCACTGCCGGCCGCTGGTTGCGGCGTGGTAGTTTGCTGCTGGAGTTGCTGCATCCGGCTCCGCACCGCCGTAACGTTCGGGTCGTTGTTGGGATTATAGCGCTGAGCGGACTGCCCCAGCTGCACGGCGTAATTCAAGCCATAGGGCGGGGTGGCCTTCCCCAGCGCCGCTTCTTCACCCACCGGCTGGAATTCCAGGCTCTGGCGGCTGCTGTCCAGCGGCGCTTTCGCAGCCTCTAGCTTATCCTCGAATAGCGTGCTAGGGCCAGCTGAAGGCAGCGACAGGTCGAGGCCATTAACTCCCGATCCAGTCTCGGCCGCGGCAGAAGGTACGCCCCGGCCCCCACCGGCCAGGTAGAAAAGCAGAGTGAGGCAGAGTAGGGTGGGCAGGGGAATAAAGACCAGCAACTGGCGCTGTTTGATAAACTCCTGCGTCATTTGGGGAGGGGTTGCCATAACGGGAGGAGTTTAGCGGCGCTCGGTGCGCAGGTCGATATTTTCCACGGCCCGCCACCGCTCCATCAGGAAGCCGTGGGGGTTGTTCAGAGAGCGCGACACATCGCGCAGGTAGCACTCCGATACCATCCGGCGCGTCGTGCTTTAGGTTATCCAGCTGATTGCCTGAATAACTACTCACCTACATGACTATTCAAGTACCTGATTGCCTAGTTAAGTAGTTGACTGAATACATAGGTAGTTAGGCAGTTACAGGCTTACCTAACTACATGATTACCTATCTACATGCTTACATAACTACATGCTTACCTAACTACATAGTTAAATATTCACGTAATTATTCGAATACATGAATATAAAGTAGGCTTTAGAAGTTTCTCTTCCGCTTATTCAGTAGTTCTCGAATAGGATTTTTTCCTGTCCCTTGTCCCAGTTCTTTTTCCCTTGATTAACCCCTTACCATTACTCAGCAAGCCATGTCTTTGTAGCCACAAACCCTACGGGTAAAGGGCCCCAAAGACAACCGGAGAAATGTAACGCCAGCTATTTCCTCTGGTCTTGCCCCCAGCGCCTGGCCTTCTTTCCAGGTAGAGGCCGGCGTAGCCGTCGGCTCCCAGTAGGAGAGGGTCAACAAGTCAGGGTCAGCAAGAAAAGCACCTCTTCGTTTCTGGTCCTACTTGTTGAACCCCGGTGGTGGGTGTTTTGGTAGCAGGCAGTAGGAGAGGGGCAAGGGGTCTGAATCCGATGACTTTCTGAGCTAGTAGCTTCCCCTGCTCCGGGCCGGCCCCCTGCTGAGGGGGCCGGTAGTGGCGGACCCAGCGCAGGCCCGCCCCCAAGACCGACAGCCAGCGTGACAGGGGGTACGCCTCAGACGGTTATTGTCTCGACATACACCCGCCCGAACCGGTCGGTGACCTCAATGCGAATTTCCTTCGCGCCCGCCGATGGGCGAGCAAAAAACAGGTGGTCCGTCAGCGAGGGCTCGACCATCTTGTGCTTGGCGGGCAGCTGCGTCCCGCCGTAGAGCTGCACCGACAAGGGGTCGAGGCCCAGCTGCTGCTGCATGTCGCCCTGGCGGATACCATTCTCGAACCAGACTACCTGCCATTGCGGGTCCCAGTTCCAGACATTGGCCACGATCTCCCCGGGCCGCTCGGGCACGCTGCCTGTGGGGTAGACGCGCAGCTGGTGCTGGCGGTCGTAGCCGATCGACTTGTAGTACCACTGCAGCTGGCCACAGCTCACCTCGTACACGCCGTAGCCGTTGGGCGTGCCGTCGATGCAGATGGGGCCCGTCCACCAGGCCCCGCACACCGCCCCGTGGGTGTGCTCCGTGGTGTTCTCGTGGAACACCTTCTCGCACACGTGGTTGTGGCCCGACAGGATGTGGGCGGTGAAGGGGCGGAGCAGGCGGTAGAGTTCGGCCCGGTTGGCGACCACGCCGTCCAAGGATTCGTGCTTGAGCTGGTTGCGCCGCTGCTCGCCGCTGTCCACTGGGATATGCAAGGCCACCACCACGGTGCTGCCCGCCGGCACGTGGCGCAGGTCTTGCTCCAGCCACTGCAGCTGCTTTTCGGTGAGGTAGCCGATGTACTTTTGCGGCGGGCCGATAAAGAACACGTCGTCGAGCACCACGTAGTGCACCTGGCCGCGGTTGAAGGAGTAGTAGGTCGGCCCGAACAGGCTTTTAAACATCTGGGCTGAGCCCTCGTCCGCCCGGGCGGTGAAATTCAGATCGTGGTTGCCCAGGACCTGAAAGAAGGGAATGCCCGAAATTTCTACGGCTTTTTTATAATCCTCGAACAACTCGAACTCGTCCCATACTAGGTCGCCGCAGCCGATGGCGAAGGTGTGTTGATTATACTGGGCCGCCAGCGCTTGCAGGTCCGGCGCCGAGGTAGACAGTAGTTCCTGGCATTCTGCTTTGGTTTTCATCTGCGGGTCGGCCCACACGATGAAGGTGTGCTGGGTGTCGTCGCCAGCCAGCGGTTGCAGGGCAAAGTCGGCCGTGAGCTTGGCCGCGCCAGGCTTCAGGGGCTGATAGAAGCGCGCTACGCCCTTCTGGTGCGGAATAGCGTAGCCGCGCGGCAGGGAGATGTACACGAATTCGGCCGTGGCGTTGCTTTCCAAGGTGTATTTGCCGGCTTTGTCAGTGAGCACGACGTTGTAGCCATCCGTGACGGCCACCCCCGCCAGGCCACGCCCGTGCTCGTGCACCTTGCCCTTAATGACCAGCGGGGCCAGGCTGCGCTTTGGCGGGGAAGGCTGGGGCGGCTGGTTTTCGGCGGCCCACACGGCTGGGGCCAGGGGCAGGCTAACGCCCACGCCGACCAGGCCTAGGCGCTGCAGGAATGTTCTTCTAACCATGGCCTAGACTTCTGTTTGGTGGCAGGAAAGCAAGCCGATAGAACAGAACAAACTGTCGTTTCGGGCAGGAGAGGGTCCTCTGACTGAAGGTAACGAAAACGCTTCATTTACCCAACCAAGGGAGGGGTGAAGTCACCGCGTCTCTGTCTACCCGGACCAGCTTCTTCTGTTTTCTGAACGAGCCCTGGCCAGCAATAACGGCCCATAACGCCGCTCTTCTCGGATTATATTTACCCTTTTACAAGCGGGAGTGAGTAATGCATACCCCGTAATCACATTAGTAGATAACAAAGCGCTTATCCGAAAAGGGCTGGCGCCAAACGCTTATAGCTCAGGCCGGGCAGGACTGAGTTATTATTCCCGTTTTTCTGTTCAGGTGCCCCAATTAATAGCTGTCAAGCGGGAACGCCGGAGTTCTTTTGCGTGGCGGAATGCGTACTTTCAACTTGCGGACCCGTCTCATGGCCGCAAATGCCCGCATGCGCTGGACCGAAGAACAGGTGCTCGACCTCATTGTCTTTCGCCCCGACCAGGAGCGCATGCTGGAGCTAGCCGCGCCCGGCTGCTGGTCAGCGCTCGGGCAGGCGGATTCCCTGGGCTGGGGCCGGGGGCAGCAGGGGGAGGAAAGCTGGCAGGCCGGCCTCGACTTTACCGATTCCAAAACCCGGTTTGCCTGCTCCTGCCCCGACAGCTTTCCCCACTGCGTGCACAGCGTAGCGCTGTTGCTGCTGTGGGTGCGCATGCCCCAGCAGTTTCCTGTCGCCCCACGGCCGGCGGCGGTCCGCTGGTGGGCGGCGGCGCGGGCCGTGGACGCAGCTTGGCAAGGAGCCCCTACCTGGTACGTGTACTACCACCAAGCCCAGCACGCCCTGGAAGAACCCGAGGAGCCCCTGCTGCTCCAGCGGCAGCAGCAGGGGGCCACGGCCCTCGCCCGCTGGTTGCGGGCGTTGATAGGCGAGGGCCTGGTGCACGCTCGATATCTCTTCCGGTCCCTGTGGCAAAACCAAGTGGCCGCCCTGCTCGAGCACGACTTGCCCGGCCTGGCCATCGCCCTGCGCCGCCTGGAGAAGCTGCGCCACGCCGGGGAGCCAGCGCAGGGCCCGCTGCTGGCCGCCCTGGGCGAGCTCTACCTGCTGACTCAGGCCTTCCGCCAGCGCGCTGAGCTGCCGGCCCTTTTGCAGCAGGACGTGCGTCAACTGGCCGGCTACGACCAACTGGCGCGGGAGTCGGTGCTGGCCCTGGAGCCGGCCGTGCCCGATACGTGGGTGATGCTCGCCCAGCGCACCTGGCAAGAAACCCGCTTCAGCCCCTGGCATCACCGCCGCACCTGGTTCTGGGGCCCGCAGAGCGGCCGCTACGCGCTGGTGGTGAAGCGGTATTTCAACTACCCGGAGCCCTCCACCACCTTTCAGGCCCAGGGGCAGTATGCGGGCAACCTGCACTTCTACCCCAGCGCCTACCCCTTGCGGGCAGTCCCCGGGAACGAGGGAACCTTCCTGCCCCCGCAGCCGGCGCACCTCCCCGGGGGTATCTCGCCCCAGCAGCTTACCCAAGGCTACGCCGCGGCCCTGGCGCAGCAGCCCTGGCTGCCCGAGTGGCCCGTCACGCTGACCCGCGTGGTGCCCGTACTCACGGCCCCCGACCAGTTGCAGCTCTACCATCCGGGCGAGCAGGTCCTGGTGCCGGTGCGGGGCGCAGACCACGAAGAGTGGCAGCTGCTGGCCACCGGGGGCGGGGCGGCTATCACCGTCTTTGGGGAGTGGAATGGCCACGCCCTGCTGCCCCTGGCCTCCTGGGCCAGTACTCCGCCCCCCGTTACCCCCCGTTGAGCTATGACTGCTTCGTCACCTCCTGCTGCCTGGGTCCACCTGCTGCGGATCGCGCAAGCCGGCACCCGTCACAGCCCCGTCCCGCTGCCGGCCGGGCCCGCGCCCGTATCGGCTACAACTTCCCGCGAGCACCAGGCGCTAATCCTGGCGGGCCTGCTGGCCCGCGAGCAGAAGAGTAGCGGGCAAGCGGTTCAGGGCGCGGGCACCGGGCCCGCGCCCTGTCCGCCCGAAACGCAGCCGGCCCTGGGGCCCCTGGGCGAGCACGTGTTGGAGCTCATGCTGCAAGGACACTACTCCGCTTACCTGCACAGTTTCTACGCGGCCCTGGCCGCGCGCGGGCTGCGAGTGCCGCATCGCTTGCTGGCGGCCGTGCTGGAGGAAGCCACCAAAGACCCGCACCACTTACCCTACGAGGACCTGCCCGACGTGCTGGGGCAGCGCGGCCAGTGGCTGGCCCGCCTGCATCCGGCGTGGCGGCCGCTGGTCGCTATCCGGGACGAAGACACCTGGGTTCACGGCACCGGGGACCAGCGGCGCCGCTTTCTGCGGGCACTGCGCCGGGTCGATCCCGCCCAGGCCCGCGCCCGTCTAGCCGCAGCCCTGCCCCTGGCAGATCCCGAGGAGCAGCATTATTTTCTCGCTGATTTGTATTGGCAAGTGGAACGGGCCGATGAGCCGCTGCTCACCCCCTGCCTGGCTTCTCCGAACCGGGAGGTTCGGCAAACGGCGGCTCGGCTGCTGGCCTCGCTGCCGGGCAGCGCGCTGGGCGAGCAGCTCTGGATCTGGGCCCAGCCCTTGCTCACCCTCACCCCGCACCCCAGCCAGGGCCTGGCCTTGACCGTCACCCTGCCCGCGGGCTGGCCGCCCGAGTGGGAGCAAGCAGGCTTGGAGCCGGCCGGTTTTCATTTCTCCAGTCAACCAGCCGGCTGGGTAGGTCAACTACTGGAACTGATCCCGCCCCAGCGCTGGACAGAGCACTGGCAGCTGCCGCCGCTACGAGTGCTGGAACTGGCCGCGGCCACCCCGCTGAGCCCCGACCTAGGCTGGGCCTGGGCCAGGGCCACGTACTGGCACCGGGACGAAGCGTGGGGGGCAGCCTTTATGCTTGCCAAGCTCATGCTCCCGCAGGTCGCGCAGTGGTCCACGCTGGCGTGGGGCTGCGTGCCGCCCGACCAGGTAGCGGATTTGGTGCTGCCCTATATTCCGGCCGACGCCCGCCTGAGCGACACCCCAGCCCCCTGGCAGGAGGTGTTGCTCAACAGCCGCCCACCCTGGTCCGCGCCGGTCTTGCAGCGGGTGCTGCGGCTGCTGGAAGATACGCTGATGGAGGCCGCCCCGGGCCGGGCCTGGGACGCATCTAAAACGATCCGCCTGCTGCTATTTAACTTGGTAGAGGTGGTGGACGAGGCGCACTACGAAGAACTGGAGCGGCGCTTTCAGGCCTTGCTCGACGCGCAGCACGACCACGCGGATCGCCTCCGCAGTGGCGTTAAATGGCTCCGGTTCCTGCGCCTACGTCAGCGGGCGCTCAGCGAGCCGCCCGCGCCCGCTGAATGAATGCGCTACTGTCCGCCTCCTACTGGGTCGCGGACACTGCTTGGAATTAGGAATGGTTATGGCCGCCCACCAGGGCGCGGAGGGCGTGGTACGCGACGGATTCACTGCTAGCGGCTCAGTTCGGTGGTCAACCACTGGCGCGTGTCCGGCCCACTCACTTGGGCGACAACGGCCAAAAAACCGGCCGTCGTGCTCACCTTCCCGGCGGCGGTCAGGGCTAGGATAGCATCCATTTTTTCCGTCCCCACCCGCCTGTGTAAGGCAGCCAGGATGACCGTTCCCTTGTCGTAGACCACACGCCGGAATAATGCATACGGGGCGTTCGCTGGGTCAAATCCAATGATGGCCGGCGTGTTTGCCGCCGACGCCACGCGCTTGGCCAATTCGGCCTGATAGCCCGTCGAATCGCCGCTGGCCTGTAAATACAGCAAGCTGGAATACGTGGCAAAGGCTTCGTTGAGCCACTCGCTCTCGTCGTGCACCGACCCGTAGCCCCACCACTTGTGGCTGATCTCGTGGGCGAGCGTGAGCAAATCCCCCCGCTGGGCCACGTCGAAGTCCGCATAGGTGATGACCGTGGCGTTGTCCAGCAGGGCAAAGGCATCGCGGTTGGTCCCGGGTAGAAAGATCGTAAACCGCTGGATGCGGTCCTGGGCCCCCAAGGAGCGGTTATAAAACCCAATAATGGCCTCGGCCCGCTGTAGCAGGAGCGTATCACGACCCAGTAAAGGCGATTCGACCTTCAGCACCTCAATGCGAGGTTTTTTAGCAGAAGTCAACTGCTGAAACCGAGTGGCTATTAGCGCCGTCAGCTCGATGGCGCTGGTGGTCCCGCGAAAGGTTGACCGCCCCCCACGTTGGTGCTTGGCCGGCGAGGTGCTGCGGACCTGGTAGGCGGGCGGCGCGCTGACGGCCAGGGTGTAGGTAACTAACTCATATTCCTGGCCGGGCCTGAAAGGCAGCCAGTTGGAGTGCCCACTCAAGACCATTACCTGGTCCGTGGCCAGGCCTTTCTCCAGTGTACCCGCGTAGGTGAAGCTGACCGTGCGCTCCTGGCGCAGCGCAGCGGGAAACCGCACCTCCACCTGCTGCATGGTATCGGCAAAGTAGGGGTAGAAGTGGCGCAGGACGCGCTGGGTAAGGGCGTGGGGACTGGCCAGGTGCTGCAGCGGGAACTGCCGGTTCAGGTTTAGCCGCACGAGTGAGGTCGTATCCGAAGCCGGTAAGCGAAAGGTATACTGACACGTAAACGAATGCGTGCTCGGCTCGACGAGTAGGTGTAGCTGCACAATGGGTATGGCAAAGCTGCTGGGCAAGCCGAAGAACAAGAGGAAAAGGAGGGGTAAAAAGCGCGTGAGGGAGCGGGGCATGCACGGGGGAGGTTGGAGGTGCCGAATACCCGCGCAAGATGGGGTAGGCTAGCGGAATTCAAACCAACCCAGCGCTTTACCAGCTGGAAATGGTCGTTTATAGCAGGCAAAAACGGCACTCGAGGCCGAATACTGTCCTTGTAAGGAGTCCTTTAGCCCACTACATTCTCCTCCCGCCGGGTCGAATCCGCCACCGAACTCAGTTCTCCCGGCGTGGTCAATTGCGGGCTGCTAGGTTGCGCCCGGGAAGCCAGCGTGGCACTGAGCGCCTGGGCGGCGGCGACCACTGGCGCCGGGTAGTGCAGGCGCGCCAACAACCGAATGGCATTGCGCGTGGTCAGCGGCCCCACTTTGAGGCGGTAGTCGAAATACCAGTCTGCCGCCGTGACCGTCTCGCAAAAGTGGTATTCGGCATAGCACGACTGCAAGAGCGCCCCCAGCTCCCCATCGTGGGTGGCCGCCACGACCCAACTGCGCGGCTGCAAGTAGGCCAGCACGGCCGTATTGGCGGCGATGCGCTCCTGCGTATTTGTGCCTTTGAACAGCTCATCGAGCAGCAGCAGGTAGCTGCCGGGGGCCGCCTCGCAGGCTAGCAGCAGCTGGCGCATGGTTTCGGCTTCGACCAGGTAATAGCTCTTGCCCGTGGGCAGGCTGTCGGCCAGGCTCAGGCTGGTGAGCACCCGGCAAAACGGGGCGCGGTAGGCGGTGGCCGGGCACGTGGCGATCGTCTGGGCCAGCAGGGCATTTACCCCCAGCGTGCGCATAAAGGTGGTTTTGCCCGCCATATTCGAGCCGGTAAGCAGTACCCCCGGCCCGGCCAGGGTCAGGTCATTGGGCACGCACCCGGGCACGAGCGGGTGGTAGCCGCCTTGCAGCTGGATGCCCGCGGCCGCCGGCCCAAAGTGGGGCACGCAGGTGGCGTGGCGCTGGCGGAAGCTGGCCACGGCCAGGGCGCAATCGACGTAGCCGACCGCCTCAAAGACCGTCCGAATTGCGGGCGCGTGCTGCTGCACGGCCACCCGGCAACGGGCATAGAGCAGCACGTCGAGCAGCAGCAGCATCTTGAGCAGGTCGAACAGCCACACGACAGGGGCGGCCAGATCACTTTGCCAATCGGCTTCCACCTGAAAAAACGCGACTTGCCGCACGAGCGCCCCTAGCCGGACTAGGGGCGCGGCCAGCGCCTGCAGGGGCCGCAGGGGCAGGGCCGCCCGCAGCAGGGCCTGGCCCGCCCGGTGCAAGCGGCCCAGGTGTAGCAGGGAGCGAACCTGGCGCTTAATCCGCGCGTGCTGCCAGAAGTGAAACACGGCATTGGTGAGGGCAAACGCCCCCGTCCCAAACCAGAGGACGGGGAGCCAGAAGCCCCCAAGCAACGTGGCCACCAGCCCCAGGGCGAGCAGGGGCGCGCAGCGCGCACCGGGCAACGGGGGCAGGGGCTGCCCCTGCAGCAAATCCGTCAGGTAGTACGCCTCGTGGGCGCTCAGCTGGTCGAGGGCAAGCAAGGCGTGCCCGCGGGCCCCGGGTTGCTGGGCCAGCAGGGTGGCGGCCGCTTCAAAGTCTTGCAAGGGGACCTCGTCGGCGAGCGGGCTACGCAGGCGGTGGTACAGGCACTGCTGGCCGACCCGGCTCACGGTCGCATCGAGCAGGCCAAAGAGCAAGTCGCCGTTCAGGTCCGCCCAGGTTTGGTCCGGCAGGCGCTGGTAGGCGGGCTCGTGCTGCAGAGCGTCGTAGTAGCGGGCTATTAAGGGGAAGTAGGGGGAGCGCGCCGCCGGCTGATGCCAGGCCGCCTCCAGGCGGCGTAAGCGCGTGCGGGAAGAAGTCCACATGAGAAGCAAGGGGAGCGACCAGGGCGGGGGCGGGGAGGGGGTGCCGCTGGTAGGTAGAAGGAGCACGAAAGGTAGCCAAGCCGGGCTTACCCGGAAAGTACTACACTGGGTACCCTAGCGGAGCGAGCCAACACCCGTCCTGCTTTCCAGACGAGTCCGAGAACGTAGGGGGCGGGGGCAACACGCCAGATAAGGCGGTAAAAAGTATCCCGAAGCGCCTTGAAATGGCCACGGTTACGGGGTCAGGGATAGTACTTAGGCGTATCGATAGCCCGATTAGGACCGAGAAGTGCCGCTTATCAGCCCTTATTCTTGTCGAAGGCCCTGCCGGTTCTGCACCCCGCTCTGGGAGGCTTCACCCGCAGCGAGTGCCGGAAGCACTCCGCTAGGAGGATCGAACCACTACACCGGGAGGGCGAGCACGAACTGGCTGCCGGTGCCGGCCTGACTGTCGACCGTTAACGTTCCCCCATGCCCTTGGGCAATGATGTCATAACTGAGCGACAAGCCCAGGCCAGTCCCTTCCCCGGCGGGCTTGGTGGTAAAAAAAGGCTGAAAGATTTTCGCTTGCACGTGCTCGCTCATGCCGGCCCCATTGTCCTGGACCTTAATTTCCACCTGCCCGTTGCGCTGCCGCGTTTGGACGCGCAGGCTAGGCTGGTAGCCCGCTTCGCCGACTTGTTGTCGAGCGTGCAGGGCGTAAAAGGCATTGCTGTAGAGGTTCAGCAGCACGCGGCCGATGTCGGCGGCGACGAGGTTGACGGGCGTTAACCCCGGGGCAAAGTCCGTAGTTACTTCGGCCTCAAACAGCGGCGCTTTCGTCCGCTGTCCTTGGTAGGCCAGGCGCAGATATTCTTCGCACAGCGCATTAATATCCGCCGGGGTCCGTTCTCCGGTGCTGGGCCTCGCATGTTCGAGCATCCCGCGGACAATCCCGCTAGCCCGTTGCCCGTGCTGCCTTATCTTGGTTAAGTTTTGCGTCAAGTCTTCGAAGAGTTCTGCCTGTAAAGCTTCATCGGCTGCTCCCCCCTTAGCCTGCTCCTCGCGTAGTTCGGCTACTAAGTCCGTGGATACCTCCGAGAAGTTCGTGACAAAGTTTAAAGGATTCTGGATTTCGTGGGCAATACCCGCCGTCAGCTCCCCGAGCGAGGCCATCTTCTCCTTCTGAATCAGTTGAGCCTGCGTCGTGCGCAGTTCAGTGAGAGAAGTATTGAGCTGGTCGCGCTGGGCTTGTAGTTCCTGCTTTTGGGTCGTAACGGCCGCATTCAGCCGGTTGAGCTGCTCGTTGACCCGTTGCTTACTGCGGTTGCTCCGCCAGAGCATAAAGGAAAACCCGGCAATCAGGCTGGCCCCACCTACCACGGCCCAGAGAATATTCCGTTGCCGCTGGGCACGGGTGGCAGCCTGCTGCTGGGCTTGCCGCAGCGCGGCAATGCGCGCTTGCTGCGCCCGGGTAGCTTGCTCAATCTCGTAGCGGGCCACATGTAAGGCTCCTTCCCGCGTGTCGAGCGAATCGGCCAAAGCCAGGGCCGCGACGGCATAGTGCGCCGCCGGACTGGGCCTGCCCTGCTGCTGGTAAAACCGGGTTAACTCCCGCAAGTAGGCCAAGCGCAGCGGGGTGCTGTAGGCTTGGCGGGCTTTGCCATAGGCGGCGAGCCAGTGGGTTTCCGCCCGGGCAGCATCACCCGTAGCGACGTAGTAGCGCGCCCAGGCTGCGTCCAGCTCCAGCGGGGTGGCCGTCGAGACTAACGGCAGCCGCAGGGAATCGGCCAGGTGCTGGGCCGCGGGCAGCAGCCCGCCGGCTTCGGCCACGCGGCCCAGGGCGAGCAGCGCCTGGCTTTTCAGCACCAGGGCGTAGACCTTGGGGTACAGGATGCTGCCCGCCGGGGCGGGTCCTGGGCCGACGGCGGCGAAGGTGAGTATTTGGTCGGCCGCACGCAGGGAAGCCGGGTAGTCCCGTTGCTGGAAGTACACATTGCTCAGCGAGCGCAGATAAATAAGCCGATTGGCCCCACTATTCCTGCCCAGGGTTGACAAGCGCAGGTACTGCAAGGCTTTGGCGTAGTTGCCCCATTTGGCGTAGCTGCCGGCCACACTCACCAGAAAGGCGTAGTAGAAGTGCGGGGAGACCGAGCGGCCCAGTTCCGCGGCCCGCAGGTACTGGCTGGTTGCTTGGTTGTAATCGCCTCGGTAGGTGTAGGAGCCGCCCAGGGAGTGGTAGCACACCGCTAGGCTGACGGTGTCCCCAGTGCGGCGGTAGTGGGCGCGTTTGGCTTGATAATACGCCAGCCGGGCATCCTCGCGGTTAAGGGCGCTGAAGGCTTCGCGCAGGTAGGCCAGCGGCCACGGCGCGGGCCGGGGCAATTGGTCGAAGGCCGTCACGGCCGCTTGCAGGCTGTCGAGCGCCGCCGCCGCCTCCAGCTGTACCCCGGCCAGCAGCAAGCGGTAGGCGCGGTGTTCCGGGCGGCGCAGGTGCTTGGTTAGCGCGACGACCGCGGCCAAGTCGGTCCTTGGCACTTGCGAGACGTACACCGAGCAATCAATGAGGTGCAGCAGGGTGCGCAGCCGGGCCGTATCGGCGCGTTGTCCGCTGAGTACCTGGCGTAGGGAATCGGGGTTGGCTGCCCAGTAACGGTAGCGGGCCGCCGCCGCTGACGCTGAGGTTTGGGCCGCTCCCAGCCCGGAGCGGGACGGAGATGTGGTCGGCGAGGCGGCGGGGGCCGGGGGCCGTTGGGCCGCCGTGGGGGTAGCCAGCAATAGCAGCCCCCCGGCCAGCAGCATGAAAAGAGCGCGCATAACAGAGGGCAGAACGCCGCCGCGAGCTACTGCTCGTGGGGGGCGGAAAGGGCAGTGCATAAGAAGAGCTTAGTCCAGCAAGCTACGCATTAAAGCGGGGCCGGCAGCTACTCAACTGGGCGGGGTTCACCCAGCAGAAATTTGGCTTGTCCGGCACGCTTTCCCGGCGCGTTGGGGCGGCACGTAGGGCAGGATTTACGCCTTCTCCTTACGCTACTGACAAGCGAACCAGCAGGAGGGAAGCACGAGGGTCATGCGGACGCTCGCTTTTCCGGAGCAGCAACGACGGTGCCGGCGGCGCCACCGGCATTACCCAGGGGTAGAAGAGAAGGAGCAGCGGGCCTTCTCACCCCCCCGGAGAAAGTCCGATAAGGCCCTTTTTATCGGTCCTTATGTAGCCGTTTTTACCGTCTGTGAAGGGACGTTTACAAGTCGTAAACGTCCTCTGTCGTGATTAAAGCACCGTTTTCTTGAACAGAAGAGGTTTGAACCATAAGTAGAGGGCGAGGAATTGCGGCTGCGACTTTCGTCGTTCTGAGCACCTTGCTTGGACGGGATTGGCTATTCGTCCTAAACGGGTGTAGCTTGCCTCACCTGACCGGCACCCGCCGCCCGAAGTGTTCCCCTCTTTAGCCGCTCACCTTCCTCCATGCGAAACTTGCTTGCCCTCCTGCTTTGTTGCTTCGCGCTTGCTCCTCGTCAGGAGGCACGGGCACAAGCAGCGACCCGTCAGGCCCCAGCATTAGCCATTGACACCGCTTTTTTACTGCCCATCAACGGGGTGAAGCAGTATATGGAAATCAAGGGCACCTCAAAGACCAAACCGGTGCTGCTCTTCATCCACGGGGGGCCGGCGTGGCCGGCCACGCCGATGAACCGCCACTACAGCCAAGCCTTGGCCAACGACTTTATTTTCGTTTCCTGGGACCAGCGCAATTGCGGCAAGTCGCAGACCGACACGACCGTTCTCTTGACGCCAGATCTTTACCTAGAGGACGCGCATCAGCTCACGCAGTTTTTACAAAAGACGTTCCACCAGCGGAAAATCTTCGTCCTTGGTCATAGCTGGGGCAGCCTGGTGGGCGTGCAGTTGGTGCAACGCTACCCGCAGGATTACTCGGCCTACATCGGCATGGGGCAATGGGTCCACGCCGGCAAGTCGGCCCTCTTGGCCAGCGCTTTCGTCCGGCAGCAGGCCACGCTTCGGCACGACACGACGACCCTGCATGCGCTGGCCAAGATTCCGCTATCCGAGGCGAGGGGATACGAGAGCGGTTTGAATGACCTGTTTGCCTTTCTGACCCTTTCGGAAAAATATTTTGCCAGCCGCCAAGTAGCTGACCTGCCCGACCCCACGCAGCTCTACCCTGATTACCAAGCCCTCGACTGGATGACGCCGGTGATGCGCACCATGACTGCCATGTGGCCGGATTTAAATGGCGGCAAAACGAATCTGTTGCAACGCCCCGATTTCAAGTTGCCCGTCTACTTTTTTCTCGGCAAGTACGACCACAATACTTCTTCGGAACTGGCCAAACAATATTTTCAGGTCATCAAAGCGCCCAAAAAGCAGTTGTTTTGGTTTGAACATAGTGGTCATGCGCCCAACTGGGAAGAACCTGTCCTATTCCACCGCCGGCTCGTTCAACTAGCGGCCGAGAACAAATCGAAATAAGCGGCCACGACCGCTCCCCTAGACGGGCGACGGAAGGGTAATCTACAGTCCACACGTATTGAATTAGGGGTAGACCGAAATACTGCTTTCAGTGAAGGAGAGAATCCAGCCCGGCACTAGGCGGCCACGAGCCCCCTGTTAGCACGGCGAGCGTGTACGAAATCCGTCTACGAATCCACGGGTACGAAATGCCCCGCAGGCATGCGTTTCGTAAACTAAAATGAGAGCCTGGTATCCCAATAAAGTACCATAATTAGGGGTTAGGGGCAGTAGGGGCAAAAACTCCACATATTCCGCGGGCGGGGGTATAATAGGATTATTTTAAGGAATGAAAGGCAGAAACCAAAGTAGAAGATTGCACTTCCCAACTTTGCCCAGGCTCAAGAAAGTATCTGGTTTTGAGTGTATGAAACGCATCTCCTCGGCCCGTTTCGTACACTCGTCCTGCGCTACGGTGGCCTGCTGGCACCTGGCGCCGGCTAGCCTACCAAGCGTTCACCGAAAGGAGAAGCCTGCTACATTTGGGAACACCGACCCGCTTCCCGCCCATGGCCCTACGTCCTTTCCTGCTCGTGCTACTTGGATTTGGGCCGCTCTCCTGCGTGGCTTAGGCCCGCCCTCTCCCCGCGGGGCACGGGCAAGCTCCGCCTGTGCCCTTGCTATGGTCGGCCAATCCCCGCGTGCTCAAGCTGGCGGCCCCCGCCCTCATCTACCGGCAGCTGCGCGACACGAGCGCCTGGGCGCCCGGACGAGACAGTACATTTCAGTGTATCCTTGTATTGTCACCTTAACCTCTTCTCTTTATGCGTCTTCCGGTTTTTTTTTCTTTAGGGGTGTTTCTTTTACTAACGATGTTTGGTGGCGATCAGGCAGCTGCGCAAACCAAAAAGAAGCTTAAAACAAGGGGCTTGCAGGCCCCCGTAGAGATACGCCGTGACCAATGGGGCCTTAACCACATTTATGCGGCAAATCAGCATGACCTCTTTTTTGCCCAAGGGTACGCCGCCGCCAAAGACCGTTTGTTCCAGTTTGAAATGTGGCGGCGGGAGGCGACGGGCACTGTGGCAGAACTGCTGGGGCCAGACGAGTTGAAAAGAGACATAGGGGCCCGTCTTTTCCAGTTCAGGGGGAACATGAAACAAGAACTCAACCATTACCACCCCCAGGGCGAAGCTATTATTAACGCCTACGTGGAGGGCGTAAACGCGTATATTGATGAGGTGGCCCAAAAACCAGAACTGCTGCCCGTGGAATTCAAGCTGCTCTCCCTTAAGCCCGGTAAATGGACTCCTGCCGTGGTCATCTCGCGCCACCAAGGGCTATTGGGCAACGTCACCGAAGAACTGAGCATTGGTATGGCTGTAGCCAAAGCCGGGGAAGCCAAGGTGAAAGACCTCATGTGGTTTCATCCCAAAGAGCCTACCCTTGCGATGGATAGTAGTATCAAAGGAGAGCTTCTCTCAGAAAAGATACTCGAACCCTATGAGGCCTATCAGAAAGACATTGTATTCAAATCTACCCATATAAACCCCGCCGCTAAAGATTTGGGGGCCCAGGTAGATAGGCTGAACCGCCAGTTAACCAAGCCCAAAAAGGAACCTTTTGAGCATGGCCTTATGGGCAGCAACAACTGGATTGTGAGTGGCAGTAGAACCGCCAGCGGCCACCCCATGCTGGCGAATGATCCGCACCGCAGCATAGCTGTTCCCTCTTTGCGGTACATGGTGCATCTGGTTGCTCCCGGCTGGAACGTAATTGGGGGGGGAGAACCGGTCATTCCTGGGGTTTCTATTGGCCACAACGAGCACGGCGCCTGGGGGCTCACCATCTATGAAACAGATGGCGAAGACCTCTATGTCTATGACTTGAATCCGGCTAACCTGAAGCAATACCGCCACAAAGGTAGCTGGGTGAACATGGAGGAACTGAAGGAAACCATTCCAGTGAAAAATGCCAAGTCCGTAGACGTTACCTTGCGCTACACCTTGCACGGACCCGTCACGTTCATTGACTCCATCAACCACAAAGCCTATGCGGTGAAATGTGCCTGGCTGGAGCCCGGCGGCGCGCCTTACCTGGCCTCCCTGCGCATGAACCAGGCCCGCAACTGGGACGAGTTCAGGGAAGCCTGCAGTTACAGCCACATACCGGGCGAGAGCATGATCTGGGCCGACCAGAAAGGCAACATCGGCTGGCAGGTGGTGGGCATTGCTCCCGTTCGGAAAAATTTCAGCGGCATGGTGCCCGTCCCCGGAGACGGCAGGTATGAGTGGTCGGGGTATCTGCCCATCAAAGAAAGGCCGCACCTGCTCAACCCTAAGACAGGATTCTTCGCCACGGCAAACCAAAACGTAACCCCAGACACCTACCAGCATTGGGAGACCGTTAACTATACCTGGGCAGATCCTTTTAGAGGAGACCGCATCAATGAGGTGTTGGGAAAGAACCCCAAAGTGACCATGAAAGACATGGAGGCGCTTCAGGCCGATTATTTCTCTATTCCGGGCAGAACGCTGGTGCCCCTGTTGCAGACCATTAGGTTCGAGGAAAAACTGGTGCAGCAAGCCAAAGACCAGCTTTCAGCATGGAATTTCATCCTGAACCCGGAGTCAGTCAGCGCAGGTATCTACGCCATGTGGGAGCGGCAGATCATGCAAGAGGCCCGGGAGCAGTTTATTCCCCAGGAGCTAAAAGGATTAGTGGGCCTACAGTTGACCAAGGTGATTGGTTGGCTGCAAAAACCTGATCAGCGGTTTGGGACCCATGCGGTAGCGGGCAGAGATGCTTTCCTGAAAAAGACCTTTGAGAAATCCATTGCAGAGCTGCAGAAAAAGCTGGGAAACTCTATTGAGTACTGGCAGTACGGTCAGGAAAAGTATAAGCACGTTACACTAGTGAACCGGTTGCCAGGACTGGCGAATGAGCAGTGGAAGAAAAGGGCAGACGTTGGCCCGGTACCCCGGGGAGGGAATGGCTACACCCCTAATTCTACCGGTGGGCTTGATAACCAGTCCCACGGCGCCAGCTTTAGGATGCTGGTGGATGTAAGCGATTGGAATTCTGCCCTCATGATCAACACGCCCGGCCAATCAGCAGACCCTACCAGCCCGTATTATAAAAATCTTTTCGAGCTCTGGGCCAAAAATGGCTACTTCCCGGCGTATTACTCAGAGAATAAAATCAAAAGTGTCACCAAAGAAGTCCTCCTCCTCAAACCTTCAGGCAAAAAATAAGGGCCGGTGTGGCGGTATGCTTCCCCCTGTACCATGTGCCTGCAATAGGTGAAATGGTAGTGAGTGGAAGAAGTATGGGTAGAATGATGTCTTGCTAATTTGGCAATCGGGCGAGCAAGGATTGTGACAACCTGCTTTCTTTACCAAAGGTTGAACCCACTTAGTGGCTGCCCCATTGTCAACTGCCTCTGCCTAGAGCCTCATCCCGGACGGGTTACTCCTCGTGCCACTTCCCACTTACAGCGACCTTGGGGGTGGATCCAGGGGATGATAAGCCAAGAAGAAAAAGAGCACCACTACTAGGAAGAGGGCCAAGCCAAACAGCCCGATGAAGCCCAGAATCACGGTTTCCATCCAATCGAGGCGGTGCCGCCGCAGATATCGACGGATGAACCAGCCCCCAAGCCCGCTATAAAGCAGCACGGGCATTCCAACAAAGCAGGCGAAGTGCAAGAGCAACCTGCGGAAAAGATACGTGGGCTGATCGGCCGTTACGTGGCCACGTGGACAGACAATGGTAAGGACCGATACGACCCTGGTTACCGGACCTTATTAGGGGTGTTGAGAGGGATAGAGCCTAGCGAGGGTAAAAGTAGTTACTCACCCACGTGTCATCTTAGTCCTGAATGCGCGCAGGATGAAGCAATAAGCGTTAAGGTGAGTAAAGCCAAATCAGTTGACAGCCAGTTGAGGCACCGCGGAATGTAAGACGAGCGATATGTCGCGCGGGAACAGTCGATAATCTCGTGCTCAGACGACTTGCTTAGCCCTGTAGTAGCATCAGCAAGAGCGTAAGCGTCGTGCCATGGGCTTGGAAATAGGAGCGCAGAAACTTTAGGGCCAACGTCATCTGGGTCTCGACGCTTTTAACCGATATGTTCAGCTCCTGGGCGATACCCGCGTAGGAGAGACCCTCTTGCCGGCTCAGGGCAAATACCTGGCGGCGCCGGGCAGGCAATTGCGCGCACGCCACTTGGTAGAGTTCCTCCAGCTCGGCATATTCCAGCTGTTTGGCAGGCGAGTCCTCGGTGACGACCAACTCCTGGTGTAACCCTTCAAACACCCAGGACCGCTGGCGGCGAAGCTGCTTGAGAATGGCGTGATAAGCGCACGTATACAGATACGTTTTGAACACGATACCCTCGTCAAACTCGTATCGCCGCTCCCACACCTTCAAAAAGCACTCCTGTACCACTTCCTCCGCATCGGCTGCTGACTTCAGGTAGCCGTGGGCAAAGCGCCCCAGCCCCGGGGCATGCAGGTTGAACAGTTCGTCAAACGCGCGCGCCTCACTTGCTCGCAAACGCCGCAGGCACGCTACATCGGAAAACTCTCGGAAAACTTTCACAGGCGGACGGGCACAAAATGGGAGGCAGGGATAAGTAAATGAACGAGGATAGCTGGTGCTTACCCTCATGTACTGTCCTGCCAGCAGTATCTTTTTCGGCTTTACTAAGTCCTTCATTGACAGGGAAAAGCCCCTGCCCGACCTCCAACTGCAGAAAGCTTCCGCCGGACCGCGCAGGCGGCACAACGCAAGCCCGTTGGATAGCGGTGCCCGTCTGGTACCCCCGCTCAACAGGAGGGCTCCCAACCCACCTTCAGCGCTAGCAAAAATAAAGATACGGGGACCTTCAGGGTAGCGGCGGCTCACGGGCTTTTACTCCTTAGCAAGACCGTTCACTGCCTATTACTTATGCAAGCCATAGATTTTGACGCGTGCATGCGTTACGTGCGGGGTGAGTCGTCCCTGGAAGAAGCCCAGGCCGTGCGCGCCTGGCTGCAGGACCCGGCCAATGAGCTCTTAGCCCGGCACTGGATGAGCCGGCAGGCCGACGCCCTCGAGGCCAGCCCCCAAGCCGGGGATTCTCCCTCACCCATTAACCTTGAGGGGGTGAGGGCCCAATTGCATCAGCGCCTGGGCGTAAAGGATGAACCAAGGGCAAACCGCCGGCCGGCCACTTTCCGGTGGGGCCGCTGGGCCGCGGCGGCGGCCGTCGGGGGCCTGGCGGCGGGCGGCACGCTGTGGTCGCTCAGCCCGGGAGGCCCAGACGAGCTTCGCCCAGTCGTTGTGTATACTACCCCCTATGGTCAGACCCGGCAGGTCCGGCTGCCGGACGGCTCCACGGTGACGCTGAATGCCAACTCTACCCTGCGCCACGCGGCCGTCTGGCGCGCCAACACCCCCCGGGAAGTATGGCTCGACGGAGAAGCGTACTTCTCCGTCAAGCATCTGCCTACCCACCAGCGTTTCCGGGTGCATACCACCGGCAGCTTCCACGTGGAAGTGCTGGGCACCCAGTTCACGGTGTATCGCCGGCATGAGCAGGCCCGGGTGGTACTGCTCTCGGGCAAAGTGCGCGTCGATTTTGCCGACCAGCACCAGGCGGATGTGACCCTGCAGCCCGGCGAGCTCCTGCAGACGGCTGACGCCCAGCCCGCGCAGGTGGTGCGCAAGGCCGTGGCGGCGCCCGCCTACGCCGCCTGGAAGGACCAGAAGTTAGTGCTAGACGACACTCCCATTGGGGAGTTGAGCACTATGCTTCACGACACCTACGGGCTCAACGTCATCATACTCGATCCGGCGCTGCGCCGGCAAACGATTACGGGGACGGTGCCCGTCGGGGATATCGACCTGCTGTGCCAGGCAATAGAAGCCACCTTCCACCTCCAGGTCCAGCACCGGGGCAATCAGATTATCATCTCCTCCTTCTAAGGATTCCTTGTTCCTCCTTTCTCCCCCAACTTGTATGGAAAGACTGCCTACTCTCTTCCAGGAACGACTTGCCCGCCCCCTGTGCCTCGTGGCCAGCCTCGGCCTGTTCCAGGCACCCGCCGCCACCTACGGTCAGCTCGTTGCGGCGGTGCAAACGCGCCCGCCGGCCGCGCCGCGACCCGCGCCGGCCGTCTCGCTGAAAGCCTTGCTGGGGCGCTGGGAACAGCAGTACCAGGCCACCATCATCTACAAGACGGACTTAGTCCGTGATAAAAGCGCAGTGCCTCCCCCCACTACTGAAGGCGTCAGCCTGGATGAGCAGCTCACTCAGGTGCTCATCCAGGCCGGGCTGAGCTTTCAAAAATTACGACCTAATTATTACGTCATCACCGGGGCAGAGCCGGCGCAGGCCGCGGAAACGGCCCCAGAGGACATCGCCGTAACCGGCCGCGTCACCCAGGCTGATGGGCAGCCCTTGCCCGGCGTAACGGTGGTGGTGAAAGGCACCACCCAGGGCACCTCCACCGATGACCAAGGCAACTTTTCGCTAACCGCGCCGCGGGGAAGTGTGCTAATCTTCAGCTCCATTGGGTTTGTTGCCCAGGAAGTGCCCGTGACGGGGCCCACCCTCAATATGGTGCTGGGGGAAAACACCCAGGCCCTGGATGAGGTGGTGGTCGTGGGCTACGGGGTGCAGCGCAAGTCCGACCTGACGGGCTCGGTGGCCAGTGCTGACCTGGAGGCATTTCGGGAAGCACCGAATACCAACATTGCCCAGTCCTTGCAAGGCTCGGTACCCGGCCTGAACGTAGGCCAGGTAAACACGGCCGGCGGAAACCCCAGCATTCAGGTGCGGGGGGCAAATACCATCAATGGCAATGCCAACGTGCTGATCGTCCTGGATGGCATCATCTACAATGGCTCGCTGGCTTCCATCAATCCGGATGATGTGGCCTCCATCGATGTGCTCAAGGATGCCAGCTCCACGGCCGTGTACGGCGCGCAGGCGGCGAATGGCGTGCTGCTCATCACCACCCGTAAGGGCAAAGCCGGCAAGACGCGCATTGCCTACACCGGCTCTTACGCTACGCAAACGCCCAGCGTAAATGTGCGGCCGCAAAACCGGGAGGAGATCCTGCAGCGCATCCGCGACCTGAACTACACCCAGGCCTACCTGGCGCCCGACTACACTACGCCCAACCCAAACTTCGACCTCACCAAGTTTGTGGATCAGATTCACCTGAACGCGGACGGCACGATCCGCACCGCCGATTTTGACTGGTGGGATGCATCTACCCAAACGGGGTCCATTCAGGACCACCAACTCAGCATTTCGGGGGGAAGCGAAAAAACGACTTACCTCGTGTCGGGGGGCTACACCAAACAGCTCGGCTTCATCATCAATGATAAGTTCAGCCGCAAGAGTGTCCGCATCAACCTGGAAACCCAAGCCACCCCGTGGTGGAAGATAGGGGCCCAAACCTTCGGCTCCTTCAACGACTTCAGCGGCGAGGAGCCAACCCTGGCCAATATCGTGCGCATATCGCCCATGCACGAGCCCTACGACGAGGCCGGCAACCTCATTCCTTTTCCGACGGGCACGGGGCTGGCGAATCCCCTGTTGGGTGCCGACGCCAAGGACTCGGACAAGCGCATGACCCTATTTGGCAACTTCTACACCGAGCTCAGCGCGCCTTTCCTGCCGGGCCTGACCTACCGCCTCAACTTCGGCAATAACTACCGCACCAACAACCACTACTACGCCAGTCGGTGGGCCGCGGGGCAGACGGGGCAGGCCTACAAGGACCTGGATACGAACTACGACTACACGCTCGACAATATTTTAACTTACTCCAAGGTGTTGGGCAAGCACGAGCTGACGGGCACCTTGCTGTACAGCGCCATCGAGCGGGAGTACTCCCGCACCTACGCCAACGCCACGGGGTTTTCCAACATCGCCCTGGGTTTCAATAGCCTGGAGCAGGGCACCAACCAGTTCACTTCTTCCGACGCCTGGGAGGAACGGCTCAACGCCCAGATGGCCCGCCTGAATTACAAGTACGGCGAGCGGTATCTGTTGACGGCCACCCTGCGCCGCGACGGGTTTTCCGGCTTCGCCGCCAACAAGAAGTACGGCATTTTCCCGTCGGCCGCCCTGGGCTGGATCCTAACGGAAGAGCCCTTTTTCAACTTCGCCCCCATTAACTTTCTGAAGCTCCGGGCGGGCTTTGGCACGAATGGCAACCTGACTAGCCGCTACTCCTCCCTGGCCCGCCTCGAGCCCAGCGCCGCGTACGTGTTCGGCGACGGCGGCACCACCGTGTTCGGGCAGCAGGTGAGCACCCTGGCGAATCCGAATTTGAAGTGGGAGTCTACCCGGGGCCTGAATGCGGGGCTGGATTTTGTGGTGCTCAAGAACCGCATCTCGGGCAGCGTCGACTACTATAACAACCGCACCAACGACCTGCTGTTCGACGTAGCCCTGCCCTCCATCTCCGGCTTCTCGTCGATTCGCACCAACGTGGGCAACATCAAAAACGCGGGCCTGGAGCTGACCCTGACCACGCAAAATATTGCCACTAAGAATTTTAAGTGGAGCACCACCTTCAATATTTCCGGCAACCGCAACAAAATCATTAAGCTGGTCGGGCTGGATGCCGACGGCGACGGGAGGGAGGATGACCTGGTGAGCAGTGGCCTCTTTATTGGTCGCCCCATTGGCACGATCTACGACTTACAATCCGACGGCTTTTACCAACTGGGGGATGATGTTCCAGCCGGCTACTACACAGGGTCGTTTCGTCTCGTGGATGTGAACGGGGACGGCCGGGTTGACCGGGCGGGCGACCGGGTATTCTTAGGGCAGCGGGAGCCGGATTATCGCACCAGCCTGCTCAATACGGTGGAGTACAAGGGCTTTACCTTTCGCGTGTTCCTGAACGCCGTGCTGGGCGGCAACGACAGCTACCTCGCGCCCAACAACCCCGCTAACAATATCGGGGGGCTGCTGGATGAGAACTCGCGGCGGCTTAACTACCTCACGGCCCTGGATTTTTGGTCCCCCTCCAACCCCAACGCCGTGTTTCCCCGCTCGGCCCTCTCGCCCGCCCTTACCCCGGGCGTGTTTCAGAACCGCAGCTTCGTGCGCTTGCAGGATATTTCCCTCTCGTACCGGTTTGGCGGCAACATCATTGAAAAGCTGCACGCCGACAACTTAAGCGTGTTCGTGAGCGCCAAAAACCTTTATACCTGGACCGACTGGCTGGGCTGGGACCCGGAAACCGAGCAGGGAGTGAACGACTCTGGTCGCCCCGTGCTCAAAGGCTATTCCGTGGGTCTGTCCGTCGCTTTTTGAACTATCCAAGCCATGAAAAATCTAGCTAAAGTTTGCTTGCTCTTGCCGCTGCTCATCTTGTCTGCCTGCCAGAAAGACTTTTTGAACGAGCAGCCCGCCGATTTTCTCAGCGCCGAAAACGGCTATAGAACCTACCAGGACTTTAATGCGGGCGTGAACAACCTGTACCGGTTGGTGCGCGCGGAATTCTACTCCTCGAATGAGGCGAACCCCATGGACTACCTCTACGGGACCGACCTGGTATTCGATGGGCAGCCCAGTATCCGGCGCCTCTCGAATCTGGCCGCCGCGCTGGACCCGTCCGCCGACATTCCCCTGGCGCATTGGCGCGACCTATACAAAATAATCGCGGAAACGAATACCATTCTCGGCCGCCTGCCCGCGGCGCAGATGAGCGCCACCGAAAAGACCCTGATTGAAGCGCGCGCTAGGGTGTTTCGGGCCTTAGCCTACCGCACCCTGGCTTACTTGTACGGCGACGTGCCCATCGTGCTGGAGGAGCTCTCCGCGCCTAAATACAACTTTGCCCGCGCCCCGAAGGCTGATGTGCTGAAGCAGGTGATTGACGATCTGACGTTTGCGGTGGCCAACCTGCCGGGCATCGCGCAAGTGCAACCGGGGGAAATCAGTAAGCTCGCCGCCCAACATTTGCTGGCCGAAGTATACCTGGCCACGGCCGACTACACCAGCGCCGTCACCACGGCCACGGCCGTCATCTCGGACCCCAGCGTGCGCCTGATGCGCAGCCGATTTGGATCCCGCTCTACGGTCACGCCCGGCGACGTGTACTGGGATCTGTTCCAGGTGCGGAATCAAAACCGCAGCGCGGGGAATATGGAAGGCCTGTGGGTGGTGCAGTTTGAAACCGACGTGCCGGGCGGCTCGGCGGTGTCGACGGCCAGAAACGGCGCCTACCTGCTAGAGCGGCACCACGGGCCCAACCTCATTGATTTCCGCCTGGGCACCCTGTTACCGTTTCGCTGGCCGACCGGCGATTACACGGGCGGCCGGGGCATTGGGTGGGCTGTGTCGACCAAGTACTTCAGCAATACCATCTGGGCCAGCGACTTCACGAACGACCTGCGCAACGCCAACCACAATTTTGTGCGCGAGTACACCTACAACAACCCGGCCGTGCCCAGCCTGTTTGGCAAAACGGTATCGGCCGACGCGCCCCCCGCGGGCATCACGGTGCCGAGCCGCTCCTTCTACGCCTACCAGTCCAAGGTCACGACGCCCTTCACGCATCCGACCAACCTGTACAGCAATGCGGCCACGTTTCAGCTCAAGGACATTGCGGGCGGGACTTACACGGACCAGTACCTGTTCCGGCTGGCAGAAACCTATCTGCTGCGCGCCGAAGCCCACCTAGGCAAGGGCGACAAAGCCGCGGCTGCCGCGGATATCAACGTGATTCGCAGCCGCGCCAACGCCAAGCCGGTAGCGGCCAGCGACGTGACCATCGACTACATTCTCGACGAGCGGATGCGGGAGCTCGGCATGGAAGAGAAGCGGCGCCTTACGCTGATGCGCCTGGGGCTGTTGTACGAGCGCGTGAAGCGCTGCAACCCGTATTATAAAGACATTGAGCCCAAGCACAACCTATTTCCGGTGCCGTTCGCGGAAATTGAGCGCAACCGCGAGGCCGTGATGGAACAGAACCCTGGCTATTGATCCTTTCCCTTGACCGCCAGGTCAAAAAACGCCCCCCCGGTACGAGATTAAACTGCACTACTCTGGAGGAGCACCCTCGACCTAGCCCACTTTTTCTCACCTATGAAAGTTCTTCTCGCGCCGCATCGAATTGCACGAGCCGCTTTCTTGCTGCCTTGGCTGGCCTACCAATTGGGAGTTGGCCTGCTGCTGGTAGTAGTGGTCCTATTTTGCTCTTGCCAACAAAAGGCAGGACAGGAGGCAAAACCAGCCGCCCTTTCCAGCCCAGGTCAGGGGCCGAGCAACGTAGCCCATGCTAAGACAGCAAGGGGTATTTCTCCTAAAGGCATGGTCCGGCTACCGGGGGGCATTTTTTTGATGGGGGTCGACCGCGACCAAGCCCTCGCCGATGACTACCCCCAGCACCGGGTGAGCGTACGCGCCTTTTGGATGGACGAGCACGAGGTAACCAATGCTCAGTTCGCGGAGTTTGTCCAGGCCACGCACTACGCGACGGTGGCCGAGCGCCAGCCCGACCCCCAAGATTTCCCCGGAATACCAGAGTCGCAGTTGGTAGCCGGCTCGGCCGTTTTCGCGAAGCCCCCTCAGCCTGTGGCGCTCGCGGAGTCGGGGCAGTGGTGGCAGTACGTGCCGGGGGCCAACTGGCGGCAGCCGCTGGGGCCGGGCAGCAGCGTGGCCGGTCGCACTAATGACCCCGTAGTGCAGGTCTGCTACGAAGATGCTCAGGCCTACGCCCGGTGGGTCGGAAAACGGCTACCCACGGAAGCGGAGTGGGAGTTTGCTGCCCGCGCCGGCCAGCGTACGGCGGGGCTCTACTACTGGGGCCAGGAGCTAACGCCCAACGGCGAGTGGATGGCCAACCTCTTCCAAGGCGACTTCCCGGCGGGCAACACCCGCGCGGATGGCTTCGAGGGTGTGGCCCCCGTCAAGTCGTTCCCTCCCAACCCCTGGGGACTCTACGATATGGAAGGCAACGTATGGGAGTGGTGCAGCGACTACTACCGGCCCGACTACTACCGGGTAAGTCCCACCAGCAATCCGGCCGGCCCGGCCGATAGCCACGACCCGGAGGAGCCTGGGCTGGTCAAGCGCGTGCAGCGCGGCGGCTCTTTCCTGTGCAGCGACCAGTATTGCCGGCGCTACCAGGCCGGCAGCCGGGGCAAAGGGGAGGTGCGCAGTGCCGCTAACAACCTGGGTTTCCGCTGCGTCCAAGATATATACTAGTACTAGGAAGCTCCTGCGCGTCGATCATCTACCTACCTCGGAATCTATGCTACCTCGAATAACCAACCGACTACCTAAAAAAGCCCCCCACTGGCTCGCGGTGATGATAGCCATTGGGGGCTGCTTCGCCTTCGCGAAGGTGAAACACCCCCCAAAGCGCCCGCCCAACATCATCGTTATCATGGCCGACGACCTGGGCTACGGGGGCATCAGCTGCTACGGGCAACAACGCTATCAGACCCCTAACATCGACCGGCTAGCTACTGAGGGGCTGAAGTTTACCCAGGGCTACGCGGGTACGGCCGTCTGTTCGCCCTCCCGCTCCTCGTTCTTTACCGGCCAGCACACCGGCCACACCCCCGTGCGCGGCAACATCGCCGTGCCGCCGGAAGGGCAATACCCCCTGCCGGATTCCAGTCGCATCATTCCCCAACTGCTCAAGCAAGCGGGCTATGCCACTGGGTGTTTTGGCAAGTGGGGCCTGGGCGGGGCGGGCAGCAGTGGCGACCCAGTAAACAAGGGGTTTGATGAATTTTTTGGCTACAACAGCCAAACGCTGGCGCACAACTACTACCCCTACTACCTCTGGCACAACCGGGAGAAGGTGTTGCTCCCGGATAACCAGGGCGCGCGCTCGGGCACCTATGCCCCGGAGCTGATTCAGCAGCGCCTACTGGCGTTTATTGAGCGGCATCAGGCGGAGCCCTTTGCCGTCTTTATGACCACCCCAATTCCGCACGCGGAACTCGTTGCCCCGCCGGCCTATATGCAGCAAACCATCGGCAAGTACGGCCCGGAAAAGCCCTATATCGGTGCCGACACGAGCGCGACAGGCTTCGCCAAGACCGGCGCTTACTTGTCGCAGCCGCACCCGCGGGCCGCCGTGGTGGCCATGATGCGAGTGCTGGATGACCAGGTAGGGCAAATTATGCAAAAGCTCAAGCAGCTAAACTTGGACGAGAATACCCTGGTTGTTTTCACCTCGGACAATGGCCCTTCCGCTGAGGGGGGCAAAGAGTTGGCGTATTTTAATAGCAGCGGGGGACTGCGGGGGGCAAAACGGGATTTGTACGAAGGCGGTATTCGGGTGCCTTTCATTGTGCGGTGGCCCGGTCGGGTGAAAGCCGGGACCGTCACCCCGCAGCTCGCCGCTTTCTGGGACCTCTTGCCCACCTTCCTGGATGTGGCGGGCCTGAAAAGCCCCCCAGGCATCGATGGCATTTCCCTGCTGCCCACCCTCACTGGGCGCGGTAAACAGCAGCAGCATCCTTATTTGTACTGGGAATTTTATGAGCAGGGGGGGAGCGTGGCCGCCCGGTGGGGCAAGTGGAAAGCTGTGCGTCTAAATATGGCCACGACGCCCAAAGGGCCCATCGAGCTGTATGACTTAATTACCGACCCTAAAGAAACGCACAATGTGGCGCCGCAGCACCCGGAAGTAATCGCCGGCTTCGTCCAACTCTTCACCAAGGAACACGTGCCGTCACCCGTATTTCATTTTCAGGCGAAGAAAGCGGCGACCGAGTATAAGAAAGCAGCCAACGAATAAGCTAGGTAAAAACGCCGGACAGCCCTGCGGGGACAGCGGTTACCTGTGCACCTTTAGCTTCAATACTGCCGTGCTCCGCAATAGCGGCGGTAGAACCGACAAAATCAACCGCTGATTCCTCTATCAAGTCACCAAAATCCTCCTATGCGGGACTCCAAGGTCCCCTATTCGCTCACCGCAGGGAATGCCCCCTCCTGCGCGCGGCCTCCCCACCCCGGCGTTGAGTCGGGTCGGACCAAGAGGCCGCGGCGCTCTTGGCGGTTGGTTAACCAAACGCCCCCGCAACGCATGAATGCCCGGCTGGCTGGCTCGCAGACGATCCCCGCCAAGTGGGTCGCTTCCCTGACCCACTTCGACGCACCCCACTGGGCGCACGGAGCACTCCGAGCCCCCTACGGGCACTTGCTCTGGCTGGCGAACAACTTTACCCTGGAAAAGTGCTGCCAATGGCGGGAAGCTCAACCGGTAGCGTTAGCTTTGCCGACCTATGTAACTCCCTACTACTCCCTCCCCCGATGATCAGGTGGTCGCCCTCTTTATGAGCAGCCTCGTGCTGCTGGCCAGCCTGTACTTCTTCCTACTGTAAGCGACTGCGGGCGGTTCGGCCGCTGCGGGGCGATACTTAGGGTCCGGGCAGCGGCACCCCCCGGAACCAATTCGGGAAGGCCAGCACCAGCAGCAGGCCCAGCACGAAGCCCGTCCCCAGGATCAGCCGTGCTTCCCCCCGCGCCCGGTTTCGCGGGCGCCGGTCGTGGGCCGCAGCCAAGTGCCCGAAGATGGCCCCTACCGCCAGCCCGTAATAGGGCCCGAAAAACCAGTATCCCGGCGCCGTATTCAGGCCCCGGGCTGGAAAGGCACTGAAATGCCTCGTTCTGGTCAGCGGCTGGTAGTCCGATGTTGTTCTGTCAACTCAGTCGGCGTTAGGCCGAAGGTTTTTTTGAAAGCGAAGGAGAAGTGCGACAGGTTTTCGAACCCAACTTCTAAATACACCTCGGAGGGTCGCATTGCTCTTGTTGACAGAAGATAGTGCGCGTGTTCCAACCGCTTGTGTTGCAACCACTTTTCCGGCGTCGTGGCAAATATTTTGGTAAAGTCTCTCTTGAAGGTAGATAGGCTACGTCCTGCCAATTTAGCAAACGATACCAGGGGCAGGTTATACTTGAAATTATGATTCATGTACGTTTCCAAATCTATCTTATGCGGCTCCTGAAAATCAAACAACAATTGTCGGTAGCTATCCCCCGCTTGCAGCAGTAGCTCAATTGCTTCCCTGGTTTTGAGTGCCGCAATTTTCGCAGTGAGTTTTTGCGGGTGATCGATGTACGGCAATAGCGAGTCAAAAAATCCTTTCAAAAATGAGTTACTCGTTAGGTCAAGCATCGCCTTTCCCCGATAAGGACGTTGCTTGGGAATGCTACTTTCGACTGCGTAGTGATGCAACGTTTTCTGATCCAGGAACAGGCTGATCAATGAAGGCGGCTCCCCATTCGGCCCAACTTTTTTCAGCTTTTTGAATAATTCGTTCCGCCGCATCAAACAGATGGTGCCTGCTTGCATGACAAACGAACCCTCGTTGGAAAAGTAATGCGACTCACCGGACAGCATGATGCCGAGCGCGTGGTCCGGAAAGTAATGCTCGCTACTCTGCACCTTTTGATGCCCCTGGGCATACAGGATATTATGCTGCAGAAAGACGTTGTCCATAGTTCCCTATTTTATCTGGCTCATGATCAACTTATCCAATTGCTTGTCGGGTAGAATCCTTTTCAAACATAACAAAAGCGTAGAGGCCATCTGGGAAGTGGTATACCTGGTTTTGGGACTTTTGGCTTCGATTCCCTGCTTGATAAGTTTAGCAATCACGACTGGTTCGGCTACATCCTTCGATAGCCGGGTAAATAAATGATGGGTTTTCGTCGCCAAGTCTTTGTAGGCGGTGTGACCCGATACTTTCAGGAGAATATCCGTGGCCACATTTCCCCATTCCGATCGGGTGGCCCCTGGCTCCACCACGATTACGTCAATGCCAAATTCCTTCACCTCATTGCGCAGGCTGTCGCTCAAGGCTTCCAGAGCAAATTTGCTGGCGTGATACCACCCCCCGAGGGGAAACGCAATCTTGCCGCCCACGGACGAAATGTTCACAATCTTACCATACCTCTTTGCCCGCATTTTCGGCAACACCAGTTGGGCCAACCGCATAGCCCCAAATACATTTACTTCCAACTGATAGCGGGCGTCTTGCAGGGGAAGATCTTCGATGGCCCCTTCCAACCCAAAGCCGGCATTGTTGACCAAAATATCAATGCCTCCTTGTTCTTCAAAAATTCGATTGACGCACGCCACCACACTTTCGTCTTTGGTTACATCCAGCGCAAGGGGAGTAATGCCGTAGCTTTTCAGATCCAGCATGTTGTCTGTTCTGCGCGCGCCCCCATACACGGTGTAGCCATGTTGGGCGAGGTAAATGGCCGTCGCCTGGCCAATGCCGGCCGAAGCGCCCGTTACTAAGGCTATCTTGTTCATGTCTGTACGAGTTAGGGGGAGTAAAAGCTACCGAACAAAGGTACCGGCAAGGCTGCCGGCGCTGGTTTGTTGACAAGTCCAAGTTGGTATCCTGAAAAGGTCAAATGACAACTAATTTGCCGGCCCAGTCCTGTCTGTTGCCAGTGCTCCCACCCGTGATTTCGCGCCGGTTCCCGGTACTTTCCTGGTAGTGCCCCCAGGAAGTACCCTTCCTGCCGGTAGCAGTTCATGTCCGTGATCAGTCGTCGAAAAAGCAGGGGAAAGCCAAGCGTTATAACGGCCCAAAAAACCACTCAATCGAGTTGGCTCCCTTCATTTTCACCGTCCCAACGGTCACTAATAGTACAGGATCAGCCAACGGTCAGCTTTACTCAGGACGACACAGCCCTGCTAGTGGTTAACCGAAACGAACGTTTTAGTGAACAAGTCAGCCTACGCAGCCCATTGGGGTAAAGTCAAGCCAAAACCTGTCAGGTTAGTACAGAAAACTTGTTCAGCAATCAACGTACAGCAAAGGCTACTTTCGGCACGGATACCCTGTACTTTGCCCCATGAACATCGGCTACGCCCGCGTCTCGACCCGCGACCAGAACCTGGAACTACAACTCGATGCCTTACACAAGGCCGGGTGTGAAACCATCTTCCAGGAACATGCTTCCGGAGCCACCAAAGCCCGCCCGGAACTAGACCGCCTCCTAGCCAGCCTGCGCACAGGCGACACGGTCACTATCTATAAGCTCGACCGGCTGGGCCGCTCGCTCCAGCATTTGCTGGATATGGTGGCCGAACTCGAGTTTCGAGGCGTGGGCCTGGTGTCCCTGACCGATGCCATCAACACCACCTCGGCCCAAGGGCGGCTCGTGTTTAACCTGTTTGCCTCGCTAGCCGAGTTTGAGCGCGAGCTGATTCGTGAGCGTACCCACGCGGGGCTGGCCTCGGCGCGGGCGCGGGGCCAGGTCGGGGGCCGCCAGCGGGGCCTTTCGGCAGAAGCCGAGCGCACGGCCATCATTGCCGAGACGCTTTATCGCGAGCAGCAGCTCGGCGTCAACGAGATTGCCCAGCGCCTACGCATTTCCAAAGTCACTCTTTATAAGTACTTGCGCCACCGAAAGGTGGTCATCCATGCCCACCGCAAACTCGCCCCGACCAACCTACCCGGTTAACCTTGGTAACTAAATTTTAGGTACGACAAGTTAAGGTTGTCATAGCGTATACATCGAAGCTACGCAAACCGGGGATCCGTATGGGAAGGCGGGATTAGCTCCACCTAACTCGACCCAGAATACCGGTCCCCGGTGGCTTCCGCCGGGCTCACTAGCGACGGGTGGCCCTACCCGCTATCGCCTTACCTGCCGCCGGCTGGGTAGGATCCACCAGCACCAGGGCTACCTTTTCGGCGGGCGGCCAAAGGTATAGCCCGAATACAAACTGAGGACCGTACTAAACGCCGAGCGCGCGCTGCCGACCGTATACCGAATGCCCGCCAGCGGACCTGTCCGCAGCTGATAGCCCACCCCCACGGTGATCCCCTTGCTTAACGTCTCGGATGGACTGGGCCGCAGCGAATACGAGTACGGAGTCCCCCCATCGTTGATGTGGGAGCGGTTGTGCAGGAAATAGCCGACTTGCAGCCCGGCTTCGGCGAAGAAACCGTACCGGGTATAGCGCACGAGCAAGGGCAACTCCAGGTAGCTATCTCGTTCGGTCCAGGTATAGGGCCGGACTTTCCGCGCCAGCTCAAAGCCGTGGCGTACATAGACGAGTTCAGGCTGGAAGGCAAAAAACGGATGGTGCCGGAAGGGAATGGTGAGGCTGAGGCCGCCATAAAAACCATGAATGGCGTGCATGTCGGCTTGATACTCTGCCTCGAGCAACTCTTTGCGGTGACCGATATACGTCGCTTCGCCCACCCCTGCTTTCACGCCGAACTGTACGCCCTGTGCATGGGCAGAGTAGGCAATACTAGCCAGTAACAGGCAACTCCATAAGCTCTTTTCCATCGATCACTTGGGTTGTATATAGCTATTCTTATGACTGACCCCGTGAATAGATATTGTTTGCTCTATCCTTTACTTGCTGCATTCCTTGTGCCATTAAATAAAAGAAGCCCTAGCAACAGGAGTATCTAGGGCTTCTTGTAGCTATCCGTAACTGCTTCCCTACTCTTTCGTTGGGCGCTAACTGCCAAGGGGGTAGCTATTGCAGCATTTGGCAGTAGTCGGAGGCGAAGGTCGAGTAGTCCCGCCACTGCCGCCCACTTTGCCGTTGCACGAGGGCAAAGTCCGCTGCGGCTTTGGCGGTATCGCCGAGCAGGTACCACGCCGCCCCCGAAAAAACAGCGCTCCCTCTTGGTATCCGCGGTGAGCCTTCTGGTTGGTAATAACCTGACTGTAATCGTGGATCGCCAGCCTGAACTTCTGTTGCCCCATCCGGCTGTCTGCCCGCCAAAAGAAAAACTCGGCATCCTGGGGATAGTCCGCGAGTGCCCCGGTGAGCATCTGTTCCCGCGTGTTATCCGGGGCAATATGGGAGTAGGTACTCAGGAGCATGGCATACACTTTCCTTTCTCGATACCCTTTGGCTAAGGCTTTTTCAAAGTAGTAGGCTCCTTCTTTTTGCTCCTCTAGGTTTATATTATCACTGGCGTAATCGGTCTTCTGTAGTCCTATTGCATAGAGCGTTTGGGCAGGCGTAAAGAAGTACGGGTCAAAGAGCACAAAGCCCAGTCCGAGAATGCCTATACCTATGACTGCAACAATACTTGCTTTCCACATGATGCTTATCTAGCAAGAGGGCGCTTCTGGCCGAAGGTGTAGCCCACATAGAGTTGGGTGAGGGCGTGCACCGCCTCCTGCGTGTAGCTGATCGTGTAGCGAGCGCCGACCAGCGGACCCGTGGCGAGTTGATACCCGACGCCGGCGGTAAAGCCGAGACTCACCCTAGTGTCCGAGGGCACCTCTTTCGCGAAGTGTCTGCTGCCCAGATCATCCTGCACGCGCGTGCGGTTGCGCAGGAAATACCCGAATTGGGGACCGGCTTCGCCGAGGAAGCCCTGGCGCGTATAGCGCACGAGCAGGGGCATATCGAGATAGTCACTGCGGTCCGTCAGCCGCACGTTGTCCCGTTCCACCGCGAGGCGAGTGCCGCGCCGGACATACACCAGTTCGGGCTGATAGGAGAAAAACCGACTGTTCGGGAAAGGGATGGTGAGGCGAATGCCCCCATACAAGCTATGCAGCGCTTTCACTGTCTGGAAGCGTTCCTCCAGAAATGCTCGATAGTTCCCGTGCACGGTCGCTTCCCCAATACCCGCTTTCACGCCCAACTGTAGCCCCTGCGCCACAGCAGCAGAAGCACTCCCCACACTGAGCAGCAGGCAACTCCCTACAATCGTATGTATCGTCATCTCAGCTAAATAGAATAATTATCGGCTAAAAGCTGCGCACTGACTGTCCGCCCCCTTTTGTCCAGTCATCGGACGCGCCACGGGCGGGGTAAGGCCGACAAGGAACCATTATCGTACCTAAACTATGATGTTTACTTGGAAGGATGGCCCCTCCTTCCAAGTCAGGGTTATCATACCTTAAAGTTTAAAATCGGCGCAAAAGACGAATCAGTACGATAGGCCTTTGGGGAGAGGGGTCAACAAGCTAGGGTCAGAATGTGAAAGAGTGTTTTGTTTCTGACCTGTCTTGTTGGACCACGCGGGCGAGCGTCCTGGGCTTAATTACACGCCCTCAACCGTAGGGCCAGAATCTGATGCCTTTCAGACCCCTCCCCGGTTCGTCCGACCGATCCGAGGGGACACCTTCACTCCATGGCTTTGAGCCGGAGGGCTGCCTCGGCCGATTCCGGCTGGACCCAGCCCGTGATTTGCTGGAGCAGGCCGTTGTCCTGGTAGCCATTGGCCAGTTTTGTCCGCTTCTGGTAGAAGGTGGTGAAGTAGTAGTGGCCGCTGAGCGAATCGTAGCGGGCCACGCCCTCCCCTAGGTGATGATAGCTCACACTGTCCCTGCGGGGTATCCCCAGCAGGGTGATCTGGTTCACTTTATGGGTCTGGGGATTCAGTTGCACGCGCAGGTGCACAAAGCCGTCCGCCTCGTCCAGAACCAGGAGCGTCGCCGCGTAGCGGGTGGGCTGTCGGTCCAGATCGAAAGACTGCACGGCCCGATAGAGGGGGTCTGGGCCGGGAGAGCCGCCGCCGCCCGTGCCCTGCGCCAGGAGCACGCCCTCGGCCTCAGGCGCCGCGGCCTCTGGCACCGCGGTAGGGGGCGCCGCGCAGTCGCCTAGGCCCCAGGCACCAACCAGCAATAGAAAAAGGCGGAAACGAGGCATGGGCAGCAGGCAGCTAGAGGACGAGCAGGACAGAAGCTACCAGAAAGCAGTCGGCCCGCTAGCCGTTCCCCTCGACTAGCCCCCAAGTATACCACTTCTTGGTCGAAAAACACCGGCGGGTGGTCGACCTGCCCCGCACGGCAGGACCCCATTGGTAGCGTAGAAAAAAAGGCCACTGGCAACGATACGGTCCGATAAGGCCCCTATACTTATCAGTCCTAAACTAGGCCTTTTAACAGGCTGGCACGATAGTAGGAACGGGCCCAAGACAGGGTCCGCTAAGCCTTCTCTTGTGCGACCACCTAGCGTAGCATTTAGTAAGCTATGCTTTAGGCTACTCTAAGCTGGTCTTTTAATCTTATCATCTTATTAGAATGCGACTAGGGCTATTAGTGAGCGTGTTGCTGTTGCTGCAACTGGCTGCGCAGGCGCAGACTACCCCTAACTCCAAGCTTGAGTATCTCGAAACAGATGCTCTGCGGGCCAAAGACAGAATCAACGAGCGGCCGCGTTATGGGGGGCTAATCAAGACGGCCGCGCAACGGGAAGCCGATGAACTCTTCATTGCGCAGAGCCTGCGCGAGTACGGCACGTCCCAAGCCGCCCGGCAGGCCCATGTCGACTTCGGGTGGCACTACCTGGCCACCAACCATGCCCCCACGGCCATTAAGCGCTTCAACCAGGCCTGGCTCCTCGATTCCACGGCGGCCGAGGTGTACTACGGCTTCAGTGCGTACCTGCAGCAACAAGGCCAAACCAAGGAAGCCGAACAGTTTCTACGACTCGGCCAGCGCTACGATAAAGGCAACGAAGCCCTGCTGCAATACTACGCCAGCCAAGCCTACAACCAGTCCTTGCGGCGGGACTACCCCGGGGCCATTGCCACGAATGAAAAACTGCTGGCCCTAGATCCCACCAATGCGTTTGCGCATGGTAGAACCGGCTATTGGTACCTGCTCCAACAGGATACGGCCCGCGCTAGCCAGTACCTGAGCCGCGCCGTGCAGCTGGACCCGCAGGATTCGGTGTCCTACCTGAACCGGGGCTGGTTGCGCTACGGACAACAGCAGTATCCGCAGGCCGTGGCGGATTTCACGCAGGCGATCCGTCTCAACGCACACTACATTGGCGCCTACGCCAACCGGGCCCTGGCCCACACCGCGGCCGGCAACCACGCGGCGGCCCTAGTGGACCTGCAACACTGCCTGGAGCTAGTACCTCCCCGCGACAAAGGCCAGTTCTACCACTACATCGCCCAGGCCCGGCTAAAAACCAACGACGCCAGCGGGGCCTGTGAAGCGTTGCGGCAAGCTCAGCACTGGGGTGGAACCCCGGCAATGGAAAAGGAGATCAAGCGCCTGCTGAAAAGCGCCTGCCGGTAAGGGCCTCTTTAGTACTAGCCTATCAGGCACGCGTAACCAGACCAAAATCTATCGCTTTTCCCAGCGGGCGCTGATAACGCGCCCTTATCAGTACTGATAACAGGTGTTAGACGAGCGTTTAACAACTGTTCAGCCTTCCTATAGGGACCAATACGACAA
>NZ_JBSWBR010000008.1:0-175133 GCF_054051685.1 Hymenobacter sp. HD11105 | reverse complement strand
TTGCAGCTCACCCGCGCCTTTTACGCCACCCTGCCCGCCAGTCTGAAGCCGCACCTGACCTGCCGCTTAGTAGATGAGCTGGAGCCCATCGTGCAGGGCCACACGATTGAAGGGCTGATGATGGGCGAGGCGTAAAGCGGCTGCTTTTTAGCGCTAAGACTAAACAGCTAATTCCCCTCCTCCGCTGAGGAGGGGAACTGGTTTTCTAACTCTTAATTCTAGATGTAAAAGACAGTGGTAATATGACCTTTCCCGACGGCCACATTTACCAGGGGGCGCATTTATCGCCGGTGACGGTAGCGGAAATCAACCAGCTGATTAAAAATGCTTGGGCGCTGCCGCCTAGTTGCTTTAACTGCAAATGAACCCATATAAGATAGATTGGTTGAACTGGTGTTCATCCGTAGTTGATTTTCACTTTAATTTGGTGAGACGGTTTTGAATAACCACGACGACGAGCAGAATCACGCCGCGCAAAACTTGCTGCCACCACGGACTGATTTGCCCTTCAAGATTAAATAAATTAAAAAGTACGCCGAGCAACAAAACGCCGACCAGCGTTGACAGCACGTTTCCCTGCCCGCCAGTCAGCAAGGTGCCGCCGACTACAACCGCCGCGATTGCGCCCAGTTCTACTCCGGCTCCTTCGACCGGATTTCCGGCTCCCAGACGGGCAGCTAAAATCACGCCCGCCAGTCCCGCCAAAGCGCCGCTAATCGCGTAAACGCCGATAGTCGTGCGCGAAATATTCAATCCCAAAAGACGCGCCGCTTCGTCATTGTCGCCGAGCGCGTAAACGTGCCGCCCGAAGCGCGTGTACTTGAGCACAACCCAGCCGACGGCAAAAGCAAGTAGCAAAATCACAACCGGAACCGGCAGAAAATCGCCGATGACGCCGCGCCCCAAATAAATAAAATCCGCAAATGTTCGATCAATGCGCACGCTTTTTTCGTCGGTAATGGCTAAAACGAGTCCGCGCGCGGCTATCATCATGCCGAGCGTCACGATAAACGGCGGAATTTTGGCTTTGGCGATGATGATGCCGTTGACTAGTCCGAGCATGGTTGTCACCGCGACTGCGCCCACCACCGCCACGAACACGCCGTTTGGCAAAAGATAAGCGGCGACGACGCCGGCCAGCGCAAGCAGCGAACCAACCGACAAATCAATTCCGGCGGTTAAAATCACGAACGTCATGCCGAGCGCCATCAATCCGGCCATCGAATTTTGTCGCAAAACGTTAAGCAAATTTTCGGGCGTTAAAAATGCTTCGTAGCGAATTGAGGCCATAATGCACACCGCAACGAGCATCACGAGCGCGCCCTGGCTTTGCATCACCGAACCAATTTTTGCCGCCATCGTTCGCGGTCTGGCTTCGGTCGTGTCACGCATTGTAGCTTCTGCTTGGCTCATAAGAATAATTGTAACTCATCTACAACATGTTTACACTTTTGCGATTGCGCAAAGGCATAGAAATTCAATGGCCAAATGATTAATGACAGCACTATATTTTTTGCGTCATTTTAGTTTGTTTTTGGGCGTTGCAGATAAACCGCGAGCAGAATAATTGCGGCTTTAATCACGAGCGACCAGGAATATTTCATGTCGTTCATGTTAAAACTTGTCGTAATTACGATCATAATCAGCGCGCCAATTACCGTTCCGATGATGCTGGCACGGCCGCCGGCCAAAGGCGTTCCGCCGACAACCGTTGCGGCAATTGCGTCGAGTTCAATCGCATCGCCGACTTTTGAAGCGTCGGAAGCGCCAAGCCGCGCTGTGTAAATCAAACCGGCAATCCCGGCGAGCAGACCGCTGACCGCATAAACCGACAACTTGGTCGAAAGCGTGGGCACACCGGCAAGATGCGCAGCCGTTTCATTGCCGCCGACCGCCGCGATGTAACGCCCGAAAATCGTCGAACGAAACACAAAAATTGCCAGTCCGACGACTGCCGCGAGCAGCAAAACTTGCACGGGAATTCCGGCGATTAAACCCTTGCCTAAGTATTCAAATGCTGGGTTGCTAAACGGAATTAACTGACCGCCGTTGCTGATAACTTGTGCCAATCCGCGGCCCGCAATTAGCACTGCCAGCGTAATGATAATCGGTTGAATTCTAAAACGGCTAATCAATGCGCCGTTCAACGTGCCTACTGCGGTGGCCACAAGCAAACCGAGCAGAACCGCCGGCATCGCGCCGTAATCGAGCGAAATGGCCGTGACGGCCGATGCAATCGCCATAACCGAGCCGACCGACAAATCAATGCCGCCGGTTGCAATCACAAACGTCATCCCGATTGCCACTAGCATCGTCGGTGTTACCTGCACGAGGATGTTGCTAAAATTAGTAAACGAAGCAAAACCCGGCGTGAACGCTACGTTTAAGATCAGCAAAATGGTTAGGGCAATCGCTGCTCCGTACGTCGGCGCGTAATCGCTAAAGTTGCGTTTCGTCCGCGCGCGCGCGCCTTGTCTACTGGTAGTTGCTTCAGCCATCGGATTAGGGGATCAAGGTTGAAGACTTTGGTTTAGCGCTGCCATCGCGTTGATAATCGAATCTTGCGAGATGTGTACACCGCGCAGTTCAGCGCTTAGTTGGCCGTCGCGCATTACGACCACGCGGTCGCTGCCTTCGACGAGTTCTTCGAGTTCGGACGAAATCATTAAAACGCCCAAACCTTCTTTTGCCAATTCATTGACTAGCGCTTGAATCTCGCCTTTGGCGCCGATGTCAATGCCGCGGGTTGGTTCGTCAAGCAGCAAAAACTTTGGCTTGCAGCACAGCCAGCGCGCGAGCAAAACTTTTTGCTGATTGCCGCCGGATAATTCGCGAATTTTTTGCTCGACTGAAGCGGCTTTGATGCCCAAGCGCCGCATAAATCGTTCGACTATTTCGGTTTGCTTCTTGCGCGAGACAACTCCGGCGCTGGTAAGGGCCGGCAACGCAGCGAGCGTTAGATTTTCGCGCACCGACCAATCGGGAATAATTCCTTCTGCTTTGCGGTCTTCGGACAAAAACGCGATTCCGGCGCGGATTGCATCGTCTGGGTTGCGCGCGTTGATTTCTTGGCCGTCCAGGACGACGCGCCCGGTTTCGGTCCGGTCGGCACCAAAAATCGCCCGCGCAACTTCGGTCCGCCCGGAACCGAGCAAGCCCGCCATACCCAGAATTTCGCCGCGCCGAACATCGAGTGACACGTTTTGCATTCGCCGCCCGCGCGTTAGCTTTTCGACCTCCAGTAGGGGTGGTCCGTTGTCGTTAACAGTGCTGTGTTCGTCAAATGCGGTCGCGCCTTTTTTCACTAAATCCTCACGCTGCTTGCCGAGCATCAAACAAACCAAATCAATTCGCTCCAGCCCTTTTAAACTGCGCGTCGCCACGAATTGGCCGTCGCGCAAAACCGTCACGCGGTCGCACACAGCGTACAGCTCGTCAAAGCGGTGCGATATGTAAACAATCGCCGTGCCTTCCGCTTTTAAGCGCCGAATCACTTCGTACAGAATTCCGACTTCTTTTTCGGTCAGACTGCTGGTCGGCTCGTCGAGAACCAAAACTTTGGCACCGAGGCTGACACCGCGCGCAATCGCCACCATTTGCCGCATCGCAATATTGAGGCTGCCCAACGTTGCTTTCGGATTAATATTTAACCCGAGCCTTTTAAGAAGTTCACCGGTTTCGCGATTCATTCGCGCCCAATCAATAAAACCAAATTTGCACGGTTCACGATTTAAAAAAATGTTTTCGGCGACCGTGCGAAACATTAACAAATTCACTTCTTGATAGACCGCGACGACTCCGGCGCGTTGCGCGTCTTCCGGCGTACGAAAATTTGCCGGCTGGCCTTCCAAAAATATTTCGCCGCCGTCACGCGCGTAAGCGCCGGTCATAATTTTAATGAGCGTCGATTTACCCGCGCCGTTTTCGCCGACGAGCGAATGAACTTCGCCGCGTTCCAACGTTAAACCCACGTTATCAAGCGCGACCACGCCGGAAAAAACTTTGCGGATGTTCTGCATTTGCAGCAACGGTTCGTTGGTCATGATTTATGATAAGTGGTAAGTGAAAAGAATTAATCACTAATCGGTTCGCTTTGCTTTTAGTAAGCTTCGGCTACATATTGCGCGGCATTGGACGAATCGAAAAATTTATCGGGCATGGTAATTTTTTGCGGGATTTGTTCACCACGCAAATATTTTTCGTAAGTGTCAAACGCAATCGGGCCAAAACGCGGATTGCACTCAACCGTTACGTTCATGTCGCCGGCAATAATTGCTTCTAGCGCGCTCTTCTGTCCGTCAATCGAAACGACTTTGACGTCTTTGCCCGGATTCATCCGGGCGGCTTTTAAGGCCTGAATGGCGCCGAGCGCCATTTCGTCGTTGTGCGCGTAAACGACCGTGATATTTTTGCCGTGCGCTTGAATCAGGTTTTCCATTACTTTCTGACCGCTGGCGCGCGCAAAATCGGCCGGTTGCGAAGCCAGAATTTTCATCCCCGGGCCGCTTTTGATGGCAGCAAGGAAGCCTTTGTTACGGTCAAGCGCGACGCTTGAACCGGCCGTGCCTTCGAGAATAATAATGCCGGCTTTGCCGTTGGTGTTTTTGACCGTCCATTCGCCGGCGCGTTGACCTTCTTCGACAAAGTTTGAACCGATAAACGTAATATAGTCTTGCCCAGGCGTTCCGGCGGCTTCGCGGTCAATCAAAAAAACTGGAATCTTGGCTTGTTTTGCTACTGCGAGCGCGCCATCCAAACCTTCATATTCGCGCGGAGCCAGAAAAATTGCGTCAACCTTGCGCGCCACCAGGTCCTCGACATCCGAAATCTGTTTTGACGTTTGGGTTTGTGCGTCGGTGGCAACCAGCTCGTAACCGCGCTTGGCGGCTTCGTCGCTCATGGATTTGGTTTCGGCAATCCGCCACGGTCCGTTATTTTCCATTTGCGAAAAGCCGACAACTTTTTTCCTGCCGCTGCCTTCAACGCCCCCGCTTGTTCCGGCCGGTTTTCGTTCGCAGCCAACAAAAATCAGCGCGATTGATAACAGCATAATCGCCCCCACAAAACGTTTGCTAATCGACAATTTCATCGTTTTCATTCCTGAAGTTTAATTTTTGGTTTTACCCGTTGTTGGTTCGATTCGCAGCGAACCTAAACGCGCCCCAGCGTTTTCCACGCCGCCAGCTGTTAAGGCAACGCGCACGCCTCTGTCGCTGGCGCGGTTGTCACCTGCCACTTCGGGCTGGGAGAGCCGCTGACGCCCGTCCCCTCCGCCAAGAGCACGCCCTGGGCCTAAGGCGCCGCGGCGGAGGGCGGTGAGCAGTCGCTCAGGCCCTAGGCGCTGCGCTATCCAGCAACAAGAAAAGGCAGAAACGAGGTATGGGCAGCAGGCAGCGAGCGGACGAGGGGACGAGCAGGAAGCCACCGAAAAGCCTTCGGCCCGCTAGCGGTTCCCTTCGACTAGCCCCCCTAGTATACCACTTCTTGGTCGAAAAAACAGGCGGGTGGTCAACTTGCCCCCTCGTGGAAGGACCCCGTTGGCTGGGTAGGCACGACTCGTGGTAAAGGGCTAATTAATAGAAAAAGGTTCGCTCCAACGGGGCTTATCGGACCCTATTGCACCTCTTAGCTTCTAGGAGGGTGGCAGAACTCTCACCCGCAGCTGGAGCAGGAAGCCCAGCGCCATGTGGCTCAGCAGCGCATCCACTAAGCCGCGCCGCAATACCGTCGCGGCGGTAGGGTAGGCATGTAGGCCATACCTTGTTTAAATCACACTATTATGGGACACGACGGACGATCGCTTGAATATGATTCGTGGAAATGGCGATCAAGGCTCATAGATAGTCTCGAATTGTTGTCCCAAATCATAGCTCAGCCTCAATAAATCAGTAACTTAGAGTTTGCTGGCTTATTGAGGCTGAGCTATGATTTGGGGCTACGTACGGGTGTCCACCCAGCGACAACAGCTGCGCCTACAGCTCGATGCGCTGCGGGCGTATGGTTGCTAGGAGGTAATCAAGGAAAAAGCCTCAGCCCTCAAAGAGCCGACCGCCCAGCGCGCCCGGCTGGATCAGATCCAGCCGGGCGACACCGTATTGGTCTGGAAGCTCGACCGGCTCGGGCGTTCCCTTAAACACCTGGTTGATCTCGTACTCGGCTTTGAGGAAAGGCACATCCAATTTGGCAGCTTGCAGGATCATCTGAACACGACCACCGCCCAGGGCCGTTTGATGTTTAATCTATTTGCCTCCTTGGCCGAGTTCGAGCGCGACCTGATCAGCGAACGGACGCAGGCGGGGCTAGCCCCGGCTCGGGCGCGGGGTCGGCAGGGGGAATACCCCCAGAATTGAGTGTGCAGCCCTACTTCTTCTGGGCGTATAACCTGTCCTGGCTGCTGTTTTTTCCACTGGCGCGCTGTTTTTTGGCATCTGGTTACTCGTGAAAGGCACCCGGCTTAAAGACGCCGACGTCGGCGCGTAACCGGCGAGGTTGGCCCAGCAGCCCCCGGGCGCCCTGAGTAGAATCACCGGTTGGCCTGAGGAAAATCATATTCCCCCGCCGACCGCTGGCTGACCTTTGGCTCCTGTTTCAGGACCCGGCCGTTTCGCTCCCGGGCCCGTTGCCCATTTCCCTCGCAAGCCACCGCTTCCTCACCCCTAACCTAGTAATATAATGACTTCGACTGCCCCTACTCCCACGGAAAAAACGATGGCCGGGATGCCCGCCGTCGACTCCCCGGCGCCGGCTGGGTCTTCGCTGGCCGAACGCCTGGCGCACCTGCTGAGTACCTCCGTCTCCGCCCAGACGGTGTACGGCACACCCCTTACGCAGGACGGCGTGACGGTCATCCCCGTCGCGCGGGCCATGTACGGCTTCGGCGGGGGCAGCGGAATCGGGCCGAGCCCGAAGAGGGGCACCGGCGGGGGCGGAGGCGTGCGCCTCACCCCCGTAGGCTTCATTGAGTTGCGGGATGGCCGCAGCCGGTTCCGACCCATTCGGCGGTCAGTGGTGCCGCTGGTCGTCGTTAGCGGAGTGGTGGCGCTGCTGCTGCTGCGGGCGGTACCCCGCCTGCTGAAGAACCGCTAGCACTACCGGAATGCCATTTTTTGCGGCGGTACCGAGAGTAAGGGCCCCTGCAAGGACAAAAAATAGGGCCTTATCACTCCTTGTCTTTGGTGGTTGACAGGTTTCGATAAGTAAAAATTATCATAACTTATATTCCCCAGTGATTACGATCCGAGCGAGAAATCAAACACCACCCGGGAGCCATCTGGCGCAATGGCCAGCATTTGAATTATCCCCCGCTGGGCCGAGAGCAAGGCAGCCTCAATGTCTTGCACGGAGCGGATGGGCTGACCATTGATAAAGGCGATAATCGTGTGGCGGGGGATACCGATCTGGTCAAAAAAGCCCCCCGCGCTGACCTCCGTCACCAGCACGCCCGCGTTTAAGCCGAGCTGCTGCTGGAGCACGCTGGGAACGGGCGCGAAGCGCGCACCTAACTGCTCGTAAATCTTGCCCAAGGCCGCACTGCCGACCGCCTCTGCTCGCGGGGGTTGCTCCGCTTGCAAGGTTACGGTGACGGTGTTGGCTTTCCCTTGCCGCTGGTAGCTGAGCTGGAGAGCATCGCCGGGCGCATGCCGGGCAATCTGCTCAGAAAACTCGGACGACGACGTGACGGGGACCCCATTAATGCGTTGCACTATGTCGCCCTCCCGGAGCCCGGCGGCGGCGGCGGCACTGTTGCGTTGCACCCCAGTGATGTATACCCCGGCCACGGCGCCGGGCTGCAGGCCCTGCTGCTGCAGGTACTGATCTTCGGCCGCGGGCGCTGGGAAAGAGACCCCGAGCACCCCCCGCCGCACGGCCCCGTACTCCTTTAAATCATTGAGAATTTTTTTGGCCAGGTTGGCCGGAATGGCAAAGGCGTAGCCGGCGTAGCTGCCGGTCTGCGAAGCGATGGCTGAGTTGACCCCCACCAGTTCGCCCGCCGTATTGACCAGGGCCCCGCCGCTGTTACCAGGGTTGATGGCCGCGTCGGTTTGAATGAAAGATTCCACGCCCGTGTTCCCCGCGGGCCCTGCTCCCTCGTAGGCGTCGCGCCGGCTGGGGCGGTTGATGATGCCGATGCTGCGGGCCTTGGCGCTGACAATGCCCGCCGTGACGGTCGTATTCAGGGAAAAGGGGTACCCCACGGCCACGACCCATTCGCCGACCTGCACCGAATCAGAGTTGCCAAACTGGATGGCGGGCAGGTTCTCGGCCTTGATTTTGAGCAGGGCCAGATCCGTATTCGGATCCCGGCCGATGAGCTGGGCCGGATACGTCCGTTTGTTGGGGAGGATAACCTGAATGCCCACCGCATTTTCTACCACGTGGTTATTGGTGGCGATGTAGCCATCGGGCGTGACAATAATCCCCGAGCCGGAGCCCAGCGCGGTGCCCCGCCCGTCGGTGGGGCCATAGCTCGCCGGGGATGCGTACCTGGTCTTGATGTGCACCACGGCAGGGGTCGCAGCCTTGGCGGCCACGACAAAATCGGCTAGGCGGCCCGAAGCCCCACGGGAAGACGAGGCGGTAGCGGGAGCCGGGCGGTTATCGCCAATCCGGGGGGAGGGGTAGGTTGGTGGGGTGCGGTTAGCCGCGGTCTGGGCTTGGCTTTCCTCGCCGCGGCAACCGGTTAGCAGCAGCCCGAGGCAGGTGAGACTGAACAGCCAGTGGGAAAGGGACTGTAGCATAGCAGGAAAAGAGTAGGGGCCAGGCTTGTGAGCGGCGCAGCAACGGAAAAAAGCACTTTCCAGTAGCCAGGCAGCGTCGGGCCAAAGCCTGGGGTTTTATTCTCATACGCCGAGGCGAGCTTGCTAGGTTACGGGTAATATGCGGGCGGCCCGCTATTCTGCCTCTTTACCCGGGCGCTTACGAGCCCCTGACCAGCGGATACCTGACGCGGTTTAGCCTTCCATCAGGATCGTTCTGGCAGGTTTCCGCGGGAGGGCTGCCTCTTCCAGCGGTAATGGCCGCGCAAACGGCTGATAGGGGTGCCTTAGGTTCTAGTTAGTAAACTTTATCAGTCCTTATCACAAGTAGTGCATAGAGTCAGTAAGGTGAACTCTGTCGGCACCTATCTTGGGCGAACGGAAGAGACTCCTCTGCGGGCGCCAGCAGGGGAGGGCGCCCCGTTGGCTGCCACCCCGGTCTCGCCCAGTAGCTAGGCGCCTCCCCGGCGGCTTCCAAGAACGAGTGGAACTACGAACCCGAGTTCAACGTCCGGCCCGGCGACGTACTCATTACCAAACCGGCAAAGCAGCCCAAAACCAAGTAGCCCCCAGGAAAAAGCCTGCTGTACCGGCGGGCTTTTTCCTGGGGGCTACTTCAATGGTCTAGGCACCGGCTGTTAGGCGGCCACTCGGGCTGATTTGGTACCTGCTACGATGCGCTTCGTCCGCGACTTAAGCATAGCAATGACTTCGGCATCGGAGGCGTAGCGGTTGCCCAGGTTCACAAAGTGCCGGGCCAACAGGTCGTAGCGGCGAGTCATGAGGTAGGCGAATATGTGCAGAAAGTGGATGCCATCGAACACAATGGCGTCATTCTGCGCATACTGATCCACATTTTTCAGGAAATGATTGGGGTGCTCGGTCCAGTGCAGAGCTGGCTTAAGATGGTGGCTGATGTGGTAGCCGTCGTTCCAGCACTTATGGTTGTACTTGGTATTAATGCAGGTGACGCTATTGGTGTAGCAGTTGCCGGGGTTGTGGGCATCAATAAACGAGTGCTGACTCCAGTTGCCGAGCATCATCACCACCCGCGCCACGACCACCGGCAAGATTAGCACCACAAACGTGGCGGGCAGGTTCACAAACACCAATACGAGGCACGCAACGATATAGACTAGCTCACCACGCAGCAAACGGTGCCGAAACTTGCTTTTCTGCGTGCGGGTGAGGTAAAAAACTAACCGAGGAATACCAACCAGGAAGAAGCCCCCTAAGTACCGCCCGAAGCTAGCCAAAGAGTCGCGCTGGAAGTTCATAGTGGAGCTTTCATCCTCCTCCAGGTTGTTCTCGGGATGATGCATGCCCAGGTGATGGGTGAAATACGTTTCCGGCGTTTGCCCAAACAGGGGGCCAATCACCCAGGGAATGTAGTGGTTGAGTGGAGCGTACTTCTTCTTGAATAAAATGCGGTGGCTGGTGCAGTGCAGCATCAACCCGAAGGGCCCTTTAAAATAGAAAGTGGTCAGGAACATGTACACGGCCAGTGCTCCCCACCATACGCGGTTGTCCAGAGCAGGCCAGAACAGTACCGCCACCAGGGGCAGCAGCGTGCACGATATTTCTAGAATGAGATATACAAACGGCAAATCCCGCTTGTCCTGAATGAACTCTAGCAGAAACCGCCCGAAACGGGAGGGGGGAGCCGATGGGTTGTAAATCGGATCAGTGAGGGCAACCAAATGCTTCATAAAGTGAATACGGACCGGTTGTTTCGGTCGGACGGTGAGGCAAATTCTAGATAGCAGCCACGGCTATAGCAGTACCAGCGCAGACACCAAACAGCGTCGGTTGGAAGTAGAAATAGTGGATAGATATAGGAGCGGACAGAGAAGGCCTAGTGCTCAAGATGATGCTACCTCAACGTAGCCTTGCTCCCGCCGCGTAGGCTTATAGTAGGCAAGATACCGAGTTTATTGCGGACGAGCTTTTGACCGCCTCGTTTCGTCTTAGAACCCGGCCACCGAACGACTTAGGTGAATTAGCTAAGCCGGACAGAGTTGGGACGTAGTTTGCTCACCCCCCGAGCACCACGCACTGCGGCTCCGCTTCGATGACGCCGATTTTGCCCGCCTCAAGAAGCTGACCCTGGAAAGTATTGCTACCCAGCACACCCAGCCCCGAATCATTGCCAACAAAACGTATAGCCGCCTGCTCTATACCAGGCTTGTCAGTTGATCGTTAGGCCACTACATTTGTCGGTTACCCATTACAATTATTTTCTATCCACTAGCCGTTTATGCTCCTTTGTATCCGCCTGTCGCTGGGCTGCCTTGTACTGCTGGCTGCTGGCCGCCGGGCCCGCCCGTGCCCAACAGGCCGGCAAAATCACCGTCAGCGGCTACGTGCGCGACGCGGCCACGGGGGAAAACCTGATTGGGGTGGCCGTCGTGCAGCCCGGCAGTGGGCAGGGCACGGCCACCAACACCTACGGCTTCTACTCGCTGACCCTGCCCGCTACCGATTCGGGGCGCCTACTGGCCTCGTATTTGGGCTACGAGCGCAGCCGCTGGGTCGCCCTCGCTACCGGCAGCCTCACCCATGATTTTAAGCTGCGGGCCGTGAGCAGCGAGCTGGCTGGCGTGGAAGTAATCGGGAGCCGGGAGGAAAAGATCGCCCAGACCACCCGCATGAGCACCATCAACGTGCCCATCGCCCAGATAAAAAATTTGCCCAAGCTCTTCGGCGAGACCGACGTGCTGAAAGTGTTGCAACTCTTGCCCGGCGTGCAGAGCGGGGGGAGGGGCAAAGTGGTCTCTACGTGCGCGGCGGCTCGCCGGACCAGAACCTGATCCTCCTTGATGGCACCCCCGTTTATAACGCGGCCCACCTGTTCGGCTTCTTTTCCGTCTTCAATGCCGACGCCATGAATAACGTGGAGCTCATCAAGGGCGGCTTTCCGGCCCGCTACGGCGGGCGCCTCTCCTCCGTGCTGGATATTACAATGAAGGAGGGCAATATGCGCGAGTTTCACGGCGAGGGCGCTGTGGGCATCGTGGCTTCCAAAATCACCCTGGAAGGCCCCATCAAGCAGGACACGGCCTCCTTTATTATCTCCGCCCGCCGCACCTACCTCGACGTGCTGGCCCAGCCCTTTATCAAGGCACAGTTCGCGGCCGACGCCACGAAGGGCAGCGTGGGCTACTTTTTTCATGATCTGAACGGCAAGCTCAACTGGAAGTTGAGCCGCCGCGACCGGCTGTATCTGAGCGCCTACGCCGGCTACGACAAGTTTTACGCCCGCCTGCGCGACGCTGACGACAAGGCCCGCGACTACGGCCGCTCCCAGGCCACGCTGGGCTGGGGCAACCTCACCTCGGGCCTGCGCTGGAACCGCGTGCTCAGCGATCAGTTGTTCATGAATACGCACCTGACCTACAGCAAGTATCAGTTCAACGTGGGCCAGGAGAGTGAGCAGCGCTACGACACCCCGGCCGGCGAGTCGCGCACCGATGAATACGAGCTGCGCTACCGCTCCAACATCCGCGACTTCAGCCTCAAAACTGACTTCGACTACGTGCCCTCGCCCGACCACCACCTGCGCTTTGGGGGGCAATATATCCTGCACTCCTTCCGGCCGGGCGCGCTTACAGCCAAGGACAACTCTGGCAACCTGGAAAGCCAGCTCCAGTCCGACACGCGCACGCTGGCCAGCGAGGCTTCGTTGTATCTCGAGGACGACTACCGCCTCACCGACCGCCTGAAGGTGAACGCTGGCCTGCGCCTGAACGGCTTTCTGGTCGAAAACACGCCCTATCCCAGCCTAGAGCCTCGCCTGGCGGCCCGTTACCTGCTCACCGAGGAGTGGGCCCCGAAAGCGGCTTACGCCCGCACCACCCAGTATATCCACTTGCTCACCAACAGCAGCATCGGCCTGCCCACGGATTTGTGGGTGCCCGCTACCGCCCAAATTGCCCCCCAGCGGGCCCAGCAGTTCAGCCTGGGTGCGGCCCGCACCGTGCGCTTTCGCAAAGAGGACTATGAGTTGAGCGTCGAGACCTACTACAAGCCCATGCGCCACCTGATCGAGTACCGCGAGGGGGCCAGCTTCCTGGGCACTACCGACAGCGACTGGGGAGGATAAAGTAACCAGCGGCCGGGGTTGGGCCTACGGGGGCGAGTTCTTCTTGCAGAAAAAAACCGGCCGCACCACCGGCTGGATCGGCTACACCCTGGCCTGGAGCCAGCGCCGTTTCCCCGACCTCAACCAGGGCCGCCTCTTCCCTTACAAGTACGACCGCCGCCACGACGTCTCGGTGGTGGCCATGCACAAGTTCAGCCCCACGCTCACGCTCTCGGGCACGTGGGTCTACGGCACCGGCAACGCCACCACGCTCTCGCAGGGCCGGTTTCTGGTGGGCGAATACCAGAGGTTCGATGATTACGGGGAGCGCAACTCCTTCCGCATGGCCGCCTACCACCGCTTCGACCTGGACTTGAGCAAAACCAAGAGGAAGCGCTGGGGGGAAATCGTGAACAGCTTCTCGATCTATAACGTGTACAGCCGCCGCAACCCCTACTACCTCTACTTCCAGCCCGGCTACGTCGATGGCCAGGGCACCGTGCGCCAGCAAGCCAGCTACCGGCAGCTGTCGCTGTTTCCCATCATTCCCTCCTTCAGCAAAGCCTTTAAGTTTTAAGCGCTGATTCAGGTGTTCGCCTCAATGATTTGGCCATGAAAAATATCCTTGCTTTTCTTGCCTGCGCAGTGCTGACGCTGAGCGGCTGCGAAACAACTGTAGAGGTCGACACGCCGCCCCACACGCCGCGCCTATCCCTCAACTATACCCTCAGCAATCAGCCGCCGACTGTCGCGTACCGGCAGGCCTTTGAGTGGCGCGATATGTTCGTGAGCGCCAGCCAAAGCGTGCTGGAAGTGCAAGAATTGAAGGGCCGCCCAGATGCTACCGTGCAGTTGCTCGATGAGGCCGCGCAGGTAGTGGAACAGTTTCGATCGGTTCCTCGGCCGGGTTACTTCTACAACCCCAATGACCCCGACAGCCTGCGCGGCTACTATGCGCCCGTGCGGGGGTTCGTGGGCGAGCCGGGCCGTACCTACACGCTGCGGGCCGCCGCGCCCGGCCTCGATGCAGTGGAAGCTACGCTGACGCTACCCGCGCCCGCCCTCATCGAGACGGGCAGCTTCAGCGTGCGACCGACCGATCCGAACGCCCCCAGCTATGCCGGCTACCAGCCGGGCCGGCTTACGTTCAGCCTCCTCGACGAGGCGACCACTGTAGACTACTACTTGGCCTACGCCCGCGTCCTGACTCGCGAGGGCCGTCCCTGGGGGACCGTGCAACGGGATTACAACGTGAATACCGGCGTGGATGGCCCCGTGGAAGTAACGCTGAACCGCTTCCAGCTGTCCGGGGGCGGCAACAATTATGGCCAGAGGCAATTCCCGTTTGGCGATGCCGGCGGCAATGGGCAGCGCCTCGCCCTGAGCGCCGACGTGGTACTGCAATACAGCGGCGGCTTCGACCCCACGAATCCGAACCGTATGATCCCCGCGCCGGGCTACGTAGAAATCATCGTCAGCAGTATCACCCCCGACACCTACCGCTTCTACCAGTCGGTGCAGCGCTACTACGATACCGATGGCAACCCCTTCGCTGAGCCCGCGCCGCTCTACTCGAATCTACGCCCCGGCTACGGCCTGTTCGGCGGGGCCACCGACGTGACGTACCGCATTCCCTTGTAGGTGGAGTTGGGGCAACGGTCACCCAAATGAGGCGGGAGTCTACAGCGGGGGGCGGCAACCGGTTGCGGGTAGGAAAACCAGCGGGGACGGGAAGCGCCCAGCAAGCATACGGGAATACCACAAGGCGACCTTGCTCTATCGGCGTTTAAATCTGCCCGCCCGGGGCAAGCAGCCCCGTAATCTGATAGCCTAGGAGGAAAGCAAGGGTTAACCAGCAGCGTTTCCGTTCCGTCGCGTGACTTTTAACCCAGCTACTCTTATACTCCGTGTATATTGTTTTCTTGTGCTTCATCCAACATAGTAGGCAAGTACCCAGTAGCCCCCCAACACCTTCGTAACGGTAGCTGACGCAATTACCTCGCTCGGGCCTCCAGTTGCACAATTAGAAGACTTTCCCCTCCATTCCGTTAGTCAGCGGTGTGGGAAAGGCAAGCCGATGACCAGGACTACTACCGTTTCCTATACCAGCTCAGCAGGATGAAAGCGGAGCTAAGAAGAACCAGGAGAACCTGTTCCTGAACAAAATGGGTCAGCAAGTTAGTCCTAAAAACAAAAAGTGAATGAGTAGTTTTCGGCCCGGCGTCTTGGCTTCTCCGGGTGGGTATTTTGGTAGCAGCAGGTAAGGCAGGATATAGGGTTCCGAAACGGATGATATTTTGCGTTTTCACGAAGTCCTCAGACTGTCCATTTTACTAGATCACTTCGACCTTGACCAGACCCAGCAGATCAACCCCCGATGGTGGCCGGCGTTGCAAACCAATTTCGGTTCTGCATCCCCCTTTCGCCCTACCTTCGTGGCGAATCAGGTCAAATAGGTGTATGAAAGTATATGTGGGCGCGCTCCTAGCGGTTTTACTGGCAACTGGGAGCACCCTAGCCCCTTTTCCGGCGGCTGCCCAGCAACTCCCGGCCGACTCGCTACGCGGCCGCACGGCGGGCGGGCGGGTAGCCCAGGCTGATACCAGCCGCTCGTTTCTGGACCGCGTACTCGATGTGTTCGAGTTCGATCTTAACCGGCCGGCAGTGACGCAGCGCGGCGCCTATCCGACCCGGCTGGTGCTGGCCCCCATTATCTCGTATGCCCCCGAAACCAGCTGGGGCGCGGGCCTGGGGGCCAAATTCCTCTTCAAGCCCAGGGGAGCTGGCACCGATACCCGGACCTCCAACATTCCGATTTCGTTTCAGTACACGCTGAATAAGCAGTACATTCTGAATTCGGGCTACACGGTTTTTTTCAACCACGAAAACTACCTGCTGCGCGGCAACCTGTTGCATTCCAGCTTCCCGCGGCTTTTCTACGGCGTAGGCAACCACACGCCCAGCTCCAACGAGGAGATTTACGACTACCGCTATACGGTGATTGAGCCGCTGCTGCTGCGGCGGATAGTGGGGAAGCTGTTCGTGGGCGGCGGATTGCGCCACGTGCGGGTGAGCGATGTGCAGCTGGCCCCGCAAAGCCTCCTGCTCGACGACACCGGCCAGCCGCGCGCGGCTGGCGCACTCGGTGCCGTGAGCACGGGTCTGGAAACGGCCCTCACTTACGACACGCGCGACAACGTGCTGAATGCCCAGCGGGGCGTGCTAGCCGAAATCACCCACGGCTGGTACGGCAAACAACTCGGGGGGCAGTTTCGCTACGAGCTGACCAAAATCGACTTGCGCCAGTATTTTCAGCTCGCGGGCAGTCGCCGGCACGTGCTGGCTTATCAGGTGTTCGGCTTCCTGACTGCCGGCAACGTGCCGTTGCTGGAACATGGGGCCTTGGGGGGCAATGGGCTGATGCGCGGCTACTACGAAGGGCGCTACCTCGACCGCAACTACGCCGCCGCCCAGGTTGAATATCGCCTGCCGCTCACCACCCGCTTTGGGGTGGTAGGCTTCGTCAGCGCCGGCAAGGTGGCCTCGGGCGTGCGCGATGTCAATTTTCGTGGCCTGCATCCGGCGGCGGGCGCGGGCCTGCGCTTCAAGCTGGTGAAGGCCGAAAACCTCAACTTGCGCTTCGACGCAGCCTTCGGCGACGCGGGCGGCACGTTCTATTTTAACGTGGCGGAGGCATTTTAAGCCCTTTCGAAGCCGGTCGCTACGGCCGCGGGCTACCTGCTGGGGCCGCCTGGGCCGGCGCAACCCCGCCCCGCTGGTGGGGGTTAGTAGCTGGACAAACAAGTAAGTTAAGCTGGTAAGCAATTACATTACAGCTAGTTGAGGTTAGGCGTGCCAGCTAAAAGTAGGTTATTAGACAGTTAGGACAAAACCGCCGACTAGGTAAGTAAACCGCCTTATTACCCGTGATAAGGTGTTACCGTGGTACCAGGAGCAACAAAAGACGTTAGCTTAGCACGCCTTCTAAAACTTTCGAAAGAAAGTAATAAAAACAAGTGATTATGCTAGCGTTAAATGGCGTCCAGCCCCGGCAAGCCGAGCAAACCAGCGGCGCGGCGCGCCACGGCTTTGACCCCGGCGACATCCGGGCCAGTGATGGTCAGGTGGCCCATCTTGCGGCCGGGGCGCGCCTGCACCTTGCCGTAGAGGTGCAGGTGCGTGCCCGGCAGACTCAGCACGGCGCGCCAGTCCGGCTCACGATGTTGACCAGTGGCGTCAAACCACACCTCGCCCAGCAGGTTGAGCATGATGGCCGGAGAATGCTGGCGCGGCGGCGGCAAGGGTAAGCCCGCTAGGGCATAAACCTGCAGGTCAAACTGCGACGCGTCGCAGGCGTCCAAGGTGTAGTGGCCGCTGTTGTGCGGGCGCGGGGCCATCTCGTTGACCACCAGGCCACCGGGCGCGCTGCCGTCGTCCACCACAAAAAACTCGACGCACAGCACCCCAACGTAGCCCAGATGCTGCGCGATGGCAATGGCCGCCTCGCGGGCCCTAGTTGCCAGGGCGGGAGGCATATTGCCTTCGTAGGCGTGGGTTACGGCCAAAATGCCCTCCACGTGCACGTTGCGCTGGGGGGCGAAGCTGACGACTTGTCCGTCCCAGCCGCGCGCTACCAGCACCGAACACTCGGCCATGAGCGGCAGCATCTTTTCCAGCACGCAGGCGACGCCGCCCAACTCCGCCCAGGCGGCGGCCAGCTCCGCGGTGGTCTTGACCCGGACCTGGCCCTTGCCATCGTAGCCCATACGTGCGGTTTTCAGGATGCCGGGCAGCAAATCTGCCCTCTCGGCCTGAAGGGCCCGCAGCTGGGCCGGTGTTTCAATCACCGCGTAGGGCGCACAGCTCACCCCCGACACGGCCGCGCAGGCCGCGAAGTGGGCTTTTTCCGCGATGCGGTTTTGGGCAATGCCCACCAGGGCCGCACTCGGCGCCACGGGGCGGGTCTCCGCCAGCGTTTGCAGGGCCTGGGCCGGCACGTTTTCAAACTCGGTGGTGATGGCCTGGCACAGGTGGGAGAGTTGGGCCAGCCCGGCCGGGTCGTCGTAGCCACGCTGGATGTGGTGGTGACTCACCAGCCCGGCCGGGCTTTGCGCGTCGGGCTCCAGCACGGCGGTGTAGTAGCCCAGGCGCTGGGCGGCATGCACAAACATCCGGCCCAGCTGGCCGCCCCCTACCACCCCCAGCGTGGCTAGCTGGCCCGTGGCGTCCACCCTGCCCGGGAAAATCGAAGTCATGGCGGCATTGTGAATATCGGCGTTCATAGGGGCAGGGTCATGGCGCGGGCGGCTTCGGTTTGTTCGGCGCGAAACGCCAGCAGCCTGGTCGCCAGGGTCGAGTCGTGCAGGGCCAGCAGGCTGACGGCGAACAAGGCCGCATTGGCCGCCCCGGCAGTGCCAATCGCAAACGTGGCCACGGGCACCCCCTTGGGCATTTGCACGATGCTGTGCAGTGAGTCGACCCCCTGCAAATGGCGACTGGCCACCGGCACCCCCAGCACGGGCAGCGTGGTTTTGGCGGCCATCATGCCCGGCAGGTGGGCAGCTCCCCCCGCGCCGGCGATGATGGCCTGCAAGCCGCGCGGGCCCGCCTGTTCGGCGTAGGCAAACAAGTCGTCGGGCATGCGGTGGGCTGACACCACGCGCGCTTCATGGGCCACGCCAAAGTGGGTGAGAATCTGCACGGCATGCTGCATGGTGTCCCAGTCGCTGCTAGAGCCCATGACCACGCCAATTAGGGGCGAGCCCGGGGCGGCGCTGAGGCGGGGCGGGGTGGGGGGGAGGAGGGTGCTCATGGCAAGTCTGATAAAGGGGGCTGGGCCGGCCCGGGTGGTCAATAGAAAACGCGGGTTCGGGCGTAATCCCGGACCCGAACCCGGGGCCGGCCAGCTGACGGCTAGGCGGCCATGGCCCCGCTGGTGAAACGGGCCGTGGGGGGGCAAATCCTTACCCGCGGCCCCAAAGCTAAGGCTACGACCCCAGCGGTAGGCGAAATTCGCGGCGAATCCTGAAAAATACCGGTCCTAGCGCGACGAACTATCAGCGCTCCAGCAGAATTTCCGTCCCCAAAATCACCAGGTCTACCCGGCCCTTCAACGTCTGGTCGATGAAGGGCGTGTTCTGGGATTTGGATTTCATGAATTCCCGCGTGAAGGTTGTTTCCGCTGCGGTATCGAACAGGACGCATTCAACTATTTGGCCGACTTCGACGGTGGGTACCGGCAGGCCCATCAGGCGGCGGGGCTCCGCCGAAAAGCGCTTCACCACCAGGTCCCACCCGAATTTGCCGGGCTCGACGAAGAAGTGGTAAAGCGACACCAGGGCCGTATCCAAGCCGGTGATACCGTTGGGCGCGCTGATGAAGTCCTGGGCTTTTTCGAACGGCGTGTGCGGGGCATGGTCGGTGGCAATGAGGTCAATTACACCTTCTTTAAGTCCCTCGAGCAGGGCATCACAGTCCGCCTGCGTCCGCAGCGGTGGGTTCATCTTGTAGTTCGTGTCGTAGTCGCCGATGTGCTCGTCGGTAAACATCATGTGGTGCGGGGCCACTTCCGCCGTGACCTTCACATCGCCGCGGGACTTCCACCAGCGGATGGTCTCCATGCCGAGCTTGCTGGACACGTGCTGGATGTGCACGTGCGCGCCGGCCGCGTGGGCCAGGCGAATGTCGCGGTCGATGATGATTTCCTCCGCGCACGCCGGCGAGCCCTTGATGCCGAGCCGGTAGCTCATCACCCCTTCGTTCAGGGCGCGTGGCCCGGCCAGCTCCGGCACCTCGCAGTGGCTGGCGAAAAACATCCCAAACTCGGTGGCGTACTGCATCGCTCGTAGCAGCACTGCCGGGTCGGCGGTGGTATCCCCGTCGTCGGTAAGCATTTTCACCCCCAGCTCGCGCATGCCCTCGATTTCCGCCAGTTCCTTGCCCTCGCGGTTCTTGGTGACGCAGCCGGAAGTGTACACCGGAATGCGGGACCGGTCCTTGGCATTTTCCAGCACGGTGGCCACGGAGGTCGCCGAGTCAAGGGCTGGGCGGGTGTTGGGCATCATGACCACGCCGGTAATGCCGCCATTGATGGCCGCTTCGCTCCCTGTAGTGATGGTTTCCTTGTTCTCAAATCCGGGCGCGCGAAAATGGACGTGGGCATCAAACATAGCCGGCATAAGCACGCGACCCCGCGCGTCGATGATGCGGCCACCCTCGGGAATGGCTAGGTTGGTGCCGATTTCCTGAATTTTTCCTTCGACAATCAGGACATCGCCCTCGCGCAGTACGGGTGAATTTTCGGCGGCGATGCGGGCATTTTGAAGGAGGAGCATGAAGTGATAATTTCTGTAAACCGCAAGGGTTATGGAAGATGTAAACTAAAGAGTAAAGTCAGCCGTCGTATTCGGCAGTCAGGGCACAATAACCGGCGAGCTGGCTCGCTGCGGTGCGGCATACGCTTCCTGCCGCGGGAAGTCTCCACCCGGCGTGAGCCAGTCGAGTACAGCCATGCGAACGGAAATCCCGTTTTCGACCTGGTTGGTAATCAGGCTGCGCTCATAGTCCATGACGGCGTCGCACAGTTCGACCCCCCGGTTCACGGGGCCGGGGTGCATGATGTAGAGGCCCCGGTCGCTGATTTCCGCCAGCCGGGTGTTGGTGATGCCATAGACCCGGTGGTATTCGCGGACGCTGGGGAAAAACTGCACGTCCTGGCGCTCCAGCTGCACGCGAAGCAGGTACACCACATCGGGCGCCCAGGCCATGGCCGCTTCGTAGTCGGTAAAACGGGGGATGGTGGCCGGGCCGTACTTGGGCACCAGCGAGCCCGGGCCGAGGTAAGCGACCTCAACGCCCAGCTTTTGCAGCAGGGTGCTGGTGGAGCGCGCGACGCGGGAGTGGAGAATATCCCCGATGATGAGGACTCTTTTGCCCCGAGGGTCGGGGAATTTTTCCTTGATGGTGAAGGCGTCCAGCAGGGCCTGGGTGGGGTGCGCGTGCGCCCCGTCACCGGCATTGATAACCGACGCCGTGGTTTGGCGGGCAATCATGCCGGGCAGGCCGGAGTGACCGTGGCGGACGACGATGTAGTCGGTGCGCATGGCCTGGAGCGTCTCGATTGTCTCGCGCACCGACTCGCCCTTGGTGATGGAGGAATGGTCGATGTTAAAATTCGTTACCTCCGCCGAGAGGCGTTTGGCCGCGACCTCGAAGGAGGAGTGCGTCCGGGTGCTAGCCTCATAGAACAGCATGAGCACGGATTTACCCTCAAGGGCGGGTATTTTTTTCACCGAGCGGGTGAACAGTTTTTTAAAGGACGTGGATTGGTCGAGCAGGAACTCGATTTCCTCACGGTGCAGGGATGCGATGTCGAGCAGGTCTTTGCGTGCCATACCGAGGTTAAGGAAAATAAGTACGTAGTCAGTCGTTAGGGACGGGTAAGGCTATCTGTTTTCGATGCGCTTACCCCGCCTTAGCATTATGTAATATGAATGGGCCGCGGAGCGGCCGCTGACGACCTCACGGGACATAAAAAAACCGTTTCGGAATCCGAAACGGTGGCGGGGCAACACTCAGTAAAAACAATGGAAATACCAGCGGCAAAATCGGGAGAACCGATGGTGGCGAAGACCTTCCGGTCTACTCGCGGTTCCCAGCCGAGCAGGTTCCCGCGCTTCATCAACAAGTTTTTTGGTTGAAGCATAATGCAAAACTACGGCATTGTTGCGCTCGGCAACTCATCGGCAATGTTGATTTTTTTTCGCCCCACTTTTCTCAACTTTTATTTTCGACCTAACGGGCTAAACGACGCCCTTTTTGTTCTTCTTTTCGTCAGCAAAAAAATTATGGCTCGCGTAACCAATTGCTTGGCAAGCCCAATCCCTCTTAACTTTAGCTCTTTATTTCGCGAGCCACAGCTCGCGGGCCAGCCCTCTCCGACAGCGAGCAGGGCATAAAGTGCTCGGTATTTCACGGGCTGCTTCGTTTTCGGCCGGCACCATTAGCGTTGAGGTGATCGGGTTAGGCTGGACAGATTAGGGGGATATCTTTCCTTTGTCACCATCAATAAGTCCTTACCCTGCCCGGTCGTGAAACTGACCTCTCCCGAGGTGCCGATTACGCTCCGGCAGTTGGCACCTCCTACCTCCAGCATCCGCGACAACGATTAATACCTTGGGTGGACCACGAATAAAAAAGCTGTTTTAACGCTTTCAAGAACGTCATGCTTCGACAGCACTCAGCATGACGTGCAGGATGCTTACTGTCCTGCCACCCTACTACACCTGCCGCGCTCGTTTTGGCTGTTGCCTATGTATCAGAGCGATAGGGTGCTCGTACCCAGCGGATGCGGGGCCAGAAACATTTCCACGAGCAAGTCAGCACGCACTTTCGTCTCGCGGAGTGCGTGCTGACGATGCCGTGCTAGCCGAGTGCTCCTCCTCGTAGGCGCGACCCACGAGCCCTTGTTAGCCATCTTTTGCCCCCGTCACCCAGGTGGAATGGGAGTCGGCGTCGCCTGCTGGCTGCCACAACTGAGAACGCAACATAGCAACTGCCCACGGGCAGAAAAGACAGCCCGCAAAGCAAAACCGAGGGCAGGCCTGCCGGGCTTAAAACCAGCGGGGCGGAGCCTGCTGGCTCCTGAATTACAGCCGGCCTCGTCCAGTCCCTAAGCAGTCGGGGGGCGACGTACCTAATCAAGTATTCGCCCTACCTTTCTCGCGTCAAAAACTGGTTAATACCTTTAGTATGCCCAAGTACTTACTTGTCCTTATCGTCCTGGCTCTGGGAATTCCTGCCCTCGTCACCGCCCAACAGCAGCCCGCCCTCACGGCCGAAGACTACGCCCGGGCGGAACGCTTCCTAGGCTACCACACCCAGGCGCTCGTGGACCGCAGCAGCGACCGGCCAAATTGGCTGGCCAATGACCGGTTCTGGTACCGCGTACTGACGGCGCAGGGCAGCGAGTTCATCTTAGTAGACTTAGTAGACCCAGCCCGTAAAACCCGCACGGCCGCCTTCGACCACGCTAAGCTCGCTACCGCGCTTTCGGCGGCCAGTGGCCAGGCATACGAGGCAACCCGGCTGCCGTTTCGCAGCTTTACGTTCTCGCCCGATGAGAAGGTGATGCACTTTACCGTGGGGGGCAAAAACTGGAAGTATGACGTGTCCAGCAGCCAGGTGAGTCCTGACCCCACGCCCACAACTAGCCCTAACGCCGCGAATGAAATTGTGTCGCCCGATGGCCAGCTGGCGGCCTACATCCGCGACTACAACCTGTGGGTGCGCAACACCCAGACCAACCAGCAAACTCCCCTCACCACCGATGGCGTAAAAGACTACGGCTACGCCACCGACAATGCCGGCTGGACGCACAGTGACCGGCCCATTCTGCTGTGGTCGCCCGACTCGCGCAAAATTGCCACCTTCCAGCAAGACCAGCGCAAAGTGAGTGACATGTACCTAGTCACGACGAACATTGGCAAGCCCAAGCTGGAAGCCTGGAAGTACCCGCTGCCCGGCGACCAGGACATCATCACCATTGAGCGAGTCATTCTTGAAGTAAACAGCCCCAAAGTCGTCCGTTTCAACATGGCGCCTGACTCGCGCCGGGGCTCCCTCTCCGACGACATCAACAGCGGCGGCACCGGCTTCGACGATGTACATTGGAGCCCCGATGGCCGCCAGCTAGCCTTTGTGTCGACCTCGCGCGACCATAAAGAGGAGAAATTGCGTGTGGCCGACGCCACCACGGGGGCCATTCGGGAGGTATTTTCCGAAACCGTGGCCACGCAGTTTGAATCCGGTCAGGGAGCCATCAATTGGCGCTATTTGCCCAAGAGCAACGAGGTTATTTGGTACTCAGAGCGCGACAACTGGGGCCACCTCTACCTCTACAATGCCACCACTGGCAAGCTCAAGCAGCAGATAACCAAGGGCAACTGGGTCGTCACGCAACTGCTGAAAGTGGATGAGAAAGCGCGCCAGCTTTACTTTCTGGCCGGCGGACGCGAGCCGGGTAATCCGTATTTTAGCTACCTGTACCGGGTAGGGATGGATGGTAAGCGCCTGACGCTGCTTACGCCGGAAGCCGGCAACCACCGGATTACCCTATCACCTTCCGGCCGCTACTTTATTGACACCTATTCCCAGCCCAATGTGCCGGCCGTGAGCGTCTTGCGCGCGATGGACGGCAAGCTGGTAACAACGCTGGAGAAAACCGATATTTCGCGGCTCAGCGCCACCGGCTGGAAGGCCCCTACCCCTATCACGGTGAAGGCGCAAGACGGACAAACCGACCTTTACGGGCTGCTCTTCACCCCCACCACGCTGGACCCGGCCAAGAAGTACCCCATTATCAACTACATCTACCCGGGTCCGCAGGGGGGCAGCGTAGGCAGTTGGTCATTCTCAGCCGCGCGGAGTGACCACCAGGCGCTGGCGGAGCTAGGCTTTGTCGTCGTCGTGCTGGAAGGCAGCTGCAACCCCCTGCGTTCCAAGAGCTTCCACGATGCCTGCTACGGCAACATGGCCGAAAATACCCTTTCCGACCAAATGGCCGGCATGCGCCAGCTGGCCCAGCGCTACCCGTATATTGACCTAAGCCGGGTCGGCATCTGGGGCCACTCGGGTGGCGGCTACGCCACGGCAGCGGCCATGTTTCGCTACCCGGACTTTTTCAAAGTGGGTATCTCCGAATCGGGCAACCACGAGAGCCGCAACTACGAGGACGACTGGGCCGAGCGGTATATCGGCCTGCTCAAAACCGAGGCGGATGGTACGACCAATTACGACTCGCAAGCCAACGCGCCCTTCGCTAAAAACCTCAAGGGCAAGCTCCTGCTGGCCCACGGCCTGATGGACGACAACGTGCCTCCCTACAATACCATGCTGGTGATCGAGGCGCTAACCAAGGCCAACAAAAGTTATGATCTGGTGCTGTTTCCCCAGGCCGCGCACGGCTACGGCGCGTATTCGCCCTACATGACCCGCCGCCGCTGGGACTATTTCGTGCGCCACCTGGCCGGCGCCGAGCCGCCCCAGGACTACGAGATGAAGCCCCAGCCTGATCCTCGCAACTAGGCACATTGATCTACTCGCCGGCGAGCCGTGCGGCTTGAACGGCGCGCTAGGCTCTACGAACAAGACGTATTTTTTTAATGGAAATTGGCATTGATAGTTTCGCGGCGGCCCTGCTCGATAATGGCACCGGCCAAACGCCTACGGGAGTAGAGGCTCTGAGCCAGCTCCTGGATCGCATTGCGTTTGCCGATCAGGTCGGCCTCGATGTATTCGGCATGGGTGAGCACCACCGCCCCGAGTACCTGGACTCGGCCCCCGCCGTCATTCTGGCCGCGGCCGCCGCCCGCACCAGACGTATTCGCCTGACCAGCGCCGTAACGGTGCTCAGCGCGGCGGACCCAGTGCGCGTGTTTCAGGAATACGCGACCTTGGACTTGATTTCGCAGGGCCGGGCGGAACTGGTGGTGGGCCGCGGCTCCTCCATCGAAGCATTTCCCCTCTTTGGCTTTGACCTCGACGACTACGACGAGCTGTTTGCCGAAAAACTGGACTTACTCCTCCGCGTGCGGGACCAGCAGCGCGTGCACTGGTCGGGCAAGTTCCGCCCGGCGCTCAGCGGGCAGGGCATCTACCCGCGGCCGCTGCAGGCGCAGCTGCCCATTTGGCTGGGTGTGGGCGGCACGCCGGCCTCCTTCGTGCGGGCCGGGATGCTGGGCTTGCCCCTCATGGTGGCCATCATCGGCGGCGACACCCACCGCTTCCGGCCCCTGGTAGACCTCTACCGCGAAGCCGGACTCCAGGCCGGGCACGCACCGGAGCAGCTGAAGGTGGGCCTGCACTCGCTGGGCTACGTAGCCGACACCACGAAGCAAGCGCAGGAGGAGTTCTTTCCAGGCTACGCCCGCACCTTCACGGCGCGGGCCCGGGAACGGGGGGGCGCGCCCGTGACGCGCGGGCAGTTTGAGGCCCAGGCCGGCTCCCGAGGAGCCTTGCTGGTCGGTAGCCCCGAGGAAGTGGCGGCCAAGATTCTGCGCCACAGCGAGGCCCTGGGGGGCATTTCCCGGGTTACCTTTCAGCAGGATGTGGCGACGCAGACGCACGCCAAGACCATGTACTCCACCGAGCTGCTGGGTACGCGCATAGCGCCGTTGCTGCGGGCAGTTAAGTAAGGGGCAGGGGAAAGGAGAAATAACTTGCCGCTGCCTTGGGCAGCATTTGCCGCTACTTTCATAGGAAGGCAGCTATTGCCTTACAGGTGGTATTTAATCCGCCCCGGTAAGGCAATAGCTGCCCTTCCTACTGCTGCTAGGCAGGCACGGAAACACTTCTTTTCCAGCCCAGCGCCGTAGGCTCGTGCTCACCCGGAAGCCTACTTTGCCAGCTTACCCGTGGCATCCAGCAAGGTGACCTTGCCATTGGCAAACTTCTTCACTTCCTCCAGCTGCGTGGCTTTGTCGCCCACCACGACGTACACCAGCTCTTTTTCCGGCATGTACACTACCTGATTCTAAAAAATGGGAACGCAGTCATCGGTTTGTTTCACGGCATGTTTGAAGGCAACATCCTAACCTTTAATCCGGGTTGGGACGCGGACGCGCAAAACCTGGCGCATTTCACGGATGTTCGAGCACTTCAAAAGGAGCTGAAAAGTAAAAACATGACGCTGACGGCGGAAGCCGATGAGCAGGCGCTTGGGCCGGCAGCGGTAATGCTCACGGACCCCGATGGGAATGTGATTTTGCTGGACCAGCATCGATGATAGCTCCATAGCCAACTTCGCAGATGCAGTAATGCCGCAGCTGGTGCTAGCTTAGTTGCCCTCAAGGCGCTTCTGCTCCTCACTGACACTGGTTTTGCGGCCCGGGGTAGCTTTCACCTTGTCGTTGCCGAGGCGATACGTGAGCGTAAGCCGCACCTGGGTGCTTTCCCAGCGGTTGGCAAACACGATGTCGAGGTTCTGGTAGCGCAAGTGGGAGTTGTAGCGGGCCGTGTTGAACAGGTCGGAGTAGCTGAGCTTAACCACGGTCCGACCGCTGGGGGAGGTGTACTGGGCGCCCGCGCTGAGCTGCCACTGATGCTGGACGCGCCCCAGCCCAAAGCGGGTGGGCGAATTGTAGAAGCCCGACAGCTCGGCGCTGAACTGGCGGCTCAACGCCCAGGTGCTGGTCGAGTTAAACGTCAGGGCGGCCTGCTGATTGACGAAGGGCTGCCCGTCGGGCTGGCGCAGGCGAAAGCGGTTGTAGAACAAGTTCAGGTTGCTGGTCGCCGTCCAGCTCCGCGTCAGCGTAAGGGGGGCCGTGAAGGTGAGAGCGGCGTTGTCGAAGCGGTCGAGGTTGGCACTGCTGACCACCTCAAGGCGGGTGGCGTTGTCTTGGGAGGGGAAGCGCGCGATCAGATCGCGGGTCCGGTTCACGCTCCCGCTCACCATAAAGCCCTGGGGGTGGGTGTAGGAGAGCTGCAGGTTGTTGGTAAACTGCGGGTTAAGGTAAGGATTGCCTTGCACGTAGGTGTACAAACTCACGAAGCTGACAAAGGGGTTGAGCTGCTGGTAGCTGGGGCGGTCGATGCGCCGGCTGTACGAGTATTGCAGCGTGTGCTGGCCCGGCAGCTTCTGGGTTAGAAACACGGTCGGAAACAACTCCAGGTAGTCGCGGCGCAGGCCCTGCTCCTGCGAGGCCGAGCGCCCGCGGGCCCGGGTGTGCTCGAGGCGCAGGCCCGTTTGCAGGTCAAAGGTGCGACCTAGCGGGGTTTTGTAGCTGGCGTAGGCGGCGTTGATGTTTTCGCGGTACGTAAAGTCGTTCGATAGCTGGGCGTCCGGCACCCAGACGCCCTGCTCGTCGCGGCGGAAGTTGGCCCGGTTATCCGACACCACGTAGCTGCTTTTGGCCCCCAGCTCCACCCGGCCCTGTGCGCCCAGGGGCTGGGCGTAGTCGACCTTGGCGGCGTAAATGGTAATGTCGGCCGTGTTGTGTGATTCGAACCGGCTGGCCGGGCTTAGCTCGCGCTGGTCGAGGCCCCGAAAGCGGTTCAGCAGCTGCTCCCCCTGCGCGCGGCGGAAAGCGGAATAGTCCAGGTCGGCCGTCAGCTCCCGGCCGGGGGCGGCGAAGGTGCGGCGCCAGTTCAGGTTGCCCGACCAGCTGCGCAGGGCTGTGCGCTGCCGGTTGCCGAGCGTGACCACCGAATCCAGGGCCTGCTCCGGCTGGTAAAGCGTCGTTGCGTTTTGCGAGTGCAGGCGCTGGTCGGTCCCCAGGCCGCTGAGCACCACCCCCACCGTCTGGCGCGGGTTGAGGATAAAATCGCCCCCCAGCTTGGCGGTATGGGTCAGCGGGTCGGTCTGGCGCGGCGTAAGCTGGTCGAGCACCACGCTTTCGGCCCCGGTGCCCACCGTGCGCACATTGTCATACAGCGCCCACTGCGGGTTGTAGGCCCCGTGGTAGCTGCCGAAGAAGTTGACGCCTGGGCGGCGCAGGTTGTAGGTGACGCCCCCGTTGTACTTGGCCCGGCGGCCGTACCCCACGCCGGCCGTGAGGGCGGTATTAGAGCCCAGGTCCAGGCTCTTTTTGAGGGCGATATTGATGATGCCCGCGTTGCCGGCTGCTTCGTAGCGGGCGGACGGGTTGGTGAGCAGCTCGATTTTGTCGATGCTGTTGCTGGGCAGGTTCTGCAGCAAGGCCACCACCTCGCTGGCCGGCAGGTTGCTGGGCTTGCCGTCAATGAGCACCAGCACGCCTTGCTTGCCGCGCAAACTCAGCACCTCGCTCTGGCGGTCAAACACTACGCCGGGGGCCTTCTCCAGCACCTCCAGGGCAGTGCTGCCCGCCGACCCGATGGACGAGCCCACGTGGAGCACGGTTTTGTCGGCCTGCTGCTCGAGGAAGGGCCGGGCCCCGGTTACCTGCACCTCCTTAAGCTGGACCTGCGCAGCCCCTAGCACCAGGGGTGGCACGGTCACGGTGCCGCCCGCGGCGGGCACGGCCACAGCCACGGCCGCCGAGGGGCGGTAGCTGAGCAGGCGGGCCTGCAGGGCGTAGGTGCCGGGGGCCACATCGGCCAGGTTGTATTGGCCCTGGTCATCGGCCACCGCCGCCGTGAGCACGGCCGAGTCGGGCAGGTGCAGCAGCAGCACGTTGGCAAAAGGAACAGGCGCGCCCTGGGCGTCGCGGGTCTGGCCGCTGAGCGTGCCGGTCTGGGCTTGGGCGGGGCGGCTGACGGTCAGCAGCAGGCCGGCGGTCAGGGAGAGGATGGTAAGCGTGCATTTCATGGGTCTGGCGTTAGTTTCCAGGCCGAAGTAGGCTCGTTCGCCGCTAGCATTTTAAGCTTTTAGACCAACGGCGGGGCGCCCTTGCCCGAGGGGGCGGCGCCCCGCCCCAGCGTCGTTCGTCGTGCACGGGCACCGTTCGTCGAAAAAAGGAGCCCTCGGACGAAAACCGGGAATAGAGCCGCGGGGACTTGGCTTAAATGGGTTACTTTTAGGAGATAACATCGCCCCTTCCGGGCTCCCCCCGCCGCTTCGCTACCCTTTGGCTTATGAAACTGCCGCTGCCCGTTATTGGCCTCCACCTGCTGGCTTGGGGGGCTTTTTTTCTCTATGAGTGGCTGTTCAAGCAGTGCGTGGTCACCGGCCAGCGGGAGTACGTACTGGAGCTCAAGTTTGTCGCCGTGCGGGTGGCCGTGCTCATGCTTACCGTGTACTCCGTGCTGGGGGTGCTCGTTCCACGTTTGCTCGACCAGGGGCGCAAAGCCGCTTTCGCGGTCGCGACCGGCGGGGCCATTGTCCTGGCGGCCGTGCTGATGCGCACGCTGAATCTCTACCTCGTTCTCGCGCCCCTGCCCAGTCTGCCCCCCGGGGCCAGCACGGAAATCTTCACGGTATTGGGCCTGGCGGTGTATATCGGCAACATCACCTTCAATGTGTGCTTTGTGCTGATGTTTTACTTCGTGCGGGGCTGGTCGCGCCAGCAGCGGCGGAGCCAGGAGCTGGAAGCCGCCATGCGCCAGGCCGAGCTGAGCTTGCTCAAGTCGCAGGTGCAGCCTCACTTCATCTTCAACGCTATCAACAACCTGTACGCGCTGGCCCAGAAGAATTCGCCCCACACGGCCGACATGATTTACCGGTTTTCGAATTTGCTCGACTACATGCTCTACGACAGCCAGCAGGCCTGGATCAGCCTGGACAAAGAGCTGAGCTACATCCGCAACTACATCGCCCTGGAGGAGGTGCGCTACGGCCGCCGCCTCGACGTGGCCCTGAACACCTACGATGCCCCCGGCCACTGGCTTATTCCCTCCCTCACGCTGCTGCCCTTCGTCGAAAACGCCTTCAAGCACGGCCTGAGCCAGCAGACCGGCCCCTGCTGGCTGCGTCTGGACGTGGCGGAAGTCAACGGCTGGCTGCACGTCAAAATCGAAAACAGCCTGCCCGAGGAAGAGACGCTCCCGGCCCCGGGACGCCCCCGCGGGGGGCTGGGGCTGGACAACATCCGCAAGCGCCTCGACATTCTCTACGGCCCCCATCGCTACGAGCTGCGCCTGCTCCGCGACGCCGACAGTTATCTGGTCGTGCTCAAGCTCCAACCTGACCCCGTTTTCCTCACTCCCCTCCATGAGCAGCCCGCCCCGCAAGTTGAAGTGCTTGGTCGTTGACGACGAGCCGCTGGCCGCTGAGCTCCTGGCCGGCTACATCGCTACGCTGCCTGAACTGGAACTGGCCGGCATCTGCCACCACGCCCTCGACGCCTTCACGGCCCTGCAGCGCCAGCCCGTCGACCTGATTTTTCTCGACATTCAGATGCCCCAGCTCACGGGCCTGCAGTTCCTGCGCGCCCTGGCCGCCCCACCGGCCGTCATCCTCACCACCGCCTACCGCGAGTACGCCGTAGAAGGCTTCGAACTGAACGTGGTAGATTACCTTGTCAAGCCCGTGCCCTTGGACCGGTTTCTGCGCGCCGTGGGCCGGGTGCTGACGCGCCACCAGCTGCCGGTGCCCCCGCCCAGCGCGCCGCTGGTGGCACCGGCGCCGGACCCCTACATGTACTTCAAGGTGGACAAGGAAATGGTGAAGGTATACCTGCGCGATATTCTCTGGATTGAGAGTCTGAAGGACTACGTGAAGATTCAGACCAGCACGAGGTTACTCGTGACTTATCAGCGCATCACCTTTTTGGAGGAGAAGCTGCCCGACCACGCCTTCTTGCGGGTGCACCGCTCCTATATCGTTGCCAAGGACAAAATATCTGGTTTTAGCCACGGTCAGGTGCGGGTCGGCGCCAAAGAGATACCGATCGGCAAAAGCTACAAGCAGGACGTGTTCCGGCGGCTGGAATCCTTGGGCGGCTGAGCGGCGCTAGCAATCAGCCGCTGTAGAAAGAAGACTAAGGGGAGTGAAGCCTGTTTACATATTAATTTACAAAGACACCCCTTTACCTTAAAACATGCTCCTTCGTGGCATTAAACGATGGCTAGTTCTCTTAACGTTATGTGGCTATGCTACTTCTTCTAATTATCCTGTTGTAAATAGCTACTTGCAACGATAAGGTCCGTGAACTGAAATTTATCGGACCTTATGCATTTCTGATATATCTCGTCAGTGATTGCGCTTAGGTTCTTCCGGCCATTGCTTTCTGCCCCTAAGAGCACGAAATCCATGGCGTAATAGCTGATAAATAGCGCGGATTGCTTGGTATAAAACGACCCCTGCGACGAAGAAAATGCCCAGGTGGAAGCATACATATATTATAACACCAAACCAGTTGACATTCTGCAGAAACAGGCCCATAGGTGTAAAAAAAGCAGCTTCCCCTTACCAGCATGAAAAGTAGAAAAGTACCACAATTAGATGCTAAGGGCAATAGGGACCAAAACTACCACTATTCCGAGGTGGCGCTTATAAATAAGATTATGTCAAGCGACAAAACCAAGAAATCTGATCGGCTACCAAAAAGGCATAAAACTATCTTTTATCTTATCGCTCGCACGCTGTCTTAGTCGACTCCTTTGCCCGGCTCTAGGCAAAGCCTCCTGGTTTTGCTGCTCCTCGCCGGCACGGTCAATGCGTGCCAGCCGTCTTGTCCCGCAAGGTTAGTGGAAGCTGATGAGTACGAATAAGTGCTTTTATTACGCTAGATACCCTAATCAGTCTTCCTTATTCGCCCTAAACCGGGAGTCTCGCAATTACTCACTAGAGGTTGATTTGCCAAATCTGAGGGGATAACATATTTGCCTCCTTTTTTAGGGGAACCATGCTTTCGCCAAATCTTGATTTTAACTTTTGTACAAGTTTGTCCGATGCTTGTACTACATATATCTCTGAATAAGCTTTGCTGTTAATTTCTTCTAGGTTAGCCTGTATCTCTCCATTACAGTACACGATATCCGCATTTGTTGCCTTCGATTCATTTAGGATAGCCAGAAAATTGGCGAATCCCCAACCGCTAAAGTCTGTTATTAGTAAAGGATGGTTCGCAAGGGCAATCAGTTGAGCCTCTTGGATGTTTGATTCGCAATCTGGACGGGTATTCCAGCACCTGGTATTCCCAATTTTTACAATAGAGGTAATCCCTAATAAAACTAACCCACTGTACAGGCCAGCGTAGAGGAGTTTCCCGTTTGCAATTCTATCTTTTAATAGGTTGGTTACCACTAAACTAATGCCTACCATATTGACAATTTGATAACGCCAAAGAGCCGATGAGAAGCTACTTCTAAGAAGATCGGTGAGGTAGAACAAAAAAAACAGGGGGAAAATTAGCAATATAATAAACCATCTCACTTGTTTCGGGGTGTTAGTAAACAAGTAAAAAATAGCAAACACAATAAATATAATAATAATAAAATCAAGGAGAAGAGCAGAATAAATAGCTGGTGTTGCGATTCCGGTTAATAACATAAAGTATATTTCGGAATCGAATAAATAGACAAATGACTTTACGAAGCCGGACAGCTGAAAAAACAAAAGGTCTAAAGAAAATAGAGAAGAATGACTGAATTTATGCCAGCTCAGACCACTCTGGATTTTCTCGCTAACTGAATACAGGAAATACATCCAGGGCAAATAGGCTAAAACAATACACAAAAAGGGGAAAGCAAATTTTAGCCGCAATTCTTTTTTGAAAAGAAATATATACACCAAGTGCCCAAAGACAAAAATACCTGAAAGTGCGGAGGTGTATAACGCTAGGCTCGATGCTACCACATACCCAATCCACCAACGTAATTTATCTTGCCTTAGCACCTGCAAGAATAAATAATTGGTCACAATGAAAAAGAATACCCACAACATATAATATCGGGCTTCCTGGGCTTCAAAATTTATAAAAGGAGATACCGCATACAAGCTAAGCGCAATCCAGGCCGCCAGCGCTGAGTTGAACAAGTTTTTTGCCAGCAGGAACAGAAAAGGCAAGGAAAGGATAAATATACATACCGAGAACAAGCGGTAATCTCTTTCGTTATCTCCCGCTAGGCGATACCATACCGTTAAAAAAGCATAATGCGCCGGCGTAAGGTGGGTATCCGAAAATATGCCTGCTACTTCACTTTTAATGGTGAAAGGCTGCGTACTCAAGTGTAGAAGGCTATCGTAATAACTAATGCTTTTAATTTGGTTAACTGGTATGTCTTTCTCAATGATGTATCTAGGTTTAATGCCTGAGGTATATAGAACGGTAGAAACCTCATCCTCCCAAAATAATTTATAGTTTAAATGGTAAAACTTAAGGGCTGTTCCAATTATAAGAATCGCAATGTATAGCCAGGGCTTCAGAAAGAAATGGCGAATGCTATTCATCAGCTATAGTAAGTTTAGTCGTCAATAATTACTGCCACCTACTATATAGACGGAGGTTATTATAGTTATCACCCCCCGTTAGTTGGCTAAATGGAGCGGGACAAACGAATATAATACTATATTTAAAACAATAGATCGTAGCTAGGAGACAGTCTTTTTAAGAGAGGTAATCCAGGAAAAGCCAAAAAACGTTTGAAAAAAGGTCCGTTCAGTTGGCTGTAGGGGCCTTATCTCTTATCACTCTTCTCATATCAACTTAAGGCGCGCTATGGCTTAACTTGCTCGACATAGAATTGGCCTCCGAGGCAGGTATAGACGGTGTTTCCATCCTGCACATGTAGGCCCTTGATCAGCAGAGAATCCCATGAAACAGGTTCTTCTTTTCCTTGCCGCTGTTTTGTTATGCTTCCCCTGTGCGGCGCAGCCCGGCAATCAACTAGTTCTGGGCAAAACTGACAGCATCCAGTCCAAACTCTTGCAAGAAAAGAGAAAGTTTTATGTCCATGTACCCGCTAGCGCTTCCGGGAAGCAGGCGGCCAACAAACGATATCCGGTGGTGTATCTATTGGATGCGGATGCCCAGTTCGCCTCGACAACCAGTATGATTCAATACCTGAGTACCCATTACAACACGCGGTGTCCGGAAATGATCGTGGTCGGTATTCTTCATCCGGACCGACGAAAAGATTTAACCCCCACGCATGTGGCCGCCGACCCGCCTTTTTGGGCGCCTGGCACCAGCAAAACGACCGGGGGAGGGGAAGCATTTATTGCGTTTATGGAACAGGAATTGATGCCCTATATTGACCAGCACTATCCGACCCAACCGGACAAAATGCTGATTGGCCACTCGCTCGGCGGGCTCACCGTGATGCAAATATTCGTGCATCATACCCGGTTATTTACTTCCTATATCTGTATTGACCCCAGTATGTGGTGGGATAATCAAACCCTCTTAAAAGAAACGAAGCGGGCGTTAGCGAGCAGGCGTTTTCACGGCACATCCCTCTATCTAGGCATCGCCCACACGGCCAATAAGCGGATTGATCTAAAGCAGGTAGGAATGGATACGACCGAGGATACCATGCATATGCGGAGTATCTTAACCTTGCAGCGCTATTTGGAAACCAATAAGCACAATAGGTTGAACTACCGGGGAAAATATTATCAAAACGAGAGCCATATGTCGGTGCCCTTGATTACAACATATGAGGCCCTGCATTTTATCTTTGGCGAGGGGCTAAAGTAGCCTGAACGTCGTCTCGTGCTGAGGGTGACGAACCCACCTACGGGCGCCGCCCGCGCGGGGCGTCTTTTTTCCCCGGCTGGGCGACCTTCAGGACCAAAGATTCGCGCAGCAGCGCTACCGCGCCAAGGGCCTGAACCTACTGACTAGCCCCAAAGCGGCTGTGCGCCGCCGGAGCTAGCAACCGAGGGCGCACGGCTCCGGGGCCCTGGCTACCCGGCGTTCCAGGGCGGCTAGGGCCAGGATAATTAGCACTTCCCCGAGAAAGTAAGCGGCTCCCAAGGGCGTCAACTGGCGGTAAAAATAACCACACAGGCCCCCTACCAGGCCGCAGTAGAGCATGATGTTACCTCGCCACACGAGGGTTAAAAAGCGCCGCCACTGCTTCAGCACCAAGTAAAAACAACTAAGCGAGAAGCCGGCGTACAGGCCAGCCAGCAGCGTGAAGCCCTGCAAGACGGGGCGTGGTAGGCCGAAGCGCTCGGCAAAAGCGACCGTCACCACTCCTAGGCAGCCGGCAGTAAGTAACGCGCCCCCGCCATCGAGCAGGAACAGGTGCTGAGGGTGGCGCAGAAAGTAGGGGAAGAGCCGTGGCATGGAATAATGGGCTTGGACGGTCAACAGCCGGGTAGGGACGGCGCCGAGGCTAGCGAATATAGACGCTATCCGCGGGACCGTGCTGGCCCCGCGGATGGGTAGCTAGAACCCCGAGAGGGCCTGGTGCTAAACGAAGGGGGTAGCGTAGCCTTATCGCTGTCGTATAAATGCCATTATGATAAATATCATCGGCCGCAACCGGTACTATAGGCTCTTGAGCGGGGGATCCCACTCCACCTATCCGGTAAGTCGTCGACAAGTCTCTGAGCGCCTACCTGCCAACATCTGGGGGCCTCAATAAGTCAATAAGGGTAACAAGTTTCATAAACTTCAACTTGAGTGTAGGGCCCCTTTGCCAGATTGGTAAGCAAGCGGATAGCACAAGCAGTTCACACCCAGATGGGGTTAACGAACCTCCCGAATTGTAACGCCGCATTCACCTACCTACTTCTCGGTTTTCGACGGATTCCCTTCCCAGAAGGATGTGCAATCGATTCCGGGAACGTTCCCGGAATCGATTGCATAAATTCATTTGGACAATTTCGGTATTGCCTTAGCTTCTTTCTCCATCTTCGCTTCGCACCGGCCTCTAGGCTTAGGTAGTTTAAGGACACTCGAAAGAATGCAATTCCTCCGTCAGCGAGGAGACCGCCCCCAGAAGCACGCTACGTATTTTCCTTTTTCACTCTTCACTTTATTGAAAATGAAAAAACATTTATTCATTTTATTGCTCGCCACATTTTTAGTTAACCTCACCGCTTTCGGCGCCAATTATTATGTCTCTCCAGCGGGGACTGAGGCAGGCAGCGGAACCATCGACAATCCTTTCCGCAGCTTGCAGCAGGCCATCGCTCAAGCCAGTGCCGGTGATTACATTTATTTACGGGGCGGCTTCTACGCGGAGCCTACCGAAATAACCATCGGCCGGACTAATAGTGGTACGGCCGATGCTCTCAAGCACTTATTTGCCTACGAGGGCGAAGTACCCGTACTGAATTTCACGGCGCAACCGGAGCTTTCCTCGAACCAAGGACTCACCTTGAATGGCAATTACTGGCACCTGAAGGGCCTGATTATCGAGGAAGCCGGAGACAACGGCATCTTTATCGGGGGCAACAACAACACGGTAGAGCGTTGTATTACCCGCCGTAACCGGGATACGGGGTTGCAGCTCGGGCGCTATTCATCCACCGCCACGGTAGCCGAGTGGCCGTCAAACAACTTGATCCTCAACTGCGAGTCCTACGACAACAAAGATTCCGGTAACGAAAACGCCGATGGCTTTGCCGCCAAATTGACCACCGGCCCCGGCAATATATTCCGGGGCTGTGTGGCCCACCACAACATTGATGATGGCTGGGATTTGTACACGAAAATAGATACGGGGCCTATTGGGGCGGTAACGCTGGAAGATTGTATTGCCCACAGCAACGGCACGCTCACCACGGGCGGCACGTCCGGCAACGGCGATAAAAACGGGTTTAAACTGGGGGGCGAAGACATCGCCGTAAACCATATTGTAAGAAGATGTATTGCCTTCAACAATGGCAAGCATGGCTTCACCTATAACCGAAACTTGGGCTCTATCGAGATGACCAACAATACAGGTTATAAGAACGCCCAGCGTAACTTCACTTTCGACGGCGGTACGCACGTTTTTAAGAATAACCTGTCTTTCCAGTCGGCTTCTAACGATAAACTGGTGGGCACCATGGCAGGCCCTAACGCTTTCACGGACGGAACCTCTACTTTGGGGGTAACCGCTGCCTCTTTCCAGACCTTAACTCCTGGCCCGGATGCAAACCCTACCTCGAACGGATTCCTTAATTTAGCTACAGGAAGCAATTTGATTGATGCAGGCGTTGCTTCGGCCGGAATTACTTACAAGGGTACTGCCCCTGACTTGGGAGCAGTAGAATCGGACGGCACGACAACAACTCCTACTGGTTTTACTTTAACGGTAACGGCCAGTCCCACCAGTGGGGGATCGATAACCAAAAGCCCGGATAAAAGCACCTATACGGCCGGGGAAGTAATAACCCTAACGGCCACTGCGGTCACCGGCTACACCTTTGGTAGCTGGGGCGGAGCGGCCACGGGCACCGCGGCCACGACCACTGTCACTATTAACGCCAACACCAGTGTAACCGCCACGTTTACGGCTACTACGCCCGGTGGTACCCCCACCGGCCCCACCGTGCGGATAGATAACACGGCCTCCCCGGCCACGGGTCTGTGTAGTTTCGATGGTTCTTTACGCGCCGTGGGTGCGGTCAGTGTGATCAACCTGTCGAATACCGCCGGCAAAGGCATCAACTGGAAAGTGGAAGTGCCGGCGGCCGGCACGTATGCCCTGCAGTGGCGCTACGCCGGGGGGGGCTCCACGGCGGCTGAAACCGCTAAGCTTCTGGTAAATGGCGTTACGGCCCTGGAAAGTATTTCTTTTCCTAAGCCAGCTGGCAGCACCTCCTTTCTGACCACCCAGCCGGTAAATGTTCAGTTGGGAACCGGAGTAAACGAAATCAGAGTAGAGGTAACCCAGTCCCTGGCTTATGCCGACATTGAATACATCGAAGTTACGGGCAATAGCCCGAAAGCTACCGATTGCAGTAAGCCCATCGGTTCCGGTGGGGGCGATAATCCGGTGCCTACTTACACTATTTCGGCTGCTGCCAACCCCAGCAATGGTGGTACTATCAGCTTCACCCCGGCCAGTGGTCCCTATGCTGAAGGCACAACGGTAACAGTGGTGGCCACGGCCGCCAGCGGCTATCAGTTCACGGGCTGGAGCGGGGATGTTATGGGCACTTCCGCCAGCACTACCGTTACGGTAAACAGCAACAAGAGCATTACCGCTACCTTTTCGGAGATTACCCCGCCGGCTACCTATCAGCTTACTACGGCCGTACAGGGGCAGGGTAGCGTAAGTCCTTCCACGGGTCCTATCAAAAACGGAGAGGCAGTTACTTTGACCGCTACCCCGGCCGCCGGCTGGCAGTTCGTCGGCTGGAGTGGCGACGCAAATGGGTCGGTTAATCCTTTGTCCGTCATCATGAATGCGGATAAGAGAATAACGGCCATCTTTTCGGATGGCAGCATCCCCCCCGTCAATAATAGCATGGTGGGTTATGCCACCGTTGACGGAGAAGGCTATACCACGACATCCGGAGGACAGGGCGGAGCCGTAATTACCATCAGTACGTTGGCCCAACTGCAAGCCTGGGCCCTCACTCGGGAAAATAAAACAGTCCCCGAGATTGTGCATATCAATGGCAAGATTGAAGCCTCTGCTTCGACGGTCGTAACTATTAAGCACGGTGCCAACGTGTCGGTGCTGGGCGTGGGCAGCACGGCCGAACTGAAGAACGTGGGCCTGAACTTCCGAAACTACAAGAACGTCATCGTCCGCAACCTGAAAATTCACGAAGTATTTTATCCAAATGACGGGCTCACCATCGATGAGTGCCAGCATGTGTGGATAGACCACAATGAGTTTCACAGCATCATTGGCCCTGGCATTGGCGTAGATACTTATGATGGCCTGATGGACATTAAGAATGGCTCGCGCTACGTGACCGTCTCGTGGAACCACTTCCATGACCACATGAAAACCGTGCTGGTGGGCCATACCGACAACAGCGGCGCCGAAGCAACTGACCGCCAGATACGGGTAACCTTCCACCATAACTATTTCGAAAATACCGATGGCCGCAACCCAAGCTTACGCTGGGGAGCTGTGCACATGTACAATAACTATCTGCGCAACATCTCGGATTATGGTATCGCCGTTCGGCAAGGGGCTCACGCGCTGTTAGAAAACAATGTGTATGAAAACGTGAAGCTGCCGGTTTCCACGAATAAGTTTGACGGGGAAGGCTTCGCCTGTGAAAGAGGAAACTTGTTCACTGGCACATCCGGGGCTAACTCCATCACCCAAACCGATTGTGCCTGGTGGACTTCCACGACGCTTCCCTATGAGTATACCTTGGATCCGGTAACCAGTGTTACTTCCACGGTTCCGGGCAATGTGGGCGTGGGCAAAGTGGATGTAACCGGCGGGGATACCCCACCGGTAGTGACGTACGCGCTGACTACCGCAGTAAGAGGACAAGGCACGGTGTTGCCCGCAGCAGGCCCTTTCACTGCCGGCACTATAGCTACCCTGACGGCTACCCCTAGCGAAGGCTGGCAGTTTAGCAGCTGGAGCGGCGACGCTTCGGGTACCACCAATCCGGTAGCGGTTACGATGAACGCGAACAAAGCCGTAACGGCTATTTTCTCCCGAATCGAGTACCAGATAGCCACCACCGTGATCGGTCAGGGGACGGTAACTAGTTCGGCCGGACCTTATTACGCTGGCGAAATAGCAACCTTTACCGCCACCCCGGCCCCCGGCTGGAAATTTGATAGTTGGGGCGGGGATGCAATGGGGACAAACAACCCGGTTGCTGTTGCCCTGGACGGGAACAAAGCGGTTACGGCCAACTTCACTCGCCTTGAGTACCAGGTAGCCGCTACAGTAGCCGGTGAGGGCAGCATAGAAGTGTCAAATGGCCCCTACTATGTCGGCGCCACCGCTACCTTGACCGCTACGCCGGCCGCCGGCTGGAAATTTGACCACTGGAGTGGCAGCGCTACGGGAACGACGAACCCATTGACCTTTACCGTGGAGGGGAATACGTCGGTAACGGCGCATTTTTCGCGGCTTGAATACCGGTTAACGGTGCTAACCGAAGGGCAAGGGAGCGTGAGTTATACCGACCGCATCTACTATGCGGGCGAAACAGCGGTCGTGACCGCGGTGGCTGCCTCGGGCTACGAGTTCAGCGGCTGGGGTGGGGCTGCCAGTGGAACCACGAACCCCTTGACCATTAGCATGAAGGCAAACACATCGATCACGGCTAAATTCACGAAAAAGGGCAACCCAGGAGGGGGCAACTCGGCCGGGGTGGTTAATGTTTATCCCAACCCGATGAGGGGCGCAACCACCTTTGAAGTTTCCTTGGTGAAGAAAGCCAGAGTCAAAATCAGCATCCTATACTCCGATGGCCGACTGCTGCAGGTAGTTACTAATCAGAGCTATAATGCTGGCGCAAACCAGATTCCATATGTGAACGGGAATATGGTAGCTGGTTTATACTTCTACGTAGTTGAGATAGACAAGGAAGTAATACGAGGCCAACTGATGGTGGAATAGCCGCTGGGAGTGAGCAAAAAGCAAAGAAGCCAGGAGACTGAAATCTCCTGGCTTCTTTGCTTTTTGCTCCTTCAGGGGCCAGCTCACTGGAGGGAAGCCGAGGGAAGGTTCAGTCCACTACTAAAGCCGCCACCTAGGCGCCGTTTCGCCTAGGTGGCGGCTTTAGTACCCCCTGCCGGCGAGCAGGACCGGAGCAGCCGGTGTCTACATTTCCGCTAAGCGTAGCGCACGCCGGGAATGGTGGCAGCAGGCCTGGTAGAAATGGGGGCGTAGTGCAGAGGCGGCGTAGCAGACGAAGCAGAGCCCCTGCCCCCACAACTGGTACAAGGGGCCGCTATACGAGCAAGCATGCAGCCTCTAGTCCTATAATGGCGGTGGTTGTTGCAAAAGTCTGCTAGGTAGCTGAACACCGGGTCTTCGAGACCGCATCCGCTGCCCCCAGGGGCGCTACCCCAGTCTTTCTAGCGCTTACTAATTGCCCATGCGACCCCATAGATTCCCAGCGGGGCGTTTTGCAACAGCCACGGCGCTTCTAGAACATCAATTCCCAGTTCGTAGAATCTTTTCCGCACTAGTTTGACACTTGGCCTAGGACGTGATAATGGGGGCTAATCAAACCCTATTCGAAAGATGACGGCTTAACCCACCGTTTGTCTAAATAAAGAGCCGTGATGTTAAGCGGTGTCGTTTTTCTTCTGCTAAGGGGCGTTCAGGGAGTAGCCTATTGCCTCACATTTTCTCAGAGCACCCCGTGGCGCGGGTCCGTCTTGGTAATCATCTCGTAGTCCAGTAGCAGCTCCATACCAGCCAGGTGGCGCACGAAAAAGTCCCAGCGGCGGCGGGTCATGTAGGGTGCATTAGTGCCGTAGGTATATAATGCCTGCGGAAACATGACTAGGTCAGAATTACTCACGCCTTAGCCAGGGGTATCAACAGCTATAGATTCAGGGCATCAGTCCAGAATCATAGATCTTATTTATATCTCGTATTTTCTTATTTATATATCTTATTCACCTATATTCCTTTATGAAACCTTAACTGACTTTTATGATGAGAAAACTACTCTCAGTTTTTCTGTTCTTAAGCGTCTGCCAGATGGCACTAGCCCAGGACAAAGAAATTACAGGCAAAGTTGTTTCTAAGGAAGACAACTCACCTATGCCGGGTGTCACGCTGGTGCTCGAAGGCACTACCAGAGGCACCCAAACAGACCTGGGGGGCAAATTTAGTTTGCAGGCCCCCGAAGGCGCCACGCTAATTGTTTCCTTCATTGGCTTCCTGACGCAGAGAATACCCGTCACGAATCAGAGTGTGTACAACATCTCCATTGCGCAGGACACGAAGCTGCTCAATGAAGTGGTGGTTACCTCCTTCGGTATTGAACGCGACAAGAAATCGCTGGGGTATGGGGTGAGTGGGGTCAGCGCTGAGCAGATCACGAAGGCCCCCGTGACCGATGTGACCAACGCGTTGGCGGGCAAAGTGGCCGGGGTGCAGATCTCCGGTACCGGGGGAGGGCTGGCCAGCTCCAACATCACGATCCGGGGCTTCTCCAGTATCACGGGCAGTAACCAGCCCTTGTTCGTGGTAGATGGCGTGCCGATTGATAACAGCGGAGGCGCCAACACTGTGAATTCAGGGGTAGCTACCGCCAACCGGGCGGCGGATATCAATCCGGACGATATAGAAAGCATCAGTGTGTTGAAAGGCGCCGCAGCCACCGTTCTCTACGGATCGAGGGCGGCTTCCGGCGTTATCCTCATCACCACCAAAAAAGGCAAGACGGGCACCAAAAACCTGATTAACTTCTCCTCCAACTACGGCGTAGGGACGATAAACCGGTTTCCTGACTTTCAAAACGAGTACGCCCAGGGCAACAACGGCACGTACGCTAGCAATGCACCCGGCTCGTGGGGGCCGCGCATAAATGGGCAGACCGTAACCAACTGGTTTGGGGAAGAGGAAGTGCTGCAAGCCTACCCCAACAATGTGCGCGACATTCTGCAGAGCTCCACCTTTTTCCAGAATAACCTGAGCTTCTCCGGTGCTACCGATAAAAGCAACTACCGGGTATCCTACGGCAATACCTATGAGACGGGGCTGGTACCGGGTAATGAGCTGAACAGAAACTCTTTCAACCTCAATCTCGGCACTAGCATAACGGACAAGCTGACGGTCAACACCTCCATCAACTACATCAACAATCGCTCTGAGCGAACCCAGGCCGGCAACCAGGGCTCCAACCCGCTATGGCGCGGCATCTACACGCCCCGCAGCTATAACCTGTCGGGCTTGCCCTACCAGGATCAGCTGGGCAACCAGCTCTGGTTTGCCGCCGAGGACCATCCCTACTGGGCCATTGAGCACGTGACCTTCTCAGACGAGACCAACCGAGTATTTGGTAACCTGAACCTGGCCTATGACTTTACGGACTGGCTGCGGGCCGACTTCCGAATTGGGGGCGACGTATTTTCTACCCGCAGCAAAGGCTTTGATGACAAAGGCATCCGCAGCAACGGCAATACCAACTCGGCCGGCGCCGGCGGCTTGCGAGACCGCGAGCTATTTTCCCGCGATATCAACTCCTACCTCACGGTAACCGGCAACCGAAACCTGGGGACCGACTTCCGAATCACGGCCACCTTAGGCAACGAGGTGATATCCAACTACAGCAGTAATATAAACGCCGTCGGCCTAGGTATCGTGGTGCCGGGGTTCGATAACCTGAAGAACTTCCTAGCTTATAACCCTTCCGGCGAGATTACGGAGCGCCGGCTAATGGGCTTCTTCGGCGACTTTATTGTGGATTACAAGAGCTTCCTCACCCTGAACATCAAAGGCAGAAACGATTTTTCCTCGACCCTGACCAAGGGCAACCGGTCGATCTTCTATCCGGCGGTAGCGGTGAGCTTTGTGCCGACCGACGCCTTTCCCCAGTTGAAAGGAAACATCCTTTCTTCGGCTAAGATTCGGGCCAACGTAGGAGAAGTAGGCAAGGGGGCCACAGCGTACAGCACCAGCACCTACTGGGGCCAAGCTACTGCCGCCGATGGCTGGGGCTCCACCACGGTTAACTTCCCCTTTAATGGCTTAGCGGGTTATACCTACAGAAACGACGCCGGCAATCCGAACATCAAGCCGGAGTTTACGCGCGAGATTGAGCTGGGCACCGAGCTCAGCTTCTTCCAGGACCGCTTGTACCTCGATGCCTCGGTGTACCGCAGAGACACCCGCAACCTGATCTTTGCGGTGCCGGTGCCGGCTACTTCCGGCTTTACCAGCTCGATCACCAATGCCGGCAAGCTGTCCACCAAAGGGCTGGAGGTGCTGCTGTCGGGCAGCCCGATTAAAACAGCGAATTTCCAGTGGGAGTCAGTTCTAAACTTTACGACCTTCCGCACCGTGGTCGAGGAGCTGGCGCCGGGCGTGGAAAGACTGACCATTGGGGGCTTCACCTCTCCAAACACCCAGGCCGTTGCCGGCCAGCAGTACGGCCTGATCTACTCTACCGACTACCTCAAGGACGAGCAGGGAAGACTCCAGATCGGCGCCAACGGGCTGCCGCTTACGGCTCCCGGCGTATCGGCAATAGGTAATCCGAATCCGCGGTTTACCATGGGCCTGACTAATACCTTCACCTACAAAGCCTTTAACCTGTCCTTTCTGATAGACTGGAAGCATAAAGGCGATATTCTCTCCCGCACGGTGGGCGATTTAAGAATTCAGGGTGTGGCGGCAGAAACGGCCGAGTTCCCCCGCTTTAACCCGGATGGCACCCCGAACAAGCCCTACCTGTTCGATGGGGTGTTGGCTGATGGCCGACCAAACGATGTGTATGTGACCGCGCAGGACTACTGGGGCCTGCGAGGCAAGTATGTGGCCTGGTCTGGCTATGTACAAGATGCCTCATTTGTGAAGCTGCGCGAGGCGAACCTGGGCTATAACCTACCCAAGCAGCTGCTGGCCCGCGTTGGCTTTATCGACGCGCTCCAGGTATCGCTTTATGGCCGCAACCTGCTAGTGTATGCGCCGAACTACCCACACCTTGATCCGGAGCAGAACCTGCTGGGAGTGAGCAACGCCCGCGGTCTGGAGTTTGGTATTCAGCCCATAGCCAGAACAGTCGGAGCCAGCTTGAGGGCCACATTTTAACTTTTTCTCTACCTGAAGTTAAAGCAAACACATGAAGTACCATAAAATCCTATACATAGCGCTGGTGTCTGCCGGGTTGATTTTCCCCTCGTGTGACAGCTTTTTTGATGTTAACGATGACCCTAATAACATCACCGTAGCCCGTGCTACCGAGATTCTTCCGGCCGCCACTACCAACATTGGCTTCATGGGAGTGAGCGATTTGATGCGCTACAGCAACCTGATCATGCAGCAGTTCTCCGGTCATGGGCCGGTGCTGAATAACACTTTCACCAACTACGAGCGCTACTCTATCAGCGACTCGGATGTAAACAATACTTGGAATAGTATTTTCGCGGGGATTCTCGCCGACCTAGAGCAGCTGATTAAAGTATCAACGGAGAATGGGAGCCCCCATTACACCGGGGTGGCTAAAATCCTGAAGGCCTATACCTATCAGGTAACGGTAGATGCCTGGGGCGATGTGCCATATACTGAAGGGCTTAAATTTGGGGAGGTACAATACCCTAAGTACGATGACGACGCCACCATTTACCCGCAGCTGATTACGCTCTTAGATGAAGGGATAGCTGATCTGAATGCGCCTACCTCGCTGCTGTCGCCAAACAGCTCTACCACCATTTATGCCGCTCCTAGCTGGTCGGCCGCCAAAGTAAAATGGGAACGGCTAGCCAATACGCTGAAGCTGAGGATGTACCTGCACTACAGCGAGTCTGACCCGGCCTTTGCCTCCCAGAAGATCACGGCCCTCATCAATAGTGGCGTGGAGTTCATGAGGGCAAATGACGATAACTTCCAGATGATGTTCCTGAATCAGCCGCAGCGGCAAAACCCGCTGGCGAGCATAGAAGGGGGGCAGTTCAGAGATCAGTTTTTTCCAAACCGCTTTCTGGTGGACCTGATGAACACCACACAAGACCCCCGGCGGGCAGCCTACTTTATTCCTTTTCCTTACAACTCCACTTCGTATAAGGGCTCTACCATTCTAGACCCCACGCCATCGGCGCTGTATTCGCGGTTGCACAGCTACCTTAAAGGTACCGCCTCGGCCGTCAACCCCGCAGGGGTTCTCGCAAACGGAAGCATACAGGGCACGGCCATCACCTACGGCGGCGACGCGCCCTCCCGGCTGCTGCTATACTCCGAGTACAACTTTATCCGGGCCGAAGCCGCGTTACGCTTCGGGACCCCCGGCGATGCCGAAACCTTCTTCCGCGAAGGAATACGGGCCTCCCTGAGTAGTGCCGGCGCCGCCCCGGCCGCCATCACAGCTTACCTGGCGGCGCATGGCACCCTGACCGGCACGCCAGCGGCGAAGCTCGAGCAGATCATCAACCAGAAATACATTGCCAATTTTGGCGTGGTGATGGAAAACTGGACGGACTGGCGCCGAACCGGCTACCCTAACATTAAGCCGATCCCGACGCCTATTGCCGTGTGGAATGGCGTACCCAGGTCGCTGTTCTATCCCTTCAACGAAGTAAGTAGCAATCCCAATATTAAGCAAAAAGCGACCTTGCTGGAAAGAGTATTCTGGGACACGCGGCAATAGCAGAACCGGCGCGCCTCACGCTGCAACTGGTGAGGCGCGCCGGTTTTGCACCGCGAGTAGCTACCGCTTATTCCTCACGCTCTTGGTTAGGCACATCCACCCCGCACGGCGGACGTAGTAGAATTTTGCCCCCCGGCCGGTTGGTCAACGCACCCAGGCGCGTCGCTACCCAAGGCGGCACGGGCTACAGGGTAGACGGGGGCGCTGGCAACAAAACAACTGACGGTGAAAACGCCTACCGAGTACTACCCTGACCCTGCTACCTGTCTCAGGCTTAATGACTAAAACATGAAACGACTCTACCTCTTCTTCCTTCTCCTCTCCGTTGCTTTGCACCCCGTAGCGGCGCAGAAGCTGTCCCTGGCACTCGACTCGACGGTACGCACCAAACGCGAGGTGACGGTAAAGGGCAAACGTATTCCCTACACGGCCACCGCAGGTACCCAACCCGTCTGGGATGAGAAGGGAAAGCCAGTGGCCGGGCTATTCTACACGTACTACGAGCGCTCGGATGTGAAGGACAAGGCCAGCCGGCCCCTGGTCATTTCCTTTAACGGTGGGCCGGGCTCCGCATCGGTGTGGATGCACATTGCCTATACCGGACCTAGGTTGCTGAACATTGATAAGGAAGGATATCCCTTGCAGCCGTACGGAATAAAGGAGAACCCACACTCCATTCTGGATGTAGCCGACATCGTGTATGTAAACCCGGTAAATACTGGGCTCTCCCGCGCCGTTGATACGTTGAAGGCCGAGGCTGTCTCCAAACGGTTTTTTGGTGTAAATGCCGACATCAAGTACCTGGCCGGCTGGATAAATACCTTTGTCGGCCGCCAGAAACGGTGGGCTTCCCCTAAGTACCTGATCGGCGAGAGCTATGGTACCACCCGGGTCTCGGGGCTTGCCCTGGAGCTGCAGAATGCCCACTGGATGTATCTTAACGGGGTAATTCTGGTGTCGCCCACGGAGCTCGGTATCAAGCGCGAAGGCCCAGTAGCCGCCGCCAGTATGCTGCCGTATTATGCCGCCACGGCCTGGCATCACAAGGTGCTAGCGTCTGATCTGCAACAAAAGGATTTGACGGCGATGCTGCCTGAAGTAGAGGAATTCACGATTAATGAGCTAATTCCGGCGATTACCCGAGGCTGGAGCCTCGGGGACCAGAAAAGGAAAGAAATTGCCGGCAAAATGGCCCATTACTCCGGTTTATCAGCAGAGGTTATTCTCCAGCAAAACCTGAGTGTGCCGCCGGCTTTTTTCTGGAAAGAGCTGCTGCGTAAGGAAGGCTACACTGTTGGCCGGCTCGACTCCCGCTACATCGGCATCGATAAGCAGGAGATTGGCTTGCAGCCGGATTATGCGCCGGAGCTTACCTCGTGGCTGCATTCCTTTACCCCAGCCATTAACATGTACATCAGCGAGGAGCTGAAATACAAGACCGACATAAAGTATAATATGTTTGGCCCAGTGCGCCCCTGGGACAACAGCGATGATAACACGGGTGACAACCTGCGGCAGGCCATGGCCCAGAACCCCAACCTGCATCTGATGGTACAGTCCGGCTACTACGATGGCGCCTGCGACTATTTCAATGCGAAATACAACATGTGGCAACTGGACCCCAGCGGTAAAATGAAGGACCGCATGAGCTTCAAAGGCTACCGCAGCGGACACATGATGTACCTGCGCAGCGAAGATCTGGCCACCTCCAATGAGGATATCCGAGAGTTTATTCGGGCTTCTTTACCCAAGCCTGGCCAGCCAGCCCAGTATACCCGCAAGCAAGCGGATGGGGGTAAGCCGACAGGTCAAACGAACCGCTAGTCGGCGGCCCGGGGCGCTACCGGTCCATTTTTCATGTACGCGCGGCAGCCCCTGCGCTGCCTGATCCATCCCTACAAAGCTCTGTCTCCAGTCGAAGACAGAGCTTTGTCTTACCAGCAACATTCGCATGAAGTCACCCAAAACCCTTTTGCTGATCCTAGGCCTGCTCACCAACGTAGGGCTTTCCGCGCAGCCCGCGCCGGTGCCCCTGCCGGTACCCAACCGGCAGGAGGGGGAAGGCCCCTGGCCCCAACTCATCATCCGGGGGGTAATTCTCATCAACAGCACCGGTTCGCCGCCCCTGGGCCCAGTAGATATTGTGGTGGAAAATAATCGCATTACCGATATCCAGGTGGTGGGCACCACGGCCCTACCCATAGATGCCACGAAACGCCCCCTGCTGAAACCAGGCGGCAAGGAGCTAGACGCCGCGGGTATGTACTTATTGCCGGGCTTCGTGGATACCCATGCCCATATTGGCAACAACAATGGCTCTGATGCCAGCTATGTCTATAAGCTTTGGATGGCACATGGCGTGACGACTATTCGGGAGCCCTCGGCGGGTAATGGCCTAGCCTGGACGCTGGAGCAGAAAAAGAAAAGTGCCCAAAACACAATTACCGCCCCCCGCATCCGTGCCTATACCCGGTTTGGCATGGGCAGCAAGCAACCCATTGCCACGCCGCAACAGGCCCGCGACTGGGTCAGGCAGAACGCCAAAGCCGGCGCCGATGGTATCAAGTTCTTCGGGGCCGCCCCGGAAATCATGCAGGCAGCCGCCGCGGAAAACAAGAAGCTGGGCCTTAGGTCGGCCATCCACCATTCCCAGACGGACGTCGGCCGCTGGAATGCCCTGCACAGTGCCAAAGCCGGGATCAGCTCGTTAGAGCACTGGTATGGCCTGCCCGAAGCCATGTTTATGGACCGTACGGTGCAGCATTACGCCCTAGACTACAACTACACTAACGAACAACAACGGTTCGAGGGCGCCGGCACCTTATGGAAACAAACTGCCGCGCCATTCTCGGCGAAGTGGAACCAGGTGATGAATGAGCTGATTGCGCTGGACTTTACCCTTTGCCCGACGTTTAACATTTACGAGGCCAACCGCGACCTGATGCGGGCCCGCACCGCCGAGTGGCACGCGGACTACACCATGCCCGAACTCTGGAAGTTTTACACTCCCAGCTGGAATGCGCACGGCTCCTACTGGCACTCTTGGGGCACGGAGCAGGAGGTGCAGTGGCGAGAAAACTTCCGGTTGTGGATGGCGTTTATCAATGAATACAAAAATCGGGGTGGCCGGGTTACCGTCGGCACTGACTCGGGGTTTATCTACGAGCTTTTTGGTTTTGCTTATCCCCGCGAGCTGGAGCTGCTACGGGAGGCCGGATTTCACCCCCTGGAGGTGATACAAGCGGCCACCCTGAACGGGGCGGAGCTGCTGGGCATGGAAAAGGAAATTGGGAGCGTCGAGGTGGGTAAGCTGGCTGATTTCGTGATTGTGGAGGAGAGCCCTCTCCAGGACTTCAAGGTTTTGTATGGTACCGGCACCATCCGACTGGCCGAAAACAACCAGGTCAGTAGGGTAGGGGGAGTGAAATATACCATCAAGGATGGGATCATCTACGATGCAAAGGAGTTACTTGCTCAGGTGAGAAAAATGGTGGAAGCAGAGAAAGCTAAAACAGGCTTTCAGATGACCCAACCCGGGGTAGTCCCGCCCAAACACTGATTGGAATCAAGTCTTATTGGGGTATGGCCCTGATTCGGGAGGACGCCCCGCAACGCCGCCAGCCGCTACTTCCATTCGCTCACCTTCGTTGGCCTCCTATTGACCAAAGGTATTTTCAGCCTACCAGTCCATGGCAGGCTGTAGTCAGGGCGAAAGCAAACGGCTGTCAGCAAGCCGTTCATCACGCAAAGTAATCAGTACGTTCCGGGGATAATATAGTGTCCCTATCTAGCGGTATTTCGCTATTTTGGTCTTCGTTACTTCTCTCTCCTGAGCCTAAGCCGATGGACAAGCGCGACATGTGGTTGGGGCTGCTGGCTATGGCCAGTGCCTGTTACACGGAGCAGAGCCGCCTGGACAGCTCCACCAATCTAATCTCCGGTCCTAAGAATCAGCTGCACGTGCTCACGCTCGAGGTGCCGGGCACGTGCGCGCAGGCGCGGCGGCGCATCGAGGCCCGGGGGGTGTCGTCTGCCCCGGAGGATGGGCTACTACTGATGCAGGTGATGCAGTGCCAAAACCTCGAGGCCAACGCGGCCACCCCCGAGCAGGCCATACTTACTGTCGTCACGTTTCGGGAAGTGGCCCGCACCGAGCTAGGTGATCACTTGCAGGTGGAGGTCCGGGTGAACTATACCCCCTTGCAGTTTACCCCCCAGACCATCGAGGCGGCCGCGCACCAATTGGTGCAGTTAGCCCGGCTGGATCCGGCGATAGATCCGGACTCAGTCTTGGTGCGCAGTGCGCTGGGGACCCACTCATTGAAAGCGTATTTAGAAGCAGTCAAGTCGCGGACTCCCGTGCTCGTGCTGCTGCCCAAACCCGTGCAGGGGCATACCCTGACGCCGGCCTTGTACGCGGCGGCCTTTACGCGGTTCCAGGAAGTGCCGTAGGCTCCTGCTCCTGTCTGCCCCGGGCGTGGAACGGGGCTCGTCAGCTTCTTCACTCACTACGCGTTTTATGCCCACGTTTCGTCAATGGTTTGCGCACAGTGTCTTGGTCGGCCCTTACCCTACCCCAGGTGAGCTCGAAGGGGACGGCCGGCTGACCCCCTACGACGTTTTGATCAATGTGAGTGATCAATATCAGGCGCCAATGGCACAGACGCTGCTGACCCGCGGCCAGGCCGCGCACTGGTTTCCGCTGGGCGAGTTCTGGGGGCTGAGTTTGAGTAGTATCTACGGGGCCCTGTTTATTCTATGGCAGGCCGAACAAGCGCAGCAGCGGGTGTACTTGCACTGCCACGCGGGCGTGAACCGCAGCCAGACCGTGGCCGACGCCTACTATTTTCTGCGCACGGGCAAGCACCGCCCCCGCCGGGCCTGGGCCAAGGGGCCAGCCACGCGCAACGCCTTGCAGCGCAACTGCGACAACCATGCCCTGCCTTCCCTGCCGGAGATGGAGGCTTGGCTGCGGGCCATAGGGTACGCCGTGGCGCATCCGCAGCGCGGTTGGCTGGATGCATGTCACGAGCAGGTCGGCTTGCCCAACCTCTATGCCGCCCCCAGCCCACTGCGGGATAGGTCAGAAAAGGGGTGACTCGCGTAACGGAGGGAAAGGACAACCAGCCCGGCCGTCTGCCGCCACTTCCGCTGGTCGCTGGAACTGAGAGTTCCCTCATAGCCAATGCCAAAGCAGGCGTGGGCCGCTAGCTCAAAAAGTTATCGGTTTCGGGCCCTACAGCTATTGGCAGGTGAGTAAGCCCCATACGCTCGCCAGCGTGGTTCAACAAGCCGGTTCCGAAACAAAAGACCCCTGCGCTTTCTGGCCCTAGCTTTCTGACCTGTCTTATGGAGGGCATTATGTCATACCCCCCTTGGTGAGCAGAGCTGCTTTATAGGGTTTGATACGATTTACTTATCAGACCTTATTCAACGCCAAATGGTATGGTTAGTTTGAAGCAGGAGACGGTGAAAGAGCCCGTTAAACCCCGTTTTGGCCTTTCCCCTTCCCCCTCACCCTTCCCGGCTAATCCCATAGCTGAACCGGGCAACGGGACGGCCAGCCGCATCATAGACCCTGGTCTGATGATCCAGCACGAAGGTTGCCTTTACTTGTTTGTCGACCCACAGCTCGGCATCTATCCGGTTGTGGGGCCCCAGGCCCCACCGCGGATCGCTGCTTACCCGCTGAAAGCTGAGCGTTAAGAAAACGCTGTCGCCCGGTTCAACCTGGACGCCGTTGCCGGGACGGATGACCCTTATATCGTAAAACACGGGCTCCGTGGCTAGGTGCTCCCGCACGGTCTGCCCGCGCCGCTTCACGTAAATATCCCCTTGGGCCCCTAACTCGTGTGCCGCCGTTCCTTGCAAGAGGAACGCAACGTTGAAGGTAGGAGCGGGCTCATTCCCACTACAGTTCAAAAAGAACCCACAGGGTAGGAGAAGCAAAGCTTGCCGTCGGTAACTTGTCATGTGAAGAGAAACGAGAATAGGACAGAATAAAAGGAGCAAGAAGGACAGTAAGGCAATAGCCCTGATTAAGGATAAAGTGGGTCGCCGATGGTAATTACACCACGCTAGGCAAGCAGGTGGAAATGGTAAGAGCTGCCTTGCTGGTTGACTTATTTGGAGAAGGTATAAGTAGTTACCGCCAAGCAGTCCGCGTTGCCCGCGCCCGTCCCATTACAGTAGTACTGTTGTTTAGGCGCATAGACCATTCGGTGCTCACTCAATTCTTGAATGGTGATGGTATAGGGAAATTCGCCTGCTCGCTGACCGGAGAGCACGTTTCCTTTCTTTTGGTAGGGGAGGGTGGCTATCTTACCATTGCTGTCATAAAAGTTGATTTCCTTTTTGCTGATGATAATCTTATTGGTAAAAGGCACGGGAAAAGTCATAGAAGAGGTATCGCTCTGCCCAGAGGAATACCGGTTATAGCCTTTCCATTTATTTATATACCACTCTCCCTCTAACTCTTTAGGAGAAACATAGTCAGCGCCACACGCAGCGAGGCCGAGAGCGAAGACGAAAAACAGCACAGTAGACGACGCATACAGAGAGTCAGCTATACCAGTTAAGTTATATAAGGTAAAACTCAGCTAGCGAAGAGAGTGCCAACCATGCCCTGCCTCACAGCGGCGGTGTCCTTTCTCCTAGTCCTTTAGGCTTTCCACGTACTCAATAGCTTGTTCGGGAACCCGTACCAGCTGATGCTCGACTTTTCATTACCTTGTTGACCCACTCGGAAAACCTTCCGCGTAGCGCCCTCGCTGGCAGCGCACACGGCCCATAGCCACCATGAGAAAAGGCGATATGCTCCCCTTTGGACCCTACCAGTGGCGGGTGCTGACCCGGCAGGACCACCGGGCCCTGCTCATCACCGAGGACATCCTCGACTTACGCTGGTATCACCACTCGTTTCTCAACGTTACCTCAACCAGGAATTTTACCAAACCTTCAGGCCCGACGAGCAGGCCCAAATTCTGCTGGTCACGAACTCTAATCCCGCCAACCCCTGGTTTCGCACGCCCGGGGGGCCGGCGACCAAAGACCGCCTTTTTTGCTCAACCTGGAGGAGGTGTGCACCTATTTCGGCAATAGCCGTTCTCGGCTATACACGAAAGGTTCTCAAACCTGGCAGTTGGACGACGAGCACAACGTCCATCGCCAAGCCACCTATCAGGGGCAGGTCCACTCGTGGCGGTTGCGCTCGCCCGGCTACTACGGGCGCACGGCGGCAAGTGTGAGCGCGACGGGGGCGGTTTACGTGCGGGGCCCGGGATGGGGGTGGGCTGCGGCCTGCGCTATGGCTCCAGCAAGAACCGTAAGCTCTACAGGCGAAGCAAATAGAGACCTAACCTAATCTCCTGTCCATTTCTTCTAACCTTTGGGTATCATAATTCTTCCTCACAATACCCAAGTTGGTCTGCTTACTCATCGCTATCTTTTTTCAGGATAGGTTCCGATAGCTTTCAACGGAAGGTACCTATCCTTTGCTTAAGCTAGGGACTGATACTACCCTTAAACTGCTCTTTGCTAGCTACGTTGAAAGGCGCTTTGTTTTTGGAAGGGTAAGGGTTAATGACCTACACCTTGTCGAACCTATAAACCATTGACAACGAACAGAGTAGTCGGATCGAAGTGGCCTAACCCGTTAGGCAAAAGCGGCCCTTCCAATGACTGCCCTTCGGAGAAGGGGTTCTTAGGGCTGCTGGCGGAAAAACACGTCTCCGCTGAAGGACTCGAGCTTTACGCCCGGGCCGCTGCGGCCGAGTTTGCCGTGCGCCTCTTGGCCCATGGGCGAGTCGGTCGGGCGAGTATCCAGGACTAGGTCTGGGGTGCTATACACCTTGCCGTTGGCGCTGGTGAGGGATACCTCCGCGCCATGGGCCGCCGGCCAGCTCACGTCCACAAAGCCGCTCAATGACTTGGCCACCAGCGGTCCGCGCAGGCCCTTCACCTCAATGTTGCCATTCAACGTTTCTATCCTTACCGCAGCCCCGGCGGGCACGACGATCTCGTAGTCGACGTGGGGAAAAATGCAATAGGCGCCGCGGCCGTTTTTGTCGGCTTCATTCACCAACATGGTCGAGCCCTGGCCCTCGCGGCAGTGGGCCTCCGGGCTCTGGCCGAGCAGCTTCTCATCGAAGGCCGCCTGAACCTTGACTACGTCGCCCGTCGTGTTCAAGGTCAGCAGTAGGGCGTCGTTGAGCTTATTGTTGTTGATGTTAACGCTCGCTTTTACGGCTACTTCCTGACCGCTGCCGCCGGTGAGACGGATGGTGACCGCCTGGGGCAACTCTAGCACCAGGCGTTGATTAGGGCTCAGGGGGGCTTTTTTCTCGATAATTTTTTGGGCGTGGGTGGGGCCAGAGCCCAGCAGGGAGGCAACGAGGGCCCCCAGGAGCAGGTAGAGTTTCATGCTAAAGTTGGTAAAAGGGTGAGTTGAGAAGCCCGGAGCGGTGCGTTGGTGTTCTTGAGAGGTAGTGAATGAGCAACTCGCCCTTCGCTTTACTTGGCTTTGCGCAGAAAAATATTGCCCCCCAGGGCCTGGATCGACACGTTGGTGCCGCCCCCGTTCACTGCGCCGCCCACCACCTGACCGCCCAGGCGGCGCAGGCCGCCCGCCTCTTTGCCCAGAGCGATGTCAAAGTCGGTGTACACATCACCCGACATAGTGCGCAGCTCCAGCGTCGTCTTGCTGCGGGCGGGCATGGTCACGTCGATATCACCGCCGAGGTTGGAGATGGCACTGGGTGCTTTGCCAATGGCGGTATAGCGCACCGTTATGTTGCCGGCGAGCAGACTGACGACCACGCCGCCGCTCATATTCAGGAGCTCCACGTTGCCGTTCTGCATATTCACTTCCACGTCGCCGAGCAGATCGGTAACCTTCAGCCCCCCGGCACCCAAGGGCTGTTGGTGGAAGACCACCGCCAGCTGGCGCGGAACCCGAATCACGTAGTCCGTATCCTTGCGGGATGCCTGCACGATGCGCACGGCGTTGTCTTTCTGGGTGACCGAGAGGCCGATGCGCGTGTTGTCTTCGCCCGCGAACACGGCTCGCAAGCCTTCGGCCTGCTTGGGTGCGGGCTCGAAGCCATTGCCCGCGATCAGTATTTCGTTACCGTTGTAGCCTTCCAGCTTTACCTGGCCGCTGCGCATCTCCAGCACAACTTTTGTCGGGTTGCCGGCGAGCTTGAGCCGGTAGTCTTGGGCCCACAACGCGGGCCCAAGCGCCAGCAAGTAAAGCAAAGTGAGCAGGAGGGTCTTGATCATGACAAAGGAAGTTGAGGAGAGAAAAAGCCGGACCCGCCCGCAACGGCGACTTCCGGGGGGCATTTTCAGCCCTGGTTCGCTAAGAAAATGAAAACGTAGGGGGTGACAGGCGATAAAAACAGGTAGGCTGTGCCGGCGCTTTAGATTAGCAGCCCCAAGCCCGATTTGGCTTGCTGCCGCACCAGAGGCAGCGCATCGGGGCGCTGGGCGAGGCGCTCCAGCTCGGGCACGGCCCGCTGCTCGCGCAGGTCGACTAGCAGCTCAATAAGCAGGATCTGCACGTAGGGGTCGGTTTGAATGGGGAGGGACTGCAGAAATGCTTCTCCGACCCGGGGGTCGGCGCGGAGGCGAAAGAGGGCCTTGCCGGCGGCCAGGCGCACGTTCGCATTGGGGTCAAAATTCAGGGTGTTGATCAACACTTGCACCACCGGATCGTCCTTGCCCTGAGCTTCCCCCGCCAGCTCACTTACCAGCTGAATGCGGGCGCTGGCCGATAAGGTGGGCGCCGTGGGATCACTCGTCAAGGCGTGCAGGCGCGGGGGCGAAACCTCCGCGTTTACCCTCGTCCGGACGGATACGTCCGCTGATAGGGGCCGCCATAGGTTGCCCAGCACCAGGCCGACGGCCAGCAGCACCCCACTGGCCGCGATGCGCAGCCACCAAGTGCCGGCCGCCACCGCCGGGGCGGGTTGGAGCGGCACCATGTGAGCCTCCGCGGCGGCCGTGGACGGCTGGTTTACGCGGGCTTTTTCCTGGGCCAGCAAGGTCAGTAGGTTAGCGCGCAGGCCCGGCGGGGACGTTACTTTTTCCACCGTCGCCAATTCTCCGATTAAGGCTTGCACCTGGGCGACGCGCTCCTGGCAGCGGGGGCAGTGGGTAAGGTGAGCTGCCATCCGGGTCGTATGCTCCGGGGGCAGGGTGTGCCGGGCATAGTCTACCAGCAGGTCGGCGACGTCCAGACATTCGGAGGGGTTGGATGCGTTAGGCATAGTGGTTAGTTGAAGTAGAGGGCGCGCAGGGCTTGCAGGGCCCGGTGCGCTTTTACTTTGGCGGCCCCGGCGGTGCCGCCCAGCAACTCGGCAATTTCCTCGTAGCTGAAACCCTGCAGGTGGTGCAGCACCAGGATTTCGCGCTGGGGTGGGGCTAGTAGCGCCAGGGCTTCGTGCAGCTCCTGCTGGCGGTCCTGCGCGGCCATCAGGGTGAAGGCAGCCCCACCGAAGGCTCCCTGCCGCTCGACCTCGACCACATCCGTCGTGCGCATCTTTTGGCTGCGCTGCCAGTGGTAGACGTGCACGTTGCGGGCCAGCTGGTAGAGCCAGGGCCGGAAGGGCTGCCCGGGCCGGTAGCTGGCCCGGTACTTGAGCAGGCGCTCAAACACGGTTTGGGTCAGGTCCTGGCTGGTTTCGTAGTCGCTGGTGAGGCGGTAGAAAAAGTTGAACAGGGGCTCTTGGTAACGCTCCAGCAAGGGCACCAGCTGATCGAGGTCGTCGGCCTTGATCGCGGCCATGAGCTCGTCGTCGCTTTGAGTGTCCACCGGGAGGAAATGGGGGTTAGTATACAGGGAATATCAACCCCGGGGCCATTGGTTACACGGGTTAATAACTATTTTTTTCAGCGGCCTAAAAAAGTGCCCAAACGCGCTACGAGTTGAGACTTTGTACTTAATGGGATCGAAGGCAGGGAAACCTTCCCTCATCCCTGGAAGGTGAAAACCACCTAGCAAGATGACTTTTTCAGGGCCGCAGAGGGAGTGATAAGTGACGACTTGCTGGGCCCTGCAACTACTTTGAATAAGGACTGATAAGGTTGTCCCCCTATTTCCTGGCTTGCAAAACAATCTCACTCGGCGCCGGCTGCCGAAAGGGCGAGCACCCCCCGGAAAATTGGTCCAACCTTGCTTATCTGCCAGTACTTGTTCTGGTTTCGGTTTACCCAAGGGGGCCGTTGCCCCTTTCTGGCCTTATACCCGGAGCGCGCCCCGGAACCCCCGGGCTCCATAGTACGCCTCGGCCCCATTGTGATACACAAAAACCTGGTCGTAGCGACGGTCCCCGAAGAGGGCCCCGCCCAGAGCACGAATCGGCGCCGGCGTCAGCAGCCAGCTCGAGGTTTTCAAATCGAATGCGCCCAGTTGCTGCAGCTCCCGGTACTGAGCTTCGCTTAGCAGCTCAATGCCCAGGGCCGCGGCTATGGCCAGCGCGCTGGTTTTGGGTTTATGGTCTTTTCTAGCCTCCCACGCCTGCTGGTCGTAACACACACTGCGGCGGCCAGGAGGCGATTCGGCCGAGCAATCCACGAACAGGTACTGGCCGGTCTTGGCCTCATAGCCCACCACGTCCGGCTCTCCCCCCGTCGTTTCCATGGCCTGCAGGACCCACAGCTTGGCTGGATCCGCTGCCAGCCGCGCATGCAGCTTGTTCCATTCCAGGCCGGGATGGCGGTGACGGTGTTGCTCGAACCGGGCGTGCAGGGTGCCCAGTAGGGTGGCCTGTTCGGTGAGGGTCAACTCCTTTGGCTGGCTGCTCATAAGGTTTCTATCGGTCAGGTGGTTATTGCCTGCATATCCGCCGGCTGGCTGCCGGCTTTTCGCCTTTGCTTTACTACGCTACCTTTTTGCCCTCCTATGCGAGCAGCAGCACCTTCCCCCAGAACTACTTGCTAGAGCGCCTGACACCTGACCCGAAGGAAACGGGCAGCGCGCTTGGGGTCCAGAGGAAGCTAGCTTAAACTTCTTGTCCAAGAACCAGTAAGGTAGGCATAAGGACGGCGATTTTCTACCCCTTTGGGTAGGCGACCTGTTAGGCGTCAAGCGACAGCCCGGCCGCCCTGGGATTACCATAACGCTGACCCGGTGATAGTTTAATTACACCAGACAGTTCGCTAAGTCCAGTTAGCTATTAGGTCACGTTCAAACACTAACGCGATTGGTAGGCAGTTGGTCATTATGCTGCTCTGGTTAAGCGTTGCCGAAAGAGTCAATAATGAATTGACCTTTTTTAGGTTATGATAGAACAAAAACTGTAAATAGTATTATGTAAAATAAATTTATCTTTCTCCATAATTACCCTCGATAAGCCTTACTTATCGAGGGTAATTATATTATCTTTCCCACGGCGTTTAGTATAAATCTTTTCTTATGTTACTCGTCACCCGAAAGGTGGTCTTTGTATGCTTCGAGGACACCTATATAATAAGGAGTAGCTCATCGCTGGAATTTGCTTATGCTGGACAACGATTCATCTAACCTCAACCACTTCCCGGAAGTGACCCATCAAGCCATTGGGGCCGCGCGCAGCATCGATGACTACGCCGCCTCGGCCGCCCGCTACGTCACTACTGGGCAGCAAGGCGCGCTCAATACTCAGCGCGCCTACGCCGGCGATTGGCGTCGCTTCTCCTTGTGGTGCCAGGACCACGGTCGCGCGGCCCTGCCGGCCGAGGTTACCACCCTGGCCGCCTTTGTCACCTCCCTGGCCGAAGCGGGCAAGAAGGTGGCCACTATCCAGCGCCACTGCGCGGCCATCAGCAAAGCCCACCAGCTAGCCAAACTCCCCCCGCCCACGGACGACCGGCAGTTCAAGGACCTCATGGAGGGCATCAGCCGGGAGAAAGGCGTGCGCCAGCACCAGGCCCCGGCCTTCACCCTGGCCTACTTCAAGCGGGTGGTGCAGAGCATCAGCCTTGAACGCCCAGACGGGGTACGGGACCGGGCCCTGCTCCTGCTGGGCCTGGCGGGCGCCTTTCGCCGCGACGAGCTGGCCAAGGTGGATCTGCAGCATTTGCACTTCGACGCCGACGGGCTCATCGTCGATTTGACGCACAGCAAAACCAACCAGAAAGGCGAGGCCGAGGAGAAAGCCATCTTCTTCTCACCCGACCGGCGCACCTGCCCCGTGCGGGCCGTGCAGGACTGGGTCACCTACCTCACGGAGCACGGGCGCAGCGAGGGACCCTTGTTCGTGTCCTTTCACAAGGGCCAGCGCCTAAGCCGGCGGCGCCTGAGCACCTTTAGCTTAAACGAGATCGTGCAGTTGCGGCTAGGGGCGCCCTACACGGCCCACTCGCTGCGGGCCTCCTTTGTGACCATTGCCAAGCTCAACGGGGTGGACGACAGCAAGATCATGAACCAGACCAAGCACAAGACCACGGACATGATTCGCCGCTACACCCGTCTCGATAACGTGCGCCAGCATAACGCCGCCCAGGAGCTGGGCCTCTAGGGTTGACGCTATCGGTTTGCTTCATTATCCATCCCTTCCGTAACAAGCCTTATCTGGCTCATCTTCTTCCACCCGTTACCGGCGCCCTACCGGTAAAAGAATAGCCCGTCCAACACCAGCAACGCTGACTCTCCCGCCGGCTTCCTGCATTTTGTTTATGACCACCGCGCTCTTACCACCCGACTAAGCCCATTTTCTCGCGGTGTTCGTGGCCAACGAGGTGCTGCGCCACCCCACGGATTAGCCTACCATTGGCCTGATGCTGTGCAGAACGCACAACTGAGTCGTAGCCGAGTACGCCCTGCGCGGGCTGAGCCAGCCCATTAGTGTGGCCGAGTGGCAGCTCAGCCGCGCCCTACCCCCTAAGCTGCAACCTAACCTGCCGACCACCGAAGAGCTGGATGCCGTCCTGGGGTCACCAACGCCCTAACGGGCGCAGCCTGACGCGTTTCCCCGATACAAGGGGATGTAACTGAAGGCCGCCGCTCTCGTCGAGGAGGGCAAAGTGCTTGCGGTCCGTCGTGGCCAGAGCCGCAATGAAAGGATTTTTGCTGGAATAAATCTGGTCAGCAGGGGCAGTGTGATCAACACGGCCATAATCGGGCGACCTAGGGCGAACGCCTGCTCCCGGAGTTGGCCAAGACCCTGCGAAGCCGGGGCGTTTCCGGGCTCTCACTGACCAATCGGAAGCTGTGTTTTACCAAATATATTCGACGCTACTAGTCACTCAAGCAGCTGGATTGGCCTTGCCGCAGACTGGTCAGACACTGTCTAACCAGTCTGCGTGCACCCTTCCCAATGCAGCAGTTCTTTGCCAAGCCCCCTTCGCTAGTTTATTATAAGCCCAACTTTTGGGCGGCATTGTGCTGGCGCACGTTGTCGAGGCGGGTGTAGCGGCGGATCATGGCGCTGGTCTTGTGCTTGGTCTGGTTCATGACCTCCGCGTCATCCGCGCCCGCCAGCTTGGCCACCGTCACAAAGGAGGCGCGCAGGGAATGAGCCGAGTACTTCCCGCCCAGGTAGCGCTGCACAATCAAATTCAGGTGCTTGTCCGTGAGCCGGCGCCCAGTGAGCCGGCTGTTTTTGCGCAGCGAGACGAACAGCGGCCCCTGGGTCCGCCCCAGCACTTTTACCCAAGTCTGCAGGGAGCGGATGGGACAAAGGACCAACTCCGGGGAATAGAAGATGGCCTTCTCCTCGTGCTCGCCCAGTTGGTTGGTCTTGCTCTTCTTCAAGTCAATCAGCAACCCTTCCTCGGCAAAGCTCAGGTCCTCGATGTTCAGGGCCGCCAGTTCGGAGCGGCGAAAAGCTCCCGAGAAGCCCAAGAGCAGAATCACCTTGTCCCGCTGGCCGGCCACCGTGGTGGCGTCGATGCTTTTGACGATGCGCTTGAAGGCGGCCAGGGTAAAGGCCGGGGCCTGGTGCTGGCGCACGCCCTTGATGCGGCTGATGCCCTCGAGTAAGACCTTGAACTGCTTATCATCCGTGGGCGAGTCCAGCCCGCGCAGGGCGTGGGCCTTAGCCACGGCCGCGCAGTGGCGCTGAATGGTGGCCACCTTCTTGCCCGCTTCGGCCAGGTGGGTCACAAAGCCCGCCAGGGTGTCTACTGAGGCGGGCAGGGGCGCCAAGCCGTGGGCAGCGCACCAGGCGCCGAAGCGCTGCAGATCGCCTGCGTAGGCTTTGACTGTGTTGGCCGCCCCCCTTAAGCCCGCCTCCACGTAGCGGGCCGTGTGCTCGGATAGCTCGGCCAAGGAAGGCAAGGCGCGGCTGGTGGGAGCAAGTACGGAGAGTGGCTTCATGGAACGCTGTAAATTAAGGAGTAGCCGAGCCGAAAAATGGCTGCTCCGCCAAGGTAAGCATAAGGTCCGATAACAACCCGCTATCGTCGCAACCCGGCCGGTTTGCATCGCTCCTGTTTCGGGATCGTTAGTTTGTAAAAAGGGGACCAGAATCTATTAGCGGCTTGGACCCACCGTTGCCGTTCAAGTTCGTCGGCTCGGAGCTCGTGAATCCTGCTTGCTGGAGCTGACCGGTTCCAGTCATGATCAATCTACTCCCGTATAGGCCCGATAACTGCCTGCTGGGATAGCGGAAACAGCCGCCTGGCCCGCCCTCCTGGGAGACTAGTAGCGCCACAGCGCAACCAGCGGCCCGTCCCCGTCCGCAGATTAAGCCGCTGTTTTTCTGGCCCCTGTTATCCCTTAGCGCCTGCTGCGCCGCTATGTTCCGTACCACACTATCTCCTCCTCGTCACCGGCAAGGTGCTCGGCAAGGGGCTTGCTGGGGCCACCCGGAGCAGGAGCACCCGCAGGCACTGCCGCTGGCCTAGGGATAGAGCTGACTAGGGGAAGAAAGTATAACCTATCTTTCCTGCCCGCCGCTTTTCGTCTACCCCTCTCAGCAGACGCAGACCAATGATCTTTTCCTTCTGACGCCTTTTTCCCTATGATAAAAGCCCGCTTCGCATGGTCCATCTACTGTATTTTGCTGCTTATACAGCCGGCACAAGCCCAAAATTCACCCGCCCCGCTCAAGCTGATCACCATTGTGCTCTCGCCGAGCGCCGCGGATTGGCAGTATGCGGTCAACCAGCCGGCGTCGGTGCAGGTAACAGTGTGCAAAAATGATGTGCCGTTAGCGGACGTTACCATCCGTTACGAGCTGGGGCCGGAAATGCTGGCGGCGGAAAAAAAGGGCACCCTGAACCTGAAGAAGGGACAAGGAAAGATCGACCTGGGCACAAGTCGGAAGCCGGGCTTTCGTCAACTAGTTGTCACCACCGAGCACCAGGGCAAAACGTATAGCAGCCAGGTGAAACTCGGCTTTTCCCCGGAGCAAATTGTGCCGACCGTGACCCTGCCCCCCGATTTTGTAGCTTTTTGGGCGCAGGCGAAAAGCGAAGCGGCCCGCGTGCCGGTAGATGCCCGGCTGACCTACTTGCCGGAGCATTCCACCCCCACGGTGGAGGTATACCTGGTCAGCTTGCAGAACTACAAGCCCGGGCAGCGGTTGTATGGCTTCCTCTGTAAACCAAGAGTTGCCGGCAAATATCCTGTACTGCTTTCCCCGCCCGGGGCCGGCATAAAATCCGCCCGCCCGAGCACCTTCTACGCCGACCAGGGGTTTATTAGCCTCAGCCTGGAAATACACGGTATTTCGCCCCTGCTCGATCCTGGGACCTACCAAGACCTCAGCAATGCCTTCGGTGATTACCCGGTCCACCAGCTCGACGACCGGGACAACTATTATTATAAACGCGTATACCTGGGCTGCGTCCGCGCGATCGACTACCTAAGCAGCCTGCCCGACTTCGACGGCAGAAATGTGGTCGTGACCGGCGGCAGCCAAGGCGGCGCCCTGGCCATTGTCACGGCGGCCCTGGACAACCGCGTAACCGCGCTCGCTGCTTTTTACCCGGCCCTTTGTGATTTGACCGGTTACCTGCATGGCCGCGCTGGGGGCTGGCCTCACCTGCTGAACGCGGGCTCCGCCAGTACGAACAACACCCCGGCCAAAATTCGAACGATGGGCTATTACGACGTTGTCAATTTTGCCCGGCAGCTCACGGTTCCCGGCTTTTATTCGTGGGGCTATAATGACAACACCTGCCCGCCTACCTCGGTTTATGCGGCCGTAAACGCGGTGACGGCGCCTAAAACCGTGGTTATCACGCCCATCGCGGGCCATTGGCGCTTCGAGGAAACCAACCAGGCATCCCTGGAGTGGCTAAAGCGGCAGGTGGCGAAGTAAAAGCCCCGGAGTTGCAGGCGTGGGTCTTGGGACCGCCAAGTGCTAGCTGGCAGCGCTCACTACCGCAGAGTCACCGGTAACCTAAGCTAGTACAAGGTCCAGGGCATTGATGAGCGGACATGGCAGCTAAAAGCCGGGCAGCAAACCGAACAGGAAGAAGCACGAACTAGTACCTGAAAATAGCTTATACCCCACGCCAGTTGGTCTCACTGATCTGCATAAGCTGAATATCAATTATTTAGATACGAAGCGATACGCCGCTCCTTGCCTTTCCTGCCAACGTTCTCGGCACTGTGGCACTCTTGCCGCTATATTTGCCCGCTCTTCCTGCCCTCGTCTTTCCTCGTCACGCTTTTGCTTGCCATGCTTTTTTCTCGGGCCCTCTGGGGTAGCCTACTCCTGCTTACTACACCCTTGCTTGGGCAAGCCCAAGCCCCAGAGGTTCCGGCTCTGGTTAATTTCCCCCAAGTGGTGGTGGGCGTGGGGGGCTTATTGGCCGGCTGCCCCCTGCCCAACGGGGGCCTGGTCAACCTCAAATCCTTCGTGCCCACGCTGGGCCTGCAGCTACGCCCCCGCTGGGGCGTAGAAGTGAGCGCGGCCTATGATACGGACTACCGCCATACCACCATCCTTTACGAGACCCTGGATCCGAGCACGGGCCAGGGGGCCGTCGACTACGCGACCCGTACCACCCGCGTGCGTGCCCTGCTCGTGCCCGTGCTGGCCCGCTACGCCCTGCTGCCTCGCCCCGCCCAACGCTTGCAGGTGGACGTGCTTGGGGGCCTGAGCTTGGTGCACGCCGTGACGCGCCAGTCTCTGGCGGCCGGAGCGGGCGCGCCTTACGAGCTGGGCACGAGCCGGGCCACGGGCGTGTGCCTGACGCTGGGTCCGAGTGTGCGCTACCAAGTGGGCGCGGGCCTGCAGCTCACGGCCGAGGCGGTGCTGAACCGGCAAGTGCAGAGCCCCACGCGCCTGTACCCCGCGAATCCGAGCGTGAGCGCGGGCGTACGCTACTACTTTGGACCCCGCGCGTGACGGAGCTAGGCCGAGGAGGGTAACAGGTCCGCGAGCCGCTGGCCTGTGAAGGCAACATTACATTAAGGCTCTGGCATACCAGAAGGGGCGGCACCAAAAAGCCCCGACGATGCCGGGGCTTTTTTCATATGTTGGGGTATCAACCTTGCTCCAGAAGGGAGGCGTTAGCCAGGGCGCTGGTGCGGCGAGTCATGTAGCCGAGCAGCGCCTTTTTGTGCCGGCGCAGCCACAGCCGCGGCAAGCGCTGAAGGGTAAGTACGTTTTCCATAGATTGCTACTAGTAAAGCATATAGGTGGAATAGTGAAAAAAATACACGGATGATTCCACTGTACCAAACAGCTTGCCAGTTATTGGAAAAGCGCGGGGGGGGCACTTTAACCGAGCCGGTCGCTGGTTCGCGCTTGGTCTGCTGCCCGGTAGCCGAGGAGTGGCTGGGAAGGCCACTTGCCCTTGGTTCCAACGTCTCCCCCTCCCGGGGGCTTTTTCATCTTTCAACTAGTTGGGGCGTCTGCGTAGTTTAGGGAGGATAAAAAAAGATGACCCTGTTCTCGTTTGTGTTTGATGGGTATGGGGTGGTGCGCCCCGACCCCGTTGTTAAACCGCCTTGGCGGGTATTGTGAGGAGGTGGCTATTACCGCCTTAGCGCTCGGGCCGGGAATGGGAGCCGGGGTAAAGCCTTATTCCGTCGATGCCGCCGCTGCCAAACGCTTGTGGCCCCTGGCCCAAGACCTGTTTGGCAGCCCTTTAACGTGGCAGGGTGATTGGCCGGTTAGGGTAATGATCCCCACGTTTTTCTGAAGCCTTGCCGCCCGGGCGCGGCGGGCCAAGCGGGGGTTGCCGGTTCACGCCGCCCGGTTTATATTAGGCCCTCCTGCCTACCTCCGCCTTCTCCTTAACTCCCTCGATTATGCCGGAAAACAACAAGACTATCCTAGTCAAGGCCAACGCGGCCCTCACGGCCGGCGACTACGAGGGGTTTTTGGCCTGCTGCACCGACGACACGCAGTGGAATTTTGTGGGCGAGCAAACACTGCGCGGCAAGCAAGCTGTGCGGCAATGGATGGCTACGGCCTACGTCCAGCCGCCCCAGTTTGTGGTCCAGCACCTGATTGCCGAGCACGAGTTCGTGACGGCGCTCGGCACAATCAGACTGCCCGATGAAACGGGGCAAGCAGTGGAGCATGCCTACTGCGATGTCTGGCGCTTTCGCGCTGGGAAGATGGCCGAGTTAATGGCTTTTGTCATTAAGTCCTAGGGCCGGGGTGCAGGCCCGCCACCCGGCACCATAAGAGCGCCCCTAACCCGGAACCCGCTTCTATCCTCGCTTTAACTTCTTCTGGCCTATCTAGGGATTAACCCCCAGAACGCCCGGCAGGACAAGCTATGCGGACGCTTTCTCGCTGGATAACAAGAGCGCGAAGACCACCCGGCTTACGGCTCCGCTACCTACCCTGCCTTACGCCGTCGTGATCACGCGCGCCGCCAGCAGGTGCTTAGCATCATGAACCACCAGGTCAATACCGGCCCAGATTACTATCATGCCGCCCTGATGTTCCCAGCCTGCCGACCCCGGCGAGGAGATCTGGTCCTTGCATCGGAGGCTTGCTCGCTCACGTCGCTGTGGGGACCCCGAGTCCTGCGCAACCGTGGACGCGGGGTTAAGCCAGCGGCGGGCGGCTGACGGCGCCCGCTGGGGCCGCACTACTAAAAAGCCCTACCTAAGTCACGTTGCTGCGCCGACCCCACTGGTAGCCGTCCCCAGGGGGCCGGGGGAGGTTTATTTTTCGGGCGCGGGCTGGAAAGTTGACCAAGGTCAGCCCATAGTTTGCCCCTTATTAACTTTAGGACAATAAGGGGGCCCAAGTTTGTACTATCCCCTTGGCCTGCGCTGTTGCAGGGCGAACGTCCGAGCCGCACTACGGCTACGCTTGGCTTTTTCTCCCCCAAGGTTTATGAATCCAGAATTACAACACAGCCTCGCGGAAAATGCCAAGCAGTGGCAAGCGCTGTCGCGGTCCATTTCCTCGGCGGAGAAAACCACCTTCGATGCCCTGCACGACGGTTTTTTCACTTCCTACGGCCCTAACTTCATGGCCCACGTCTACCGCTCGGCCATTGAGCAGGTGTTGCAAAACATCCCCGACACGGAGCGCGACAAGCTGTTGGCCGCTTTCCAGCACGCGCTGGATACGGCCATCGCGCAGCATGCCAACACCCTGCCCACCGCCGCCAGCTGCGCGGCCTGCCGTTCCCCTAAGTTGTAGGGTAGAGATCAGCTACGGATGGATCGCAGCCCTGAACTTGCGGCGGGTTAGTTGGTTATAGGCAAGGATTTTCGCTAGCGGCTTTTGTTACGGAAAAATTGGTCTACCATGCTATCTCCCCCGGCCCCAAACTTATGAAAGCTACTCTCCCCCTCCTGGCCGCGCTGGCGGCTTTCGCCCTGCCGGCACCGGCTCAAACCGCTACCCCGGCAATCCCCGCGCGCGCGGCCACCGACCAGATTGCCACCCGCCAGGGTCCGCTCACGGTGCAGCCCATCACCCACGGCAGCGTGGTCTTTACTTGGAACAAGAAGACCATTTACGTGGACCCCTATGGCGGCGCGGCGGCCTATGCCGGGCTGGCCGCCCCCGATGTGATCCTGATCACCGATATTCACGGGGACCACCTGGACCCCAAGACCCTGGCCGGGCTCGCCGTGGGCAAGGCCCTGCTGATCGTACCCAAAGCAGTAGCCGAGCAGCTGCCGGCGCAGTACCAAGCCCAAGCACGCATCCTCCGTAACGGCCAGCGGCTTGATACCCTGGGCCTGGGCGTGGCGGCCCTGCCCATGTACAATCTGCCCGAGGCGGCCGATGCGCGCCACCCCAAAGGCCGGGGCAATGGCTACGTGTTGACCCTGGGGGGCAAAAACGTCTATTTGTCCGGCGACACGGAAGACATTGCCGAGATGCGCGCCCTGCGGGGCATCGACGTAGCCTTCGTGTGCATGAACCTGCCCTACACCATGGACGTGCGGCAGGCCGCGCAGGCCGTCTTAGCCTTCAAGCCGGGTATAGTGTACCCCTACCATTACCGGGGAGAGAACGGCCTGAGCGACGTGGCCGGCTTCAAGAAAACGGTGAACGCGGCAAACCCGAAAATCGACGTGCGGCTGCGCAACTGGTATCCTACCGCCCCCTAGGAAGGCCGGTAACGAAGAGACGACGCCCGTGCTGCCAACCCCTAAGCTTGGCAGCGCGCGCCGGGGGATTCTGCTCTTTGCGGGCAGAACGAAAGCCGGCCCCCGCGGGGTCGGGAGCTGAATTTACCGGTCTTGGCGTGCAGTCAGGCCTCTATCAAAAAGCCCACCCCCATTTGGGGGTGGGTCCAGCGATGGAAACTAGGGGTTCGGTCCTTACCTTGGGCTATGAACTCGCTCCACCTGGCCCTGGTCGAAGACGACCCCGAAGTCCGGGCCCTGCTCAGTGATTACCTGCGCCGCCAGCCCGGCCTGACCCTGGTGCTGGTGTGTGGGTCAGCCGAGCAATTTCTGGCGGAGCTGCCCGACGCCCTGCCCCCGGCCGTCATCCTGCTCGACCTGGGCCTGCCCGGCATGAGCGGGCTGGAGGCCCTGCCCCTGATCAAGCAGCGCCTGCCTCGGGCCGACATTATTGTGCAGACCGTGTTTGAGGACCCCGACCGTATTTACCTGGCCCTGAGCCGGGGCGCGAGCGGCTACGTGCTCAAAAATACCCCCCTGGCCCAGCTTACCCAGGCCATCCGCGAGGTGGCCGCGGGCGGCTCGACGCTGAGCCCCTCGGTGGCGCGGCGGGTGCTGGCTCACTTCAAGCCCGCCCCCAGCATCCACCCCGCCGGCCTCTCTCCCCGGGAACAGCAGGTGTTCGAAGGCTTGATTGATGGGCTCGCGGACAAGGAGATTGCCCAGCGCCTGCACCTGGGCCTAGAAACGGTGCACAGCTACGTGAAAAGCGTCTACCACAAGCTGCACGTCAGTGGGCGCCTGGAGCTGCTGAGCCGGGCGGCCCGCGGGCAGCTCTAAGCGGAAGGAGATTTCCCCCATTTCGCGGCCTTGCTTACGCCATGATCAGCTGCACGTAGTAGCCGGGGCGCCCGTCGGGGTGGGGGCCGGTGCGCAGGTCGGCCCCCAGGGCCTGGGCGCGGTGGGCCATGTTGCGCAAACCCATGCCGCTGGAGCGGGGCGCGCCGCCGCTGCTCTGGCCGTTGTCGCCCACTTCCAGCACCAGCTTGCCCTGGCGGTAGCCCAGGTGCACGCTGATTTCAGTGGCGCTGCGGGCGTGGCGGGCAGTGTTGGTGACCGCTTCTTTGAAAACAAGAAACAGGTGCTGGCGCGTGCTGGCCGGCAGCACGGTTTTTTCGCTGAGCCCGGCGTGGCTGAAAGTGGCTGCCAGACCGGCCGCGGTGGCCGTTTGATTGAGGTGGTCGCGCATGCGGTGTAGGAGGGCGCCCACCGAATCGGCTTGCGAATCGATGCCCCACACCACGTCGCGCATGGTTTGCACGGCCGCGCGGCTGTTGTAGAGCAGGCGGTCGAAGGCGTGAGGGGCGTCAAAGCCGCGGGCGCCTTCCTCAGGGGCCGTCCGGTAGTGGTCGCGCAGCACTTCGGCCAGCATGGTCACCCGGGTCAGCAAGGCCCCCACTTCGTCGTGCAGGTTGGCGGCCAGCTCGGCCCGCCGGCGCGCCTCGCCCAGCACCCGGCGCAGGCGCAGCCAGTAGATGCCGTAGCCCAAAGCGACCAGCAAGGCGGCCACCAGCCCCCACAGCCAGGGCCATTGCCACCAGCTGGCTTCCACGTGCAGGGGCAGGCGCAGGTGGTGGCCCGTGGCCTGGCCGCCGGCCGTTTCAGCCCGGATTTCCACCGCGTACTCCCCCGGCGCCAAGCCCCGCAGCACCAGGCGCCGCGGGGTGTTAAGCCAGGCCGTGGGCCGCGCTTCGTTCGCCGGGTGCAGGCGGTAAGCGTAGCGCACGAGGCTGGGGGCAAAGAAATCCGTCAGCGCCAGGCGCAGCTCCACAAACGCCTGGGGGCCGGCCGCCAGCGACAACCGTTTCGCCGGGCGGCCGCTGAGATGCTGCACCGCTTCGGCCGCACCGGCCGGTTTGCCCACCGCGGTCAGCAGCAGGCGCGGCTGCTGGGGTGGGGTCACTTCCGCCGCGCGCCCGGGCGGCACCCGGTACACGCCCCCCACCCCGCCAAACCACAGCGTGCCGTCAGCATCCGCGAAGGCGGACCGGCGGTTCAGCTCGGGCTCCAGCAGGCCTTCGGCTTCACCAAATACCGCTAGCCGCCCGCTGCTCGGGCTATAGCGCACCAGCCCGGCGTAGGTGCCCGCCCACACCTCCCCCCCGCGGTCCAGCAGCACCGTCGCGATGGTGTGGCTGGGCAGCCCCTCGCTCAGGCTAAGCTGGCGCAGGACGCCCGCGCGGGCGTCGACCAGCAGCAGGCCCTGGTCGCGGGTGCCCACCCAGGCGCGGCCGGGGCCGGCGGCAGCCACGCAGGTGAGCGCGTCCGTGGGCAGCCGGCGCCCGACCGGGGCGTCTACCCGGAAGGCCCGTAGCGGACCCCGGCGGGCGGGGGGCAGCCAGAACAGGCCCCCACTGGTGCTGATCCACAGTGCCCCACTGGCGGGGTCCTCGGCCAAACCCGTGATGTCGAGCTTATGCAAGGGCCAGGCAGCGTGCTCGTCCGCTACGCGGCGCAGGGCAGTGAAGTCCGGGCTTACCAGAAACAAGCCCGTTTGCCCACCGACCCAGAGGCGGCCGTTACGGGCGCGGAGCAGGGCGAAGGCGCGGACCGGCCCATGAGTGGCGCGGGACCAGGGTAGCAGGGGGCCGTGGGCCAAGTTGCTTACCTGATTCGTGGTCAGGTCGAGGCGAACCGCGCCCCACAGCTCATCGGCCACCACGGCGAAGCGGGCGGTAGGGTCGGAAAAAAAGCCCCCCAATACGCCGTTGTAGGGCGCAGCCGGGCCGGGCTGCCCCAGCGCCAAGGGTCGCAGCGGGGCCGCGGGAGAGTCGGCGGCTTGGGCAAAGCATCCCCCGTAGGTCGACACGAACAGCCGGCCGTCGGGCAGGCGGGTGATGAGGCGGGCGCTGCCCGCCGCGGCCCCACCGGCCAGGAGCACCGGCTCGACTACGCGCCGCACCTGCCGCTGCTTGTAGCAGCCGCGGTACTCGCGGTTGAAGCGCCACCACACGCCGTAGGCGTCGCGCTCCAGCGTGTAGCTGCGCGTTTCCGGGCTGCCGGTCAGGGCGGCAACGGGCGCCACCGCCAAGCGGGGGCGGGCCCCGCGCACGCCCCCCACGTGCAGCCACTGCCCCGCCACCACCGCGTCGAGGGTGCTGTCGGTAACGAAGGGCCGGTTGGTCAGCTCAGGCAGCCGGCGGGGCCACCGGCAGAGGACCTGCAGGCGGTAGGCCGAGTCCAGCAGGTACAAGCCTTGGCGGCTGAAAAACCGCTGGGGCCAGGTGCCTGGCACCGGCAGCAGCTGGTCCGGGGCCCCCACCTGCCGCCGGACCCGGCCATCGGGCGCCAGGTGGTAGAGTTCCGCGCGGTCATTGGCCAGCCAGGCGCCCTGCCCCCTGGTTTCGGCCGTAAAATAGAATTCGGTGTCGGCCACCCGGCTTACTGGGAAGAGGGGGCGCTGGGGGCGGGTGGCGGCCAGCAGCGCAATGGTCCCGGCCCCGTAGCCCACCCACAGGCGGTCGGTGCGCGGGTCGTGGAGCAGGGTTTTCACTTTGGGGCGCTCGTCGGGGCGCAGGGGCAGCGGCACGGCCCGCAGGTGGCCGGTGGCCGCGTTGAAGCGCCAGAGGCCGGACTCGGCCCCCAGCCACAAACAGCCCGCCCGGTCAAGGGCCAGGGCCGACACCAGCTCCACGCGCGGGCGCGGACCTAGGCGCACCAGGCTTTTCAGGGGCACGATTTCGTGGCCGTCATAGCGGTAGACGCCCTCGTCGGTAGCTACCCACCGAAACCCGGCAGCATCGGTCACCATCTGCTGAATCAACAGAGGACTCAGCACGGGGTCCCGCTGCCAGGCGGGTCCTTGGCTCGGACGGGCCCCGAGGTGGCTGGCCCCCAGCAGCAAGCTCAGCAGACAGCTCAGTAGTAGTCTTAGGCCCCCAGGCTTGGGCCGCGCCCTTGCCGTAGTCACGTTGTCATGTCGCGGAAGTTTCGCCGGCCATCGAAGTGGTAAACATAATTATTTATCTAATATATATGATTTTATTAGAGTTAGCAGGAAATAAAACCCGAAGAGGGTAAAGCCTTTCTCCCGGCCGGGGGCAGCTTCTCCAGCGGAGGCGGGTAAAGGGTCCTTCACTCCTGCTGGGGGGCTTTTTAGCGGCTTACCGGGCCGCCAGCGCCGCCCGGGGGCATTGTTTGCCGTCTGGCTAAAGCCCCAAGCAAATAGCGCATTAGAAGGGCTTACCAAGTGCTACCCCGGCCCTCATTCCTGAGCTGGGACAGAAAGCCCAACTATCCCCCATTTAGGGGTAGGCCGGCATTTGCCGCACTCTACCATCGCAGTTATCTTTGATCAACACAAAAGAATAATGATTTTGTCCTATAGGGCGCACCGCAATGTCGCCGCAACTCGACGGCTAGCCTGATTTACACAACTACGACCCGCCGTTCCTTTGCTTCGGCCATTTGCTCGGTTCTCAACCTTTTACCTTTTCTGCCATGCTTTTCTCTTCTCCTCACCCCCAGTCTTGGTCTACCCTCGCCACCTTCGCCTTGGTGGGCGTCTGCCTGCTGACGGCGTGCGACAAAGAAAGCGAGCCGGCCGCTGCCCCGGCCACAACCTTTGGCCAAACTGTCCTGGTTGGCAGTGGCGCGGCCCGCACGTACGTGACTAGCGACGCGGGCGGCGCCCCCACCGAAATGGGTATTCGCCTCACGGCTGCGGCCCTGGACGGGCTGCCGACGGCCGCGATGCTGTATGAGCTGCCCATGCCGGCGGCGGCGGTAAAAATGCCCTTTGACCACGTCTCTTTCAGCTGGAACCCGGGCGGGCAGGCCCCCATGGCCGTGTACGGCGCCCCCCACTTCGATGCCCACTTTTATCGCCAGCCTCGGGCCGGGCGCAATGCCATCACCCTTGACGACCCCAAGGGCGACCTGTTTCCGCCCGCCGCCATGCTCCCCGAAGGGTATCAGTACACGGTTGCCAATGGGGTCGTGGGCCGCTGCGTGGCCAAGTTGGGGCGGCGCTGGACGGACCCCGCCAGCCCTGAGTACCAGCCCGGCGGACGCTTCAGCAGCACGTTAGCTTACGGCACCTACGAGGGTCACGTCACTTTTCTCGCGCCCATGTTCACCAGGGCCCTGCTCACGCCGGCCGTGAACTTTTCCGCCCCCATTAAGCAGCCCCTGGGCTATGCCGGGGCCGGCAAGTACTACCCCGCACGCTACGCCCTTCGCTACGAGGCAAGCACCCAGGAGTATGTCCTGGCCCTAAGTGACCTGTTTCAGATTCCCGCCCCGCTTCTTCCTTAGGACGGGGAGGCTGGCGCCGGAGCCGACGAAGACCTTTCACCAACCCATTTACTGGCTTACTATGAAACAACTTCTACCGTTGTTCGCTCGCTTCGTCTTGGTGGCTCTGCTGCTAGGAGGGTCTCCCGCCTTTGCCCAGGGGAAAAGAACTGCTACCCAAACAGCGGTTCCGGCCGCGGCCCGGGAGCATTTGCAAAAGAACCAGCACAAGCTGGGGCTGGAAGACCAGGACCTTGCTGACTTGACCTTAAGCAGCGAGACAGAATCCCCAAAAAGCGGCACCAAACACCTGTACGTGCAGCAGCACTACGAAGGGATTGAGGTGTACGGCGCCCTTACCACGGTCACGGTAGACCGCCACGGGCAGGTTGTGTCGCTGGGCAACCGCCTGCATAGGCAAGTAAGTAAAAAGGTGAAGACTAAGCAGGCAGCGTTGAGCGCGGCGGCGGCCGTAACGGCGGCGGCCAACCACCTTCAGCTGGCGCTCACAGAGCCTTTGTCCGTAAAGGAAAAAAGCACTGGTCCCGACAAAGCAACCCTGTTTTCTACCGGCGGTATGTCCTTGGAGCCCATTCCGGCCAAGCTGGTGTATCAGCCCCTGGAAGATGGCAGCCTGGTACTGGCTTGGGAAGTAGCGATCTATGAGCTTGATGCGCAAAGCCGGTGGAGCCTGCGCCTGGATGCGGCCAACGGCCAGGTGCTAGCGAAGCACAACCAGGTGGTGCACTGCGAGTTTGACTACGCTGACCCGGCGGTGCCGGCTAGCCCCGCCCCCCGGGCGAGGGCGCCGTATAGTGCCGCGGAAGATCAGGCCAGCGTCGCCCCCACCCCGGCGGCCCCGACCTATAATGTATTCGCCCTGCCCTTGGGGAGCCCCAGCGAGGGCCCCCGCTCCCTGGTGTCCCACTCGGTCGCCGACAAAGTCGCCTCGCCCAGCGGGTGGCATTCGACGGGCACCACCAGCTATACCATCACGCGCGGCAACAACGTGCTGGCCTACGAGGACCCGGGTAACAACAACAACGTGCTAGGTATGAATTATAGTCCCGACGGCGGCGCAGCCCTGAACTTTGATTTTCCGCTGGACCTGAGCCAGCAGCCGGTAGTAAATAGAGATGCGGCCATCACCAACCTGTTTTACTGGAACAACCTGATGCACGATGTGTGGTACCGGTACGGTTTTGATGAGCAAAGCGGCAACTTCCAAACCACCAACTTTCATAGGGGCCCCGCTGATGGCGAGCTAGACCACGTAAGGGCCGAGGCCCAGGACTCCAGGGATATTACGACCACCCGCAACAACGCCAACTTCTTCACGCCCCCCGATGGTCAGCGCCCCCGCATGCAGATGTACCTGTTTGGGCCCATCGTTCCCGCGGACATGTTCCAGGTCACGGCACCGGCCGCAATCGCCCGCAGCTACCCGGCCGCCCAGGCCTCATTTGGCCCCCGGCTGGGTGCTACCCCTGTTACCAGCAAACTAGTTCTGGCGGAGGATGCTGGCGATTTTTACCCCGCTATTGGCTGCGGAGCAATCACCAACGCCGCCGCACTAAAAGGCAACATCGCGGTCATGTATTGGGGCCCCTGTGAGTATGACCGGAAAGTGTATAATGCCCAAGTGGCGGGGGCTGTCGCGGTCATCATCATCTACGACCAACCGCAGGATGACACGCCCTTCATTATGCGTGCCACGGCTAGCTTGCCCGGCCCCATCACCATCCCCGCCGTCATGATCTCGAATACGCCGGGAGTGACTATCCGGGAAAAGCTGGACGCGGGGGTAGAGGTCAGCGGGAGCCTGAAAGATGAAACCGCGCGGCTGGAAATTGACAGTGACTTTGACAACCTCATCATCGCCCACGAGTACGGGCATGGCATCTCCCTGCGTTTAACTGGGGGCCGGGAGCGGACTGACTGCCTGAACAACGCGGAGCAGATGGGCGAGGGCTGGAGCGACTGGTTCGGCCTGATGATGACCATAAAGGAAGGAGACAGGGGTAGTCAAGCCCGAGGGATGGGCGCCTACGCCTCGGGTCAACTGCCGACTGCTCGGGGTTTCCGCCGGGCTCCTTACAGCACGGACTTCAGCGTCAACAGCTTCACGTACGCGGCCACCAACAACCCCGTGGTGCTCCTGCAGCCGCACGGAATTGGCTTTATGTGGGCGACCATGCTTTGGGATATGACCTGGGACCTGATCGCCCAGCACGGCTTTGACCCCGACTTGTACGACGGCAACGGGGGCAACAACCTGGCCATGCAATTGGTCATTGACGGCTTGAAGCTGCAGCCTTGCTCTCCCGGTTTCGTGGATGGCCGGGATGCTATTCTCTTGGCGGATCGGCTCAACTACGGGGGCGCGCATCAGGCCCTGATCTGGGGGGCTTTCGCCAAGCGGGGGCTAGGGTTTAGCGCCAGCCAGGGATCGAGTGCTAGCCGCTTCGATCAAGTACAGGCGTTTGATTTGCCCCCCACCTACTTGTGCGCCACTCCGCTCACCGTGGCCGCCGTGGCGACCTCTCCGGTATTTACGGGGGGTGAGGCCACAACGGTTTACCTGGGCTATGGTCCGCAGAGCGTACAGTTGCTGGCCACGGGGGAAGCCACGAATACGTACAGTTGGGCTCCTGCGACCGGGCTGAGCGATGCCACCGCCGCGGCTCCGGTCTTCACCCCGACGGCCGCGGGCACCTACACTTTCACGGTGACGGCGGTAAATAAGGACCAGTGCACGAAAACGGTGGCTATCACGATTAAGGTGGTGGATGTCGTCTGCGGTAACAAGGGCAACAAAGTACAGGTTTGCTTTAAGGGCAAGGGCCTGTGCGTGGATGCGGCGGACACCAAAGCCCTGCTGGCGCGCGGGGAAGCCACGCTCGGCTCCTGCCCCCGGGCAAAAGCAGCAGTAGCTAGTGCAGTAGCTAGCGATGCCTTGTTGACCAACGACGGCCTGACGGCTGCGCCTAACCCCACCAACGCGAACACGACGCTGGCCTTCACATTGGCCGAGAGTGGGGCTTACCGCTTGGAGGTGATGAACATGCAGGGGGCCGTAGTAGCCGTCGTAGCCCAAGGCAAGGGCGAAGCGGGGCAGCGCATCGCCCATGAGTTCAGCAAAGGCCGCCTGGCTACGGGTGTGTACATGGTTCGCTTGACTTCGGGCAAGCAAAGCAAGTTCACTCGCGTCGTGCTGCAGGATTAACGCGGTAGGAATACAGGAGCTTACCAGGAAGGCCGCGACTAGTTCGCGGCCTTCTTGTTAGTAGCCCATAGACAGCAGGAGTAAGCTCCCAGCATCATTGGGGTTACCTAATCAACCTAGCTCCGGCCCTTCCCGCCACCCATTGTAGGGCCGAAGCCCCCGTTATCGGTAGTAATGCGGTCGCGGTCGCCGCTGGCGGAATTGCGGCGTTTGCCTCCTAAAATGGATAATAGCGTTACCTGGCAACCCTGTCTTACCTATCGGTCATCATCCCCACCCGCCCCTGGTGGGGCTTTCGCAGGGAGTCTAGGAGCGCGGCAGCCTAAAGGGGAGGGTTTATTACCCAACGCTAGTGCAACCTTTTTAACTGGGTGAAAAACCGCTCACTAAAGGTTTCACTAATGGGAATAAGGTGGTCGGCGATGCTGATCTGGTTTTTTTCGATGTGGTCAATTTTATCCAGGGCGACCATAAACGACTTGTGCACCCGGGCGAAGTTGGCGGCGGGAAGCTGCTCCTCCAGCTTAGCGAAGCTCAGCAGCGTCATGACGTTCTCCTGGGCGGTGTAGAGGCGCAGATAATCCTTCATACCCTGAATGAAGAGAATATCGGCTATGGCAATCTTTTGCAGGCGGTGGCCCACTTTCAGGAAGAGGAAGTCCTTGGGCGGAAGAGCCTGGGGTTGCCCGGCCGGCTGTTCAGGCCGCCGCTGGCCGTACTCGTGATAGAGGCGTAGTACTCCCTGGTAAAACCGCTCGAAGGAAAAGGGCTTGAGCAGGTAGTCTTTTACTTCCAGCTCATACGCTTTCAGGGCATGCTGCTCGTAGGCCGTGGTGAGGATAATCAGGGGCTTGGGGCGGAGCAGGGGAATAAAGCTGAGCCCGTCCAGGTCCGGCATGTTGATATCCAAGAAGAGCAGGTCCGGTTTATCCGCCTGCAGGGGGGCGGCGGCCGCCAGCGGGGAGCTGAAGGCGCCCTGCAGGCGGAGAAAAGGCACTTTGGCGATGTAGGCGGCCAGGAGCTGCTGAGCCAGGGGCTCATCATCGATGATAAAGCAGGTTAGCGGTTGGTTCATGCTCGGGCCCGGGCAGCGGCTTAAGGAGGAGGAGAACTTCAAAGTAAGCAGCGTCGGCGGTAACCTGCAGGTGGTGCTGGGCGGGGTAGAGCAGCTGCAGGCGTTTGCGCACGTTGGCCAGGCCAATGCCCCCCGGCTCGGGGGAAGCCGGGGCCGGTTTGGGGCTCACCGGATTCCGCAGGCGGAAGGTAAGGCCCTCGGCTGTTACTGCTACGCGTAAGTGAATATCGTGGACCCGGAGCTGGGCCGGACTGTGCTTGTAGGCGTTCTCTAGCAGGGGCAGCAGCAGCAGGGGCGGCAGATACCAAGTGCTGGCCTCGCCCACCACGTCCACCTGGGCTACGGGCGTCGGCTCGTAGCGCAGCTGCTGCAGGCTGATAAAGTCCTGAAGGTACTGAAGCTCCTGGCTCAGGGGCACCCGGCTGGCGTTGGATTCGTGCAGCAGGTAGCGCATGAGGGAGGCCAGGCGCAGGATGGCGTCGGGCGTGCGCGGCGATTGCAGGTAAGCCAGGGAGTGAATATTGTGCAGGGTGTTAAACAAAAAGTGGGGGTTGAGCTGGGCCTTCAGATAAGTGAGCTCCGCCTGGGCCGCGTGTTTTGCCAGTTGCTCCCGGCGCAGCGTAGCGCGCAATCGCAGCTGCAGGGCGCGCACCAAGCCGCTGACAACCACCCAAAACAACACGATGCTCAGTAAGGTGGTAAAATACTGGTCCCAGAAGGTGGGCAGGTCGCGCAGCTTGCTGGGCTGCACCCCCAGGAAGGGGAACGGACCCAGCAGCAGCAGGCCCCCCAGCCCCAGCAGATAAGTGGGCAGTTGGCGCCCCCGCCCGTAGCGGCTCAACAGGTAGAAGTGGCCGTAAAACACCAAGGCGCTGCCCAGCAGCACGCCCCCGGCCAGCCGGGGCCACTGCGGGTGGCCCTCGCTGCGGAAAATCCACCCCAAAACAACCAGGGCCAAAAGCCAGGCGAGGAGGTGAATGGGGGAAAATACCTTTTCGGGGCGGTTCATAACCCAAAGGTATTTTTTTCAGGCTCGCTTCGGCGTCCTACTCGACCACCGCCGGGCCGGAGTCGGCCACCGGGCGCGGGCGCTCGACCACGGCGGTGGTCGAGGCCGCGCCGGCAGTGGACGATTTCTTTCCGGCCGTGGCATATCGCTTTTTTTAGGGGCGCCAGGGCGTTGCTCCTTTGTGCCACTGCCGATAGCCAGACTTGGCGGGCTTTGAATCTGCCCGCCTTAGCGCCTGCCTTGAGCGCTCCCGCCTTCACCCCTCCCCCGCCCCTCCCAGTATATGGACCCTTCTGCTCCCGACTTGCGTATCCGCCACGTTTCTAATACCTATCCCAACGGGGTTCAAGCCTTAACCGACATCTCCCTGACCATACCCCGGGGAATGTACGGCCTGCTGGGACCCAACGGGGCCGGCAAATCCACCCTGATGCGCATGCTGGCCACCCTGCAGGAGCCCGACGCCGGGCACATCCGCTGGGGCGACCTGGACGTGGTCCGCCACCAGCCGGCGGTCCGGGCCTCCCTGGGCTACCTGCCCCAGGACTTCGGCCTGCTGGGCCGGGTCCGGGCCGAGACGCTGCTGGACCACTTCGCCATTCTCAAAGGCATCACCCCGCGGGCCGCCCGGCGGGAGATGGTAGAAGACCTGCTGCACCAGGTCAACCTCTGGGACCAGCGCCGGCAGAAGCTGGGGGGCTTTTCCGGGGGCATGCGCCAGCGCTTCGGCGTGGCCGTGGCCCTGCTGGGCAACCCCCGGCTGCTCATTGTCGACGAGCCCACCGCCGGCCTGGACCCGGCCGAGCGGGTGCGCTTTCTCAACCTGCTCAGCGCGCTGGGGGAAAAAAGCACGGTCATTCTCTCCACCCACATTGTGGCAGACGTGGCGGAGCTCTGTACCCGCATGGCCATCATCAACCAGGGGCAAATTCTGCTCGAAACCCAGCCCCTGCAGGCCGTGCGCGACCTGGAAGGAAAAATCTGGCGGCGGCTGGTGAACAAAAGCGCGGTGCCGGCCCTGGAGCAGGCTTATCCCGTGATTTCCACCAAGCTGCTCAGTGGCCTGATCCTGCTCCACATCTACTGCGAGCACGACCCGGGCCAGGAATTCAGGGCCGTAGAGCCCGACCTCGAGGACGTGTACTTCGCCGCCCTGGCCGGCCATTACCGCCCCGCTCCTACCCCCACCGCCTCTTGACCACGGCATGAAGTTCTGGACCATCTTCCGCTTTGAGCTAGCGTATCAGCTGGGCCGGCCCTCCACCTGGCTTTACGTCGGGGCCGTGCTGGGCCTGGTCGCGTTAGTTATCAACGAAATAGCCGAGTATGCCACCACGGTGGAGGCCGTGCTGCTGACGGCTCCGCTCACGGTCGCCGCCGTTACCGGCTACGCCTCCAAGTTTGGCTTCTTGCTGCTGGCCGCCCTCGCGGGCGACGGGGCCCGGCGGGACGTGCAAGCGCGCCTTGACCCGCTGCTGTACACCACTTCCTTGCGCAAGCTGCCTTACCTGGGCGGCCGCTTGGCCGCCACCTTCGCCCTGGGCAGCCTGCTGCTGGGCCCCGTGGTGCCGCTGAGCCTGCTGCTGGCCCGCTTCACCCCGGGAGTTGACTCATCCCTATTCGGCCCCCTGCAGCCGGCAGCGTACGGCCATGCCTTCCTGCTGCTGCTTTTGCCGAATGTCTTTATTGCCACTGCCCTATTTTACTCCCTAGCGCTAGTTACCCGGCGCGCCATGGCCGCCTATGCCGGGGCGCTCGGCCTGGGGGCCTTGAGCACGTTTAGCCTGGAAATCACTACGGGCAACTGGCAGTGGGCCCAACTGCTCGACCCTTCCGCCCTGCTGGTCGTGACGGCGGAGCGCCTGGCGGTGGCCCCCGGGCTCGCCAACACCCAAGGGCTGGCGCTGGCCGGACCGCTGTTGGCGAACCGGGCGCTATGGGTGGGGATTTCCCTTCTGGTGGCCGGGGCCGCGTATGCCCGCTTTCGGTTGATGCCTTATTTGCCGACCCGAAGCCGGCGCCAGCGGGCCGGGGCCCCGCCGCCGGCTGAGCGGGTGCGGCCCCGGCCCGCTGACCCCCCGCCCCGGGTCCAGCTTCAGGGCTGGCGAGCCCAGCTTCACCAAACGCGGGCGCTGGCCGGGCGCTTCGCCTGGGAGCTGGTGACCAGCCCCCTGGGCTGGGCCATTCCCGCCATTGCGCTCTACGCCGTGGTGCTCCTGCCCAACCTGCTGCAGGGGCCCGTGAGCGTGCCGGGCTTCCCCACCACGGCGCGGGTGGCGGCCCTGCTGAATAACGCGGCCCTGGAAATCACCATTGTGCTCTTCCTCTCCCTGCTGGTGGGGCAGGTGGTGTGGCGGGAGCGCGCTGCGCGCCTGCAGGAGATGGTCGATGCCGCCCCGGTATCCACTGGGGTGCTGGTACTGAGCAAGTACCTGGCCGTGGCCCTGGCGCTGGGGTTGCTGCTGCTGGCCCTGCTGGCCGCGGGCCTCACCGTGCAACTGCTGGGCGGCGTGGACCAACTCGAAGTAGGCCAGTACCTGCGGGCGTGGTGGGGGCCCCGGCTGCTGGAGTACCTGCTGCTGGCCGCCGTCGCCCTGGCGATTCACGTCCTGGCTAATCAGCCCTACGTGGGCCATCTGCTAGTGGTGCTCCTTTACTTTTATTCCCTGCTTCCCGGCCTGGTGGGCGTGGAGCATCCCCTGCTGGTGTTTGGGTTTGACCCCGGGCTGGGCAGCTCCGTTTTCTACGGGGCCGGGCCTTTCTTGCTGCCCTGGGCCTTATTCCGGCTTTACTGGACGGGCTGGGCCCTGCTCGCTTTGGTTATGGCCCAGGGCCTGTGGGTGCGCGGCCGGGGAACCGGCCGGCGGGGGCGGGTGCGGCGGGCGTGGTCCGGCCGGGCGGGGCGCCCGCTTTTTGGCCTGGCCCTCCTGCTAGTGGCGGGCCCGGGTGCCGTGATATTCTACCACACCAACGGGCTGAACGAGTACACCCCGGCCGCGGAAAAGCAAGCCCGGCAGGCGGCCTACGAGCGCCGCTACGGACCTTACCGCGCCGCGCCCCATCCCCACCTGACCGGCACCCGGCTGCGCGTTGAACTCTACCCCGACCAGCACAGGGCCCTGGTAGCGGGCACCTACCAACTTTGCAACGGCAGCGGGCACGCCCTCGATTCGCTGCACGTGGCTGTGGCCGCGGCGGTCACGACCCGCGCCATCCGGTTTAGCCGGCCCGCCACCGCGGTCCGAATTGATAACCGGCTGGGCCACCACATCTATCGGCTAGCGCAGCCTCTGCTGCCAGGCGATTCCCTGCAGATGAGCTTTCAGGTGGAATTTGCCCCCCAGGGCTTTACGAGCCAGGGAGTTGCCACGGCGGTGATGGATAACGGCACCTACTTTACCAACGCGGACTGGCTGCCGGCTCTGGGCTACCAGCCGGGTCGCGAGCTCGGCGGCGAGCGCCCTCGCCGGGGCCAGGGCCTGCCCCCCCGCCCGGCCGCCCCTTCTCCACGGCTAGCAAGCGCCCGGCTGAACCGGTTTGGCCGGGAGCGGATCCGCCTGGACGTGACCGTGGGCACGGCGGCGGGGCAACTGGCTGTCGCCCCAGGCAGCCTGCGGCGCAGTTGGCGGGCCGACGGGCGGCAGTACTTCCAATACGAGACCGATGCGCCCATCCGCAACCTGTACCCGGTTTACTCGGCCCGGTATGCGGTCCGGGAGTCCCGCTTTGGCGGCACCGACCTGCAAGTCTTTTATCACCCGCGCCACGAGCTGAATCTGGCCCGAATGGAGCAGAGCCTGCACGCGTCCCTGGCCTACTACACCCAGCATTTCAGTGCCTACCCCTTGCGCCAGCTCAAGCTCGTAGAGTACCCCGACCCGGGTACGGGGGGCATTTCCTTGCCGGGCACCATCGGGTATTCAACCAATTTCGCCTTCCTCCATCCCGCGCGCGACGCCCGGGGCTTTGACTTGCCCTTCGCCGTGGTCGCCCACGAGGTAGCCCACCAGTGGTGGGCCCACCAATTGATTAACGCGGACGTGCCGGGCGCCGGGCTGATTACGGAAAGCCTGGCCTGGTACAGCGCCCTGAATGTGGTGGAGCAGAGCAAGGGCCCGGCCCACCTGCGCCGGCTGCTCGACGCCCTGCGCCAGACCTACCTCAACCCCCGGGCCCGGGCTGGCACGCCCCTGCTGCGGGCCGAGGATGCCTTTCAGGCCTATCGCAAAGGGCCGCTGGCCATGTATGCCCTGCGCGAATACGTGGGCGAGGAAAACCTGAACCGGGCCCTGCGCGCCTTGCTGCTTCGCTTTAAAGCCGGGGAGCCCCCCTACGCGACGTCGCTGGACTTCTACGCCGAAGTGCAGCGGGTAACGCCCGACTCCCTGCACTACCTGCTCCAGGATCTGCTGGCCACCAACACGTTCTGGGAATTGAAAACCCAGCAGGCCCAGGCAGCGCCCACGGGCGATGGGGCCTGGCTGGTCACGCTAAACGTGCGGGCGCGCAAGGTCCGGGTGGATGCCGCCGGCACCGAAACGGAGGTAGCGATGAATGACCTGGTGGAGGTTGGGGTTTTCGGCCAGGGCAGCACCGAGGCCTCCCCGCCCCTGTTCCTGCAAACCCGGCGCCTGAAATCGGGCAATAATAAGCTGGTGATAAAGGTGTTATCCGAGCCCGGGGAGGCCGGGATTGACCCCCGTCATTTACTGATCGATACGGAACTCGCCGACAATAGCCGGCGCGTTACGCGGGCGCCAATCAGCTCGCCGTAACCCTTCCTGGGTGCCGCGAATTATTGCCGTCCCTGCTCTGACAACCCCGCTTGGTAGCGCATACGAATTCCTCAGGCTTCAACCAGCGGCCGCCCGCGCAAGTCTGACGAGCTATTGTGTTTTCAGAAATTTCCTACCTAGCCGCTACCTCCTTCGGCTACCAGCCAATGCCGTAGTCTTCGCCGTGGTTGCTCGAGCCGCCCCAGAGGCTGCCGTGTTTCCAGTCAAAGTAAATGGCATTGATGGGGCCGCTGGTGCGGTCGTCAAAGCTCATGGTGTAGCCCAGCTTTTTTAGCTCGGCCCGCACCGGTTCCGGGGTGGTGGTGTTGAGCAGAATGTGGCCGGGCTTGGGCTTGCGGTCGTCGGTTTTGGTGCCGCCCAGCGAGAGCCACAGCTGGTTGGTATTGAAGTTGGCGGCCTCGGCGGCTTGCTGAACGGTCATGCCGAACTCCACCACGTTCAGGAAAAACTGCAGTAGGTTCTGGTCCTGGGTGTCGCCGCCCTGCACGGCAAACGACAGAAAGGGCCGGCTGTCTTTGAGCGCCATCGAGGGCGTCAAGGTGACGCGGGGCCGCTTGCCGGGGGCCACCACGTTGAACGGGTTCAGGGTAGGGTCCAGCACAAAGCTTTGCATGCGCTGGCTCATGCCTACCCCGGTGTTGCCCGCCACGCAGGCCGGCAGCCACCCGCCGCTGGGCGTAATAGACACCACCCAGCCTTCCTGGTCGGCGGCTTCCATGGTGGTCGTGCCCAGCCACAGGCGCTCCTGGTACTCGGGGGTAGAAGAATTGTTGCCCAGGTCGTGTTTCGGGGCGAAGTTGCGTTTGGTGGAATCCAGCTCGTAGCCCCGGGCCTTGAGCAGTTTGAGGTACGGGTTTTTCCGGCCTTCAAACGGGTAGGGGTCGCCGGGGCCGATGCGGGGGTCGTTTTTTTGGTACTGGATAAGGCGGGCGCGCTGCTGGGCGTAGGCCTTGCTGAGCAAGCCTTTGATAGGTTCTTCCGGGGCGGCATGGGAATCACCGTAGTAAAAGTCGCGGTCGGCAAAGGCGAGGCTCATGGCCTGGTACACCGTATGAATGTACTTCGAGCTGTTGTAGCCCATGGCCTTTAGGTCAAAGTTCTCCAGAATGTTGAGCCCCTGCAACATGGCTGGCCCCTGGGTCCACTGCTGCAGTTTGTACACGTCGATGCCTTTGTAGGTGACCATCAGCGGCTCTTCCTCCAGGGGTTTCCAGCGGGCTAAGTCTTGCAGGGTAATCAGCCCTCCCTGTTCCTGCGAGCCGCGGACAAATTCCTGGGCAATGTCGCCGGTATAAAACCGGTCGTAGGCCGCCATAATGGCCTGTTTCCGGCTTTTGCCTTGCTTGAGAGCCGCCTTTTCAGCCTCTACCAGCTTGGTCAGGGTTTGCAAAAGGTCTGGCTGCACAAATATTTCGCCGGCCTCGGGCGCTTCCCGCGGCTGGCCGGGGTGGGTCAGAAACAGTTTTTTGCTGTACGGCCACTGTTTTAGCAGCTCCTTGTTTTTCTCGATGCTGTTGGCGGTCTGCGCTTCGATGGGGTAGCCCGCGGCCATTTCCAGGGCCGGGGCCAGCACCTGCTCTAAGCTCAGGGTGCCGTAGTTGGCCAGCATATGCATGAGGCCGCCCGGGGTACCGGGTGTGGTGGCGGCCAGCGGGCCGTTCTCCGGCGGAAAGTTGTACCCCTTGCGTTTAAAGAACTCGGGCGTCGCCCCCGTAGGCGCCACGCCCATGGCATTGATGGCGATTACCTTTTTGGTTTTCGGGTTATAAATCAGGGCCTGAGTTTCCCCGCCCCAACTCAGCACATCCCACATCGTGCAGGTCGCGGCCAGCATGGCGCAGGCCGCGTCGACCGCGTTGCCGCCTTTTTGAAACGTCATGGCCCCAGCCGTTGCGGCCAGGGGCTTGCCCGTTATCGCCATCCAGTGCTTGCCGTGCAAGGGCGGTTTCTGGGTCGGTTGGGCGAGAGCGGGCAAGGAAAAGACGAAGGCGGCCAGCAGGGCGTAGAGAAGTTTCATACAAGGCAGGGTTAGGCAGGTAAGAAAGCAGAATGTCGGCCCGGAAGAACGTAAGCGCTGGGGGCATGGCAACCGAGCGCGAAGGGTAACTTATAAGGCCTAGCAAAAAAGGCTTTGGTTCCGCAAGTTAAAAGTTATCGAAACCTATCGTATGGCATCGGCTCCCTCTGGACCGGCCTTTACCCAGGCTACGCTTGCAGAGGAACAAGGCCGTTGGCTACTTCAGGGTGAGGCCGCCGGCCAGCGGCCGGCTACTGGCGACGAGCCGCGAACAAGGGCGACGGTCTAAGCCAACGGGTAAGCAAGCTATCCGCCTTATGGGCTGGCCCTTTCCTCTCAGAAGGCTCCCGGGGGGCTTTTTCCTTACTGACGCTAACCTTCAGCTCCTGTTCACCGGGCCTGGCTGTGGGCGCGCAGCGCGGCAATAAAGTGCTCGACCGCTTCGGGCGGCGTGGCCCAGGACGTAATCAGGCGAATGGCGGCTTGCTCGGCATCGATGGGTTTCCACACGTAAAAGCCAAAGTCGGGCGCGAGCCGCTCAATCACGCGATAGGGCAGAATAGGAAAAATTTGGTTGGTGGCGGCTGGGGTCAGCCACGCGTAGCCTAGCTCCTCCACGGCCTGCCCCAGCCGCTGGGCCATTTCATTGGCGTGCCGGGCCAGAGTCAGCATCAGGTCGTTCTGCAGCAAGGTCAAAAACTGGATGCCGAGCACCCGACCTTTGGAGAGCAGCGCCCCCCGCTGCTTGATGTGGTACTTGAAGTCGGGCTGCAGGGCCGGGTTGATAATCACCAGGGCCTCACCCAGCAGGGCCCCGCATTTGGTGCCGCCCAGGTAAAAAGCATCGGTGAGGCGGCCAATGTCGGCCAGGGTGAGGTCATTGGTGGCGGCCGTCAGCGCCATCGGCAGGCGCGCCCCATCCAGGTACAACAGCAGGTGCTGGGCCCGGCAGTAGGCAGACAAGTCCGTGAGTTCCTGCCGGGAGTAAATCGTGCCGATTTCCGTGGGATTGGAGATATACACCAGGCGCGGCCGGACCGTGTGGAAGGGCGGGCTTTTAGCCAGCAGGGGGGCCAGGTCCGCGGGCCGCAGCTTGCCATCGGCCGTCGCGGCGACTTCAATTTTATGACCCGTGGCTTCGATCGCGCCCGCTTCGTGCACGCAGATGTGCCCCGTGTGCGCGGCCAGGACGGACTCGAAGGGCTTGAGAAAGGCGGCCATGGCCAGCAGGTTGGCACTGGTGCCGCCGGCCACCAAATGAATGTCGGCCGTGGCATCCTCCAGCTTCGCCTGCAGCAGGGCGATGGCTTGCGCCGTGAACGTATCGGCGCCGTAGCCCGGCTGCTGGCTCAGGTTGCTCTGGGCCAGGGCCGCTAGGATGGTGGGGTGGCAGCCTTCGCTGTAATCGTTGGTGAACAGGTACATGCTGGTTAGGGCCGGGGTGATAAGGGCGAGAAATGAGCGAGCAAAGGTAAGCGAATGGCCCGTGGTAAACGGCCCGCGCCCAAGGTCCGCTAGCGTTCCCGCCCGCCGCCTCAGCCCGCCGGAAGTAGGGGCTCCCCGCTGCCTTGCCAGGCCGGAGCCCCACCCCAGCGCCTACGAAAAGAGACACATCGTTTCCACGAACCGAAATTTGGGGCCACCTTTGGGGTCACCGTCCCCGAGCCCCCGGCATGAACGCAACGGAGCAAGAAGAGCGAGAATACCTGGAAGTAATCAAGGAGAAGCTGACCCTGGCCATTCGGCGGGTAGATGAATCCGTCCGCCAGTTTTCCCACGAGCTGCGGGACAAGAAACAGTACATCCACGAGCACCAGTCCGGTATGGACGAGGCCGACATGGTCGCCGCCGACCAATCCATTAACCGCATGGCCTTTACGGGCGAAGCGGCCGTGGCCCGGAAGCATAAGCTCCTGCTGCTGAGGCAATCCCCCTACTTTGGTCGCCTGGATTTCGTGGCCCGGGGGCAGGCCCGACTGCCGGTCTACATCGGTCTCTCCTCCTTCCTCGACGAGGGGCAGCGCCGGGGTCTGATCTACGACTGGCGGGCCCCCATTGCTTCTCTCTTCTACGACTTTGAGCTGGGGCCGGCCTCCTTCGCCACCCCTTCGGGCCCGATCCACGGCACCATAGACCTGAAACGCCAGTACAAAATCCGCGACGGCCGCCTGGAGTTTATGCTCGACAGCGCCGTGAACATCCACGACGAGGTTCTGCAGCGGGAGCTGGCCAAGTCCGCCGACGACAAGCTCAAGAACATTGTTGCCACCATTCAACGGGACCAGAACGCAGTCATCCGCAACGATACCGCCGCGGTGATGGTCATCCAGGGGGTGGCCGGCTCGGGCAAGACATCCATTGCCCTGCACCGCCTGGCCTTTCTGCTGTATCGCTACCGGGAGACGATCGCGGCCAAGGATATCCTCATCATCTCGCCCAACAAAGTCTTCGCCGACTACATCTCCAACGTGCTGCCGGAGCTGGGGGAGGAGCACATTCCCGAGCTGGGCATGGACGAGCTGGCCGCCGACTTGCTGGAAAACAAGTACGAGTTTCAAACTTTTTTTGAGCAGGTGGCCGCCCTGCTGCAGGCCCCCGACCCGGCCTTCATCGACCGCCTCCGCTTCAAGTCCTCGCTGGACTTCCTCAGCCAGCTCAATCAGTACCTGCTCCACGTAGAAAACCACTACTTCACCGCGACCGAGCTGCGGGTCGGCCCCACCCTCGTCCCGGGAGCGTTTCTATCGGCCAAGTTTAAAGCTTACCACCGGGTGCCGCTCCTGCGGCGCTTGCCCCTGATGGCCGAGGATGTGCGCGCCTACGTCCGGGACGCCACCCGCCGCAAGCTAACGGGGTCAGAGAAAGCCAAGATTGGGGAAGCGCTTCCCCGCTTGCTCAAGTTCCAGAGCGTACTGGACTTCTACCGGGACTTTTATCGCTGGCTCGGCAAGCCCGAGCTATTCCGTTTCGACCACCGCCGGCAGCTGGAATACGCGGATGTCTTTGCCTTGATCTACCTGCGCCTGCGCTTGGAAGGCCTCACTACCTACGAGCACGTCAAGCACTTGCTGGTGGACGAGATGCAGGACTACACCCCCGTGCACTACGCCGTGCTGGCCCGCCTGTTTTCGTGCCGCAAAACCATTCTGGGCGACGTAAGCCAGACAGTGAATCCCTACAGCGCTTCGTCCGCCGAAACCATCGAACGGGTCTTCCCGCAGGCCGACGTGGTCCGGCTCTACCGCAGCTACCGCTCCACGGTCGAGATTACGGCCTTCACCCAGCGCATTATCCCGAATCCACGCATCATTCCCCTGGAAAGGCACGGCCCGGAGCCCGTCCTCACGCGCTATGGCAGCCCCGGCGAGGAGTTAAGAGCCATGCAGGCTCTCATCAGGGCCTTCCCGGACTCTCCCTATCATTCCCTGGGTATTATCTGCAAAACCCTCCGCCAGGCCCAGGAGGCGCACCGGGCCCTGCAGGCCCCAGGGGTGCATTTGCTCACGGCCGAGTCCACGACCTTTCACGAGGGCGTCGTCATCACCACGGCCCATCTGGCCAAAGGCCTGGAATTTGATGCAGTCCTCGTGCCCTTCGCTTCCGCTAGAACCTACAACACGGAGGTTGATAAGGGCATGCTCTACGTCGCCTGCACCCGCGCCATGCACCAGCTCACGCTGACGTACTGCGGGGAAATTACTCCCTTGGTGGCCACCTAACCCGCGGGGTTGGTCTTACAAGGCTAAGGACGCAAGGCGGGACGCTACTCCCGCGGGCTCAGTTCGCAAGCTTTAGCCGACTTTGTGAGCCGGGGCCCTGGGTAGGAGCAGGTGTTTAGGAAACGAGAGCCGCGCCCTGACCCACTGGTTGCCTGAACAGGCCGGGAACTCTGGTATGTCGGCAGGAGCCGAAAGCACCCTTTGGAAGTACCAGTGGGGGGCGAAAGCCGACAGGCGAGGGAATCCCCGGCTGTCTCAGGTAGTAGACCTGCTGCCGGGAAAACTTGAGCTTCTAGATTTTAGCTTGCGTCTACGAGCCCGGGGTCCGCCCTTAGCTCGGGGTGGCACCGCCCCCCGGAGAGGAGGCATGGCCCCGAAAGAGCAGGATGTCCTTGTCGAAGAGGTAGATGCCGCTCTTGTCGTCCCCGACCAGCTCGAGCTTATCGTTCAGGGTGCGGGCCAGCGCTTCCTCCTCCAGCTGCTCCGAGACGTACCACTGCAGGAAGTTATGGGTGGCGAAGTCGCGCTCCTGCAAGGCGAGGCCCACCAACTCGTTGATGCTGGCCGAGACGGCAATTTCGTGGTGCAGAAAGTCCTGAAAGACCCGCTGCAGGGATTGAAAGGTGATGACGGGCTGGGCTAGGGCCGGCACCACGGCAAAGCCGCCGCGCTCGTTCACGTAGCGGATGAGCTTGAGCATGTGCACCCGCTCCTCCTGGCTTTGCTGATAGAAGAAGTTAGTTACTCCGTCCAGGCCGGGCTGGATTTCGGCCCAGGAGGCCATGGCCAGGTAGGCCTGGGAGGACTGGGCCTCCATGGCAATTTGGTGGTTGAGCGCGTCTTTGATCGGGGCGGTGAGCATAGCTAGGCGGGGTTAACAAAACGAAATAGGAACAGTGGGCGGGGCCGAGGACCAGCCTACCGGCCCAGCAGGGCTAAGATAAAGAGCGGCAACGCCGCCCTTATCCTGACTAAGCTGGTAGCCGGGCAGGCCGCCGGCCGGGCAACGGTCACCGGCTTGTATACTTATATAAGGAGGGTAAGTTTCGGCCTCGCTGCCAGCTCTCATTCTTGCGCCTACTCACTTCCTGGTGCCGCTGCCGGCCTGGGTTGGCTGCACCGCCCAGCTGAGTTAGCGGGCAATCCAGACCGGCCGCAGGACTTGGGGCGGGCGCGCCGCCTAGTCTTAAAGTAGTTAGCACCAGAGCGATAAGTGATGGCCTTAAGGTTTCGTAGGCTTTGCTTAAACCGGCTGAGCCAGAGGGTCGGGCCAGGGGTTCTCATCTCCTCCAGCTCGGTGGGGTGGGGTGTAGAACTTCGCCCCTTTAACCACCCGGTAGCGCAGGGTCAGGCGCAGGCTTTGGTTGCCGCGGTAAGGGCGGAAGGCGTTCAGATACCCGTTTAAGCATACGTGCCGCCTAGATGGGGCCAGCTTAACCCATCGGTCACTCCTAGCCTGCCTTCCACCCCTGGCGCGGGGGCTCTGGTCCTGCTAAGCTCGTACTCTGTAACCAAGTAAAAACTGCTGGGGTGCTTGGAGGATGCGAAACGGGGACGTACCCCACCCCAGGTCAAACCGGGCTAGTCACGGGCAAGCGCAGAAAAAACGTACTGCCCTGGCCTTCCTGGCTGTCCACCGAGAGCGAGCCGCCGTGGCCGCGGGTGATGATATCGTAGCTGAGCGAGAGGCCTAGGCCCGTGCCTTCCCCGGGCGGCTTGGTGGTGAAGAAGGGCTGGAATACCTTGGCTTGGACTTGCTCACTCATGCCTATCCCGTTGTCTCGGACCTGGATTTCCACCTGTCCGTGCAGGGCGCGCGTGGCCACCAGCACGGTGGGTGCATACCCCGGCTCGCCCCGCTGCTGCCGCTGGTGCACGGCGTAGAGGGCGTTGCCGTATAAGTTGAGCAACACCCGGCCGATATCCGCCCCCAGGACGGGAACCCGCGGCAGCTGGGGGGCTAAATTGGTACGGAGCGTGGCCGCAAAGGAGGGGTGTTGGGCGTGGAATCCTTGGTAGGCGAGCGGCAGGGTTTCTTCGCACAGGGCGTTCAGGTCCGTGGGCTGGCGCTCGCCGGTACTGGGCTGGGAGTGCGCGAGCATGTTGCGCACGATGCCCCCGGCCCGTTGCCCGTGCTGGCGGATTTTGCTCAGGTTTTGGCGGAGCGCGCCCATCAGCTCCGCGACCACCCCGGCATCGCCAGCGGGCCGGGCTTGCTCGGCGGCTAACTCGTCGAGCAGCTCGGCGCTGACTTCGGCGAAGTTGGTGACGAAGTTCAAGGGGTTCTGCATTTCGTGGGCGATGCCCGCCGTCAGCTCGCCCAGGGAGGCCAGCTTTTCGCGCTGCACCAGCTGCGCCTGCGTGGTTTTTAGGGTGTCCAGGGCCCGGGCCAGCTCTTGGGCCTGCTGCTCGAGAGCCTGCCGCTGGCGGGTCGCCCGGGCTTCCTCGGCTTCCAGGGCGTTGCGTTGGAGGTAATCGACCCGGCTGTGAACTTCAAAAAAGTAGCTGGTCAACAGGGCTATGCCCCCCGCGGCGAAAAGGAAGGCGTTGGTGACCACCAACTGCCCGGGCGGGTAGGTGGCGCGCTGGCCCAGGGCCACCACGCCCCCGTACAGTCCCAGGATGGTGGCGTTGGCTAGCAGGGTGTACCAGAAGCGCAGCCGCACCCATGAGCCGGTGAACATCATTATCAGGATGAGGCCCGCGTAGTAGTGGCTGTGGGCGCTCTCGCCGGGGGCACTCCCGCGAATATGAAGCACCACCCCGAGCCCGGCCCCAATGGCCCCAAGGCAGATGGCGGGTTGGGTCCACCGCCGGCCCGCCCGGACGTAGGTGCTGAGGAGGGCCAGCAGCAGGGACGTGCTGCCTACCCCGAAGCGGTAGAGCCAGGTCAAGGCGAGATTTAGGGGCGCCGCGTACCGGTCAATCACCCCAAACAAGGAGTAAATCACCAGGCCCGCGGCCAAGAAGGTCCGCACCGTGCGGCGCGTACTTACGTCGTAGTGGGCGACAAAGCGGCGCTCCAGCGGCGGGGGGAACTGCAGGCGCCACGCCGCGGGCAGCAGGCGCAAAAAGTCATCGGCTGTGGGGGCGACGGGGGAGGGCGTGGTCATGCGAGTAAGATAGCCAGCGGACGTGATTCCCAAAAGGCCACGGCCCCGCGCCCCCGCCTAGGCCGGGGTGGGGAGGGGGTCTTCGGCGAAGACGACGGTAAAGGTGGTACCCTCCCCGGGCGTGCTGCTCACCTGCAGGTCCCCGCCGCGCTGCTGCACCAGGGCGCGAATCAGGTGCAGGCCCAGGCCGGCCCCCTCCCCCTCACTGGTCAGACGGGTGAAGGGCTGAAACAGGCGCTCCCGGTCCCGGGTCAAGTCGATGCCGCGCCCGTTGTCGGTCACTGTGAGCAGGACATGCTCCCCCTGCCGGCGGGTGCTCACCTGCACCCGGGGCGAGCGCTCCGCCGCCCGGTACTTGAGGGCGTTGTGCACCAGGTTTTTTAGAATGCTTTCCAGATACACCAGGGGGTAGCGCAGACTGGGGGCGGCCCGAAAGTCGGCCGTGAGCTGGCCCTGCTGCCGGCGCAGCAGCTCCCCTACCTCCGCCTGCACGACGGCGTAGACGTCAGTCCAGGCCACGGGCTCCGTGACGGGGGCGGCTTGCCCGTGCTGGGTGTGCAGCAGCTGCAGGAGCCCCCGCACCGTGCCGTTCAGCCGCTGCACCTCCTGGGTCAGCATTCCCACCACGTAGTCCCGGTCCGGCCCCGGCGCCTCTTCGTGGTAGACTTCCAGCAGGCGGTGCAGGTTGGTGGCCGGCCCTTTCAGGTCGTGGGCCACGATGTGCACGAACGAATCCAGGGAGGCGTTCATGTCGCGCAAAGTCTGATTCAGACGCTGGGCTTCGTACACCGCCGCGGTGCGGGCCAGCGCCCGCCCGGCGTAGTCGGCCACCAGGCCAAAGAAAGCCTGGTAGGCCGCATCCCAGGGCCGGCGCGCGCTCAGCCCAACAATCAGGACCGTGGCGGGGTGGCCGGGGCCCTCGCCGTGGGGCAGGGGCAGGAGCAGCGCCTGGGTGGGCGGCGCCGGCCAGGAGCCCGGTGGCCAGCTGCCAAAGCGCTCGGGGAGCGCCGCCACCAGCAGCGGCTGGCCCTGCTCCAGGGCGGCAGCCAGGGGCCAGCCCCGGTCGGGGGAGCCCGCGGCCCGCAGGGGCACGGTAGCCGGGGCCGTGGGCTCCCCGGCCGGCAGGCCGAACCAGGCCCGCAGCTGGGCGTGGGGCTCGGCCTTATCGTGGGTGTAGAGCAGGGCAAAGGGGATATCGTCGGCATTGGTGGCCAGGGCCGCGATGATGTGCTGGGCCGCTTCCGCGGGCAGGGCCGCTAAGGCCGTGTCGGCCGTCAGCCGGCTCAGCAGGGCCAGGCGCCGCTGCTGCACCACGGTGGCCGTGGTTTCCAGGGCCGTCACGAAAATGCCCCCCACCTTGCCTTCTTCAGTGTAGATGGGGTTGTGGGAGAACGTGAAGTAGGCTTCCTCGATAAATCCCTGCCGATTGGGCAAGACCAGCTGGTTCTCAAAGTAAGTGGTCTGCCCCGCTAGAACGGGCGTGAAGATCTCCTCCAGAAAGGGCCACATCTCCGGCCACCAGGGCGCCGCGGGCTGGCCCAAGGCCCCCGGGTGCTTGGCTTGCAGGATGGCCGCGTAGCCATCGTTGTAGAAGTGAATCAGGTTGGGCCCCCAGTGCACCATCATGGGAAAGCGCGAGGCCAGCATAATGCCGACGGCGGTCCGCAGGCTCGGGGGCCAGCCCCGCACGGGCCCGAGCGGGGTCGCCGCCCAGTTCAGCTGGCGGATGCGCTCGCCCATCTCCCCGCCCTGGGGAAACAGCCGGGCCAGCAGCGCCGCTTCCGACAAGGACTCTTCGGGCTCAGGAAGGAAAGGCATAGCGGCGCAGGTAAGGGGCAGAGCAGCAGGAACCACAAATATCTACAGGAATGGCGCTTATCCAAGCCCTGCCGGACGAAGGCGCGCGGCGGGCTCCGGTAGGTTCGCCGGCCGGCTGGCGGGGCCGCGGCTGTACGTCATCCTGGACCCTAAAATACGTCAAACGATTACGCGGGCTGAATTCCCCCCCCTATTTCGACTAAATCCCCCCACCTTTTTCGGGACCCCCGCGCCTACTTTTAGCCTAGTCAAACCCAGCGAGTAAACGCCCCGCCTGGCATGAAGGCGTCTAAGCTCTCCTTGCTGCCAGGAGACTCCTGCCGGCGCCATTGGCTTGCCCTTTCCTCATTTTCCCACTTATTCCGGCTCCGGCTGGGATGCCAACCTTCACGCTATGAAACGAGAATGGCTACTCCTATGTGGCACGCTCTTATCCCTTAAAGGGACGGACGCGTTCAGCGCGCCGAGCACCGCTAACCGCGCCGGGGACTCCTGGACTCTGGCCGCCCCCACTGCGCCCGAAAAAGCCACCCGCACCCCCGACCTGACGATTACCGGCACCATTACCGACGAGAAAGGTCAAGGCCTGCCCGGCGCGACCGTCGTGGTGAAGGGCACCACTATTGGCACCGGCACCGACACCCAGGGCAACTTCACCCTGAACGTGCCCGAGGCCAACGCCGGCGGCACCCTGGTGGTAAGCTTCGTGGGCTACACGTCCCAGGAAGTGCCTATCAGCGGCCGCACGACCATCAGCGTGCAGCTTAGGCCTGACGCTCAAGCCCTTAATGAGGTGGTCGTTGTGGGTTACGGCACCCAGAAGCGGGAAGACGTCACGGGCTCGGTGGCTTCGGTGCCGACTGACCGCCTGGAGAAAATCCCGGTGTCGAACGTGGCCCAGGCCCTGCAGGGCGCGGTGGCGGGCGTCACCATTACGGCGCCCTCGAGCGTGCCGGGCAGCCAGCCCAACATTCAGATCCGGGGGGTGCGCTCCATCACAGCCGGCACCAACCCCTACCTAGTGGTGGATGGGGTGCCTTTTCCGGGTAACCTCAACGATATCAACCCCAACGACATCGCCTCCATTGAGATTCTGAAGGATGCGTCCTCCACGGCCATCTACGGCACGCGGGGCTCCAATGGGGTTATTCTGGTGACTACCAAGCGGGGCAAAACCGGCAAGCCCCAGATTCGCTACAACGGCTACGGCGGGCCCGAGTACATGGTCAACAACCTCCACCCCCTCGACGGGCCGGCCTTTTCGGAGAAGTGGCAGGAGTTCACCCGCCAGCGGGGCATCAACCTCACCCCCGTGCCCAACACCGGGGAGCTGGCCAACTACGAGGCGGGCAAAACAACGGACTGGATGGATCTGGTTGCCCAGCGGGGCTCGATTCAGAACCACAACGCCTCCATTTCGGGGGGCACCGAGGACGTGAAGTACTTCGTCTCGGGTGACTACTTCAAGCAGCGGGGCATTATCAAGGGCTACCAGTTCCAACGCATTAGTCTGCGGACGAACATTGATGCTAACCTCACTAACTGGTTGCGCATTGGCACCTCGGCCTTCTACTCCACCTCCAATGACGATGGAGGCCGCGCGGACCTGAGCCTTGCCCAGGTGCTGAGCCCCTACGCTACGCCCTTCAACCCCGACGGCACCTACACCATCTTTCCTCAGCCCCCCGAGCAGCTGGTGAAAAACGCCTTGCTCGGCCTGACCACCCAGCGCGAGGACCGCGTGAACCAGCTCACCGGCACGGGCTACGCCGAGGTGGAGCCCACCTTTTTGGAAGGCCTAAAGTACCGGGTGAACGGCACCTACTCCTACCGGCCGGGCCGCTACGCTAACTACACGGGCCGGCCCTTCGGGGATTTGCGCGGCACGGCCCAGCTCATCAACGACGAGCGCCAGAACTATACGGTCGAGAACATCCTGTTCTACAACAAGAGCATCGGCAAGCATAACTTCGATGTGACGGCCCTCTACAGCGCCCAGCAGAACCGCTATTTCACGACCAGCGAAACGGCCACGGGCTTTATCAACGACCGCATCGGCTTTAACAGCATCGGCTCGGGCGCCAACGCCCCCACCATCAGCTCGTTTAATGAGCGGCGGACCCTGGTCTCGCAGATGGGCCGCCTCAACTACAACTACGACAGCCGCTACCTGCTCACGGTCACGGCCCGGCGCGACGGCTCCTCGGTGTTCGGGGCCGACGCCGACAAGTACGCTATCTTCCCCTCCATCGCCTTGGGCTGGAACATCGGCAACGAGGCTTTCTTAAAAGATCAGGCGGCGGTGAGCTTGCTCAAACTGCGCTTTTCCTACGGCACCACCGGCAACGAAGGCATCAACCCCTACCAGACCATTACGGGCAATGCTTTGCTGCAGTACGCCTACGGGGGCGTGGCGGCCACGGGCCTGCGGGCCGACCGCATCGGCAACGCCCGGCTGAAGTGGGAGCAAACCACCAGCACCAACTACGCCGTGGACTTTGGCGTCCTGAAAAACCGCGTTACGGGCACCGTGGAGTACTACGATGCCAAGACCGAAGACCTGCTTTTAAACCGCCAGATTCCGATTATCTCGGGCTACGCCACCATTCTCGACAACGTGGGCACGGTGCGTAACCGCGGCATAGAAATGAGCTTGACCACGGCCAACGTGCAGACGCCCGACTTCACCTGGGAAACGACTCTGAACGCCTCGGGCAACCGCAACCGCCTGCTCAGCCTGGGCTACACCGACGCCGACGACATCGGCAACCGCCTCTTTATCGGCCGGTCGCTGGGAGCCGTGTATGACTACGTGAAAACCGGGGTGTGGCAGGTGGGCGAAGACCCGGCCGGCCTTGATCCGACCGCCAAGCCCGGCGACCTGAAGTTCGAGGACCTGAACGGCGACGGCCAAATCACAACCCTGGACCGCAAGTACCTGGGCTCAACGCTGCCCAAGTGGCAGGGCGGCATCACCAACACCTTTACCTACAAGGGTTTGAGCCTGCGGGTGTTCATTCAAACCGTGCAGGGCGTGCTCAAGAACAACAACAACCTGAACTTCCTGGACCTGGGCGGGCGCCTGAACGTGCCCCGGGAGGTGGGCTACTGGACACCCCAGAACCAGAGCCAGGACCGCCCCGGCTTGAGCTACACCAACCCCCGCGGCTACGGTTTTCCCACCAACGGCAGCTTCACTCGCCTCAAGGACCTGACCCTGAACTACGCCTTCCCCGCCCCCCTGCTCGACAAGCTGCATTTAGGGGCCCTGTCGGTGTACGTGAGCGGGCGCAACCTGCACACCTGGACCGATTGGGTGGGCTGGGACCCCGAGCAGACTTACACCCTGGGCAACGGCACCGGCAACATCGACAACCCCGTCAGCCTGCTCACTTCCTCCACCAACTTCAGCCCCACCACGAGCGTGAACAGCGGCACTACGGCGGGCCAAAACCCCAACTTCCCGACCGTACGCACCTTCGTCTTCGGCCTCAACATTGGGTTGCGCTAACCTTCCCACCTGACTTAGCACTCTGAACTATGAAACGTTTTACGATAGCCCTTACGGCTTTGCTGATCACCTCCCAGCTGGTTAGCTCGTGCAAGGAGGAGTACCTGGACGAGAACCCGGCCTCCCTTTACACCCCCCAAACGGTCCTCGTCGACTCCCTGGGCTTTGAGTCGGCCATGGCCGGCTTGCAGTCCGTGGTGCGCGAGCAGTACACCCGCGCCACCGAGCAGGGCCTGCTGGGCATGATGCAGCTCGGCACCGACGTAGCCATTCCGGGCCAGGTGCAGGGCGCGGAAATCCCCTACTACAACTATGGCCTGCTCAACTCCCAGGACCAGGCCAGCACTGTGATGTGGAGCTGGGCCTACCGCACCATCAACAACGCCAACCAGATTATTCGGGGGGCAGAAACGGCGCCGGCCACCCTGCGCCAGGGCTACAAAAACCGCATCAGCGCCGAAGCCCGCTTCTACCGGGCCTACGCCTACAACTTCCTGGCAACCCTGTGGGGCGACGTGCCCCTGATTGAGCAGGCCATCACGGCCCCGCGCACCGATTTTACCCGCACGCCGGTGGCGGAGATCAACGCCTTTATCATCAATGACTTGACCACGGCCATTCCCAGCATGTTTTTGGCCAGCCGCGCCGCTTCCGGCCGCATTACCCGGGGCGCGGCCCAGCACCTGCTGGGCGAGGTCTACCTGCGCGATAACCAGCCCACCCAGGCCGAGAAAGTGCTGCAGGAGCTCATTAGCAGCGGGCAGTACCGGCTTATCACGGCCCGCTACGGGGTGCGGGCCAGCCAGCCCGGCGACTACTTCGCCGACATGTTTATCATCGGCAACCAGCGCCGCAGCCAGGGCAACACCGAACTGATTTGGGGCATTGAGCAGCAGTTGCTCGTGCCCGGCGGCACGACCGATGCTCAGCAGCGCCGCATGTGGGTACCTGCCTACTACAATATCCGGGGCATGGCCCTGGCCGATTCGCTGGGGGGGCGCGGCCTGGGCCGCCTGCGCCTGAGCAACTGGGTAAACTACCGGCTTTACCCGCCGGGTGAGGGCGCTACCGATATGCGCAATTCCAAGTATAATCTCAAGCGCAGATTTTACTACAACGACCCCGCCCAAACGGCCCTCTTCGGGCGGCGCGTGACGGGCCTGGTAGGCTCGGATACGATCTTCAACATCACGCCCTACACCACCAAGTGGAACCAGTTTGACCCCACCGACACCTTCGGCTTCGGCACCATCAAGGACCTGACTATGATGCGCCTGGGCGAAACCTACCTATTGCTGGCCGAGGCTCAGTTCAAGCAGGGCAACGCGGCCGGCGCGGCCGCCAGCATCAACGTGCTGCGCACCCGCGCCCGCGCCGCCCAGGTGACCGCTGCCGACATCACCCTGAACTTCATCCTGGATGAGCGCGCCCGCGAGCTCATTGGCGAGGAGCAGCGCCGCCTGACTTTGGTGCGCACGGGCACCCTGATCGAGCGCACCCAGCGCCTGAACGGGGCCTCCGTGACCGGCCTGACGGCCAAGAACGTGCTGCTGCCCATCCCCCAAACGTCCATTGACCTAAACAGCGACGCTCAGCTTGCCCAGAACCCCGGCTACTAATTCGTACAGCGTACAGACACTTAAAAAAAGCCTCCCGGCAGTAGCTGGGGGGCTTTTTTAACTTAATAAAGTCTGAGAAAGCCACTCGGGCTGCTGGTCAAGCACAACAGCGGCAGGGTGCAGTAGGTGGCGAAGCAGAAATCAACCAGCAAAATGCGGCCATAGCGTTGATGCCCGCACTCCCCTGCCAATCGGTTAGGGAACGGCGGGGAGCCCACGATGACGCCGTCAGCGCAGAGAGTTAAGCCGGCGGCAACCTTGGTTAATGCTTTACCCTGATAGAACCGCCTGCTGTCCCTTTCATTGGGGGCTACTGCCTAAGGCTCGCACGCGCCAGAGTTTCGTTCTCAGCGGGTCGGGGGTTGCCACTCCAGAATGTAGACAGGCTGAGCCGGCAGGTTTTCCAACTGCTCCCCGTCGCCCTGGCCCGTGCGCTGCACAAACAGGTTTAGCACGCCCGTCGTTTTCCACCGTTCCGTATCGTAGCTCGGTTCCCAGTTGCCCACGGACGTTGTCGTCAGGTCGGTGATGGTCCACTCGTTCCGCTGCAAATCGGGACACTGGGCCACGGACGCGCGGTCCTGGCGCTCGGCGTCGCGGAACAACAGGTAAGCCGCCGTTTTGCCCCGCTTGGTTTCCACCAGTAACTGGGGCCGTGAGATCGGGATTTTCTTGGTGCCCACGCCGCTCAGGCTAAAGGGGGTAGTGCGCTGCCCTACCTGCGCCGTGCGCCACTGCTGCCCGTCAAGGTAGATGAGGTGGTACTGCGGCACTTGCGTGCCCGTGGGCCGCCAATACGTGGCAATATAGGGCGCGCCCGCCGCGTCGGTGGTGATAGAAGTTTGGTTGATCAGCTCACTATTTTGCTGGATGCGGGCGGCGTACTCGGCGGTTTGGGCCGTGATGGGAAGCTGGTAAACTTCGCCGGTGCTTTTCTGCCAGGTCTGGCCGCCGTCCAGGGAGCGGGCATAGGCCATATCATGATTGGAAGCTACGTTGGGCGACTCGCGCCACACCCAGGCCACGTGAATTGCCCCCCGCGGGTCGATGCAGGCCTGCCAGTAGGCATTGCGCTGACCTTCGCCGTTGATGAGCACGTCGTGCAGGCGGGTCCAGCGCTGCGTTTTCGGGTTGTAGCGGTTGAGTACGAGGTTGCCGTTGCCCGAGCTGCCGTCGCGGTATAGAAACAGCAGGTCCCCATTCGGAAAGCGGTGAAACTCGGGGTAGGTGACGTTCTGCTCCTTCGTCCCCAGCATGGGCTGCAAGGGCGTTAGCTCCAAAGAGCCAGGGCGCACGTTGCGGGCGTAGCGTAGGGGGTCGCCGTGGTGGTCGAAGGACAAATGCAGGTAGCCCGCCCCGTCCACCATCATGCTAATGACGTTGTGGGCGTCCTGCACCTTGCCTTGGTAAGGCGTGCGCTGCACTTGCCAGGCCCCGGCGGGCAGGCGGCGCTTAGCCAGCACCACGTAGCCCAGGGAGTCGTAGTAGGCCGTGTACTGCTCCCTGCTGTGGCTCACGACGGAGTTTTTGCGGAAGATGGCCCCGTTCACGTTATTTTTCGCCCAGCCCAGGCCCACGGGCGTTTGGGCAATAGATGCTACTGCCCAGTTGCTTAACAACAAAATTAACAGGCCGCAAAAAAGTCGGGAAGCATGCATGACAGAAACAAGTTGTTAGCGCGTAGCGCCCCGGATGTAGATAGTACCGAGCGGAGTGTAGCAGGGAGGACGCGGCGCGGCCTGTCGGAGGCGAATAGCAACCGTTGTAACGGTCGTAGCTGGGGTCGCAGATACTATTGTGACTTCCCCCACAGCTTCATGCGCAATACGTAGCCGGGCATCGGTATTAATGGGCATTCCGTTGAGCGTGTACTGTACCGGACCTGATACTCCTACCCTCTTGGCTAGCGCAGCAAAGGTTTGACTCTCGACCTCTTTTTTCTCCTTGAGCGTGATGTTGATAATCCCGAGAGTTGCGAGATCACGCCACTGCCGGGGAGCATCCCTACCCTTGTATATTTTTACATCCTTGATATGCTGCGGGTTGATTGTAGAAAACATGGTGCCGTTGATAATCAGCTCACCGCCTAACAAGTATAAGGGCTCCGGAGCCAGAACTCGGGGCGCGGACAACGGCGCGAACCTGGGCGTAGCATCAGGTGGCGCGCCCGACTCACCAGCTATTGGCGTTGCTTCTATCCTAGGCGGCGTAACCTGACTAGCGGGCGGGCGCGGGGCCAACGGCGGCACGGCCGCCCGTTGCGCCACTCCCGCGGCACTGAGGCCGCAAGACGCCAGCACCAGAAGCCACCGCAGAATTCGAGCACTAGCCGGCATAAGCAGCTTGGAGTAAGTGAGATTAATAGTCTGCTAAAGAAACATCTTTCTACTCTCTCAACGAGCAGCAAACTAGGGCTGGGGGGCTTTTTCGTCCACTAATCGCAGGGTGTAGGTATAAGCGTACTTTTTATCCAGCAGGCGGTAGGGCTCGTGGGGCAGGGCACCCCAACTGTTGTCGCCGCCCACGCCGCGCTGCTTTAGGTCTACGTGCAGGGTTACGCTATTGCGCAGCTTAAGGTCGGTGGGGTGCTGCTGCTTTTTGGTCAAGCCGGGGTCGAGGTCTTCGCTACGGAAGGGTAAGGCACTGAAGCTGATGGGCTGCTGCCCTTCCACGCGCAGGCCCAGGCCGGCGGCGTTGGTTAGGGTCACCCAGCGCACGTCGGTATGGTTGCCGTTTTCCTGGGGCCGGATATAGTTGCGCGTAAACTGCCCGTTCACCGAATCCTGGTAGGTGCCCAGGAAAGTGGCCGTATTGCGGTCCTGGTAGTTTTCCCAGGGGCCACGGCCGTAATACTGCAAGCGATTGAAGCGGCGGGGCAAGTCCATCCGCATACCGAAGCGGGGCAGCTCCGGCAAGTTCTTGCCCGTCAAATCGATGGCGGCCGTTACGCGCACCGCTCCGTCGGGGCAGATGAGGTAGTCCACGGTGTAGGGCACGTCAATAGCCGTTAGCAAATAGTCTACCTTGATGGGTAGGCCCGCGGCCGACTGCTCCCCCACGGTCACGCGCTCTACCTTGCGGGCGGCGTGAGCGGTGCGCCAGGCGCCCAGGTTCTGGGGCATGTTGTTGCCGAAGTCGTTGTCGGTGGGGGCGCGCCAGAAGTAGGGCTCGGGGTAGCCGTCGATTATTTTCTGGTCGCGGAGGCGGTAGTCAGTCAGGCGACCCTGCTTGGTGTCGAACTCCCCGCGCACCTCACCTGAGGTAAAGGTGATTTTATCGCCTTCCTGTTTTACTTGCAAGTTGCCAGCCGCCGTAAGTCGTGCGAGGTCAATAGTGCCTGGTGTTAGTATAAATTGTTCGCGGGCTACTTCGTGACCGGTGGGTACTAGTGGCGTGGCAGTTTTGGTCAGGGCAAATACATTGAGCACGTACTCATTACCCGTTCCAGCCGTCAATGATGGAAGTGCCAGCCGCACCTCCTTCTGCTGACCCGCTACAAGCTTTCCTAGCGTAAAAGCACTCCGTTTGATAACGGTACCGTTACGCAGCACTTCCCACTTAAAAGTGTATTCACTTAGGTCTTTGAAGGAAAATCCATTCGTAATAGTCACCCGTCCATTATAAGGCGCAGCGGCACTGAAGCGAATGTCCTGGTATCCCTTTTTCACTTCGTAAAGGCCAGGGTGGGGAGTGCGGTCGGCGGCCACGAGGCCGTTGGCGCAGAAGTTCTCGTCGTTTTGCAAATAAAAGCCCCCCAGGTCGCCCCCGTAGGCGAAGAACGGCCGGCCGTCGGCGGTTTGCGCCCGCAGGCCCTGGTCCACCCAATCCCAGATGAAACCACCCTGCATGTGGGGCTTGCTGCGAATCAGGTCCCAGTATTCCTGAAAGTTACCGTTGCTGTTGCCCATGGCATGCGAGTACTCACACATGATGTAGGGCCGCGTTTTGTCGGTGGCCTCGGCGTACTTTTTCATTGAGTTCATGCCGGGGTACATGGGGCACACGATGTCGGTGTTGGTGTCTTCGCCGGCCTGCTCAAACTGCACGGGGCGGCTGGGGTCGCGCTGCTTAAGCCAGGTGTAGGCCTCGTGAAACACCGGCCCGTTGCCGCACTCGTTGCCCAGGCTCCAGATGATGACGGAGGGGTGGTTTTTGTCGCGCTCCACCAGCCGCTCGATGCGGTCGCGGTGGGCGGCGGCCCACTCGGGGCGGTAGGCCGGGTGCTGGGCTTTGTCGAAGCGGCCCTGCAATTCGGCCCCGTAGCCGTGGGTTTCGATGTTGGCTTCATCAACCAAATACATGCCGTACTCGTCGCAGAGCTTGTACCAGCGCTCGTCGTTGGGGTAGTGGCTGGTGCGCACGGCATTTACGTTGAAGCGCTTCATCAGCTCCAGATCCTGGCGCATGCCCGCCGCCGTCACCACCCGGCCCGTGGTGGGCTCCAGCTCGTGGCGGTTCACGCCGTGCACCTCGATGGGCCGGCCGTTTACCAGTAGCTGGGCCTGCTTGATTTCAACGGTGCGGAAGCCAATTTTGCTTCCCGTCACGGCCAGGGGCTGGCCTTTCGCGTCTTGCAGGGTGAGGCGGCACTGGTAAAGCGTCGGGATTTCGGCCGACCAGGGACGCACGCTTTTGAAGGTGCCGCGTACCTGCACGGTTTGGTTGCCTGCGGCCGTGGGGGCAGCTACGGCTTGTTGCTGGCGCAATACGGTTTTGCCGCTGGGATCCAGCACTTCTACCACTAGCTGGGCGGCAGGCGCGGCGGCGAAGCTGCGCAGGGTCACATCGGCCGAAAACAAGCCATTCTTATAGCTCGGGTCGAGGCCGGCGTGGGTGAAGAAGTCCCAGATGGTGTGCCGGGGCAGGCTGGTCAGGTACACGTCGCGGTCGAGGCCGGAGAGGCGCCAGAAGTCCTGGTCTTCGAGGTAGCTGCCGTCGTGCCAGCGCAGCACCTGCACGGCCAGCTGGTTGGAGCCGGGCTTGAGGTACTGCGTAATATCAAACTCGGCCGGCGACTTGGCCACCTTGCTCATGCCGATGCGCTGCCCGTTCAGGTACACCACCGCGTACCCCGAAACGGAGCCAAAGTGCAGCAGAACTTCGCGCCCCGCCCAGCCCGCGGGCACTTCAAACGTGCGCCGGTAGGTGCCTACCGGGTTGTCGCGCCCGTCGATGTAGGGGGCATTTTTGGGAAATGGATACACGATGTTGGTGTAAATCGGCGTGCCGAAGCCCTTCATTTCCCAGTTGGAAGGCACCTCGATGGTCGGCCAGCTCGCATCCTGAAAGCCTGGCTGCGCGAAGTCGGTGGGCCGCTCGGCGGGGCGGGGCGCGTAGTGAAACTTCCAGGTTCCGTTCAGCGACTGGTAGTAGGGCGAGCGGGCGTAGTCATCGGCCGCCACGTCGGCCGCTTGCTCGTAGAGCATGAAGCTGGCCCGGGGCTTCTCCTTGTTTTGCTCCACTACCAGCGGGTTTTCCCACTCGTTGGCCGCGGGCTGGGTTTGGGCCCAAGACCAAGTGGCAGAAAGCAGGAAAGCAGCAGTCAATAAGCGAGAAGCCAGCATACGGGAGGGAATAGCGTGGGTACAACGAGGGCGAGCTAAGCACGGAAATCGCCCGCCGGACGATTACAAACCTAAGCCGCCGCCGCTGATTCCGCGGGGGCAGTATTCTGACATCGTGGGGGGCATTTTCAGCAAGGCTATGAAAAAAGCCCCCCGTAAATTCCTGTGCAGGCGAGCCAGTAATGGGCTAGTTCTTGTCCAGGTAGCGGTGCATCTCGCTGGCGGCCAGCAAAAAGGCCCCCACCCCGAAGTTGGTGGTCGAGTTTTGATTTACAATCTGGCCGGGAATGGCTTTTTCGCCGATGGGTTGCACGTAGCCGATGGTGCCATCGGGTTGCAGGGCCGTGGTGGTAAGGTAGGTCCAAGCTTTTTGCACGGTAGGCAGATATTCCTTTTTGTCAAGCACGCCGTTGTTGATGCCCCAGAGCAGGCCGTAGGTGTAGAAGGCAGTGCCGCTGGTTTCAGGGCCGGGCGCGTGCTCAGGGTCGAGCAAGCTGCGCGTCCAGTAGCCTTCGGGCTGCTGGGCCTGCTTGATGGCCGCGGCCAGGCCCTGGTACTTGCTCAGGTAGTCGGCCCGGTGCGGGTCGGTGGGGGGCAGGTCTTGCAGCACTTTGGCCAGGCCGGCCAGCACCCAGCCGTCGCCGCGGGCCCAGAAGTCCTTTTTGCCGTTGGCCGACTTATGCTGGGGGTACACGTACTTGGCGTCGCGGTAGTAAAGGCCGGTTTCGGCGTCGTGCATGATGCTGTTGGCGTAGCTGAAGTACTCGTGCAGCTTACTCAGGTACTGCGGGTTGTTGGTCACCTTATAGAGCTTGGTCATCACCGGCATCACCATGTAAAGGCCGTCGGCCCACCACCAATAGTCGTTTTGGGGGGTGCTCATCTGGTACTCCATCACCTCCCGGGCGCGGGCAATGCGCCGGGGCTCGGGCTTGAGATTATACAGGTCGACGTAGGTCTGAAAGCAAATCTGCCAGTCGCCAAACAGCACGTAGTCGTCCTGCTCGCCGTACTTGTATTTCCAGGCGGCCCGGTCGTCCGATTTGGCACCCTTCCACTGATTGTGCTCAGCCCAGGCCTCCGAATACTGGCGATACTTTTCGTTTTTGGTCACGGCATACGCCGCCATGTTGCCGGTGTGGTAGGCGGCCACGTCCCAGAAGGAGCGCTGCTGGGGCGGGTTGGTGGCTTGCCAGTGGTCATTCACCTTGGTAATAGTTGCCAGTACCTCCCCTTTCTTGGGCAGGGCCGCCTGGGGAGCTTTTTTCGAGGTAGCGCAGCCCGCGGTCAGGAAGACAATGGCTAGGGCGGCATGCAGGAGGGGTCGGATGCTTTTCATGGAGAATAATAAGAGTTGATACTGGGCTGGTCGAACCGAAGGAAGGCATAAGACAAGCATTAGTTCCGCTTCTTTGCCTCAGGTAGAGACACCTAGTTGGGTCTGCTCGCGTGGCTGATGCTGTTTATCCAGGTTGTTCAACGTCCGGCCGCTCAACGGGGAGACGCACATAGGCGTCCCTGCAATCGTTCTGAATGGTTACTGACCGTAAAAGCTAGGGTCGGTAAGGCTTGCCCACCACCAGCTTGTTGCCCGATACATCCACCTCGAACAGGTGGGGCACGCGGTGGTAGCGGCCGTTGACGTTCTGGTGGCTGTGGGCGGCCATCAGCAGCTGGCCGTTCAGGGCACGAAACAGCATGCCGTGGCCGTAGTTGGGCGGGGTGATGGGGTCTTTCTCCTGCACCCAGGGGCCATCGAGGGTGCCGCTGGTGGAGTAGGCCACGCCCTGCGTGTACACGTCGTGAACCCAGCTGGTCCAGATCATGCCCAGGCGGCCGGTTTGAGTGCGGAACAGGTAGGGGCCATCGGTGACTTTGCTGGGGCGGTCCTGACCGTTTGGGTCCTTTTCCCGGCTCCAGGGCGACTCACTGGCCCGAAACAGCAGCTTGTTTTCGCCCACTGTGCCGCTCAGGTCGGGCCTCAGCTCTATTTTTTCCATGGTGCCGATCAGGCTTTGCAGCCACTCGTAGCAGTACACCAGGTAGGGCTTGCCGTCTTGGTCTACCCACAGCGTGCCGTCAAGGGTGGGCTTGGTGGCGGGCAAATAGGTGGCGTCGCCGTTGGGGATGGGCTCATAGGGGCCGTCGGGCTGGCTGCTGACCAGCACGTGGCAGGCCCGCCGCTCAATGACGTTGCCCTGCACGGTATCAATCTTGACGGCTTGGTTGGTGAAGGTGGCGAAGTAGTAGTACTTGCCGCGGTAGGGATGAATCTCCGCGGCCCAGATCATCGGCTTCGGGCCCATCCAAGAGGTAGGGTCGGGCTGCGCTACCCGGTACGGCCCCGACCAGCGCTTCAGGTCGGGGCTTTTCCAGAGCAGACCGCCCGTGCCGGTCAGGTAGTACTGCTTGGTTTTCGCGTCGGCCATGATGAAGGGGTCGCTCAGCCGAATGGAATCCAGCGGCATGTTTTGGCGGATGGCCGGCAACTTCCCGTTCTGCGCCGGGCTAGCTAGTGGCAGTAGCAGGCAAATCAACCAGGATAACAACTTCGCTTTCATAGGCATGAACTAAGTTGGCACCGGGGAGTGCCGGCTATGTTTCCTCTCCACTCCGGGGCCGCGCCCCGAGCAGTAATCTACCGGCTAGCAGCTTTCTTGATTTTGGTGGGCTTTACCGGCTCAAATACGTCGACCGGCAGGATACGGCCCTGAGCATCGAAGCGCATAGGCGACAGGCAGGTTTCGCGGTTGAAGCCATTGCCGTCGGGAATGTGGAAGCGGTGGTAGGCCATCACCCACTGGTCGGTGCCCGGCACCCGGAGCACGGAGTGGTGGCCCGCGCCTTTCACCACGCCTTTGCCCTTCAGCACCGGGTTCTCCGCGGCCTTGGTGAACGGCCCCAGGGGCGAACTGGCCGTAGCGTAGGCCACGGAGTAGCGCGGGTCGCGGGTGTCGTACTCGCTCCACATCAGGTAGTATTTGCCCTGGCGCTTGAAGGCAAAGGCCCCCTCATTGTAGCCCGGCGGCTTAAACTCGACCACGGCGGCCGCATCGAAGGAAACCATATCAGGGTTGAGCTTGACGACGTGGCACTGACCTTGCCCAAAGTACAGGTAGGCCGAGCCGTCGTCATCTACCAGCACCATGGGGTCAATCATCTGGCCCCTGAACTGACCTTTGGCCACCAGGGGCCTGCCCAGGGGGTCTTTGAAGGGGCCCGTGGGCTTATCGGCCACGGCCACCCCGATGCTCTGGGCGGCGGAATAGTAGTAGTAAAACTTGCCGTTCTTTTCGGCAATGGCGGGGGCCCAGGCATTCTTCGTGGCCCAGGTAAGGTCGCGGGGCAGGTCCAGAATTACGCCTTCGTTTTTCCACGTTACCAGGTCCTTCGACGACCAGCAGGTGAAGGAAGAAGCCCCCCAGCTTGGAATTCCGTCGGTGGTCGGGTACAGGTAGTAGGTGTTGCTGAAGGCGGCGATATGGGGGTCGGCGTAGAGGCCGGACAGGACGGCAGCGGGAGCGCGGAGTGTATCGGCGGGCAGGTGTTGGGCCAGGCTGGGCGCTCCAATCCCTACACTCAGCAGCAGCAACAAAAAACGAATTGGTCTCATCATGTTCTTAAAAACGCGGACGGGCGGCACCTACGGGGCTCGGGGCAAGTTCCCACGCCTGCCCGAGCGCTACTTTAGTAGCAAAGCAAGTACGGGCTTGATTGCGACTTCTTTCCTCCCACCCGGAAGAAGCGCGACCCGTACCATACTCTCGTAGATGCCGCCCGCCGCGTTGTTATTTGCGACCCCGCGGGGGGCAATTAGTTAGTTGAAATGAAGGTTCTTGGTGCGGCCATCCGCAAAACGAATTACCGGGCTATTGCTAGGCCCGGCGTAGGTTATTTTCTGCACGGGCAGCAGCTCCTCGTTTTTCCAGGGCTCCCCGGATTTTTTCCAGAGCATGAGCGTGGCATACACGGGGGGCTTCGCGGGAGTTGGTTGCATGGTGGCCGCCACGTTGAGGACGGCACTGGCTGGCTTCACCGGATTCAAATTCTGAGTGTCAAGCGTTTCCAGCTTATCCCAGCCGCTGAGCGCCACTAGGGCCAGCTGGTAGGTGCCGTTGTCGATGAGCTGCACTCTGTGGCCTTTTACCTTGCGCGTGGTGCGCTTGATGGTGCCTGTCAGGTTGGGCAGGGCGTAGTGGCCTAGGCGCGCCGCTATGGGTTCGGTGCTCATATTCTGGTCTACCCGCAGAATGCCGTTGGGCAGGGGCAGGTCAGCTAGCCGAAGCTGGATGTTTTTGTTGGTTTCAAGCTCGGCCGTGCGGTAGTACACCCCGTCCTCAAACTTTGTAAAAGTGTAGAGGCGCAGGGGCTCCCACTTATTCTCCTTGTTTTTGAAGACGTAGTTCATGGCCACCTCGCCATTGGAGCCGTCGGCCTGCCAGGGAAAGGCGCTGTTGTAGCTCAAGCGGTTATAGTTCTCGTCGCCCCGATAAGGGTCCGTGCTGGCTTGGTGCGGGGCCGTCCGGATTTCGGCCGCGCCGCTGCTAGGGTAGTTCGTCACCAGGATGTTGGGGCCGGCCTCGAACTTGCTGACCAGCGGGCCTTTCGTCCCCTCCTGGCTCCAGGGTCCCTCATTCTCGGTGGCCGTCCAGAAGGGACTATCCCCTGGCACTAGCAGGCCGAGGAAGGCCTTGCCCAGCCAGAACACGCTGCCCCGGCAGCTGTAGGGCTGCACGGCGGGCTCGAAGGCGCCATAGAATCCCAGGGTGGGAACGTTATCCTGCAAAAAATCCGGGTTCTCCAAAAATTGCAAGAGCGCGCCCGAAGCGATGCGCCGCATCCAGCCGAAGTTGGTGTTTGGGTCCGGGTTCAGCCCCATGAGCGGAAACGGCACCACCGCCCCGAAGCGGTAGCTGATGCTGCGGCCCCACATAATCATGTGCCCATCCCGCCCAAACATATAGGGGTAGGTGTCCTTCAGGGGGGCAAAATTAGCCGCCAGCTGGGCGGCCACCGCCGGGTAGTGCTGCTGCCCGTAGTAGGCCGACCACAGCTTACCATACATTTGGAAAGCCCACATGCTGTAGTAGTCGAAGGACGGATCGTCGTCGTACCAGCCTGCACCTTTATAGTGGGTCAGTTGCTTTTGCAGGTATTCTTCCAGCAGCTTCTCGTTGATTGCGTAGCCCTGGCTTTTGAAAAAGCTCAGGATGAAGATGTTGAAGTAACGCCAGTTCTGGGGGACCGTGGGCCCGTCGCCGTAGCTAAGCATGGTCGCGGCCAGGGCCTTTTTCGTGGGCTCGGGCAGGGGGTTCCACAGAATTTCGGGGGCGGCAAACAGGGCTACGGCCAGCCCGCCGAACTCCACCAGGTTCTGGCTCGGCCCGCCGTTCTCGGCCCGGGGCTTGATGTAGGTGTCGCTGGCGGGGTCCACCAAGCGGCCCAGCTGGTGGCGGTAATACTCGGCCACCTGGATATTGTTCAGGGTCAGGGTGGGGTTTTCCTTGAGCAGGGGGGCGGCCATAAAAAGGGTGCGGCAGAGCCCTTCCAGCTTTTCGGTGGGCACCTGAGCGGCGCTGCGCGGGTAGCTTTTGCCCGGCTGCTGGGGAAACTGCAGGGGGTCGTCCAGGCCGTGCACGTAAGTAAATGCCCCAGTGAGTAGGTACTTGGCCGCGTCCTGCCAGTGGCGGCGCGTCATGCCCGTCAGGGGGCTTAGCTGCCGGTCGGGCTGCTGCACCGCAAACGGCGGCAGCTTGCTAGCCGCCGGCGCGACAGTGGTCTTGAAGGGCAAAGCCGCCGGGGAAGGTTGGCCGTAGGCTAGGCCGGCCGCCAGGCAAGCGGCGGCCAGCAGCCCCAGCCGCAGCGGGGTGGCGCGGCGCGGGGCCGGCGGGGTGAACGAGGTAAGCTGAGGGTGGGAAGTGGGCATACCGCGGTTAGTTGGTTTTCTGAGCCTCGCCCTGGGTCACGACCACGTCGAGAATAGGCTTGTCGACGCCCGTGAGCTTATCCTGCTGGGGCTTCAAGAGCTCCAGCACCACCACTTCGTTGGCGCCTTTCTTCAGCCACTCGGCGGGCACGTACAAGGTTTGCTGGGGGCCAATTTGCCAGTAGCGGCCCAGGTGGTGGCCGTTGATCCACACGCACCCTTTGCCCCACTGACTCATGTCGAGATAGGTGTCGGCGGTGGCGGCCAGGGTGAAGGAGCCGCGTCGCAGCACGGGTCCGTTGCTGGCGGTGCCGGCCTTGGCCGTGGGGGCTGGGGTAACCTTATTGATATCGTCGAAGGGTAGGCTAAAGTGCTGCCAGCCCGTGAGTTCGGTGCCCGCGAAGGTGACATGCTCGGTGATGCCCTTGCGGTTCTGATTCAGGAAGGGACCGAAGTTCAAGCGGCCCAGGTTCTCGACCAATATTTCCAGGGTCACGCGGCCGGGGGGCAAAGTCAGCTCTACTTGGTCCTGCTCCAGGCGGCGGTCCAGGGTAGCCACGCGCTGCCCGTTCACGAGCACCACGCCGTAGTCGCGCAAGTCCTTGACTTTCAGCATGCCCGTGCGGCCCCCGGCTACTTGGGTGCGGTAGAGCACGAACCCGTAGTCCTGATTCAGGTCCTCAAAGGTCTGGGGCTTGGGGCTGGTTACGGCCTTAGGCAGCAGCGCCGTCAGGCTGGTTACCTTGGTTAGGCTGATGGTCGGAATCCCCATTGCGGGCTTGGCCGCGGGCACGGGGGGCAGCGTGGTGCCTTTCGGCAGGTGCTTCTCGATGACGCTGCGGAAAGACCGGAACTTAGGTGTGGCGTTGCCGGCCTCGTCCAGGGGCGCGTCGTAGTCGTAGCTGCTGATCTGGGGCTCGAAGCGGGTGCCTGCGCCCTTGTAATTGGCCCCGTTCATAAAGCCGCGGGTGGTGCCCCCGTGGAACATGTACATGTTGATGGAGATGCCTGCGGCCAGGACCGAGTCAAGGCGGGGAGCGTATTTTTCGGCCGGCACCGTGTGGTGAGGCGTGCCCCACCAGTCAAACCAGGCCGGGTACCACTCAGCAATAAAGAAGGGTCCCTTGCCGCCGTGGTAGGTGCGCACGAGCTGCTTGACCTGCTGGGGCTTGTCCAGCCCGTTCACGGCGGGCAGCAAACCCGGCAGGTAGCCTTCCTTTACTTTCTCGGCCGGGTCGCAGGTGTACAGCAGACCGTCGAAGCCGGCCTGCTCAAACATCTTACGGTTCAGGGCCAGGTAGTCTTTGTCGCTGGCGTAGAAGCCGTACTCATTCTCCACCTGCACCATAAGCACGGGCCCGCCGTGGTTGACTTGCAGGGGAGCTATTTGTTGAGCTACTTCCTTGAGGTAGCGGCCGTAGGCAGCTAGGTACTTAGGATCTTTGCTGCGGACCACGAGGTCTTTGTCCTTCTGTAGCCAGTACGGGTAACCCCCAAATTCCCACTCCGCGCACACGTAGGGACTGGGCCGTAGCACCACCCACATGCCTTCCTCTTGGGCAATCTTGACGAAGGCGGCAATGTCGTGGTTGCCCGCAAAATCGTATTTCCCGGGCTGGGGCTCGTGCACGTTCCAGAACACGTAGGTGCCAATGGTATTCAGGCCCATGGCCTTGGCCATGCGGATGCGGTGGCGCCAGGCCTCCCGCGGAATGCGGGGGTAGTGCAGCTCGCCCGAAATCATCTGGAAAGGCTTGCCATCGAGCAAAAAGCTCTCGTCGCCCAGCGCGAACGTGTGCTGGGGCGCTTGCGCCCGGGTGGGGGCCGCGGCTAGGCTTAGTGCCCCCAGTAGCAAAGCTCGCAGAAGGTGCTTATGCATAGTGACGTATCGTTATTGATTGAAAAACCAAGATTCCCCTAAGTTAACCAGGTAATGGTAGACGCGCGGGGCCGGAGGAGGAAGCTAAAAGTACGGATGGCCCGCCCCGCCCGGCGGGGACGTTTTGGTTGAAAAGGGGGGGCAAAATAGTTACGATGGCGCGGCGGGCGCTTGGGATGCCAAGCAATTGTTAAATTCGGCTTCCTAGTAAACACTGTCGTGGTTCTGCCCGCGCGCCCTATCTTCCGCTTTCCTAACCAGGCTGTAATCTTCTGTGTCCGTGCCTTCTTCTCCTCTATTCTTCAAGCGGATCCTACCGCTGCTGCTCTGGCTGCTGGGAGTAGAGCATAGCCACGCCCAGAATATTGCTCCCCGGGACTTTCGGTTTGAGCACCTCACCGTGGACCAAGGCTTGGCCCACAGTGATGGCATGGCCGTCGCCCAGGACCGGGCGGGGTTTATCTGGGTGGGCACCAACCGCGGCCTGGACCGCTACGACGGCTATAGCTTAAAGCAGTACTCCCTGCCCGTTAACCCCCGCAATGGCATCTCCGGCAACCGAATCAAGGTAGTGTATGTGGGCGCCGACGGGCGCCTCTGGGTGGGCACAGAACGGGCGGGGCTGAGTTTGTACGACGCGGCCCACGACACCTTTTTCAGCTTCGACGAGCGCCACGTGCCTGCCGCCTACCAGGCCCTAGCCCAGCAGCTGGCCCAGTCGGACGTGACGGCCCTAGCCTCGGATAGCGCGGGTCGGCTGTGGGTGGGCACCACCCGCGATGGCGTCTTCCTGCTCACCTTCGACGGGCGGGGCGGCGTGCGGCAGCTGCTGCAGCTGCCGCCCCGGGTCAACGGGCGGGCGTCCCTGGCGCGCGTGACGGGGCTGGCCGTGGATGCCGAGGGCAAGGTCTGGGTGGGCACCCTGGATGCCGGGCTGCGGGTCATCCGCGCCACGGAGGCCACGCTACCCGTGCAGTCGACCCCGCTGGCCACGACGCCCATCCGGGCCCTGCACCTAGACCGGCGCGGCGATCTGTGGCTGGGCACCGATCACCAGGTGCTGTGGGTGGCGGCGGCCAACCGCCGCACCATGCGGGAGCTGACGGCCCATCCCCTCCCCCAGCAGTTTCCTATTCTGCAGTCAATTTTTCTCGACTCCGGGGGGCAGCTCTGGGTGGGCACCACCTACGGGTTGTATGTGTGGCAGACGGGCGTGGTCACCGCCGGCACGCCGCCCCTGCGTCCTACCGCGCCCACCTTGTTTCTGCCCCAGGATGATGAGTCGTTCAGCATCAACTCGGAGCGCATTCACCAGATCTTTGAGGACCGCAACCAGATTATCTGGCTCTGCGCCTCGGCCGGGGGGCTAAACAAGGTCGACCTGCGCCAGAAGCCCTTCGGCCTGATCCGCCAGCAGCTGACCGGCCGGCGGGCGTTGTCGAACAACTACATCAACGCCATTTACAAGGATGAGGCCCGCAACACCCTGTGGTTCGGCTCTCGCAACGGCGTGACGAGCTACGACTTAGGCCAGCACACCTACCGCCACTACCTCAATCAGCTGGCGAGCAGCCCGCGCGGCGTGGACGTTTCCGCTGTCTTTCAAGCCCGGAACGGCACGCTGTGGTTCGGCACGCGCGAAAATGGCTTAGTTACGCTTTCGCAGTCAGGCGGCCGCGAGCAGCTCACCACCTACACCAAGCTGGCGGACGGCACAGACTTACGCGCAGAAAGCATTGAACGCATTGTTCAAGATCGGGACGGCACGATCTGGGTGGCCACGTTTACGTCCGGCTTGCACCGCTTCAGCGCCACCGGCCAGCACCTGGGCGCCTACCGCACCGATAACAGCGCCCTGCCCTCGGATCAGTTTACTTTTCTGCTCTTCGACCCCCAGCGCGATGTGCTGTGGGCCAGCACGCGCGACGCCGGCCTACTCAAGCTCCGCGTGCGGGGCGACTCCCTGCAAGTGCTGGCCCAGTACCAGTACGGCCCTAAGCGTCCCAATAGCCTGCGCGTCAACTACGTGTGGCCCCTGCTGCTGGACGAGCGGGGGGCGCTATGGATTGGCACCATCGGGGGGGGGCTGCACGAGCTGCGCACGGACGCGCAGGGGCGCGAGACCATGCACTATTACGATCAGCAGCTGCCGGAAAGCGACGTGGAAAGCATCCTGGCCGATGATGCGGGCAACCTCTGGCTGGGCGGCACCGGTCTTTACCGCTTCACCCCGAGTACGGGCCAGTACCTGCGCTACGACGTGGCCGACGGGCTGCAAAGCAACGCCTTTAAGATTGGCTCCGCGACCCGGGCCCAGGATGGCACCCTGTATTTTGGGGGCATCAATGGCATCAATTACTTCCAGCCCTCGGAAATTCAAGCCAACCCCTCCCCTCCCGTGGTGCAGATTACGGGGCTGCGGGTCAGCAACAAGCCCGTAGCCGTGGGCGATACGCTCAACGGCCGCGTCCTGCTCCGGCAGGCGCTGTCCGTTCCCCAGACGCTTACCATTCGCGCTGCCGAGAATGACTTTGCGGTGGAATTCGTCGCCCTCAACTACGCCAACCCCCAGAAAAACCGCTACGCCTACCAGCTGGTGGGCTACAACCAGGACTGGGTGCACCCCGCCCCGGGGCAGCGCACGGCCAGCTTTGCCAACCTGCCGGCGGGCAACTATACCTTGCACATCAAAGCCAACAACGGGGAGGGCGTGTGGAGCAAGCACTACGCGACCATGCGTTTTGAGGTGCTGGCCCCCTGGTGGCGCACGGGGTGGGCCTACGCCCTGTACGGGCTCGTGGCCCTGGGCCTGGTAGCCCTGTATCGTCGCTTTGAGATGAGCCAGCAGCAACTCCAGAACAAGCTGCGCCTGGAGCATTTCCAGGCGGAAAAGGAGAAGGAGCTGACCGACTTGAAGCTGGGGTTTTTCACCAACGTCTCCCACGAGCTGCGCACCCCGCTCACGCTCATTTTGGGGCCCATGGAGGAAATTATCAGCAGCCCCGGCCCCGTGGCGGACCTGCGGCCCAAGGTGCAGCTCATGCAGAAGCAGGCCCGCAAGCTGCTCGATCTAGTGAACCAGCTCCTCGATTTTCGCAAGGTGGAAACCGGCAACGTGCCCCTGCGCGCCAGCTACGGCGACGCGGTCCGCTTTCTAGCCGACCTGTTCTCGATCTTTCAGCTCAAAGCGCAGGAGCGGAAGGTGGACTATGTGCTGGATGTGCCAGCCGACCCCATCCTGCTGTACTTTGACCGCAGCAAGCTGGAAATCATCCTCACCAACCTGCTAGCCAACGCCTTTACCTACACCCCCGACCAGGGCCGGGTGGAGCTGTCGGCCACTATCGTGGGCAATCCGGGGGGCGAAGCGGTGTTCAGTCAGGGCCAGCTCACGGGCAACTACCTGAAGATAAGCGTGACGGATACGGGCGTGGGCATCAAGGCCACGGAGCTGGACCTCATCTTCGACCCCTACTACCAGGCCAGCCATACCGGCACCCGGCGCATGACGGGCACGGGCATTGGTTTGTCCTTGGCCAAGCAGTTTGCCGAGCGCCACGGGGGCCGCCTGCTGGTAGCCAGCCGGGAGGGGGCGGGCACCACCTTTGAGCTGCGCCTGCCCTTCGGCCGCCAGCACCTGCGGCTTGATGATATCCAGGAAGAGGCACTAGCCCCGGAGGAGGAACCCAGTATGTCCTTGCTGCTGGAAAACAGCCCCCCCCGTCTGCCGGGCGCCGAGGTGGCGGCCGGGCCGCCGCGCCTGCTGGTGGTGGAAGACAATGAGGAGGTGCGCCAGTACCTGCACCAGCTCTTTGAAGCGGAATACGAGGTGCTCACCGCGGAAGATGGCGTCGAGGGCTGGGAAAAAACCTTGAGTTACCTGCCCGACTTCATTATCAGCGACGTGATGATGCCGCGCAGCGATGGCCTGGAGCTGTGTCAGAAAATAAAGCAGCACCCCAAAACGGCCCACATCCCCGTGCTGCTGCTCACGGCCCGCACCGCGGAAACCCACGCGCTTGAGGGCCTCGGCACGGGCGCCGACGACTACGTGAGCAAGCCCTTCAACCCGACCCTGCTGCAAGCCAAGGTCACTACCATGCTGCGCAACCGCCGCAAGCTGCACGAGTACTACCAGCGGCAGATCCTGCTGGAGCCCACCGAAATAGTAGTGGCCGACGCCGACCGACAGTTTCTGGAAAAGGCCATGAGCGTGGTGGAACAGCACCTGGAGGATGCCGAGTTCAGCGTGCAGGTGCTGGTGCGGGAAGTGGGCATGAGCCAGTCCGTGTTCTATCGCCGCATCAAGAGCATTACCGGTCAGACGGCGGTGGAGTTTATCCGGGATGTACGCATGAAGCGCGCGGCCCAGTTGCTGGCCCAAACCTCGATGCGGGTGTCAGAGGTCGCCTTTCAGGTAGGCATTGAGGATGCGAAATACTTCCGCAAGGCCTTCCAGAAAATCTACGTGCTCTCCCCTTCTGAATATGCCAAACAACACCGGCAAAGCCGGGAAGCCGCGGCGGTCTCCACCAAGGGCTAGCGCCAACAAGATGGTAATAGGGCGAGGCAAGCGCGGCTGAGCCTGGCTGCTGGTAGCTAACTGCGCATCAAGCTGTTGCGCTGCCCGAGGTTTTCATGAACCAATCAGGGTGCGGCTGGCGGCGACGAGTCCTACCCCGGTATTGACTGAAAATGCCCCCCAGCACTGCGCGACTATTTTGCTAGGTTTGTTTTCGCCTCATTGGGTCGTGCGGGGGGCAATTTATGCCCTCTCCACCACCCCCTGCTCTATGAAGTATCCCCTGCGTCTTGCTTTTCCGCTCGCTTGTTGCGTCCTGCTAGTCCTGCTCCTGGTTCCCGCGAGCCAGGCCCAGTCGGTTTCCGGCCCTGACAGGGCTTACTTCAAGCCTAAGTTTATCAAGCAGCAGTTGCTCAAGGCGGCGAAGTGGCAGCTGGCCCACCCCAAGCATGCGCTCACGGACTGGACCAACGGGGCCTTCTACTCGGGCGTGTTTGCCGCCTACCAGACGACCAAGTCCCGACTGCTGCTGGATTCCCTGCTGGCTATGGGGGAGCGCACCCAGTGGCAGCCCGGCCCGCGCTACGACCATGCCGACGACATCGTTATCTGCCAAACTTACCTGAACCTGTACCGCCTGAAAAACGACCGGCGCATGATTCAGCCGACCATAGCCGTGGTCGAGAAATTTCGGACGGTGCCGGGTCCCGAGGTGCAGATCCACGGCATTGCCTGGTGGTGGTGCGACGCCCTGTTTATGGGTCCGCCCGTGCTAGTCAAGCTGGGCGTGATCGAAAATCAGCCCCAGTACCTAGCGGTGAACGATACGCTCTACCAGCAAACCTACCGCCGCCTGTTCAACCGCCAGGAGCATCTGTTTGCCCGCGACGCTAACTACCTGTGGAACGAAGCCGGGGAAGGCAAAAAGGAAAGCAACGGCCAGCGCATTTTCTGGTCTAGGGGTAATGGCTGGGTGATGGGGGGCCTGGTGCAGCTCTTGCAGGAGTTGCCCCCGAACCACCCAAGCCGGGGCTTCTACCTAAACTTATTCCAGGAAATGAGCGCCCGCCTGGTGCAGCTCCAGCAGCCCGATGGGCTGTGGCGCTCCAGCCTGCTCGACCCGCAGGCTTATCCCGGCGGGGAGGCGTCCGGCTCCGGCTTTGACTGCTACGCCCTGGCCTGGGGTCTCAACCAAGGCCTTCTCACTGGACCGCAGTACCTGCCAGCCGTGCAGAAAGCGTTGGTAGCGCTCAACAAGTGCGTCTCGCCCGAAGGCCGGGTGGGCTGGGTGCAGCCCATCGGGGCCGATCCGCGCCGCGACTTTTCGGCCGACAGCTGGGAGGTGTACGGCACGGGGGCCTTTTTGCTGGCCGGCTCCGAAGTCATTAAGCTTAAGCTTTAGTTGAAGGCCATTGCTGCTTCACCTTTTCCCTGACTGCATGAAACGACGTGCTTTTGTTGCCAGTACCCTCACGGGCCTCTCGGCCTGTACCCTCCCCGCTTGGGCGAGCAGTAGCGCCGCGCCGGCGGGGGCGGCCCTGCCCTTCGTCGCGAAAACCACCGACCGGGAGTACTGGCTGGACATGCTCCTGCGCCTAGCGGAGCCCGTGTTGGCGGCCGGGGCCCAAGGCCAACTCAAGGCCCTGATGCCCATCGAAGCCGCGCCCGGACAGCAGGAAGGGCGCCGCGAGGTGTCGCACCTCGAAGCCCTAGGCCGCACGCTGGCGGGGCTCGCGCCCTGGCTGGAGTTGACTCAGGTGCCACGGGCCGAGCAAGCCCGTCAGCAGCGCTACGCCGAGCTGGCCCGGCAGGCCATCGGGCACGCCACTAACCCTCAGTCCCAGGATTTTCTGAATTTCACCCAGGGCGGGCAGCCGGTGGTCGACGCGGCGTTTCTAGCGCACGGCCTGTTGCGGGCCCCGACTCAACTATGGGGAAAATTGCCCCCCACCACCCAGCAGCACTTGGTGCAGGCCCTGCAAAGCACGCGGGTGATCAAGCCCGTGTACAGCAACTGGCTGCTGTTCAGCGCCATCATCGAAGCCGCGCTGCTGAAGTTTACGGGCAGCGGGGATTTGATGCGCATGGATTACGCCATCAAGGAGCATCAGACCTGGTACAAGGGTGATGGCACCTACGGCGATGGCCCCGACTTTCACTGGGACTACTACAACAGCTACGTCATTCAGCCCATGCTGCTGGAGGTAGTGAGAACCCTGGTGGCCGCCGGCAAAGAAAGCAAGGAGCTGCTGGCCCAGCTGCTGGCCCGCGCCCAGCGCTACGCTGTCGTGCAGGAACGCCTGATTGGGCCCGATGGCTCCTTTGCCGCCTTCGGCCGCTCGCTGGCTTACCGCTGCGGCGCCTTTCAGCACCTGGCTCACGTAGCGCTGCACCAGCAGCTGCCCCCGGATTTGCCCCCCGGGCAGGTGCGCAGCGCCCTGACGGCTGTTATCCGGCGTACCCTGGAGCCCAAAGGCACTTTTGACGCGAAAGGATGGCTGCAGATTGGCTTGTGTGGCCATCAGCCCAGCCTGGGCGAGCGGTACATTTCCACCGGCAGCCTCTACCTCTGCACCACGGCCTTTCTGCCCCTAGGGCTGCCCGCCACGGCGGCGTTCTGGGCCAGCCCGCCCCAGGACTGGACGGCCCGTCAGATCTGGTCGGGTCAGGATGTAAAACCCGACCACGCCCTGTAGCCAAGGGCCGCCGCCCGGCTAGCCTAGCCGAGAGCTGTTTTCTTTTGTTTGCCTATCCCTTCTTCTAAATGCACCAGCGAAATGTCTAGCGCATGTGGTTAGGGGTTGCCCTAGTTTTGAAAAGGAGTCGCGTAGTCGCTTTTTCTCCAGAGCTCCTTGCCTTCTTAAAACGCTGGCTCGCTTACGGCCGCACGTGGCCGGTGCCCCGCACTTGCCATTTGTAGGTGGTTAGCTCGCCCAAGCCCATGGGCCCCCGGGCGTGCAGCTTTTGGGTGCTGATGCCTATTTCGGCGCCCAGCCCAAACTGAGCCCCGTCGGTAAAGGCGGTGGAGGCGTTGACGTACACGGCGGCGGCATCCACGGCCTGCAAAAAGTGCTCGATAGCGGCCGGATCTTCCGACACGATGGCTTCGCTGTGCCGGGAGCCGAACGCGGCGATATGCTCCAGCGCCTGGGTTAAGCCACCCACCGTTTTGATGGCCAGCTGCAGGGAGAGAAACTCCGTCCCGAAGTGCTCGGGCTGCGCCCGCTGCAGCAGGGCGGCGGGATAAGACTGGTGCAGGGCGGCGTACGCGGGCTCATCGGCGTGGAGCAGCACGCCGGCCGCCGCCAGGGGGGCAACCAGGCTGGGTAGCTCCCGCAGGCGGGCTTCGTGGACCAGCAAGCAGTCGAGGGCATTGCACACGCTCACGCGCCGCGTCTTGGCATTGGCAATGATAGCCTGCCCTTTGGTCAGATCGGCCGTAGCGTCGAAGTAGGTATGCACAATGCCGGCCCCGGTTTCGATGACGGGAACCCGGGCGTGGTCGCGCACAAAGCTGATCAGGGTCTGACTACCGCGCGGGATGAGCACATCCACGTAGCCGACCGCCCGCAGCAAGGCGTCGGTGGCGGCCCGGTCGGGGGGCAGCAGGGTGGCCACGGCGGGATCCAGGCCCTGCCGGTCCAGGACTGCTTGGAGCACGCTGACGATGGCTTTATTCGAGTACTCCGCCTCGCTGCTGCCCTTCAGCACGCAGGCGTTCCCCGCTTTCAAACACAGCCCCACCACGTCGAAGGTGACGTTGGGACGGGCTTCGTAGATGATACCGACCACGCCCAACGGGACGCTCACCTTGCGCAGGTGTAAGCCATTGGGGAGGGTCTTGTCCGCGAGCACGGCCCCCAGCGGGGAAGGCAGGTCCGCCACAGTGCGCAGATCAGCGGCAATGCCGCGCAGGCGCTCGGTCGTGAGCAGGAGCCGGTCGTACTTGGGGTCGGTGGCGGGGAGGCGAGCGAGGTCCCGCGCGTTTTCCTGGAGCAGGAAACCAGTGTGTTGCACGGCGGCCGCCGCCAGGTCTTCCAGCACCGCGTTGATCGTCGCGACGGGTACCTGGTTGAGCTGGCGGCTGGCTTGCTGGGCGGCTTTGAAAAGAGGCGTGCAGTCCATGCTGGAGCGGAGAAAAGAGTACTAGAGTAAGCGGCCGCGAACGGGCAGGTAGGGCTAGCTGTCAGCCGACAAAAACAGGTAGTCATAGTGTACCAGGGGGCGCTGGCCCGGCTGACCCAGCCGTTCGCGGGCTTTCGAGGCGGCATACTCGGCTTTGCCCAAGCCCATAGGCTGGCCCTCTGCGGTAAGCAGGCAGATGATGTCGCCCTGGGCAAACTCTCCCTCCACGGCCACGATGCCAATGGGCAGCAAGCTAGTTGCCTTCCCCGGAGCGGTTAGCGCCGCCTGGGCGCCGGCGTTGAGCCGCACGGCCCCCTTGGCGGCCGGTTGGGCGTGCGCGAGCCACTTCTTGCGACCCGAAGCGCTGCGGCTGGGCTGAAAACGGGTATTGACGACCTGCTCGGCTAAAAGGCGGGGTAGCACGTTTTCGGTCTTGCCATTGGCGATGTGTACGGCAACCCCCAGCTGAGCTACTTTCTGGGCCATGCGGCACTTTGTAATCATGCCCCCGCGGCCGAACTGGGAACGACTTGTTCTTATAAAGCCCGCAAAGTCAAGCGGGTCGAGGCCAATTTCGCGCAGCACCGTGGTGTGCGGGTCCTTGGGGTCGCCGTTGAAGATGCCATCCACGTTGCTCAGAATCAGCAGGGCATCGGCATCGAGCATGGCGGCCAGCAGCCCCGCTAACTCGTCGTTGTCGGTGAACATAAGCTCCGTGACGGCAATCACGTCATTCTCATTCACGATGGGAATGATGTGATGCTGGAGCAAGGCCCTCAGGCAGTTTTGCATGTTGCGGTAGTGCTGCCGGTCCCGGAAGTCTTCCTTGGTCACCAGGACCTGGGCGCAGGTTAGCTGCTGGCGGGCAAACAGCTCGGCATACGTGGTCAGCAGCTTGACCTGGCCGACGGCGGCGAGCAGCTGGCGGCTGCTAACGGCGTCGGCTTTGGGGGCTATGGGTACCAGGCTGCGCCCCGCCGCCACGGCCCCCGACGAGACGACAATCACTTCCCGCCCCGCCTGCTTGAGGGCCGTGATCTGCTCCACCAAGTGAGCCATCCGGGCCAGGTCGGGGGTGCCATCGGCCAGGGTGAGGACGTTGGAGCCGATCTTGACGATCAGGCGGTGATAAGAGAGGGCCATGGAGGAGAGCTGTTGGCGCCCTTAAGATACGCACCCTTCCCCAGACGGAGAACTATGGGTCGGTCCCCGCTGGCGGGCAGGACGGCTGACCCGGGTGCGCTTTGCCGCCTCGAGAGTCACGGCACCCAACAGAAGGTAAAGGCGGGAATCCAGGAGATAGCGGGCGCAGCGGCATGGACCGGCGCCCGGGGAAAAGGTGTAGGCCGCCTTGATAAAGAATACCAAGTAGCCCCTTTGGCTAGGGCACCGGAGCCCTTAGCCGGCAAAAGGTCGGCGGCAATGACCTCCTGGGTTAAGGCGCGCACTTATAAGCTTCCCGTACGGCCCCCATCCACGGGCAGGCTGGTGCCGGTAATGTAGCCCGCCGCGGGCGAGGCGAGGAAGACTACGGCGGCGGCCAGCTCGCGGGCTTGCCCAAAGCGGCGCGCGGGAATCTGCTGCAGCAGGGCGGCCTCGACCTGCTCCTGGCTTTGACCGGTTTCCTGCATTTTCTGTGCTATGAGCGCCGCGTGGCGCTGGGTGACCGTCGCCCCGGGCAAGATATTGTTTACCGTAATGCCCTGGCCGGCCACCTCGTTCGCGAGCGTTTTGGCCCAGCTGGCCACGGCCCCCCGGATGGTGTTGCTCACCCCCAGTCCCGGCAAGGGAATCTTCACGGAGGTGCTGATGATGTTGATAATGCGCCCGTAGCCCCCCGTCGCCATGCCCGGCACCAGGGCCTGGGCCAGGAGGTGGTTGCAGAGCACGTGCTGGGCGAAGGCCGCCTCGAACGCGGCGGGCGGAGCCGCCAGCAGGGGCCCCGGCGGCGGCCCACCGGTGTTGTTGACTAGGATCTGGAAGCCGGTCGGGTGCGCGGCCAAGTAATCCGCCACGACCCGGGCCACCTGCGCCGGGTGGGCAAAGTCAGCGACCAGAAAATTGTGCTGTTGCCCGGCCGGCGTGGGCAGGGCAGCAGCCACCTCCCGCAGCTTGGCCTCGTGGCGGGCAATCAGCGTGACGGTAGCGCCGGCCTCGGCCAGCGCCTCCGCGCAGGCCCGGCCGATGCCCTGGGTGCTGCCGCCCACCAGGGCGTGGTAGGGAAGAAGAGTCATGAGCAGGCCAGGGTTAGGCATAGCCGAAGGCCTCGGTTTTTTTCACCACTTCTTTCTCCCGCTCCAGCACCACCAGCACCTGCAAGCCCGGCTTAGCCGTAGCCCCCATAACGGCCGCCGCGGCGGCCAGGTGGACGACGCGGTAGCCCTGCTGCAGGTAGGGAGTCAACAGCTCGTATTCCTCGGCGGGAACATCTTTCGCAGTTTTCGGCAGGGGGACGAAGAGGTTCAGAATTTTCTGTTCCAGCATAATAAGTGGGTTTAGTGGCCCTAAAGCTAAGTGCCAGCAATTTAGGGGAAGGCCGGGTAAGTGTACGAAACCTGTTTGCCTTTCCAAGTTTACGGAATGGCCCGCAAGGATGTCTTTTGTAGACACTAGGCTAGGCACTTTCACGGGCCTAGGTAAACAGAACTTTTAGAGGCAGGGAAAAAGGCCCTTTCTCCCTCGGCCGAGTTCGGGGGCTTTAACTTATTCACCGATCCGGGCGGCCTCATCAGACCTAAGCTTGGTGCTGATAGGTGCTCCTTTCTGTCTTCCGCCCCCGAAAATTCACCCGTAGCCCCTAGGGTCCCAGCCTGCCGCTTCCAGCCAGCGGTGAGGCTCCCCGTAGAATGCGAACAGGCTTGCGGCGGGCGCGGAACTGCCGGGAGCAACGAACGTTGCCGGTAACTATTCTCCCCCGCTTTGTTGTAGGGCTAGGTGATTGGGCGCCTACGGCCCCTGCCTAATTTACCTTTCCGCTCAGCAACCCCCGACTTATGGCCCGTATTTTCATCACCGGCTCGGCTGACGGGCTGGGCCAGTTGGCTGCCCGCCAGCTCGCCGAGCAGGGCCACCAGCTTGTGCTGCACGCCCGCAGTCCCGAACGCGCCCGCCAGGCCCGCGCCGCCGTGCCGCAGGCCGCCGCGGCCGTGTACGGGGACCTGTCCACCCTGGCCGGCATGCAGCAGGTGGCCGCCCAGGTCAATGCCCTCGGACCCGTCGAGGCCGTCATTCACAACGCGGGCGTCTACCAGGTTCCCCGCCTGGAGCGCACCGTGGACGGCCTACCCCCGGTGCTGGCCGTCAATTCCCTGGCCCCCTACGTGCTCACGTGTCTGATTGAGCGCCCCCGCCGGTTGGTGTATCTGAGTTCCAGTATGCACCGGCAAGGGGACGCCAGCCTGCGCGACCTGACGTGGCAGGCGCGGCCGTGGAACCCGACCCAAGCCTACTGCGACTCGAAGCTGCACGATTTGCTCTTGTCCAACGCCGTGGCCCGCCTCTGGCCTGCAGTGCGGGCTAATGCCGTCGACCCGGGCTGGGTACCAACCAAGATGGGCGGGGCCGGCGCGCCGGACAGCCTGGCGGAAGGCGCCCGCACCCAAGCCTGGCTGGCCGCCGGCAACGGCCCGGCGGCGCAGCTGACGGGCCAGTACCTGTACCACCAACGGTCGAGCCCGGCTCATCCCCAGGCCGCCGCTGGGGCCGTGCAGGAGCGGTGGCTGGCCGAGTGCGCCCGCCTGACGGGAATCCCCTTGCCGGCCGGAGCCTAACCGCGTGCTAAGCAGGGGGCCGCTGCCCTTGAACGGCGCAAGTGAGACTGACGGCTCGGCAGCCTTGCCCTCTGATACTCCGGCAGTCCTCCCGCAAGGGCCGGGGCAAATTATTTCGGTTATTAAGTAAGTGGTTATCAATTTAAGGTCAGCGCCCTGGTGGGTACGCAGCAAGTGCAGGGAGTAGAGAGAAGGCTCTGCGGTCCCCTGGCCCTTATAGATGGAAGACCTAGAGGGCCAGAGTTGCTCCTTCTAGGCCGCTCTGCTACCCTCCCATGCTCTTTCGAGCAAGCCGGCGCAAGCCCGTCGCCTTAGACCGCTGTCCATCCCTCGAGTGGCCTTTCTAGCGACCCATCCCGGCCGCGCTGCCCGGACCTGTTTTCGGCGTGCGGGCTTCCGGCAGCCGAACCATCCCCTCTATCGCTAGCAGGTGCCGGGCCGGCTTATTCCGGTCCGGCGGTCTCGCTGGAGATACGAGAGCTAGGTAGCAGTAGCCGCCGGGGAAAAATAATTAAGGGCTACCGCGCCTGCTTGTCCAGAGGGAGACGTTTCAGGCGTTTACGCTGTGGGCTCCGAAAGATGTAGGATCTAGAACCCTGCTCCTGCTCGGTCGCCTGCTACCAAAACACCCTCTACATATGGGTCAGCAAGTACGGGCTAGAAACAGACCGTACTTGCTGACCCACCTATAAGACAAATTAGGTTTCCTTGCTTCGCAGAAACCATCCTCCGGATTCTAAAGAGATATTGACCATTCGCCTACTGGGTAGCGTCCATAAAGTGCTTCGCGGGCTGCAAACAAGGAACCGCGCGTAATTCTCAGGGGAATAGTGCTTTTTAGCCTATCTAATTAAGGTATAAACCAAGCTATAAAAACTCCTCCAACTGGCTGCAGAAGTACATTTTAGCACAAATGCTTATATCTTTTTTATGCTAAAATGTACTCTTAAAGACGTCCCGTTTTTTGCCGACGCTGGGCAAACTTTAATTTTTTTGGCGAGTACAAGACGTTGAAAAATTATATACTAATGTATCTCTTATGCTTACTTTCTTAGCCCCTACTTAGGCTCGTATCCAGTTCCTCCTCTTACCGAGCCAATGATCAAAAGCCCGAAGTCCGGCGCTTAGCTAACCTATTCGGGTTGATTCTAGTGGCCCTTTACTTCAGGCTTTTGGTGATAGACGCTACCCCACCCATTGGCTATGGACATCTCTTAATATAGTGACTTGCTAATCAATATGTAATCACAAGTTGATCCATTAGAGTCATTACCAAAAGCACGAAGTAGGCGCCGCGTCCCCGCCGAATGACCCTTCGAGTAATGGGCTAAGCAGCAGGAGATAACTTGCTCGTTCCAAGCCAGCTACTCGAAAAATACCCCCGTCCCCTCTAAACTATCCTCTTCTATTACTTCGTATTACGGGTGGCTTAACTTACTACCTGGTAGCAGGTTAAGAGCAAAAGCTATTACCCAAAGCACATACTGCTTATTACCAGGAGGACGAAACCGCGCCGCTTGGCTATGGTAGCTGACTTCTCGCAGCGGCCCGGAGCCCCGCCCGCGGGCTTACTTAAGCGTGGGGTAAAGGCCCGGAAACTCGGTCTTGAGCAGGTTGGTGGCCACCCCGCCCAGGTTATCGAATACCTTGTTGCCGGCCTCAAAGTCGCGCAGCAGCGGGTGGCTTACTTTCATGAGCCGGGCAATGCGGGCCTCGTCGTCGCCCATGAAGTCGAGCACGTGCTGAATTTGGGCGGCCGTCATTTTCAGCTTCTGCAGGCGGGTGACAATGCGCTGCTGCAGGGTGGGCAGCTCGGCGGCCAGGGCCAGGCTCATCTGCTTTTCCGCGGGGCGGGCCTTGCTGCTGGTCCGAACGGGGGGCTCGGGCAAGCCGTCTTCCCCGAGCTGGGCCAGGGGCTTGGGGATGGTAAAGCGCACGCCCTTGACTTTCTTGCCTTCCTTGACGGGCTGGTAGCTGACTACCCAGCCCAGGGAATGGAGCTCGCGCAGGGCGGGCTCGAGCACGTAACGTTTGAAGTCGTAGAACAAGGTGTAGGTCACGTCGTTGTCATCCCCCAGCACCTGCTTGCGCAGGGTCTCGAAGTCCACCTCCCACAAACCCACGTCATCCCAGGACTTAAGCAGCCAGTACAGGCGGTGGGCGTGGGCGGACTTGAGCGTGAGCAGGGTCTCGATCTCCACGTGGGTGTACTGCTCGGCGAGCTGGAGCAGGAAGGGTTTGATCTCGGGGGCGAAGTTGCCCGTCAGAAAGCCCGTGCCCTCGTTCAGGTCAATGTAGCTGATGATGGAGTAGGCCGTAAAGCGCTTCTTGTTGCCGGTCTGGGACTCAATGCTGACCACCTTGGACATCAAACTCTTGCAGGCGTCACGGATGGTCTCGTACACGCTGCCCCCCTTCTTCTGGGTCATTACCCGGCTCAGGGGGATGGAGATGCCGGGCAGCTCGGTCTGGTCCTGGTGAATGCAGCCCAAAGCCAGGGCGAAGATGCGGGCCTCCACGTGGGTCAGCTTCAGCGGGGCCCGCACTAAGGCGTTGGCCTGGTAGGCGCGCGGGTAGAGGGCGGGGGGCGGCGGCGAAGGGGGCAGCATAGGCAAAGCGTAACAGGATGGGGCGGCGGTGAAGATAAGCGGAAAAGCGTGAAATCAAAATCAGTTCACGCAGCAGCCGCAGCCCCGGTGCCATTTTTCACGCAGATGCCACCGGCAAGCTCGACGGGTGCCATTTTTCACGCAATTGGGCCGCGGGAGCCCTGGAGTGCCGTTTTTCACGTAGATGGTGCCATTCTTCACGTAGGGGTGCCACTTTTCACGCTGCAGGGTGCCACTTTTCACGCAGATGGTGCCATTCTTCACGCTGCAGGGTGCCACTTTTCACGCTGCAGAGTGCCGTTTTTCACGTAGATATCGGGCTTTACTGTTTGACTGTCAATTAGTTATAGCGCCCTGAATATAGAATAGTAAAGAATAGCTTAAGAAGACAGAAGAGGTTCGGCTTTTTTTTTGAAAAAGTTAAGTCCGGTAAGTACTAGTCAGGCCAAGGGAATCCCGGCAAAAAAGGCTGTCAGGGCCGTTCTGGCAACCGGGGAGGAGAAACGGGCGCCCCGGGCGAACCGCCTGGCGTGGAGGGTATTATCTCCCCGAGCAATTGCGTGAAAAATGGCACTCCGCCCCCGGCCCGGCGGCCCGGCGAGGGGTAGGCCCGCATCTACGTGAAAAATGGCACCAGTCCGGGGCAAACGGGCGAGCAGCGCCCCCGGCTTCGCCACCCAGGTAATAATCAACCGGTACGGGGCGGGGCGGGACGCAGCTAGCCACGTCCCAGCCCCCGGGCCCAGCGGGAAGTAAGCCGCCCGGGTGGGCCGGTGAACGCGGGCCCGGCTGGCCTTGTGAGTGGTTTTGCTTACTTGAGCTGGATGCCTTGGGCCGCCATTTGCTTTTCCTGCTCGGCATGGTTGGCTTGGAACTGCGCGTGCTGGGCCGCCGTGCGCTCGGGGCCCAGCTCCGTCAGGAGCTGCTGCAGCTGCGCGGCGGGCAGATCGGCCCCGTAGGCCGGGGTGCCGGGCTGCTGGCGCCACGAGTCGGCCAGGCGGCCCGCGTCCACGGCGTCGAAGCCCAGCTCCTCGACCAGGGCCATCACCTGCTGCTTGGCCGCGGCCTCGTCGCCGGCGACGGGCAGGGCGATGCGGCCCGGGGTGCCGGCCGGTTGCCCCTTGCCTTCGAGGTGGGCGGCGTAGATGTTATTGAACACCTTCACCACCGGCCGGCCCAGGTGCTGCTGCACCCATTCGCTCTCGGTGAGCGCGCCGCTTTCCAGCTCGGGTAGGTGGCCATCGCGCAGCAGCGGGTAGTAGTTGCTCGTGTCAATCACGGGCACCGGGGCTGGGACGCCCTCGAACAGGTCCTTGGGCAAGTCGGGAATGTTGATGAGGGGGATGGTCACGACAATCAGCTCACCGTGGCGGGCGGCTTCCCGGGCCGTGGCGGGGGTGGCGCCGGTTTTCTGGGCCACGTCCCCGAGGGTTTCGGGCCCCCGGGAGTTAGCGATCAGCACTGAGTGGCCGAGGCGGGTAAGCCGCAGGGCGAGGGCACTGCCGATGTGGCCGGCCCCAATGATTCCAATCTTCATAGCGGATAAGCGTAGGGAGTAGGGAAGTAATCCCCTGCTTTACGCAGGGGCCCGAACGAAGACCACCCGGCCGATCAATTGTTTTCCCGCAAACCAGGGAGTGGCCTGGGCCAGCTGGCCCCGCGGGAGGTGGTAAGGAAACGCCTCCTCCCCTCCCCCACCGCCCGGGCGGCGCCCGGCGGCGACTGCTTAAGCGGTGGGGCGGGCTAGGACCAGATCAGGTGCCGCCTTAGCGCAGCTTTTTGCTGCTGCGCAGCAGCTTCTCCAGCGCCGCCGGGGGTAAGGGCTTCTCGGCGTTAGGGTAGTTTTGGAGCTCCTTGGTCAGGGCCGCCTCCGTCACTTCCTTGAACAGAAAGGCCGGCTCCCAGTATTCCGCCTGTTTGAGCTTCAGGTACGTTTCGCGGGTGACGGCCGTGGTAAAGGAGACCCAGACCGTCTCCTCCTCGACCGCGGGGGGGGCGGGCATGGGCGCTTCGGGGGCCGGGGGCTCAATGCGCTCGGTAATGGAGGCCAGGACCTTGTTGCCGAAGCGGGGCTTGCTTTTGCTGCTGTCGCTCATAGTCGGGAAAGAATTTCGCTGGTGAGAGCCTGGTAGTCCTGGGCCCCGGCCGACTGGGGCGCCCAGGCGTAAATGTTTTCCTTTTCGATCTGGGCTTCCACCAGACTCACGTTGGGCCGAATCGTGGTGTGCATGACCAGGGGGCCAAACACGGGGTGGGATTCGAGCAGGTTGACCATATCGCGCTGGGCCCGGCGTCGATCACTGCGGTTGTACTGGGTGAAAAAAAGGCCCCCCACTTTCAGGCTTTTGTTCAGGCGCTTCTGCACCTGCTGGCAGACCTCGAGCAGGCCCACCAGGCCTTCAATGCCGTAGTACTCGGGCTGGGCGGGAATGAAGACCGCGTCGGCGGCGGTAAGGGCCGCGTAGGTGAGCTTGCCCAGGCCCCCGGGCGTATCGACCAGGCAGAAGTCAATCTGCTCGACTTCTTCCAGCACCTCGCGCAGGGCGTACTCCGCGCCGGGCTTCTTGCTGATGCGTTCCTCGACCTCGGACAGGTCCGAGGAGCTTGGCACCAGGTAAAGCCCCTCCCCTACTTCCTGCACCACGTCGGATAAGCTAGCCTGGCCCAGCAGGATGGCCCCGATGGTTTTGCCCTCGGGGGCCCGGTAGGAAAAGCTCTGGGAAAGGTTGCACTGGCTGTCGCAGTCCACGAGCAGGACAGTTTTGCCCGCCTGGGTTAGGGCGTAGGCTACGTTCAGGCAGGAGGTGGTCTTGCCCGTGCCACCCTTATGGTTGGAGAATATAATTGTCTGCATGGCGGCAATGTAGACAATTGTCACCAGCAAAACAATTACGTTAATTATTTCCACGCTCACAATTGTCACTATTAATACAATTTTAATAATTGTGAGCGTAGCAGATCAGCGGACCACTTATTGACCCCGCCTACGGCGGGACGCGGCCCGCGAATAGATCGTCAGGTTGATCGATTGCTCGAGACTAAATTGCGATAATTTTTAAAATGTTAACAATAGCAAAAATTATTACAATAGGAACAATTGTTAAAATGGTAAGACCCCGGCGGGTAGGCTAGCACGTGGTGCCTGCTGCGGACCAGGCGGTGGCCGGCACCCAGAGGCGGGCACAGATATGAGCGGCCGGAGTGACTTAGTCGGGACAAATGAGAAAGTTACCCTGGGCCCGCAAGCGAGCGCTCGCTTGCGGGCCCAGGGTAGAAGCCTCCCCGCGGGGCCACGGCGTCAGGCCCCAGTATCCTCCGCCGGGCTTGGCTTAGGGAAGAGATGCCCCAGCCGCGGAGCACGCATGGGGAGCCAACCTGACACTCGGGGCTGAACCGCCGCTGGGAGCCCCGCGGAATTCGCGGCGGGGTGGCGCCCTTGCCTCGGGTCGAAGGGAGAATGAGTTAAACAAACTGTCCACGGTTGCCGAAGAAAGTAGCTTAACGCTGAAAAAAAGCTAGTATTATTGCAATAGTAAGAATAGTAAAAATAGTAAAAATAGTAAGAATAGTAAGAATAGTAAGAATAGTAAGAATAGTAAGAATAGTAAGAATAGTAAGAATAGTAAGAATAGTAAGAATAGTAAGAATAGTAAGAATAGTAAGAATAGTAAGAATAGTAAAGTTAAATGCCCAGTAGCAACGGCTTAGGTAAGCCACCGGTTTAGCGCCGGGCTACGCTAGCCCGCTTATCAAGGGGCGGCCTCCAACCGCCCAAGCCGGACCTTGCTGGCTACCCGGCCTAGGGATAGGATAGGGGAGGGGATGAGCCGGGCCCGCCGGCGGCGCCGGTCAGTGGCCCCCGTGGCAGCTAGCGCGCCGCTACGCTTGTCGTCGGGAACGGCAGTAAGGGCCGCGCCCGCAGAATAGCCTGATTCGTGATCTTCAGCGCTAAGTGACGTCAACCGCCCTTCTCAAAGACCTCCACCACTAAGACCTTATCATCAGGGTCACCTGCAGATTGAATATGGGCAATATCCTGGTTGAGCATCATGACCTGAATCTTGGCGATAATGGCCCCGAAGATGTTGGCCACCGGCAACCACAAAAACGTGTTGATGTAGCGGGAAAACCAATTGGTCAGTGTGCCCTCAAAGCCGGGCCAGATGGCGAAGCCAAAGCTAATCGGGCCGATAATCGAAAGAATAATGAGAAAGAAGGTGCGGATGGAGTTGATGACCAGCGCTGCTGATTGGTAGAGAAGTTCCAGCGCATTGCGCAGCCACTCGCGGAAATTCTGCTGCACATCGTAGGAGATGCGGTTAAAATAAAGTGCTGTCTTGCAGCTGATGTCTAGGATATCTTTGGCTCCCAGTTCTTTCTCGAAGGCCTCATCGGAGGCATACGCCGCGTTCTCGGGGCGCGCGGCCAGCAACGCTTCTTTGCGCTCCTGCAACTGGATGATGCTGTGGTTCTGCCCCCGCACGACCGCGCTGGTAGCCCCCGTAATGCCGCCCAGCACCCCGTTGAGCACAGCCGTCGCCCTGTTCAATTTTATCTACGCGTATCAGCTAGTGCAGGGCCCTTCCCTTTCAGGGGCTGTGCAGCACGACCAACTGCTGCAGTTGGTAAACGCCCGGCGCTTCGGGATGCATATCGCCTATATTATCTTCGAGCTTTACCTGCTGCTGAAGGGGGTACTGATTTACAAAGCCTCCTATATCCCGACCGTGTTGGGCGTGTTGCTCATGTAGGCCGGAGCCGCCTGGATTCTGCTGAGTGTCCAGCCCTACTTCTTTCGGGGAATTAACCTGTCTTGGCTGCTGGTTTTTTCCACGGGCGAGCTGTTTTTTGGGATCTGGCTACTGGTGAAAGGCACCAAGCTGAACGAAGCCGACGTCTACACATAACCGGCAAATTTGACCTTGAACAGCGGGAAAAGCGGGCACCCCTGCACCCGGTCCCAGACCACGACCGGTGGAGCGAATAGACAGTTGACCAGCTTAGGTATCATGATGAACAAGTATGATACCTAAAGTATCAGCAATCGAATCGGGTATGCCAGAACTCAAGTGGTCAAACAACGAAGCTTTAGTCGAGCATCATTAACTCGTACTGGAGGAGTATACTTGCCCACATCACCCGACCGATTGCCGGCTCTTGTACCTCCGCCGGAACTCGCCAACACGTGTGCTCGGGGCGGCCTACCTTCGCCCCGCTCCTTGGCTAAAATGTCGTAGGTTACCACTACTTTCTACCCTATAACGGCTCTGTATGCACCTAGGTCCCCTTTCGCTCGTCGGGCTGCTGGCCCTCACAGCTTGTACTTCTAGTAAACCTTCGCCGGAAAAGGCGGCCTGGATAAAGCTCTTCAACGGCCGGGATCTAAAGGATTGGGTGGTGAAAATCCACCACCACGAGGTCGGGGAGAATGTGGGCAACACGTTCCGGGCCGAAGAGGGGATGATCAAGGTGCGCTATGATCAGTACGGGGCGTTCAACGAGCAGTTTGGCCATTTGTATTATAAAGTGCCCTTTGCCGCATACCATCTCAAACTGGAGTATCACTTTGTGGGTGAGCAGCACCAAGGGGCCCCTAGCTACACGCTGCGCAACAGTGGGGTCATGTTTCATGCGCAGGATCCACGCACGATGCCTAAAGAACAGGACTGGCCGATCTCGGTCGAGTTTCAGTTTCTCGGTGGGCTGGGCGATGGTAAGCCCCGGCCCACGGGTAATATGTGTTCGCCCGGCACCCACGTCGTCTACCAGGGCCAGCTCGACGAGCGCCATTGCATTGAGTCTAGCTCTAAAACCTACGACGGGGACCAGTGGGTCAAAGCCGAGCTCATCGTGCGGGGCGATGCGCGCATTCTACATATCATCAATGGCGATACCGTTCTACGCTACGCCCAGCCACAGATCGGGGGAGGGGTCGTAAACCGGTTCGATCCAGCGATGAAGCAGGATGGCAAAAGGTTAACGAAGGGGTTTATTGCGCTGCAAAGCGAAGGCCAGCCGGTGGATTTTAGAAACATAGAACTGCGGGAGTTGTCCCCCCAGTAGTAGCCAGCCGAGGGCAACCGGTGGGGGCACGGAGTACGCGCTAAAGGGTACATGCTGGACTCAGCCCGGGGCAGTACTAAGCTAGAAACAGGCCTGCTGGTGCGAATAAGCGCCATTTGTGCGGCCGAAGCTGGCCAGCTGAATGAGCTCACCAAGGACTCACAAGCGAGCTGCTACGGGATCGCATGATGCCCCAAAAGGTGGTGAAGGGTGGCCTTAAGGGGCAAGTTATGATAAGTAAATGTTATTGGGACCTATGGGCTACACTGGCTGGCGTGACAGGAAGCACCGCTTTGGGCGGTGACCAGCTGGGAGCCCCAGGGTTAGGGCGTAAGGACGAAAGCTGTCAACTCGGCAAGTTTACCCTCTCGAAAATGCCAAACATCGCCATACAGATGTTCCCCTGCTTTTCCTGCTTCCGTGAGCAGGGTAATCGTGCTCAGGGCCGTCACGAACTCGTCCTCGGCGATCAAGCGCTGGACGTGAAAGGTGGGTGGGTGTACGTGGTTCGCATCCAGTGCCGCACCGCTTCCTTGCTAGGGAGCGTCAGGTCGCCTACAAAGGTCCACGGCGTGTCCTCGGTGCACCTAGAGAGAAACCACTCGTAGTCGCCGGCCCGAATAGCCGCATGGGCCTTTTCTAGAATGGTCTTGTTGGTATCAGGCCGCGCAGCATCCATAAGGCAGGGAAGTTCAGGAACTGGGTGAAAATAGGGTAACTTCTACGCTTCCCCGCCGCCGGTGCTAGCCTGGTCAGTAATTGCCCAAGAGCGGCCCTTGGTAAAGAGAAGGCCAAGGCCACGTCTTTTAAGCTCTCATTTCTAGTCTATCTCCGTGAACTAAGCCGCTGCTAGCAGGAGCAGATCCCAGGGTCTTATACTTCCAAGTATAACAAGGCAAATAGAAGAAAGACACTTAAAACGACGCCATGGGCCAGAAAATAATGCCGCAAAAACTTGAGAGCTTGCGTCATTTGAGCTTCTACCGTCTTAACGGAAATATCTAATTCCTGCGCAATCTTAGCGTTTGATAGCCCTTGTTGCCGACTCATGGCAAAGATCCGCCGTCGTTTGGCGGGCAATTGGGTAAGTGCCTGGACGTATAAGCTATTTAAATCCTCGTACTCTAGCGCGCTGGTTTGCGGTTCGTGTTCAACAATCAGGTCGTCGGAACAGTCCTCGTACACCCAATAATGCTGGTGACGCACTTGGTTCAGGATGGCGTGGTAGGCGCAGGTATAGAGATAGCCTTTAGCATCAGTTGCCGCCGCGCCAATCTCGTGGCGTTTTTCCCAAAACTTGAGAAAGCATTCCTGCACAATCTCCTGGGCCTCTATTCGCGATCGTAAATGGCGAAAAGCTAAGCGGTACAAACCAGAAGCGTGTTGCTGGAAGAGCACCACCACCTCTTGCCGTTCCGGCGGCGCGCCGGCTGAGCCTTCACCCGAATAGTTCCTGCTAAGCTTCACCGTAAGAGGACAAGTAAGGTAGCATACATCGTCTGGCGATACCTGCCAGGGTTTAAGCACCCTGGTTAGGTAAACGCCAATAGAAGTTTAACCGGAAAATCCCGCTTCACTCTCCTGTACTCTCATGACTGTCAAGGTCTCAGTGGGCCCTTACCCCGCTATGCGTAACGTACGCTCTCCTCCATCCCTCGCGACCAGCTCAGAACGCCAGTGGTTGGAACAGCAGTCCAGTATGGAACCGCGGCCGGGCTCTTATATGGCAGATCGCTAAAAATAAATTAAAGCAATAACTGCTTGTAATTCATGATGATAAAATTTATGAAGCCTGCTTATCAAAAATATTTCTCCTGCTGACTAGGGGTAAGCCTACCCTCGGGTGTCGTCTAGTATAAGGACAATACCTGGAGATGATGTTGATTTTGGTGGATTTTTACGTCTATGTACGTTACCTCGAGGGCCAGTCCTTGCCGGCGGAAACGCGGGCAGTGCGAGCTTGGCTTGCTGAGCCGGCCAATGCGCAATTGGCCCAGCAGTGGATGCAGGACTACACGCAGTTGCTAGAGCATGAACAGGACGGCGTTTCCGAGATGCCGGATTTTGAACAAGTGCAGCACTCTCTGTTGGTACGGCTAGGGTTAGAGTCGGCGCCGGTGCATACCGTTCAACCTAGCTGGCGCCGCTGGGCGGCCGCGGCCGCTATGTTGTTGGGAATAGCGGCCGGGGGGGGCTGGTTATGGCAGCGTGAAGACGCCAGCCTTCCCCTAACGCAAGTGACTACGGCTTACGGCCAGACGCGCACCGTGCACCTACCCGATGGCTCAACCGTGACGCTTAACGGCCACTCTACGCTCCGGTACGCACAGGATCTAGGCCAAGCAGACGCGCGGGAGGTATGGCTGGATGGCGAGGCCTATTTCTCCGTCAAGCATATGCCTGACCACCGACGCTTTGTCGTGCGGACCACGGCGGCTTTCAAGGTGGAGGTGCTGGGCACCACCTTCACCGTGTACCGGCGGCGCCAGCAAGCCCGCGTCGTATTGCTCTCGGGCAAAGTGCGGGCCGATTTCGATGGCCGGGCGGGGGGTAAGGACGTGATGCTCCGGCCAGGGGAACTGCTGGAAACGCGCGACACCCACCCCCAGCAAGTAGTGCACAAAGCCGTGAACGTAGGCCCCTACACGGCGTGGAAAAACCAAAGGCACGTGTTCGATGAGACCCCCCTAGCGGAGGTTATTACCCAACTCAATGACACCTACGGCACGGCCATTACCCTGGAAAATCCCGCGCTCAATCAGCGGCAGATAACCGGTTCTTTTCCCGTGGGCGACTTAGAGGTAATGCTGGAAGTGTTGGAAAAAAGCTTTCAGCTCAGGGCGCGGCGTCAGCAAAACCATATCCTTCTTTCCGAGAAACCTTCTTCCCCTGCACCATGAAACACTCTTTTACTTCCTGTTCTAGCGGCGGCTGGCTACGCGCGGCTGCTTTCACCGCCTGCCTGCTCAGCTTGCCCGCCCTGACTTTCCCGGCCAAAGCACAGTTGCTTGCCTCCGCTACCCAGAAGGTGCAAGCCACGCGGGTACCTCTCAAACAGCTGCTGGCCCAGTGGGAAGAGCAATACGGCACCTCTATCGGCTACGATAGTCGCTTGGTCACCCACAAGTACGTAGAAGCCCAGGCGGCGGAAGGTAGCCTTGAGGATAAACTCACGGCCGCCTTGGCACAGGTAGGATTACGCTTTGATAAGACACGTCCAAACATGTATGTGATCCTAACGGCCGCCTCGCCTGAGGCGACGAATGTATCCTTGAGGCCTGCATCACCCGTAATCGTTTACGCGCAAGTGGACTTCCCCGTTTCGGGCCGGGTACTACAGCCAGATGGACAGCCACTGCCCGGGGTTACCATCGTCGTGAAAGGCACCGCCGTCGGCACAAGTACGGATGCGGATGGGCGGTTTACGTTGACCGTCCCCCCGGGTACGACATTGGTTATCAGTTCCGTAGGTTTCGTGCGCCAGGAAGTGGCCGTTTCGGAGGCCAGCCCAGCCCTCACTATCACGCTGGCGGAAGACAACCAGGTCCTCAGGGAAGTGGTAGTGGTCGGCTACGGCACGCAAAGCAAGCGTACCGTTACCACGGCCATTTCCAGTGTGAAGGGGGAACAGATCGCCAACTTGCCCGTCACCAACCCCACCCAAGCCTTGGTTGGTCAGGTGTCGGGCGTGCAGCTGCAGCAAACCAGCGGCGCCCCCGGCGAGGCGCCAGCGGTGCGCATTCGAGGGGCGGGCTCTATCACCAGTGGCAATAGCCCCCTGTACGTGATTGACGGCTATCCCACCAACGATGGGACCTTATTCAATGCCTTATCACCCCAGGACATTGAAAGCATCGACATTCTCAAGGATGCCGCCTCGGCCGCCATATACGGTTCACGGGCCGGCAACGGCGTCATCATCGTAACCACGAAGCGGGGCCGGGCGGGCAAAACCACTTTTTCCCTGAACGTAACCGGCGGGGTCGAGACGGTCATGCACCGCTACGACTTGCTTAGCGGGCAGGAATTTGTCGACATGGCCAAGGAAGGGCTTACCTACCAAAACCGGCCAATCCCGGCTTTCCTGAACCAGCCCGAGCGCTGGGCCAACACCGACTGGCAGGACGTAATTTTTCGCGCCGCGCCCTTCCAGAACTATCAGCTCAGCGCCACGGGCGGCACGGATAAAGTGCGCTTCTCAGTTTCCGGCGCCTACATTGATCAGCAGGGAACCTTGAAGAATACCTTCCTCAAGCGCTATAACCTGCGAGCGAGCCTCGATGCCGACCTAACCGATAAAATTCGGGTGGGCGTAAACCTACAGCCTTCTTATAGTCAGCGCCGGGTGCAGCAGACCACCGGTGGCAACACCTCAACTGGCGTCGACGGCATCCTGGCAGAGGCGCTGACCATGCCCCCAATTCTACCCGTATGGCGGTCCAATGGGGACTACTTTGTGATTACCCAAGACCCGGAGATGAAAACCATCTTCAATGATGAGCTGTCCAACCCACTGGTGAAGCTCGACGCCAACAAGGACTTCTTCTACTCGTTTCGGCAGACGGGCAACGCCTACGTGGAGTACGAGCCCCTGCCGGGGCTTAAGCTGAACTCCCGCATGAACGTGGGGCTGGTGGCCGAGCGCGAAGAATGGTTTGTGGAGCCCTTCCTGGCTCGCGGCAACGGCAACACTGGCAACATCTCTACGCCCAATTTGGCCCAGATCCGCGCCCGCCGGACCAATATGACGAATATCAACTGGTATTTGTCGAACACGGCGACCTACGACTTTACCCTTCGCCAGGACCATAACTTCACGGCCCTGCTGGGCTACGACGTGTCGCGCCAGAACGACTTCTACGTCACGCTGGAGCCCCGCACCGACCGCGACAACCCGGTGGCCTTCGTGAATTCCAGCGTTAAGAACGTGCAGGGAGCGGTGCTGACCAAGGGCACCTCGGAGCGCCGGGAATACGTCTTTGACGCCGTGTTTGGCCGCGTAAACTACAACTACAAAAGTCGTTACCTGTTCTCGGCCTCGCTGCGGCGCGACCGGTCGAGCCGGTTCGGCCCCAGTAACCGCGCTGGTATCTTCCCATCGGTTTCGGCCGGCTGGAATGTAAGTGAGGAAAGCTTTCTGGGGGGCATTAAGTCGCTTTCCATGTTGAAAATCAGGGCCAGCTACGGCGAAACCGGCAACGACCAGCTCCCGGGTTACTACCCCTGGCTGGCTACTATGCAGCGCGAAGCCTACAACTTCGGCACGACCGACGCCCAGGTGGTGGCCTTCCGGCCCAGTGGATTTTCCAACCTCGACCTGGGCTGGGAAAAGAATAAGCAGTTTGATGTCGGGCTGGATATCGGGGTGCTGAATGACCGTATTGGGCTGGCAGTGGACTTCTACAACCGCAACAGCAACATCATCCTCGCCACCGACATCCCCAGCCTCAACGGCAAGGCTGCCACCGTGATTCAGAACGTGGGCAACGTGCGCAACCGCGGCCTGGAGCTGACCTTAAACACGGTTAACCTCGACGCCAAGCTGAAGTGGAACACCAACTTTAACATCTCCTTTAACCGCAACCAGATCATGAGCCTGGCCAGCGGGCAGACCCAGTTGGCCAACCAGGGCGTGGTCCGCAATTACGTGGGTCGCCCCATGGGCGATTTTTATCTGTACCTGGTAGAAGGCACTTTCAACAACCAGAGCGACGTCGATACCTACCCCAAGCTCGGCTCCCAGGGCATCGGGGATTTACGCTACCGCGACGTCAGCGGTCCCGACGGCGTACCCGATGGCCGCATTACGGCGGATGATCAGGTGAGGGCGGGCAACTACCAGCCTGATTTTGTGTACGGCTTCGGTAATACCTTCACCTACGGCAGCTTTGACCTGAACGTACTGCTGGACGGCTCCTACGGGGCGGAAATCTATCGCAGCCAGGAACTAGCCCTGGCCTTGGGGCGGTGGTTGGAAAACGGGTCCCAGCAGTCCCTGGAGCGGTGGCGCTCCGAGGCAGAGCCCGGCAACGGCAAGTTTCACCGGGCTGGCACCACCAACCTTTCCTCCAACATTGCTGCCAGCACCCGCTACCTCTACGACGCCAGCTTTTTACGCCTGCGCAACATCACCCTGGGCTACACCCTGCCCGCGGCCCTGTCGCAGAAGCTGCGGGTGCAGCGCCTACGCCTCTACGCCACCGGCCAGAACATTTACACCTTCACGAAGGCCGGGGGCTTCCGCAACCCGCAGGCGAACGGCGCCACCACCAACGGCGCTACCGATAACCCCACCAACAGCGGCGTGGACAATGGTACGTATCCGATTTCCCGCAACCTCTCCTTGGGCTTAAACTTAACTTTCTAAGGCAATGAAAACGGTTAACTTTTTTTCTATCCTCACGCTTGCCGTATGCCTGGCTGCCTGTAAGGATGAGTTCTTCGACCGGACTCCGCTGGATCAGCCCGCCGAGAGCACCTTTTACACCGACGAAACCAGTATCCGGCAGGTGCTGAATGATGCGTATTTCGCCCTGCGGGGTGCCTACGAGTTCAAGTTTGTCTTCGGCGACCTGGCCGCCGATGATGTCTACAACAGCAAGTTCAACAACTCTGCTAACCACATCACCATCAATGAATCCAACGTGGTGGCCGATAACGGCATTGTGAATGACATGTGGGGCCGCTCCTACGCCACCATCTCGCGCTGTAACCTGGTGCTCGACAACATCGACCGCATTCCGATGAATGACGAGACCAAGCTGCGCTACATCAACGAAGCCAAGTTTTTGCGGGCCCTGATGTACTTCAACCTCGTGCGCATCTACGGCGACGTGCCCTTGGTCGTGACCGACATTAAAACCAGTCAGGAGGCCTACAGCTACGAGCGCACGCCGATGGCGCAGGTATACGAGCAGATTATTGCCGACCTGACCGCGGCCGAGCAGCTGCCCGCCAGCTACGCGCAGAATGCGGACATTGGCCGGGCAACCCGCGGCGCGGCCAAGGGCCTGCTGGCCAAAGTGTATCTCACCCTCAGGCGCTACAGCGAGGCGAGCCCCAAGCTGCTGGACGTCATTAACTCCGGCACCTATCAATTACTCGGCAATTACGCCGACGTGTTTGACGCGGCCCGGCCCAACAACGCCGAAGTCATCTTCGCGGTGCAGTACGCCCGCGGCTTCGATCCCGTGCAGGGCAATCCCTTCGTGCAGGGGGCTTTTGCCAATGAAGACATTGGCACCGGCGTGCTGCGGCGCGGCACGGGTACCTTTCTGATCACCGACGAGCTGTATAACCTCTTCCCCGCCGCCGATACGCGGAAGGCGACTATCACGCGCCTGACGGGCTCACGCCGTACCTACAACTTCACCACCAAGTACTTCGACCGCGGCATGACCTCGACCGTGGACTCGGGCAACGACTGGATCGAGCTGCGCTACGCCGACGTGCTACTGATGCAGGCCGAAGTGCAGAATGAGCTGGGTAATACCGCTGCGGCCTTTCCCTACCTGCAACAAGTGCGCACCCGCGCCGGCCTCTCGACGGCAGAAAACCTAAGGGCCAACCAGAGCGCTATGCGCCTGGCCCTAGAAACGGAGCGCCGCCTCGAGCTCTACAACGAAGGGCACCGCTGGTTTGATCTGGCGCGCACCGGGCGGTTGCTGCCCGTCATGAATGCCCACTTCGCCAGCGGCCTGTCCAACGACGAGATCGGCAGCGGCAACTCCATTCAGCCCTACGAGCAGTTGTTTCCCGTGCCGCGCTTCCAAGTGAATTTAAACCCCGATAAGATCACCCAAAATCCGGGCTACTAAGCCGCCTTTCGATTGTCGTCCCGAGCTGACTGCAGCCAGGTAGGAAGGAGCGCTACGAGTAACCTTCTCCGGCACTTGCTGCTCGCCCAATTTACCCCCCAATGCAAAGCGTATGACTGATTTCCGTGGCGGGCTCCGGCCCACAGTGCTGGCTTGCTTGGCCCTGACGGCCCTTCCGCTACCCACTCGGGCCCAGCAGGCCCAGATTTCTCTTGAGCAAGGGTTCAAGGAGCCACCGGAGGCAGCCTGGCCCCGTACGTGGTGGCACTGGACCAAAAGTAACGTCACCAAGGAGGGCATCACCAAGGATCTGGAATGGATGAAACGGGCCGGCATTGCGGGTTTCCAGCTCGCGGATGTAGCCGCCGGAAGTGGGCAGACGGTAAGCGAACCAGTAGTGTTCGGCACGCCCGCGTGGCTGGATGCGGTAAAACACACTGCCGCCGAAGCAGAACGCTTAGGACTGGAAATGGCGATGTTCACCTCCCCCGGCTGGAGCCTCACCGGGGCGCCCTGGGTGAAGCCCGCCCAGGCCATGAAAAAGCTGGTTTGGAGTGAGGTAAGTGTGGATGGTGGTAAATCATTTAATAGTAAGCTGCCACCACCGCCCGCCAATGAAGGTGCCATCCGCAACCTGGCCCGAGGTGGACCCAAAAATGCTAGTGACACTGGTTTTTACGGGGACTGCGCCGTCATCGCTTACCGCACGCCCGCGCCGGAAGCTCGGCTGCGGCCAAGCGCCACCACCAACGCCGGCCGCCTCGACGCCCAAGCGTTGCTGGATGACGATTTGAATACGGCCTTGGTGGTGAAGCCCACCGAAAAGCGGGGACCGGCCTGGGTACAGTACAGCTTCCCGCAACCCACGAAAGTACAGGCCTTCACGGTGGCGGGTACCCGTGGTATTCCCTACGGCCGGCTGCTGGCTAGCATGGATGGTCAGCAGTTTACGACGTTGGCCGCGCTGCCCGGCAAGCAGGGCTACCGGGGCGGCACCGTGCGCACCTTCGCCGTGCCCCCGACTACGGCCCGCCATTTTCGGTTGGAGTTGACCGGGGCGCCCATGAAGCCGGCCGAGGTAATTTCGGAAGCGCCCGCGCAGCCCGACAGCAGCTACGCCCTCAACGAGTTTCAGCTGCACGCCGGTGCGCGCGTGCACCGCTGGGAAGACAAGGCGGGCTTCAACTTCTTATTTGAGTACGAATCGACCGGGACCCCGCCCGTTGCCGCCCCGGCTACCATCAGCCCGACGAACGTGGTGGTGCTGACCTCGAAGATGCAGCCCGATGGTACGCTGAACTGGCAGGTACCGCCGGGCCGGTGGACTATTCTGCGCATGGGCTACTCGCTGACCGGCGCCAAAAACCGACCCGCCGTCCCGGCCGCCTCTGGCTACGAGGTCGACAAGCTGAGCCGCCAACACACGGAGTCCTACTTGCAAGGCTACACTGGTCCCCTAGCCCAGGCTTTGGGGCCGCTTTATGGTAAAAGTTTGCGCTATATGCTGCTGGATAGTTGGGAAGCCGGCATCCAGAACTGGACCGATGAGATGCTGCCCGAGTTTCAGAAGCGCCGCGGCTACGACCTGACGCCCTTCCTGCCAGTGCTGGCCGGGCGAGTGGTGGGCAGCGCCGACATCAGCGACCGAGTACTGTGGGACTTCCGCCGCACCCTCGTGGATATGTTTGCCGAAAACCACTACGGCACCGTGACCGACTTTCTGCATAAGCAAGGCATCCAAACCTACGGCGAAGCGGGCGGGGTGTCCTTGGAAACCATAGAAGACGCCCTGCTCTTTAAGAAGTACGTGGATATTCCCATGGGCGAGTTCTGGGTAAAGGATTTACACCCTTCCTCCATGTACTACGAAGACGTGCGCGGGGCCGCCTCGGCCGGGCACGTGTACGGAAAAAACGTGGTAGCCGCGGAAGCCTTCACCGGCGGCAACTACGAGTCGGCCTACACGCTCAAGAAAATCAGCGACTACTGGTTTACGCAAGGCCTGAACCGGCTGGTGTTTCACACTTCGGCTCACCAGCCGCTGGATACCAAGCCCGGCAATACGATGGTGGGCACGCACCTGAACCGCAACATCACTTGGGCAGAGCAGGCCCGGCCCCTGATGACGTATCTGGCGCGCACTGCCTTCATGCTCCAGCAGGGCCAGTACGTGGCCGATGTGGCCTATCTGCTCAACGAAGGCGCGCCGTCTACCATGCCGTTCTGGGGAGCGGGCCTGCAGCCAGTTTTGCCCCCCGGCTACGCTTTCGATTACATTAACGCCGACGCCCTGCTGAGCCGCATGAGCGTTAATGCGAATGGACGCCTGGTGCTGCCGGACGGCATGAGCTACGCCATGCTGGTACTGCCCGAAACCAAGGACATGACGTTGCCCGTGCTGCGTAAGGTGCAGGAACTAGTGCGGGGCGGCGCTACCGTAGTCGGCCCCAAGCCGGAGCAGACGCCGAACTACACGGCTTACGTGGAAAACGGGACCCAGCTACAGGCCATAGCCAGCGAGGTGTGGGGCGACTTGGACGGCCGCAGCCGCACCCGCCGCCGCTACGGCAAAGGACAGGTAGTGTGGGGGTTGCCTCTAACACAAATAATGCCCCTGGTTGGGCTAACGCCGGACGTGGACTGCAGCCAGCCCCTGGATGGGGAGGTTCCCTGGATTCACCGCCGGGTGGGCGACGCGGACGTATACTTCGTGGTCAACCGCTCGGATAGCGCCCAGGACCTGACGGCCCGGTTCCGGGTGAGTGGCAAAGACGTGACGCTGTGGCGGGCCGCTACTGGTGAAACGGAGCTGGCCTCCTACGCCATCAGCGGGGAGCATACCACCGTGCCCCTGCGCTTGCAGGAACGCGAATCGGTGTTCGTCGTCTTCCGCCACGCGGCCCCCACTCTCACCCGGACCGTGGCCGCCGCGCGCACCACTCCCCTCCTTACGGTAGCGGGGCCGTGGCGCGTAGAATTTGCCCCCCAGCTCGGGGCCCCGCGGGAAACGACCCTGGCCCACCTCGCCTCCTGGACCGATAGCCCGGAGGAAGGCATCAAGTATTTCTCGGGCACAGCCACCTATCACCAAACGCTGCAGATCAAGAAAAGCTGGCTGAACGACCAGCACAAGCTGCTACTCGACCTAGGTCGTGTCGGCGACCTAGCTGAAGTCACCCTCAACGGCCAGAAGCTGGACTTGGTCTGGCAGGCCCCCTATCAGGCGGAGGTGACGCGCGCCCTCAAGCCCGGCAAAAACCAGCTGGAAATCCGGGTAACCAACCAGTGGACTAACCGCCTGATTGGTGATAAGCTGGCGGGTCCGGAGAAGAAAGTACTCGATACGTATATGGCCCCCTTCGGCAAGCCATACGAGCTAGGCGAGTCGGGGCTGCTGGGCCCGGTCCGACTGGTGCGGGTCGAGCCGGCGGCACACTCCAGCGGCAAACCCCAAGCCATGATCCTGCAGCCTAAACTATGAAAGCTCCCTCCTTTTTTGCCCTGTTGACTGCCGCCAGTGCGGCCTTGCTCCCGGATTTGGGGTGGGCTCAAGCCCAGGAAGCTAATAAGCCCCCCGACGTAGTGGCCGGCATTGCGGTGAACTACAACGAGGAATTGGTCGGCACCTACTCCCTGCCCAACCCGCTGGTGCTGGCCAGCGGCCAACCAGTAAAGGACGCGGCTACCTGGAATAAGCAGCGGCGACCGGAAATCAGAACTTGGTTCGAGCAACACGTGTACGGCCGGGCCCCCGAGCGGCCCCGCAAGCTGCGCTTTGAGGTGTTCGATAAAGGAACACCGGCCTTCAACGGCAAAGCCACGCGCAAGCAAATCACCGTGTATTTCTCGGAGCGCAACGACGGCCCGAAGATGGACCTGCTGGTGTATCTGCCCGCGGCGGCCACCAAACCCGTACCCCTGCTGCTCAACATCAATTTCCTGGCAAACTCCTCCTTGGTGGATGATCCGGGCGTCCGGCTCGGGCAGGTCTGGAACAAAGAGCAGCAGAAAGTGGCTGCGCCCGCCTTTAACCCCAAAGGGCCCTGGAAGCTTACCGTGGAGCCGTTTCTGGCTCAGGGCATCGCCGTGGCTTCGGTGTACTACGGCGACATTGAGCCCGATTTTGAGGGCGGCATACAGCACGGCGTGCGTAGTCTTTACCTTAAGCCCGGCCAAACCCAAGTTGGCCCGGACGAGTGGGGGGCAATTGGGGCCTGGAGCTGGGGCCTGAGCCGGGCCCTGGACTATTTTGAGCAGGATAAGGCCGTGGACAGCAGGCGGGTAGCGCTGCTGGGCGCTTCGCGGCTGGGCAAAACGGTGCTCTGGGCCGGGGCCAACGACCCCCGCTTCGCGCTGGTCATTGCCAGCGTTTCCGGCGAAGGCGGCGCGGCGCTCAGTCGGCGCAACTACGGGGAAACCATTGCGCACTTGGTGGCCCCGGCCCGCTATCCGTACCAGTTCTGCCAGAATTATCAGCAGCTCGCTAATCGGCCGGATGTCCCCATGGATGCGCACATGCTCATAGCCCTGCTGGCGCCCCGGCCCCTGCTGCTGCAAACCGGCAGCACCGACTACTGGAGCGACCCTAAGGGAGAATTCCTGGCGGCCGTGGCCGCCACCCCGGTTTACCGTCTGCTAGGCCAGCAGGGCGTAGAAACCAGCACTATGCCGGCGGCTGGGCAGAAAATAGGCGGGACCCTGAGCTACTATATGCACGAGGGTGGTCACGGCATCATCCCCGCCGATTACCCCGTATTTGTCGAATTTATGCGTTCCCACCTGCTGCCCAGCAAGTAAAGGTTGGGGCAGCGCGCGGCTGTACCTTCTCAGCACTCGACCTGCTACTTCGTAGCTGTTTTGTTAACCGATCTATCATAAGACACTTGGCTGCGCTCCTTGATCTGCAATCTAGCTTCTAGAGTGGATTTTGTACGGCTTAGTCGCCGCGAGTCGAGCGAGGTATTAGCGGTTCGAGAACTTACTGGCCGGCATCCAATAGAGATAAATCTTATCAGTTCTTAAGGCGGGTAGATAATAGGGTCCGTCTGTTGAAAGTTATCGGAACCTATCTACTAGAGTGTGTGGACAGTATGGGCAAAATTACTGTCCACACTCTAGCTAGTTAAAAAAAGCGCCAACCGGGTTTCGGATGGCGCTTTTTACTTGCTTTACCCGAGCGGGCTTATGCCGTCTGCGCCAGGCGCTCGGTGATAAAGTCCACCTCGTGCTGCCCCAGCTCCATTTCCGTCGTGCGGGCGTTCTGCACGGCCTGCTCGGCATTGCGGGCGCCGACCAGCGCCACCGATATCCCCGGCTGCGCCAGCGTCCAGCGCAAGACCAGCTGACCCAGCGTCACGTTTTTGCTGTGCGCCAGGGGCTTGATCTGGTCGAGAAACGCGTTGACGCGGGTGACGCTTTCTGGCGTGAACAAGCGGTTAGTCGCGCGCAGGTCACTTCCGTCGAAGTGCTGACCGGGCTTGATTTTGCCGGTCAGCAACCCGAGCTGCAGGGGGCTATAGGCCAAAATAGCTTTGTTGTGCACCAAGCAATACGGCACCACGTCTTGCTCAATATCGCGGCGCAACATGCTGTAGGGCACTTGGTTGGACACGATAGGCAGCGTTTGCTCGGCTTCCTGCATTTGCGCTACCGAGTAGTTGCTGACCCCGGCGGCCCGAATTTTACCCTGCTCCAGCAGCCGGGTCAGGGCTTCCATCGTTTCGCTGATAGGGGTGGTCACATCGGGCCAGTGCTGCTGGTAGAGGTCGATGTAGTCGGTGCCGAGGCGGCGCAGGCTGTCTTCGCACTCCTGGATGATGCTCTCGCGGCGGGCGTACTTGTACACGTCGATGGGCTGCCCGTCGTTGTCCTGGGTTTTCATGGCGAAATCGCCCTGAGCTACATCCCAACGCATGCCGAACTTGGTCAGAAGCTGCACTTTGTCGCGGGGCAGCGTTTTGATGGCCTCGCCCACAATTTCCTCGCTCAGCCCCATCCCGTAGATGGGAGCCGTATCGATGCTGGTCACGCCCAACTCGTAGGAGGCGTGAATGGCACCCACGGCGTCGTTCTGTTCGGTGCCGCCCCACATCCAGCCGCCGGCCGCCCAGCTGCCAAAGGTGATGCGCGACACAGTAAGGTCTGAATGTCCTAGGCTTATGTATTCCATGCGGGTGGGTACGGTGCGGTAGTGGCCGGCTTTCCTGCCGGCATTGGTTTGCCGATAGATACCCGGTTGCCCGCGCGAAGGTTGCGGGGCCGCTTGCGGCAAAGCGTACTTACAGCTGCGGGCTACTAGTGTTAGGCTGTATGGACCTGTCGCGCTTAACGGGGGACCGCCTGCTAAAACGATGCAAACGAAAAACCCTTCTTGGCATAACCGGAGCAACGGTCTTTCGTTTGCGTGAACAGCTGATGTACAAGGAGTTATTACAGCATCATGCCGCCCGTGGCCTCCAGGCGCTGGCCATTGAGCCACCGGCCGGCCTCGGTGCAAAGGAAGGCGACGATGCCCCCGATGTCGTCGGGCTCGGCCACACGGCCCAAAGCCGTAATCTGGGCCACGTAGGCGCGGATTTCCGGCGTATCCGTCATGGCGCCCCCCCCGAATACGGCCCCCGGCGCGACCACATTGGCGGCAATGCAGCGGGGGCCCAGCTCCAAGGCCAGGTAGCGCGTGAATACTTCCACCGCCCCTTTCATACTGGCGTAGGCCGAGCTCCCGGCGAACGCCACCCGCGTGGTCCCGGAGGAAATATTGATGATGCGGCCGCCGTCGCGTAGGAGCGGCAAGGCCTGTTGCGTGAGAAAGAACACGCCCTTGAAGTGAAGGTTGAGCATCTCGTCAAACTGCGTCTCGGTCAGCTCGGCAATGGGGGCGGTGAGGCTGGTGCCGGCATTGTTAATGAGGAAGTCAAACCGGCCGGTGCCGAAGGTATCGGCTAGAGCCGTGGTGACCTGGGCGAAGAAAGCAGCAAACGTGCTCAGGTCGGCCGCGTTCAGCGGCAGGGCCACGGCGCGGCGGCCAAGGGCTTCGATGTCAGCCACCACCGCGGCAGCTTCCGCCTGCTGGGTGCGGTAGGTCAGGACAACGTCGATGCCCTGCTGGGCTATCTTCAGGGCCATGTCCTTGCCCAGGCCCCGGCTGCCGCCAGTAACGAGAACGATTTTGGAAGTATTCATGCGAGGTTTAGTTGCAGTGTTAAAAGAACACGACAAAGGTCCCCTACACCGGAGCCAGCGGCGTTGTAACCACCAATCAGCTTCTTGTATAAATCAATCCGGCACCGTGTCCAGCGTGCGAAACGCGCCGGGGCTCACGGGGGCGTAGCGGCGGAAAAAGTGGGAGAAGTGGGCCACGTCCACGAAGCCGAGGCTATCGGCAATTTCCCAGAGCGTCCAGTCCGTCTGGCGCAGCAGGGCTTTGGCTTCCTGGGCCACTCGCTCGCCGATCAGGTCGGTGGTAGTGCGGCCGGTGCTATCCTTGAGCACCTTGTTAAGGTGGTTGACGTGCACGGCCAGGTGGTCGGCAAAGGCCTTGGCCGTGCGCAGCGCTACGCGCTGCTGGGGCGTGGTGAGGGGGAACTGCCGCTCCAGCAGCTCCACAAAGCGCGAGGCGAGCCGGGCGGTGGCCGAGTGGGCGGGATGCAGCGTCGTGGCGGGCTGCCGCTTTTGGCCCAGGTGCAGCAATTCCAGCACGTATGCCCTCAGTAGGTCGTACTTGTGGGCGTAATCGAAGGCCAGTTCCGCGTGCATCTGGGCGAAAATAGCCATAGCCCGCGCCGCTTCGTCGGGCGTTAGCTGAAACACGGGGTAGCCGTCGGCCCGGAACAAGGGCAACTCGTCGGGGGTCAAGCCGCCGAGGACCGGCAGCAGAAACTCGGCCGTGAAGAGGCAGAACTGCCCCCGCTGCGGCTCCTCCGGTCGCCAGTGGAACGACACCTTGGGGGTCGTAAACACCAACGCATCGGGCGCAAAGGCGATGCTGTGGTTGACAAACTCGGCCCGACTGCGGCTGCGCAAGAGGCTGATTTTGTAAAAGGAACGGCAGGGATAGGACGTGCCGGGCCGCAACCCTGTGGCCGCCGAAAGATGGTCCAGATCAAACACGTTGAAGTGGCCGACCTCGCGCTGAATGTCTCCGGGCAGCAGCGTGCTCAGCAAGTCGGTACCGGTACAGGGAGCCAGCTCCTGGTAAAGGGCCGTCAGTGCAGTCGTTGTCATGGCAGCAGGTAGCTTGTAAGATTCAAAGCTACTGAAATCGCTGCTGCCCCATGCTGGTGGTCAACCCAGCAGACAAGGAATGGGTAGCAAAAGTAAAGAAGGTAGTAGCGGAAAAGACGTCAGCCAGAGCTGATAGTTAAAGGAAGCCATAGCAATACAGTACCAAGGTAGGCCCAGTGATTATGCCGCCCGAAAACTATACCTTCCTTTATGAAAGCATTCCTCTGTCTGGCCCTGCTGAGCCTTCCCCTAACGACCGCCTTCGGACAAAGCCCACAGAAGCTGATCATTTATAAGAAGTTCGTCCCGGCGGGCACGACGATGCGCTTACTCGGGGCCTTCCGGCAGCCGAGCCAAGGAGTGGACACGACCAATACTAACAGAGCTCGCCTGATCAGTCTCCAGGAATGGGATGGGTTGTTAGCGCGGGCCCGGGTCAGGAAGCACCGCCAGATGAAGATTAGCGGGGTAGAGTGGGCCGGCGAAATGCTGGTGCAACAGCAACGCCATTTCTTCCTGGTGTGCTCACCGAATCTCATTATAGACCTCACGGCCCGCGTGAACTATTGGCTCGCCGCACCCGATCACCAGACCTTGGATGCTAGGCTATCTTTATTGACCCATCATGCCCGATAAACTATGGGCAGGCCTGCGGCAGCTCACCTAGCCCCGCAAGCACCAACAAAGGGCTTTAGTTGCCGTCTTTAGCCATGAGTGAAATTCCTTTTGTGCCCTGGATTAGAGTGGCGCCGGCGGCCCCTTATTTTCTGACGGAAGAGGGCCAGCCCTGGACGCCTATTGGGCAGAACGATGCGATCACGTGGCCGGACCTTGCGGGTTTGTTTCAACGCCGCAACCTGGCGGCCGTCGAGGGGCACTTCGCCTGGCTGGCGGCCCACGGCGTTACCTGCCTGCGCCTGATGCTGGAGTACTGCCAAACCGAGCACCGCTACCTGGAACGACCCGTCGGCCGGTTTCAGCCTCATATGGTACAGGTATGGGATGACCTGTTTGCCCTGTGCGCGAAGTATGGCTTGCGGGTGCTGCTCACGCCTTTCGACACCTATTGGATGGGGCGGCGCTGGCGCCACCATCCCTACCATCAGGCGCACGGGGGGCCGGGTACCAGCCGGACGCAGTGGCTGCGCTGCCCGCGCATGCGGGCCGCGATTAAAAACCGCCTCTCCTTCGCCGCCGAACGCTGGGGCGGCAGTGGCGTTCTCTTTGCCTGGGACCTGTGGAACGAGCTGCCGCCGGCCCGAGCCACCCACCACGCGGCCGGCTTGGCCGACTTTATTCACGAGGTGAGTCAGCACCTGCGGGCGGTGGAGACCCGCTGCTTTGGGCGGGCGCACCTGCAAACTGTTTCCGTATTCGGACCCCTGCTGGGGGCGCACCCCGGCCTGGGCGACCTCGTGTTTCGCCATCCCGACCTGGATTTTGCGACTTCCCATTTCTACGATGCGGCTACCATCAGCCGGCCCAAAAACGCGCTGGACCCCGCCCTGCGGACCGCAGCGCTCGTGCACCAGGCCCGCGCGCAGCTGCCCGCTAACCGCCCTTTCCTCGACAGCGAGCACGGGCCCCTGGACACGTTTAAAAGCGGCCGGCAGCTGCCCGAGGCCTTCGACGACGAGTATTTCCGCTGCATGCAGTGGGCCCACCTAGCGGCCGGGGGGGTAGGGGGCGGGCTGCGCTGGCCCTACCGCTCCCCGCACGTGCTCACCCATGGCATGCGGGCGGCCCAGCGGAGCCTGACCGGCTTCATCGGGCTGCTAGACTGGGCGCATTTTCAGCCAAGCCGCTTCCCCCGGGCCGTGCAGCTGTCGACCACGGCGGTCCAATGCATCGCCAGTAGTGATGCGCACCAAGCCGTGGTCTGGCTCGTGCGTCCCGAAGCCCTGACGACGCGGGCCGGCCGCCGGCGGCCGCTGGCCCCGCTGGCCCTCCAGCTTACCCTATCGGGGCTGGAGCCGGGGGCTTACCAGGTATATTGCTGGGATACCCAGGCGGGGTTTGTCAGCGGCCAGCTACTCGCGCAAGCGGATAAGCAGCAGCTAACTATCTGCTTGCCGGCGCTCCAGTCGGATGTGGCATTAGCTATTGTCCCAGCCAGGTAAGCGGAAGAGCTAGACCGAAAGACTACAACTTTCCCATTGCGTTTTCAGCGAATCTGCGTGTACCTTTTGCAAAAAGATGTTGCCTCTCCTTCTTTTCTCTATCCCAACTACTGGTGCAGCGATTTGCGCTCGGAAAGCATGACTACGTGATCAACCTAACGAAACAATACAACCACGACGACGAGGTGCAAGCGATCTTGTTGGTCGGCACCTCGGCTACGACCAACAAGCAGCTATGTAGTTCTTTTAAGCTGGCAGAGCGCGACGGCAAGGTAGTTACGCACGGGACGTATGGTATTAACCGGAGCAATCTTCAGTTCAGCGAGCATTACTTTCACCCCCGCCACGAGCAAGCCTCCAACTCGATGGTAAAGACGTTCATTCCCACGCCCAATGGCACGTTAGTGTTGCGTAAAGTCATCTCCTACAAGCAGGGACAGGCTACTACTACAACCTCTTGATACTAGGTGAGTTTTCGAGTTATGAGACGAACTTCACCGTGCTACAAAGTGAATGATAGATGGTGTAAAGCATAGCACAAACTAAGGCACCATATCGGAATTAACGCTAAACATAATGGGGCTTATCAGTAGGAGCAACCCACCTACGGTACGCTTCATTACCTTCGCTCATGTACTCCTTACTAGACATTCTACAGCTGGAAGATCAGCAGCCGCTAGAGCATGCCTTTTACGCGTACCAAGAGCTGTATGGACAGTGCCCGGACGACTACCAGGTCTGGCGACACTTCTATTTTTTCCTCTGGGTCGCGCCCGAGGAAGCTCCCGTAGAGATACTAGAGCGTCTTGGCGTGACTGCTCGCTTGCGCGTTCTGTTGACAGAAGGAGAATCGCGTTTCGCCACGCAGGCGGACTTTCACTTTCTAGCAGGCTATACCATCGCGGTTCTGCCGTACGAGTTTGGCCCGTTTGCCGAATGGGAACAGAAGGGGAATGAAATGCTGCTACAGGCCACCTTATTAGCCCCGGAAAACCCCATCTATCGACTCGCCTATTTGGGCAGCTTCCCTGATTCACCGGCTTATCGGCAAGCGATGCTGGAAGCGGCTCCCGTGGTTGTCAGTGCCTTTCAGGGCAAAGGACTACTCAACCACTACTTCCGTCACGTTTTATACCGGGTAGATGCGCTGGAAGGGAGCGGCTCCACAAGCAAATAAAGCGCTACTATCTTGTCACTTTGCTCAATAGCTCGGAGGAATGCTTATCGCAAACGCGGATCTAAGTGTTGCTCGACGAAAGCAGCCATCGATACCGGACCCTGCTCGAACCAGTCCTCGGGCAAGTAGCCCATTAGGCGCACCAGGCCCCGCTGCACGGCGCAGCCCAGGCGGTTGCCGTCGCGGCGCTGACGCTGAACAAGCGCCCGGTCCGCGACCGTCAGATAAAAGTGCTGGCGCAGTTCGGGTTCGCTAAGCTTAGCCGGCACCTGCTGGTATCCTTGGCAATCGGGCGCGGTCCAAAAAGGGGGAATCATAAAATCACCAATGGCTGCCTTTAGCCGGGAGCTTTAGGTACCCGCCACGAAATAGGTGGCCGAAAGCATCCTACCTCCAGCCGAAGGCGGCCAAAACGGTGCGTGCTTCGTTACCGATGCGAGCGAGGGAAATGACCGTCAGCGGCATTTAGCCTGAGGTTTTACGGTAGCGCCACACGGCCAGCAGGTTCACGGCGAGGGCCATGCCCAGCAGAGTGAGCACGGGCGTGAGCACGTCGCGTAGGGTGCTGCCCTTGAGCAGGATGCGCCGGGCGATGTCGATGATGTAAACCAGCGGGTTGAGGCGGTTGAAGGCGCGGGCCCAGGCCGGCATGTACTCGATGGGCGTGAACAGCCCGCACAGCAGGATGAAGATGATGAGAAAGAAAAAAGCTACGAACAAGGCCTGCTGCTGCGTCTGGCTCACCGAGGAAATGAGCAGCCCCAACCCCAGCGGCACCACCAGAAACACAGACATGATGCCGTAGAGCAGCGGCACACTCCCCACCATAGGCACGTGAAAAACGAACCGCGCCAGTAGCAGCCCGATGGTGAACTGGTAGAGACCCGCCACCCAGAAGGGCAGTAGCTTGCCCAAGATAAACTGCCACTTGCGGATGGGCGTTACGTTGAGCTGCTCGATGGTGCCGATTTCCTTTTCGCGCACGATGTTGAGCGTAGCTACCATCATTACAATCAAACTGATGATTTCCACCAGGATGCCCGGCACCATGAACGTTTTGTAGTTGAGCAGCGGGTTGTACCAGTAGGCCGGCACTACTTCCAAGCCGCGCACTTCGCTCACGGCGGCCGCTACCGTGGCCGGGCGACCCTCCCCCTCGTAAGCCTGCACGATGCTGCTGGCGTAGGAGCTGGCCAGGCCGGCCTTCACGTTGTCGAGGGCGTTGACTAGCAGCTGCACCTGCGCCCGGCCGCCGCGCACCAGGTCGCGCTCAAACCGCGGGGGAATGACCAGCACTAAGTCGGCGCGGCCATCGAGCAGGTCCTGCTCGGCGGCTCGGCTGGTGGGACGTGTCTGCACCAGGCGGAAGTAGGGCGTGTACTGAAACTGGTTGAGCAGGCGGCGGGCCGCGGGGCTGTGGTCCTGGTCTACTACGGCCAGGTTCAGGTTCTTTATCTCGTAGTTAGCCGCGAACGAGAGCAGCATCAGTTGCATGATGGGCGCCACCAGCAGCAACCCCAGCAGGGTGCGGTTGCGCCGCAGTTGCCGAACTTCTTTTTCAAGCAAAAACCAGACGGTGCGCATCTTCTTCAATTATCAATGAACAGTGAACAATGAGCAGTTCTCAATGAAGCTGAAACAGGTAAGCCCAATTGCTCATTGTTCAGTGCTCATTGATAATTGCCCCTACGCCAGTCGGTTCTTCAACGAGCCCAGCGCCAGCAGCAGCAGGCCCCCGGCCATGCCCGCGAGCACGGCCGTTTCGCGCCACAGCTCGCGCAGGCCCATGCCCTTTATCATGATGCCCTTGAGAATGACGATGTAATAGCGCGCCGGTATCAGCCGCGAAACCGTTTGCAGAGGCAACGGCATGCTCTCAATCGGAAACAGAAAGCCGCTAAGAATGAGCGTGGGCAGTAACAGACTCAGCATTGAGGTGAGCATGGCCGTTTGCTGGGAGGCCGCGCGGGTTGAAATCAGTACGCCCAGCGTGAGGGCCACCAGAATGTAGAGCAGGGTTTCGGCCAGCAGCAGGAGCAGGCTGCCCCGCTGTGGAATATCGAGCACCCACACGCCTAGCGCCAGGATAACGAGCCCATTGATGAACGAAAGCAGGAAGTAGGGCAAAATCTTGCCGACGATGATGGGCAGCTGCCGCATGGGCGAGACGAGCAGCACTTCCATGGTGCCCGTCTCCTTTTCGCGGGCAATGGTGATGCTCGTGAGCATGGCCGAGACGAGCAGCAGAATCAGGGCCATCGTACCCGGCACGAAGGTGTAGGCTGCCTTCAGGCCGGGGTTGAAGTAGAGCCGGGCGACGGCCTCCACGCGCGGGCCCGCGCCGGCCCGCCGCGGGGTGTGTTCCTGCTCGTAGGTTTTGATGATGGCCGTGGCGTAGTTCACCAGGCTAACCGCCGTGTTCTGGTCCGAGGCATCAGCCACGAGCTGCACCTGAGCGTGGCCCAGGTGGTCGAGGTCCTGGGAAAAGCCGGCCGGAAATACCACGGCCAGCTTCACGTGGCCCCGCCGGAAGGCGGCCGCTACGCCGGGGTAGCCGGTGGCGTTTTCGCGCCGGCCGAAGTAGCCCGACGAAAATAGCTGGTCCTGCACCTGCCGGGCGTGTACGCCCTTGTCGAAATCCAGCACCGCCACGTCGGCGTTCTTGATTTCGTTGGTCAGCGCGAAGCCAAACAGCGTGACTAGGGCTACTGGCATGCCGAAGAGAATGAGCAGGGTGCGCGGGTCGCGGAAGATGTGGTAAAACTCTTTCCGCACGAACATCAGAAATGCTTTCATGGCCGCTTAGTCATGGTTTTTGGCGCCCCGTGCCAGGTGCAGAAATACCTCGTCCATTGTCTCCACGCCAAACTGCCGCTTGAGGCTGGCGGGCGTATCCAGCGCTTCGATTTTACCATCGACCATGATGCTCACCCGGTCGCAGTACTCGGCTTCGTCCATGTAGTGGGTGGTAATGAAGACGGTGGTACCCCGGGCGGCGGCCTCGTAAATCAGGTCCCAGAACTGGCGCCGGGTGATGGGGTCCACTCCGCCGGTGGGCTCGTCGAGAAACACCACGGCCGGCTCGTGGAGCAGCGCCACCGAAAAGGCCAACTTCTGCTTCCAGCCCAGGGGCAGGCTGCCCACCAGCGTGTCGCGCTCAGCGGTAAGGCCCAGGCGCTGCAGCAGGGCGTCGGTTTTCAGGCGAATAACGCTGGTTTTTAAGCCGTACACGCCCCCGTAGAACCGAATATTTTCGCGCACGGTCAGGTCTTCGTAGAGCGAGAACTTCTGGCTCATGTAGCCGATGTGCTGCTTGATTAGCTCGGGCTGCTGAAACACATCGAAGCCCGCCACCGTGGCCGCCCCGTCGGTGGGCGCGAGCAGGCCGCAGAGCATGCGCATGGCCGTGGTCTTGCCGGCGCCGTTGGCCCCGAGAAAACCAAAAATCTCGCCCGGCGCCACCGCGAAGCTTATGGCATCCACGGCCGTGAACGGGCCGAAGCGCTTGGTCAGCCGCTCGCAGCGGATGACGGGGCCAGCAGTCGAAACGGGGGCGGTGCTCATGCGGTGGGGGTGGAAGGGTGGGCGTGCAGCAGGTCCATGAAGGTGTCTTCGATGGTGGCCGCCATCGGCGCCACGGCCACCTCGCGGTGGCCTTTGGCGGTCAGGTAGGCGGTGAGGTGCGCGGCGGCCTCGGCATCGGGCCGGACCAGGCTCAGGTGGGCCATTTCCCCGAAGGCGTAGCAGCTATGCGTTGCCGGGTAGGCCCGCAAATCCTGCAGCAGCGGGTGCATGCGCGCGGCCCGCACGGTGTAGAGCGGCCAGGGGTAAGCGGCCCGCAGCGCGGCGGGGGTGTCCACGCGCAGCACCCGGCCTTCTTGCAGCAGCGCCACCCGCTCGCAGCGCGCGGCCTCGTCCATATAGGGCGTGGACACGACGATGGTGATGCCCCGGGCTTTAAGCGTGCCCAGCATGTGCCAGAACTCCTGCCGCGACACGGCGTCCACGCCCGTGGTGGGCTCATCGAGCAGCAGCACTTCGGGCCGGTGAATGAGGGCGCAGCATAAGGCCAGCTTCTGCTTCATGCCCCCGGACAAGGCGCCCGCGCGCCGGTTTTTGAACGGCGCCAGCTGCTCGTAGATGTCGGCCACCAACTCGTAGTTGGCTTGCACGCTGGTGCGAAACACGGCTGCGAAGAACTCCAGGTTTTCCTGCACCGTCAGGTCGGGGTAGAGCGAGAACTTACCCGGCATGTAGCCCACCAAGTTGCGGATTGCGCGGAAGTCGCGGACCACGTCGTACCCGGCCACGGTGGCCGTACCGGCATCCGCGAGTAGCAGCGTGGCCAGGATGCGGAAGAGCGTGGTTTTGCCCGCCCCGTCCGGCCCGATGAGGCCGAACAACTCGCCGGCCCCGACGGCCAGGCTCACGTCGCCCACGGCCTGGGTGGGGCCGTAGGCTTTGCTAATGTGGTGGAGTTCAACGGCGCTGGCCATACGCTAAGGAATGAAAGGACCTTTAGAACAAGACATCGGCCGGCATCCCAATTTTGAGGCTGCCGTCGTTGGGCACGACGATTTTCAGGGCGTACACCAGGTTCACGCGGTCTTCTTTGGTTTGAATGACCTTGGGCGTAAACTCCGCCTTGGCCGAAATCCACTGCACCCGGCCGGGGTACGCGCGCTGCTGGTTGTTCGGCGCGTCCACCAGCACCTTCACCGGCTGGCGCAGCTTGACCTGGGTGAGTTGGTCGCCGGCCACGTAAGCGCGCAGAATCAGGGTTTTCGTGTTGCCGATTTTGTAGAGCGGCTGGCCGTAGTTCACGACTTCGCTGGGCTCCACATACACGGTGAGCACGGTGCCGGCCACGGGGTTCACCACCCGGCTTTGGCGGAGTTGGTCGCTTACTTGGCGCACCTGCTCCTGCAACGGGGCTGCCTGCGCGACGGTGCCGCTGGCCTGCGTGCCGAGAGCCGAGCGCTGAGCGGCCAGCTGCTGCCGAGCGGTGGCCAGTTGGTAGTCGAGGTCGTCGAGTTGCTTGGCGGGCACAGCGTCGGCGCGCACTAAGCTGACCACGCGCTGACGCTCGCGCTGCAGGTTGGCTACCTGCTGCTGCAATGCGCCGAGCTGGGCCCCGACGTTGGGCGTCTGCTGTTGCACGGCGCGGGCGCTGGCCTGCAGTTGGCGCTTGCGCAGATGGAGCTGCGTGGTGTCAATAATGCCCACCTCCCGGCCAGCGGGCAGCTCGTCGCCTTCGGCTACGGCCAGGCGCAGCAGCTGCCCCTGGGCCTGGGCGGCCACAACGGTCTCGGTGGTTTCGAAATTGCCAGAGGCGTCGAAGCGCGGCGCTTCGGCTTGGCAGGCAGCTAGCAGGGCCAAAGCCAGCAGCAAACCGGGGTTCTTACCGCCGGCAGAGCAAAGGGTAGCGTTCATGGCAAATCGGGGTTGGAGATGTCGGATTTGGTTGGGCGGGCCCGACGCTGGTCGCGGTACACCACGCAAGTAATGAGCAGGAGGGAGAAGTAGGGCAGCACGCAGCCAATGCCAAACCAGCGCCAGAAGGAGCGGCCGTGGCTGGTAGCCATGTAGCCCGTGATGGTGGGCATGAACAGAATGGGCGACAGCAGGGCAATGAGTACTTCCACGGGCAGCGAATGAGTTAGTAAGGTTGAGAAGAAGCACCCTGGATGTGCCGATAGTCGGTTTGGGCTTGAAGCAACTGCAGGCGGTGAAGCTGTTCACTGAGTTGGGCCATAGTTAGGTTGTTGGCTTCGGTGAAGTAGTCACTGAAGCCGATGATGCCGTGGTCGAGCTGCACGGCGGCCGTGGCCTGAATTTTCTGGCGTAGGTCAATCAGCTGCTTATCGGTTTCGAGCAGGGCCTGGTAGCGGTCAATCGCGGTTTGCTGGCCGGCCAGGGCCACGCGCTGGGTTTGTTCGAACGCCTCCTGCTGCACGGCTACGGCTTCCTGCCCGAGGCGGAGGGCCTCGCGGTCCTGGCGGCGGGTGTAGTAGGCGTTCAGATTCCAGTTCAGGCGCATACCGGTAATGCCGTAGCCGTGAAAATCATTGCGCAGAAAATTCAGCGTGGGCCGGCCGTAGCCCACTTGCCCGAACAGGCTCAGGCGCGGAGCCAGCCGGGCGTCGGTAAGTTTCTGCTGGCCCGTGAGCAAGGCTTTTTGTTGGGCGTACAGCAGCAGCTCCGGCCTTGCGCTGGCGGTCGGCAACGCAGCCAGGGGTTCCAGCTGGGTATCGGGGGGCAGGGGCTGGCCCAGCAACTCCCCCAGCTGACGCAACAGGCCTGCCCGCGTGGTGGCCAGCTCGCGCAACAGCTGGTCGAGGTTCAGCACTTCGGCGTCGAGGCGGGCCACGTCCTGGCCGGTGGCCACGCCGCCCACCCGGCGGGCCAGCAGGGTTTTGCGGCGCTGCAGCAAGTCGGCGCGCAGCCCCTGGCGCAAGCGGCTGTTCTCGTCGGTGAGCAGCGTGCTGAAATAGAGGCCGTTTACCTGCTCGCGAAGCCGGTACAAGCCCACGGCCACCTGTTGGTTGCTTACCCGGCTATTCAACGTTTCTACCTCCTGCTGGCGGCGGGTGACGCCGCCGTCGAACAGAGTCTGGGTGGCATCCAGCGTGAGGCGATACTGGTCTTTGGAAAGAACAGGAATGTTGATGCCGGGCACTTCTAGCGGGATGCGCGTTACCTCGCTTTGATAGGAGGCCTGGCCGTTAACGGCCAGCTGTGGCCGGTACCCCTGCGCGGCCAGCCGGGCCTGGTTGTTGGCGGCCTGGGCCTCATTCAGGGCCACCTGGCGCCGCAGCGGGGCATGAGCTTCGGCTAGGTCGTAGCACTGGTTCAGCGTCAGGGCGGCGCCAGCCGGGGGCGGCGCCGCGGGTTGCCCGAGCGCGGCCCGGCTGAGCAGTCCCAGCAGCAGCAATAGCTTTTTTTTCTTATCCATGTAATTTAACTACTTGGTTAACGAATGGGTAAAAAAATATCAGGCCTGGATTGCCCGAATCACGAATTCGGCTACCTCGGTGCGGCGGTTTTCCATCTCCCGCTTAAAGGCTTCCTCGCTCAGCCCCAGTCCGACCTGGATGATGGGCTTACCCAGAAAGGGAAAGATTACCAGCGACATGACGTTCATGAACAGCTGCGCGGAACTGATAGGATGAATGCGGCCCTGGGCCACGGCTTCTTCTACTTGCCGGCGGAATTTGTCGAGGTGCGTGCGCTCCTTTTCCACCACGGCCCGAAAGAAGAACTGGGGATTGCGGTTCACCTCGTTCACGATGAACAGCGGCAGGAAGCTGTTCCGGCTGACAAAGGTCAGGTAGTGGTCTACCACGAGGCGGATTTTGTCAAATAGCTCAAGGTCGGTATCGAGCACGGCCATTACGCGCGGCAGAATTACGCTGATGGCCCGGTCAATTATTAGGGCCGAGAGCTTCTCCTTGCTGCGGAAGTAGTAGTGCAGCAAGGCTTTGTTGATGCCGGCCCGGTCGGCAATTTCCTGCATCCGGGCCCCGGCCAGACCCTTTTCGAGGAACACAGCGTGCGCCGCTTCCAGAATCAGTTCCTCGGTCGAGCGTTTCTGCGTGTCCACTGGCAGGATAGTTTAACTAGTTGGTTAAATCTGCGCAAATATGCACTGGAATTTTCTAAACTCATCTGCCCAACCAAAATAATCTTTGTTGTTTGTTGAGGCTTTCCAAAAACAACGTAACTCCAGAAAAGCAGTCTCCGAGTATTTTATGCACATCTCCCTAAAGTATGATGCCTTGTCAGGCACTTTCAAGCAGGTTCAGAAAGCCATGGGGGCTGTTGCAGAACTCTCCGTCGCCCGTTGTCTTCGTGTTTTGCTAGCTGGCGTTTACCGCACCCCCCTTGGTTCGACGCTAAAAAGGCAGGGAATAAGGGGGTGGCGGGGGCTTGGGCAGGGCACCGGCTAAGCCTAGGCGCTGTTGGGGTGGGTACTTGAGCAGCTTTTTCAGGGTGTAGGCCAGGGCGGCCAGTAGCATCGTTTTATGCGCACTAGCCCGACCGCGCGAGTTCACCTGGCGCAGGCCGTAGTGCTGGAGCAAACTGCCAACCACGGGCTCTACCGTACTTTGGCGCAGAACCCGCATCCGGTGCCCTTGTGGGCGCTGCTGGCGGAGCAGCGCCTGTTGATAGAGCGGGTCATAGGCTGTGCGCGTAATCTGCCGCTTCTTGCTTTTGGGCGCGCAGGTGACCTTGTGCGGGCAGAGCCGACAATCGCGGTTAGCCGCCCGATAGAGCTTTTGTAGGCCGCCTTCCCGCTGCTTATCGTAGCTTTTGAAGGGTAGCAACTTGCCCGCCGGACAGGTGAAGCAGTCCGCTTGGGCATCATACGCAAATCCCTCCACGGTGGGCTTGTACTGGCCGAAGACCGGGATCCAGGGCGTGATGCCCTGCTGCTCGAGTAAGGCGTAGTTTACTCTGATCGCGTAGTTGGTGTTGGCCACGAGGTCTAGCAGGGGCAGACCCTGGGCGCGTAAGCGCTGGTGCAGGTAGGTGACGAGTGGGGGCAAGTGCACACTGTCGCGGCCACGCCGTGAGCCGTGTCGACCGACAAGCTGCAGAGGTAGTTGAGGGCGCGGGCTTTGCCGAGCTTGATGGAGATGCGCGCGTCGGAATCCGAGGGGCTATAGTGGGATCAACGTCTCGATTGGCTGCTTTTCGCAGAGGCGGTGGAGCGAGGCGTTGGCCTTCACGGGTGCTGAATCCACCGCCTGGGTATCACCAGCGACCAGTCCCTGCGTGACGCATTGGGCAAATACGTATTCGAATAAACGCTCGAAGCCTGCAGTTGGGTAGAGCTGCCGGGTGCGGCTGATAGTCGAGTGCCAGGGCAAGTCGTCGTCTACTTCGTAGCCCAAAAAGTAGAGGATGTCGAGCCGCAGGGCACAGTGCTCCACCAAGCGCCAGTCGCTGACCAGGTTCTCCAGCCGCCCCACCAGCACGAGCTTGAAGAAGATGACCGGATCGAGCGAGGGCTGACCGGTATGGCTGTAGAAGGCTTGGGTCTCCTCGTAGAGAAAGCGCCAGTCCACGAGTTCTGCTAGCCGGCGATAGAAATTGTGCGGAGGTATGCGCTCGGAGAGCCGAAAGCAGATTATCTCTGTCAGTAAAGTGTTTCTGGCCTTGGATGCGCCTGCTACGCGCCGAACGACGAACTGGGCTACGGGTTCTGCAACAGCCACTATGACTTTTTGGCCCTAGCCTGCTCTGCTTAGGCAAGCCCGAGCTGAGCAGGCTAGGGCGCTCTAAATACTATTCACCTACTATTCACCCGTCAAGTTAGTCTAGTGGGTCCTTCTATCACCTTTGTGTTATTTTACGGAAGGTAGCAGCGGGGCTCGGCTATTGAGCTTGGTATCCAGCGTTATACAGGCCCGGCCAGTGTTCCCTTAAATCTCCTCCGCCATGGTGTTCGAGTTTGTTCCCTATCCCGGCTTTGATTTTCTGAAGAGCTTCGGGGAGCAGTTTAACCTGCCGGTGGCGGGTGATACGCTGCACATTCCCCCGAAACTCGGGGAGGGCTGTATTCGCAATATTGAGATAGGCCCAGAGTTCCGGTTGTTCGTGCACCGCTACCGGCTCAAGCAAGATCTGGTGCTCAAGCGGCGGGCGGCTCCGCTGCCCAACCATGAACTCGTCAGTCTGATTTTCAACCTCAACGAAGAGCCCGTCAGCTTGGAAGCGCGTGACCAGCAGTTTCCCTTCGCCAGAAATACCGAGTACGCCGTGGAGATTTCCTCCACTGACCTGAACACGACCATTCACTTTCCGGCCCACACGGAGATCTATTTTAACGTGGTCGGGGTACTGGTGCCGGCCTTGCGTACGCTGCTTAGCGTGGCGCTCCCCAACAATGTGGTGGCTACTATCCTGAGGGGAGGTGCGGGATTTCTCTACCACGAGCGCCTGGGCGTGGACGAGCAGCGCATCCTCAAAGAGCTGGGCAACGCGAGCCCCACTGACCCGCTGAGTACGCTGTTTTACCGCATTCGGGTGCAGCAGCTCATTTATTACCTGTTTGAGAAGCTACTGCTGCGCGATTCCCAGCCCCACAGCCCCCTGAACAAAGTCGATGCGGAGAAGCTGGCCCTGGTGCAGGCGGCGGTGCTCGCCGACCTGGGTACACCGCCCCAACTGCCGCCCCTGGCCCGCATGGCCGGTATGAGCGAGTCCAAGCTAAGCGCCTTGTTCAAGCAGGTGTACGGCGACAGCATCTATAACTACTACCAGCGAGCCCGGATGGAAGAAGCCGCTTTCCTGCTCCGCCACAGCGGCTACTCAGTGTCAGAAACCGGCTTTCGGCTGGGCTTCACCAACCTGAGCCATTTCACGCGCTTGTTTGAAAAGCACCTAGGCGCCAAGCCCAAGCGTTACTCGGCTGGCGGATAGGACTATTCTTGCGGTTATTCCGGTTATTTCCCCCGGCCTGGCGCCCTCACCTTTGTGTCGTACTACTCACCGACCCAAAGATGAAAAAGATTCTCACCCCCTACCATAGTGGCGGCCTGGCCCTCAAGAACCATCTGGTGATGGCGCCGATGACGCGCAGCCGCGCCACCGGCAACCTGCCCAACGCCCTCATGGCCGAATACTACGCCCAGCGCGCCGGGGCCGGCCTGCTCATCACCGAAGGCACCGCGCCCCTGCCCAACGCCCTGGGCTACCCGCGCATCCCGGGCGTGTTTTCCCCCGAGCAAGTGGTGGCCTGGCAGCAAGTTACGGCGGCCGTGCACGCCGGCAACAGCCGCATCTTTATGCAGCTCATGCACACGGGTCGCATCGGCCACGTCGATAACCTGCCGGCCGGGGCCCAACTGGTGGGGCCGTCCGCCCTGCCGGCGGCCGGGCAGATTTTCACCGATACAGCCGGCCTGCAGGATCATTCCGCTCCCGTCGCCCTCACCGCGGAGGGTATTCAAGCGGTTATCGAAGGCCACGTCAGCGCCGCGCGCAACGCCGTCAGCGCCGGGTTCGATGGGGTGGAACTGCACGGGGCCAATGGTTACCTGATTGAGCAGTTCCTGAACCCGAACGTCAACGACCGCCCCGATGCGTACGGCGGCAGCATTGCCAACCGGGCGCGCCTGGCCCTGGACCTGGCCCGGGAAACAGCGGCCGCCATCGGGCCGAAGAAGGTCGGCATTCGCTTGTCGCCCTTCTCCAGCCTGGGCGACCTAGCGGCTTACCCCGAGCAGGAAGTGGAGGAAACCTACGCCTACCTGGCTCAGGAACTGAACCGCATCGGCGTGGCCTACGTGCACATCGCGGTGAATGCCGTCATCCCGCCGGCGTTGCTGGCGGCCATTCGCGCCGCTTACCGCGGGACCATTATCCTCTGCAACGGCCTCACGCCCGAAACGGCCGAAGCCGCCCTCAACGCGGGCTTTGCGGACTTGGTGGCCTTCGGGCGCTCCTTTTTGGCCAACCCCGACCTCGCACTGCGCATCGCCGAAGAAGCGCCGCTGAACGCGCCGGACTACACCACCCTCTACACGCCCGGCCCGGTGGGCTACACCGACTACCCGGTGCTGGCTGCCGTGCTGGCGCGCTAAGCAGCACTCGTCTTCTGTCCACTAAAATCCTGACTACGATGGCACTCACCGCAGATATTCGGCAAAATATTGCTTATGCCCAGCAAAAGGGCTACGATAAGCTGCACCTCATGCCCCCGGCCGAAACCCGGGCCCTGATGGCGTCTTTTCCCAAAAATCCCGCCCCCACTGCCGTGGGCCGGGTCCTCAACACCACGGCCGACGGCGACATCCCCGTGCGCCTCTACTTCCCGGCAGGGGAGGGACCGTTTCCGGTGGTGGCTTATTTCCACGGAGGGGGCTTCGTGCTCATGAGCCTGGACACGCACGACGAGGTATGCCGGCAGCTCTGCCGCCTCGCCGGGGCCGTGGTGATGTCAGTGGATTACCGGCTGGCGCCCGAACACCCTTTCCCTGCTGGTCCGGACAGCAGCCTGCGGGCCGTTCGCTGGCTGAGGCAACACGCCGCCGAGGTCGGGGCCGACGGCGGCCGCCTGGCCGTGGCCGGGGACAGCGCGGGCGGCTATATGGCCCTGTCCGTGGCCCAGCAGCTCGCCGCCGCAGGCATTACGCTGCAGGCCCAGGTCGCGGCCTACCCGGTTACAGACCACTACTCGGCCGGGCACGCATCCTGGGAAGAGAACGGGGAGGGCTACATCCTGACGGCGGCCATGATGCGCTGGTTCTGGGACAACTTCCTACCCGATGCCGCCCACGCCGACGAAGCCTCCCTGCTGCGCCGGGCCGACTTTTCGGGCCTGCCCCCGGCCTTGATTCTGACCGCCAACTACGACCCCCTGCGCGACGAAGGCCGGGCCTACGCCGAGAAGCTGCAAGCGGCCGGGGTGGAAACCACCTACCACAACTACGAAAACGTCCACGGCTTCTTCGGCGCCGGCCCCCTGGGTGCCGAGGCCCTGCAGCTGGCCGCGTCCTTCTTAAAAGAGAAACTCAGCGTCCCGATGTATGCATAAGCTGAGCACCGCTGAGAAAATCAGCCAGCAGCACGGCGGGTTCGGGATTGACATCCTGTTACCTGGTCAGACCCTGGGCGACGCCGACTCCGGGCTGGGCACCCTGGGACGCATCGACCACGCCCACGTGCGCCCGGGCACCTTGGTGCCCATGCACCCCCACCGCGACGACGAGATTTTAACCTACCTGCGCCGCGGCCGGGTCCAGCACCGTGATTCGGAGGGTAACTTCGAGCCCATATCGGCCAAGCGCTTCATGCTCATGAACGCCGGGTCGACCTTCCTGCACGAAGAGCAAGTGCTGGCCGAGGGCGGCGAGCTAGAAGGGATGCAAATCTTTTTGCGGCCCGAGAAAAGCGGGCTACCCCCACAGGTGCAGTTTTATGCGCCGGGCGCCACCTTCAGCCTTAACCAGTGGCGGGCCCTGGCCGGCCCCGCGGCTAGCTTCCCCCTGCACATTCGCAGCCAGACCTGGGTGTCCGACGCCCGCCTGGCCGGCGGGGCAAGCCTGGCTTTGCCGGCCCCGCCAGTAGCCGGGGCAATCAGCCTGCTCTATGTATTCGAGGGGGAAGTGAAAGTCAACGACCACCTGCACCTGACCAAGGGGGAGAGCCTGTTGCTGCAAAACGAAGCGGCTCAGCTCGTAGCGGGCCCGCCCAGTGACTTAGTGCTGCTGGTAACCGACCCGACCAGTGTCTACTATGACCAGGGCATGTACAGTGGCAACCAACTGCGAAACCAACCATGAAAAAGGTTCTTTATAACCGATTTGGTGGCGTGGAAGTGCTGGAACTGGCCGAAGTAGCCCAGCCGGCCCTGACGCCGAACGAGGTGCTGGTGCGGGTGAAGGCCGTATCCATTAATCCCCTGGATTGGAAGATTCGCCAGGGGGAAATGAAGCTCGTGGCCGGCTCGACCTTTCCCAAGGGCGTGGGCCTTGACTTCGCCGGCGTGGTGGAAGCGGTGGGCGCGGCCGTGCCCGGCTTGCACCCCGGGGATGATGTCTTCGGCCTGGTAGACGTATTGAAGGGTGGCGCCCTGGCCGAGTACGTGGCGGTTCCCGCCGCCGACCTCGCTCTCAAGCCCGCGAATCTGTCCTTTGCCCAGGCAGCCGCTTTGCCGGTGGCCGGCTCGGCGGCCTTGCAGGTGCTGCACCAGTTGGTGGCGGTGGGGCCGGGTACCGAGATCCTGATTAATGGGGCCAGCGGCGGCATCGGTATGATTGCCACGCAATTGGCTAGTCAGCGGGGCGCGGTGGTCACGGCCGTGGTGGGGCCGGCCGGCACGGAGTTGGCCCGGCAGTGGGGCAGCGCCAGCGTGTTGAACTACCGGGAGCACGACATAAAGGGCGCCGGAAAGCGCTACGACGTGGTGCTGGACTTGTCCGGGAAGCTCAGCTTTTCCGCGGCCCGCCCCCTACTCAAGCCCCGGGGGGCCTACGTGAATACGGTGCCCGGCAACAATACCGGGTGCTGCTGCTCAAGCCCACCCCGGCCTACCTTCAGGAGCTGGCCGCGCTGGCCACTGGCGGGCTGGATATCGTGGTGAGTCAGACCTACCCCCTGGCCGATTTTCAGCGCGCCTATACGGAAGTAGCGCGGGGCGGGGTGGTGGGTAAAGCCGTGCTTACCCTGCCGTAAAGCCGCCGGGGACGCGGCCTATAATTTTACTATTCACCCTTGTTTTTCTTCGCTTCTAACCCCTTACTTCATGAAAAAGACGCTGCAATCCCTCAGTCTCGTGGCCTTGGGCCTGGTTGTTTCGGGCGTGTCCCTGACCGCCGCTGCGCGAGCCAAGCGCCAGCCCGGCGGCCTGGGGCGGGCCGAATACATCGAAGTGGAGCCCCACGTTTGGCTGCACGTCACCGACCTGGGTGAAGGCCAGCCGGTGGTGCTCATCCACGGCTGGCCCCTGAGCGATGCCATGTACGAGTACCAGTACGCCCACCTAGTGGAGCAAGGTTTCCGGGTTATTGGCATCACCCTGCGCGGGTTCGGCCTTTCGGACAAGCCGGGGGGTAATTACAACTACGACGTCTTTGCCGACGACATCAAGGTAGTGCTCGACAAGCTCAACATCGTAGAGGCTACCCTGGGGGGCTTTTCTATGGGCGGCGCCACGGTGGTGCACTACGTGGCCAAGTACAAAGGCGCGCACGTGAGCCGGATGGCCTTGTTCGGGGCCGCAGCCCCGCTCTGGACCAAGCGGCCGGACTTCAGCTACGGCATCTGGACCAAGGCTGACGTGGACGGCCTGATCACCCTCAACAACACGAACCGGCCTCTGCTATTCGAGACCTTTGGCCAGATCTTTCCTGCCTCGCCCACGAGCCTCTCGCCTGGGCACGGGGCCTGGCTGGGCACCATCCAGGCGCAGGCCTCACCCTACGCCATGGCTGAATGCCTGAAGGCGTTGCGCGACACCGACCTGCGCGCGGACTTACAGCAGATTACTCTACCTACCCTCATACTTCACGGCAAGCTGGACAAAATCTGCTCCTATGAGTTGGCCGAGCAGTTGCACGCCCTCCTGCCCCAGTCCCAGCTGGTGCCCTTCGAGCAGAGCGGCCACGCCCTGTTCGTGGAAGAACGCGAGAAGTTTAATACCGAGTTGGTTAACTTTCTGACCAAAGCCTCCTAACCAGGGCCCCAAGCACCCGAGAGGAGAGGGGAGTGAGTCCCGAACTTCTGCGTTAATTTATGGGGAGATTTTTCAGGATTCACTTTCCCGTTCCTGCCTATGAACCCCCTCATCCTTATCCTGCTGCTCGTTGTGGCCGCACCCGCTGTGACCCAGAGCCCCGAAGCTAAGCTCACCCAGCTAGGTCTGACGCTGCCGGCGGTCGCCCCCGCCAGCGGCAGTTACGTGGACGTGGTGCGGGTGGGCAACCTGCTCTTTCTCTCGGGCAAGGGGCCTCGCCAGAGCAGCGGGGCTTACCTCACCGGCCGGCTGGGGGCGGAGCTGACCACGCAGCAGGGCTACGAGGCCGCCCGCCTCGTGGCCCTGCTGCAACTGGCCGTGCTGAAGAAGGAGCTCGGTGAGCTAGCTAGGGTGCGGCGCATTGTCAAAGTCAATGGCTACGTGCGCTCAGCGGACACTTTCACCGAGCAGCCCCAGGTCATCAACGGCTACTCCGACCTGCTGATTCAAGTGTTTGGGGACCGGGGCCGGCACGCGCGCACGGCCCTGGGCACCAACGCCCTGCCCCTAGGCATGGCCCTGGAGGTGGAGATGGTCGTAGAAGTGGAATAGGTAGGAGTGCCCTCTCCTCACCCAATAATGGGTGATAAACCGGGGCTTGTTATGGACGCCCGCCGAGTTGGAGGGTATTGTGCAGGCTAGGACTACGGAGCTGGCCACCGCCAACTAGCAACTGCAGGAAGTAGCCGAGCAGCTGCGCCGTCGCACTGCCGAGTTCACCACCCTGGCCAATGCCATTCCGCAGCTGGTCTGGATGGCCGAGTCCGACGGCCACATTTTCTGGGACAACCAGCGATGGTACGAGTATACCGGCACCGCCTTAGACCAGATGCAGGGCTGGGGCTGGGAGCAGGTACACCACCCCACCTACATCGGGGCGGTGGTGGAGCGCTGGCAGCACCACCTAGCGGCGCCTTCCCGCTGCGCCGGCACGACGGCGAATACCGCTGGTTTCTGTCGCGCGCGTAGCCCGTACGCGACGAGAATGGGCAGGTGACGCGCTGGTACGGCTCCAACACGGACATGCGGCAGCGGCAGGACAAAGTGCAGCGGAGCGAGCCCGAGTACCGGGTATTGATGGAAAGCATTCCCCAGTTGGTTTGGACCGCCGACGGTGATGACACTATCCGCTACTGCGACGCTCGCACGGCCGAGTACACGGGCCTCGGGGCCGCCGCCTGGCGGGGACAGTCCTGGCTCCATTTGCTGCACCCCGAGGACGAGGCAACTGCCCGAGCGAAGTGGCAGCAGGCCCTGGACGCGGGTCAGCCGTTTTTCCAGGACGAATACCGGCTGCGCCAGGACGGGGGCGCTTACCGCTGGTTTCTGGTGCTAGTGCGCTTATTAAAACTAACCGGCAGCCCCGATACGGCGCAGTGGCTTAGCACCTGCACCGATGTGCACGGGCAGTACACCCTGCGCGAAGAGTTGCAGGTGCAGAACGCGGCCCTGGCCCGCACCAACAGCGAGCTCGACACCTTCGCGTACGCGGCCTCTCACGATCTGAAGCAGCCTGTTCAGAACCTGGCGGACTCGTTTGAGGAGCTGAAAGCGACGGCCAGCTTCCACGACCGCGCAGCCGCCGATATGCTGAGCATGGTAGATGTGGCGGTGAATGGGCTGCTGACCACGGTGCACGCCCTGACCGAGGTGGTGCAGGTGCAGCGCCAGTCAGTACCCCTGCCCGCCGAGCCTATTCTGTTGCGGCCCCTGGTGGAAGAAGTCGTTCGCGCGGTGCAACACCTGGGCCCCACGGCCCCGGTCTGGGAGCTGGATTTTTCGGCCCTATCCGCGGTGGTGTTGGTGCGGGCCAACCTGCGCAGCATGCTCTACAACCTGCTCAGCAATGCCGTCAAGTATGCCGACCCCAGCCGTCCGGCCCACATTGTTGTGCGCACCAGCCTCACCAATGGAGTGCCAACGCTAACTGCTAACTGTGCATGACAATGGCTTGGGCATCGACCTAGGAAGGCACGGCTTGGAGCTGTTTCACCTGTTTCATCGCGTCCACGACCACGTGGCGGGCTCGGGCGTGGGCCTCTATTTGGTGCAGCGCCTCGTGGAACAAGTGGGCGGCCGCGGGGAGGTGGAAAGCGAAGTGGGCAAGGGCAGTACGTTCCGCGTGCTGCCCCACCCCGCCTAGGTAAAGACAACCCACGTAAGCACCGTATTCGGAGGCACCCCGAACCCGCCAAAATTTGCCCCCCCGGCCCTAACGGCAATTTTACCCCTTACGGGGATGGGTAGGGTACGCTGTGCGCCAAAGCTGGAACCAGCAGGGCAGCGCTTAGCCGCCACAGGAAACAGGACCTGGTGGGAGCAATTGATATAGCCCAAAGGTCCGGTCCGCCCCCTACTCCTAAGCGCCCCAGATATGGCCGTGGGCCACCCCGAACCTGGATGTGTTACTGCTGCCGTGCCAACGACCCCAGCTTAGGGTTCGAGGGCGAGCAGTTTTTCTCTCAACTCTTTGTCGTCCGGGTCCAGACGCAGGGCCGTTTGATACGCGGCGATGGCCCGGGGCTTGTCGCCCCGGCCCAGGTACAAGTCGCCCCAGCGGGTGTGCACAACGGCGGATTGCGGAAACTGTTCCAGAGCCAGTTCCAACAGCCCCTGGGCCGCCGCCGGGTTGCTGGGTCGGCGGTTCAGCAGTTCGTAGGCCAGGTACGTCAGCTGGTACTCGTTAAGCTTAAATTGGCGGTAGCCGGCCACAGCTTCCGGTATCCGCCCCAGGCGCAGCAATTCATCGGGCAGCAGCTGGTCGGGACGCAGGCGGGGCCAGGGCTTGTCGGCGCCCTGCATGCGGAAGCCCGTGACTTCGCCGGCCGCGTTGCGCTCGAAGCGGCCGCGCAGCGGATAGTCCGTGAACGCCACCGTGTCGCCGCTCACGGGATAGGTCAGGATGGGGTTGCCGGCATTGATGTGCTCAACCAGGTGGTCGGCTTCGCGCTGAAATGTCACCACTTCGTCGGGGCCGCGCTGGTAGCGGCCGGCCAGGGCATCGAGGGCGGCAGTAGGCACGAGCCGGGGCTGGATGGCGGGCGGCAAAAAGTCGGGCCAGCCGTACACCTTCGCCACCGCGCGGCGCAGCTCCTTGCCCAGCTCGTCGGCCCCGTTGTTGTTATTCATCATGATGACGACCCCGTTGCTGCCCGTCACCGAGCCCAGGGCGTAGGCCAGGAAGCCGGCGTTAACGCCCGTATGCTCGAAGTAGCGGCTGTTCTCGTCCACTTTATCCGCCCGCTGCAATAAAAATGCGCCCAGGCCCATTTGCTCGCGGTAGGTTCCTGTCGATACCTCGGTCTGCGGGCTCAGCATCGCCCGCGCCGCCGCCTGCGTCAGCACCCGGCCCCGGCCCCGGTAGGCTTGCTGGACTTCGATGAGGAAGCGGGCCAGGTCGGTGGGGGTGGCGTAAAGGCCGGCGGCCGCCTGTTGCGGGTACACGTAGGGCACGCCCTTAAACCAGCTGCTCACCGAGTACGCCCACGCGGCGCGGGCGGCCAGGCGCGGCGGCAGGGGCTGGGCAAACGTGGTGCTGCGCATCTTCAGGGGCCGGAACAGCAACGCCTCAGTCAGCGCCTCAAACGACTGGCCCGTGGCGTCCATCAGGGCCAACTGGGCGACCATGTAGCCCCCGCCCGAGTATTGGAAGCCCGTGCCCGGCTCCCGGGTGACGACGAAGGCCCGGCTGCCGGCCGCCGGCTGGCCGCTCACAATGTCCACCACCGAGGGCAGGGGCTTCTGGTTTGGCAAGGAGCCAACGTACGAGAGCTGGCCGGTGCCCGCCTGGTGACTAGGCAGCAGGCGCAGGGTGACGGGGCGCTGGCGGGTGAAGTCGTTGTCGGCCAGCTGCCAGGAGCGCAAGAAAGAATTGATGGGTGCATCGAGGCTCAGCTCGCCTTGCTGCACCAGCGCCAGCGCCGCCGCCCCGGTGACGAGCTTGGAGATGGAGCCCGCCGAAAACAGCGTGGCCGGCGTGGCCGGGGTCCGGGCCGTGGTGTCGGCCCAGCCGTAAGCCTTAGCCCACTCCACCCGGTAATTGCGAATGACGGCGATGCTCAGCCCCGGCACCTGGTGAAACTTCATGCGCTCGCGCAGGTTCCACCCCGGCAGGCCGCTTACGGGTACGTAAGGCAGCAGGCTGTTTTCCACCCGCTCGATGCGGGCCGCCACGGCGGGGCGGGGGGACGCAGGAATAGACTGGGGAGGGCTTTGGGCGGCAACTGGCTGCGGGCGCAGGCCCAGGAGCAGGAGCAGGAACAGGGGGAGCCGGTGCATGGGGTTGAGTGAATGAGGGGGCAATAGTACCCAAAGGGCCCGCCCTGAGTCGTCTCAAATCGTCATTTGATACCTCTTTTGGTACTCTTTGGGCGTTAACCCCACTTTTTCCTTGAACACGCGGTTGAATGTGGCCTTGGAATTAAAGCCCGCCTCCAGGGCCAGGGCCAGCAGGGTGAGCCGCTGCGCGTCGGCCGTGAGCAGGCGGCGTTTTACTTCTTCGAGCCGGTAGCCGTTCACCACCTCCGAAAAAGACTGACCCAAGCCCGTATTGATGAGTTGGGAAACCGCACTGGTCTTCAGGTTCAGGTGCCGGGCCAAGCGAGCCACGGAGAGGTCCGGGTCCTTGAACGGCTGCTCCTGCTCAAGGGCGGCTACCAGGCGGCGCAGGTCTTCAGTATCGATGGGAGCAGCCAGCTTGGGAGGGTCAATGGGGGCACTTAACTTTGCCAGCAACTCGCCCGCCGGCCGGCGCTTCAGCCAGCCCAGCAGCGCCAAGCCGTAGGCCACCACGGGCAGGGCCAGGCTGGTCAGGTAGAATTTGGGCGCGCCCGCGGGCAGATATCAGGGGTTGACCAGCGGGTCTACCGCGGCAGCCAGGTAAAAGACGCCCACGGCCTGCAGGCCGCGCTGCCACCCCGGTTCGGGCTCGGGCTGCTGGCGAAGCAGCCGCCAAGCCAGCGCCGCGTAGCCAACGACTGAAACCACGACCCCGTAGTGCTCCACGTAGCGCGTGAAGGGCTTGTGCACGTGCAGCCAGAACCAGGTTTTGGTGTCGAACGACTGCAAGCTGATTGCTACGTAAAAAGCGGCTTGCGCCAGAACCGGCACGAAGTGCCCCCAGCGCAGGGGACGCAGGCCGAAATGGGTGCGCAGGTAGCTCAGCAGCAAGGGCCCAAAGCCCCAGGAGAAAAATAGGGGCGTGAAGTAGAGCCACCGGTTGCGGAAATACGTGCCGGACCGGCCCAGAAAGTAATCCACGACCTGCAGCGTGAGGCCCAGCAGCAGCAGCCCCAGCCCCAGCCATTTGTTGGCCGGGTGACGCCGGGAGGTAACGAGCAGGTACGCCGCCGTGGTCAGCCCCTGCACGATGCAGAACAACTGGAAGGCGACCCCAAAATCAAAATGAACGAACATAAACCGAAACCCTTGGCATTGAATTACGCAAAATATCCGGGTTACACAACATTGCCCTCAACCCGCGACTAGAACCTGGAACTCCAACTTGATGCCCTCAACAAGGCTGAATGCGAGACCATCTTTCAGGAAAAAGCATCCGGGGCCACGAAGGCGCGGCCCGAACTCGACCGCATGCTGGCTAGGCTGCGCCCTGGCGACACGGTCTATATTTATAAACTTGACCGGCTGGGACGCTCCCCGAAGCACTTGCTGGCCATGGTGGTGGAGTTAGAGCTTCGGGGTGTAGGCCTGTTTCGCTCACCGATGCCATCAACGCCACCTCGGCCCAAGGCCGGCTTGTCTTCAACTTGTTTGCTTCGCTCGCGGAGTTTGAGCGCGAGCTGATTTGCGAGCGGGCCCATGCCGGGCTCGCCGCAGCTCGGGCGCGAGGTCGGGTAGGCGGCCGCCGACGGGGACTATTGGAAGAAGCGGAGCGCACAGCCATCGTCGCCGAAACGCTCTATCGCAAACAGCAGCTTGGGGTGAACGAAATCGCCCAGCGCCTGTGCATTTCCAAGTCCACGCTCTAATAAATACCTGCGCCATCGGGGCGTCGTCATCCACAGTCATCGAAAAGCCGCTGTAGATAAGTCGAACGAGTAAATTTTGTGCCACCCTTTCGGTCAAAATCCTTAACCTGCTATTTATTCCGTTTCTGAGAGGCCCCTTTTGGACCAAATACCGAAAGGCGAGGGGCTTGCAACGGAGCGTAAGTTTGGTTAACCAGCCCAAGTAAGCGACGGATCTGAAGTGGCCAAGGCTATTGGGGGCGACAAGGCCCGCTGCCGGAGTGTCAACACCGCTTATCAGGGTGACAGCAGCCCTTGCTGAGGTAGCAAGAAAGGCCGCGGAAGTGACATGAGCCGTTACCGTGGGGGCAAGTGCATGGACCAGAACGACGAGATTCACTGCGCTGGTGATAAGATAAGCCTTGCTGGCGGCCTGACCCTGCCACTAAAATCCAACGGTGTTGTTGGAAGAACACGCGTTAACTAGCTTTGCAGGGCCGCGTATTGAGGCGGGCAAGTTCTTGTTGTACAGTGGATAACAACTAGCAGTGCAGTATGGAAACAATGGAAACAAATAGCATCACGCGTCCCACCTACGACATCGCCCAAATCATGGGCGGCCTGTACGGGGACGGCATCATTGGGCTCAAAGGCGCTTTCACTCGCGAGTGGGTGCAGCAGCTTGGTGAAGACATTGCCATGCTCTACGAGACTGCTCTCCAGCGCCCCGGCGGTGCCCTGGGCCGCGGCCCCAAGCGCCACTACGTCGAGATTCACCCCGAGGACATCCGCGGCTTCGTGGAGCTGGCTACGCACCCGTGGGTGACGGCCGTGTGCGAGGCCGTGCTCGGGCCGGCGTACAAAATCGTGGAAATTGGCTTCGACGTGCCCAATCCCGGGGCTATGAATCAGCCCTGGCACCGCGACTTTCCCGCCCCCGATGACACCATCATGGGTCGCCGCCTCAACTCCCTGGCCTTCAACCTCACGACCGTGGACGTGACCGAGGACATGGGCCCCTTCGAAATTGCGCCCGGCACGCAGTGGGAC
>NZ_JBSWBR010000007.1:0-178799 GCF_054051685.1 Hymenobacter sp. HD11105 | reverse complement strand
TACCACCCCAACAACGGGAAGACTATTTCTAGATATAAGCCACATCTTTAGGCTCAACATTACTTTACACTAACGAAAAAGGCCTACTAGATTGTCTAGTAGGCCTTTTCGCACTTAGTAGAATAGGGTGCGATCGATTTACGACTGTTATTTCAAAAGCCTAACGTGCAGGCTTAGATTACGACGGGTCCAGCAACTACTTCCACCATATCATTGGGTGATAAGTAAGTCTGAGCTAGTTGTTGTAATGTATCAGGAGTAACAATATCAATCTGAGCTAGAAAGTCAGAGTAATGTGTGCTGGGTAGCCCAAGCAGGACTACATTTTTGTATTTATCACATTGCTCAAATACTGTACTCAGTTCATTCGCGAACTTGCCTGCCATATAGTTTTTGACAGTTTGCAATTCGTCGTTGGGTATTAGTTCTTCTTGCAAACGCCGCAATTCGTAATGCACTTCCTTTACGGCGGCCACCGCACTCGCAGCGTTTACATCTGCTCCAATTACAAAAAGATTAGCGTGCTCGCGCGGAGCTACACTGGAGTAAATCCCATAAGTAAAGCCTTTATCTTCTCTGACGTTTTTCATCAGACGGGAGCCAAAATAGCCCCCCAGTACCTTGACTAGCACCCCTAGTTGATGCGAATCGCGGTGAGTAGGAGATGGCCATAAGCGTCCGATGCGTAGAGAGGACTGCAAACTTTGTGGTACCGTAACATAGTCTTGACTTAATCCCCCAACGGATTGCCTTTCTACTGTGTCGCTTAATAGTGTGTAGCGGGCACCTTGCCCTAAAGTCTGCTGAACAAGTTGCTCGTGCTGCTCCGAAACATCACCACATAAGAAGATTTCAGCAGAGCCTAGTTGGTAGGCTGTTTGGTAAAAATCACTTATTGTTTCGGTGGTGTGCTTACTTATCGTGTTTTCGTCAAACTCAACACCATAGGGATGGGTACTACCAAAGAGGTTGCGCGAAAAGCGCTCAGCAGCCAGGTATCCCGTCTTCTGACGTTCAATCCGTACGTTTTGGATAGTACGGTTTTTAAGTAACTCGAACTCAGCTTTAGGGAAGATAGCCTCAGTTACTACATCCAACACTAAAGGCATCAATTGACCTAGATGGCGTGAGAGGCAATAAAGCGTGAGCGTAGCACGATCGAAGCCTTGCTCACATTCTATGGAAGCACCATAGAAGGCTATTGTATCAGCGATTTGACGGGCCGTACGCGTGCGAGTACCTTCCAGTAGCATACGAGCGGTAAGTAGCGATACACCAGGCTTGGGTTCATACCACTTACCTGCTGGAAACACGATTTGCAACCGAATGACTGGTTGGGCATCATTTCGGAGTATGTGTAGGCGAGCACCATTAGGGAGCGAAAACACGTCAGCCGCTGGCAGTGTGACACTGGCCAGCGGCTGAACGGGAGGAGCGACTTGACGGTCGAGCATAGAAGCGGTTTAGTTGATAGGGGAGGAGTCGTTACCAAAAGCTTCTTCAAGCTTATTGAAGTTAAAGTGTAACGACACCCGAATAGTTTGAGCAAGCGGATTAGCTCGGGAATTGGGCACCAGGTAAGCACCATCAACACCAAAAACTTGGTAACGTACTCCTAAGCCTAGGCTTAGGTAGCGACGATCTCCCTTTTCGGGGTTCTCGTAAAAATAACCCACCCGAGCCATGAGCAGATCGTTATACGTGTATTCTAGGCCAGCGGAAACATTTATTTCCTGCATTTCCTCGCTAAAGCCACCAGGCGCGTCGCTGAATGAGTTTAAGACGGCGCTGGTAACGTTCTGACGTCTTCTGCGCTCATTCTCTTCGTCACGCCGCTGAAGATAAGCCTGCTGGCTAGCTAAATCGGAAGCAACATTATTTTCGTAGTACGGGCTAGGTACTAGCAGTTTGTTACCGTCAATTGTTAGCGTGAGCTTATTATAGGCATCAAGCTCCCGAGTAATAGCGGTGCCGAACTTCAAGTTCATAGGCAGAAAGTCGGCTTGGTTCGCATCGGTGTAAGTCATCTTATTACCGATGTTTGCTATCGATGCGCCGAGCGATAGATTGTAGGCCCCTCCACCAATGTTAAGATCACGGGTGTAATAGGTGCCCAAGTCAACCGCTAAGGAGTTGCCAGGCTTAGAGTCCCCACCACTGGTAGGCCCGACAAGGTTGGAGCGAATATAGCGGGCAGTAACGCCTAGACCGAAGTTCTCACTCAGCTTCTGACCGTATGATAATCCGAAGGCATACTCTTTCGGATTGAACTCACCCTGTGGTTGGTTAGCAGCCGAGCGCAGCGATATGCTTCCTAAATCGAAATACATAAGGGAAGCAGAGATAGCTGCCCGCTGATTGAGCTTCGCGTAGCCCGACAAATAGGCCAAGCCCATATCATCGGCGATGTTGCGCAGCCAAGGCGTGTAAGAGGGCGATACGCTGTACTGGTTGGGTACAAAGCCTAGCTTACCCGCATTGTAGTAAGAGGAATTAGCGTCGGGCGAAGTTGCCACACCAGCTTCACCAAGTGCTGCTCCCCGCGAGTCGGGGCTGAGGGTAAGAATAGGAACGGCCGTGGTAATAACTTTGGTACCGTTATCCTGGGCCGTAGCCACCAGGGATAAACTCAGCAAACCAGGGAGTAGCGCAAAGCGCAAAGGCAGCTTCGACAAGAGCATACAGTCGGAAAAAGATGGGCGGAAAGATGAGGGCAAGGCCAGCAAGTTAATGGAGAAGAACTAGTTTTTCGAATTTAGAAGCGGTTGAGCCGTCCCGCGGAGAACGCACGGTGACTCGGTATACATATACGCCACGGGCTAATTGGTCATTAAATTCGTCGCGTCCGTCCCAAACGACATCACTAAGGTGAGAATTGCTGCTAACGGCGGTGGAGCGCAAAGTGCGCACCAGTTTGCCCGATACCGTAAAGATTTGCACCTGAATGTCGAGATCTTCGCCGCTGCGGTTATGATCAAAGTGAAACGTAGTAGAGGTAGCAAACGGATTGGGGTAGTTGAGCACATGCTTGAGTGCCAGCTTATCGGTGCTGGCTGCGATGAACTCAATTTCCTTCTCTGCCGAATTGTTAAATGTATCCCAGGCTTTGACCCGAAGTATGTGTGGGCCTGGGGTTAAATCCTTGAATAAGTAGCGTATGCGGCCTGTCTGGAAGCTGTCTACCTCAGCCGTATAATAATCATTTAAGATGACGAGCTGGCTTACGTCATTATCCAGAACGGCCGTTATCTCATGGCCAATACCTGAACTGGCGGTATTAATGCCACTTTGGTCACGCAAGCGGCCAAGCAGGAAAGGAGAAGTACCGGTGAGGCCGCCAAATACGAATGACTCGTTGTCCATGAACAAACGGATGTCGGGCGGAATAGTATCCCTAAGCGCGTTGTCTAAAACGCCCCCCACCACCAAGCTGGTGGCGCCATGTGCATCGGCGCGGCGTATAGAATCGGAAGCGTATAAACTGATCTTACCTAGGCCGAAGCTATAATTGATATCTTTTGGCACAACAAAGGCAAGCTTGAATTCACCATTGCGAACAGTAGCCTGGCCATCATAAATGATGTCGCGCTGCACGGCTATATTAGGCTTGCTGTCTCCGACTTCATTGCCTAGCAGCATGATGGTGGCGGGCTTTTCGAACACCGTCACCTGTACTTTGCCCGTAAAGCCGGCGTCCACAGTGCCCGCGGCTGTGGTTACGTTACCAGCTAGCTCCACACGCGAAAGGGCCCGCAGCGTATCGGAAGCGGCCGCGATGGGCTTCCCATTAAGTTGACGAATAGTTGCTGTTTGCTCAGGGTAAGCTAAGCGGGCAGAAGGGTCGCCGAGCAAGGAGAAGTTACGATTGTTGTCGCCGGCCTGACTGCCGTTTTTAGTCAGGGCCATTACATCACCGAGCAGTGGCATTCGGCCATTGATGGGCGAAAACACCACATCAAAAAAACGCTCATTCAGTAAAAAGTTGAAGGTAGAAATAACTACCCGCGTGGTGGTAAGCAGCCCAATAGCTCCGCCACTGACATTGGTAAGGGCCACTTCTCCCGCCGAATCAAACTCAGGATCATCGTAAGTGCTGAAGTCGCAGGTAGCGGTGAGCATGAACGTCGGCCGCGACGTGTTTTTTAGATTTAGTATGTTGGATTTAGTTAAAATCTGCTCATCAGCCCAGCCGGTGGTGCCGCCATGGCCGGCGTAATTAATAATCAGAGTGCCTTGTTCAATGGCTTCATCAATGGCTCGGCTGGCGTTAGGGGAATTTTGCCCCCCAGCGCCCGCAACCTGTGGATACATGTCGAGGTACACTTTGTGCACGTTGTAGGCTGGTTTGCGAGCTACAATGTTATTCGCTAAGGGCTCCGTGGATCCTATCACATGCTCATCTCTATCGCCATCGTCGGCAACAAACGTGAGGCGATTACGCCATTTGCCGTATGTAGCTGGCGAATCGTAGGCGATGAGCTTGTCTACTACGAGTTTAGCTTGCGTAGTGGAGCGAGGCTGATCGACGGGCGTACGCACCGGTAGGCGGCCGATGCCGATGTCGAGCCCTTCGCTCACAGGAATGCCATTCTCATCCCAGCGGCCTTCCTCATCGTCGAGCAACCCAAAGTAATCGTCGGATGAGTAGGAAATTGAAGCTGCGCTCGGACGTGGATATACGCGGTTGAACGACTCGCGCGATTCATACACGGGCACATAGTTCTGATTGACCCTATCAATGTTCTGGGGGCCTTTTTCGGATAGTCGCCGCAGTTTCCACCACTCCGGCATCTTAGATAAGTCGTTGGCGGGATCTGACTTATAATCGAACGACGCATCACCAAATAGCAGCAGCATATTGCGCTTACCGGCAGGCGTACGGTCATAAACCATTTTCATAAAATCGCGGATGGCCGTTACATCCTGACCACCGGAGCTAAACTCATTATATATCTGCTCCGTCGTGACGACGGCTACATTCAACTTATCGGCGGAGCGGACTGGGTTGCGACGGTATGCAGCCAAACGTTCGGCCTCGGCCCGAAACAGCGGATGGGTAACAATAACAAAATCGAGACGACCATCTAAGTTAAGAGCATGCAGATTTTGGGGCGCTACGCGGCCAAAGCTCCGGGGAGTATCGAAGCTGCTGCCCGCAAAGGCAATGAACTCGCGCAGAGAATCGGTGGGAGCTAGAAAACCGCCATTAGAGTTCAGTGCACGAGCTACTGGCCGGCGCGGATTCGTAACTTCCCAGACTGTTACGCCACTTGCATTAGCCAATGAGAACTGGCTAACGGCACCTCGATTGATGTTCTCAAACGAGCGAAACTCCAACTGCGAACCCATGAACCGCAGTTGGCGCTGGGCATTTAGCTCCAGATAGTCCAGATAGCCAGCGGCGGAGGTGCCGGTAGCCGTATAGGTAAGCGCCACGCGTAAATCAGTGGCGGCAGGCGCAGAGGTAGTTGCGGTAATGCGGCTCGTATTTGCTATTTCTGAAAAATCTCGTCGACTGTAGCCGGCCACCGACTGGGAAGCGATGTTTTGACCCCCAAGACTTAGCTGAAAGCTCGATACATTATTAGAGGCAGCTACAACCGAAGACGTGATTTGCACCGGGGAACCCGGTACTAGATCAGGAATAGCGAAGGGGATTTCCAGACGGGTACCTGATTCGAACTTCTCGCCCAGCCACTGCTGCCCCGACTTCAGTATGTTAATCAGGTCAAGCTCGTGGAATTTGCGCTCGGCAAAGGTGGTAATCGTGGCCGTGGGCGCTCCCGTGACGGCGGGCGCCTGTCCAACACGCTTGCCGGGCGTAGCACCGACGGTCACAAAGTAATAGGCCGTATCGGTGTAGAGGTGGTAAGAGTGGCGAAAACGGTTGATGGTAGGCGCTTCCCGCTCCCAAGTGTGTGGGCCGCGGGCATAAAACAGGACGTATTCGTTGTCATTGAAGGTGGCGTCGTTGTTATCATTGGCCACGAAAATAGCATTCTCAACCAAGTCGTCGGGGCGATAAGCGCTATTAGGCTGGGGCAGCATACCCGTGGCGTTACCATAAATCTGTAGCCGCCGCGGATCGATGGTCTGGGCATTTAGTCCCAATGCTATTAGAGCTGCTCTGTCCAGCTTGTATATACCACTAGCGGGCACCCCAATTTTAAACCAGTCGCCTTGCTGCAATACTGAGGCACTTGGGTGAGGCCTGCCCCCCCGCGCTGCCGTAGCAGGCGCCGTTACATAAGTGTACTCAAAGGATACCAGCCGCTCCGCTTGTCCGCTTTGGGTATTGCGCCGGATTGGCTGAAAGGAAATAAAGCTCACGGGGGCCCGCAACTCTGTGGTGGTGCGGAGACTCAGCGTGGGTTCGGGGGGCAAATTTGCCTGGGTGAAGAGCGCTGCATCGGCGGCGGAGAAAGGCTCATACACGGCATTGCGCAGCTGCCCACTGGCTACTCGGCCAGGCAGGCGCAGAGTATATGTGCCCACAAGATCGGAGGGAGTGTAGGTAGCGCCTCTGAAGCTCGGCACGCGGCTGGCTTGGCCGGTGCGCGCATATATAGTTTGGTAGCCCTGCCATTCTATGGTGGCTTGCGCTGTCTGCTCAGTGGCTTGGGCCTGCGCCTGGGGCGCAAAACTCATAACCCCCCAAACGAGCAGTAAAAGCGTAAAAAAGCGCATAGACGTATAAGCGATAGAAAGCAGATAAGGCAGTAGATAGAAGCCGTGCGAGAATTGGCTATAAGCAAGACAGCACGGGCCAGCTATATAACTACCATCGAATGCAAATATTGTGTTGAGTTTCAGCCCAAAAACTCAACCAAAAGCCGGTCGCCACAACGAAAGCAGGACATATAACAAAATTATAACCGGTACGGCCGCCGCCTGCAATACCAGCAGCAGAGCCAGCGATAGCAACAGAAACACAAAGCGGACGGAGTTGTCTTGCCAAGTCAAGTTCTTAAACTTCAGGGCAAACAAAGGAAGCTCAGCCACCAGCAACCCCGACAGCAGTAAAGTGAGGCCCAAAAGAACCCAAGGATTCAGAATCAGAGACGAAAGATTATAGGTGTCGTAGGCTAAAATCAGGGGCAGAGATGCGACCACCAATGTGCAGGCTGGCGTGGGCAACCCGATGAACGAAGTGGTCTGGCGCGTGTCGTTGTTGAACTTGGCTAAGCGCAAGGCAGAAAACACAGTAACGATAAAGCCTGCGTATGGCAACCAAAAAGGCAGTGAATTTGCCCCCTGGCCCAGCAAATGATATAGCATAGCGCCCGGCACCACACCAAACGAGACCATATCAGCCAGTGAGTCCAGATCCTTACCAATGGGCGAGCTAGCGTGTAAAGCACGGGCCACGAGACCATCGGCAAAATCAAATACGGCGGCCAAGCCCACCAAGTAAGCAGCCAGCTCCAAGCGGCCGGCAAATACATTGCAAAGCGCCAAACAGCCCGCAAACAGATTGAGACAGGTAATAGCGTTGGGCAAATGATTCTTCATGTAAGCTAAAAATCGACGTTAGCGCAAAAACGGATTGGACCGCCGTTCGGCGCCAATAGTAGTAGCCGGCCCATGACCGGGATATAATGTTACCGAATCGGGTAAAGTAAGCAACTGGTTTTTAATGCTTTCGATAAGCGTATCGTAATTGCCCCCCGGCAAGTCGGTGCGGCCGATGCTACCCTGAAACAGCACGTCGCCGCCAATAACGGTTTCAGTGGGCTCATGGTAAAACACGACGTGGCCTGGCGCATGGCCTGGAGCAAAGCGCACTTCCAGCGTGGTGTCGCCGAAGGTAATGGGCTCACCGGGCGTCAAAAAACCGGTAGGCTCGGCTGGGTTATAAAGTGGAAAGCCGTAGCTGGGCGCGTAGGTTGGCACGGCTCGCAGCACGCTCAGGTCGGCTTCGTGAATCAGAAACGGAACTTTGTAGGTGTCTATAATAAATTGATTACCAAACACATGGTCGATGTGGCAGTGGGTGTTCAACAGCAGCACTACCTCTAAGCCTTGCTCTTGGATAAAGGCCTTCAGGGCTTGCTGTTCGGCCTTATCATAGCAGCCGGGGTCAATGACGACACATTGCTTAGTCGCGTCGTGAAGCAGGTAAGTGTTTTCGGAAAAAGCGTTGAAGGTGAAACCAGAGACAGTCATATTAGCTTTTGGTGGGAACCGGCAGGCGCCGAACGTACTTGGGAGGGTAAGTTACGAGGAGTGACGCGAAGTTGCGTGAGTACCTTCGTAGCCGATTACTTGTTTGCGCTGTTCTCACTGCTCCCCATTGCTTCCATGACTACCTACGACTACCTCATTCTGGGCCACGGCTTGGCCGGCGCCACACTCGCTTACGAATTGCGTCAGCGCGGCTGTGCGGTGCTGGTAATCGATGAGCAACGGGCCGATACAGCCTCCACGGTAGCCGCTGGCTTGATGAACCCCGTAACTGGGCAGCGCTTTGCTTTGTCGTGGCGGGCGGCTGAGCTGATTCCGGCGGCGGCGGCTTTTTATCGAAAATTGGAAGCTGAGTTTGGCCAACAGTTTTTCTTCGAAACGCCGATCCTGAAATTGTTCTCTTCCGTGAAGGAGCAAAATACTATCATAGCCCGCAGCGCCGACCAGCCCTGGGAGGGATTTGTGGGAGACATTACCGCCGATTTGCCCCCCAGCCCCGGCGTGCGCACTGACTTGGGGGGCGTTTTGATTCGTCACTGCGGCTATGTGGCCGTGCGCGAAATGCTGACGGCTTTCGCCACCGACGGCCTGCAAAAGGGCTGGCTGCGGCACGAAACTTTTGATTGGAAAGAGCTTGTTGTCGGCCCGGCTGGCGTGACCTACGCGGGTGCAGTGCAGGCTCGGCAATTTGTGTGCTGTGAAGGCGCCGCAGTCGTGCGCAATCCGTATTTCAACTGGCTGCCTATTACGGCCAATCAGGGCGAGGTACTGGACGTTGCCTGCCCTGGGTTGTCGTCGGAGCAGGTGCTGAACAAAGGCGGCTACGTGGTGCCACTCGGCGACGGAAAGTTTCGGGTGGGCGCTACATATCGCTGGGCGCCGTTGCCCACTGGCATTACGGAAGAGGCCCGCACAGAACTCAGTCAGCGCTTCGCGGAGATGTCCGATCTGCCATTTCAAGTACTGGCTCAGCGGGCTGGTTTCCGGCCGGCCTCACGCGACAGAAAACCCGTGCTGGGAGTGCATCCAGCTTGGCCGGTTTTGAGTATATTTAATGGCTTTGGCTCAAAGGGCGTGATGCTCGCTCCGCGGCTGGCAAACCATTTTGCCTCAGTGCTGGAAGGTACTGAAGCCATTTGGCCCGAGGTCAATATTTCGCGGCATCATTCGTTGTATATTTCCGTACCTACCACGGTCGGCGTTTCTTCCTGATTTTCTGCCCTTTTGCTTTCTATATGGAGCACGTATCCTTTTTATTAACGCGCCGGCTTTGGGTGGTCGGAGCGTTGTTGGTTGGTGGATTGATGATGGCCGGTGAGGCCCGGGCTCAAACGGCTCAGGAGCAGTTTGGGCGCGTTCGTATTCAATACAAAGAGTTCAACTGGCAGCTGCTCAGCACCCAGAACTTCAATATTTACTACTATGCCGGGGGCGAAAACACCGCTCGCCGGGCGGCCGAATATGCTGAGAAGGAGCTACAGCGCGTTTCTTCGCTGATCGGTTACTACCCGTACTCCAAAACCACCGTGATGCTCTATAACTCCGTGGGCGACCTGCGGCAGAGCAATATTGGCCTCGATAGCGACAAGTACCAGACTGGCGGCGAAACTTCGCTGCTGCGGATGAATAAGGTGCAAATTGCCTTTCAGGGCCAGCAAACACTATTTAAGCGCGATGTCAGCGCGCAGATTACCCGTGTGCTGCTCAACGATATGATGTATGGTGGCTCTCTGAAAGAAGTCATTCAGAGCACGTACCTGTTGCAATTGCCCGAGTGGTTTATTGCTGGCGCCTCTGCCTACGCCGCCGAAGGTTGGAGCGTGGAAATGGACGACTACATGCGCAACATGACGCAGCAGTTTGAGGGCACCAAAACGGCCCCATTCTTCCTGCGCAATCCGCAACTGGCTGGCCAAAGCGTCTGGAATTACATTGCGGAGCGCTACGGCTACACCACTATTCAAAATATACTAAACCTAACGCGCATCACCCGCGATGTGGAGGTTGGTATCAGCAGCTCTTTGAATGTGCCCTACAAGGTGTTCTTGCGCGATTGGCTGACGTACTACCGTCAGCTCAATGCCCAGCAAGTGGTGCCGCTGGTAATGCCCGATGAGAAAAACCAGGTAGTGCGCAATAACCGCAAGGGCGTGTTGTACTCGCAGCCCGTGCTGAGCCCAAATGGCCAGCGTTTGGCTTATGTATCAAACGACCGGGGACGGTACCGCGTGATTACCATTAACCGCAACGGATCGGGCAAGCATACCATTCATCGTAGCAGCTACAAAACACCCGACCAACAAGTGGAGACCCGCCTGCCTGTGTTGGCTTGGCGTGGTAACTCGCAAGTGGCAGTGGCCGAGATGGACAAAGGCTACATGACGCTACGTCTGCGCCCAGCCGATGCTGGAGGACTAAACAGCGTGATTACGAATATGAAGGAACTGTTGCCTTTCAACCGTGGTGGCTCCTCTATTTTTAGACCTTTCTCCCAAGTGCTCGACCTGGCCTACTCACCTGATGGTAAGGCGCTGGTATTCAGTGGCACACGTGGGGGGCAAAATGATCTATACCTGCTGCGGGCCGGCAGCCGCACACCCGAGCGCATCACCAACGACCTGTTCGACGATGTGCAGCCGGTGTTTTTGCCCAATGGCGCAGGCATCGTGTTCAGCTCCAACCGCTGGGCCGATGGTACGGCTGAAGGCAGCTTTGCCAGTGTAGTAAACAACTACGATTTGTTTATGTACCACCTCGATGGGCGGGCACAGCCAGTGGAGTCGCTGGTGAGCACCATCTCTAACGAGGGCCGCCCGCGGGTGCTGTCTGATACCGAGATTCTATATCTGGGTGAAGAAAGCGGCGTACGTAGCCTGTACCGCTTCTCGCTCGCTACCCGACAGCGGACGGCTGTTACCAATTTCTCTCCCAATATCAAAGATTTCGACTATAGTACTGGTACCGGTGCGCTAGGTTTTGTGGCCGCTGACCGTGCCCGCGACATGGTGTATGTGTACCCCACGTACGCGCTGGCCGAAAACATGACCCTCGCCAAAACGGCTCGTCAGGAGATTCTGGAAGACCGCTCCGCTCCGGCGGCACCTGCCGCGCCGCGGTCAGCACCGGCTCCTCCGACCGCGCCCGACTCAACTTCGGCCGCGCCCGATTCAGCTGCCGTAGCTGGGCAGCCTGGGGGGCAAACTTCGCCTGACTCCACGGCTACGCCGCCTACTACAGCCCAACAGCAGGCAGACAAACCTATCGACACCAGCGACTATCAGTTTGAGGAAGATGCGCCCACACGCGTAAATGCCCGCCGTCGTTCGGCCACGGCTGCCAACTTGCCCACGGCCCCGCCCGCCGATGCATTTGCCGTGAGCGGCCCTTATCGCTACTCACCCCAGTTCAGCATCGATAATGTAGTGTCGTCGCTGTACGTGGACCCGCTGTTGGGCTTTGGCTTGATTGGGCAGGCTAACATGACTGACCTGTTTGAGAACCAGCGTATTCAGGCGGGTATTTTTGCCCTCACCGATTTACGTACCAGCAGCATGTACGCCCAGTACACCGACCTGCGTCGCCGCGTCGATTTCAGTTTGCGCTACGAGAAGCAAGCGTACTTCTTCGACATCGCCGCTACTTATGGCCGGACCCGCTACGGGCGCCATGAGGTAGCCCCAACGGCTGCTTATCCGCTGACGCACAACCTGAGCCTGCGTGGTGGGCCCCGCTTCGTGAATGTGAACCGGACATCTATCAACATCTTTGACGATTCGGTGGATGTAAACCGCAATTACCTAGGCGTTACCGGCGAATTGGTGTACGACAATGCCATTTCAACGGGTACCAATATGTGGCAGGGTACGCGCATGAAGGTTGGTATCATGAAGCTTAACAGCTTGAGTGATAACAACCAAAACTTCGGCAAGATCTATGTGGACCTGCGCCACTATCAGAAAATTCACCGCCAGATCATCTGGGCGAACCGCGCCAGCTACGGACAGTTTTTTGGTGATACTCGCCAGCAGTTTCGCCTCGGTGGCATGGACAACTGGCTCAACAATGATTATGAGAATGATCAGCGGGTACTGCCCTCCACCGTCGACCCAACCCAGATGTTCTATCAGCAGTTCGTGACCAACTTGCGTGGCTTCGATTATAGCAAGCGCGTCGGGCCGAAATACGTGCTCTTCAACTCAGAGCTGCGGGTGCCAATTATTCAGTATTTCACTAACAAGCCCATTGAGTCGGGCTTCTTCCGCAACCTGCAGCTTACCGCCTTTGCCGATGCTGGCTCGGCCTATTCTGGGCCCAACCCGTTCAACGAAAACAACTCCTTTAATACCCAGATTGTGGGCGGCAATGGAAATGCTTTCACTGCCACGGTGGTCAACTTCCGCAACCCCTTACTTGTCGGCTATGGCTTTGGGGCCCGCACTACCTTGCTCGGGTTCTACGGCAAAGCTGATATTGCCTGGGGGCAGGAAGACTATCGGCTAGGCCGTCCTAAATTATACTTCACGCTCGGCTACGACTTCTAAAATTTGAGTTATCGAGGAGGCGTGCTTCCGGCCTCTGATGTAGTAAAAAGCCCCCCAAACAGCGCTTGGGGGGCTTTTTTGTGTCTCGTTTGAGACGAAAAAGCTTATCGGCTATATCCTAAACATCAGGGCTAAAGCACCCAAAACCAGCGGCCAGTGACTATCTTTGTGGTCCCATTCACTAGTCCCGTGCCGTGTTGCTCCTTCGTGAGATTTGGTATTTAATGCAGAAGGATTTTCGTCTGGAGTGGCGGCAGCGGGCGGCTCTAAACGGCATGCTGCTGTACGTGGGCAGTACCGTATTTGTGTGTTACCTCAGCTTTGCCCTGCGTGGGGGGCAATTACCAGCTCCGGCCTGGAACGCACTCTTTTGGATTATCCTTCTTTTTACGGCCGTAAATGCGGCGGCAAAAGGCTTTCTGCAAGAAAGCAGGGGCCGCCTGCTATACTACTACACGTTGGTACGGCCCCAGGCAGTGATTCTGGCCAAAATTGCCTACAACGCCGTGCTGCTGCTGGGCTTGGCGCTGGTGGGGTTTGCGCTTTATGCTGTGGTACTAGGCAATCCGGTGCAGGATGTACCGCTGTTTGTGGGCAATGTGGCCCTAGGAGCAGTGGGTTTTGCTACCACGCTCACACTGGTGTCGGGCATTGCCTCCAAAGCTACCAATAGCAGCACCCTTATGGCGGTGCTTGGCTTCCCGATTATGATTCCTATGCTCCTGTTGCTAATCAAGGTGTCTAAGAATGCGCTGGATGGCTTGGAGTTCGAAGCCAGTAGTGGCTCTTTGCTTACCCTGCTGGCGCTCAACCTGATTGTGACGGCCGTGTCGTACTTGTTGTTTCCTTTTTTATGGCGCGGCTAAGCTTCTTCGAGACGAAAATGAATGATAATAATCAAGAAAATGCCCCCCGGAAGTTGTCACAAACCAAGGGGTTAGCTTGTTATTTTACTGGCGCGTCGGCAGCCGAGCCGTGCGCCGCCTTGTTTCGTCACTAGCAGTAATTCTACTTATGTCTACTTGCTCATGTCTATAAAAAGAAACTGGTGGAAAGTGCTGGCCGTGGTGCTCGTGCTGTACACGGTGGTAGCGGGATTGCTGATGCCAGTGCCGCGGCTGGATATTGTGAATGAAAGCATTCGCAACCTGTATTTCCACGTGCCGATGTGGTTCGGCATGACCATTATCCTTACTACGTCGGTCGTTTACTCTATTCGGTATTTGCGCACGCCCACAGCTCGCTTGGATACGTTGTCGCACGAGTCGGCCAAGACGGGCATCATAATGGGCATGCTTGGCTTGGCTACGGGTAGCATGTGGGCGCGCTATACTTGGGGCGCTTGGTGGACCTCTGACCCGCGCCTCAATGGAGCCGCTATTGCGATGCTTATCTACGGGGCTTATATTGTATTGCGCTCATCTTTTACTGATGAGCAGCAGCGGGCCCGCATCAGCGCTGTGTACAACATATTTGCGTTTGCGGCCGCTATTCCCTTGCTTTTTGTGTTGCCGCGCCTCACCGATTCACTGCATCCGGGCGCGGGTGGTAATCCTGGCTTTAGCAACTATGATTTGGATAGCAACATGCGCATGGTGTTCTACCCCGCCGTGATTGGCTGGACGCTCATCGGTTTCTGGATAACCCAGGTGAGCAGCCGCCTCGAATTTCTCAAACAGAAGATTTATGAAAAACAGCTGGCGTAACGCCTTTTTGCTCCTATTGGCGCTGCTCGGCACTGCCCTGCAAGCCTTCGCCCAAACTGCCGACACGCCCGAAATGGCCGACGCTCTGCGGCAAAATGGGAAAATCTATGTAGTGGTGGCCGTGATACTGGTGGTCGTAGTAGGCTTGATTGGCTACCTGATTTCCCTCGACCGTAAGGTGAGCCGCTTAGAGAAGGAGATTCACTCGTAATTTTGCCCCCCAAGGATTTTTCGTCCGGCTTTAGTTGTTCAGAATAACCGACCCGCATCTTTCGCAACATGAAAAAAACTCACATCCTCGCCATTGCCGTAATCGCCATCGCTATTGGCATTATTATGAGCGCGGCCGGCGACGCCAGCGTCTATGTTTCCTTTAAGGAAGCACGGGAGCGCGCCGCTGAGGGCAACATGACTAAAGTACACGTAGTGGGCCGCCTGCCCCGCGACAATCAAAAGAACATCATGGGCCTGGAGTACAATCCTACGCTCGACCCCAATTACTTCGCTTTCACGCTGGTTGATACCAACCGCATTGCCCAGCGGGTTATATACTTTAACCCCAAGCCTCAGGACTTCGACAAGTCGGAGCAGGTAGTAATTACCGGCGCCATGCGCAACGACATTTTCGTAGCCGATAAGATTTTGCTGAAATGCCCGTCTAAGTATGTGGAGACGGAAGTGAAAGGCGCAACAGCTGTGGTTAATTAAGAAGCAAGCATGAGGAATGAGGATGCGGATAGATGGTCAGGCAAGGCGCATATGCGCTTCTGGCTCCGCGTTTTCGTTGCTCAATCCTTTATTCTTCACTGCGCAGCTTTGACTGCTAATGCCCAGGTTGTCAATGACGACATAGAGCAGCGGCTAACTATACAGGCTGAGCAAACACTGACTTCTAACACGACTGGCTGCACAGTGCAGTGGTCGTGTGTAGATGAAGCCCTGACGGGTAAGTGCATTAAATACCACAACGACCAGTGGTTTGAGTTTACCCCCAAGGCCGCTGGCCGCTACTTCGTGAACATTGGGGGGCAAAAATGCCGCGATACGAAGGGCGTGCAGTTGGTGGTCTTAACAGGCGAGCCGTGTCAGCCTAGCACTTACCAAATCGTTTCCTGCACCTCGCTGGGTACTCAGGACGACGTATTTGTACCGTTGGAAGGCCTGAAGACCGGGCAGCGCTATTTGCTCAACGTGGATGGCTACCTGAATGACTTTTGCTCTTTCGCCCTCACCGTGAGCAGACAGCCAAAAGGTTTGCCAGTAGCTGAACTAACCGCCGCTGAAACGGTTTTTACACCGACGCAACTTGTAACCTTGAACTGGACCCTGCCTGATACGGTAACTACCACCAAAAGTCGCATTCTGCGGCGCGAGGCCCATCAGAAACAAGCCGTGGCCGTGGGTGAGCAACCCGTAATCCGCCGCGTGTATGGCGGCCTACAAACCGAGTACGCCCTCACTGACACCTTGCCCAGCCCCGGCCGCTACCATTATCAAATAGTAACTACTGCTACCGACGAGCAACCGCCGGTGGTGGTCAGTAGCCGCTGGGTGACCTGGATGGGTACGGAGGCGAGGAATAGTGCCTATGAAACCATTGCGCAGGCCCTACACTCTTCGGCGGCTAAAGCAGTAGCACCCTCCCGAGTAAGCGCGGCGCGGCGAGGTCATCAGTCTCGAATGAAAAAGCTACATAACGCACGCCGCAAAGCACAATAGACCGTGGGCGCCGACAGAAAATCAGCTGTCAGTCGCTCTTACTATATATTCGATAAACATGCTTAATACTCTCATCGGCGACCTCGGACACTTAAGTGTCATTATAGCGTTTGTGGCCGCTACCGTGGCCGCGTACGCCTACTTTATGGCTACTCGCGGGCGGTCCTTGGGCCAGGAGGATGCCGCTTGGCAGCGCTTAGGCCGGGGGGCATTTTTTGTGCACGGCGCCGCGGTGCTAGCTATTATTGGCTGCCTGTTCAGCCTTATCTACGGGCATCGATACGAATACTACTATGTCTGGAGCCACTCCAGCAATCACCTGCCGGTGTACTACATGATTTCCTGCTTCTGGGAAGGGCAGGAGGGTAGCTTTTTGCTGTGGATATTTTGGCATGTAGTATTAGGCTTCGCCATTATTCGCTACAATAACAAGTGGGAAGCGCCCGTCATGACCGTGTTTGCCGGCGTGCAGCTTTTCCTCACGTCCATGATCTTGGGTGTAGTGATTGGAGATTTAAAGATTGGCTCGTCGCCTTTTATTCTGCTGCGCGACTTCCTTGTTGATCTGCCCGTTTTCAAGCTCAATCCCAACTTCGTTCCTCAGGATGGTACCGGCCTAAACCCACTGCTTCAGAACTACTGGATGGTGATTCACCCGCCCACGCTGTTCCTAGGTTTTGCCCTTACGCTCGTACCGTTTGCATTTGCTTTAGCCGGCCTCTGGAAAGGGGAACTGACAAAGTGGGTAAAGCCCGCACTTCCCTGGACGTTGCTCGGCGCCTTGGTGCTAGGCGTGGGTGTAATGATGGGCGCATATTGGGCCTATGAAACCCTGAACTTCGGCGGCTACTGGAACTGGGACCCCGTTGAAAATGCGGTGTACATTCCATGGTTGGTGCTGGTAGCTTCCATCCACGGCATGATTCTGTGGAAGCGTAGCCGCTTGGGCTTACGTACTTCCTTCGTGCTCGTTATTGCGTCTTTCCTGCTCATCCTGTACGCTACCTTCCTTACCCGAAGCGGTGTATTGGGTAATGCCTCGGTGCACTCCTTCACCGACCTAGGCTTATCGGGGCAGCTTCTGATTTATATGGGGGCCTTTTTTGTAGTCGCTATCAGCTTGCTGGTGTGGCGCTGGAAAAGCATCCCGATTTCGGAGAAGGAACTCACTACTTACAACGCTGAGCTGTGGGTATTTGTGGGTGCTACTGTGCTGTGTCTGGGCGCTTTCCAGGTGCTGGTAACTACTAGTATTCCAGTTTACAACGCTTTCTTGGGTTTCCTGGGCATTAAGTCTAATCTAGCCCTGCCCGCCGACCAGATTGCTCACTACACCAAGATTCAGCTGTATATCGGCGTAGGCGTAGCCGTGCTGTCGGGATTGGCTCAGGTAATGTGGTGGCAGAAAAACGACAAGCAGAGCTTGCTCAACTCGTTGGGGGTACCGGGAATTCTTACCCTATTAGGCTCGGCTCTGGTTATTCTGCTGGTGCGCTACAACAAGCTGCAAATGGAGCCCACCTACATTCTGCTGCTTACGGCAGCGCTGTTTGGGGTGCTGGCCAACCTGGGCATGCTGCTGAATCTGATTTTGCGGCGCGTAAGCGTATCGGGTGGAGCCGTGGCCCACATCGGCGTAGCCTTGATGCTGCTGGGAATTCTGGCTTCGGCGGGCTATTCCAATATCATTTCCGCCAACGTGTCGGGCTTAGTGTACTCGCGGGAGTTTCCGGAGGAGATAAACCGTGACAACGTATTGCTCTGGCGCAACGACACCGCTCCCATGGGCAAGTACGATGTGAGCTACACCGGACAGTATTTTGAGGTGCCCGGCATGCCCGAATACGTTAACAAAGAGCTTATTTATCGCACCGACGATGAGTACAAGGTAATTGCCCGTGGCGACATTAAGATCAAGGACAAGACCTTCTATAAGATAGGTGATACCCTCGAAATCCGCCCCGAGAATACCTACTACCGCGTCGAGTACAAGAACCGCGAAACCGGAGAAGCTTTCACGCTGTATCCACGGGCGCAGGTGAACGAGGAAATGGGTCTGCTCGCCTCACCGGCGCTTAAGCAGTTCATCGACCACGACATTTACTCCCACATCAGCACCGTGCCCGACCCGAGCAAGGAGAAAGACTGGACGGAGGTAAAAGAACACGAGATTACCGTAGGCGATACCATTTTCCTGAATGACTACTTTGCCGTGCTGCGCGCCATCGAGCCTGCCCACCAAACGGCTGGTTTAGGCCTGAAAAAGGGCGACTTGGCTATTCAGGGCGACTTCATAGTGCATGGTGAGAAGAAGAAGTACCATGTGCACCCCATGTTCGTAGTGCGCGACCGTCTTATCGGTCGTGTGCCGGATGAGGTGGAGGACTTAGGTTTGCGGTTGTCTTTCATAAATGTTGACCCCGAGAAGCAGAAGTTTACTTTCGGTGTTAGCACGACGGCCAAGGATTATGTGATCCTGAAGGCGGTGGAGAAGCCGTTTATCAACCTGCTCTGGAGTGGCACTTTGCTCATGACCATCGGCTTTGGAATGGCCTTCGTGAAGCGCCGCCGCGAGGTACGCGAAAATGCCCCCCAGCCCGCTTCCCCGGATGCTACGGCCAACAAGAAAACGACTTCGCCGCGTCGTGCTCAACCGGTAGCCTAAAACTTAAATAGCTTAACCCTATCGATTAGACGCAAAGCTTGTTAAGCGAATAAAAAAGCCCCCCAGAAAATTCTGGGGGGCTTTTTTGCTTCAGCTGAAAGCTGCGGGCAGCTACTTTTGAATACTGATGCGCTTCACGGCTGTTTCGCCATCCAGCTCTAACTTCAGCATGTACACACCAGCCGCCAACTGGCTCAGATCGAGTTGGGCTTGCTTGCCACTCAGGGAGCGAGAGTATACCGTCTGGCCGACCATGTTGACAACCGTGGCCGACATCTTGCGGGCATTGGTGCCACTCAGGTTCAACGAAAGCAGCCCCGTTGTTGGGTTAGGATACGCATCGATGGCCTGCGACAGGGCCTTATTCACGGACGTCGCCACGCCGGCAGTAATGGTGACGTCGTCGAGGGCTAGGATGAACGCGCCAGGGTTGCTGACCACGTGGAAACCAATATAGTACTGCCCGTCAGTAGGCACCCGAATAGGATCGGTGGTGCGCAGGGTGAAGGCCGCATTGTTGAGGTTGCGGTTATCAAAAATGGTCGTGGTCATGGCGCTGGGGTTTGGGGCCGTGCCCACCCGAATCTCAAGTCCTTCGGGGACTACTTGGGTAGTGTTTGGCAACACGCCCACCCGATTGTAAAAAGACACTACGTATTGCTGAGCAGCGGCCAGCGTGAGGGCCGGCGTGAACACCCAATCGTCGCCGCCAGTAGTCAGGTTCTCGTTGTACAAATACACCAACGACTTGAGCCCGCTCCGCACGTACTGCGGATCCCCAATCGTGCCGCCCGTAGCTACTTGCCAAGTAGCGGCATCGTTGTTAGCATTGAGCACCGAGAAGCCGCAGGGAACAGTGCTGTTTGCCGCGAAATCGAAGTTTTGGCTGTAGGGGAAAGTACTAACAGCGGCCGGTACGCAAGGCGTAACAAACGCCACTGGGCCAGCATTAACGGCCAGCTCCGCGCCACAGTTTTTGCGCACATACAGATCATAATTGCCGCCCGATACTAAGCCAGTTAAGCTAACAGGCGAGGTTGGGCTGGTAACTTTAGTGCCGGTGCCTGGCTGAAATCCACGTGGCCCATACTCTATATCGTAAGCGCCAGTGCCGGGAGTGGGGGTAAAGGTGACAGTGGCCGAGGTAGCGGTGATATTGCTTACAGCAGGATCACGCACTTGTAGGCAGGCGCCGGTGAACTTGGCCTCTAGCGCTAAGCGGAAGCCATTACCACCCGCAAAAGCTAAAGCCGACCAAGCCCCACCTGGTGCCTGTATATAGAAGGTATTGGGTCTGATGGGAGTCTCTTGCTGAAGGGCTATCACTGGGTTGATTTCCGAAAGCTCCATAACGACGAAGAAGGAGGTGCCAACAGCCACGTCGGGTACTACAGCTGATACCTCGCCGCCTGCCGGCGTGCGGTTCAGAGTAGGCGAAGTAAATAAAGCAGTGCCAGGAGTGCCGTTGGTGCCCGTAGCATCATACAGGAGCAGGCGGAAGCCAGCACTGTTGCCGGCTCTGGGCGGCACAATAGCGCTGATTTCGCTGATCGTGCTTGGTTGGGTAATAGTATACTTCGTAGCCAGCAGAGAACGGGCCTGTGCCCCTAGGCCTAGTAGCTCAGTATCGGTCTGGTCGATATATGAAATATCAAATCCCGTGACGCGCTGTGAGTACGTGCTGCTATTGTTAGTGGCAACTCCATCGGCCGGAATAGTGGCTCGTACGGTGTTAGTGCCAAGCGCTAAGGTAGCCGGATAAGGATCGAAGGATACCTGCACAGTCTGTCCGGGAGCGATGTTCGGGATGATCTTCGTGCTGGTAAAGGTGTTGGCCCCCGAAACAGTCAGTGTGACAGGTAAATTGACTTTGTCGGGGAAGCCATTGTTGGTAACAGAGGCCGTTACCACGTGCTGCGCAGCAGCCGTCGCGGGTAGCTTGCCCAGCGTATATACCGCTACCGACGCATCATTGCGCTCAGTAGCCGGCCGGAAGCGGTAGGTACGGCCTACATCGGGCAGCGCTGCATTAGAAATAAGATGCCCAAATAAGCCGCTGGAGGCGAAAGTGGTAAGGCTCCAGAACTGGGTGGCGGTACCTTTGGAGGCTATCAGAAAGTTGAAAGGGTTGCTGCTAGATCCTTTTAATCCCACCACAAACGTTCGACTAGCTGAGGCATTGCCCGAGCTAACCCAGGTACCATATTGCAGTTCAATATTATTGGAGCCCTCAAACAGCTTAATCTGAAACTGCATGGTGGCGAACTGCGCTAGCACGGTTGCGCTGGCGTTTTTGTCGCGCAGATTCTCGAACTGAATGGTGCAAACGCGTGAGCCTGCCGTGCCGGTAGTAGCTACCCGAAACTCAGTAGGGGTGGCTGTTTGGTCGGCGGCGCCCGTCAGGTCGATGTTCGATAGGGCCGCGATGATGTTGATATCAGCGGCCGTGCCAGTCAAAAATGGACTGATGAGGGTGGGCGCTGAGGGGGCAGTAGCACCTAGCTTGATGTAGCCGTTGGTATTCAGCACAAACTGCGTGAAGGCTTGACCGTTGTAGTTAAACGTGAAGCCAATTTCCTGGGCAGCCGAGTTAGCGTCGTCTAGGTTATCGGTCGTAATTGCGGTGCCCGTTGTGCCGAGGTCGGTGTAGGTGCCAACTACGTTCTGCGCGTCGGCAGGTAGGTAGTTGAGGCTCTGTGCTGAGGCAGCGGTAGCGCTAACTACCAGCAGTGCCGCCATGCCTAACGCCCGAATTCGGCGGAAGAGGCTGCCTCTGACTAAGTAAGAGCCTAGCATGTAGCAATTTGTCATAGAAAGAAAGTAGAAGAAGGATGAGTTGGAAGAGCAGAGAAGCAGCTGCAGTTAGCCTGAAATAGGTATAGCACAGCAGTCACTTTTCAAGGTGCATCTTTTTTTCCTGCAAATCAATGATAAAGCCGGGGCATATACATGTGACTTGCCCTGATAAGAAGGCCTGATTAAAGAATTAAGCATTTTATTGCGTCGAATGAGCAGTTCCAAAATCCCATTTACCCCCCAGCGCATCGCCCTAATAGGTGCTGGCCGCGTAGCCTCTCAGCTTGGTCCGGCGCTGGTGCGAGCCGGTCATCAAGTGGTAGTAGTATGGAGTCGGACGGCAGCCAGCGCCCAAAGCCTAGCCCAACAGCTACCCGGCGCCGCAGTCAGCACCAGCCTGGATTTTGCCCCCCAGCCTTTCGCGGACGTGTACTTGATAGCCCTACCAGATGCGGCCGTACCCGGTGTGCTGACTACTGCTCGCTTTCCGGCAGGCGCCCTAGTGGCTCACACAGCCGGTGCCTTGCCCTTAGCTGTGTTTGAGGTGCAGCCAACGGTACGGGGGGGCGTTTTTTATCCGCTCCAGACTTTCAGCCCCGGCCGGATGATAGACTGGCCGACCGTGCCCCTGTGCATAGAAGCCGCCGATGCGGCCGGAGAAGCCACGCTGCTTGCTCTGGCTCGCAGTCTGAGCCGACAGGTGCAGCTTGTGGCTACCAACCAGCGCCAGCGCCTGCACGTGGCCGCCGTGTTTGCCAGCAACTTCACCAATCATTTGTTGGGCATCAGTCAGGCGTTGCTGCAAGAGGCAAACTTGCCCTTTACCCTACTCGAGCCGCTGCTGCGCGAAACGGTGGAAAAAGCATTGGCCGCGCCCCCTTTCAGCGTACAAACCGGGCCGGCAGTGCGCCGCGACGCGCCCACGCTAGCGCGTCATGAAGCTGAGCTAGTAGCCCATCCTACTTGGCTGGAGGTCTATAAATTGCTCAGTATCAGTATTCAGCAGCAAATACTGCCTGCGCCACAAAACAACGAAGCCGGTATTCAGCTTTGATTCGGAAGCAGTGGTACGTACCTTCGTGCCCTAAATTGCCCCCCAAGACCCTATTTTGTGAACACCATTAACATCACCTTCCAGTTTCAAGATGGCCAGCCCGCGCAAACGCACGTAGCGGCCCAAGGCGAGTCGGTGCTGGACGTGGCCCTCAACAACGATATTCACCTCCAGCATAACTGCGGCGGTGTCTGCGGGTGCAGCACATGCCACGTGTATGTGCTTCAAGGCGAAGACGAGCTGCCCGAAATCTCCGATAAGGAGGAAGATTTTATCGACCGCGCCGTTAATCCGCGCATCAATTCTCGGCTGGCTTGCCAATGCGTTGTGCAAGCCGAAGGCAACGACCTGGTTATCCTCATTCCGCCCCAAGATTTCCTCGGTCACTAAACTATCATCAGCACAGCACCCGACGATATGAATCATTTCGAGCCTCCTATTCAGTGGAGCGACCACGAAGACATTGCCATCGCACTCTACGAAAAGTTTGGGGACGAATTCTCGGAGGCAAAAATTTACCGCATTCGCTTCACTGAGCTGCTAGAATGGGTATTATCATTGCCCAACTTTGCCGGAACCCGCGAGCAAGCCAATGAAGGCCACCTGGAGCAGATCCAAGCCAAATGGGTCTATGAATGGCGCGATAATCAGTAAATGCTTCTTCTACTAGGTTACATGGCTGGATAAGTAAAAGGTCGGGTGCTGTGCAAACGACTATTTACTTATCCAGCCTTTTTAGTTTATCAATGGATACAACTATTACTTCTCCTAGCCTGGCTTCTATCCAGGCATTTATTCTTGATGTAGACGGCGTGCTGACGGATGGCACCCTGCTAGCATTCAACTCCGGCGAGCAAGCACGGGCCTTTCACATCCGCGACGGCTTTGCTATCCGGTACGCCCTGACCAAAGGCTACCGCATTGTTGTAATCTCGGGGCGGGAGGAGGAGGGCGTACGCAAACGCCTGGAATCGTTGGACGTGCGCGATATTTATTTGGGGATAGATGATAAGATGAAGATTTTCAATACTTACATCAACCTGCACCGCCTCGATCCGGCCCACATTGCCTATATGGGCGACGATAGGCCCGATGTGGAAGTGATGCGCCGCTGCGCCGTAGCTGCCTGCCCTGCCGATGCCGCCACCGACGTGCGCGAAATCAGCAATTACGTGTCGGCCCTGCCCGGCGGCCATGGTGCCGTCCGTGAGCTGATTGAGGCCGTAATGCGGGCCCAGCAAACGTGGTAGGGTTAAACCCAAAATTGAGGGGTGTTAACGCTTGGTAACTACCACGTTCCTTAACCTGGACCGTGGTTTAGAGTGGGTTGTGTTTTTACAAAATCCCTTTATATTTACCCCATCATCCATTCACCCCATTTTTTTATTTTTTTCATGAAAACAGGAACCGTAAAATTCTTTAATGAGTCGAAGGGCTACGGCTTCATTACAGATGACAATACGAAGGAAGACTTCTTCGTACACATTACCGGCCTTAACGGGGGCCAAATCCAACAAAACGACCGCGTAGAGTTTGAAACGCAGGAAGGCCGCAAAGGAGTAAATGCGGTAAACGTAAAGCGAGTGTAGGTTTACCTGCCTAGATTTTTACTTTCCAGAAAGCCTCTCCCATTACGGAGGGGCTTTCTTTTTGGGGCTTTGCACAAGATATTTGCGGTCTTACATTCTGGGGGGCATTTTTAAGCTTTCTCAATGGTTTTCGTTGTATGCTACCTCCCACTCCGTCCGCCGCTTTTACGTCAGTATCCGGCGCCGAGGAGCCCCGGGGGTGGCGGCCTGTGATCCGGCTAGTACGCTTGCCCAACCTGCTGCTGATGGCGCTGTGCCTCTTTCTGGTGCGCGCCTGCTTGCTTCAAACACCTCGACCCTTGCTTACCGCGCCGTTTGCACTGCTCATTCTGGCGTCGTTGTGCGTGGCGGCGGCTGGCTATATCATCAACGATTACTACGACGTCAAGATTGATAGTATCAATCGGCCGGGGCGCCTTGTGGTGGGGCGAGTGATAAACCGGCGCCACGCCATGATGGCCCATTTGGTGCTCACGGGCATCGGGGTACTGGTGGCAGGATCATTGTCGCCTCTGCTGGGGCTGGTGCACTTAGGGTCGGCGCTGCTGCTGTGGGGCTATTCGGCTCGGTTTAAGCGCTTGCCGCTGGTAGGTAATCTGAGCATTGGGACGCTCACGGCCGCGCTGGTCTTATTGCCCGAGCTACAACTGCGTACGGGCCAAACGGCCGTGTGGGTGTATGCGCTAGCTGCCTTCCTGCTTACCATAGTGCGCGAGGTTATTAAAGATATTGAGGATATGCGTGGTGATGCGGCCCACAAGTGCCGAACGCTGCCAATCGTGTGGGGCGTAGCACGTACTAAGTGGGTGACGGGCTTTTTTCTGATTAACCTGCTTGTGCTCATTGGGGCAGCCAGCGCACAGGCGCTGTTCGTTGCCTCTTCTCGGACGCTAGGAGTGTGGTTATTCGTAACCGTTCTGCTACCGCTGTTGGCCTTGGGATGGCGCCTGCTTCGTGCCGACCGTAAGCTCCACTTCACCACCCTCAGCGCTTGGTGCAAGTGGATTATGCTGGCTGGCGTGCTTTCTATGCTCTGGGTAGTGGTTGGCAGATAAAACAGTTTAGGTGGCTACACCGTTAGCTGTGAAATCTGAATGGGAATTGCTACCTTCTCCCTATCGTAGCAGCTGCGTTCAGTTCCCCCTACTTTCTACCGAGCCATCCTATGCGCTTTCTCTACTCGTTGCTGACCTTGAGTGTGTTGGCAGCCCCGGGCGCTTTTGCCCAAGTGTCGCCCACGACCGATCCAGCCGCGACCGCGGCTCCTGGCCTGAACAAGCCCCGCCGATCGGCCTTCGCGGCCAGCGACAAACCCAGTTTTATTCCGGTTCCGATAGCCTTTTATCAGCAGGAAACCGGATTTGCGGCTGGGGCGGCCATTTTACCCGTCTGGCGCTTTGGTACCGACACTACGGTGCGCAAGTCCAATGCCCGCCTTATTGCCTGGTTTAGCCAGGAAAAGCAAAGCACCCTTCAACTCACGCACACCATTTTTACGCCCGGCGAAAAGGTGTTCTTATCGGGCGAGCTGAGCCGTTATGATCAGAAGCTATTTTACTACGGCGTTGGGAACGACAACAGCAGTCAGGCCGAGTCGGAGCAAGAGTTCAAGCTGATTGTTTTTGATGAGAAAGTGATGCCGCGCATTGCTCCTAACCTGTTTGTGGGTTTGCGCTACCGCCTCACCAATCTGACCGATATTAGAGCGACTGGCAACGCCGAGAACGGAGCCCCCAACACGTTCCTACTCGATCCGCGTATCGATCCGCGCGAACGGGAAAATACGTTGAGCTCCGGCATCGGTCCTTCCTTGCTCTATGATGGCCGCGATAATGTGCTGACCACCTACCGTGGCAACTTCGTAGATGCCCACATTCTGGTGAATGGCGGTGCTTTAGGCAGCGACTTTAAGTTTACGCGCTATCAGCTTGATGCCCGTCACTTCCAGCCTTTGTTTGGGTCCAACAACACGATTCTGGCCCTGCAATACCTCACTCAACTGCATACTGGCGATGTGCCTTTCCGGGAGATGGGCGGTCTGGGTGCCAATTTGGGCGGCGCAATCTACAACAACGCCGCTCTGATGCGGGGCTTGTACGAAACCCGTTTCCGCGACCGGCAGATGATGACTTTTCAGGCTGAAGTTCGTCAGAAGCTGTTTTGGCGCATCGATGGAGCGGCATTCCTGGGGGCTGGGCAAGTCGGCTATAAGTTGTCGGACTACACCTTCGACGGCACCCGGTTCGCCGGGGGCGCGGGCCTGCGTTTCCGCTTCAACCGCCGCGACCGCCTCAACATTCGCCTCGACTACGCCGGCGGCACCGACACCGCCCCCAGCATTTACTTTGCCGTAGGCGAGGCGTTTTAGCGCCTTCAATCTCAACGCACATAGAACAAAAAGCCCCCCAAGTACATTTTGGGGGGCTTTTTGCTTTTGGACGAAATGAATTACCGTGCCGCCTACTGACCTTTAGTCAAAGCGCGCTGCAAATGAAGCTCAGAACAAAATCCAGATTCTTGGTCCAACGCGTATCTTCCGGCGCTGCGGCTGGTTTTGGCCGTTTTTTGTTCTGGATATGCGCTTTTTGTACGTCTGCCTGTTGGCTGGTTTTGTTGCTCACACCGCTACTGCCCAAGTTATGCCAGCGGCGCCCGACTCAGTCGGGACGCCCAAAAATGCCCCCCAGCCCACCCAAAGCAAGCGCGACAAACCCAGTTTCATCCCGTTTCCCATTGTCTTCTCGCAACCCGAAACCGGCTTGGGCTACGGAGCAGCCATTTTGCCGGTGTGGCGTTTCGGTACCGATACCACAGTGCGCAAGTCCAACGCTCGCCTCATTGCGTGGCGTACCCAGAAAAGCCAGAGTCTGGTGCAATTGTCGCACACCATTTTTACGCCCGGTGAGCGATTTTTGCTGAGTGGAGAGTTGAGCTACTACTACAAATTTCCCATTAACTATTACGGCTTTGGGCCGAGCACCGAAAGTGATGATGAGTCGGTGATAGAGTATAAAGTGTTTATTTTCAATCAACGGGTATTAAAGAGAATCGCGCCCAACTTATTCGCTGGGCTCCAATATCGTCGCACCGATCTGCGCGACGTGCAGGTAAATGCCGACATCAACGAGGGCAGCCCCACCGAGGAGCGCCCCAGCCTCCTATATGAGCGTGATGCCCGCGAACGGCAGAATACCCTGATCTCTGGCCTGGGCCCCTCCGTACTCTACGATGGCCGCGATAATGTACTCAGTACATTTCGAGGTAATTATCTGGAAATAAGTAGCTTATTCAATGGCGGCTGGCTGGGTAGCGACTACCGCTTCAGCCGTTTTCTGCTCGATGCCCGTCATTTCCAACCCCTTACTCAAGATAACAAAACCATTTTGGCCATGCAACTGGTAGGGCAGTTTCACATGGGCCGCGTACCATTTCGGGAATTAGCCAATCTCGGCGGCGACAGGATTCTGCGCGGCTACTACGAAGGCCGTTACCGCGACCGGCAGCTAGTGGCCCTACAGGCCGAAGTGCGCCGGTACTTGTTCTGGCGCTTCAATGGAGTCGTGTTTGGTGGCTTAGGCCAGGTTGGCAACAGCTTATCATCCTTTGATGAGGGTGGCATCAAAGCGACAGGCGGGGCTGGCTTACGTTTCCATTTCAACCGCCAAGACCGCCTCAACGTCCGGTTTGATTATGGGGTGGGCCGCCGAGGTTCTTCCGGCTTTTATTTCAGTATTGGCGAAGCATTTTAAGTGGGAAGGAGCCGAAAGGATATTGCCCTATTTGTTAGCGTGGCTGCAGAATAGACGGCCTTAACAAACAGCTAAGAAGCAGAAAAAAGAGAACGTTTTCCCGTAGGCCGGTTATATAGAGGTATCTATATTCAGTCAATAGGCTAGCCATATTTGACCAGATAGAGGTCATGATTTAGTGGGAATCATCCGGTTCAAAATTGAACAGTCTGGTCGTCTACTAGCTTCGGCGCGGTTCGGGTACTACCTTCGTCTCTCCATTCTTTCAGCCCAAATCCTTTTACTGCTATGTCGCTTCAGCCCATTCGCTCCGCGCTTATTTCTGTGTACTACAAAGACCGTTTGGAGCCCCTAGTGGCGGTACTTAAGCAGCACGGTGTCAAGCTGTACTCAACGGGCGGTACCCAGCAGTTTTTGGAGGAGCAAGGCGCCGAAGTAACGGCTGTGGAAAGCCTAACGGGGTTTCCTGCTGTATTTGGAGGTCGTGTTAAAACTCTGCATCCCAAAGTGTTCGGTGGAATTTTGCAGCGCCGCCACGAATCCAGCGATACTCAGGAAGCAGAGCAGCACGAGATTCCGCCCATCGATTTGGTGGTAGTTGACTTGTACCCATTCGAGGAAACGGTAGCCTCGGGCGCCGCCGAAGCCGACGTAATTGAGAAAATTGACATCGGTGGGATTTCCCTGCTGCGCGCCGCCGCCAAAAACTACCGCGACGTGCTGGTCGTGAGCAGCCGCGACCAATACGAAGCTGTGGCCGAGCTGCTGACCCAGAAACATGGCGCTACCGATCTCGATGACCGACGGCACTACGCCGCCGCCGCCTTCGCCACCACTTCGCACTACGACACCCAGATTTTCAATTATATAAGTCAGGATACAACGCTGGGGGGCAATTCTTTGCGAATAAGCCAGCAGCCCGCTACGGCTCTGCGCTACGGCGAGAACCCTCACCAAGCCGGTACCTTCTATGGTGACTTGTCAGCGCTTTTTGACCAGTTACATGGTAAGCAGCTTAGTTATAATAACTTGGTTGATGTAGACGCTGCCGTGGCTCTAATGGCGGAATTTGCTGACGGTCAGCCCGCCTGCGCCATACTCAAGCACACCAATGCTTGCGGCGTAGCTCAGGCAGCCTCCTTGCACGACGCCTACGTGCAAGCCCTGGCCTGCGACCCAGTGTCGGCTTTTGGAGGTGTGATTATTGTTAACAAGCCAGTGGACGCGGCTACGGCTGAGGAGCTAAACAAACTGTTCTTTGAAGTACTCATCGCGCCGGAGTTCGAGGAGGCCGCGCTGCCTATTCTGCAAAGCAAGAAAAACCGTATTCTGCTGCGTCAGAAGCCAGTGCAGTTGCCTGTTAAGCAAATCAAAACCTTGCTCAACGGCATTGTAGAGCAGGATTTTGACCGGCAAACCGAAACTGCCGCCGATTTCAGAGTGGTCACGCAGTCGGCGCCAACTGCGGAGGAGACTGAAGCCCTTGTGTTTGCGGCTAAAGTGTGCAAACATACAAAGAGCAATACCATCGTGCTGGCGCGGCCAGGCCAGCTTTTGGCTTCCGGCGTAGGGCAAACTTCGCGAGTCGATGCGCTTAAGCAGGCAATTGAAAAAGCCAAGGCCTTCGGCTTCGATCTGCACGGCGCCGTCATGGCCTCCGACGCCTTTTTCCCCTTCCCCGACTGCGTAGAGATTGCCGGTGAGGCCGGAATTCGAGCCGTGGTACAGCCCGGTGGCTCTATCAAAGATCAGGACAGCATCGCCGCCTGCGACCAGCTAGGCATGGCCATGGTTATGACCGGCGTGCGTCATTTCAAGCATTAAGCTACTCAGTCATTTTTCAGCAGGTAAGGCCGCAGTAGAAGCAGACAATCTTGCTCCTCAAATGTGGCCTTAACTATCTGAAAAATAAATAGTCAGCTGTGCCGTGCTTATAAGTTAAGCTCAGGCGTAGCGCAGGATGCCTAAATACTGCGTATCAGAATAAATACGGAGCCTGGGGGGCATTTCTGCTGCAATTTCGAGCAGGTTTTTTCGTTACACCACCTGCTTAACTCCAGAGCGCCCTAATTTTTACTGGTAGCGCTTCGGCCAAACTTACGTACTTTTGCGCCCTCTTTACGTGGTGCAACCCACGCATTCTCTTTTACTTGCCTCGCCGTAAACTCAATGGGTTTTTTCAACTTTCTTACCAGCGATATCGCCATTGACCTGGGAACGGCTAATACCCTCATTATTCACAACGACAAGATCGTGGTGGATGAGCCGAGTATCATTGCCAAGGACCGCACAACCAACAAAGTAATCGCCGTGGGCCGGCAAGCGCAGCAAATGCACGAGAAGACCCACGACAATATTCGCACCATTCGCCCTTTGAAGGACGGTGTAATTGCCGACTTCCACGCCGCCGAGGAAATGATTAAGGGCATGATTAAGATGATTGACACGCGCAATCGTCTGTTTCAGCCCTCGCACCGTATGGTCATCTGTATTCCCTCGGGTATTACGGAAGTGGAAAAACGCGCTGTGCGCGACTCCGCTGAGCACGCCGGCGCCAAAGAAGTTTGGATGATTCAGGAGCCCATGGCGGCTGCCATCGGTATTGGCATTGATGTGGAGCAGCCCATTGGCTCCATGATTATTGACATTGGCGGCGGCACCACCGAAATTGCAGTTATTGCCCTTTCTGGTATCGTCTGTGACCAGTCTATCAAGACGGCGGGCGATGTGTTTAACCAGGATATTCTGGACTATATGCGCCGCCAGCACAACCTGCTGATTGGCGAGCGCTCGGCCGAGAAAATCAAAATTGAAGTAGGCGCCGCGCTTACCGAACTGGACATTACGCCACCCGACTACGAAATCCGGGGCCGTGACCTGATGACGGGTATTCCTAAGGTCATTAAGGTAACCTCTTCCGAAATCGCCATCGCCTTGGATAAGTCAGTGGCTAAAATTGAGGAGGCAGTGCTTAAGGCCCTGGAAATTAGCCCCCCAGAGCTGTCAGCTGATATTTACGACAACGGCATTCACCTCACGGGCGGCGGCGCGCTGCTCCGTGGGCTTGATAAGCGCTTAGCGGCTAAAACTAAGCTGGCCATTCATATTGCCGAAGATCCATTGCGCGCGGTAGTGCGCGGTACGGGTGCTACTATTAAAAACCTGCAGGGCTTCCGCAGCGTGCTGCTGTCCTAAGTCAGTGAAGAATGCGGAAGGGAGAATGAGGAAGTGGTATTAACCTCATTCCGACACTGATTCCTCATTCCTCATTCTCCATTCTTCATTAAAAAATGCGTAACCTTTTCGCCTTCCTTTTCCGCTACCGGGGTATACTGGTGTTCGGGTTACTGGAGGTGGCGAGTCTGTACTTACTTATTCGCAATAGCTCGTACCAACGGGCCGCTTTTTTCAACTCGGCCAACGCCTACGCCGGCCGGGTGTTGGAGCTGCGCACGCAGGTGTTGGACTATTTTCGCTTAGTGGACGTGAATCGGGGCTTGGTAGCCGAAAATGCGGCCTTGCGCCAGCAGCTGTACCGCGCCGACCTCGACGGACGCCTGCCCGACAGCCTTGCGCCCGCCGTGCCTCTGCGCCCCGCCCGCCGCGATTCTATCTTGCTAGGTCTGCGCGAATTGCCCGCCAATGACCCTGATTATCCGTTGATTCCGGCCCGCGTGATAAATAATTCCCGTCGCCGCGTCGACAACTATATTACCATCAATGCTGGTACCCGCGACGGGGTGCGCCCTGGCATGGGCCTGCTTTCTGCCGACGGCGTGGTAGGCCGCGTGAAAGTTGCCAGTGAGCACTACGCCACGGCTACGTCGGTATTGCACTCTAAAACAGTTATTTCGGCCAAAATAAAGCGCGACGGCACCGAGGGTGGTATAAAGTGGCTGGGCGATGACCCGACCCACGTCCTGCTTGATCAGATTCCCCGGCAGAATGAGCTAGTGCGAGGTGATACGGTGCTGACTTCCGGCTACAATGCTGTGTTTCCGGAAGGGGTGATGATTGGCACCATCGACGCCTTCAGCAAGGAACCCGACAAGGACTTCTGGACTATTCGGGTGCGCCTGGCTGTGGACTTTTCGCGCCTTACCTACGTGTACGTAGTGAACAGCCGGCCCAAGGCCGAGCGCGATACGGTGGAAGCGCGGGCAGGAGTGAAGCCGCAAATGGAAGAGATTCGAAAGCCATGAGAGCAGCCGGCGGCTTTATTTTCTATTCGCTCTTGATGGTTTTGTACGTGTTGCTACACGTGCTGGTAGCCAGTAAACTGGTGCTGTTTGATTTGGGCTGGTGCTTTTTCTACCTGGGATTTCTCCTGTTTCTGCCCATCACAACGCCTATCGTATTGCAGCTGGTGCTAGGCTTCGGCGTAGGCCTCACCATTGATATATTCTATGACACAGGAGGCGTACATGCCGCGGCAGCCGTGCTGCTCATGTACCTGCGGCCCTGGGTGCTACGTCTGCTCACGCCCCGCGACGGCTACGACGCCGCCGACTCTGTGAACGTGCACCAGATGGGCTGGCAGTGGTTTCTGGTGTATACAAGTCTGCTAGTAAGCATTCACCACCTCGCGTTTTTTCTGCTCGAATTGGGTAGTTTTCAGATCATTGAAATTACCCTGGCGAAGGTGGTAGTGAGCACTTTATTCACGGGCATCACCCTGCTAATTGTGCAACTACTCTTCTTCCCATCGCGGCGCAACAACAGGTAAAAAAGCAGAACTTTATTTACCTGAAAAATGCTCTGGGAGTAAAGCCGCTAGTCAAACAGACTAGACAGTGACCCCCCGCGTTGTGTACCTTTGCGAACCGGTTCACTGGGCTGGGGGCATTTTTATTGTTTTTCGCTTTGCAATACCTTGAAGGTCGTAAGTACGTGGTGCAGGCCATTTTTCTGGTCGTGGCACTACTATTTGCGGCGCGTTTGTTTTATATCCAAGTGCTCGACGGCAGCTACAAACTGGCCGCTGACCGCAACACCTTACAGCGCATTGTGCAGGTGCCCTACCGGGGCCTGATCTTTGACCGCAACGGGGAGCTGATGGTGCAAAACACGCCGGTGTACGATCTGATGGTGGTGCCCCGCGAGGTGAAGCAGTTGGATACCCTTCGCCTGTGTGAGCTTTTACAATTACCCATCGAGGAGTTTCGCGCTGGCTTGCTGAACGCTAAAAAGTACTCCCGGGTAAAGGCCTCGCCGCTGGTTCAGAACCTGAGTACGCCTGAGCTGGCCGCTATTCAGGATAATCTGATCGACTTTCCGGGCTTTAGCATTAAGGCCCATATGGCCCGCTCTTACAAAACTCAAAGTCTGGCTCATGCCCTCGGCTACGTGGGAGCTATTACGCCCAAACTGCTCGAAAGCCCTAGATATGCCAAGTACTCAGCGGGCGATAATTTGGGAATCAGTGGATTAGAGTCGTTTTACGAGAAAACGCTCATGGGGCGGCGGGGCGTGCAATACCGCATGGTAAACGTGCGGGGTATTGAGAAAGGCGCCTTTCGAGGAGGCGAATTTGATACGCTTTCCGTGGCCGGGCAAGACCTACACATCAGCATCGACAGCGAACTACAAGCGTATGGGGAGATGCTGATGGCCGGCAAAAGGGGCTCTATTGTAGCCCTCGACCCCAAAACCGGTGAAATTTTGGCCTTCGTATCGTCGCCTTTTTTCGAGCCCGCCAAGCTCAGCGGTAAAGGAATGGGCAACCGGTACATGGAATTACTCAACAATCCTGAGCGTCCGCTATTCAACCGTCCGCTCATGGCGACGTATCCGCCGGGTTCGGTATTTAAGCTAGTAAACGAGCTGGTAGCCCTGCAAATGGGTGCCGTGACGCCTTACACGGCCTTTGCTTGCAACCAGAGACTGGTGAAGTGCACCCACAACCACGAACACCCCAGCAATGTGGGCATTGCCATCAAGCAAAGCTGCAATCCCTATTTCTACCAAGTAATGCGTTCGGTGGTGATGCGCGGCCGTTCCCGCAACCCCAAAGAAGATGCCCGCCTGGGCCTGGCGGAGTGGCGGAGGCAAGTGATGTCGTTTGGGCTGGGCCAGCAGTTGGGCGTCGATTTGGGCTCGGAGCGCAAAGGTTCTATTCCTTCGCCCGAGCTATATGACAAAATGTATGGGCGTAATGGCTGGAACTTCCGCACTATCTATTCTTTGAGCATTGGGCAGGGCGAAATTGGAATTACAGGCCTGCAAATGGCTAACATTATGGCCACTATTGCCAACCGGGGCTACTACTATACCCCTCATTTCGTGCGTGGTGTCGGGCAGGGCGGACCGCTGCCGGAGTATAAGGAGCGTCATTACACCAATATTGCCCCCCAGCACTTCGATGCTATCATTCCTGGGATGCAGGCCGTAGTAGACGGGCGTGGGGGCACGGGCAATTTGGCTAGCCTGGCGCAGTTTGGGATTTCGGTGGCTGGCAAAACCGGAACAGTACAGAACTCCCACGGCCCCGACCATGCCACTTTCGCTGCCTTCGCGCCGGCCGAAGATCCGCAAATTGCCATTGCGGTGTTTATCGAAAATGCTGGCTTTGGCGGTACCTCTGCTGCTCCTTTGGCCTCGCTGATGATTGAGAAATATCTGCGCCGCACTATTGTCCGCACCCATTGGGAAGAGTGGGTGCAGGGAGAAGCCTCCAAGTTCATTAAGAAGAAAAAGCATTGACCTGTCGCTAGCATCAAGCACAGTTCCCAACTTCTACCTATCACTTACCAGTGCCTTCCTCCCCCGCCAGATACAGTCGCAGCCTTGATTGGGTAACCATCGGCATCTATGCCTTGATGGTAGGCTTGGGCTGGCTCAATGTGTACGCAGCCAGCTACTCGCCTGATGCGCCGGCTAATTTCGCTGGTCAGGGCTTTCAGGAGCTAATGGCTTACAACTGGTTCAAACAAATCCTCTGGATTGGGACGGCGGTAGTGCTGATGGTTATCTTGGTCGTGGTCGATTATAAGGCGTACGACACGTTTGCCTACGTTTTTTATGCTGTTGTAGTCGTGCTGCTGCTGGTTACGCTGGTCATTGCCCGCCCCATTGCGGGGTCCCGGTCGTGGTTGGAGCTAGGGCCTGTACGCTTGCAGCCGGCTGAGTTTGCCAAGTTTGCTACTGCGCTGGCCGTATCGCGCTATATGGCTGGTATTAACCTGCGCCACCAGAACTGGCGCGACCAAGCGGTACTGGCCGGACTTACGTTGCTCCCCCCGCTGCTCATTATAGCCTCCAACGAAACCGGACAGGCACTGGTGTTTGGAGCTTTTCTGCTGGCATACTTCCGCGAGGGCATGTCGCCGCTGATACTTATCATTCTGGCTGCCGCGGGCATTATTCTAATTTTGGCCTTGCTGGTGCCGAAGCTGTGGCTAATAGGCGGCATTACGCTGATTCTGGGGGGCGTTTTTCTGGTTAATTCCAAAGTCATGCGCCACCATTTGCCCTTGTCGCTGACCGTGTGGGCGGTGGTAGTCGGGATGGTATTCGGGGTCGATTTCTTCTTCAATGAGGTGCTTCAACCCCACCAGCGCAAGCGCATTGAGGTGCTTATCAATCCGTCGGCTGATCCGTTGGGCGTCGGTTGGAACGTGACCCAATCCAAGATTGCCATCGGCTCGGGCGGACTGATGGGTAAAGGCTTTCTGGAGGGCACCCAAACCAAATTTGACTTTGTGCCCGAGCAAAGCACCGACTTTATTTTCTGCACCGTAGGCGAGGAGTGGGGGTGGACGGGCAGCGTGGTGGTTATTATCCTGTTTATGGCCCTGCTGATCCGCTTAGTGTATGTGGCGGAGCGTCAGAAATCGGTGTTTGGGCGGACTTACGGCTACTGCGTGGCCAGCATTTTCTTCTTCCACTTTGCAGTGAATGTGGGCATGACCATTGGCCTAGCGCCGGTGGTGGGCATCCCGCTGCCGCTGTTTAGCTACGGTGGCTCCTCGCTGTGGTCGTTTACCATCCTGCTGTTTATTATGCTGGCCATCGACGCTTACCGTAAGCAGGATTTGGTACGCTAGGCACTAGCAGAGCATTTGGGCCTGCTGAAACTACCCGCCGCGCAGCCATTGAAAAGTCGAATGCCGCGTCAGGATCAGGCTGAACGCCACGGCAAAGACCGGCGCCGCCAGGTAGCCCATGCGCGCCAACTCGCCCGAGAGCAGCATGTGCACGGCAACGACCAAAATTAGCCCCCCACTTGCCCAGCCCAAAGGCTGTAGCCAGGCACTAATGACTGCTCTGCCGCCCCGCAAGCCGGCCAGCAAGACCAGCGTAAAGAAGCCAAAAATGCTGAACAGCTCGCCCGCACCCTTCACCGAAAACATACGTCGGAGCGAGTATTCGATGTTTTCGAAGTGATTCAATGCATTTTGCACGCTCTCCTGGGGCATTGATCCGGCCTGCACGTCGATCCAGTGGCGCACGCCATAGGTTATGGCGCCTGATACAAACAAGAGTGCCACTTGAACTGGCCACCGTATGGCACGCTGTCCGAATAGAAGCAGCCAGGGAGCTAGAAAAACGAAGGATTCCTTCGCCAAAGGCCCTAGCAAGATGCAAGCTACTAAGGCTGCTGCTGAACCGCTGCGCGCCGCGTAAAAGCCCAAGGCAACGACCAGAATATACAGGCTGTCTACGAGCGGCAGCCCGGCAATATACACCGCCCACCGGCTCGTGAGCACTGCCACTAGCGCCAAAGCCGCGGCCGCCGGCGTGGCGCCATATAGCAGGCAGGTGCGAAAAATAAGCAATCCCGCCCCGGCCAGCACCAAGGTGTTAACCAAGTAGAAAGCCAGCCGCAAAGGCCAGTCGCTAGTAGCGCGCTGAGGCCACAACTGCGTATAAAAGTGCGCGATAGGCTTGGCCACGACGGCCGCGGCGGCGGGCACCAGCACCCGGTATCGCCGCGTGAGGCTGGTGCCCCGAAACTCCCCACGCGCCACGCTCAAATAGCTGCGCGTGTCAAGGGAGTGCGAGAAGTCGTAGTGCACGTACATGGTGTAGGCGCTGCCCGCCACCATGCCCACGGCCAGCACATACACCAGCAGCCAATGAGGCCAGCGTAAGGCTGGCGGCAGACGTGAGGAAGGCAGAGCCATCAGTCAGCCTTTTAGGCGAACTTCCGGTCGATGAGCTTAAGCAGCTTGCCTACGTGCTCCTCCTTTCGCGACCAGTCGTGTTTAGCGGCCAAATCCTGAGTCACGTAGCGCTTCGCCGTTTCCGGGTCCGCAAGCGTGTCAAGGTGCTGAATAGCGGCGTGGTACTCCATGTTTTCTCCAGCAAACAGCTCATTAATAAAGCTAAAGCGCTGGTTAATAGAAATGGCTTCGCGCAATGATTCCACCCGGGGGGCTTTTTCGGCCAGCGAGGCGCCCGCTTTTTCAGGCCGCAACGATTCGCTTAGCGTTACGGCAGCCGGGCGCTCAGCTTTCAGCTTTTCATAAAGGCGAACTGGAGCAGCTTCCGTTGTAGTAGAGCGGTAGGCCGGTGCTGGCGCAACCGGGGCTGGTGCCGGGGTTGGCACAAAAGCAGGCGTCGGCACGAAGGTAGGCGTGGGTGCGGCCGGCTGGGGGGCATTTTGGACTGGCGTTGGGGCTGGGGTGGCAGCTACCGGAGCCGCTACTGGCTCCGGTGCAACTGGTGCTCGCACGGGCTCGGGCCGCGCGGGGCGGGGCTCCTCCACAGCTGCGACCGGCGTCCTCACTGGACCATCAGCCCACAGGTCGGCCTCCGTGAGCGGGAGCAAGGCGCTGAACTCCGCTACCAATCGCTCCATGAGTTGGTGACCTTTATAAGTAGCCTCCTGGTGCAACCGAAAGCGCTCCAGCAGAAAGTCGCGCTCCAACGGGGCATCCTGGGCCAAGCTGTCGATAAACTCCGTGAACAGCTCCTTATTAAAATCCAGATATCGTAGCGAATCGCGCAATTGAGCGGCAGTAGTCGTAGGCTGGCCGCCAATCAGCTTTTCCTCGAAAGTTTGAGTGGGGTCGGTGACTACGCCTAGCGTGTCGGCCACAGCGCGCGCCAATAAGGGCTCGAAAGCCTGCCGATTCAAGCGAATACGTCGGGAAAGCGTGTTCATGAATTGGGTAAGGGCCTGCCGCACATCAGGAGCCTCAAAGTCGAAGTAGGGGCTGCGCAGGCGGGCCATTTCGGCCGTCCACTGCGTTAGTAGTTGCTGCACTACCAGTAGGTTTACCTGTCGAATAGGTGTGAAGCGCAGCACGGCGGGACCATCGAGGGTAGTGGTGGGCTGGGGGCCAAAATGCTGGTCGCAGAGGTGAGCGGCCAGCCGGCGGCCATAGTGTTCGCGCTTGGCGTGGCTATATTTGTCCTTCATTTCAGATCCTGATTCAATCGGCAATTTAAGGAAAGATGCCTAGTCTGACCGTGCAAAACTTACCAGGTGCCGAACTACCCGTACCCGCCGGGGCTACCTTGTTGGCTGCCCTGCACGCCGCCGGCCACGACTGGATGCATGCCTGTGGGGGCAAAGGCCGCTGCACTACCTGCCGTTTGGAAGTGCTGAGCGGCGCGGAGAACCTAACGCCCGAGACGGCCGCCGAATTGCGTTACCGCCAAGCAGGACGCTTACTTTCTCATGAGCGCCTTACCTGCCAAACCCGTCTGCCCACGGGCCACCTCACGGCCCGCGTGCCCGAAGCCACCAAGCTGCCGCACGTAACCTACAGCCCCGCATAGCCCGTCGCCGATTTGCCCGCAACTCGTCATTAGCCTTTGCCGCTCCCCGCCGAAACCCTTACTTTAGAGGTTTAAAGTCAAGCCCGGCCAAGCGCTGTCAGCGCCTCCAAAAAGTCCTTATGTTTCTAGAACCCCGCGTCGGCACCAACCGCGAAGCCTCCCGTCGGGGCTGGATTGAGGTGGTGTGCGGCTCCATGTTTTCGGGCAAAACTGAAGAATTAATTCGTCGTTTGAATCGGGCTACCATTGCTCGCCAGCGGGTCGAAATCTTCAAGCCTGCTATCGATACGCGCTACCACGCTCACGATGTAGTGTCGCACAATGCCAACAGCATCCGCTCGACGCCCGTGGCTTTGGCCCAGGAAATCCTGCTGCTTACCAGCGGCTGCGACGTGGTGGGCATCGACGAAGCGCAATTTTTCGATGAGTCATTGATCGAAGTTTGCGTGCAGCTTGCCAACCGGGGCACGCGCGTTATTGTGGCGGGCCTAGATATGGACTACGCCGGTAAGCCTTTCGGTCCCGTGCCCGCCCTTATGGCCGTAGCCGAATACGTCACCAAAGTACACGCCGTGTGTGTGTGCTGCGGTGAGTTGGCTTCGTATTCTTTCCGTATTGCCGCTTCCGAGGATAAGATTTTGCTGGGCGAAACCGACTCATATGAAGCGCGCTGCCGGCCTTGCTTTCTGGATGGCATGAAAGAAAAAAGCCCCCCAGCGCGCGTTTCGGCCCAGTATAAAATGCTGTAGCACCGAGCACGTTCTGGTGTTGCCTTTCTTCTTGTTTCATGACTCATCCGCTGCATACCTCTCGCTGGTTTGGCTTCGTTGCTGCTTGGCTTTGCGCTCTTACTTCGGCCCTGGCACAAGGGCCCGTAGGCTACGGCGACTGGCAGCTGCATTTGCCCACCAACCAGGCTAAAGCCCTGGTCGACACGGGCCCGCGGGTATACGTAGCGACCGAAAGCTCCTTTTTTTATTTCGATAAAGATCTCAATACCACCCGCCTGCTTTCCCGCCGCGACGGCCTCAATGACGTGGGCGTGGGCACCGTAGCCTATGATTCGGTAAGTCAGCAAGTGCTAGTTGTCTATAATAATGGCAACCTAGATGTACTGCGCCCTGACAACTCTATTCGAAACGTAACCGACATTCTACGGGCCGAGATTAATCAGGCCAAAACCGTCAATCATATCCAGTTTAGCGGCCAGCGGGCCTACTTGTCCAGTAGCTTTGGCCTGCTCGTATTTGACATGACGCGGCTGGAGGTGCGCGATACTTATGTGAATATCGGGCCGGGTGGGCAGGCCGTGCAGGTGTACGCCAGCACCATCGTCCGCGACTCGATATATGCTGCTACGTCCGCCGGCTTGCTACGGGGCCGCCTCACCGATAACCTCGCTAATTTTCGCAGCTGGACTATCGATTTGCCGGCCCGGGCCGGCAATCCTTTCCGGACAATGGCGACGCAGGCGGGCAAGGTGTACGCGGGCGCCAACGGCGACCAGCTCTACCGTTTTGTGGGAGGAACTGGGGCCGGACGGGGCTGGCAACCGGTGCCAGGCTTCGCTGGGGGGCAATTTCGGCAACTCACCTCGTCGCGGGCTGGCTTGCTGGTAGTCGATGTCGATAAGCTGTCCATACTCAGCCAGCCTGGCGGCACTGTGCGCACCCTCCGCGATGCGCGCCTGCGTGATGTGCGCGCCGTAACGCGGGCGCGCGACGGCGCTTTTTACCTAGCTGACTTCCAGAATGGCCTCGTCAAAACCGCTGATGGCCAGCAGTTTGAAAGCTTCGTGACTAATGCTCCTGCCAGCGCCCGGGCCTTTAGTGTATATACCGATGCGCGCACCGGCATCACCAATGTATTCAGTGGCGGCTTCTCCGACCGATTCTTACAAAGCGACTTTTTTGGTGGCTTTTACGAATACAAAGACGGGCAGTGGACCAACATTACCCCGCAAACCGTACCTAACCGCGCTCAGTACCCGAATCCGAAAGACCTGACCCACGGCGTGCGCACTCCCGATGGTACGCTCTATATTGGCAGCTACGGCAATGGGGTGCTGGAGTGGAAAGGGCTGGGCAGCTTTCGTCAGTTTACCGATGGCAGCGGCAATAACCCACTGAAGTCGGCCCTAGCTCCACCCAAATTCCCCAATTTTGACCCCAACTACACCCGCGTCACGGACCTCACGGCAGACCCCGAGGGCAACGTGTGGGTGGTGAACCGCCATGAGTTTACCAATACGCCCAGCATCCACATCTTTAATCCGGTAGCTACTACTTGGCGCTCATTGCCGTATTTCAACGGTGCCGAAAACCTCAACGGTATCGTGCTTGACGACGGTGGCCACGCGTGGCTCTCCACGTCGCGTCAGCCCACGGGCAATGGCATTATTGCTTACGACGAAACATCCCGGACGCCCCGTTATTTTACCACGGCTAATGGTCTGCCTTCCAACGATATCTACGATATGGTGAAGGACCGGCAGGGCAGTATCTGGGTGACTACCAGCGCCGGGGTGGCTGTGCTTACCAATCCGGGTCTGGTGTTCGATGCTGGCAGCGAGGAGGTGTTTCAAAAGCCCTTTATTGTGCGCGGACCGGCCGCTAGCAGAGGCTTTGCCACGCTGAGCACCGATGTAGTACGCACCGTAGCCGTAGATGGCGCCAATCGCAAGTGGTTTGGTACCGACCGGGGCTTATGGCTGTTCAGCGAAAGCGCCGACGAGGCATTGCTAAACTTTACTACCGCCAATAGTCCCTTACCCTCCAACCGTATCTTGGACGTGGCCGTGAATGACCGCACCGGGGATGTTTTCGTAGTCACCGATGCTGGGGTGGTTTCTTATCGAGGCTCAGCTACGGTTACAGAAGGCAAGCCTACCTGCGCCAAAGTATCGCCCAACCCCGTCCGCACCGATTTCACAGGGCAGGTCGGTATTTCGGGTTTGGCCAATAACGCAGTCGTAAAGATCACCGACGTTGGGGGCCGGCTCGTGTACCAGACCCGCGCTAACGGCGGCACCCTCACGTGGAACCTAGCCGACTACAACGGCCGCAAAGTGCAGTCGGGTGTGTATATGGTCCTATCCTCTGACGCCGATGGCAAGAACACTTGCATCAGCAAAATAGCGGTGGTAGCACGGTAATTTGTTGCCGTGCTTTGGTGTTAATGAGCTATTGATAGAGCGCTCCAGTAAACAACAGAGGCCGAGACAACCTTTGCATTGCTTCAGACGTGAATGTGCGTCTTTACACCTAATACTGTGTGCAAGGAGCGGTCAGCCCATCAACAAGTAAAAAATGCTCATAAAAACGCGTGGCTTAGTCCTGAGCTACATCAAATACCGCGAAACCAGCATCATTGCGCGAGTGTACACCGAGCGGCTAGGCTTGCAGACGTATATCGTGAACGGTGTGCGCAAGGCCAAGCCACCGGGGCGCATTGCGTTATTTCAGCCCTTTACTTTGCTCGATCTGGTGGCGTATACTTCTCGTACGGGGGGCATAACGCGCTTGTCGGAGTTTCGGTGTGCCGAGCAATTTGCCAGCATTCCGTATGATGTGCGCAAGGGCAGTGTTGTGCTATTTTTGTCGGAAGTAGTGAGCCGCACCGTGTTTGAGGAAGAGGAAAACGAACCCCTGTTTACTTTCCTCCACGATTCTATTCTGGCTTTCGACAAGCAAACCTCGGGCTATGAAAACTTTGCGCTGGTTTTTCTGCTTCAGCTGGCTTCTTATCTGGGCTTCGGCATCTTGTCAGGTGAGCAGGTAACAACCCAGGTCGCGTTTGCCGGGGAGGCCAGCAACCCAGCCAACAGCAGCAGTGCGCCCACGGTGCTGCGCTTCCGCGAGTTTGACCATTACTTCGACGAGCTTCTCCGCGACCCAGCTACCGCCACCGTCCCAAATGGCCGCATTCGCCGCGAGCTGCTGGCAGTACTCATTCGCTACTATCAGCTGCACATCGAGAAGCTGGGCGACATTCGCTCGTTGGCCGTGCTTTCGGAAGTGCTAGGAGAGTAGTTGTGAAATATTCTGCATAAAAAAGCCCCCCAGCGTCGCTGGGGGGCTTTTTGTTACCTGCTTACCTTCACCATTTCCAACTCAAAAACGAGGTCGGTTTTGGGAGGAATAAGATAGCGGCGCTGGTCTTCGGGGTCGCGGACTCCCTTGGCGCCGTAGGCCAGGGCGGCCGGTATCCAAACACGGGCCCGGCTGCCGGCGGGAAGTAGCAGCAGCACTTCATCCCAACCCTTAATTACCTCGCCCCGCCCGACGCGGCACTTCAGCGGCCGGCCATCCGACGCCGACGAATCGAAGAGGCGGCCATTGGGCAGAAAGCCTGTGTAGTTCACCACTACTCGGTCGCCAACCTTAGCAACCGACCCTTTGCCCGGCTGATGAATAAAGTAGCGCAAGCCCGAGGCTGTCCGAACGGTGTCCGCCGGCCCTTGGGCATAAACTCCGCCAGCTCCGGTGAGCAGCATTAGTAGCAGCGCTAAATAGCGCCAGCAAGGCGAGGTGGGGGGCATTTTTACCGGATGTCGGTGATTTCGACGTCGAAGACGAGTACCTGATTAGGTAGAATTCTATAAGAGCCAGCCCCATCGGTGCTGCCAGCGGCGCCATAACCCAAATACGAAGGAATGATTAGAGTTTTTCGGTCGCCATTCTTCATTTCAACGAAAGCCTGGTCCCATCCCTTAATTACTTCACCATTACCAATTAGGAAGGTGCCGCAGTCGCAGGGAATACGCTTGTCAAATGAGCTGTCGAAGACCGCGCCGTTCTCGATAAATGTACCTCGGTATTTCACCGTTACACGATTGCCAGCCTTTACCTGCGCTCCAGTACCATTTACGATGGGTATCATAAACAAGCCCGACGGTAGACGAGTAAACTCCGTGATATTGTTCTTAGCTAGATAAGCCTGAATCTTGGTCTCGTCGATTACTTTATACTCTTCTTCCTGCTTGCGTATCTGCTTGGCGTATTTCTCCTGAGTGGTGTCACCGCAGGCGACCAAAAAGGGCCCAATAGCCAGCAGAAGCAGCACTACTCGATTGAGCCAAGAGGAGGTAAAAGAAGTCTTCATCATCGTATCGCCTTTGTACTTAAAAATAAACCAGTCCGGAGTATAACGTAACAGGTAGCGTGGTTATTTAACGCCTACAAGCTCCACGTCGAAGCGCAGCACCGTGTTAGGCGGAATTGAGCCACCACCGGCTCCGCGCGTACCATAGGCCTGCGCCGAGGGAATAAGCAGCGTAGCCTTGCCACCCTGGTTCATGAGCGCAATACCTTCGTCCCAACCTGCAATAACCTGACCTACACCTAACTGAAAATCAATGGGCTTGCCGCGCTTTACAGAATTGTCAAACTCCTGACCGTCGAGCAGCGTGCCAACATAGTGCACCGATACTACTTGACCCGGCTTGGGCTTGGCACCGGTACCTACCACAGTCGGTACATAGTACAGGCCCGATTCCTGGCGCTGCGCACCAGTAATGTTGTTTTTGGCGATGTACTCGCTGATGATCGTTTCGTCCTTTTTTACATAATCTACTTCCTTTTCGCAGGCTGTGAGCAGGGGAGTGCTAGCTACCAGCAGCACTGCCAGGCGAGAGAAAATAGAGCGTTTGAGCAACTGAATCATAGACGCAAAAAAAGAATCGGAAAAAGAAATAAAAAAAGCCGTCGTGGCCGGCCCAGAGGCCTACGCACGACGGCTAGGGGGCAATTTACTTTACGTCAACCAACTCCACGTCGAAGCGGAGCACGGCATCGGCCGGAATATCGGCGCCGGCGCCACGCTGGCCGTAGCCCAGCGTAGAGGGAATGAGCAGCGTAGCCTGGCTGCCTTCGTTGAGCAGGGCAATACCCTGATCCCAACCCGGAATAACCTGACCTACGCCCAAGGGAAACTCGATTGGCTTACCGCCTTGCTTCTCCGACGAGTCAAATACTTTGCCGTCGAGCAGCGAGCCTTTGTAGGTCACGGCTACCGTTTGGCCTTGCTTGGGCTTAGCGCCGGTGCCGGGCTTGTTCACTACGTAGTAGATACCGGAAGGAGACTTCTCGGCCTTCAGGTTGTTTTTCTTGATGTAGTCCTGCAGGATTACGTCGTCTTTCTTGATCTGCTGCTCAGCATACGCCATCATTTTGCGCTGCTGCTCTTCCATCATCTTCTGCTGGTCGGCCATAGCCTCCTGCTCCGATTGTAGCTTGTCGGCCTTCACGAACATTGTCATCGTGTTGCCGGCTTTCTTCATGAACGGCGGCACAGGCGCGCGGAATGACTTGGCAAAAATGGTGTCAACGTTGAAGCGGAAAACTGCGCTGTCGCCGGGCTGAAGCATAGAAAGCGCTTCTTCCAGGCCGCCTTTGGTTTTCAGCTCCTCTAGCTTGATGCGCATTGGTACGCCCATCTGGGCCTTGCGCGAATTGAACAGAATGGAATCCTTGGCTGTGCGGTACTCCACATTCAGAGCCAGGATTTTGCCCAGACGGTCTTTGTAGGTTGCGTCGCCCTCGGGGCTTACTTCCCGCTCGGTGTACTTGCCACCTTCGCTTTTGAAAAGTTTGTACTCAAAGCCGGATTTGGCCTTCGTGAAGTCACCGCCGCCCTTGTTGCAGGAAGCGAGGCCTAAAATGCCGGCGGCAAGCGCCAAGCCTAGAAAATTGCGTTGGAAAAGCATGAAAAAGGAAAGAGGGTTGAAGTAAAATCGAAGCAAGTTACGCTGCGGGCGGCGCAACCGCTAGCGGGGCCGTCACGAGCTGGGTTTGATACTGAGGCAATAAGCTGAGGAACCGTTGCACGGTCGCGTCCAAAGAGTCGTGGCTGATACCGCCGGATGCGTTGAGGTGGCCGCCACCCTGGAAGTGCTTGCGAGCAAATTCATTTACCGAAAAGCCCCCCACCGAGCGGAAGGAGATTTTTACAGCCTGGCCACGGTCGATGAGTACGGCCGCAAACACCACGCCCTCAATACTTAAGGCAAAGTTGACCAAGCCTTCGGTATCGCCGGTTTTGGACTGGTACTGGCGCAGCTCTTCTTGAGTGATGGCGATGTAGGCCGTGTTGTACTCGGGCAATACCACCAGCTTATCCTTCAGCACGAAGCCCAGAAAGCGCAGGCGCATTTCGGAGTGTGAATCGTAGATGCGGCGGTGCACGGAGCTTAAGTCGATGCCCGCATCGAGCAGCTCGGCAATAATCAAATGCACATTGCGCGAGGTGCTGGGGTGGCGAAACGAGCCCGTATCGGTCATGATGCCCGCGTAGAGGCTCTCGCCGATACCCACGTCAATCATGTCCTGGTCGCCCAAGTCGCGGATTACCTCAAACACCAGCTCGGCCGTGGCCGCTGCTTTGGGGTTAGAGAAATCCAGGTCGGCAAAGTTTTCCGGCTCCAGATGATGGTCGATGAGCACCTTGGTGCCTGGGGCGTTGCGGATATAGCTGCCGAGCTCGTTGATGCGGTTCAGGCAGCTAAAGTCAAGACAGAAGATAACCTCGGCCGTACCAATAATTTCACGCACTTGGGCATCGTTGCGGCGGGCATCGTAGACGATAACATCTTCGTTGCCGGGCATCCAAGCGAGAAAATCGGGATAATCGGAAGGGGTGACGACGGTGACGTGGTGACCTTTTTTACGAAGGTACCCGGCTAGCCCCAAGGAGGAGCCAAGCGCGTCGGCGTCGGGTTTGTGGTGTGTGGTGATAAAAATCTGCCGGGGCTGCGCGAGCAACTCCTTCAGAGCTGAGATTGTGGACATTGCCTACTGATAGGTGGCTGAAATTCGGTGGTTTAGGCCGGAAGCAAGGCGGCAAAATTCGGAAATAATCCGCAAATAATTTTCGTCCTAACAATAGACCGTTGGGTTTAGGTTCGGTAAAGGCCTAGAGCTTCGTAATCAGTTGAGGAAGAGAAAGTTCTCTTTTTATAAAAAGTTGCAGCAAACCATTCTACTGAATGTCATGCAGAGGCGTAGCCGAAGCATCTCGCGTGTTTAGCTGGATTACCGACCTCTCATCAGCACGCGAGATGCTTCGGCTCCGCCTCTGCATGACGTTCTAGATTTAATGTAGAAGGCCATGCATAACTCTTAATTAAAGCCTGACCTAGCGTATTAGCACGAAGCTGGGGGGCTTTTTAGGGTCGATTTCAACTTGCCTAGCGCTCAGGTTCTCAACCCAACCAACTTTCGTCTACTTTTGCGGCCGCAATCTGCCACGGATTTGCGCTTCGCAAGTCTTATTTACTCTTACCACTTTACTACAACAGAATGGCCACTAACCGCACATTCACGATGATTAAGCCCGACGCGGTACAGGAAAACCACATTGGTGGCATCCTGCACATGATCGAAGAGGGTGGCTTCCGCATCGTTTCGCTTAAGAAAGTACGCCTGACGCCTGAGCGCGCCGGCAAATTCTATGAGGTTCACAAGGAGCGTCCCTTCTACCAGGATCTGGTAAAATATATGTCGTCGGGCCCAATTGTGGCGGCTATTCTGGAGAAAGACAACGCAGTTGCCGATTTCCGCACCCTGATTGGTGCTACCAACCCAGCCCAGGCGGAAGAAGGCACCATTCGGAAGAAGTACGCCAAGAGCATTGAGGCCAACGCCGTGCACGGCTCCGACTCCGACGAGAACGCACAAATTGAAGGCGACTTCTATTTCAGCGCCGACGAGCAGTTCTAAGCTAGAGCAACTCCAAATTCAACAAAAAACCCGCTCTGCATGACGCAGAGCGGGTTTTTTGTTAGACTACATTTAAACTAGTTTTTTACTGTTTTTATACTTTTGGAGCAGCCTGGCTTCATTTATGCTTCTCCAGCGGCCAGCAGTGGCCCAGGTTGCTCCACTTCCTCTATAAGCGCAGGCTCGTGCTTATGCTTGAACAAGATGAGAAATAGCACGGCCACAACCAAGGCGTAGCCGGCAAATGACAGCCAAATGCTTTGCCAGTCCTTCGTGACGCCATCGGCGGCAGTGAAGTATTTCTCGATGACGAGGCCGCTTACCAAGCTACCAAACACGGCACCAAAGCCGTTGGTCATCATCATAAACAAGCCCTGCGCACTGGCCCGGATAGAGGGCGCGGTCTGAGTTTCGACGAACAGCGAGCCGGAGATATTGAAAAAGTCGAAGGCCATACCGTACACGATGCACGAGAGGATAATCATCCAAAGATTAGAATCCAGATTGCCGAAGGCAAACAAGCCGAAGCGTAGTACCCAGGCAATCATGCTAAAGAACATCACCTGCTTAATGCCAAAGCGGCGCAGGAAGAAGGGAATAGCCAGAATGAATAATGTCTCGGAAATCTGCGAGATAGACATGATGATGGCCGGATATTTCGCAGATAAGCCACTCAGAGTTTGAATGGGCTGGGATGCTAGTTGCGATAAAAGCTGTGACCAAGACTCAGTGCTGATGGGGGCTACATTGCTGCTAGCGTCGTGCAGGAAGGTGTCGCCGTAGGCGTTGGTCAGCTGCAAGGCCGCGCCCAATAGCATAGCGAAGAGGAAGAAGGTGAGCATTTTGGTGTCGCGCAGCAAAGCAAACGACTTCAAGCCCAGCACATCGACCAAGGAACGGCTCGGCGTGTCTTTCGCGATAGGCGGACACTTCGGCAGCGTAAACGAATAGAAACCTAGCAGAATAGCCGCGCCGGCAGCTACATAGAACTGGTTGGCCGATTTCTCGAATCCTAGCAGACTCACCGTCCACATAGCCACGATAAAGCCCACCGTGCCCCACACCCGAATAGGTGGATAATCCCGCACCACGTCGCCGCCTCGGCTTTTGAGCACATAGTAAGACACGGCAATAGAGAGGGCCAGCGTGGGCATGTAGAAGATCATGTTTAGCAGCATCACCCAGAACATGGTGCCGGGGTCAGTGACCAGCGGCACGGTGAACAGCACAATGCCCCCCAGAATGTGCAGGATGCCGTAGAGCTTCTCGGCATTCATATACTTATCGGCGATGATGCCCATGATGGAGGGCATGAAGATGGACGCAATGCCCATCGTCGAGAAGATGGCTCCGAACTGAGCTCCAGACCATTGCTTGGTTTGAAACCAATACGCCCCGATGGTGATCAGCCACGAACCCCAGATAAAAAACTGTAAGAAGCTCAGGATAATGAGACGCAGCTTGATACTCATGTAGGATCAGGTTAAAAGAGAGGAATTTTCGGCGAGTAAGCGTGCACAGCTGAAGACCGCCGAGAGCAGCGAAGCCGGCACCAAACCGAGGAGCCAGACTTCAGAAAAGAAGTGGGAAAGGCAGCAAAAGAGAACAACCTGGTCGCTTGCACAGCCCAGGCATTCAAAGATAGAGAAAATCGAAAACGAAGCGGGTGGGAGAGAAGCTAGTTTAGGAAGCAAAAAAGTTTGTGAAATAGTTTGGTTTATAATGTAAACTAGTTTACGTTTGTTATGTCCAATCACCACTAGCCACGCCAACCATGAAAACGCTCGCCAGCTTCGCCGCCCCTGCTACCGTTAACAGCTTCGTTAGTTCCACTACCAGCCAAGTGGTAGAGCCCGCCGATTTGCGCTCTTACGCGTTCACCTATATGCTCCGTGGTTCGGTAGTGCTGGTGGCAGCCCTGAGTGAGGTAGGCCTGACGATTGGCGGGTTTGCGGCACCCTGGATGCCCTGGATGGTGCTGATGCCGATGATGGCCATTGTGCTGAGCGTGCGGGGTCGGCGGGAGCGGAAGCTGCGGCCCGCCAGCACTGCGCCGGCCGCTAAGGCCATGCGCTTGCTGCAAAGGAGCTTTATCGTTATCCTCTTTGTCGCCATTGCCTGCGCCATTCAGTTCGGCTGGGTCACTGCTCATCCCATTCTGCTGTTCTTTAATGGACTGGCGGCGCTGGTGGCTGGTCGGGTGCTGAGCTTCCGGCCATTGGTGCTGGGGGGCATTTCATCGGTGATTTTGGGCGTGGCCACCATCTTTGTTCCTGAGCATATGCAACTGCTGCTTATTGCTACGGCGATGCTGATGAGCTACGTGATACCAGGCTACATGCTGCACACGCATAGCCGCGCGGCTGCTTAAGGCGCGGCTTGCTCTTTTCCTCTGCTTCTCAACTTTACTTTATATGGAACCCCTCGAAAAACCCATGTCGCCCGCCGATAGCCTGCGCCTGATTCAGGAGATGATTCACACGGCCAAGCAGGACCTCAGCGACAACTCCTTCGACTTACTGCTCTGGGGGTGGCTGGTGTTTGTGGCGGCCCTGAGTCACTTTGGCCTGCTGCAAACCGGCTACGATAAGCCCTGGCTGGCCTGGCCGGTGCTGATGAGCCTGGGCACGGTGGCCGCCTTCGTGAATGGTTTTCGGCGGGGCCGCCGCGAGCGGGTGCGCACCGTTCAGCACGACTTTATGATTTACCTCTGGGCAGGTTTTGGGGTGCTGATGCTCATGCTCATCGGTGTAGGATCAGTCTCAGGCTGGAAGATTGCGTATCCTCTTATCATTGCCCTATACGGTCTGGGCACGTTTGCCACGGGCGGGGTGCTCCGATACCGGCCGCTTTTGTGGGGTGGGGCCACCTGCTGGGTGCTGGCGACAGTCGCATTTCGCGTGTCGTTCGAGACGCAGCTGCTGCTCGTGGCCACTGCCGTGCTAGTGGCCTACATCGTGCCAGGACATATGCTTAAAAACCAATACCGCCGTGGCCGCACCCTTTGAAGACCTTGATCCGCTCTTGCACTCCCAGCTTCGATTAGCGGTCATGTCCATCTTGTTGAGCGTGCGGGAGGCGGAGTTTAACTTCTTGAAGGAGAAGACCGGCGCAACGGCGGGCAACCTGAGCACCCAGATCAGTAAGCTCAAAGACGCCGGCTACCTCACAATGACGAAGGAGTTTAGCGGCAGCTACCCACTCACGCGCTGCGCCATCACGCCCCAGGGCGTCACGGCCTTCGAGAACTACGTGCAGAGCCTGCAACGCTACCTCAAGCCCGAGTAAGTCCCGTTTCCTTTTCGCTGTTTTTGCCCTCGCTAGCCACTTTTTCGGGCTAGCCAGGCCGTGCCTTGTCTTTTTTTGTCCATCCACACTTTTCTCTACAACTATGAAAAAGTACCTGCTTCTGCTCGCGTTTGTGTTGCTATTGGTACCTGGCCAGCTAGTGGCGCAGGCTGGGGGGCAAAACCGGTCGGCCTCTGTGCTGACCAACATTCAAGAGAAGATAACCTGGCGTACGCCCGCCGATTCGCTCCGCAATGTGGCGACGGCCTTGGATGAGTTACGAGCCAAAAGCCCCAATGCCTATCTGAACTACTGGGGGGCTTTTGCCCAATATCACCTGTATTTCCGGGCTGGCCAGGACAAGAAAACGGCCGAGAAAGCTCTGCAAACCGGTATCGCCCTGTTAGAAGAAATCCCAACCAAAACGGCCGAGCATTACGCCTTGCTCTCCCTGCTGCAAGGCCTAAACCTGGAGTTTGCCAGCTTCCTCACCATTCCTTTCAAGGCCAATACGGTGAAGGAAAATGCCGAAAAAGCTCTTGCCCTGGCCCCCAATAATCTGCGCGCCCACTACGCCCGTGGCATCAACGACTTTTACACGCCCTCCCAGTACGGCGGCGGCAAAGTAGCGGCCGAGCACTTCAAGAAAGCCATTGCCCTGCCCGAAAAAACCGACCCTAATCCCTACGCTCCCAACTGGGGTAAAGCCGACGCTTACAGCTATCTGGCCCAGACCTACAAGAAAGCCGGCCAAACCGAGCTAGCCAAACAATACGCCACGGAGGGCCTGGCCAAGTATCCTAACCACGGGGTGCTGAAAAGTCTGGTTGCCAAGCTGTAGCGCGAACTGAAAGTTCGCGTGTCGTTAAACGTCAACGCTGGGAGGCATTTATAACAACATCAGCAACGATACGCGAACTGAAAGTTCGCGCTACAACCAAACGACGTCTTAAGCTTCATGCTTAAACTCCCTTCCCATGTCCCGTCTTTCCCATTTCCAAGCCCGCCTTGTGGTGCTGGCTCTGGCCTTGCTGTGCGCCTTCAATAGCCCAGCGGCGGCGCAAAACCGTCTTGTGTTGCGCGGTACCGTAGCCGACCGCAATACTGGCGAGAAACTGCTAGGCGCCACGGTGCGGCTGAGCAGCCTGCCCACGACCGCCACCGCTACCAACCTCGACGGCCGCTTCGAGTTGCCTACCACCTTAGCCAAAGGCGATACATTGATAGTGACGTACATCGGCTACGCGCCGTATCGGCAGTCTTTGGCGGCTGGGGAGCAAAATCAGGCGGAGATACTGGTGCGGCTGCGGCCCCAGGCGAGTCAGCAGCTGGGGCAGGTGGAGGTGACGGCCAAGCGACCCATTGCCGAGGACTTTATTGTGCGGGAGCTAGATTATCTAAAAATAGTAACCAACCCGGCCGCTGCGGCCGATCCGTTGCTAGCCGTGCGCACCTTGCCCGCCGCCTCTAACACCGACGAGTCAGCTAGTATTAGTCTGCGGGGCTCCGACCCGGCCCAGACAGGCATTTTCCTGAATAATGTGCCAATTTACGACGCCGTAAAATTTGCCCAGCTCAGCGGCATCGGTACGTTCAGCATTTTTAATGTGGATCTGGTGAAGTCGGTGCTGGTGTTTCCCTCCAATCCGCCCCTGGAGTACGGCAACGCTGGCGCCGGCCTCATCAGCCTCACCACCGACGATAAGCCGCGACCGCGCTTTTTACAAGGATCTTTAGGCCTAGCTAACTCGGGGGTGATGGCGGGCATGCCAGTGGGAGAGAAGGGCATGCTGAAAGTGTACGGCAACTACCAAACCGGCGAGCTGATCAAAGCCGTGAACCCAGAGTCGTTTCGAAAGCTCTCGAAGTTCGGCAATCGGGATCTTGGGGGGCATTTTTCGACTAGTCTAGGCAGCTACGGCACGCTCAAGCTGTTTGCCTACGGCATCAGCGAGCAGTACGCCTATCGATTTCACAACGCTTCGCTGAATGACACCTACCGCTACCGCAAAAACCGTGGTTTTGGCATAGCCAGCTACGAAAAAGCCTGGACCGGCGCCGACCTCAGCCTCAGCCTAGGCGCCAGCCGCAGCCGCGCCACCGACGGCGTGGGCAACTACCGCGCTGCCCGCCGCAACGCCGACTACTACGGTGGCCTCAACTTCCGTCGCTACTGGTCCGATGCCCTGTCTACCCGCGTGGGCCTGAGCTACGACGAGCGCGCCATCCGCGTTGGGGGGCAATTTCCGGCCTTGCCCTACGCTATGAGTGAAACGGCCCCGGCCTACGCGGCCACCATTCGACAGCAGCGCACTTTGTGGGAAGCTTATCAGTACACCAAGTGGAAGCACCAGCGCTGGGTGGTAGGCGTGGGTCTACGTACCAACGTGCCGCATAGCCAGCAATCCGCATACCTAAGCGGGCAACTCAACTTACGCTACGATATCAGTCCGCGCCAGTTTCTGAACCTATCGGGCGGTCAGTACACGTCCTTTTCCTCGCCCGATGCCGCCTATTATCCCTTTCTGCGCTACCGCACCCGCCAGGTGGCTCTCGATTACGCCTATACTTCCGAAGAGCTGAATCTATCAGCGGCCGTGTATGCCAAGGACGAAAACTCGGTGCTCGACAGTCGCGTGCTGGGCGTGGAAGTGTACGCCCAGCGCACGTTTTTCAAGAAGCTGAGCGCTGATCTTTCCCTGGCTAGCATCCGGTCGCGCCTCCAAATAAATAGCCCAGAAGCCGCGGCCCTGGCTGTTAATCAGCGGCGGTACAACCTACCGTTTATTGTAAAAAGCAATTTGAAATATGGCTTCAAAGGCGGCCAAATCGGCAGCTTTACCCAGTACCGCTCCGGCGCTCCCTACACCCCCATCCTCGGTGCCCAGCTCGACCCAGAATCTGGATTTTTTGTCCCCCAGTACGCCCCCGAGCTTGGCACTAGCCGTCTGCCCAACTATTTCCGCACCGACCTGACAGCCAGCAAATTCATCCGCAGCCGCGAAAATCAAAATACGCTGGTGCTCTACGTGGTGCTGAGCAACGTGCTGAACACCCGCAACGTGAGCAGCTACAGCTACTCCACCGATTACAGCCAGGCCAACCCGGAATACTTTCAGCGCCGCTTCCTCTACTTCGGTGCCGTCCTGACCTTGCAGTAGCGCGTTAATTCTTTGTTTATTCTGTCATCCTGACGAAGGAAGGACCTTATCAAGCCTGAACAAGTCGTTGTTATGCTAGTCGTTCTTATGTGATAAGGTCCTTCCTTCGTCAGGATGACATACTGAAAGTATACAGCGTTATACAAAAAAGCCCCCCACAGTTATGCGGGGGGCTTTTTTGTAGGAGAAAGCAAAAGCTTAAGCGGCGGCCTGGAGGCGCTTGTTTACCTCGTCCCAATTAATGAGGTTGTAGAAAGCGGCGATGTAGTCAGGGCGCTTGTTCTGGTACTTCAGGTAGTAGGAGTGCTCCCACACGTCGAGGCCGAGTACGGGCGTGCCTTTGCAGCCAGCGTCGGGCATGAGGGGATTGTCCTGGTTAGGCGTCGAGCAGATTTGTAGGGAGCCGTCTTGCTGCTTGCACAGCCAAGCCCAGCCTGAACCGAAGCGCGTGGTAGCGGCTTTGGTGAATTCCTCCTTGAATTTATCGTAGCTGCCAAACGACTGCGTGATGGCCTCACCAATAGCGCCCGTAGGCTGCCCGCCGCCATTCGGCGTCAGGATTTGCCAGAACAAGGAGTGGTTCCAGTGCCCACCGCCATTGTTGCGCACGGCGGCCGGAGCGGCGGCAATATTTTGCAAAATGTCTTCGATGGACTGACTTTCCATCTCGGTGCCCTGGATAGCATTGTTCAGGTTAGTGACGTAAGCCTGATGGTGCTTGGTGTAGTGAATTTCCATCGTTTGCGCATCAAAATGCGGCTCGAGGGCGTCGTAGGCGTAAGGCAGTTGGGGCAGTTCGAAGGCCATGAGAAAGAAAGGTTTGGAGGTGAAATGAAACGCGTAAGGCTGCCCGGCATTCGAGCAGCTACTGGTATTCTTTAACTGACAAAGCCGCCGAAGGGTTAGAAATTGCCCCCAGCCGCCCTCAAAAGTAGTTATTTCCGCTTGCGGGCAAAAAACTCCTGCATCAGCTCGGCGCATTCCATCGCCATGATGCCCGTAACCAGCTCTGTGCGTCGGTGCAGCAGGTTGCCGTGCCGCCGAAATCCGTGTTTCTCCTCGGAAGCGCCGTACACCACGCGCCGCATCTGGGCCCAGGCGCTGGCACCCGCGCACATTACGCAGGGCTCTACGGTGACGTATAAGGTGCAATCAGTCAGGTATTTATTACCCAGGAAATTAGCCGCTGCCGTCAAAGCCAGCATTTCGGCGTGGGCGGTTACGTCGTTGAGCTTCTCGGTTTGGTTGTAAGCGCGGGCAATAATCTGCCGCTCCAGCACCACTACTGCGCCAATGGGAATCTCGTCTTCGGCCAAAGCATAGCGCGCCTGCTTCAGGGCCTCGCGCATGTAGCTTTCGTCGCTGTAAAGTGAAAGAGTCATAGGCTAATTGATAGGTGGTAGTCTAAACTAAAACGGGGTCATGCAGAGCAGAGCGAAGCATCTCGCGTGTTTAGTGAGAGTAGTAATTCAACGAAGCGAGCGAGATGCTTCGCTCTGCTCTGCATGACCTCGTTTTGATTGTTCTTGCTATTACTTCAACGCAATACTTTTCATCATGGCTTGCGCCGTCGGCTGCCACTGCGCCTGCTCTTCGGCGGGGCAGTTGAAGGTGAAAATCATGAGTTGGTCGCCCTCAATGGCGTACTGCACGAACTGGTAGCGGCGAATGGGCGCCAAATTGCCCCCCCGCCGCGTATCCGCCACCGATGACACAAACTCTAGCGCCACAAAGTCGCGTTTGTTGATGGTGCGAATATCCTCTGTAAGGAAATCGACTTTGGTATAGGCGTTCTGAATGCTGGCTTTATAGACCTTGAGCAGAATGCCGTAGTCCTTGCTAGTAAAGGTGCTGGGCTTCTGGGCCACGCTGAAATCGACGCGGCCGCTGGGATTGGTAAACACGGCTAAGGGCTTACGCGGGGCAGGATACTTGGCGGCAATACCATCATCGGGTAGGGCGGCGAAGCCTTCGGGCACGCCCACGGTAAGGTTTTTTGTGATCTGCGTTTTCTTCAGCTTAGGCGCTACAAACGCAACCATCAGCAGGAAAAGCAAGGTCCAGGGGGCAAATCGAAGCAGGCGCAATGAGGATTTCATAAAGGGAAAATCAAACTGGGGAGTTGCAAAGGAACGCTGTAGAGACGCAATATTTTGCGTCTGGTCGTTGAACGACTCGCTACGGCGCCATTCAGGACTAATAATCTCAGCAACGACGAGACATAAAATATTGTGCCTCTACAACGAAAGGCCGCCGACTGTATTCCGTTTCAGCCACGAGGTTACAAATAAAAAACCTCCGCAGCCGAAACGACTACGGAGGTAAAAGAGCTAACTAAATAGGCGGATTTAGCGTCGCTTCTTTTTTTTGCTGGCCACCGGCTTGGCGGGGTATTTAATGCTCACTTTTTTCCAGTACACGTAGTTGCCGGTTTTGGCTTCTACGAGGTAAGTACCCGCCGGAATCCGGCCCAAATCCACGGGCTGGCCGGTGTTATTGCGCGGGTCGAGGGCGGTGGTATAAACAGGCGTTTTCTTGTAGTTCGTCATCACCAGCGTGCCGGGTTGGGTAAACTGCTGGGTGAAGCTCAAGAAGATGGTATTCGTATTGGGGTCGGGATATACGTCGATGCCGGAGAGGGTTTCAACGCGCTTGATGGGGCCGTCGAGGATGACGGGCTCAGCGCTGGTCTTGGACTTGACGCTGGTGCCGTTGACCTCCGTTTTGGTCTTGACTTTGGTGGACGTTTGGGCCTGAGCGGCCGCTGCCGTGAGAAGGGCTGCGGCGAGAAGAGCAGTATATTTCATAGGAAGAATAGACAAAAGGCCGGAAAACAAGGTTCTCTTCCGGCCCTTTGCACAATCCGGGCCAAACCCGAAAAGCCCTCCAGCTAGCTGCGTGGTAAGTTTTTGATGTTATCGTCCGGGTCGCGGTCAATTAATTCATTAAATGGGTCAATACCAGCCTTTACTGGTTTTTCGGCCACGATAATCTCCAGCTTATTATTTCCGGCCTTGAGCCGCGTTTTGCGTCGGTACAGGGGCTCATCGCGCCACTTGCCGTTCACTTTGCGCTCGGTAAGCACGGCAATATCGACCCAGTCGTTCATGGGCGCGGGACGCTCATTGCCCAGGCTGTCGGCGTAAAACTTCTTGCTGTTTAGGTTCAGTGTAACCTGGAATTTGCCATTGGGTAGCTTCTTGTAAGACGCCGAATCGACTCGGTTTTCATACAGAGTAATGCGCTCAAACATATCTGTAATCAGGTACTGCAAAGAGTCGGGCGTGACCTGGCGCAGGTGGCGCAGCAAATCGGGCGCGGTGGTGTAAGGCGGCTGCTGAAACTTCACCTCCCGGATATAGGCTGCCAAGGCCTTATTCACCTTGTCTTCACCGATGTAGTCCTGCAGGGCATACATGGCCACCGAACCCTTACGGTAGTGGATATACTGCTGATTCTCTACCTTATACAACGGCTGTTCCTTGGTCTGCTCAATGGCCCGCCCGCTGAGGTAGCGGTCCATTTCATACTTCAAAAACTTACGCATGCGCGCCTCCCCGTAGAGTTGCTTCATCACCATCAGGGCTGCGTACTGCGACAGCGTCTCCGACATCATCGTGGAACCCTGCACGTTGGCCCCAATTACCTGGTGGGCCCACCACTGGTGCGCCACCTCGTGGGCGGTCACGTAGTAGGGGTAATCCACGTCCTCGGGGTTAGCCGAGTCGATTTTGGCGATGAAGCCAATGTTTTCGGAGTACGGAATGGTGTTGGGGAAGCTTTGGGCAAACGTCTGGTAGCCCGGAAACTCAATGATGCGCACCTGCCGGTGCTGGTAGGGCCCAAAGTTCTTGGTGTAGTAGGTGAGGGCGTCCTGCACACCGCGCACCATACGGTCGAGGTTGTACTCGTGGCCGGGCTGGTAATAAATGGCAATGTCCACGTCGTTCCACTTGGCTTTGCGCACGGCGTAGCGGGCCGATTGGAAGGAGTAGAAGTTGAGAATGGGCGCGTCCATTTCGTAGCGGAAGTAGCGGCGGCCTTGGTCTTGCCATTCTTTTTTCAAGTAGCCCGGCGCAATGGCCAGCTGGTCGGGCTCAGTGCTAACGGTAGCCACGAAGCGCACCCAATCCGAGTCGTGACTGATGTAGGTATTGCGACGCGCGGCCGTGTCGGAAAGCGAAGCCATGCGCGGCCTGGGGGGCAAATGGTAATCCTTGCGCGTGTCCTCATCGCGAATTTCGGCGTTGGGATTATAGCCAATGCTGGGCATGAGCTGGCTGTTGATAAACGTGCCGTTATACACCACGCTGGTGCGAGCCGTACGGTTCTCGAAGCCCGGCGCGGCGTAGTATAAGTCAAAGCGCAGGGGCAGGGAGTCGCCGGGAGCCAGGGGCTGTGGCAGGCGCTGGATGTAGAAGCCCAGCAGCGAATCGGCGAGCACGGTGCGGGCGGGCGCCCCACCCGTCGCACCAAGCGCCAACAGACGAATCTTCGCCTCAGAGGATAGATTTAGCTGCACCGAATCAATGGGAAAAGCCGTTTTGTTGCGCAGCCAGTACTGACCCCGCAGGCGCACTTCCTGCTTGCTCGGAAACAAGTCGGCCTGTACCTCCACGGCCGTAATGCGCGGCTGCGGGCGTTTGCCCAGGCGGCTATATTTCTTCTCAAACTCAACGGTCAGCTTCTCCTGGGCTTTGGAGCCCTGGTAACGGTTGAGCACGTTGGTGTTATAGTAAATAAAGCCTCCCACGAGCAGGAACGTGAGCAAGCCCGCGCCCAACGCTACCCGAGCCAAGCCCGTAGCGCGCTGCGCCGCCAATTGCCGCCGCACGGTGCCACTGGTTTCGGTGCCGCGCACCCAGAGCAAATTGGCCCCCACAGCCAATACCAGCGCCAGCGCCGCCCAGTAAAGCTTAAACCACACGTAAGGCCCAATGAAGTGACCAAACTTGTTTAGAGCTGAGTACTGTATGCCGGGGTCGGAGCCGTAGATCAGCAGATTATGCTCCAGGCCGATCTGGCTCGTGAAAACCGTGAACATGTAGTACAGCAGCATCACAAAGTGGCCCAGATACTTATGATTCACGAGCACGTGCACGGCCAGGGCCAGCACTACCAGCAGCCAGTAATCCAAAATTTGCAGCCCAAACAACCAACGGATATACAGGCCCAGCTCGAACTGAAAATAGCCGGAGAATATCTGCGTCAGGAGGCCACAGACCAACACAACTACCTGCAGTACAATGGGTATCAGCAGCAAAGCGGACAACTTAGAGGCCAGTGGCACCCAGTTGGGCAGGGGTAGAGCATCATAAATCTGATTCAGGTGGGCATCCCGCTCCCGCCACACCAGCTCGCCGGCATAAAAGGTGATAATAGCCAGTGTAAACAGGCTGAAAGAGCCCGACAGGATAACAATAACCTGAGAGGTAACAGGATACGTATTCGTGTCGAAGATCTTACCTACCTGCAAGGCCGCGGCCAGCAAAAAAGCCAAGCCCGCTACCACAATGGCAATGAAATAGGGGCTGCGGACGATATCCAGAAACTCCAGCTTGGTAAGGCGCGCCCACTGGCGCAAGTACTGACCGGTGCCAAACTCCTGGTGCACGCGCGGCAGCACAACGTTGGCGGTAGTAGGCAGCACGTCGAGGCCAGGGCGCTCGGCGCGGCGCCGCACGGGGCCTTCAGCGGCACTCTGAGCGAAGCGGAAGCGCCAGAAACAGAAGCCCAGAAGCGCCAGGCCCACGCCCAGCCATATTGCCCGGTTGGTGAGCAGTAACCCGGTCAGCGGCACAATTTGGGTGTTCTTCTCGGCGGGCGTCCAATACTTGGTAAGCTGGCGCGTGGCCCCGGTGCCCATCGGGTCGAGCAGGCCGGCCAGGGTTTGATTGTCGAGGTCGGTGAGCTGACTTTGGGCTACGAAATACAGCACCAAGAACACGATGCTGCCCACGTAGGTGGCCAGCGCCTTGCGCGTGAGCGTGCCCAGGGCAAAGAAAATGCCCCCCATAAGCAGCACGTTGGGCAATACCAGCGTGAGGTAGGGGTTTAGGTAGTACAGCAGTTTCTGGGGGCCAATGCGTTCAGCCGGCATACCCGGTATCAACGTCCCAATAAACAAACCGAGACCAATGCCGCTGAGCACCAGCATCGTAATAACGAACGTGCCGGCAAAACGCCCTCCCAGGTACCCTACCCGCGAAATAGGCGTAGTGTACAGCAGCGGATGCATGCGCGTGTCAAAGTCACGCATTACGGCTGGCCCAAACATGGCCGAAATCAGCAGCACGCCCGGTATCAGGGTCAGGACATTGGTGTAGCCATTCAGGGAAAACGGCGAGTTCATAAGCACCTTGCTGCCCACGCTCACGGCTACGCCCTTGAAAAAGCCCCCCGCCGTGAGCATCAGCAGTAAAGCCAGCAGCAGCAGGATGCCAAAGTATATATAAGTAGCCGGCCGCCGCAGTCGGTACCACAGCTCAAACCGAAATATTTGGAGAAACATGAGGGAGATGTTTTGATTGTGAAGAGAGGTGTGGGGCGAACTGCTAAGCCACTACCGCCGCGGCGCTCCGCTCAGCCTCCGCAATGCGGGCGAAATACACATCTTCCAAGGAAGGCACCACCGGCTCATAATCCGGCCCCGGCGACCCGTCGCTGACCACGTGCACAATGGTTTGGCCCGCGTAGAGGCGGGAAGAAATAACCTGCTGCTCCTTTTGCAGGGCCGGTAGCTGGTCTTTAGCGATAGCGCGGCGCCACACCTGGCCTTGCAGCTCATTCATCACCACCAGCGGGTCGCCGGTGAGTAGCAATTGGCCTTTGTTGATGATGGCCATGTTGCGGCACAAGTCACTTACATCGCTCACAATATGAGTGCTGAGAATAACGATGATGTTTTCTCCAATCTCGCTCAGCAGGTTGTGGAAGCGGTTGCGCTCGGCCGGGTCGAGGCCGGCCGTGGGCTCGTCCACGATAATGAGGCGCGGGTTGCCGAGCAGCGCTTGGGCAATACCAAACCGCTGTTTCATACCTCCCGAATAGCCCCCCAGGTTCTTGCGGCGCACATCGTAGAGGTTGGTTTTGTGCAGCAGGGCCGCTACTGTTGCTTTGCGCTCCTTGCTGTCGGAGAGGCCTTTGAGCACGGCAAAATGATCCAATAGATCTTCGGCGGCTACTTTAGGATACACCCCAAACTCCTGGGGCAAATAGCCCAGAATACGGCGCACAGCGTCTTTTTCGCGCAACACGTCCAATTCGTCCAGGCGAATACTGCCGCTGTCGGCTTCTTGCAAGGTGGCGATGGTGCGCATCAGGCTCGACTTGCCCGCGCCGTTGGGGCCGAGCAGGCCAAACATACCGGTCGGGATGGTCAGGTTCACGTCGCGCAGGGCCTGCACACCGTTGGAATAGGTTTTCGACAGGTTTTCGATAACAAGGGCCATGCGTGCGGTAAGAAGTTAAAAGCGGGAGGAAAAGATAGAATTGAGGGGAAGGCAGAAAGAATCAATTGAAAGATAGAGAATTCGCTATAAGAGTTGCCCTTGCAACTAATAATCTTTGCTGAAGCGCTTCTAGTGCATGAATCGCGGCTCTGGCACAGCTATTACAGCTTTGAAAAAATAAAGCCGCTGACTACAGCGCGTTTTTGGGCCCGGCATATCTTCCTACCTTCGCCTTCCAAGTCCCGATTACCTCTTACCGACTATTCAAGCTCATGCTCCGTACCCATACCTGCGGCGAACTTCGCCTCGACCACGTTGGTCAAACCGTCACCCTTTGCGGCTGGGTGCAGCGCACCCGCGACAAAGGCGGCATCCTCTGGATTGACCTGCGTGACCGTTATGGCCTCACTCAACTGGCTCTGGAAGAAGGCGTAGAAACGCCCGGAGTGCGCGACCAAGCTCGCCAACTGGGCCGCGAGTACGTGCTCTGCGTGACGGGTAAAGTAGCCGAGCGCCATTCCAAAAACGATAAGATGCCCACCGGCAACATCGAGATTCGGGTGGAGAAACTGGACGTGCTGAACCCCGCCAAATTACCTCCCTTCCTCATCGAAGACGACACCGACGGCGGCGACGACCTGCGCATGAAGTACCGCTATCTGGACTTGCGCCGCTCCCCCGTGCGCCGCAACTTAGAGCTGCGCCACCGCGTGGCCCAGGCGACGCGCCGCTTCCTCGATGGGCAGGAATTTATCGAAGTGGAAACGCCTGTGCTCATCAAAAGCACGCCTGAAGGTGCCCGCGACTTCGTGGTGCCCTCGCGCATGAACCCAGGCGAGTTTTATGCCCTGCCCCAGTCGCCCCAGACCTTCAAGCAGCTGCTGATGGTATCGGGCTTCGACCGTTATTTCCAGATCGTAAAGTGTTTCCGCGACGAAGACCTGCGCGCCGACCGTCAGCCCGAGTTCACCCAGATTGACTGCGAAATGTCTTTCGTGGAGCAGGAAGACATTCTGCGCACCTTCGAAGGCCTGGTGCAGTACCTGTTCAAGGAAGTAAAAGGCCTGGAAATCGGGGAGCTGCCGCGCATGACCTACGCCGATGCCATGCGCTTCTACGGCAACGACAAGCCCGATACGCGCTTCGAGATGAAGTTTGTGGAGTTGAAAAACACCGAAAAAACGCCCCCCACGGCCGCCCAAACGCAGGACTTGGTATCGGGTCACAACTTCCCGGTGTTCGAGAGTGCAGAGCTGGTAGTCGGTATCAATGCTTTCAACAGCGCCGTGTACACGCGCAAGCAGCTCGATGAGCTGACTGAGTTTGTGAAGCGTCCCCAAATTGGCGCGACTGGCCTTATCTACGCTCGCATCGAGTCCGACGGCAGCGTGAAATCATCGGTCGATAAATTCTTCGCGCAGGAAGTATTGCAGCAGTGGAAAGCTGCGTTCAACGCCGCGCCCGGCGATTTGCTGCTCATTCTGGCCGGCGAAGCCAACCGCACCCGCAAGGCACTCTCGGAGCTGCGACTAGAAATAGGCCAGCGTATGGGTCTACGCGACAAAGACACGTTCTCGCCGCTGTGGGTGGTGGATTTTCCCTTGCTCGAATTTAATGAGGACGAAAATCGCTACTTCGCCATGCACCACCCCTTCACCTCGCCCAAACCTGAGGATATTGCTCTGCTCGATAGCCCCGAAACCATCGGTCAGGTGCGCGCTAATGCCTATGATATGGTAATTAACGGCGTAGAAGTAGGGGGCGGCTCCATCCGTATTCACGACCGCACGGTGCAGGCCCGCATGTTCTCGCTGCTCGGCTTCTCGGATGAAGAAGCACAAGCCCAGTTCGGCTTCCTGCTCGACGCCTTCGAGTACGGCGCCCCACCCCACGGCGGCATCGCCTTCGGTTTCGATCGCCTCTGCAGCCTCTTCGGCGGCGCCGACTCCATTCGCGACTTCATCGCCTTCCCCAAAAACAACTCCGGCCGCGACGTAATGATTGACTCGCCTTCGCCGATTTCTGCCGCGCAGTTGAAGGAGCTAAGCATTGCTACGGCGGTGATTCAAAAATAAAGGCAGTAGCTAATGTGTTAGAAATGAGAGTGGCCCCCACTGATGTAGGGGCCACTCTCATTTTTATTAAATACTCGTAAAAAGATAAAATTTGCCCCCCAGAGGCCAAAAACGCTATCTTCGACACTATAGCCCGCTAGCCACACCTACTCATGCAGATTCTGCGCAAAACTCCGCTCGACCAAATCTTTGTCCTCGACATTGAAACGGTGCCGTGCGTGGGGTGCCACGACGAGCTAAATGACATGCTGCGCCTGCTCTGGGAACATAAGTGCCACGCCCTGCGCCGCGACAAAGGCTGGCGCACCGGTCCCGAAGATGTGGAGCCAATGCCCTCGCATTTGGAGGCAGCGAGCTTGTTTGCCCAAGCGGGGATTTACGCTGAGTTTGGCCGAGTCGTGTGCATTTCGGTGGGCTGCTTCAACTTTGATAAGCAAGAGGAAACCTGGCGCTTTCGCGTCAAATCTTTTGCTGATGAGGATGAGAAACTAATGCTGCGCGAGTTCTCGGCGTTGCTGGCCCGCAAGCCCCAGTACTTGCTTTGCGCTCATAACGGCAAAGAGTTCGACTTCCCTTATCTGGGCCGTCGCCTGCTCATCAACGGGCTGCCGCTGCCGCCGCAGCTGGATATTGCCGGCAAAAAGCCTTGGGAAGTTGCTCATTTCGATACCATGGAGTTGTGGAAGTTTGGCGACCGAAAGTCTTACACGTCCTTGCCGCTGCTGGCCGCCATGTTCGGTATTCCTACGCCTAAAGACGATATCAGCGGGGGCGATGTGGCGCGCGTGTACTATAACGAGAAGGACCTGCCCCGCATCGTGAAGTATTGCCAGAAAGACATCATCACTACGGCCCGCGTACTGCAAAAATTCCGCGGCGACGAGCCGTTTCATGATGATGCAGTAGTATATGCCGACGACGCCAGCGCCGTGATGCGGCGTATTGAATAACTGCCGCTTTCGCGCAAAAAGGTCGACCAAGCTTAGCTTTCGTAGCCCGGTGGCGCGTAATGCTGAGGGAAAGCGCCTCAACTTTAGATAGCGAGTTGCCCGACTATACGGGAAGTATAAGGTAACATGCTAATTACCAAGTAGAACTGATGACATTTCGCAGGCAGTTGAGTTACAACGATTTACTTGACAAATGATAGTATAGATTCATTAAAAACTAGTACTATTATGTTCTCTTTTAGTTCGTATATCCTTTCATTGCCATGACGTACAACCTACTGGAGACCGTAAAGAACTACTTCTCCACTGAGGCCATCCGGCAAGCTGGAGCAGCTGCGGTGGGAGAGAGCGAAGCCGGCATAGAAAAAACGCTGTCGAGGGTTATTTCCCAGGTAATCAATAGCCTTACTGGCTTATCCGAACAAGCTGGTGGGGGCGAAGTACTCTGGGGTATGGCCCGCGAAGCGCACGAGCAAGGCGTATTACGACCCTCTACCGGTCGCTTAATCGGCGGCGGTGGCTGGCAAAGCAGAGGAGCCGAACTAATGAAGTCTCTGCTCAGCGACCGGTACACGAGCACCGTCGAGACGGTGGCAAATGGGGCTGGTAGCCAAACCGCTACTGTTAGCAACTTAATGGGCCTGGCTACGCCCGTTACTTTAGCGGTGATAGGGCAATATGCGGCCGAAAATGAGTTGGATGCCACGGCCCTGAGCCACTGGCTACAGGAGCAGCGGCGCATGGTGGGAGCTATTCAGCCCGAGATGGCCCGACCGTATTCGCCTCAGCCTCAAGTTACCCAGCCTCAAACTCACGCAGCACCGCGGCCCGGTCCGATGAGCTTTGAGCCGCGCCCCAATGGGATAGGCTACAATCCAGACCTTGTGGGGCTACAACAGCGGCGGCCAGTAGGAGTCGGCAGCTATTACCCGCCAGAAATACCCGCGCCAACCAAGTCTTCCATCTGGACTTCCAACTGGTTGGGCCTTGGCATACTGCTCGTAGCTTTGGCCGCTGCTTTGGGCTACTTTCTGGGGCAAGACAGAATTGACGTTGGGTTGAACCGCCTGGCTGGTAACGAGCAAAAGGATTCGGTGACTGCCGGTGCCAGTGCCACTTCGGTTATTACTACTTCCGACGGGGGCACTACGCAGGGACGCTACGACGAGGCAACCGGCAACTTCATTTATGATACGGGCTTACCTACCCTGATTAAGTTGCGCGACGGGACGCGGCAAATGGTGGGTGCTAACTCAACAGAAAACCGCCTGTATCAGTTTTTGGTGAATGATGCTGTTCAGGTAGATTCAGTGAATAGAACAAAGGGCTGGATCAGCTTTGATCGGGTCTATTTTGCGCCTTCCAGCGCTAACCTTACTCCTGAGTCGCGGCAGCAACTGCGGAATGTGGCTGCTATTCTAAAGAACTTTCCACGTGCTCGGGTGCGTATTGGGGGCTACACTGATAATAGTGGCAGCTTTGCCAGCAACATGAAAATGAGCGAAGACCGAGCCAACGCGGCTATGGCTATGTTAGTAGATATGGGCATCGATGCTAGCCGTATTACGACGAAAGGTTACGGCCAGAAAATTCCTATTGCCAGCAATGATACCGAAGATGGCCGGGCCCTGAATCGGCGCATCAGCTTGCGCGTAACGCGGAAGTAAGCGTAAGCAGTCCTAGTTCATTTGTACAGAAAGCTCCTTCATTCGTGAGGGGGCTTTTTTTGTTAGATAAGGCACTAAAATGCCCCCCAGCCGGTATCATAAGCAGATGTTTAAACGAACAATACGCTATACCACGAGTAATGATAGCGCCGATTGAAGCAATATTGGATTTGGATAAATATGCTAACTATAGCCGTGAATTGGGGTGAAGTTTTAGGAAACGTCAGCGTTTATGCGCTGCTAATTGGGGCAGCATCGTGGGTGGCAAAGGCATTGGGCGAACAGTTTCTCAAGATGCGTTTCCGGGCGTATGAGAAGGAGTTGGAGGGCAAGTCCATTGAATTCAAAGCCCAGCTTGACCGGAGCCTAGAGCAGTTTCGGGCGGAGCTACAGCTGGCCAATACCAAGGACACGCGCCTGCATGAGAAGCGAATGCTGGTGCTAGAGAACCTGTATCAGAGAATAGTCAGTCTTAATTCCGCCTTAAAAGACATGACCGCTACATTGAAGTTTATTCATGCGGATGCCGATTTAGAGGAAGAGGAGCGGATTAAAACGGCCACTCAAGCGTACGAAGCGTTTTTATCTTACTACACCGCAAATAAGATTTTCTTTTCTCTGGAATCCTGTGCTCAGCTGGATGCGCTGCGCAATAGTTACTTTGATAGTATGCACAAATACAGCGCGTCAGGGTTCAGTGTAGACAATGATTATTTCCGCCCTGATTTTGCCAAGGCACAGTTAGCTTCTGAAATAGTGCGAAAATCTATTCCCGTAGTCATGCAGAACATTGAAAAGGATTTTCGGCAGCTACTGGGCGTTAAATGACACTTTGCGGCAAGCAGATTTCGATGTTCAAGAAGTAGCTGATGTATGACACCTGCTCTTTAAAACATGAAGCAAAAGAAAAGAGCGGCCTGATCGGACCGCCCTTTTCTTTTGCTTCAAAATGCGCGTATTCTATAAAATTCCGCTTGCTAAGCCGGGTAATACACCCAATACGACAGTGAGCAGAGCTAGAATAATTAGAACGGCCGACTGGAAGCCGCCCACAGCAATTGGTGCGGCCGCGGCATCGTCAGCGGGCTTCATATACATGGCAATAATAGGCCGCAAGTAGTAATAAATACCAACCATCGACATGATGACAGCAAAGACAACCAAGCCAATATAGCCGTTGTCGACTGCGGCGCCGAAGAGGAAAAACTTGCCAAAAAAGCCCCCCGTAAGAGGAATGCCTGCTAGGGAAAGCATGGCAATTGTCATTACAAAAGCCAGAAGCGGATTAGTACGGGCCAAGCCATTCAGACCATCATAGTCCTCGCGCTGGCGCTGATCGTGCACCAATTTGAGCACCCCAAAAGCCGCCACCGTGGCAATGGAGTAAGCTAGCGAGTAGAAGAAAATACCGTTGGCTGACAGGCCACTGAGTTGACCATTGAAAGCCACTAGACCAATAAGCAGATAGCCGGCGTGGGAAATGCTGGAATAAGCCAGCATGCGCTTCACGCTTTGCTGAGCCACGGCCCCTACGTTGCCAATAAGCAACGTGAGCGCACACATAGCTACGATGGTAGGAATCCAGAAGGCCTGAGCAGCGGGGAAGGCTTGCACCAGCAGCTTCAGGAAGGCCGCGAAGCCTGCAGTCTTCACTACTGTGCTCATAAAGGCCGCGAAGAAGGTAGGTGTGCCTTCGTACACGTCGGGTGTCCAGTAGTGGAAAGGTGCAGCTGATACTTTAAAGCCAATACCAATAAGGATCAGCAGGATGCCGATGTAAAGCATTGGGCGCAAGGACTCGTTAGCTGGGTTGGTAACGCCCACACCGATGTCGCTAAGCTGGAACGCGCCCGTAGCACCGTATACTAAGGCAATGCCGAAGAGCAAGATGCCGGTAGCGAACGAGCCCATCAGGAAGTATTTGAGAGCTGCTTCATTGGAGCGCACATTGCGCTTGTCGGAGCCAGCTACCACGTACATGGAAATGCTTAGAATTTCGATACCTACAAACAGCATAAGCATGTTGTCGTAGCTGACCATCATAATAGCCCCCACGAGCGAGAACAGTAGCAAGGAGTAATACTCAGCGAGGTTGGCCTCGTTGTCGCGCACGTACTTTTGAGAGAAGGGCAGCAACAACAGTGTTGTGAGCACCACAATGCCCGTAAAGGCGACCGAGAAGCGGTCGATGGTGAGCATGTTGTTGAAGTAGGACTGCGCGGGTGCATTCCAATCGAAGGCATTGGCTCCAAACACGATCAACAGGATAACCATGGCTGCGGGTAGCAGCATGCGGTTGGAGCGCAGAAAGCCTAGGAACAGATTGGCAATGCCCAGAACAGAAAGTAATATAATGGAAGCCATTGGCAGGATGTAACACCAAACTCCAGCTTAGCAGCGCTGTCCTTCGGTTGGTGAATCGTTGTTAGTAGCGTGATATGGCGCGAACTTCTACTTCGTGTATTGTTGCGATGGTTGTCAAAAATGCCCCCAGAACTTGTCGTTTGAGAGTTTACCAAACGACGAGCTTATGGTGTTTACTTCTGCATTAAATTCAGAATCTGAATTACACTCGGCTCCGACATTTGCAGGAAGGTATTTGGAAACAAGCCAATCCAGAAGATCATAACTATCAGGGGCACGAGCACGGCTAGCTCAGCCCCATTCAGGTCGCGGAAGGCAGCCGTAAACGAGGTGGAGGGGCCCAGCATTACGCGCTGGAACATGCGCAGTAAATAAACGGCCCCCAGAATGATGGTAACGCCAGCCACGGCGCCCAGCCAGTTGTTGTACTGAAACACGCCGGCCAGCAGCAGAAATTCACCCACAAACCCACTGGTCAGGGGCAAGGCCACCGTGGCCAGCAGCACTACTAAGAAGCTCACAGATAGCAGGGGCGTAGTTTGAGTCAGGCCGCCCAGCTCCGGAATCAGGCGGGTGTTAGTGCGGCGCTGGATGATGTCGGCAATGAAGAACATGCCCACCACGTTCACGCCGTGAGCCAGCATCTGCACCACGGCGCCCTGTAAGCCCATTTGCGTGAGCGAAAACACGCCCGCTGCCATCAGCCCGACGTGGGAAAGGGAAGAATAAGCAATCAGGCGCTTCATGTCGCGCTGTCGAATAGCGATGATGGCGCCGTAGATAATGCCGATAACAGCCAGAATCATCACCAGCGAGCCCCACTGACTCACGCCGCGCGGCACAATCGGCAGCAACCAGCGCAGGCAGCCGTAGATACCCATTTTCAGCATAATGCCCGAGAGCAACATGGTAGCCGGAGCCGGGGCTTCGGTGTAGGTATCAGGCTGCCAGGTGTGGAAGGGGAAAATTGGCATCTTCACCGCGAAGGCAATAAAGATTAACCAGAACAACCAAGATTGCTCAGCCGTGGTCAGGCTCAGGTTATAGAAGGCTTGAAGGTCGGAGGAGTGAGCGGCTAGGCCATTGGCGGCGGGACCAGTCTGGTAGTAGAGATACACGAAGCCGGCTAGCATAAACAGCGAGCCAATAATAGTGTACAGGAAAAACTTGAATGTGACGGCCACACGCCGCTCGCCGCCCCAAATGCCAGCGAGGAAGTAAATCGGAATGAGGGCCACTTCCCAGAAGAAGTAGAACAGAAACGCATCCATGGAGGTGAATACCCCAATCAGACCAGTTTCCATGAACAGCACCAGCGCGTAGAAAGCCGACTCATTCTTATAATCGTGGCGGAAGGAAGCCAGCAGAATCAGCGGCACCAGGAAGGTGGTGAGCAGCACGAGCAGCAAACTAAGCCCATCCATCCCAACGTGAAAGCTGATGCCCGCCGAGGCAATCCAAGGCAAGTTCACTTCTAGCTGGCCGGCATTGTTGGCATTGAATGTAACCGCCGCATACACCGCGACTAGAAACTCCAGCAGCGCCGCTCCGAAGGCGAACACGCGTCCGGCGTTGCCTTTAACAAAGTGCAGCAGCAGCGCGGCAGCTAGAGGAAAGAAAAGGAGAAGAGCTGTAAGCATTATCTACTGTATGGTGCGTGTCGAGATCTAAAACTTGCCAAAATTCAGCGCCAGAATAAGCACGATACCTATCACCATAAGGATCAGATACACGCCAATAGTACCAGTCTGCACGAAACGCATTAATTGCCCCCCGCCAAGAGTCAAGCGGCCTAAGCCGTTCACAATTGGGTCGATGATACCTTGCTCCACGAAGCGATACAGCCCGCGCGACAAGCCCATGATGGGGCGCACGAAAAGGGCGTTGTATAGCTCATCGATGTAGTATTTGTGGTACACCAGGCTCTCGGGAGCCGAGCGTTGCGCTTCATCCGCCACAGGCCGCACGCCGCGAGAAACGTACTGCACATAGGCGAAGATGATACCGAGTACACCGGCGGCTACGGAAGCGCCAATGAGCATGAGCTCGGTGCTGTGATCAATTTCGCCGGTGAAAGCGCCCGGATTGATCTGGCGTGAATATGTGAAGATGGGCGCCAGGAAATCAGCCAAGTAATGTTTGCCCCCCAGGAACATGGGCGCACCCATAAAGCCCCCCACGGCAGCCAGAACAGCCAGCACAATCAGCGGCAGCGTCATAGAAGCTGGCGACTCGTGCAGGTGGTGCTTCTGCTCCGCGGTGCCCCGGAACTCGCCGAAGAAAGTAAGGAAAAGCAGGCGGAACATGTAGAAAGCCGTCAGGAAGGCGGTGAACAAGCCCACGGCCCACATGAGCTTGCTGTGCTCGTAGGTGTGCGCCAGAATCTCATCTTTCGAGAAGAAGCCGGAGAAGGGCGGAATTCCCGAAATAGCTAGGCAGCCAATGAAGAATGTGAGGAAGGTGATCGGCAAGGCTTTGCGCAGGCCGCCCATACGACGAATATCCTGCTCGTTGCTCATGGCGTGAATCACGGAACCAGCGCCGAGGAACATTAGCGCCTTAAAGAAGGCGTGGGTCAGGACGTGGAACAGGGAGGAAGTGTAGCCCATCACGCCCAAGGCCAGGAACATATAGCCGAGCTGGGAAACCGTGGAGTACGCCAGCACCTTCTTGATGTCGTTCTGGGCCAGACCAATTGTGGCCGCAAACAGCGCCGTGGCCAAACCGATAATACCCACTACCTCGAGCGTAGCCGGAGCCAGGGTGAACAATACATTGGCCCGCAGCACCATATAGATACCCGCCGTTACCATGGTAGCGGCGTGGATCAGTGCCGATACAGGCGTGGGGCCGGCCATGGCGTCGGGGAGCCAGGTATAGAGCGGCAGCTGAGCCGATTTACCCATCGCGCCTACGAAGAGGAGCAGGGTAATAGCCGTCAGGATGCTGACAGTGTAGGGACCGAACTGGCTGAGGGCGGCTTTCTGGAACACCTCGGCGTACTGAACTGAGTCGAAGGTGAGGTAGATGAGGAAGATGCCGAGCAGGAAGCCTAGGTCACCGATACGGTTGATAATGAAGGCTTTCTTAGCGGCGTTGTTGTAGTCGTGGTTTTTGTTCCAGAAGCCGATGAGTAGGTAAGAGCAGAGTCCCACGCCCTCCCAACCAATAAATAGAATCACAAAATTGGCCCCCAGCACCAGCACCAGCATGCTGAAAATGAACAGGTTCAGGAAGCTGAAAAACTTGCCCACATTCTCATCGTGGGACATGTAGCCGATGCTGTACACGTGAATCAGGAAGCCCACGCCCGTCACCAGCAGCAGCATTATTAGGCTGAGCTGGTCGATCTGATACTGGAAGGGAATGCGCATGGAGCCTACCGTAATCCAGTCGAAGAGCTGCACGGTGTACTGGCGCTCGAAGGTGGTGAACAGGTAGATCGAAATCAGGAAGGAGCCCAGCACCATGGCGCTACCAATCACGCCCGCCACGGTGGCCGACAAGCGCTTATTGAGCAAGCCATTGATCAGGAAGCCCAGGAAGGGCAACAGCGGAATCAGGACGTACAGCAGCGTAGGATGAGGAGCGCCGTAATTGGGTAAAACGAGTTCTTGCATAGAGGTATGCTTATAAGAAAACACCTGTCATTCTTGATCTAACGTACGGAACGAAGGACCTTATCACCATTGAACAAATTGTTCTGAAGTCATAAGGTCCTTCGTTCCGTACGTTAGATCAAGAATGACATGCGGTCTATCATTACCACTTCAAACGGCTAAGCAGATTGACGTCGGTATTCTGAAAATTGCGGTAAATCATCACGATGATGCCCAGGCCAACGGATACTTCGGCAGCGGCCACGGCCATGATGAAGAACACGAAAACTTGCCCGTTGGGGTCAGCGCGATACGCGGAGAAAGCGGTAAGCAAGACATTCACAGCGTTGAGCATCAGCTCTATGCACATGAAAATAATAATGGCATTGCGTCGCGTGAGTACTCCAGTTACGCCAATGGCAAACAAAGCCGTGGCAAAGAAGACGTAATACTGAAGCGGGACGGTGCGAATGACTTCCGGGATGGTCTGTTCCATGCAGTTGGGCTAGCCGACAAAGCAAAAAGCCCCCCGAAGCTCGGCCGGGGCTAATTAGCTGGCAAAGGTATCCTGAAAATCGGAAAACGCACACTCTATAATAGGTTACTACGCGCGCTGGCTCGAATGGAGATAACAGTAGCGCTTACTTTACATGCACCGCAGAGGACACTAGCTGGGGGGCATTTTCAACAAAAAGCACGCTAGCACACATACTTTAGTGGGCATAAAGTATTTTACCGGTTCATCCGTCTGTGTCAGCAGAATGGAAACGCTACCCCTCACGCTTGACGCCACGCTGGCCATGACCGCAGGCCACCAGGACCAGCAGATACAGGAAGCGGTACGCACTCAGCGCGCCCGCTTGCTGCAGTTCATCCGCCGCCGGATTCCGGACGAGGCGGAGGCTGAAGATGTTCTGCAGGACGTATTTGCCGAACTCGTAGAAAGCTACCGCCTGCTCAAGCCAGTAGAGCAAGCGGCGGCTTGGCTTTTCCGGGTGGCGCGCAACAAAATCACAGACCTCTACCGCCGTAAAAAGCCTGTCTCGCTGGAAAATGAGTTAGTGGGTGGCTTCGATGACGAAGATTCCTCGCTGCTCCTGGCTGATGTGCTGCCCGCGGTTGATGACTCGCCCGAAAACCGTTTGCTGCGCGAGACTTTGATGGAAGCCTTAGCCGAAGCGCTGGAAGAATTGCCCCCCAATCAGCGCCAGGTGTTTGTGTGGCACGAATTAGAAGAAAAAACGTTCCGCGAAATGGAGGCCGAAACCGGCGTCCCGCTCAAAACCCTGATTTCGCGCAAGCACTACGCCGTTCAACACCTGCGTAAGCGCCTGCAGAAACTGTACACCGAATTGTTCACCGACTAAAATGCCTCCCAACTGCCGCTATATCGACAGGTGCAGCACAAAACCAGCGGGCATCACACCTAGCTAAAATCCACCCAACATGAATCGTAAGTTCTGGCTGCTACGCGGCCTAAAGATTTTCTTTTTTGTTTCCCTATTTATCGTCGTGGCCGGGTACGCTACGATGAGTCTTTGGAACTGGCTGGTGCCTGTGCTTTTCAATGGCCCCGCCATCAGCTTCTGGCAAACCCTCGGTCTGCTGGTGCTGACGCGCATCCTATTCGGGGGCTGGGGCCGCGGCAGTCGGCCCGGCGACTGGAGCCGGCGCCGCGAAATCTGGCGCAAAAAGATGGAGTCCCGTATGGCCCATCTGACCCCGGAGGAGCAGGAGAAGTTTCGGCAGAAAATGCGCAGCAGCTGCGGCCCAGCTTGGATGCGGCGACCACAGGAAGACGATATCCCAACAGCCACAGCGCAATCGACGTCACACGTGTAAGTTATTTAGTGACCAAACAAAGCGCCTAAAAAAAAGCCCCCCGAAGCTTCGGGGGGCTTTTTTTAGGTAGGATTACCTCCATTATTCCAAGGTGCCTCCAGCCGCCCAACGGAGCGTAGCCTGCGTTTGGGCATATTTAGCTTGTAGCTCCGCAAGCTTTATCCGTGCACTAACCAGTGACGCTTCCCGCGAATTGAGCAGGAACACAGAGCTTTCGCCGTTCTCGAAGCGTATTTGCTCGCCGTTGCGTAGTGTTTGAGCGTTTTGGACGACCTGCTCCTGCACGCGCAGCTGCTCACGGAGTGCTTCCCAGTCGTTGGCCACAGTCCGCACCGTCGTTTGCACCTCGCGGGTATCTTGCTGTAAGTCGAGTTCGGCTTCGCGGCGCTTAAGTTGGTTGAGCTGAAGTTTGCTGCGCTCTTGGCGCAAGAGCAGTGGGTACTGGAAGCTCAAGCCCAGCTTGTAGTTGTTGGACAAGTAAGTGCCCGTCCACTGCATATCGCCTTCTGGATTGAAAGGCTGGCCGGTGCGCAACAAGTTGTAGTCAACGGAGAGTTTGGGCAGCAGCTTATTAGACAACAAGCGACGCTCTACCCCAAGTTGACTAAGCTTAGCGCGAGTCTTGGCTAACTCCGGGTGAATCTGGCTAGCCAAAGTTACCAGTGCTTCCACCGAATCCTGAGGCAAGGAACGCCAGGCGATAGGAGCGGGTAGGGGCTGGGGGCGCACGTTGGCCGGCAGCTCGCGAGGTTGGTTTTGCTCGTCCCAGAGGTAATTGCTCAGCATGAGCGTGGCATTTTGCCACTGTACGCGGGCCTGTAGAAGCTGAGCCTGACGGTTTTGCAGCTCCGTAAGCGCTTCCACGGAGTCGATAGCCGCTAGGTCGCCCTGCCGTACTCTCTCACGCACGGCTTGAAAGCGCACATCAGCCAAGTCCTTATTGTAGCGCAGCATCTCCAGTCGCTGATAGTTCAGGCTCCAGTCCCAGTAGTCTTTGGCGGCCGAAAGCAGCAGTTTGTTAAGTGCCCCTCTGCGCTCCGCTTCGGCCAAACCCGCCAATGCCTGTGCCTGCCGTATGGCTGCCCGCCGCTCATCAATGAGCAAGCCCTGCGCCAGCGGCACCGAGATACCCAAGTAGCTTAAGCCGCTTTCTGGGGTTTGTATTTGTTCGTTTACGTAAGTGCCCACGTTGCGCTCAAAGCCAGCTTTCACATCAACGCCAAACCAGGTAGGTACTCGAAGCGTGTTGTCCCAAGTATCGAAGTAATCTTTGCCCCCCAAGGCCTTACCATAGTATTTGCTGCTCACCGTTGGGTCGAGCATGCCTCGGGCGAAGCGGATTTCCTGCTGAGCGCGCTCAGGGAGTAGGTTCGCTTGGCGGGCCACCGGGTGACGCAGCGTAACGTGGGTAACCAAATCGGTGAGCGTGAATACGGGTCCGTCTGGTGTGTCGCTAGGCGATGATTGCCCCATTGCCTGGCTCCCGGGCCACAGTCCGGGTCCGGCAGCAAGACATACAACCAGCATAAAAGCAAAGCGGAGCATAAAAGCGAAAAGATCAGGTTTTGTAGTAAGGGTAGAGGACGGCTGCTTATCAGCTACAGCACAAGAAGCCTTACTCTTCTGCGCTTGCGTACTTATCACTCTTGGGTGCTTTGTTATCTGCTTTAACTGTCTTGCCTTTAGCTTCTTTCGGCTGGCCCACAAAGTTGGGTGGGAAGCCATTCAACTGCCGCCACAACTCATACCAGATGGGCACATCATCAAGCAGTGCCCACCCGTACACGCCACTACCCACACGCAGGGGCTTGGGCCACGGCTCCTGATCGGGGTCGGGCGTAATAAGCACCCGGTATTGGCCCTGGCTATCAATGTTGTCGATAACAGCTACCACGCCCCCGAAGGTACCGAAGCTCGTGCCCGGCCAACCCGAGAACACCAGCGCCGGCCAGCCATCAAACTGTAGGCGCACCTTGCGGCCCACCGACAGCAGTGGAATGTCCATGGGGCGCACGTACAGCTCGGCTGCTAGTTGCGGCGCCGAGGGCATTACCGTCACGATAGGCTCTCCTTCCTTTACGATTTCGCCCAAGCCTTGCTTGAGGGCCCGCACTACGTAGCCGTCTTGCGGCGCCGTGATGCGGTAAAAGGCATTGCGGATGCTCAGATTGGCGTATTCGTTACGCATTTTGGCAATCTGGCCCTCCGTATCAAACTGGTAGGCCGTGGCACTGCGTCGGTCGCTTTCCGACTTTGCGATTTTGTCCTGGTATTCAGCATTCAGCGAAAGCAGCTCCAATCGGGCGTTTATCAACTCCTGCTGGCTTACACCCAGCTTGTTTTCTACGGCCTGCTGCTTGGCTGTCGATTCCTGGAACTTGAGGCGGCGCTGCTCCACTTCAGTCAAGGATTTGAGACCCTGCTGGTAAAGCTTCTCTTGGCGCTCAAGCTGCTGACGAGCAATGGCAAAGTCTGTATTCGCGGCCACTAGCTCCGCGCTGTCGCTCAATACTTTGAGGCGAGCTTGCCGGACTTTGTTACGAGCCTTATCGAGGCTTACGCGCAAGCCTTGGCCTAGCGCAGTTTGTTGCTGGCCGAGAGCCACGGTTTTGGCGCTGTTTTCCCGAAGGGCTCCTTCCTTGGCAATCAGCTGCTCGCGGGTGCGCTTCAATAGCTCAGGATCGAAGTACTTGTCCTTGATCTCGGCAATCTCCACTAGGGTATCTCCGCGCTGTACTAGCTGGCCCTCCTGCACCCGCCAGCGCATAATGCGTCCTGCAATGGTGCTAGGCACTGTTTGAGGCCGATCTTGGGCACGAAGCGTAGTAAGTGAGCCCGTAGAGCGAATATTCTGGGTCCAGGGGAGGAAGCCGCATACTAGCACAAGCAAGCCCAGGCCGCCGCACCAACGGGCCAGAACGCGCCCGGCCCGGGGTGTCTGCACCTGTCTGAGCGAGCTGAATCGCCTAGTTTCGGGGTGCGCTTCTGAGAAGGGATGCTCAGCGAAAGGCATGATAAGAAAGATTTACGAGTTCGGGTTGTAGATAATAGCGCTGTTATTGCGCTGCATCGGCACTACACTTAGTGTAGTCCCAACAAGTTGATAACATAAGAGTGCTTATGGCTCCTGCGTTTTTATACCGTCAATAGGTCGTGCAATTCAGGTGTCTGAGCAATCTCCTCATATGTGCCATCTGCTACGATGCGGCCCTCCCGTAGCACGGCGGTACGAGTGCATAGGGTTAGGATACGCGGGTCGCAGGAGGCCACAACCAAGGTCCAAGGCATTTCGGGGGCCAAAATTCGCTTTAGAATCCGCTGTTGGTCTGCAGGTTCTGCGGCGGGCAAGAAATGATCAAGCAGCAACAACCGTGGGCGGCGAACCAAGGCCCTAGCCAACAGTAGCTTTTGCTTTACATTATCAGGCATAGGGCTTCCAGCAGTTATATAGGTGCCCAAGCCTTGCGCCCAAGCATAGATCTCGTCGCGTAGGCCTACCAAGTCAAGAGCCCACGATACGTCGGCAGGTTTTATATCCGGCTGGTTGAGTGTTAGGTTTTCGAGTACAGTACCGCTGAATAAATGCTGGTGAGAGAAGTTCTCGCCGAGAGTGCGCGATATAGTTTCGGGTGACAGGTCGCGCAATGATGTATTGTCGTAGGTTAGGATGCCTTGGTAGCCATCGAGCAGGTTGCCCATGATGCGCAACAGCGTTGTTCTGCCCGAGCCATCATAACCCGCTAAGCCCAAGTGCTCATTGGGTTGCAATTGCAACGATACATTATCCACCACCAGTCGGCTGTTGCTAGGATAGTGGTAGGATAAAGACCGGAGGTCCACGGCAAGGCCCTGATTATTCTCACTCGAGAGCGACAAATTTGCCCCCCCTGCCTCCGCGATTAAAGGCAAGTCTAATACGTGACCAATCTTATGAATCGACGTGAGTGCATCATATAGCACATCGAGCTTAATCAGGATTTTCTCTACCGCTCCGATTGTCAGAATGATAACAATTTCGGAAGCCACAAACTGCCCAATATTAATTTGTTCGTTAACCAGTAGATAGCAGCCCAGAATAAGCAAACCACCTGTGATCAACGTTTTGAAGCCTACAAAGCCGAAATACTGCACTATAAGCACCCGGAAGTGGGCGCGCCGCGCCTTGATATACCCGTTGACGTGTTCATCAGTGCGGTCGAGTACAAGCGCGTGGCGCGGAGCCAGGCGGAAGGTGTGCACGGTCCGGGCTACATCTTCGAGCCAAGACACAACGCGGTATTTGTATTTCGATTCCGTCAGGCTGGTTTCTAAGCCCTGCCTCCAGGTGAGGCGAAGCAAAACGCTCAGAATTATGATTAGCAATAAGCCAAAAGCAATAAAGGCGGGGTGATAAAACGAGAGCAAGAGCAAGCCGAACAGAATCTGTAAGCCAGCCGTCGAAAAGTCGATTAGTAGAATAGCCAACCCTTTTTGAAGGGTGGGAGTATCGAGCATTCTATTCATCAACTCGGGCAAATACTCGTCACCCAAAGCCTCGGTACGCACCCGCGGCACTCGCACTGCCATACCGAAGGCTACTCGCGCAAACAAGCGCTGCTGCAGAAACTCCACTAGGTACACCTGCATGATCTGCAAACCGCCTACCAGTACTGTGCCCAGCACAATAAAGATAATGAGCACTACCAGCGACGTGCTTACAGCTCCACTCGATACAAAGCCAATGACGCTTTGCACCCCTAGTGGCAGCGATAGAGTTATAAATCCGGCCAGCGCGGCATACACATAGAGGTAAGTGATGTCGCGGCGTTCTGACAGCAAAAGCCGCCACAGACGCTGAACTGGCGTAAGGCCGGAGGAAGATTCAGCCATGATAGAGCTTATTTATCGTCAATTATTTACTCAGTACTGAAAAAGCAACGCTTTCCAGAAAGCCTAGAATGTCTTGCTTGGCCGTCTCGGGCGTCGGAGCATCAGCCAGGGAGGGCAAGTGCTGCGCGAAAAACAGCTGCTTGCGAGCTGCCTCAAGCAGCGTGCTGACCAAGGCGTGTGGATAGGGGTAGTGGGGGGCAATTTCCTGCACCACGACCGTTATGTCAGCACATAAGCTCTTGTATTCGCGGTAAAAGCCATCATGATTCACTTGGTCAACCTCGCGGGTGAGGTAAGTCTTGGAGGCTTCTGCCACTACCACACGGTACAACGCAGCTTCATCTAGCTCCGGCGTTGCAGCATAGTCGCGGTGAGCATTAGTAATGATTCCCAGGATAAGACGGAGCCGAGCATGCGGGTCGCTCACGTTGTGGGTGTGGAATCGGATTTGAAACCGCAGCCATGCCCAGTGCCACGAAATAAGGTAAACGAGCAAACGGTGCTTGTTTTCAAAATACCGATACAGTGAGGCTTCCGTGGAGCCTATTTGATGGGCTAGTTTTTTAAAAGTGAAGAGCTCGAATCCAAGTTCATCGATAAGCTGCACGCTTGTAGCTATGATTTTGCGGCCAAGATCAGTTTCCTGAGGGTCGCGCAAAAAAAGCTTCTCGTTAAGCTCTGGACGTAGCGTAGTCAACATTTGAGGAGGGAGAGTTACAGTACATAGGTAGCACACGTACTTGATATGCGTCGCGCCGCCTGTTGTTTATACTCAGCCGACCCGCGACTTTATAAATTACCCAAGCATTGCTAACTGAGTGCAAATATATACCGCTTCCTTCGTTAATAGTTTTACTACCATCTATAATTAATCTACTTTTAATCTTGATATTAGATTGTGCTGCAAGTTGGCACTCGAGAGTCGACTTAGATATTTCTACTCAGTGAAAATAAAGTGCTTTAAAAAGCAAAAGCGACAACTGATACATTAGTTGTCGCTTTTGCTTTTTGTGATTGGAAAACTCTAGAAATTTCGCTCGCCTGTTTCTCGCTTGCCTAGCATTACCGCACCCACCATAGCGGCCAGAAACAGCACCGAAACCAACTCAAATGGCAGCATATACTGCTGATAAAGCACCATGCCCAGCCGGTCTACCATGCCGATTTGTGAGTCAAAGGTGTCAGCGTTAGCCCCACTTGGCTGAATGTCGCGTAATGCGGCTACCAAAATCAGTAGAAGAGAGCCGCCAGCTATTGCCGCTGCTATCTTAGACAAAGCAGACTTATGGGGCTCGGTATCGGCGTTCAGATTTAGGAACATTATCACGAACAGAAACAACACCATGATAGCGCCAGCATATACGATGATGTTCACAGCTGCTAGAAACTGCGCATTTAACAGCAAGTAGTGCCCTGATATCGTGAAGAAAGTCAGAATCAGGAACAGCACACTGTGAACTGGGTTTTTGGCCAGTACCACACCCAGCGCACTGAACAGGGCTACAAACGACAGGAAGAAAAAGAGAGGAGACATAAAAAACGCGAGACTAAGTTTATACTTAGCAGATCAATAAAAAGTATTAACGCCATAAAGATACTAGTTCGCATGGCAAAAGTTCTTAGCAATAAGAATTACCAGTTCAAAGTCTATAAGTCTAGTCCACTACTTCTCAAATGCAAAAGGCAGCATATTGCTGCCTTTTGCATTTGAGAAGTAGTGGACTAGACTTATTCTACAGTTTCCAGTTGCTTGGCTACCTGCTCAGCAATCCAAGGATATGTTCTTTCTAACCCTTGACGCAGATTAAGTTTTGGTTCCCAGCCAAGTTTCTCCCGAATCAAAGCGTTGTCAGAATTTCTTCCCCGTACTCCAGTAGGACCAGGAATATTCTTGATACTCAAAGGCTTATTTCCTATTTCCATTACCATCTTAGCAAGATCGTTGATAGTGATCATCTCTTCTGAGCCAATGTTAACAGGACCAGAGAAATCAGAGTCCATGAGTAGTCGAACGGCATCACAGCAATCCTGTACATGAAGGAAAGAGCGTGTTTGTTTACCATCACCCCATATTTCCATTGTACCACCTTCTTCAGCAGACGCTACCTTTCGGCACATTGCAGCAGGGGCCTTCTCTTTTCCACCTGTCCAAGTTCCTTCTTCACCAAAAATATTGTGAAAGCGTGCTATGCGCACCTCGATACCGTGATTTCGATTGTAGGCCAAGTATAGACGCTCGCTAAACAATTTTTCCCAGCCATACTCGCTATCAGGAGCAGCAGGGTAAGCCGACTCCTCGGAGCATTTGGGGTTATCAGGATCTAATTGGTTGTATTCAGGATACATACAGGCCGATGAGGAGTAGAAGATTTTCTTTACTCCTGCCAAGCGACTGGCTTCAGCAACATTGAGGTTGATAGTAGCTGAGTTATACATCACGGCTGCATCGTTATTACCAGTGAAGATATAACCTGCTCCTCCCATATCAGCGGCCAATTGGTAGACATCTTCTATATCCTTCACCACCTCCCGACAAATTACGGGATCAGTCAGGTCGCCTACGATAAACTCATCAGCGAGTGAAGGACTGAATTCGTTACGCTTCAGGTCACATACTCTTACCCAATAGCCTTCACTTTTTAATCTTTTAACTAAGTGGCCACCAATGAAACCACCGCCGCCACAGACGAGAACATTTTTGCTCATAATTGTCGATGTTGAATTTTAGAGTGTGTTAAATTTAAAGCGTTGTAATAAAGGAACAGAGGGACAATTTGCAAGTATCGCTTCCAAAGTCGCTTAGGCTCTACGCATAAGCGAAAAAACCATTCTAAGCCCATTTTCTGCATAAAACTCGGCGCTTGTACAACCCTACCAATATGAAAATCGAAGGCTGCTCCTACTGTAACTAGGAAGTGTACATTGGTGTAGCGAGCTAGTTTGTAAGCGAATTTTTCTTGTTTGGGAGTACTAATGCCAACCCATACTACATTGATATTCAACTCATTAATCTTGTCTCCTAAATCTTTAAATTCTTGATCAGACAGATCGCGAAATGGAGGACAAAATGTTCCTACGACGCCGTGATTATTGAATTTACTTTCGCAGGCAGCTTTTAACTCATCAGCTACTCCTTCTTTTCCACCGCAGAAAAAGTGCCTAACTGCCTCTTGAGCTGTCACTTGCATCATTTCGGCAAAAAAATCTGGGCCGTAGCACCGTTGCATTTCCTTTTCCCCTTTTATTCGCCCTACCCACACAGCAGGCATCCCATCGGGCAAATTGATGTAGAAGTTAGTTAGAATATTCTTAAGGTGTGCGTCAGAATGAGCTGTAACTAATCCATGCGCGCCAGTGGCACTGATACAATGATTTTGACGGTTCTCACCGCGCATTTCATTAATTAAGAGGCTAGAAGCCTTCTTTATGTCGCCGGCAAAGAGAGGTACATCTAGAACCCGAACTGATCTAATCTTTTCCATTGGTTAGTAGAATATGCAGCGCATACGAAAACCTCATAAAATAAGACGTGTAAATATGATAATTTCTGAAAAAATAGTCCGCAGTTGTATGAAAGCAGCAGTTCATAAGTATTTACACTTGAATCGCTGATGAATTTAAATGTGCTTCACTAAAGATTAACAAGTGACTAGATAGGATGAGAAATATGAGCTTTGCTCCTCAGATAAGCGCTGTCCTACGTGATAAGAGCCTTAATAGTTAACTAAATCTTGAAAAAATCTACAGAGTAGAATAAGGTATTAAAAGTAACACAACAGCGGAGTGTAATGCAGTTATATGAAGCTAAAATGAGTTTGTAAACCTTCTAAACTAAATGAGCCTTCTCAGCTGCAAAACTAAGTTTTTGCAGCTGAGAAGGCTCATTTAGTTTAGAAGGTTTACTACCAAGCCAAGATTTAGTAATTATATAGGCTGCTGAGCCATTTTATTGCGAAGTGCCTCTGCCTGCTCAGGCGTCAGCTGAATACCACGCTGAGATCGGGCGTCTGGGGACACCGGTTCCACCAAGCGGTCTTTGCCATAGATAAACTCGTCGCGTTCGAAGCGTGGAGGAGCCATTTTGTCGGCTTGCAAATAGACGGCAGCTTTTGGACAGGCTTCTTCGCATAAACCGCAGAAGATGCAGCGCAGCATATTCACTTCGTAGCTGATAGCATACTTCTCTTCGCGGTAAAGACCTTCCTCGCCTTTTTTACGCTCACCGGCTACCATAGTAATAGCTTCGGCCGGGCAGGCCACTGCGCAAAGTCCACAGGCGGTGCACCGTTCCCGGCCCTGCTCGTCGCGCTTGAGCACATGCAGGCCCCGGAAGATAGGGGAAAACGGCCGCGTCTCCTCCGGATACCGAATGGTAGCTTTCTTGGAAAAGAAGTGCCGCATGGTAATGCTCAGGCCCTGGAAGATAGCCGGCAAGTATGCTCGCTCCGCGAGCGTCATCGGCTTCTTTTCCAGTTTCTTTGCTCTATTGCTTAAGGATTGCATGATGGTTGGTTTCTAAATCCGAGTAAATCGGATGAGCAGCCTAATAATCTATGGAGGTGCTAGTGCTTATTGCACCAGCCACCACTTCGGCACCTGCGGGATGATATTAAAAATAATAAGCCCCCCAGTGAGCAGAATATTGAAGATGGCCAGCGGAATCAGGATTGTCCAGCCCAAACGCATAAGCTGGTCGTAGCGGAAGCGTGGCAAAGTCCAGCGCACCCACATAAAGAAGAAGATAAAGGAGAAGATCTTAACAAAGATGGTCACTACTCCTAAGGCCGTTACAATGTTATGAGCCGTTACCATGCCCTGCGACTCCGCTAGGAAAGCCCGTAGCTCATACTGAAACGGAAAGTTGAAGCCACCGAAATACAGCACGCTCATCACGGCCGAAGCCACAAATATGTTGATGTATTCAGCGAACAGGTACAAGCCCATTTTCATGGAGCTGTACTCGGTGTGATATCCGCCCACCAATTCCGTTTCGCACTCCGGCAAATCAAAAGGGGTACGGTTGGTTTCAGCGAATGCGCATACTAGGAAGATAAGAAAGCCAAGCGGCTGCTTTACAATATTCCAAAACTGCCACTCGCCGGGCACCGATTGCTGCAAGGTGATTTCGCGCAACGACAGGGTCTCGCTAATCATCAGTACGGCAATCAACGATAGGCCCATAGCTAGCTCGTAGCTAATGTTTTGCGAAGCAGCCCGGATGGCTCCCAGCAGTGAGAACTTGTTGTTGGAGGCCCAGCCACCGATCATAATACCGTATACGCCCAGCGACACCACGCCAAACACGTACAGCATTCCAATATTGACTTCAATCCCTTGTAACCAGATGATGGTGCTTCCAAACTGCAAATAGTTGCCAAACGGGATAACCGCCGATGCCATCAGGGCCGTGACCATGGCCAAGCAGGGACCGAAGACAAACAAAGCACGGTTAGACCCTGCTGGAAAGAACTCCTCTTTAGTGAAGAGCTTTACGGCATCGGCTAGTGGTTGGAGCAGTCCGAACGGGCCGGCACGGTCGGGACCGACGCGGTCTTGCAGGAAAGCCGCAATTACGCGCTCCGCATAAGTAGAATACGTGGCGATGAGCAGCGAAATGCCGAACACTGCCAGAATAACGAGGGCTTGCCAGCCCAGTGCGGTAAGTTCCATGTAGTATAGTACCAGTTTTAGTACTGGTTATGCCTATCGTTTAGCCAATTAGCAAATCAGCAGAAATAACCAGTACCTAATTAATTACCCAATTTCAGGGGAGGGTTTTGCTCTAAGTCACGTACCGAACTCTCGGGTAAATCTGCAATTATCTGCGGATTAACCACGGGTAACTCATAGTGATTAGCCGAAATAACGGAGGCCCGATCAATATGCGCGGGGCCCTCGAGAGTCCAATCGGCAGTTTCTTTCTTCTCGAACCGGCACTCGTTGCAAATCCACTCTTTTACTTCACCATACTCGTTTTTGCGAGCCGTAATGCGCAGTACATCTTTGCCTTTGTACCAAAGCACCACATTGCCGGTGCACTTAGGGCAGTCGCGGTGGGCGTTCATGGGTTTCGTAAACCATACCCGTTGCTTAAAGCGCCAAGTTTTGTCGGTCAGTGCCCCCACGGGACACACATCGATAACATTACCAGAAAAGTCGTTATCGATAATGTTTTCGATATAAGTGCCTATCTCAGCCGCATCGCCCCGGCCTAGCACGCCGTGCACACGCTTTTCGGTGAGCTGGTCGGCAGTGTATACGCAACGGTAGCACAGAATGCAGCGCGTCATGTGCAGCTGAATCAGCGGACCGATGTCGATCTTCTCGAAGGTGCGGCGCTCTTCCTCGTAGCGCGTAGTAGATACACCGTGCTCGAAAGCGAAATTTTGTAGATCACACTCGCCAGCCTGGTCGCATACGGGGCAATCCAGGGGGTGATTTATGAGCAACATCTCCACAATGCCTTTGCGCACGTTGAGTACTTGCTCAGAGGTTGTATTTTCTACTACCATGCCGTCTTGCACGGGCGTGATGCACGAGGCCACTAGCTTAGGCATCGGCCGCGGGTCTTTTGCAGATCCAGCGGCTACACGTACCAGGCAAGCCCGGCATTTGCCCCCCGAGCCTTTCAGTGGGGTATAATAGCACATGGCAGGCGGCACAATACCGCCACCGATAGTGCGGGCTGCGTTGAGGATGGTTGTTCCGTCTGGAACTTCTACCTCGATGCCATCAAACGTTATTTTAGCCATTTCAGAGTCAGCGAAGATTAACCTTAGTTACTATAGCACCAAGTTCTTGAGGAGAAGGACGCTAAGGTGAGCAGTGGTTAAATCTTGAATGTTTATTCTCAATTATTAATCGGTGCTAGGCCAAAACGGCTTTGCCCGGATATACCGCCCCGGGGCGAGTGGCCTCCTGCGGATGCTTTACGTGCCACTCAAACTCGTCGCGGAAGTGGCGCACGGCTGCTGCTACGGGCCAGGCCGCTGCTTCGCCTAGGGGGCAAATTGTATTGCCCTCAATTTGCTTAGCTACGCTCACTAATAAGTCGATGTCGTGCATAGCACCGTGGCCATGCTCCAAACGGTGTAGTACTTTTTCGAGCCAGCCCGTGCCTTCACGGCAGGGCGAGCACTGCCCGCACGACTCGTGATGGTAGAAGCGCGAGAAGTTCCAGGTATTGCGCACGATGCAGGTCGTCTCGTCCATGGCAATAAAGCCCCCCGAGCCCAGCATAGTGCCAGTTACGAAGCCACCATCAGACAAGGATTCGTACGTCATCAGGCGAGGCTCGCCAGCAGCGGTTTTCAAGATAAGCTCCGTGGGCAGAATCGGCACGGATGAACCCCCAGCTACTACTGCTTTTAACTCACGGCCTTTCCAAATGCCGCCGCAGTACTCATCGGAATAAATGAATTCTTCGACGGGAACACCTAGCTCAATTTCGTAAATACCTGGCTTATTTAAGTGCCCGCAAGCGGAGATAAGCTTTGTACCCGTGCTCTTGCCAATGCCGATTTTGGCGTACTCGTCGCCGCCTTCGTTTACAATAACTGGCACCGCGGCAATGGATTCTACGTTATTTACCACAGTAGGACGGGCGTACAAGCCCTGAACTGCCGGGAACGGCGGCTTGTTGCGTGGGTTACCACGCTTGCCCTCCAAAGATTCCAGCAGAGCGGTTTCTTCACCGCAGATATAAGCGCCACCGCCAGGGTGCACATGCAAATCCAGGGAGTAACCCGAGCCGAGAATGTTTTCGCCTAGGAAGCCAGCCGCATATGCTTCAGCAATAGCCTTTTCCAGAATACGTAGCACGTATAATAACTCGCCACGAATATAAATGTAGCTGGTGCGCGCGCCCAAAGCGTAGCTGCTCGTAATCATGCCCTCAATGAGCAAATGTGGCAGCTTCGACATCAGTTGGCGGTCCTTGAAGGTGCCAGGCTCCGATTCGTCGGCGTTGCAGACGAGGTAGCGTGGCACACCTTCTGGCTTAGCCAAAAAGCTCCACTTCAACCCCGTTGGGAAGCCCGCGCCGCCGCGCCCACGTAGGCCCGACTTCTTGACTTCCTCTACCACCTCATCAGGCGTCATCGTCTTAATGGCCTTTTCCACGGAGCGATAGCCACCGTGTTTGCGGTAGACCTCGAACGTGTCGATCCCCTCGACGTTTATATGTTCAGTTAATAGCTTGCGTCCCATGATTTCTCCAGCGTAAGGGGTAGGAGTGAAGGGTTAATTGATTTGTTCTTTAAGCGCGTAATAGGCTTAAAGGCTAAGCGTTCGTATTCTGCTCTTCCCATGGCAACAGCGGGCGATGCACCATGCTGCGCAGTTCGTTGAGCATAGCATCTACCGCTTCTGGTGTTTCCAAGCTCTCGTAGTACTTCTCCCGCACCTGCACAACCGGCGCAAAACCACAAGCTGCTAGACACTCTACCATCTTAATGGTAAACATGCCGTCGGGTGAAGTTTCGCCTACTTTAGCTCCCGTAATGCGCTCTAAGTTCTCGGTTAGTTCATCCGATCCGCGTAACATGCAAGGACCCGTGCGGCAGATTTCAAGCACATGCTTGCCAACTGGCTTGAGGTTGAACATGGTGTAAAACGACGACACCTCGTACACCTCAATTGGCTTGAGGTCCAGCGTTTCGGCCACCAGGTCTTGCACTTCGGGACTTACCCAGCCGCCGAATTCCGCTTGGGCAATATGTAACACGGGCAATAGAGCTGACTTCTTGCGATCCTCAGGGTATCGCTTGATAATACGTTTAATCTCTGCCTGTGCGGCGGGCGAAAATTGAGGCTTAGTAGGAGCAGTCGTAACTTCCATAGGAAACAAATTCAGCAAAAAACTACGCGTCCAGCTCGCCAGCAATTACGTTCATCGAGCTTAGAATCACGATAGCGTCGGAGAGGCTGGTGCCCACTACCATTTCGGAGTAAGCTTGGTAGTAGATAAAGCAGGGGCGACGGAAATGCAGGCGGTATGGTGTGCGGCCACCATCCGAAATCAGATAGAAGCCTAATTCGCCATTGCCGCCTTCCACAGAGTGATACACCTCACCCACTGGAGCTTCAATCTCACCCATGATGATCTTGAAGTGGTAGATCAGCGCTTCCATGTTTTTGTACACGGCCTGCTTGGGGGGCAAATAATAGTGCGGTGCATCAGCGTGGTACGGGCCCTCGGGCAGATTATCTAGTGCTTGGTTGATGATGCGCAAGCTCTGCCAAATCTCCTCGTTGCGTACTAAGAAGCGGTCGTATGTATCGCCGTTCGTGCCTACTGGGATTTCGAAGTCGAAGTCCTCGTAAGATGAATATGGATTCATTACTCGCACGTCATAGTCGACGCCAGCAGCACGCAGGTTTGGACCTGTAAAGCCGTAGTTCAGAGCTTTCTCTGCCGTTATTGGCCCCACGTTTACCACCCGATCCATGAAGATGCGGTTGCGGGTAAACATGCTCTCAAACTCGCGCATGACAGCTGGAAACTCCTTCAGCCACTTGCGCAGCTTCTCTATAGCAACCGGCGAAAAGTCGCGCTCCATGCCGCCTACCCGACCCATATTGGTCGTGAGACGCGCGCCGCATACTTCCTCGTAAATCTCGTAAACCTTTTCCCGCTCCTGGAACACGTATAGGAAGCCGGTAAAGGCACCAGTATCTACTCCCAGAATTGAATTACAGATCAGGTGGTCGGTGATGCGGGCCAGCTCCATCATAATCACACGCATATACTGCGCGCGCTTGGGAACGGTGATACCGAGCAGCTTTTCCACCGTCATGTGCCAGCCCATGTTGTTGATGGGGCTAGAGCAATAATTCATCCGATCGGTGAGAGGCGTAATCTGGTAGAACGGCCGCCGCTCGGCAATCTTTTCGAAAGCTCGGTGAATGTAGCCAATGGTAGGGACACCGGAAATGATCCGCTCCCCGTCCATTTGCAGGATATTCTGGAAAATGCCGTGTGTAGCAGGGTGCGTCGGGCCCAAGTTCAGCGTCGTCAGCTCCTGGCTGAAGTCGTTGAGAGTAGGCACGAGCTGGTTATGCTGCTGCTCGCGGGCCTCTTGATGAATCTTATGGGTGCCTTCCAGCGTGTCGTTTACTGCCATGATATAGGTATCAGGGGCCTAGCGGCCGAAAAACAGGTCAGTTTTGTCCTCGCGGGTGCCATCCTCCAGTGCGTATTCGCGCCGCATGGGGTGGTAGTCCATATCCTCCACATTCAGAATGCGGATGAGGTTGGGATGGCCCGTGAAGATGATGCCGAAGAAGTCGAAAGTTTCACGCTCCATCCAGTTCGCCGTAGCGTAGATGTCGGTGAGCGTAGGGACGGCCGGATCGGTAATCGGGAAAAAGATTTTTAGCCGCAGGCGCACATTGTGCACCAAACTGTGGAGATGATAAATCACTCCCAACTCCTGACCTTCGTTCTCGGGATAGTGGATCCCGCACATAGTGGTCAGAAAGTTAAACTGCATGGTTGGCTCGCCGTGCAGGGTCTGAATGATTTCGTGAATCCGTTCGCGCGTGGTAGTGGCCGTAAGCAAGCCGTAAGGCTCTTCTACATCTGTAAAAGCATCTTCGCCAAATAGCTGCTGAAGGGTAGTGAGCACCCGAGCATTGGTCAGCTTATTAGGGTCGGTTTCGGCTACAGTAGTTTGAGCAACAGTGGATTCTTCGTTCGATTCAGCCATTTTTGAGAGGAACTAGAAGTTGAGAGCAGCGGGATTCATAAGTTAAATCTGGCTGCTCTCAGCTCCTTACTTAATGTTATAAGAGGCCAACAACGCCTGATATTCGGGCGAGTTGCGGCGGCGAATAGACTCGTTTTTAGCCAGATCCTGTACCCGCATCAATCCGTCGAGCACTTGCTCAGGACGGGGTGGGCAACCGGGCACGTACACATCAACGGGGATGATACGGTCGATGCCCTGAAGCACGGAATAAGAGTCAAAAATGCCCCCCGAGCAGGCGCAGGCGCCCATAGCTAGTACCCAGCGAGGCTCAGCCATCTGCTCATATACCTGCTTCACGATGGGCGCCATTTTCTTGGCAATAGTGCCCATTACCATGAGCAAGTCGGCCTGACGAGGCGAAAACGACGGCCGCTCCGAACCGAAGCGAGAAATGTCGTAGTGCGAGCCCATGGTAGCCATGAACTCAATACCGCAGCAAGATGTGGCAAAGGGCAAAGGCCAGAGCGAGTTAGCGCGAGCAATACCGACTACCTTTTCCAGGGAAGTAGCAAAAAAGCCGGCACCCTCAACGCCTTCCGGCGCCTCTGCCATTTTGATTTCAGGAACTCGTATATCAGTCATAAGAAAGAGTCTATTTCAGAAATGGGAACACCCATCTGACGAACACTAGTAAGGAAACAAAAGTTTGCCTTTTAGCGCTCCGACCAGCGTAGTACGCCCTTTTTGATGACGTACACGAAGCCAGCCATAAGCAGGGTTAAGAATACAATCATCTGAACAAAACCTTCTGTGCCTAATGAGCGAAAGTTAACAGCCCAAGGATACATGAAGATAACTTCCACATCGAACAGCACGAATAGAATGGCTGTCAGGAAGTATTTCACCGAAATCGGCGTGCGGGCATTGCCCACCGACTCGATGCCGCACTCGAAAGAACTGTCCTTAACGGCGCTCTTGCGGTTTGGACCAACTAGATGGGAGACAATCATTGCAAAAGCGACAAAAGCTAAAGCAAACCCAAGCTGAACTAGGATGGGTAGATAATCGGAAGGATGATATTGCGCGGCAGGAAGGGCAAGAAACATAGCGGCTAGATTAGGACTATAGTAAAATCAGCACTGAGGAGCAAAGGTAAGGCGTAGGCGATTGGGAACAAAGGTGAACCTAAGCCTGGGCAAGAAAGCAAGCATAGGGCAAATTCTCTTTTCAGCCAATGGTAGAACAATCACCAAGCAGAAAGGTATCAAAGGGGTAAATAAAACACGCAGAGTACAAAAAAAGCCCCCCAGAACATATCTGGGGGGCTTTTTGCGTCATGAGCTGGCAGTTTAGAAACCGCCTTGACCCGTCACGTTCAGGTTCTCACCCGTTTCAACGCCCAGGAAAGGATAGCGGTAATCTACGGGCGTCACGAAGGTTTCCTTGATGGCGCGTGGCGACACCCAGCGCAGCAAGTTCAGCATAGAGCCAGCTTTGTCGTTGGTGCCGCTGGCGCGCGCGCCGCCGAAGGGCTGCTGACCAACCACGGCTCCGGTGGGCTTATCGTTGATGTAGAAATTACCCGCAGCGTTTACTAAGCGCTTCGAAGCCAAGTCAATAGCGTAGCGGTCTTGGCCGAAAATGGCGCCGGTCAGCGCGTAAGGCGAAGTGCTGTCAACCAAGTCGAGTGTTTCTTCGAACTGGTCCGCATCGTAGACGTGCATGGTCAGTACGGGGCCGAATAGCTCCTCGCACATGGTTACGTACTTGGGGTCTTTGGCTACTAGCACCGTAGGCTCTACGAAGTAGCCTTTCGACTTGTCATATTTGCCCCCCGCGATGATTTCTACCTCTGGGTCCTGCTTGGCGCCGTCGATATATTTGGCTAGTTTATCGAAGGAAGCTTCGCTGATAACGGCGTTGATGAAGTTGCCGAAATCCTCCACATCGCCCATTTTCATCGACTTTAGATCTTCCTGCAAATAGGCTTTTACCTCCGGGTAGAGATTGGAAGGAATGTACACACGGCTCGCCGCCGAGCACTTCTGACCTTGGTACTCAAAAGCCCCCCGGGAAATAGCCGTAGCTACCTGGCGCGGGTGGGCCGAATGGTGAGCTATGATAAAGTCTTTGCCACCTGTTTCGCCTACAATGCGTGGATAAGACTTGTACTTGTGAATGTTCTGGCCAATCGTCTTCCAAATGTTTTGGAAGACGCCTGTGGAGCCAGTAAAGTGGATGCCTGCAAACTCAGGGTGATTAAAAATCACGTCACCCGCCGTGGGGCCATCAACATACACGAGGTTGATAACACCAGCCGGTACGCCTGCCTCCTGAAACAGCTCCATCAGCACATGGGCCGAATAAATCTGGGTATTGGCGGGCTTCCACACCACCACGTTACCCATCAGCGCCGCCGAAGTAGGTAGGTTGCCGGCAATAGACGTGAAGTTGAAAGGGGTAAGCGCAAACACGAAGCCTTCGAGCGGCCGGTGCTCCAAGCGGTTCCACATGCCGGGCGCCGACTCAGGCTGCTGCTTGTATATTTCCTGCAGAAAGTGTACGTTGAAGCGGAAGAAGTCGATCAGCTCGCAAGCGGCATCGATTTCAGCCTGGTAGGCGTTTTTGCTTTGGCCGAGCATCGTGGCCGCGTTCAGGCGGGCGCGGTAAGGGCCAGCTAGCAACTCGGCGGCTTTCAAGAAAATAGCGGCGCGGTGCTCCCAAGGCAATTCAGCCCAGTCGCGCCGAGCGGTCAAAGCGGCTTCAATTGCCTGGGTTACGTGTGTGCCGTCGCCCTCGTGAAACTGCCCTAGCACGTGCTTATGGTCGTGAGGAGGCGAAATGGTTTTGGTGTTGCCCGAGCGCACTTCCTGTCCGCCAATGTACATCGGAATATCTACCTGCTGTTGCTTGAGCTCTTTCAGAGCCTGCTGCAACTCGGCGCGCTCCTTGGAGCCAGGTGCGTAGCCTTTGACGGGTTCATTGATGGGAAGCGGAACGTTGAAAAAGCCGTTGGCCATAGAAATAGTCTTTGGGTGTAGGTTTATGGATGGGGACCGGGCAAAGGTAACAGGGAGTTGAACAACCACTAATGAGCCCAGTTGCTGGCCGATTGTCGGCTCCCCGTTCTGCGAATCATACTTATGGAATTATATAGGTCTATGCTTTTATAGGGTCGCTAATAGCGCCAGCACCTGCTCTTTTAATTCTTCCTGTGAGCCTATGTTGTGAATAACACTCGCAAAATGTGGATAAGTGTCCATCATTGTCTCGCTGGGGTGATTATCGTCGCGGGTGCCGTCGCCACGCTGTTGTAGCGGGTCACCTTCGACACGCAACATTATGCCGCCACGCTCCCGAATGGGGTCGGCTTCGTTGGCAAAACGTACATCGGGCACAATGACGAACTGATCCTCGGGCAGGCGAGCAAAGAAAGCTTTCACCCAAATTTCCGGCTCCCACGCTCGTAACGCGTGGCCTACTTGCTGGAGCATTTCGCCGCGGGTACGTCCAAAGATGGGGAGTAGCTGCGCTTTGCCGTCTTGGTAGTAGTAGGGGGCAATTGCCTCGCCGGCCAAGGTGGCGCACACGGCTTTGATGGCGTCGCCGAAGGAAAGAATCTGCCAGTTGCGCTCGGGCTGTAGCTGCTGAATCAGGCGCGCCACCGTATCCTTGCCGCTGCCTCGCTTCCCCGAAATTCCTAATAGGTGTATCATATCGAGGCAAAGGTAGGGGGCATTGGGGGGCTTTTTTTCCTACAAAATCTCCTTTAACTCACTCAGACAGCTAATCTCGTAAGTCACTTCGTTGAAGTGGCGCCGCTTTTCTGGGTTGAAATACACTTGGTCAATGCCTGCATTATATGCGCCTAGTACGTCGCATTCCAGGTTGTCACCAATCATAAGGCTTTCCGCAGCGCTAGCGCCGGTGCGCTCCAGAGCGTGCTGAAACATGCGCCGGTCGGGCTTAAGGCAACCGCTACACTCGGAGGTAATTACCTCTTGAAAGTACGGGGTGAGCTGCGAGGAGTCGAGCTTGATATATTGAATCTCCTTAAAGCCGTTCGTTATCAAGTGCAGCGTGTATTTGGTTTGCAAATACTGGAGCATGTCATAGGTGAAGGGAAACACCGCTGACTTGGTGGGCAGCAACTCCGTAAAGTGCTGGGAAATTCCTTCTGGTACGTCGGCTTCATCTACGCCCAGCCGGACCAGCGTGCGCGTGAAGCGGGTGCTGCGCAACTGCTGCTGTGTGATTTTGCCCCCCTGATACAAGCGCCACAGCGCATGGTTGATGTCGCGATAGCGGTCAATGAATTCTTCTACCGTAAACGTACCAAAACGACCTAAATCGTAGTGTACAAAGAGGGTGCGCAGGGTTTCATCGGCGTTTTTTTCAAAGTCCCACAGAGTATGATCTAGGTCGAAAAAGAGATGACGATAAGCTTTGGTCGGGCGAAAAGAAGAGCTGGGGGGCATTTTTAATCAAGTAGGAGTTTAGATACAACGCGCCCATTGAGCAGATGTTCACGCACAATGGCTGGCGCGTCATCAGGCTCCACGTCGCCGTAGAGGGTGCCTTCGGGATAAACAATGACGGCCGCACCGCAGCTTTTTTTGCAGTGCTTACATACATCGAGGCAGCCGGTAGGCAAGGTGCGGTTGAGCTTTTTGCTCAGGCCGTGCTTTTTAATTTCTTTCTTTAGAGCCTTTACTACGTCGCGGCCAACCTCACTTTTTTGGTTGGTGCAAACGTACAGGTGGTGTTCATACTTCATACACTACATTGGATAAGCTCCATCGTCTTATAAGCCAGCGCCCTTAAGTCTGAGGCTGACCGGTCCAGCGGCGGTTTTGGAGCTTGTACGCGGCCAACTCTCTATTCGACCAGAGGGTTTGATAAATCTGCTGGTCGCGTACCAGTTGGGGGTCTTTTTCCATGTAACCCAAAAACTGGTGAACCAGGTCCGCCATTTCATCCTTTATAAAATAGAAGGCCCAGTTGTCAAGCCGTCGGAAGCTGACGAGGCCCGCATTCTTCAGATACAATAATTGGCGGGAGGTTTTGGTTTGGGTGAAGTCTAGCACCTGCTCAAGGTCGGAGATGCACATCTCCTGATTGCGCCAGAGCAAATGCAGCATCCGCACCCGCGACTCATCGCCGAGAGCCTTAAATAGTTGTTGCCCAAATGCAACGCTGAAGTGTTTGAGGCGCATCCTTTACCGAACAAAGCAGGGAAAAGCCCCCCGCCTCGAACTGAACAAATTTACGCTCCGTCCGGCTTCCACCTCCCAAAGAGCCGTATTATTGCAGTATAGCACACCTGAGTATGTCTGATAAAAGTCGAATTTATGCAGTTGTAGCCACCTTAGGGCTATTATTTGCGCTGTTGGTACTGGCCCCTACCGCTGGTCACGCCCAAGGGCAACGGCGCGTAGTGCAGTTCTCCGGTATCGTAGCCACCGGCGACAGCCTGCTGGGGGTGCCGGGCGCTACCGTATTCGTTCCTTCGGCAGGGCGGGGCACGGCTACCAATCTCTACGGCTACTTCTCGCTGCCCGTACTCACCGGCGACAGCATTGTGATTCGCTCCCTCGGTTACCGTAATCAGTACGTTATTATTCCGCCCGATTATCCGCGTCAGAGCTACTCGGTTATCGTCTCGCTCCAAGAAGACGTAACAGTGTTGCCTGAAGTACGAGTGTTTCCCTACGCAACGGAGAAGGAGTTTAAGGAAGCGTTTCTGGCCCTTAAGCTGCCGAAAGAACGTGGTAGTGCCGCCGCCAAAAACCTGAGCCCCGAAGTGCTCCGGCAGATTTTCAACAACGCCCCCGTCACCAGCGCTGGCAACTACCGCCAGACGCTTCAGCAGCAACAGTACGACCGCGACCGCCGCATGGGCGTCGCCCCCAATCCCCAATCTAACAACCCGCTACTCAACCCCTTCAGTTGGCTCAAGCTAATTCAGCAGGTGAAGGACGGCGAGTTTAAGAAGAAAGAAGGCGAGGACTATTAACTCGCCCCTAAGCTTGGCCAAAGAGTAAGCAGGAACGCCCAATTGCGATATGCGCAGTTGGGCGTTCCTGCTTAATTGAGTTTGCTCTACCAATACGAAGCTCAAGCGTAATAAAAACAGGACAACCAGCTAAGCGGTTTTACGGTAAAACAACCAAGGTTGGCGCCGTATGGCTGCTGGCCAGTGCGTGCATCAGGTCGCGCCTTACTCCTTGTTTTTCAGAATTATGGATACGAACCTTCCGGTTTCTCCCCATCCGCGCGTCGTTATCATCGGCTGCGGATTTGCGGGCTTGCGGCTGGCTAAAAAGCTCCGCAACGCGCCCGTGCAAGTGGTCGTCATCGACCGCAACAACTACCACAACTTTCAGCCCCTGCTCTACCAAGTAGCTACGGGTGCTTTGGAGGCCGGTAGCATTGCCTACCCGATTCGCAAGATTTTCGTTGGGCAGAAAAACTTTTTCTACCGCATGACCGACGTGCAGCGCGTGGAGCCCGAGCGCAACTTGGTGCACACCGCTGTAGGCGAGATTCGCTACGACTATCTGGTAATAGCCACTGGCTCGCTCACCAACTTCTTCGGCATCGAAAGTATTGAGAAGAATGCCATGCAAATCAAGAGCATCCCGAATGCCTTAAATCTGCGCAGCTTTATCTTCCAAAACTTCGAGAAAGCCCTCCTCACAGAGGGTGCTGAAGCCAAACAGGCGTTGATGAATATTGTGGTCGTGGGCGGTGGGCCTACGGGCGTAGAAATCAGCGGCTCGCTGGCTGAAATGCGTCGGCACGTGCTGCCCAAAGACTACCCGGAGCTGGACTTGCGCAAGATGCAGGTGATTCTGGTAGAAGCGGGCCCTGCTGTACTGGGGCCAATGTCGGAAAAGTCGCAGCAGGAAGCCAAGCGCTACTTGGAAGAACTAGGCGTAATTGTGCGTCTGAATACTTCCATTAAGAAGTTTGAAAACTGCCGAGCGTATTACTCCGATACTGAATATATTCCAACGGAAAACCTCATTTGGGCTGCTGGGGTAAATGGCGCCGAAGTGCCCGGCTTGCCTACAGAGGTAGTCACCCGCAACAAGCGTATCAATGTAAACCGCTGGAATCAGGTAGAGGGCTTCCAGAATGTCTTCGCTATCGGCGACGTAGCCAATATGGTGACCGAGGATATGCCCCGCGGCTTACCCATGCTGGCGCCCGTAGCTCAGCAGCAAGCCGATGTACTAGCCGAAAACTTGCAGCGCATCATGCGCAACGAAGCCCCCAAGAACTTCGAGTACACTAACAAAGGTGTGATGGCCATTGTAAGCCGCAACAAGGCCGTTGTTGATTTACCCAAAAACGTACATTTCAGTGGTATTCTGGGCTGGGCTACCTGGCTCTTTGTGCACTTAATGACGCTGGTGGGTTTCCGCAACAAAGTGGTGGCCTTTGTCGATTGGGCCTTCAGCTACTTCAGCTCCGACCAAGCGCTGCGCCTGATTATTCGTCCCTTCAGCCGCCGCGATATGAAGGATAGTCCGGGCAAGCGGAAAGCTGAGCACAACAACTCGACGCCGGAGTACAATCCCACGCCTCCCGCAATTCAAGATTCGGTGGCGCGGTAAGTTGAACAGCCTGCATTTACACAAAAGCCCCCCAGATATCGTCTGGGGGGCTTTTTGTTGGTTAAAAATAGCTTGTGCTATAGCGCGTAGTCGGCCAGAGCCTTGCTGATGTCGTAGATGTTGCGGTCGTTGCGGAAGGTTTTGCTGATGGGCGCAGACTGACCGCGCACCCAAATTTTCAGTTCTGCATCTAAGTCAAAATGACCTGTCGTTTCCATCGAGAATTGCTCGATGCTGCGGTAGGGCACGCTCAGAAACTCCTTTTTCTTGCCTGTCAGGCCCTGCTTATCCACCAGAATCAAGCGCTTATTGGTAAAAATTAGCTGATCGCGAATGATAACGAACGCTTTTTCTACCCGCTCATTGGTAGCCAGCAGGCGGCTGAGTTCTTGTTGCAATTCTTGAGCGTCACTTTCCGAAGCATTGCCGAGTAAGCCATCAAGTAGTCCCATAGTCGGTGTAGAGTTGGTGGAAAACGAAGCTACAACGAAAGTCGATGACTAGCGCAAGCTAAGCTCACTAGCATAGCTCTGTGAACTTGCTTAAAAGTAAGCTGGTACTGTAATCTTATTCTAGCTTGGTCACTAAGCCTAGCGGCAACGAAACCCGCTTAAGGTAAGGTAAGAGTTTATCCTGCTCTGCAAACGGCTCTACATACGTTACTTGCCCTGTAGGCTGCTGGCGCCAAATTTCACAATAGAAGCGGTCCAAGCAATATAGCTCAATGTCGAACCAACCAGAGGTGCGGTGGGCCAGCAATATGCCATAAGTCTTCACCTGAGCCTCCTGCTCCAGCCCAGACATCGTACAAAAAGTTGTGTAGCTAATCATAAGTATATACGCGGTCGGTTAGGTAACGACAGAATTAAGCTGCTTTTGAAGAAGTGTTTAGAATCAGCAACACTGTAAACTCAAAGAAGGGCTTTAGGTAATCTATGATGATATTTTGTCAGGGCATTTCTCTTACTAGGTGGGGTTGTGTGTGGCGATATCCTGAACTCCACTAGTCCAATTGTTTCAACGGTTTAAAAGTAAGTAGAAGTAATACTTTATAGCAAATTTGTAAAGCTATTTTTATTGATAGTAAAACTATTAATAGAGTTTTAATCTGAAATCCAGTTGGAAAAGCAGTGAAGAGGAGGAAACTAAAAATGGTCTGTGAATAGGATCTGAGCCACCTTACCTGCAGACCGTAGCCGGGAAAAGAGCACAAAAAATAAGGTCAGGTGAGACCACCTGACCTTATTGCTTAATGACTAAAAGCTAACTACTAGTTGGTGCCACCGCCCGTAGCGCCGCTGCTAGCTGGCACAGTTGGCTGCGTAGCGCTGGGTTGCTGCTGCATGGGGTTTGGCTGAGTACGCTGCTGCTGCTCAAACAGCTCGAAGCGGCTGGGGGCCAATTTGCGCGGATAGGCGTTGTTGCTTAGGTCTGTATCGGCGGTTTGTAGGAACGGATCAAGGGTGAAAGCTACTACCGGCTTATCAGTCACAAACACCTTCGTTACCTGCTCGTTGTTACGGCGCCAGATTTCGGCCGGAATGTTTACTACTTCCTGCTTACCATCCTCATAAGTCATCTGCACAACCACTGGCATCACCAAGCCGCCAATATTGCGCAGGCCAACCTCGTAGAAATGCAGACCCTCGTTGAGGCGCTTCTGCTGCTCGGGCTTCAAAGTCTTTACATACTCTTGGTAGCGCTTTTTATCAGCCTCGGTAGTAGCAATAGGGTCGTAGGAGTTGTAGAAATCCTTTAGGCCGGGCTTGTCGTCCACGAGCGTGCGCTTGATGTCCTGGAGGTTGCGCTGCTGAGAAAGCGTTTTGGGCTCGGCATTCAACTCTTGGCGCTTGCGGGCGTTTTCAATTTCGGGGTTTTTGGAATCGACCGTGTACCACTTCACGCCTTCGATAGCGAGGTCGGTGTGATCGTTGGTGTAGAACCAGCCGCGCCAGAACCAGTCGAGGTCAACGCCCGAAGCGTCTTCCATGGTGCGGAAAAAGTCGGCTGGAGTGGGGTGCTTGTAGGCCCAGCGGCGAGCGTACTCCTGGAAGGCGTAGTCGAATAGCTCGCGGCCCATAATGGTTTCGCGCAGGATATTCAGGCCGGTGGCAGGCTTGCCATAGGCGTTATTACCGAGCTGCAGTACCGACTCCGAGTTGGTCATAATCGGGGTTTGCAGGCTCTTATCCATGCGCATATAGTCCACGATTTTGGCTGGCTCACCGCGCCGTGATGGGTAATCTCGCTCCCATTCCTGCTCCGAGAGGTACTGCATAAAGGTGTTCAGACCTTCATCCATCCACGTCCACTGCCGCTCGTCGGAGTTCACGATCATGGGGAAAAAGTTGTGCCCCACTTCGTGAATAATCACCGAAATCAGACCGTATTTGGTGTTGGCCGAATAGGTGCCATCTTTTTCGGGCCGGTAGCCATTGAAGGAAAGCATAGGGTATTCCATGCCGCCGATAGAGCCGTGCACCGAAATAGCCACCGGATACTGGTAGGGAATGGTGCGCTTAGAATACGTCTTGAGCGTGTGCGCTACGGCCTCCGTCGAGTATTGGCCCCACAGCGGGTTGCCCTCTTTGGGGTAGTATGACATCGCCACAATCGGCCGGCCTTCGATCTTCAAGCCCATAGCATCCCAGATAAACTTGCGGGAGCTAGCGAAAGCGAAGTCGCGCACGTTTTTGGCGGCGAAATTCCAGGTTTTGGTGCCTTTGGCGCGGCCTTTCTCGGCTTGCTCAGCCTCAGCCTGCGTTACAATAACTACGGGCTTTTTGGCATCGGTGGCCTGCGCCAAGCGCTTGCGCTGGGTAGCGGTCAGGACTTGATCAGGGTTTTGAAGGGTGCCGGTGGCGCCTACCACATGGTCGGCGGGGGCGGTAATGCTCACTTTGTAGTTACCGAAGGGCAGCGCAAACTCGCCGGCGCCCAGAAACTGCTTATGCTGCCAGCCGTTCACGTCGTCGTACACGGCCATGCGAGGGTAAAACTGAGCAATTTCGTAGAGGTAGTTCTTGTCCTCTGGGAAATACTCGTAGCCCGAACGGCCGCCTAGCTTAGGCTGGTCGTTGATGTTGTAGCGGTAGGCAATGCTGAACGTAAAGGACTGCTTGGGCTGCAAAGGCTGGGGCAGATCTACGCGCATCATGGTGTGGTTCACCACGTAGGGCAGAGCCTTGCCACCTTTCTGCTTCACCGACTCAATTTTGAAGCCGCCATCGAAATCGGCGCGGGCCAGGTAATCCATAGCGCCAAACGACATACGCGGCTGCAACTCGGCCGTCTGCGTGCTGGTGGTCATGGAATTCTGGGCGTAAATGTTCTGATCGAGCTGCACCCAGAGGTAAGTCAGCACGTCGGGCGAGAGGTTGGTGTAGGTGATGTCCTCGTTACCCGAAATAGCCTGCTTCTCGTCGTCGAGCCGCACTTTGATGTCGTAATCGGCCCGCTGCTGCCAGTACTGGGAGCCCGGCGCGCCCGACGCCGTGCGGAACGTGTTGGGCGTGGGCAGCTCCGTACCGAGTTGGGCAAATTTATCGGTGCCGGAGTTGGTGTTTTGTATAGAAGGCGTCGTCTGGGCCAACAGCGGCCCGGCGCTCAAGCCAATGCCACCGACGAGCAGCAGAATATTTCTCAGCATAATTAGAAAGCAAAAGAGGAGGATGGAAAGCAAATTTACGGAAAACTGCCTAACGAATCCGTAACAGCGAATCTTTATAAAATACCGTTGTCGGAAGCCAAATTTGTCCCCCAGAAAGGTCTGGTCCTGCAATGGAAGTCAAATCCAGAAAAGCAAAAAACGAGCTGCTGATAAATTGCCCCCTAAAGCGCTAACCCGCCATGCCGCCGAGCAGCAGAATGACCGCAATGCCCATAGCTGCCCCACTGACCACCAGTAGCCAGTCGCGCCGGGCAGCCCGAAAGCCACGCAGCACGATAAAGCCTAGCACCAGAATGAGCCCTACAATGAGCAGTTGACCTATTTCGACGCCAATGTTGAAGGCCAATAGCTCCAGCACCGGGCGCGCATTTTGTCCCAATAATTCGCGCAGATAGCTGGAAAACCCTAGGCCATGAATTAAACCAAAAATGGCCGCCAGGGCATTCGGCAAGGTCAGGATAATGGGCTGGTTACGCTTAAAGTCGCGGCTGGCTCGGCTCATATTCACTGCGCATGTGAGCAGGATGGTAATCGGAATCAGGAACTCAATCAGGCCCGCGCTGTACTGCACAAAGCCCAGCGTAGCCAGTGCCAGCGTGATACTGTGACCCACTGTGAAGCTCGTTACCAGGGCCACCACCCGGCGCCAATCACTTAAAACATAGGGCGCGCACAAAGCCAGCAGAAACACTAGATGGTCGTAGGCCTGTAGGTTGAAGATGTGGAAAAAGCCAAGCTGTAGATAAGTCTGGAAGACGGACATGCGGCAAAGCTAATAGTTATTCTAACGTGGGCTTTTCGGGGTATCGCAGGCAAGAACCATCAATTGTCCAGAATGCAGAAGCAATTATTTTATTCAAACGCAACCATCTACTTTTCTGAAACTACTCCATCCTCTTACTTTCTCTTCTCATGCGGGTAAAACTACTACTTTGTCTTAGTGCTCCTTGTTGCTACAGCAAAGCGTTTCTATTGCTAGTCGTTCTTCTATACAGCACGGCGCTTCATGCCCAGACAATCACTCATCTGCCTTCGTCAGCTACTTCTGAGCAAGGCGGAGCAATGCAGGTCAATGGTTGGCATTTACCCGCGTACCAACCCAACGGATCTGAAGCTGACACTACTGGCGCATTGCTAGCTTTGTTTCTGAAGCAGCGACGTGCGGGCTACGCATTTGTGATTCCCTTGATCACGGGAATGTTTTTAGCTATACCTATTTCTACCGACCATGGCAGCTACACGCAGACGGCCGAAAAGGCGATTTCACCACCAATTGGTATTCCTGTCATAGCCGCCACAGTTGTGGGTTTTATTGTTCACTCAACCTCCTATAACAAAGCACACTTGTTAGCTATAGACCAGGCATATTTGGCAGAAAAACCCATTCCAGCCAAATACCGGCGGCGTCTGAGACCGCAGCATTTTAATGAAGCTGCCTGTATGAGAGAGGCTTTCTTTCAGCAAACTGAATGTCAAGGTAGCAGGAGGTGAAATGTTGAAGCTACAGTAAAAAGCCCCCCAGACTTGTCCAGGGGGCTTTTTAATGAAGTATGGAATGATTGTCTGCAAGCTTTAGGCTGCATAAATGAAAGCTACATAAAGTTAACCTTCACAATCTCAAACAGCGGCGACGTAGCCTGGTACGGATACAGCACGTAAGCATCGGTGAGGCTGCGGCGCGTGATGGTAGTAGGGCCAACGGCGCCCGTCGCGAAGCTGCCTGTAGCGCGGGCCGAAGCCCAGGTGTCCGTGCTGTTGAGGCGGAATGCAGTTTGCTGGCTGCCGGATACTACTAGCAGGGTTTCGGGTGTAAGCAGCAACAAGCCATCGGCACCAACCAGGCTCTGGGTTTTGCTCACGGTAGTAAAGCTTTGGGGATTATTGATGGGCACTTTAAATAGTGTCCCGTCATTGGCTTTTGCTACAAGCAAAAAGCCGCCTTCTCCGGGATGAAACACGATGCCATTGAGCCCAAAGCCCGTGCCGCCGCTTAATTGCGGGTTCTCCAGAAACACCGACGCATTACCTTGTAAGTCAACTTTGTAGATGATAGGAGAGAAGCTGTCAGTTACATAAGCATTGCCCTGCAAGTCAACCGTAATATCGTTGGCAAAGTGCTGCTGGCCGGGCCGCAACGCACCCAGATCCACGTAGCGCTGGAGGCTGCCATTGTTGGAGTTGAATATGGCCAGTCCAGCCAACTGCCGCAACGTGGCCGGCGTAGAGCGGCTGGTGTTTCCGCCGCCATCCGATACGGCCGCCAGTAGGCGCTGCCGGGGCACATCGAGATTCAAGCCAATAGTTGATACCAGGCGTGGATCATCGGCGAAGACGCGGTAAGTGCCGTTGTCCTGCACCGCGCCGATACGTCCCTGCGTGCGGGAGCTGACCAGAAAGCGCTGATTGAGCTCGTCGAACTGCACGCCTTCCGGATGCACGCGCGCTTCGGCTACAGTAACTCGAGCGGGGTTAAAGGGATTAGGAATAGTACCGTCTTCGTTGACGCAGCTGGGTAGCACACTGGTCATGCCAATGGCCAGCGCAGCTAGACGAATAAAACGAGGCAGGGCAACTAGCCGCGCCTGATGAGAAGAGAAAGGGTGGAGCATAGAAAGGTGGTTAAAAGCCAATGAATCAATAAAATGGCTATACGCACACTAGGCTGAAGAGACTACGCAAGGCAAAGATTATATACACCACCTAAACAGATGCTCAAAGTCTCAACTAAGCGAGGGGCTGTTGCCTGATGAGCAGTGTGTTCTGGGGGCGAATTTTGACCCTTCTTCCACTGCCAGTTCCTGTTCGCCACCGCCCTGCTCTCCTCACTGGCGACCTCACTTAACTAGCTTGTTGAACTTTACTTTTTGCAGCAGATACTAAGTCAACTAGTCAGTAAGTTAACTATATAATTGTCTGCTAATCTTAACCTCTTTTATCCTCACTTTATGAAGAAATTATTCTTGATTGTATGCGTACTGCTGGCTGCCAGCAGTGCTAGTTTCTCCCAACAAAATATGCCCCTTATAGCCACAGAGCAGTCTTCTGCTTTGCCTGCTATGGCGGCTACCACTCAGCCCATATCGGATAGTCTGCGGCAGGCAGTGCATCGGCTGTTCAAATGGAGCCGTTTGTACGGCACTATTGGAGCCGTTAGCGGCGGCCTGATGGTAGCTGGTGCTATAGGTTACATCGCTAGAGACGATGACGACTGGAGTACTGGTGTTAACCTAGCCCTCGGCGCTAACGCCTTGACAATGGGTTCCATCAGCATGGTGCGCTTTAGCCGTCGTCGTGAAAGGGAGCTAATGAAAGCTCTGGAACAGGGCCAGCCAATGCCGCCTTACGTGACCTATTGGATGCCGCTGATACCTTCAAAGAGCAAGAAAAAGCAGCGCCTTAACTAACTACAGTTACCTGGTAAAGCGCTACCCGTTACTAAGCTGTAAACTCATTGAAAAGGCCCCGCTGAAACTAATCGGCGGGGCCATTTATCTATTGCCAAAACCAACACCGGTGCTCTCAAGACATCAGGTCATTCGCTTAATGAATTGTTATGGCTCTTTTAAGGAGTGCGCCGCCGACTAGTAAGTACTGCTAAGGCTGAACATTAGTAGCCCACCTGTGCTTTATCCAATGCGGTTAATAATGATAGACGGTGGCCTGATCTGAGTGTGTTAAGATCATGCACGCTATCTACATAAAATGACTTGCAGCCCGTAACGTAATTTACTCGAGGATGAGCGCAGTAGTCATAATAGCCCAGATTATCATTGCCCTTTCGATTGTCGTTGTGTGGGTGTTTCGCTTCGATAATATCGTCAAGGAATTCAAGCAGTACGGCCTGCCCGACTTGGTGCGCACGATGGTCGGTGCAACCAAAATAGCCCTAGCCACCCTGCTGATTGTGGGCATTTGGTATCCGTCCTTAGTGGTTATTCCCGCTTTGCTGATGGCCTTCTTGATGCTCTGTGCGCAGGTGGCCCACATCAAAGTAAAGAACCCCTGGCACAAGTATCTGCCGTCGTTGTTTCTGCTGCTGCTGTCGCTCTTTATTGCCGGTGCGTACGCAGGTGTTATTACCGTTTAGGCCCAATGGATATCATTTCTATTTGGCTGTCAAGTATCTCTTTCTTGTTTTTTGGAATCAGCTATTTTACCTCTCAATACCTTAAAGACGAATTCAAGCGCTACGGTCTGGAGAAGTTTGGTCCACTAACGGCAACGCTCCAACTCCTAGGGGCGGCGGGCTTGCTAGTGGGGCTCAAGGTTCCGCTGATCTTGTCGCTTGCATCCGGTGGCTTAGCACTCCTGATGCTGTTAGGGTTCGGGGTTAGAATCAAGATCAAAGACGGCTTCTGGCTGTCATTGCCTTCGTTTTTGTATGTGTTGCTGAATGGGTATATCCTATATAATTCACTGCACATTAATTAGCCCCTTTCAAGATTAGCAAGGCTATAGCGAGCTAGTAGGAGAAACAGCCTGACATCTGCTACACCTAGTAGCAAAGGGAGCACCGCGCTTAAATCGCAAGTAATTAAGTTAGGCACGGCATTGATAGAATACCGATGTCAAGGTAAGGTCGATTGCGTGTTATATTAAGTCTCTAAGCCAAAGATTATTGCTGTCTGAGGGCGCTCATTCCACCCCTATTGCAATCGCTATATCAAGTGTTATTTTGCTTCGGTAAACTACCGTGATAAGCTGCATATGATGACTCGAGCTGCGACCCATGTATTCTTATTAATCGGGGCCTCGCTTACTAGTGCGTTATTGATCTCAGCTATTCTTCTGTTGCTACCTGTCGCAGCTTCAGCCCAAACCACGCCAGCTACTGCTGAGACAACCTCTTCGAGTCTTAATACCCAGCAATTCACTAGAGATGATACTGTCCGCGCAATACATAACTTATTTATGTCGCGCCGTACCGGAGGGGTAATAATGGCTACATCCGCCATTGCAGGAGATTTGATTTTGGCTGGAATTGCTACTGCATCAGAAGATAATCAGAATTCTTTCCTAAGGCTCAACTTTGGAGCTCATGCAATTATGATCGGTGTGATTGCTGCACCTCTTGCGGCAGTTGGTATTCGTAAGCGGCTTTATTTCACCCATGCACGTGAAAAACGGGTTGTAGACGAATACACAACGAAACAGAGACTGCCCTATGCAGTTCGCAGAAGATTATTGCCCCGCTTCTTTGAACGGCCTTCAAACAAATGATGCCCTAGCTGAAGTACTCTTGGTCCTAACAAAAAAGCCCCCCAGCAATCTGCTGGGGGGCTTTTTTTAGTTTAAGAAAGGCGTATAAATACCGGGGATTGCCACGCCCACGAAGTAGGGTAGTTACAGTTCATGAGTACGCAAAAGCTATTTTCCATTTTTTAAAGTCAGTAACGCGTGAGTTGCTAGTGTTCTACTAGTGATTTAGCTCCTTACTTTTATACTAGATTGCACTAGTTATAGTAAACACACAATTCTGAACCGTATGCACAAACAACTACTTGTAGCACTTTTATTATGTGGTCTTAGCTCAAAGGCTTCAGCGCAAATAGTACCCACCCCGACTCCTTCATCTAAACAAGATACTATTCAAGCGGTACGCACTGTGTTTCAAAAACACCGCACCGGCGGCTGGATCTGGACGGCCGTGGGCGGTGCGTTCGCTCTGCGCATTGTATCTGTAGCGGCCAGTAGCAGCACCGATGGATTTACTGGGACAACCGGTGGTACCGTAGTTGGCGTTGGGCTGTTGGGCGGCGTACCGGCTGGTATTGGTATCGGCAAGCTAACTCGCTTTAGCAAAGCTAAAGAGGACCAAACAGTGCAGCTGTACGAAAGATCAGCCATTCTACCGCCTTATGTCAAGAAGCGGTTAAAGCGAAAATACTTCGCTCAAGAGAGTATTAAGTAAAAAAAGCCCCCCAATAGTACGCTGGGGGGCTTTTTTTACTTAATCATCAATTACACGCCCGGGATTTCCACGTTCACATTGTTGAAATGAATGTGCCCGTCTTCCAGCACAGCTTCCACCACTGCGTCTTTGCTCACGCGGCCCGACAGAATGTCTTTCGACAGCTCATTCAGTACCAAGCGCTGCAACACGCGCTTCAGCGGACGAGCGCCGAACTGCGGATCGAAGCCTTGCTCGCCGAGGAAGTTGAGCACCTCGTCAGTGGCTTCCAAGCGGATGCCGGCTTCTTCCAGGCGCTGCTGAATCTGGTGGAACTGGATATCCACGATGCGACGAATTTCGCGGCGCTTCAGCGGCTGGAACATCACGATTTCGTCGATGCGGTTCAGGAACTCGGGGCGCATGTGCTGGCGCAAACGCTCGATTACTTCCTCGCGGGTGCGGTCCACCACTTCATCGTGATTGTACTCATTCAGCTCCTTGAAATTGCGCTGAATGATGTCGGCGCCCGTGTTGGAGGTCATGATGATGATGGTGTTCTTGAAGTTCGCTACCCGGCCTTTGTTGTCGGTGAGGCGACCATCATCTAGCACTTGCAGCAAGATATTGAACACATCGGCGTGCGCCTTCTCAATCTCGTCGAGCAGAATCACCGAGTACGGCTTGCGGCGCACGGCTTCCGTTAGCTGACCACCTTCGTCGTAGCCCACGTAGCCGGGAGGCGCACCAATGAGGCGCGACACGGCATGGCGCTCTTGATATTCACTCATATCAATGCGCACCATCGAGTTCTCGTCGTTGAACAGGTACTCCGCCAAGGCCTTCGCCAACTCAGTTTTACCTACACCAGTCGTACCCAGGAAGATAAACGAACCGATTGGTCGCTTGGGGTCCTGCAAGCCAGCCCGCGAACGGCGCACGGCATCGGAAATAGCCGAAATGGCTTCCGATTGTCCCGCCACGCGCTTGCCTAGCTCTTGCTCCAGATTTAGCAGCTTCTCGCGGTCCGATTGCAGCATCTTGCTCACCGGAATGCCGGTCCACTTGGCTACTACCTCGGCAATGTCCTCGTGGGTCACTACTTCCTGGAGCATGGAGCCGCCGTCTTTATTGGCGTTGGCTTCATCCTGCAAGGTTTTGAGCTTGGCTTCGGCTTCCTGAATCTTGCCGTAGCGCAGCTCTGCCACGCGGCCGTAGTCGCCTTGGCGCTCGGCTTGCTCGGCTTCTACCTTGAAGCGCTCAATGGCCTCCTTCTGCTCCTGAATGTTGGTGAGCACCGATTTCTCGTTTTCCCACTGCGCTTTCAGGGAGTCGCGCTTGGCGGTTAGCTCGCTTAGCTCCTTGTTGAGTACGTTCTCGCGCTCATGGTTTTCTTCCCGACGGATGGCTTCGCGCTCAATTTCCAGCTGCATAATACGGCGCTGCACTTCGTCCAGCTCTACGGGCATAGAGTTCAGCTCGATGCGCAGCTTGGCGGCCGCTTCGTCCATCAGGTCGATGGCTTTGTCGGGCAGGAAACGGTCGGTGATGTAGCGGCTGCTCAGCTCCACGGCGGCAATTACGGCATCGTCGGTGATGCGTACGCCGTGGTGCAGCTCGTACTTCTCCTTGATACCGCGCATGATGCTGATGGCGTCCTCAATGCTAGGCTCATCCACCATCACCGCCTGGAAACGACGCTCCAGCGCCTTATCCTTCTCGATGTATTTCTGATACTCCTTGAGCGTGGTAGCACCAATGGAGTGCAGCTCGCCCCGCGCCAAAGCAGGCTTGAGCAGGTTGGCCGCGTCCATGGCGCCCTCGCCGCCCGCGCCGGCCCCAATCAGCGTGTGCATCTCGTCAATGAACAGGATGATCTGGCCTTCGGAGTCGGTTACTTCTTTGATAACGGACTTGAGGCGCTCCTCAAATTCGCCCTTGTATTTGGCCCCCGCAATGAGCAAGCCCATGTCCAAGGACATGATGATTTTGTCCTTGAGGTTTTCGGGCACGTCGCCGGCCACGATGCGCTGGGCCAGGCCCTCCACAATGGCGGTTTTACCTACGCCGGGCTCACCCAGCAACACGGGGTTGTTCTTGGTGCGGCGCGACAGAATCTGGAGCACCCGACGGATTTCCTCGTCGCGGCCAATCACTGGGTCCATGTTGCCGGTGCGTACCAGCTCGTTCAGGTTGCGGGAATAGCGGTTGAGGCTCTGGTACTGGTCCTCGGCGGTCTGGCTGGTTACTTTGCGGCCCCCGCGCAGCTCCTTGATGGCAGCTTTCAGGTCCTTTTCAGCAAAGCCGGCATCCTTCATCAGGGTAGCTACGGCATCTTTGCCCCCCAGCAGCCCCAGCAGCAGGTGTTCCACCGACACATACTCATCCTCAAACTCCTTGAGGAAGCCGGTAGCCCGCTGCAAGGCCGCGTTAGCGTCATTCGATAGATAAGGCGAACCGCCGCTTACTTTCGGATAAGCAGCTACAATAGAGTCGAGGCGAGGCGTGAGGATATTCAGGTTCACACCCAGCTTTTTGGCTAGAAACGACAGTACGTTCTCGTCGCTCTGGAAGAGGCCCTTCAGCAGGTGGCCCGTCTCGATGGCCTGCTGCTGATTGCCCCCGGCAATTTCAGTGGCCTTCTGCACGGCCTCCTGTGCCTTGATAGTATAATTATTAAAGTTCATGGCTGCTAAGTTCTAATAGGTGCTTCTAGGTAAGAAGTTCTACGAGAGGCTTAGCAAACGGGGTGCAGAAGAGCTTTTACTGACTTTTTGGCTGTTGTAAATGATTTTAATGATTGTCATTAAGCCAAGTTGTCGTATTATTGCTTGTTGCTTATGTTAAATAAATCCAAAGACCTATATGGATAAAGGGCTGAATAGGTCTGTACTATCTGCTGCAGCTTCCAACTTAACTGATATCACTAAAGATTTAGTTGAGGCCACTTTTGATTCTGTTGTTAGTGATGGGCTTATTAAAGATATTCCTGTTATAAATACGATACATTCCATATTCAAAGTAGGATCAAGCATTCGTGAAAAAATATTTATTAATATGCTTCTCAAGTTCTTATTAGAATTGAAAGACATTCCATTAAATGAACGCGAGGTATTTATAAATAAGCTTGAGAATAGCGATTATAGGAATAAGGCCGGCGAAAAAATAATAGTCATCCTTGATAGATTAGATGACTCAGATAAAGCATCATTAGTTGGAAAACTCTTTAAAGCTTGTATCCAAGGAAAGTTTTCCTTTGAAGTGTTTTTAAGATTATCACATATTATTAGCAATGCATTTTTGAGCGATATTAAGGCCTTAGGCAATTGTTTTACTCCTGGGCAGGCCACTTACTATTTAAGTACAGACTTATCAAATAGCTTGAATCGTGTAGGACTTACCTCTTCTAAATTATTGCCAGATTTAAGGGAGCAATACGTAAATAAAAGGACGACAGGACAAGAAACTCCCTTAAAGCATAAGTTTGAATTTACGCTCAATAATGATGCTCTTATTATTGCTAGAGAACTGTATGATTTAGCTTGGATTGAAAAAGTGTATCGTATTTATCAAACAAAATAGTAAGCCCCAACTGGCGCGAGCTTATAGCTCGTGACCAATCATGTGGTGGAGGTTGCACCTCCACTGGCGCGTAGCGACAAGCTACATAAGAACAAGCCTGGCTGCAAGCTGCGCGAATGGCAGGAGGCGCAGCCTCCCGGCAAAGACTGTCAGGAGTTACGCTGCGCTAAACTCGCGCCAGCACTTCTATTTTCTCCGAGCACCTTCAGCCGCAAGTTTAGCGGACACTGGGGGGCTTTTTTAGCTTGCAGGGAACCCTAAACTGGCTCGAACTGGCAGCTTGTGAATAGCCATAAAGTCGGAATCTTACGCAATCCGAATTTGCTGCACTACGGGTTGTAGCGTGTCGTTGAGGGCGTTTGAGAAATGAGGGCAGAGAGCCTGGAACATCTGTTGAGTTTGTTAGTTGCTGCGTTTCTTAAAGGCTACTATTGCGGGTGACATGGGGACGGGAAGGCTGCTTTGTCATCAGAGGCCCAAGGATATTTTCCGAACTACTGATAATAGGCTGAAGCGCTGGCTCCGGTTACGCAGCGCTCGAAACGGCACTTGGCAACGCCCCTTTATCGAACAAGCCCCACTGAACGAGTTCCGACATTTAACGGAACTCGTTCAGTGGGGCTTGAGGCAACCGGCTAGCGGTTGGTCGGCCAAAGTGGACTTAGGTGGCGGCTCTTACAGCCGGACGCCTTGTGCCTCCAATTGTTTTTCTGACGCGGCTTGATTGGCCGCGAATTCGGCGTGCTGCTCGGCCGTGCGCGTGGTGCCCAGGCTAGCTAAATGCTGCTGCACTTCGGCAGCTGGCAAATCGGTGCAGTATAGCGGCGAGCCCGGCTGCTGCCGCCACGACTCGTGCAGGCTGCCGCCGTCTACGGCGTCGAAACCCAATTCATCGACTAAGGCCATTGCTTTTTGCTTGGCGGCCGTATCGTCGCCGGCTACCGCTAGCGCGATGCGGCCGGGCGTGCCAGCAGGCTGACCGTTGTTTTCGAGGTTTGCGGCGAAGATGTTGTTGAAGACCTTCAGCACCGGGCGGCCCAGGTGCTGCTGCACCCATTCGCTCTCGGTCAGGTCGCCGCTCTCCAACTCCTGAACTTGGCCGTCGCGCAGCAAGGGGTAATAGTTGCTGGTGTCAATGACCGGCACGTCGACGGGCACGCCCTCGAACAAGTCCTTAGGTAGGTCGGGAATGTTTTTCAGCGGAATGGTTACCACAATGATTTCGCCGTGGCGGGCCGCTTCTTGGGCGGTAACGGGGGTAGCACCGGTTTTTTCAGCTAAGTCCGTCAGCGTTTCAGGGCCACGGGAGTTGGCAATGTAAACCGAGTGGCCGAGGCTGGTGAGCCGCACGGCCAGGGCGCTGCCGATGTGGCCGGCGCCGATGATTCCAATGTTCATAAGCAGAATTAGTATGTGGGCCGCTTATTGATTAAAACGACGCGTTTTAAGACAACCAGCCTGGCAGGATTGTTTTGCTGGGGGGCCTTTCCGGCATGAGCTAGCTGAGTGGGGCATGGCTTCCCGAATGAAGCTGAGAAGACCCTGTTTCGCTCAGGCGCTTTCGTGCGAGCCAGTGCTAGGCGTGGCTCATTTTTGCTTGCTGAATACCTTCTTACCCAGATGCACTATTTTTTCAACCACAAAACCAATCATTAACCCGCCAATAGCACAGGCCAGCGCCTTGGCAAGCCACCCTACAATCGGGATATGAGCTAAAGCCTCTTCCAGATCATGTAGCAAATGAGCGGTAAACGGAATGCCGTGGGCTATGATTTCGGCTCCTACCCACAGCATGGCGGCAGTGCCCACATAGCTTAGAATACTCAAAAAGTGCGGCATAAACTTTACGATGCTGCGCCCGAATTTTCGAGTAGTGGTGCTGAATTTTTCCTGGGCCAAGTGTACCCCCATATCGTCGGCTTTCACGATAAAGCCCACAAAGCCATAGACCGCTATGGTAATAAAAATGGCCACGGCAGCCATTACGGCAATCTGATTTATAATCGGCTGGTCGGTTACCTGGCTGTAAGCAATGGCCATGATTTCGGCCGACAGGATGATATCGGTGCGTACGGCTCCGGCCACTCGCTCCTTTTCCAACTCCTCCGGTGTAATCACTTTTACCTGCTCGCTTTCAACGTCTACGTCGTGGCTCTTGCTAAACATGGAGTGCACCTTTTCGTACCCTTCGAAGCACAAATAAGCTCCCCCCAGCATTAGGATGGGCGTGATGGCCCAAGGCGCGAAATACCCCAGCAGCAAGGCCGCCGGACTCAGAATCAATAACTTATTGATCAGTGACTTTTTCGCTATCTGGAAGATAATAGAAAGCTCACGGGATGGGTCGAGGCCCACGACATACTTGGGCGTAACCGCCGTATCGTCGATTACGATGCCTGAAACTTTGCCGGTGGTTTTGGCTACCTGGGCAGGCACGTCATCTAAACTAGCCGCGCTTACCTTTACCAAAGCGGAAATATCATCTAGTAGCGCAAAAAAACCTGAGGCCATATTCTATGTGTTTGTTACTTGATACTCGTTGTTAGATGATTATCCGTTTGTGCTTTGTTCAGCTTGCCAGCAAGTTATAGCGATTTCACTAACGCCGTATGACTTGCTCTCGCTGCGGCACTACGGTGCACATGCCCCCAACTAGCACGAGCATATAGCTCGTGACTAGTCGTGTAGCAAGCAACAACGCCCCGCAACTTATATGGTTGCGGGGCGCTGCTCGTTTTTAAGTAGCTATAAACTTTTAATTCTTACTTGGCTATCGATTCTTAGAACGTAATTCTATAGTTTATAAAAAGGTCAGCCGTTTTATGGCGAAGCTGATGTTGTGTTGCTCCACCACTACGCCAACTGTCGGTGCTGATTCGAACGGGTGGTGTTAGCGCGGCGAAATAGCCAACCCGAAACAGCCCACAGCGCAGCAAAAGCCCCATTCGCTCCCAGCACATTCACCATGTGCGCCTGGGGTTCTGCGGTGGCAGGGGAGGGCGGCCAGATAAATAGTGCTATTAGAGTGGCCACCACATACGTCAGCGAGGCAGCAAACATGGCGTTGGACATCCCTAGTGGTTGGAAGCGCGCGGCTATAGCCCCGATGATCGCAACGGCCAGCACAACACCAAATAGCAGGTTGACAGGGTTGCCTTCACTCCCGACGAGCCCCCCCGCCAGTTGCGCCCAAACGAGGAGGAGACCTGCGGCTACTGCCACGGCGGTAGCCAACTTATACATGATACTGTTTCCCATCCGCGCGATCAGCACAAAGGTGAGACCCGAGCCGAACAGCAGAACTCCGGCAGCAACGAAATCCTCACCGGTCCAGAGCATATCAGGCATAACCAGCTTGGCCGTCAGGGGGATGAGCAACAGGAGCCCGGTAGCCAGCGCAACAAGCGAAATACTTTTTGAAAGTGTCATGACGGTATTGCTTTGGGTTACGATGAGTGAGAAGAATTTCTAAAATGAGTAATAGAGTAGCAAGTAGATTGCGGTATAAGCCGTAGCCAGAGGCATCTAGCAAAGGAGCGTAAACTGCGACGACACAAAGGATGAAAAAGAACTTTGCATTTCAAAGTAAACGTAACTTATTTTGTTCGAGTTGCGGCTTACATCTTTATTGTAAGTCCTTTGTAGGTCGTGTTTTAGGTATGTGGCGCTAAAAGAATAGCAGCCCATTCAAGACATTCAGAACCTATAAGCCACAGCGTGACAGGAGCACAGCTCCAGTGGCTTTGCATCGGTAGTGAACTTAAGCGACCTTTCTGCTGACTGTTTAGCTAATGCCATGTACGCATCTCTGCTAGCCCATATTGCCCGGTACGTGCCTCTCACCGATGCCGAGGCTATGCTGCTGCAAACGTATCTGAGCCACCAAACCATTGCCCGCAAAGAGCTGCTGCTGACCGAAGGCCGCGTGTGTCCGGCTAACTATTTTGTGCTGAAAGGATGCTTGCGTACCTTCTTGGTCAGTGAGAAAGGCACCGAGCAAACCATTCTGTTCGCCATCGAAAACTGGTGGCTGACCGACTACGCCAGCCTCGATGCGCAGGCGCCTTCCCAATTCAATATTCAGGCGGTCGAGACGACGGAGGTAGCAGTATTTGGGCAAGATGCGCAGGAGGAGGCATTTCGGCGTTTGCCGCAACTGGAGCGCTACTTTCGGTTGGTGCTGCAACGGGCAACCGCGGCGGCGCTATTTCGAATTAAGTTTCTGTTCAGTATGTCGGGGGATGAGCGCTATCACCATTTTAATAATGCGTTCCCGGGGTTTGTGCAACGAGTGCCACAGTACATGCTGGCGTCTTACCTGGGTTTTACCCCCGAGTTCTTGAGCAAGATCAGGGCGAAAGTTGGGCATTAGTAGGCGGCTGTCATTTCTTAATCTAGATTAAGTAGATCTGGCGGGCGGACGCGGATCTTTGTCGCATACTTCCATCTAACTAACTGTTAGTCATGCGATTAAACATGCAACAAACCGAGCCCGATGCCTACAAAGCCATGTTCGGCCTCGAAAAATACCTCAGTGCTTCTGGGCTCAGTGCCTCGCACAAGCACCTGATAAAAGTGCGCGCTTCCCAGATAAACGGCTGTGCCTACTGCATCAATATGCACACCAAGGAAGCGCGAAAAGATGGCGAAACCGAGCAGCGCCTGTACCTGCTCTCCGCTTGGCGCGAAACCACCTTATTTACTCCCGAGGAAAAAGCGCTGTTGGCCCTCACGGAGGAAGTTACGCTCATTAGCCAAGGAGGTGTTTCGAATGCTAGTTACCAGCAGGCAACGGCTTTCTTTGATGAGCACTATTTAGCCCAAGCCATCATGGCCATCATCACGATTAATGCCTGGAACCGCATTGCTATCAGCACAGAGTTACCGGTAGAGGCGTAGTAATGTCGCGTTGATTTATGCGGTAGCAGTACACGATGAACTGGGGATAAAAAAGCGGGCGGTAAAAAGCAAAGGTGCTAATAGAGAAGGGCATCAAAGTATGCCGACAATTTGCTATATTCAGGAAAGTACTCGCGTTTATACTTTCGCCGCTTTTAACCCCTACACATGAATATTGAAACCCTTTTGAACCCTTTGAAAGACGCTGAGCGTCATGATGTAGGTGGTGTGCAAGTTGACGTAGTACGCACCGGCAACTCGCGCGTGAAGCGCCTGGTGTACCCGGCGGGCTTTCGGTGGTCGAGGGATATAAAGCCACTAGTGAATACCGAGTTATGCGAGCATGCACACGTGGGGTTTCTGGCAGCGGGCCGGCTCGTTATTCAGTACCGGGATGGTGAAATGGAAGAATATATTGCCCCCCAAGTGGTAGCTATTGCGCCGGGCCACGATGGCTGGGTAGTAGGGGAGGAGCCAGCGGTACTAATTCAGTTTGACTTTGAGGGCGAAACAGTGGAGCGCATGGGCCTGAAACGGGGCTAAGCGACGCCGCCGAATCGGGAGTAAGCACCGGCCGGTAGAGTGGCCGATGCAGTGATTGGTAAGTCTGCTGATAACATGCGTATGCTGCTTGGAGCATGGCTTTCACGCGAGCATTTGTTGCGAAAACCGGCGGTAATAGAGCAGACGATATGTTTCGGTAGGGTAGAATTTTCCAACGGTAGTTACGATCATGACTACGCACGAACAAGACCACAAGAGCTGGAAATACCGGCTGACTCACCCCACCTGGTGGGTGTACATGATGCTCATTCCCCTGGCCTATTTTCTGTACTGGCTGATTGTAGTAGCGGGGGTGTCGAGGTGAAAGACTGGGGGGCTTTTTTACTAGTGTATACGCTAGTAAAAAAGCCCCCCAGTCGCGTTCTGCGCTGAATCTATACTAGCAGCTTATCCGGCGTGATGGGCAGCTCGCGAAGGCGTTTGCCTGTGGCGTTGAAAATGGCGTTAGTAATGGCCGGAGCCACCCCGATAATGGCGATTTCGCCAATGCCTTTCGTGCCCAGGGCATTCACGTGTGGGTCGGGCTTGTTCACGAACGCCACCTGCACGTCGGGTGAGTCGGCATGCACTGGCACGTGATAGTCAGCTAAGTCCTTGGTAATGTAGCGGCCAAACCGGTCGTCGATAACGGCGTGCTCCATCAGGGCCATACCAATGCCGCCCACGGCGCCGCCTTTCATCTGGTTGCCGGCGGTTTTCTCATTCACAATGGTCCCGGCATCCGCGCAGGAGACCAGCTTGCTCACGCGCACCTCACCAGTGAGAACATGAACCCGCACCTCGGCAAAGTGTACCGAAAAAGAGTACATAGAGAAGTTCTTAGAAGCATCGCCCTGGGGCCTCGACTCTACCGTGACAAAGCCCTCATCAGCCTGTTTGAGCATGTCGGCGAAGGGGACGCGGGCAGTGGGGTTACCGGTCAGCGTGAGGTAGCCGTCGGCAAAGACAACATCTTCCTTCCTGGCCGAGGCAAAGGCCGCGTTGCTGGTAGCCGCCATCGTGCGCAGCTTCTCCTTCAAGGCTAGGCAGGCTTCCTGCACGGCCGGGCCCACCGTGTTCACAATGGCCGAGCCGCCCTGCGTGGGTGCTTGCGCAAAGTTTGAGTTGCCCAGCTCAAACTTGATTTTCTCAGGCGCTAGCCCTAGCGTGTCGGCGGCAATCTGGGTCATGGCCGTGGCCGTGCCGGGACCAATGTCGGTGACGGCGCTCTGTAGCAGCACCGTGCCGTTGGGCAGCAGGCGAATGTTGGCTTTGGAAGAGCCGCGGTGGGCCCCGAAGGTGCCCACGCCCATACCGTAGCCGACGAGCCAATCACCGTCGCGCAACGAGCCGGGCTTGAGTTGCCGTTTGTTCCAACCGATGCGCTCAGCACCGAGCTGGTAGCACTCCTTCAGAAACTTGCTTGACCAGGGCCGGTTTTTCTCCGGGTCCTGCTCGGTGTAGTTGCGCAGGCGGAACTCCAACGGATCGATGTTGAGCAGGTGGGCCATTTCATCCATGGCCGACTCCAGGGCAAACGCCCCGGTCGCCTCGCCCGGGCCGCGCATCCAGATGGGCGAATTCACGTCCAGGGAGGCAATGCGGTAACGCGTGGTCAGGTTGGGCGACTCATACATCATGCGCGTCTGGGCCAGCGTCGACTCCGTGAACTCCTCAAAGGTAGAAGTCTGACCGATGGCTTCGTGGGTGATGGCCGTGATTTTGCCGTCAGGTGTGGCGCTCATACCTAGCTTCTGCCAAGTATAAGGCCGATAACCCACCATGGTAAACATCTGCTCGCGAGTAAGCATGAGCTTCACCGGCCGATTCACCACCCGAGCTGCAATGATAGCGGCCGACTCGTGCTGCCAGCTATGCAGGGCGTTGCCAAAGGCGCCGCCCACATACGTGGCAATCACCTTCACGTTTTCTTCGGGCAAGCCCCACTCGCGGGCAAAGTCGCGGCGTGTGGCCATTGTGCCCTGGGTCTTGTCGTAAATCGTGAGGCGGTCCGGGGCTTCCCAGTGAGCCGTGATGGCTTGCAGCTCTATGGGGTGGTGCACCTCGGTGGGCACCACATATTCGCTTTCCAGCTTGATGGCGCCGGTTTTGTAGGCATCCACCTGACCGCGCTGGTAGTCGTTCATGGGGTGCTTCGGGTTCTTCTTGGCTGCGGTGGGCAGGAAAGCCTGCGGCTTATTGGCTTCGAGACTGGTCTGGTGCTTTTCCTGGGCGTATTGCCCCTTTACCAGGCCCGCGGCGAAGCGCGCCCGCTCCCACGAATCGGCCACCACAACAGCAATGGGCTGGTCGTTGAAGCGGATTTTGTCGTCCTTGAACACTTTGATGGGTCCGCCCACCGTGGCCGGCTGCGAGGGGTCTTTGCCCGCCGTGTCGAAGCCCGGTACCTTTGGGGAATTGAAGTGGGTGATAACGGCTAGGACCCCCGGCGCGCGTTCGGCCGCCTTGGTGTCAATGGATGTAATACGGCCCTTGGTGATGGTACTACCTACTAAGACGGCGTAGGTCATGCCCGGCAGCTGGTATTCGGCCGAGTAGGTAGCGGCACCAGTTACTTTCTGGCGGCCATCCACCCGGTTCATCCGCGCTCCGATTTGCTTTTCTGGCGTTTTCATAGTCACTCGGGGTTAAGCGGCCGTGGCGGTTTTTAGGGCTTGAATAATAGCGTTGGGGGCCATTTTTAGCTTGTAAGCGTTGTGCTCAAATGCCTTGGCGCCCTGCATGGCCACCGTCGCCGCCTGGCGGAAAGTTTCCTTCGTCGCGGGCTGACCGATGAGAGCTTTTTCGGCTGCGGCCAGCCGCCAGGGCTTATGAGCTACGCCGCCCATGGCTAGGCGCGCATCCTTAATGGTGTTACCGTCCAGACTTAAAGCCGCCGCCACGGATACCAGGGCGAAGGCGTAAGAGGCGCGCTCGCGCACTTTCTGGTAATGCACATGCTTGGTGAAGGGTCCATCGGGCACCTCCACGGCTGTAATCAGCTCGCCTTGTTCGAGGTTGGTGTCGCGTTGGGGCGTGTCGCCAGGCAGGCGGTGGAAGTCGTTGAAGGGAATGCGTCGGTCGCCTTTGGGGCCACTTACTAGCACCGTGGCATCCAAGGCTACGAGGGCCACGCTCATATCAGATGGATGCACGGCGATGCACTTGTCCGAGAAGCCAAAGATGGCATGCATGCGGTTGAAACCTTCAAGTGCCCCGCAGCCGGTGCCAGGCGCGCGCTTATTACAAGGCATGGCCGTGTCGTAGAAGTAGGGGCAGCGGGTGCGCTGCAACATATTGCCCCCCACGGTCGCCATGTTGCGCAATTGGGCCGAAGCGCCGGCACTCAGGGCCTGAGCTAACAGCGGCTGACGCTCAAGCACCAACTTGTCCTCAGCTACGGGGCCATTGAGGGCCAGCGCGCCAATGCGGATGCTGCCGTTCTGACTCTCGATTTTAGTCAGCGGCAGCCGGTTGATATCGATGAGCTTCTGGGGGGCCATTACACCGCGCTTCATCAAATCGATGAGGTTGGTGCCGCCGGCGATAAACTGGGCGTTGGCGTCCTTGGCCAGGGCGTCGATGGCGGCTTTCTGCTTGCTCGGCCGTACGTATTGAAACTGGTTCATTGCTGCGCTGTTAAACCTTTTGGCCGCCGTTTTTCACTTCCTGAATAGCCGCCACAATGTTGGAGTAGGCGCCGCAGCGGCAGATGTTGCCACTCATAAACTCCCGAATTTCGCCCTCCGAATTGGCGTGGCCCTCGCGGATACAAGCCACCGCGGACATGATCTGGCCGGGTGTACAGTAGCCGCACTGAAAGCCATCGTGCTTCACGAAAGCCTCCTGCATAGGATGCAGATTGTCGCCGTTGGCTAAGCCCTCAATAGTTGTTATTTTGCGGCCTTCCTGCATCACGGCTAGCGTCAGACAAGAGTTGATGCGGTTTCCATCCACGTGCACCGTGCAGGCGCCGCATTGGCCGTAGTCGCAGCCCTTTTTGGTGCCGGTGAGGTGCAACTGCTCGCGCAGGAGGTCGAGTAGGGTAGTGCGCGGCTCCACAGAAAGCTTGTGCTTCACACCGTTCACTTCCAACTTCAATGGCACTTTCTCGAATGCGGCGGCTACTTTTTCATCAAACTGAGCCGCGGCGGCCTGCACAATGGGGCCGGGCGTGAACGCCATAGCCGTAAGTAAAGACGACTGTTTGAGGAAAGTGCGCCGCGCCTCATTATGGCCGCCGTTCGATTCGGGGCTCTTCGTGTCTAATTCTTCGTCTGCCATGATAGTCAGGATGATAGATCAGCCCGGAAAGTCAGCCGGGCAGGGCTTTAACAAGTGCTTTGTGCTTGGGTAGCAATCCAGATTGTGAGACTCCGGATGAAAGATCTGCTTAAGTTTCAACTCCGTCCACTATTTCAAGATAGCAGAAAGCAGTTATAGCAGATTTATAGGAGTAGTGGGCTAGTAGCTTTATTCAGTCGTGAGTTTTACGAGATGCGTTGATAAAAGGCTGAGCATTATTTCAGGTAAAATGCCCCCCCCACGTTGAGCTAAGCGGTAAAGCGGAACACGTGCACAACTCTAAGAACAAGTTAGCAACGGATAAATAAGCAGTCAATGGTCGATTTGTCTGCCGCCATTTATGGGAATCGAAAAACTGCGTACAAGCCTATCTCATCTGTTTCGTTTGCTATGCCTACGTACTACATCGGCTGTTCTGGCTTTTCATACCGCGACTGGAAAGGCGTTTTTTATCCCGAAGGATTGCCCCCGCGCAAGTGGTTTGCCTACTACTGCACCCAGTTTAATACGCTGGAGGTAAACGTGACTTTCTATCGCATGCCCGAGCTAAAGGTGTTCGAGACGTGGTACGCGCAAAGCCCCGCCGATTTTCGGTTCGCCGTAAAAGCCCCCCGCATCGTCACGCACTACAAGAAGTTCAACGCTGAAGCCGCGCCCGTGCTGGCCGATTTCTACGGCACGGTGCGCGAAGGTCTAGGTGAGAAACTAGGGCCCATTCTGTTTCAATTGCCCCCCAAAGCTGCTTATACCGAAGAGCTGCTGGGCCGCATGCTGGAGCAGCTCGATCCGGCGTTTCAGAACGTGGTAGAGTTTCGGCACCCGAGCTGGTGGGAAGGCGAGATTTTGCGGGAACTGGGGCGGCGCGGCATTACCTTCTGTGGGCAAAGCTACCCGGCCGCCCTGCCCGATGAAGTGATAGTAAACACGCCCCAGGTGTACTACCGCTTTCATGGCGTGCCCGTGCTGTATACCTCACCCTATAACGAAGCTTTTTTGCAGCGCGTAACCCAGGAAATCCAGGCTGAGCCTACTGTGAAAGAAGCGTATATCTACTTCAACAACGGCATTGGTGGAGCCGGCGTGCTAAACGCCCAACAGTTGCAGAAGCTACTGGGCGCGCAGCCTGCAACTAGCACAAACCTGATAGTAGAAACAAGCTAGAAGGCCGTTGTGAGGCATTATCTGGCCGCTGACTGGTTTTCCAACTCAGTCAGCGCCTGCTCTATTTCGGGGCGGAGTTTGGACAACGGAGCATGAGCCAACTCCTGCAACGAGTGCTTTTTAGCCAGCTTCTCGGCTACCAGATAACCGATATAGTAGCCCGAGCGGGCCGGCGTGGGCGCTTGCTCGTCGCGGCCACCCAAAAAGTAGCGCGCGTAGTCGTCGCTTGAGGTAGAGCTTAGCACGGCGTGTAGCTCCCGAGCATAGCGGGGCAAATCGGCTTGGGTGCGTTCGGGCGTGTTGCGCGGCAGTCCAAACAAGCCTACTCCTGCGGCTTTGGGATTCAATGCGTGCGCCACGTAGGTAGCAAGGCCCTCGCGCCACAAAGCCGCAATGAGCTGGTTATCCTCGCCCATAAACTGCGAGTGATACACGTGAAATAGCTCGTGGTCGAAGAAGGGCTCGGGGTCGGCTTCGTCGCCGTACACGTAGGCCATCATATCGAGACCAAATAGCAGAGCCTGCTTGCCTTCGATGGTGCGCGTGCCGCCATCAAAGGCCCCCAGCGAGTACATGAAGTAAATGCGGCCGTTGTAATTCAGGTCGGGGAAGGTCTTGCGGAAGCGGCTCTCGTAGCGCGGTAGGTCTTTGCCAATTTGCCTCGAAAGGCGCTCTACAATGGCCATTTTAGGCTGCACCATGGCCTGTATCTTCGGGTAGCGCTGTGGAAGATCTTCGTCAAATGTCTTGCCTGGGCTGCCACCTAATACATCGTTGTTGTACACTTCGGGGTGAGGCTTCGAAACCAGCTGCTTAAAGAGCTGTATCTGCGTTTGCTCGTCTTTGCCCTGGGCTTGCCGCCAGAATTTCCAGAAGTCCGGCATCAGATCAATGACCGTATAGGATGGTGCTGGCTTGGGGACAGTATTGCCTGCCGGCGCCGAAACCTCGGGTACATGGCTGGGGCTTATGCCGAGACGTGCGGCTGAATGAGGTAACTCAAGCAGCAGGCCGAAACCTGCCGCTATAATAGTGGTAAGAGCTGAGGTGGGAAGAAAAAAAAGCATAGGAGAGGGATTACAGCACGAAATTATGCTTTCAGTCCACTTTTGCTAAAAAAGATGAGTCTTTCTGTACCTAGCTCCCGCATAGCGAGGCATGCTCCGCCCACTTCCCGGTGGGGGAATAAAAAGGCGCCGCAAAACATGATTACTTATAATAAGCTCGGCGAGGTTGGAGCGGAAGTGGGCAAGGGCGCTACCTTTTGTAAGATGCTAATTAGCAGATGATATACCTCCCGCAGTTCAGCTGGATCTATGATGGCCGCGTCTTTGGTAAACATCAAATAAACGGCCGCATCGGGCTCTTCGGTTGCGGGAGCGAGGGCTAGGCGCCCTTTGGAATGCCGCAGCATGGTTTGGCGCAGCGTAGGGTCGGAGAGCAGCAGTTCGCGTAGGGCGTCAGGGCTGTTGGTGGTGATGATGAAAGCGGCATCCAGCTCGGGGTCGCCCAGCTCGATGTCGGTGAGGCCGAGCAGCTTGCCAATCTCGTGTACCCAGTCCTGCTCGTGCATGGCGAAGCGCAGGGGCGTCTGGGTAGGGACTAAGCAATTAAAAGAGGTCGTTTCGAAGCCACCTTCAAAACCGCCCCCCAAGTCAATCTCGATGGACAACCGCACCAGGTAGCCGCCCTGAGCCAGGTCGGCGGTATACTCAAACAGGTCTTGTTGCTGGTTCATATCGGCCTCTACCTGCTGCCACAAGGCATCCTCGGTATCGGCGGAAAAAGTGCGGACAGTATCCATTGACTCCATAAAAACAGAAAAATAGGTGATGAAAAGATGATTGAGCTACGGGTATAAATGAAAACGCCCCCCGGCCACAGATGGTTGGGAGGCGTTGTCAGGAGAGGAGATGATTAACGTTTGGCATTTTGTAACTGCGTGTTCATCAGAGTGGCCAGCATAGAGTCGGGGAGGACGAGGCTGGAAAAGAAATTGAACTTGGCACTAACGGTGGGCAGAGAGCGGGCCTCGCCTTCCATCATGTCGTCGTAGCCTTCTTCGGCTACGGTGCGGGCCGATGCCGGGTTGTGGGCCGCGCGGGTGTGCTCGGCGTGGGCCACGTAGAAGAAGTTGGTATCGGTGGGCGGTGGGCAAAGAATAGTCATCGTGACGGCCGACTTCTGCTGCTTTAATTCGTGCTGCACGGCTTCGGTAAAGCTGAGCACAAAGGCTTTGGTGGCGGCATACACGGCCTGGCAGGGGCTGGGCGAGAATGAAGCAATGGAGCCCAGCTGAAGAATCCGGCCGGAGTTGCGCGCCACCATATCGCGCAGATACAGCTTGGTGAGGTGCACCAGTGAAGCCGCATTTACTTGAATCATATTCAGCTCCGTATCCATGTCGGTATCGGTGAAGTAGCCGGTTTCACCAAAGCCCGCATCATTCACCAGCGCATCAATTTGCAGACCCCGCTGGTTTGTTTCGGCGTAGATCTGCTCGGGTGTTTCTGGCCGGCTCAGATCGAAGGGCAGCAGCACAATATCGACGCCCTCAAATTCTTGATGTAGCAAGCGGGCAGCTTCCTTCAAATCATCGAGGTGGCGGGCCACAAGCACCACGCGGTAATCATCGCGGGCAAAGCACCGGGCCAGCTCGAAACCAATGCCGCTGGAGGCACCAGTGATCAAAGCAGTTTGGTCATTCATAACACAAGGAGTTTAGGGTGAATGGTTAGACGTATAAGGTACTGATAAACAGACAAACTAATTCGAGAAGGGTGGCTTATTATGGGCTGAATTTGAGATGGTTTGATGAATAGAATTTTGGCTTTTATGCCGCTTTTTCTGGCTTCTGCAAGGTCAGGTTTGTACGGAAAGCAGAGTGTTGAACTTTGAAAGTGTGACTGGCCTTGGCCGACAATCGGTGGAACGTTAAAAATGCCCCCAGCCGCCGGATGCCGATGAATGAATAAGCTGGGAAGAATGCTAGCTGCCTGACGCTGGCTTGGGCCGCAGGGCATTCATTATTCTGTAATCCAGATCTGCATTTTCTGGATTGGTGCGTGCTGATAACACGCGGCTAGGCTCGCGGCTGAGAGCTGCTCTTTGGGCAGCTCTTTGTAGGGCAGCGTCACACAAAAGGCTTCATCAAAGGGGAAAGGCGTCACCTTTATCCGGCTTCTGGAAACCCAGTTAGCCTGAATCAGCTGGTGGTCGGTGAAGTCGAAATAGTCGGAGAAGGGAATACCGCCTTTGTACCAGGGGTGCTCGTGTTCTTTGTCCGCGCCCGGCTCATTTAGGCACAAATACAACGACAATCGGTCGAGAAACTTTAGCAACTGCAGGTGGAAATCGAGCGTGGGCTGCGAAGGGGCGGTGAGGCCGAGCTGCCGCTTCAGCCGCTGCTGCCGATTCTCCTCCCGCCGCATAAATTCTCGGCCTTCCTCTAGTTTGGCCATTTCGGGAAAACCAGTGTAGTGCAGACTAGCCAGCAAGCCCGCGTAAGGCGTACGGTTTTCTAGCTCCGTGATGCCCTGTACATAGTGCCGGAGGCGAGGCACTGGCGGGAAGTCGCGGAAGGAATAGGGTGCCTGGGTTTGTTCATTCCACAGCGGCTTTTCATCCAGCGGAATCCAGGCCCGATCGTGCTCATACACGGCCAGCATCACATCGTCGCGGCGCGCGGCATCCCCGAAATACACGCCCAGCCAATGATCCGCCATGACCCCGGAAACATGCGCGTGGTCGTGCTGGCTGATGCAGGTGAAGCTGGGGGGCGTTTCTCGGACAATCATGGCCAACAGAAAGCATTAGCGGTGGATGAGATCGAGGAGCTAGCCGGCGCTGCACAAGCGCAGCCAGAGCAAGGCCGCTGGTAGGCAGGCGGCGTGCTTGGACGCAATAGTAAGCTAGAGAAGAAATGAGGCAGATGCAAGCTCCTCCGTGAGAGGGCAGCAGTAATCGGACGCTAATATTTACTGGTTGTTCTATGCTCATGCGCTTGGATAAACATGAACCTTCTTCTAGTGCTACATAGAGGCGACAAGAGTTACAGATTCCTCTATTGCAGATGATTACGGCTTTTCGTACTTTACTAGTACGCCATTCTCTGCTGCTGAAAAGTTCGATATAGCGCTGATTTCAGGAACGCGCCCGTGGAGTATTCCGCAAAAAGCCCCCCAGCGGCGCGCGTGGTAGTGTAGCCTTCGGGCATGTCTCATTTTAACAAGTAATTGTATGTTGAGATATACCGTTCACCTCGGCCTCGTCGCTCTGGTAGTAGTGGCGGCCTGTACCACCAAGGAGCAAACGGCTCGCCGTACTTCACCTGCCTCCCAGCCCGTTACAGTGACGATGTGCGCGGCGCCCGTAGTTGTGGATACGGCCTGGTATGCGTCGGGGAAAAAAGCCCCCCTACTACCGGGCCTGGAGGGTATTAACTTTCCCATTAGCTCCAAAAATCCGGAAGCCATCAGGTACTTCAACCAAGGGCTCATGCTGGCCTACGGGTTCAACCATGCCGAGGCGGCGCGCTCCTTTCACGAGGCCACCCGCCAGGACTCAACCTGCGCCATGGCTTACTGGGGCTACAGCTACGTGCTCGGCCCAAATTATAACGCGGGCATGGAGGCCGATAATTTCAGCCGGGCCTATCAAGCAGTACAAACAGCTCAGCGGCTGGCGGCCAACGCTAGTCCGAAGGAGCGGGCGCTCATCGGGGCGCTGGTTAAGCGTTACCCACCGGCCCCGGTCGCCGACCGATCTAGCTACGACCAGGCCTACGCTGCAGCCCTCAAAACCGTGTACCAACAATTCCCTGATGACCCGGATATTGGGGCTATGTACGCTGAGGCGGTGATGAACCTGCACCCGTGGGACATCTGGCAGAAAAACGGGCAGCCTCAGCCCTGGACCGCCGAAATTGTGGGCACATTGGAGCAAGTATTAAAGCGCCACCCAAACCACGCGGGCGCCAACCATTTCTACATTCACGCCACAGAAGCTTCTACCCGACCCGATGCCGCCAACAAAAGTGCCGATGTGCTGACCAATCTGGTTCCCGGCGCGGGGCATCTGCTGCATATGCCTTCCCACACTTATATCCGGACTGGGGCTTACCACCAAGGCACGCTTGCCAACCTGGAGGCTCTGGAAGCCGATAGCAGCTACACAGCCGCCTGCCATGCCCAAGGTGCTTATCCGCTGGCGTATCATCCGCACAACTATCACTTTCTGACGGCCACGGCCACGCTGGAGGGCAATAGTCGGTTGGCGCTGCGCGGAGCCTACAAACTGGCCACTCACGTAAGCAAACCGCTGATGAAAAATCCGGTAATGGGGCCATCATTGCAGCATTTCTACACAATTCCCTACAACGTGGCCGTCAAGTTTGGCCGCTGGGATGATGTGCTGGCCATGAAAAACTTCGACACCACGATGGTGTATCCGCAGGCCATCCGGCACTATGCCCGGGGCATGGCGTGGGTAGCCAAAAAGAACACGACCAATGCGCGGCAAGAGCTTGCCAAGCTGCGCGTGCTCGGCCAGGACAGTACGCTCACGGGTATTCTGTTTGGCATCAACTCCATGCGCGCCATCACCGATATTGCCCAACGCGAGCTAGAGGGGGCAATTCTGCACCGGGAAGGCAAGCACGCGCAAAGCATTGCCGTGCTCCGCGAAGCCGTAGAGCTGGAAGATGCGCTGAAGTACAATGAGCCGCCCGACTGGTTTTTCTCGGTACGGCACCAACTCGGTGCCGTGCTACTCGACGCCAAGCGCTATGATGAGGCCATTGCCGTTTATCAGCAGGATCTGGAGCGGCTGCCGCATAATGGCTGGGCGTTGTCGGGGCTGCATCAGGCTTATCTGGGTGCTGGCAACAAGAAGCAGGCCCAGCAGACCAAGCAAGAGCTGGATTTGGCCTGGCACTGGGCCGATACAAAGTTGGTGGCCTCAGTTGCGCAGTAGGTGAGTTGTGCTGCCTGGATGTAGGGGGGCTGCCCAATTATTCTAGGCATTAGGGATTCGCATAGCAATAAGTCTTGATGAGCTGCGAACGCGTTATTTGAGTTTTCATACAGCTACATCTTGTCTGATCTAGCTAGTGTAAAGCAAATGAGTTGTTAAAAGCCTGTTCAACTGATTCAGTATATGCAACGGATGTAGCTTATTGTAGAACGTTTTTATAAAAATATTATACATTTAATACCTTACTCGTACCACGCTGTCGAGCGAAGTAGAGTAAGCTATTATATCATATAATAGCTCGTGTAAAAGATGATTACAATGCACCGACTAGTCTTGAGTAGTATCATGCTACTACTTTATCAATTACCTGCTTTCAGTCAGGTGAGTAGCCAAGATACCAGTTCGTTGGCGATGGCGGTTGACGCTATAAACAAACAGTATACGAAGACAATAGGCGAAAACTCACTTCTCTTTACTGGGCCTGAGTACCTCGATTATAATAAGCCTTACATGAATGGCAACCAATTTTTCGGCAGTGGAAAACTGCAAAATGGTACCGTTCATTACTATGGAATAGTCTTTACTGAAGTTCCTCTACTCTATGATATAAAGCTTGATCAGATAGTGATCCAACCGGCTATAAATCCCCTGCAATTCAAATTGGTAGATGAGAATGTGAAGTATGTAGTGATCGAGGGGCACACTTTCATTCGCATTATAAAAAATGATTCAGCACGTTACTCAGTGCCAACTGGCTACTATGATTTAATGGTAGATGGTGCAGCTAAAGTGCTAGCTAAGCGGACTAAAAAAACGCAAAGTCGGATGGGGCTCTACGGTTTAGAGGGAAACTACTCAGAAGACACTAAGTTTTATCTGCAAAAGAACAATGAGTTTCACATTGCGACGTCCAAACAGTCGGTGCTACGAGTGTTAAGTGACAAGAAAACGGCCCTGGAAAGCTACGCTCGGCAACACAAATTAAAATTTAAGAAAGCCACTCAAGAAGCGTCCATTATTAAGCTGGTTACATACTATAATTCACTAAATAATTAATCAAGTCAAACGAAGAACCGGTGAAAAAATACTCTACCCTGTCAAAACGTGCTAATTAATTGATTTTAGATGAAATTACTTAGCCGAATTATTCTGATTTGTCTTATTGTATTTGCTGGCAGAGCGAGTTATGCACAGGAACCAGGGCTGTTGATTAGCGGCAATTTTGAGAAGACGAGTTTTGAAACTTTTGCCAAATCAGTTGAAGCAAAGACACCGTATCGATTCTACTTCAACCCGGCTACAGTAGACAGCGTGGTCGTCACGGCTCAAATACAGGACCGACCCTTACAAGAGGTGCTGGATATAGTGCTTAAGGGTACCAATCTGCATTATGCCATCGACTCTGAGAAGCGTGTGTATATCACCACTGGCTCACCGCTAGCTACAGAATTGCCCCCCGGCTATTTCAACACGGAGCCTGCCGACAATTTAGCTACCACTGACAGTGATAATACAGATGAAGATGCTGGGCGTAAGAAGCCTGTGTCGGTGGCAACGTTGCAATTGAAGGTGTATGAAATCGGGAGGAGTGGTGGCGCGACCACGAAGGGCAACGCTACACTAGCCGGGCACGTGCGCGACATCAAATCTGGTGAGCCAGTAATTGGCGCGTCTGTGTTTATTGAGTCGCCTTCTATTGGCGCTGCCACCGACCAGTTTGGCTATTATTCCCTAACGCTGCCCGTAGGCCGGCATGAATTGAAAATCAGAGGGGTAGGTGTAAAAAATACCAAACGGCAAATAGTTCTCAGAGCTGACGGCAAGCTTGATATTGAGGTAGAAGAGGACATAACCACGCTCAGAGAGGTAGTAGTAGAAGCAGAGAAAGATAAGAACGTGGCCGGTACCCAGATGGGCCTCGAGCGACTTGATATCAAAACTATGCGGCAGGTTCCCACGGCGTTTGGCGAAACGGATATCCTGCGTATCGTGCTCACGCTACCAGGAGTAAAATCAGTAGGAGAGGGAAACACTGGTTTGAATGTGCGTGGCGGCTCTACCGACCAAAACTTAATTCTATTTAACGACGCTACTATTTATAACCCTGCGCACTTATTCGGTTTTTTCTCGGCTTTCAATCCCGATATTTTAAAAACAGTTGAGCTATACAAAGGCACTATTCCGGCGAAATATGGTGGACGCTTGTCGTCTGTGTTGGATATAGCTACCCGAGATGGCAATAAAAAGAAGTTTTCAGGCTCTGGCGGCATCGGCTTGCTGACCAGTCGTTTGGCCTTCGAAGGGCCAATAGTAAAAGATAAAAGCGCTTTCTTGGTCAGCGGACGCACCAGTTATTCTGACTGGATTTTGAAAAGACTCGAGAACAGCAAGCTAAAGCAAAGCTCGGCGGCATTCTATGATTTGAATGCCCACATAAGCCACGAAATAAACGATAACAACTCGCTTTATCTCAGTGGGTATCGGAGCCGGGACGAATTTCAATTGGCGAGCGATAGTGTGTATCAGTATGAGAACACGGCTGCCAGTCTGAAGTGGCGACATACATTTAACAACCGGCTGAATGGCGTGCTTACTAGCGCTTACAGCCAGTACCAATACAATATCTCGAGTCAGGATAATCCTGTTACCAATGCGCGCCTGCGATACAATATAAGACAAGTAAATACGCAGGCTGATTTCAGCTATTTGCCTAGTGCCAAGCACACCATCGATTTTGGCGCTAATACTATTCTGTATAACGTGTTGCCAGGCAGTTTTTCCCCCGTGGGGGGCGAATCGTTAATACTTCCTAACACGTTGGCCCGTGAAAAAGCATTGGAAAGCGCCGTCTATATTTCTGATCTGATTACCCTCTCTCCGCGGCTATCCGTTTCTATAGGCCTGCGCTACTCTCTCTATAATGCCTTAGGACCCAGAGAAGTATATAAGTACTTGCCGAACATGTCCAAATCGGTGAATACAATCGCTGATACGCTTCAGTATGGCAAAGGCAGCGTGCTGGCCACCTATCATGGGCCCGAATATCGCTTCTCGGCTAAGTATGCTCTCTCCGATAATTCATCAGTGAAACTGAGTTTCAATCGGATGCGCCAATACATTCACATGTTATCAAACACGGCTTCTATGTCACCCACGGATAGTTGGAAGCTAAGCGACGCTAACATTCGGCCTCAAGTCGGTGATCAGGCATCACTTGGCTACTACCGCAACTTTAAGAACAACACCATCGAAACCTCTGTGGAAACCTATTATCGGGTAATGCAGGACTTCTTGGACTATAAAAGCGGCGCCACGTTGCTGCTCAATCCGAATATTGAAACAGATGTGGTAAATGCAGAAGGCAAGGCGTATGGTGTGGAAGTAATGGTAAGAAAGCTGACCGGTAAAGTAAACGGCTGGGTTAGCTATACCTATTCCCGCTCACTGGTACAGGTAAATCTAGGTACCACCAGCGATATGATTAATGGGGGGCGTTTTTACCCCAGCAATTTTGACAAGCCACACGATGCCACATTAGTGGGTAATTATCGCTTTAGTAAGCGCTTCAGTGCTTCTTTAAACTTCAATTACAGCACTGGCCGTCCTATTACGTTGCCACTAGCTAAGTACGTAGCGGCTGGCTCGACACGAGTATTTTATTCCGAGAGAAATGAGTATCGGGTGCCTGATTATTATCGCGCCGACTTCGCCTTAAATATTGAGGGAAATCATAAAGTGAAAAAGCTGGCTCATAGCTCTTGGACTCTATCGATCTATAATTTGACGGGTCGTAAAAATCCCTATTCCATTTATTTCAAATCTGAGAATGGACAAATCAATGGGTATCAACTGGCTATTTTCGGTCAACCCATTCCTACCATTACTTATAACTTTAAATTCTAGATGCGCTGCTCTCTTCACCTGCTGCACCGAATCGGGCTTGGAGTAATACTCCTGACCCTTGCAGGCTGCATCGACAAATTCGAGCCTAAGGTTATAATCACTTCTACTAATTACTTGGTAGTAGACGGAGCTATAAACAGCGCTGGCGTTACAACTATTCGACTTTCACGCACGGACAATTTAACTAGTACAGCGCCTCCGCCCGCTGAGGTGAAAGCCTCCGTCTTTATTGAAGAAGAAGAGGGTTCTCGATACGCTTTAAAGGAAACGGAACCTGGTACTTATACTTCTGCCTCCCTGATATTAACGCCTGCTAAGCGGTACCGACTATTTTTTCAGACCCAAGCACGTCGAGATTATGCTTCTGACTATGTGTTCGCCAAAACAACTCCACCCATCGACTCGGTGACGTGGAAAGACAGCCCGCAGGGTTTGCAAGTGTATGTGAATACGCGTGACGCTAACGATGCTAGCCGCTTCTACCGCTGGGATTATGCTGAAACGTGGGAGTTTACTTCAGCATTTCGGTCCTATTTGGATTACCGAAATGGGCAGCTCGAATTTCGCCCTGATGGAGACATATATTACTGTTGGGCAAACGAACTATCATCGGCTATTAAACTTGGTAGCACTTTAGCACTTAGTCAAAATGTGGTGTCGAACTATCCACTCACACTAATGCCCCCGAATTCTACTAAGCTGCGGTACAAATACAGCATCTTAGTCAAGCAATATTCACTTAGTGCCGAGGAGTTTGCTTATTGGGAATTGCTGCAAAAGAATACAGAGAATATTGGGACAATATTCGATCCGCAGCCCAGCCAACTCACCGGTAATGTGCACAGCCTTTCCGACGCAGCCGAGCCAGTCATCGGTTATGTAGGCGTTCAATCTGTGGCAGAGAAGCGTATTTTTATTAAGCGAGATGAGCTTCCTCGAAGTTGGAGGGCGCTCACGGGATATGAGCAAAATTGCCCCGCCCCCGACACCCTTAGGCCGGCTACTGGACCAGCGTTAGAGGTTTTTAGGAGCGGCAGAGCTATTCCTATTGATAGAGTTGAAGGTGGCGGGCTTCTCTATTCTAGTGCCGAGTGTGTGGATTGCCGCAAGCGTGGCACCAATGTGAGACCGTCCTTTTGGGAATAGGCATTTGCCAACACCACCAACTAGTCCCAGCGTAAATCTGCCTGCATTCTGCCATTGCCCTACATGAAAACGCCCCTGATTATACTGTTTACTGCTCTCCTATGTTTATTAGGCAGTAGTAGAACTTACGGCCAATCGGACTCACTGAAAAGTATACAGAGGCGGTTTGAAGCATACAGCAAACAGACACTGCAGGAGAAATTGTACGTACACGTAGACCGCCCTTTTTACGTGAGTGGGGAGATAGTATGGTTTAAGATTAATGCCGTAGATGGCACGTATCACAAGCCTCTATCACTTAGTAAAATCGCGTATGTAGAAGTGCTTGATAAAGAGCAAAAACCGGTGCTGCAAGCAAAAGTGAGTTTGCAAAACGCCGCCGGCAGCGGCTCCTTTTCATTACCAGCTTCGCTGCCCTCCGGCAACTATGTGGTGCGAGCTTACACGAGTTGGATGAAAAACTTTAGCCCCGATTTCTATTCCTATACATCCATAACTATAGCTAATACGCAGAAAAATTCCGGGCTCAAAGCAAGTAAAGATTCAGCGGCTTTAGACGTTCAGTTCTTCCCGGAGGGCGGCAACTTAGTTAAAGGACTAACGAGCCAAGTAGCCTTCAAAGTTGTTGACAAAGCAGGCAGAGGAGTAGATGCTGAGGGTACCATAGTGGATGCACAAGGGACCGTGCTTACTCGATTCAAAACGCTAAAATTTGGTATGGGAAGATTCATACTCACACCAACGCAAGACGGCTCGGGGTATGCGGCCATACTCAGGTTTCCAGATAGACCAAGCATTACTCAAAAACTACCTACTGTGCAGGCGCAAGGCTATGTGCTGCGACTAGAAGAGAAAGGTCAGGGACAACTCAAGATAACGGTAGCATCTAATGTTGCAAATAAGCCGGGGGGAAACCTGTTTCTGATAGGTCATGCGGCCCAGAAAATCTCTGTTTCAGAAACTGCACACCTTTCCAACGGACAAGGGGAATTTGTGGTGAATAAACTAGGCCTAGCTGATGGCATCACACACTTTACTGTATTTAATAACCAGAAACAACCACTCGTTGAACGCTTATATTTTCAACGGCCTAAACAGCAATTAGTAATTGCAGCCGCAGCCGATAAGCCACAGTATGGCACGCGGGAAAAAGTAGCGTTACAGTTGTCCACGGCTACGTCTGGGGGGCAAATTTTGCCTGCAGATCTGTCGCTTTCTATTTATCGGCTAGATTCATTATCAACGAATTCGGGGCCGGATATCAACAGCGTTTTATGGTTAAGCTCAGATTTAAAAGGAACTATTGAAAACCCAAACTATTACTTCACCAGCACAGGGGCCGAAACAGCCGAGGCGACAGATAATTTGATGTTGACCCATGGCTGGAGCCGCTTTCTTTGGACCGATGTATTCTCGAATAGCACACCAAAGCTGAACTACTTACCTGAATTGACTGGACATTTGGTTGAGGGCAGAGTAGTACACAGATATACGGGAAAGCCAGGGCAGAAAATAGTGGCTTACCTGGCGAGCCCCAGCCGACTTGCTCGGGTGTATACTGCCACCAGCGACGAGAATGGCCGTGTCTTATTTGAAACGCAAAATTTGCATGGCCCCAAGGAATTAATGGTGCAAACCAACACCCAGACCGACAGTGTGTATCGGGTTGAACTCTTGAACCCGTTTTCGACACAATACCGCGCATCTACGGCGTCAGCACTAGTTTTGTCGGAAGCTTATGGGAATGACTTAAGTAAGCGCAGCCTGCAGATGCAGGTGCAGAACGCATACTTCCGCAAGCAACTTTCTACTTATAAAATACCCGCCACTGATAGTGTGCCATTTTATGGTAAGGCCAACGAGGTATACAAACTGGACGATTATACTCGGTTTAAAGTCCTGGAAGAAGTTATGCGAGAGTACGTGCCGGGTGTGCTAGTTAGGCGCCGAAATGACGGCTTTCATTTTATAGTAGTAGACAATGTAAATGGAGGGGTTTTTAATAAAAACCCAATGGTGCTATTGGATGGATTTCCGGTGTTCGACATCAATAAAATAATGGCGCTTGATCCACTTACTATCCAAAAGCTAGAAGTGTACACCAGTCGATATATGCAGGGCTCTCTGCTATATGAAGGCCTGGTAAGCTACACTACATATAAAGGCGATTTAGGAGGCTTTCAACCGAATGCCAATGTGCTAGTGCAGGAATATGAGGGGCCGCAATGGCAGCGAGAGTTTTACTCGCCGCGCTACGAGACAGTAGCAGAAAAACAAAGCCGGCTGCCTGATGCTAGAAACCTGCTATACTGGAATCCCAGTGTGAATACTACCGCCACTGGCAGCAAAACTCTGGAATTCTACACCTCTGATCAGCCAGGAAAATACATGGTCGTGGTGCAAGGAATTGCCTCGAGTGGCTTGGCTGGCACACGCCGATTTATATTGGAGGTAAAACAACCGTTTTAGCTATTTATCTACCACTCGATAAGTCAAATTATAAATGAGCAATCAATAATAAGTTCGAAGCTAGCGACGTTTCTGCATTAAAGTTTTCCTATATAACTCCCCGGGTATGGTTGATCTAAACTTTAATTCCTCTATGAATCGCCGGAAAGGCATCCGGGTGTCAGCAAGCCGACTTGCGCCTGACATGACGTCGATGGTAGGATTAGGCTTCTTGCTGGTAACGTTTTTTATTATGGCGGGCAATTTCACGAAGCCCATGGTAATGGCAATGACAATGCCTGTACGCCCGACGTGCACCTATGATTCCTTCAATCCTATGTCTTACAGGAAAGTAGTAACCCTTATTCTAGGTAAGGATCATCAGATATATTATTACTTCGGGGAAAACAGCGCCTATAACGAGCGACCAGCTCTACATAACACCAACTTTAGCCCAACAGGACTGCGACAAATATTGCTGAACCAACAACGGCAGAATTCCTTCGATGTGGTCCTTATCAAAATGACAGCTGATGCCAAATACAAGGATATGGTAGATGCTTTGGATGAGATGAATATTACCAATCAGCGGAAGTACGCTATGGTTAATATATATCCAGAAGATATGGAACTGCTAAAGATGAATGCTTTGTAGAACTCCTTACAGTCAAAAAAGCCCCCCGAATTGATTCTGGGGGGCTTTTTTAGTGCCTTTAAATCAAGCTGGTTTAGTTCGTAGCGGCCGTATACGGTACGCCCATGTTCTGGAACATGAAGGCCCATTTGTCGGTCTGCTCGCTGATAACCTGAGCTGTGGAGCGGCCAGCGCCGTGGCCGGCTTTGGTCTCGATGCGGATGAGGACGGGGGCGCTGCCTTTCTGCATTTCCTGCAAGCGAGAAGCAAATTTGAAGGAGTGGGCGGGCACTACCCGGTCGTCGTGGTCGGCGGTGGTGACCATGGTGGCGGGATAGGAGGCAGGCTTCAGAGCGTGATAGGGCGAGTATTTGTAGAGGTAGTCAAACATCTCCTTGCTGTCTTGGGCGGTACCGTAGTCAGGGGCCCAGCCTGCCCCAACTGTGAATCGGTCGTAGCGCAGCATGTCCATTACACCTACTGCGGGGAACGCTACTTTCACTAAGTCAGGGCGCTGCGTCATAACAGCACCTACCAGCAGGCCACCGTTGGAGCCGCCTGCGATGGCGAGGTGGTCGGTATCAGTGTATTTGTTTGCTTTAAGGTACTTGGCGGCCGCAATGAAGTCGTCGAACACATTTTGCTTCTGCATTTTGGTGCCGGCTAGGTGCCACTTCTCGCCGTATTCACCACCGCCGCGCAGGTTGGCTACAGCGTAGATGCCACCGTTCTCGAGCAATACAATATTGGACGTGCTGAAGCTTGGCGTTTGGCTAATATTGAACCCACCGTAGGCATAGAGCAGCGTGGGGTTTTTACCGTTCAGCACTAACCCTTTTTTGTGGGTAATAATCATCGGCACCCGCGTGCCGTCTTTCGAAGTATAGAACACCTGCTTCGACTCAAACTTGGTGGGGTCGAACTGCACGCCGGCTTTCTTGAATTCCGTCGACTTGCCGGTGGCAATGTCGTACTTGAAGATGGTAGGTGGGTAGATGTAGGAGGTGAATGTGTAGTAGATTTCCTTTTCCTCCATCTTGCCATTGAAGCCGCCGGCCGTGCCGAGGCCGGGCAGGGCGATGGACCGCTCCTTTTTGCCGGCCATGCTGTACTGCTCCACCAGCGAAGTGGCGTCCTTGAGGTAGCGGGCGAAGATTTTGCCGCCGGCCGTGCTCACGATCAGCACGTTTTTAGATTCCGGGATCAGGTCTTTCCAATTGGCCGGCTTGGGATTGGCGGCGTCCACGGTCACCAAGCGGCTGTTGGGGGCGTTGAGGTTGGTGTCGATGTAGAGCTTGCTACCCACGTTCTCAACCAGCTCGTTGGCAGAATTCATGTTGTCGACCACGGTTACGATAGGGCTGCCGGGCTTGCTCAAATCCTGGATGTAGAGCTCATTGTTGTTGCCGCCGTTGCTGGCCGTAATCACCAGGAAGCGTTGGTCTTCGGTTAGGTAGCCCCTAACGAAGCTGCGCGGCAGTTTCTCCCCGCCAAACACCAGCACGTCGGCGCTTTGCGGCGTGCCAAGCTTGTGGTACATCAGGCGGTGCAACTGGTTTTGGCCGGCCAGCATGCTCCCGGTTTTTGGCTTGTCGTAGGAGCTGTAGTAGAGGCCTTCGTTGCCCTTCCAGGCCAGGCCCGAGGATTTCACGTTTTGGAGGGTGTCGTCCACGCGGGACTTGTCCGCCGTCTTCATCAGAATCACCTTGCGCCAGTCGGAGCCACCCTCCGAAATCGAGTAGGCGACTAGGCTGCCGTCTTTGGTAAAGCTCAGGCCGGCCAGCGAGGTGGTTCCGTCTTTGGCGAACGTATTGGGGTCGAGGAACACCTCCGGGGCGCCCGCGCCCACCTGCCGGTACAGTACCGACTGGCTCTGCAAGCCAGTATTCTTGGAGAAATACGTGTATTTGCCCTCCTTCTGGGGAATGCCGAATTTCTCGTAGTTCCACAGCGTTTCCAAGCGCTTGCGAATAGCGTCGCGGTAAGGAATCTGGGCCAGATAGTTCTGGGTTACCTTGTTCTGCTCCTGCACCCAGGCTTTGGTATCAGGAGCCTGGTCGTCTTCAAGCCAGCGGTAAGGGTCGGCTACTTTGGTGCTGAAGTAAGTCGTGACGGTGTCTACCTTTTTGGTTTGCGGGTAGGGCAGGGTTTTAAGGTTGCCTTGGGCATAGGCCTGACCGCCAAGCAGCAGCGCAGCTAAAGACGGAAGAAGAATTTTCATTTGGTGGGGGCTAGATGAACAAATACTTCCGGTAAAATACCAGAAGTAAATCAGTTTAGCTTTTTAGCCCCTCTTCTAAGACTAATTGACTCCACAAAGCAGCCCCCGTAAAGACGCAAATATGCGTCTTTACGGGGGCAAAATGCGCTCGAAAAGTCGTCTGTATTTCTGTGCTAACTGTCGCAGCGAAAAACAAAATAGGCCACAATTGCCACCAATAGAAGGGAGCCAAAACGGATGGCTAGGAATACCCAGGCGGGCAATTCGGGGCCTTTGGAGTTCTTGAGCATAGCGAGAAGAAAAATGGTTAATCAGCCAATAGTTGTTGGTCCTTGAGCCAATCAAAAATCAGCTGGTCGACGGCCGAAACGAGGGGGCGGTGCTGGTAGGTAAGCCAGACTACCTCTTCAATTTCGGCTGCTGGTTGGATGTGACCTGCGTAGTGGGCACCGTAGCAGGTCATTCGCACCAGTACATCTGAAGCGTGGCCGTGGGCCGGGGCCTCAAAGGTGCCACGGTATACGACGCTTTCTACCAACAGCTCTACCGTCAATTCTTCCCGAATTTCGCGCACTAAGGTTTGTTCGTCGGTTTCGCCGGCCTCGCGCTTGCCGCCCGGAATGTAGTAGCGGTCCTTGCCTCGGCTGCGCGTGCTCAAAAGCTGGCCATCCTGAAGGTACAGCCAGGCTATTTTGTCGATCAGTGGCATGTGGAGGGCTTTTCTGCTGCGCCGCCCTAGCTTACGGCGCTTTCCATGGGCTGCATGGTACGCAGAAGCCAGCTGTAAAGCTTATCCACGTCGTGTTTGCGGAAGAGCTCAGTGCCGGGGTTCATGGTAGCCGCCGTGCCGCAGGCCACACCCATCCGAATAACTTCGCGTAGGGGCAACCCGGCGGCCAGGGCGTACACCATACCGGCAACCATACTGTCGCCGGCGCCTACGGTGCTACGCTTGCGCACCGCAGGCGCGGGTACGAAATCGACTATCTCCGGCGAGATAAAGCAGGCACCCTGTGGACCCATAGAAGCCGCCACCAGAGCGCATTTGCCGTCGCCGATTAGCTCGCGGGCAGCTTCGGCCACGCAGGCGCTATCTAGCTCCGTTACGCCTACCAGCTTGCACAGCTCACCTAGGTTGGGCTTTATCAAATAAATGCCCCCCGCGTTTACTATTTCGTGCAGAGCTACGCCCGAGGTATCCAGTACCACTTTTACTCCAAGTTGGTTGGCGGCCCGCACGATGTTAATTAAGAATTCGGGCTCGACACCGGGCGGCAAGCTGCCACTGATAACCAGAAATTCCGGCAGCGGCTTAATGGCCTTCAGGGAATCCAAAACGCGGGCTTGCTCAGCCACCGTCAGCTCCGGGCCGGGCATACCAAAGCGGTACTGTTGGTTGGAAGAAGAGTCGACCACAATAAAGTTTTCGCGGGTCCAGCTGGCCGTCTCGATGGGCTCTTGCTCAATACCTTCCTCCGTGAGCAGGTATTGCAGCAAGCTGCCCGTGGGGCCGCTCGATGGAAATACCGCCAAGGAATTGCCCCCCAACCGCTTCAGTGCACGCGACACGTTGATGCCGCCGCCGCCCGGCTCAAATTTGGGAGTGGCACAGCGCAGCTTGTGCTCAGGTACGATTTTATCAACAATGGTACTTTTATCTACCGTGGGGTTGAGCGTAAGTGTTACGACAGGTTTCATGGAGTACGGGTCGAGATATTTAATTGGCCAAAACTAGCTTGCGCTACCTTACCCTCCGTGTACTCACACCGGGAGTTGGGGTTGCCAATTGGCCGCAAGAAAGTGACTTTTGCAGCCCTGTACCCGAGTGCAAAGTGGGGCTGATAACGCAGATTTCTACTTGTGTTTTTCAGCCTTGGGAGCTGGAAATTGCGGATCCATTTCCCGCAGGGCGTCGCGCAGCGCGGTGGCTACCACGTGAGCTTTATACCAGTTCTGATCGGAAGGCACCACTATCCAGGGGCACGACTTAGGGCTGCAATGGCGAAAAACGTCTTCATACACGGCGCGATATTCGGGCCACTTCTTGGCGCTTTTCTCGTCGGCGGCCTCGTACTTCCAGCGCTTGTTGGGGTCATGAATACGCGCATCTAGTCGTTCGCGCTGTTTGTCCTCCGACACGTGCAGGTAAAACTTCAGAATGGTAGTGCCCGACTGCTGCAACAGCTTCTCGAAGGCATTAATGGCCTCGAAGCGTTGCTCAGCTCGCTTGTCATCAATAAGGCCCACTACACGGGTAATCAGCACATCTTCGTAGTGGGAGCGGTTGAATACCTGAATCATGCCCGCGCGCGGGGAGTGCAGGTGAATGCGCCACAGAAAATCGTGGGCCAGCTCCTGCTCCGTGGGAGCCTTAAAGGAGCGCACGTGCACGCCCTGCGGATTGATGCCGCTGAAAACGCGCCGTATTAGGCCGTCTTTGCCGCTGGCGTCCATGCCTTGTAGCACCACCAGAATGCTGCGCTTATTTTCGGCGTAAAGGCGGTATTGCAGATCAGCTATTTCCTCTTGTAAGTCTTTTAGCGCGTGCTTCGTGTCCTCCTTCTGAAAGTGTTTGGGAGCCCTAGCGGAAAGCTTGAGCAAGTTGTACGCAGCGGGCGTTTTCATAAGCAGGACGAATAGATTCCTTCTTAGGTACGTGCGACAGGCCGGGTGGTTAAGCTCATCCCTAGCAACTCCGGCTTTTAGCCCACCGTACTTTATGGCCACTCCCGTAGCGAAAGAAGTCAGAAAAGCCCCCCGCATGAAAAACCTGCTCGTTGGACTGCTTACGGTAACGCTTTCACTGATTTCCTCGCTGGCCTGGGCCTGCCGCGTCTGTCGGCCTCGCGTGCAGGCCACCATTCACACGCCCGATTATACTGGCAATCTGCTGGTGTTGCTGCTACCCATAGCTGTGCTGCTGGCGGGTGGTGTGGGGCTATATTTCGCTGCCGAAATCAAACGCTACTTCATCGCCCCCAAGCATGGCTGAACCATTACACCGAACTCCTCTGATTGCCGCCGGCGTGCTTATGGGCGCTGGCCTGGGCGGCTTCGTCGATGGCATTGTGCTGCACCAGATTTTGCAGTGGCACAACATGCTTTCGGCCAAAATGCCCCCCGACACGCTAGTGGCCGCCAAAGCCAATATGTATTGGGACGGCATGTTTCACGCCGCCGTCTGGATCATGACGGCCGTGGGGCTACGTATGCTTTGGGCCGCTGGGTGCCGTACTGATGTGCCGTGGTCGGGCCGCACGTTTTTGGGCGCGCTGATACTGGGTTGGGGCTTGTTCAATGTAATCGAAGGCATCATCGACCACCAGATACTGGGCCTGCACCACGTGCACGAGTACGTCGATAATAAGTTGCCCTGGGACCTGAGCTTTCTGGCCTTTGGTGCGTTGCAGCTGCTTGTTGGCTGGATGTTGATTCGGGCTGGAAAAGCAGATTCGGCCGTGCGTAGACAGCGGTTGAATAGTTAGATAAAACAGTAAGGTCATATAAAACTGGAACGTCATGCAGAGCAAAGCGAAGCATCTCGCGTGCTGATGTTGCCCAGCTAAATAACTAAACGCGCGAGATGCTCCGCTCTGCATGACCTTCTTATTAGGATTAAGATCAGCCTGTCAAATACTTAGCCTTTCAATACTAAACTACCGCGCTATGCCTGCATGGCACATCGGCTGCTCTGGCTACCATTACCGCCATTGGCGGGGCGTTTTCTATCCGGAAAAGCTGCCGATGAAGCGTTGGTTTGACTATTACAGCCAACACTTTCGGACCCTAGAATTGAATGTGACGTTTTACCGTTTTCCGCAGCTCTCTTTTCTGGAAAACTGGTACCAAAGCAGCCCTAGTGATTTCCGCTTTGCCGTAAAAGCCCCCCGCCTCATTACCCACTACAAACAGTTCAACCAAACCGAGCAGCTGCTGGCCGACTTCTACGGCACCGCCCAGGAAGGACTGCGCGAAAAGCTAGGCCCAATTCTATTTCAGCTGCCGCCTCGCCTGGCGTATTCCGAGGAGCGCCTGCACCGCATTGTGGAAAGCCTGCACCCCGAGTTTACCAATGTGCTGGAGTTTCGGCACCCGAGTTGGTGGATGGGCGAGGTGTACCAGACACTAGCGCGCCGCGGCATCAGCTTTTGCGGGCAAAGTCACCCGCTGCTGCCCGATGAGATGGTAGCTAACACGCCCGTGCTGTACTACCGTCTGCACGGGGTGCCTGCGCTGTATCACTCGCCCTATGGGGAGGACGCTTTGCGGCGCGTGGCCGCCGAGGTAGCAGCGGCCACGCATGTGCAGGAGGCGTATCTGTATTTCAACAACGACATCGGCGGCTCGGCCATTGCCGATGCTAGATGGCTGCAGGCGTACGTGGCCGAAGTGCGCTAAGGGCAAAGCCAACCTTGATGCCCGCCGGAATGTAGAAGCCTCGATGAGCATAATCGGAGGTGCCGGAGCGGTAGCGGCTAGCGGCAACCCCCGGATTGGTATGGGTTTGGCGCCAGCCCAGGCCCACAAATACATCTACGAAAACGGAGCCAGGGGGCAGGGGTGCTTGGTAGCCTGCCTGCACCGATGCGCCGTAGCGGGTTATCCTGTCCTTGGAGCGCACGGGGCCGTACTCCAGGTATGGCAGGTCGCCGGGGCCGATTACTTCCCGCCAGCCTTGGCCGCTAAACTGCATCTGGAAATACTGCAGCTGCGGTCCGTAGCTTACATATAAGCCGCTTGGGTAAGCTGCTTTGCCTGCAAGCAGATAAAAGCGGTGCTGGGCCTGTACACCAAAGCCGCGCACATCAACTACCTGACTCCGAGGAGGCGGGCCGTCGTTAGGGCTGCCGGCGGGGCCGGCGTACAGTTGGGGCGTGAGCGTAAAGCTCTGCCGGGAGTGACGCAGACGCTGCAGCTCCGCCTCCACCCAATAACCGCTCATAATTAGGTGCTGGGGCATAACTTTAAGGGCCAGCGAGCGGCTGGGGGGCAAATTTTGCCCCCCAGCCTTGTAACTCAGGCCCACTAGCACCAACACTAGCAAAAAGCCATTCCAGCTTAATGCTGGGGGGCAATTTTTAAGCTGTATAGCCATTAGAGCTTGGGCGTAATGGGTAACAGACTTAACTGCTGTAACTGGTTGCCGGTGTAGCTGTACTGATAGAGGCCGTCGGGCCCGATAGCCAGCAGATTGCCGTCATTAGGTATCACATCGGTTACCGATACTTTAAAGTGCTGCTTCTGGGTGAGCAATGGCGCCTTACTCGTGTCGAATGTTTTGAGGCCATCGAAGTCGCAGACAAAGAGCTGGTTGGCATCTACGCCCAAACCTTGCGGACCAGTCATAGGATAGGAGCGAGCCAGGGTTGGCTTACTCAGATTAGTTAAGTCGATAACTTGAAGCTGGTTGGGGCCACCACCGCAGAACCGGCCGCTGCGCAAGGTCACGTAGGCGTAGCGGTCGTCGACTACCACTGGGTCGCAGCTTACCACGTGCTCATAATAGGATACTTGGCGGGGCGACTGGGGCGTGGCTACGTCGAAAATATACATGCCGCGCTGGGTGCCCAGGAAAAGGTAGTGGTCTTTGGGGAAAATGGTTTCAACGCCGATTTGCAGTTGCACTTTGGGGCCGGGCGCGGGCGTAGTAGGGTTACTTAGGCTGAAGAGACGCAGGCTTTGCTCATCTACGCTGTAGAGGGTGTTGTCGAGGATAGCAAAGCGGGCCAGGGAGCCGGCTTTGCCCGTGGTGCCCCCACCGGGCGCCGAATTGAAAGCCGTATTACCGCCATCAGCCGCGGTCCGGAATCCCGAGTTCCATATCGGAAACGAGGAATAAGTAAGGGTATCCGTTTTTTTCTGCCAGCCAACTACCACAGTATTATCGGGTCGATTGGTGGCGGCACAATCGGAGTGTAAAGGCAAAGGCTCGGGCATGGGCAACTCGCGGAAGGCCTCGCGCACGCGGCTGGTTACACGCACCGCCAACGGGTTGCTGATGTCTAGGGTAACTAGGTCAGGGCCATTGTCGGCGTAGAGCAGGTTGCCCTTGATAGCAATATCGACGTTGCCTGGAATACGCAGAAAGCTTACAATGCGCGGGTTTTTAGGATCTTGGTTGTCAATTACGTGTACGCCTTCAAAGCGCTCATTCACATACACGTATTGGTCTTTAAGATAAATTTTGCCGGTGTTGTGCATCGCCTGGGGCGGCCGCGCTGCTACCGACTGCTCCAGCACCGACCGCGACATAAGCATAGGGCAATACGCGGTTTGAACGTAGGTGCCGCTGCCAAAGCGAGCATCTATTAAGCCCGGTTGCGGTTGGGGCTCCACAGAGTCGTCGGAGCAAGCGCCCAGGCCCAGCAGCAAGGCGCAACTGAGCAAGTAATTGTAAAATCTGGCCATAGCAATAAGGTAGCTTGAAGTGAAAGGAAGAAGTCGCGGTACGAAGCAGCAGCGGCTGCGCCGTGGCTTCTTTTCTGTGAGACATGGAGTGCTCGAAAGGTTGCAATGTGTTTTATGAAATTTGAATGCTATGCAGAGCCGCAGCTGAAGCATCTCGCGTGCTGAGGTTGCCCAACTATCCGTCATCCTGACGAAGGAAGGACCTTATGCCCGATGAATGACTAGTGCAACAACGACTCGTGCGAGCGTGATAAGGTCCTTCGCAAGTTCAAAATGACGGACGGCTTTTGATGACAGCTTTGTATAATGACCGGAGCAACTAAACACGCGAGATGCTTCGCTCCGCTCTGCATGACAGTCTATCGAGACTTGTTTTGACATAGTAGCCAAAAAAAGAACCGCGCCATTGACGCGGTTCTAATGATTGAAAGTGAGTTTAGCTCGTGCTTAATTTACCGGCGCAGCAGGCGCTTCTTTCACGTATTTATTCAGCCACGAATCCATTTCCCACAGCATGTGCATAATGGATTCCCGCGCCGCGTACCCGTGCGACTCGAAGGGCAGCACTACGTAGCGGGCCGTGGCGCCGTGGCCTTTGAGGGCGTTATAAAACCGCTCACTCTGGATAGGGAAAGTACCGGAGTTGTTATCGGCCTCGCCGTGGATGAGCAGAATTGGGGTCTTGATTTTGTTGGCCGCGGTGAAGGGCGACATCTTGTCGTAGACCTGCGGGGCCTCCCAATACGTGCGCTCCTCGGCCTGGAAGCCGAAAGGTGTCAGCGTACGGTTGTAGGCGCCGCTGCGGGCAATACCGGCCTTAAACAAGTTGCTGTGCGCTAACAGATTCGCCGTCATAAAGGCGCCATAGGAGTGGCCCATCACGCCTACGCGTTTGGGGTCAACTACGCCCAGGCGCTGGCCTTCTTCGATAGCAGCTTTGGCGCCGGCCACTAGCTGTTCAATATAGGTGTCGTTGGGTTCTGCATCGCCTTCGCCTACGATGGGAATGGAGGTGTTTTGGAGCACGGCGTAGCCTTGCGTTACCCAGAAAATTGGCGATCCCCAGGTGATGCGGGTGAAGGTGTAGGGCGAGCCTTTTACCTGGCCGGCGGTGCTTTTGTCTTTGTACTCAGCGGGGTAGGCTTCCAGCAAGGTGGGGAGCGGGCCGTCGGTTTTTTTGTAGTTGGGGGGCAAATACAGATTGGCCGTGAGCGGTAGGCCGTCGGCGCGCTTGTACTGAAGTACTTGCTTTTTGAGGGTGCCCAGAGCCGGATAAGGATTCGGGAATTTGGTCAGTGCGGTCAGCTTGTTCTTCTTTTTTGCGTCGCGCAGGAAGTAGTTAGGTGCTTGCTCTACCGACTCGCGGCGCGTCACGAACGTGCGCTTGTCCGTGTCCAGAATGGCTACCGGAGCTTCATAGTAAGGAGCCTCGGAACGCCACCAGCGCTCGGTTTTGCGGGTTTTTAAGTTCAACTGATCCACAAAAGGCCGGTTGCCTTCGGGTGAGGCACCTTCGCCGAGCAGGTAGATTGTCTGCTGGTCGGGACCTCCGAGGGCCAGCACGTCGCGGCCGGTGGCGTTGGGCTTTTGGTAGGGGGTGCCGGGGTCGTTGTAGGTATCTTGGGAAGAGCGGTCGAAGAGGACCGTGGGGGGCATTTTGGTGGTTGGGTTTACTACCCAAGTCATCACTTTGCGGTCAGACCAGCGGTAGCCGTTCACGAGGGCCGTGGTATTGTTGCCCCAGGTAATACCACGGAAGCGCAGAGGCAAATCGACCAGCTCCATGGGAGCGGCGGCGAAGGGCGCGGCTTGGGTGAGCACTTTATCGCGCACGGTAGCTACTTTTTTGGGGTCGCCGCCGTCCTGGGCTTCTACCCAATAAATGGTGGCGGGGGCATCGTCGCGCCAGTCGTGGTTGCGTGGGCCGGTGGGCACGGCATCGAAGCTGGTGGGCACGTTATCGGCCAGGGGCAGATCGGCAATAGATTTGACCAGATTGCCCGAGGCATCCAGCACGTCCACCTTCACCGGAAAGCTACCCACCGTGAGTTGGTAGGAATAAGGCCGGTGGCGGGTTTTGACCAGAATATACTTGCCATCGGGCGAGGGCGAAGCCTGCTGAATCACGCCTGGCTGCCCGATAGGCTGGGTTTTGCCATCCAGGCTCACTTTCATCAGCTGAGTAGTGGCGTAGTAGTCAAAAATCTTCTCGTCGGCAGGGTTTTTCAGCAAGTCCTGGTAGGTGCGGGCAGCGGCGGTGCGGCCCACATTTTCCTGCACAATGGGGCCCGTGGGCGCGGCTGTGGCATCCGGCACTTGGCCCCGATTGGCTAGTACCGTGCGGGCAATAAGGGTCTGATTGTCGGGCATCCACTGGTAAGCGGTGCCGAATACGCTGTTGAGCTGCACGCCCGGAATCTGACGAGCCGTGGCGGTGGCTACGTCCAGCACCCACAGCTGAATTTGCCCCCCAGCCGCGGCCGTGGCCTCGGTGGTAAGCGCAAAGGCAATCTTGCTATCGTCCGGCGACCAGCTCACCTCGCTAATCTTGGCTGGCGAGGGCAAGCCTTTTACCGGAATTTCCGCGCCGCCCGCCAGGCGCTTCAGCCGCAGCGCCGTGGAGTAGCTTACGCGACTAGGCCCGTTGGTGCGTGGGTTCAAGCGCAGGCCGGCAATGCGCAGTTCGGGCTGCGAGAGGTCGGCTATGCTGGGCAAATCCTGCACGTCGAGCAGCAGCATCCACTTGCCATCGGCCGCGATGCTCACGCGGGGCGTAATGGGCGCATCTACTAGATCGGCAATGGCCTTCGGGGGCGTTTGGTAAGTCACATCCTGCGCCGGCGCCGCCCAGTGGCTTAGGACTAGGATGCCTAAAAAGAAGAGTTTTTTCATGGATTGAGGGGTTGGATTGGTAGTCGTAAGATAAGAAGGTTTGGTGGGCCTCACCTGCGCGTCGGACCAACGAAGGACTAACCCCCAGGCAACCCCAAGCCCACGCCCCGCATCTTTCCCAAACCTTCACTCACAAAAGCCCCCCACGGCCTATGAATTACCAACGGACGAATAACCTGCTTGGCTGGCTGCTTTTTGCCGGCGCCCTCACGGTGTATGTGCTCACGTTGGAGCCCACGGCCAGCTTCTGGGATTGCGCTGAGTTCATTGCTACGTCGCATCATTTGCTAGTACCGCACCCGCCGGGCGCGCCGCTGTTTTTGCTGCTGGGCCGGGTGTTTTCGTTGTTTTCTTTTGGTGATGCGAGTCTGGTGGCGGGCCTGATCAATGGGGTTTCGGCTCTGAGCAGCGCCTTTACGGTGCTGTTTCTGTTCTGGACCATCACCTTGCTGGCCCGCAAACTAGTGCAAGGCCGCGCCCCTTCAAAGACTACTGAGCCTTCACTTACCGAAACGGCCCTGATTCTGGGCGCGGGCTCCGTGGGCGCCTCCGCCTTTGCCTTCTCCGATTCGTTTTGGTTTAACGCCGTGGAAGCCGAGGTGTACGCCATGTCCACGCTCTGCACGGCCTTCGTGGTGTGGGCTATGCTGAAGTGGGAAAACCGCGCCCACGAGCCCGGCTCCGACCGGTGGCTGATTTTGATTGCCTACGCCGTGGGCTTGTCTATCGGCGTGCATCTGCTTAATCTTTTGGCGCTGCCGGCGCTGGGCTTTATCTATTATTTCCGCCGCAACGCCCGGCCCACTTGGCTGGGGGGCATTCTGACGCTAGCAGTTAGCGGGGCGCTGTTGGGGGGCATTTTGGTTGGAATTATCCCTGGCCTGCCTACGCTGGCGGGCACGTTCGAAGTGTTTTTCGTGAACTCCGTGGGTTTGCCTTTCAACTCCGGCGTGCTGGTCTTTTTGGCGCTGTTTCTGGGGCTGATTGTCTTTGGATTCCGCTACGCAAACCGTACGCAAAACCAACTCCTGAACACTGGCTTGCTGGCCTTTGTGTTTATACTGATCGGCTATTCGTCCTACCTGATTGTCCCGATTCGCTCCGGCTTCAATCCGACCATTGACGAGAACAAGCCCGACGATGTGCTCTCTTTCGTGAGCTACCTTAAGCGTGAGCAGTACGGCGACCGACCCTTGCTCTACGGTCCGCAGTTCAACGCTCAGCCCGTAGCTCAGATTGAAGGTGCCCCGCGCTACATCCGTCAGGGCGACAAGTACATTATCAACGAGCGGCGCATAGAAAACGAGTACGCTGCCGAAGACAAAACTCTGCTGCCTCGCCTCTACAGCAACCGCCCCGGCCACGTGCGCGAGTACCAGAAGTGGGTCGATGTGCGCGAAGACGCGAAGCCCACGATGAGCCAAAACCTGAGCTTCTTTTGGAGCTACCAGGTGGGCCATATGTACTGGCGCTACTTTCTCTGGAACTTCGTGGGCCGCGAAAGCGACGTGCAGCAAGCGGGTACTTTGTTGCCTGGAGCGAGCAAAAACGGCTTGCCTCAGCTATTAGCTGACAATAAAGCCCGCAATAACTTCCTGCTCCTGCCCTTGCTGCTGGGCGGACTGGGCCTAGTATATCAGGCGCGGCGTGATGGGCGCAAGGCGTTGGTGCTGGGTTTGTTGTTTGGGCTAACGAGCGTGGCGCTGGTGCTGTATCTGAATCAGCCGCCGATGGAGCCTCGGGAGCGGGACTATACGTTTGTCGGCTCGTTTTATGCCTTCGCCATCTGGATTGGCTTGGGCGTTTTGGGGCTGCACGAGGTGCTACGGTATCTGCTGCGCACGCCCAATTTGCGGGTGGCAACCGCTATGGTGATGGGCTTGCTGGTGCCCGGCATCATGGCCGTGGAAGGCTGGGACGACCACGACCGCTCCGGCCGCTACTCGGCCGCCGACTCGGCTCATAACCTGCTCAACTCCTGCGCCCTGAACTCCATTCTCATCACCTACGCCGACAACGACACCTTCCCTCTCTGGTACGCCCAGGAGGTAGAGGGCATCCGCCGCGACGTGCGCATTGCCGTGCTCCAGTACCTGCCCACCGATTGGCACATCGAGCAGTTGCGCCGGCGCAGCTACGAGTCGGCCCCGGTGGCCTTGACCTTGCCGACCTCTAGCTACCAATCGGGCACCAACGACTACTTGCCCTACGTAGCCAACCCCGCCGTGCCGGCCGTGAATGTGCAGGAGTTTATGCAGCTGGTGCGGGAAAATAGCCCCCTGCTGCAAGTGCAAACTCAAAGCGGTCAGGCCCTGCTTTCTTACCCATCCGATAAATTCTATCTGCCAGTCGATACCGACAAAATCAAGCGCTTAGGCATTATCCCTAAAGAGCGCGAGGGCCAGCTCGTAGACCGCATGGAATGGAGTATGGGCAAGCAGTATCTGGATAAAAGCAAGCTGGTTATTCTGGATATTCTGGCATCCAACGACTGGCAGCGGCCGGTGTATTTTGCTAATGCCGTGGCTCAGCAGGAAGGCATGGGTCTGGAGCCTTACCTGCAGCTTGAAGGCATGGCCTATCGCATCCTGCCCTGCCGCAACCCTGATCCTCAGCCCCAGCGCGTAGGTTATGTGGCCCGCCAGCTTACCTACGATTCGCTGATGAACAAATTCGCGTACCGAAACCTAGACAACCCCAAGGTGTACTACGACGAAATCAATCGCCGCACGCTGGCTCAATACCGCGACAAATTCGGCCAGCTGGCCCAAGCCTATTTGCAAGCTGGCGAGCCCCTGAAGGCCAAAGAAGTCGCCTTGCGCTGCCTCCAGGTAATGCCCGACGCCGCCATTCCCTACGACCTTTACACGCCCGAGCTGGTAGCACCCCTAGCCGCCGCTGGCGAAAAGCCCCGCGCCAACGAAATCATGGATACGCTCCTGAGCCGCACCCAACAGTCGCTGGCCTACTATAGCACCCACGACGAGCAGGCCTTATTCGAGCAAGAGATTGCCACCAACCTCATGACCCTTCAGCGCCTCTACCAAGCCGCCACCGACACCGGCGACCAAGTGCGTGCCGCGCGGGTAATAGCATTGGCAGAGCAGTACGGGCGGTAGAGTCCCCGGGCTAGTTCAACGAGGGCCTCAAAGCCACACACTAAACACCGTCCGTCGCTCCGCAACAGTCTCCAAGCTAAAGCGGAAGCCGTGCTGCAAGAGAATGTCCCGAATCATGGTCAGGCCGATGCCTTGGCCGTCGCGCTTGGTACTAAAGAAGGGCGTGAACAGGCGTCGCTGCACCTCCGGCGCGATGCCGGGGCCATCATCCTCAATTTGCAGGAGCGGGGGATTCAGGCGGGTACGGACGGTGATGGTGCCGTTTTCGCCGATAGATTCGAGGGCGTTTTTGGTGATGTTGATCAGCACCTGTTCCAGCTGTTGTGCGTCTACGTCGGCCCAGAAAGGTTCGGGGGCCAAGTCCCAGTGCCAGGTTACGTGGCGCCGATGACTGGGCACTTGCATAAGGCGGTGAATATCGTGGAGCAGCTCGTGCAGCTCGCAGGCGCGCCGGTTGGGCACGGGCAGGCGCACGAGGTTGGCGAAGCTGGCTATGAAGTTGGCCAGATGGGTGTTGCGGGCAATGGACACATCCAGCGCTTCGGTAAAATCGGGTCGGTCGGTGGGAGCTAGCTGGGGAGCGTAATAGTGAAAGCTTTGCAGAATGGAGTTGATGGCGCCGATGGAGTTGTTAATCTCATGACTCATCATCCGAATCAGCTTTTCGTAGGCTTGTTTCTCTTGGCGAATGAGAGCCTGCGTCAACTCTTCCAGCAGAATAAAGTAGCGCGTAAATCCTCTATCCAGAAAATGGGCCGTGGAAGCGCGGTAGGTCTGCATACCCGAGAGCTGAATAACCTGGGGCTCATTGGGCTTTAATTGACTTAAAAAAGCCCCCCAGTCGCCGGGCATATCGGCGGGGCGCTGGCCTACTATATCGGTTGTGGCAAGACCTAGAAATCGTTCGGCGGCGGGGTTAGCAGCTTCGATTTTACCATCGAAATCCATTAGGAGAATTCCCGCCGGCGAGGCCTGAATCAGACGCTCCAACAAGAAACTTTTCTCGTGCTGAGCCACTCGTTCCTGCCGCAACTCATCAATCATGTGGTTGTATACGTCGATGAGCTGGTCCATTTCGCGCTGCCCCACGGGCACAAACTTCATGGAAAAATCCTTTGCTCGAATAGCCTCCGTGCCCGCCGCAATCAGCTGAAAAGGCCGCACAAACCCGCGGTAGAGCTGAGTAGTAAGAATGATAGAAACCAGCAGCAGCACTTCCGTTCCTAAGAACAGGGCGGTATTCGTGCGCATAAGCTGCGCGGCCAGCGCAATCAAAACCCCGTGAATGATGACGACAAAAAGCAGGAATTTGACGCGCAGGGTCATAGAGAGAGCGGGAAGTTGAAGGGCAAGCTAAGCTAGGGAAAGAGATCGAAGCTTCCCTTCTCAGATGAGGAGGGGACGCGGCGGCCCAGCCGACGCTGGGGTGGTTGAGGGCGTTGTTTAGTTGTTTAGCGTGAAGGACAGAGAAGGCGGTCATGCAGAGCAGAGCGAAGCATCTCGCGTGCAGTCGTCTGGATTAGCTTGGCAACGTCAGCAAGCGAGATGCTTCGCTCTGCTCTGCATGACGTTCAACTAAACAACATCAGTAACGAGGTCAACCACCCCAGCCGCGCCTTCGGCACGGCATCCCCTCCTCAGATGAGGAGGAGAGTTGGTCGTTCTGACTTTTTACTTTTCCGCCGCATCAAAGGGTATTCCGAACTTCTCTAGGCGCCGATACAGCGCACCGCGGCTGAGGCCGAGGGCTTTGGCTACGCGGCTCACGTTGCCGCTGTAGTGCTCCATCGACTTGCGAATCATTTGGGCTTCCAGCTCTTCGAGAGTCATAGTACCGACGGGGGGCAATTCCGACGCTTCTGGGGCTCTGGGGGGCATTTTTTGGAAGTGAGCTTGGAAATCCTCGGGCCCCAGCTCGTCTTTGCCGCTTACTAGTACGGCCCGTTCCACCAGGTTTTTCAACTCCCGGATGTTGCCGGCCAGCGGCAACGTACGCAGCCAGTGCTGGGCCGCGGTGCTCACGCGGAGAGCGGGGCGGTGGTAGGTGGTGCGCAGATTTTGTACGAAGAAGTTGACCAGCAGCGGGATATCATCGGGGCGCTCGCGCAGGGCGGGGAGGCGCACCGTTATGAGGTTGATACGGTAAAATAGGTCTTCGCGGAAGCGGCCATCGCGCACTAGCTCGGCCAGGTTGCGGTTGGTGGCGCAGATTACGCGGATATCGAGGGTGCGGGGGCGGCTGTCGCCGAGCACTTCGTAGGTGCGGTCTTGGAGTACGCGCAGAAGCTTCACTTGGCTGCTCAGGTCCAGCTCGCCGATTTCGTCTAGGAATATTGTGCCCTTGTTAGCCAACTCGAAGCGGCCCACACGGTCGGTTTTGGCGTCGGTAAATGCCCCCCGGCGGTGCCCAAACATCTCGCTTTCAAACAATGACGCCGAAATGCCTCCCAGGTTCACCTTCACAAAGGGTTTATCGCGGCGGTGGCTGTTTTGGTGAATGGCCTCGGCGATGAGCTCTTTGCCCGTGCCGCTTTCGCCCTCAATCAGGACTGAAGCATCGGTGGCGGCCACCTGGCCCACACTGCGCAGCAGGTGCAGCAGCTGCGGGTCTTGACCCACAATGTTGCCGAAGTTGTAGCGCTTGTCAAGGTCCCGGCGGTTCAGCGTGTCGTCCTTGGCCGAGTTTTCCTGCAAGCTCAGAATCGTGCGAATCGTCTGGAGCAGGGCGTCGTTGTTCCAGGGTTTGGTCACGAACTCGGCGGCCCCAGCCTTAATGCCTTCCACCGCCAGCGTGATTGAGCCCCAGCCCGTAATGAGGATAACGGGCACCTGGGGGGCAATTTTCTTGACTTGCGCCAGCAATGCCAACCCATCCTGTCCGCTGGTGTCGAGCGAGAAGTTCATGTCCATGAGCATGAGCTGGGGCGGCGTTTCCCGCAGCACCTGGAGGGCGTCGGTGGGCGTGGCTACCCCCTTGGCCTGGTAGCCGGCCTGCTTGAGCAGCAAGCTCAGGGAGGTGCGCACCGCCACATCGTCGTCAATAATCAGAATCATAGCTCAGAGAGGCGAAGAACGAGGTTCGGGCAGGAATTTGAAAAGAGTGTAGCCCTAAAGCTATTGCGTGAAGAGGACACGCGTCAAGCTCAAGAAATGGGTTTTTATTCCTCCCGCAAGGAGACGGCGGGCTGAATACCGGCGGCAATCCGGCTGGGCTGCCAGGCACAGATAGCGGTGAGGGCAAAAATAAGCACCGTAGCCAGCGCAATAGCCTGCACATACACGGAAAGAGCCACGTTGAACACGCCCAGCAACGGAAACTGCACCGCCAGCAATATACCCAGCGCCACACCCAGCGTAGTGACAACCAGCATCTCACCCAAAAATTGCCCCCCAATGCCTACGCTGGTGGCGCCCATGGCCCGGCGCACGCCAATCTCGGCTCTGCGCTGATTGATGCTATACCACAACACTCCAAACAGCCCCAACGCCACATTCAGCACCAAGAATCCGCAAATCATGCCTAGTACCACGAGCGGCGTCACTACCACTTTCAGCTTCGACACGCGGTTTTGTTCCAAGGAGTTTACTGTTACCGACCAGCCTTTGGCTACGTTGGTGATTTCCTTAATTAACTGCTGTTCCAACATAGCTCCACTGCCCGGCTGCACGCGCACCAAAAAATTGGGTATCTCGTACGCAAACCTTTTTGAAGTAGTGTCGGTCTCAGCTACGCGGCGGCGAAAATTGGCGGGTTCGTCGTCGGCAAAATCGTTGCCCGAGCGGTAGTAGTCCACTACGCCAATTACCTGCGACTCATTCGCGCCTTTCGCGTCGGTCAGGATTTTGCCCACAGCTTTCTCGCCGGGGAACATCGCGTTTACGAAGGCCTGATTAACGATAATAGGATTGCGTGTGCTGGCCGCATCGCGCCGATCAAACCAGCGGCCTTCTACCAGATTGAGCTTTAACACATCCTCAAAGTCGTCATCGGCATCGTAGTTCTCGGTGATGGGACTTTGCTTGCCTTTGTAGTGCAAGTGGCCGTTCATGTTGCTGAAGGAGAAGGGCGTATTGGAATTAGTCTTGGTGAGGGCCACCACGCCTTTCGTCGCCTTCAGGCGCTGCATAACGAGCTGAATTTTCTGTCTCAAAGCAACGGTATCCGCTCCAGGATTGAGGTTCATTTCCCACACATTCTGGTACTCGAAGCCCATAGGCTTGCGGTAGTTGTTTACATTATATACCAGCAGGCTGCTGACCACAAAGAGCACGAAAAAGGACAGCACGATTTCCACAATCAGCAGCATATTAGACCGCTTGCGGTTCCAGATCAGGGTAAACAGATGACGTATCATGGGAGGAAGAGGCTAGGGAAATACGATTAGTTCGTGCCGCCTTTCAGGGCCTGAATGGGCTGCACCCTGGACATTTTGAAGGCTGGATACACGCCCGACAGCACCCCAAAAAACACGGTAGCTAGAAGGGCCCAGACAAACACGCGCAGATTGAGCGTGAATTGGGCGTAGGGAATAAAGTTGGAGTCGCTGATTAACTCCAGAGCGCCGTAGGCCATCAAGAGTCCCAGTAGCGCACCGAGTAGCGTTAGAAAGATATTTTCAATCAGGAACTGCCCTACCAGCGTGGCGCTAGTAGCCCCAAAGGCCTTACGCACCCCGATTTCGGAGCTACGCTCCATGATGCGGCTCAGGTTGATATTTACCAGATTTAGCGCCGGCAGCGACATGAAGAGCATGGCCAAGCCAAAAATGATAAAGTAAAAGGTCACCAAGTGGTTCGATTCTGACTCACCCCGACCTACGATCTGGCGCGTGATAGAAGCCATCAGGCCATCGGCGTGAGTATGTATCTCTTTTATATCGGGATTCGGGATGGCCACGCGCTGCACTACTTGCTGAAACTCGGCCTCAATGGCGTCTAGGTGAGTGCCTTCCGGGGCGAGCATCACGGCGAAATAATCGCCCTCCAGCACGGGGTTGCGAATATCGGCCTTGGTAGTGGTCATAGGAGCCCACACTTCGGCGTAAGAATTGAAGCGCAGCAATGGCACATCGCTTACCACGCCAATCACCCGAAATGTGCTTTGGTCTACCTCGATGGTGCGGCCTACTACGCCCTGAGCCTGGCCGAAATAGTCGCGAGCCGTGGTTTCCGAAATCACCGCTACGCGGTTGGCATTGCGCAGGTCCGTGGCGTTGTAGGGCTTGCCTTCGAGAAAATGAAAGTCAAATATTTCCCAGAACACGTTGTCGGTGAAGCGCAGGTCGAGTTCTAGCTTCTTGTTGCCCACGTAGCTGGGCGTGGCATGGAACACCGAGTAAATGGCCACCTTCTCGGGCGTCTTCATGGTGCGCACGTACTTCTCGAGAAAGTAGGGGCTGGGCGGGGTATTCATTTGCCCCCCATCCTTGAAGCGCTGGCTTATAAACGAGACAAACGCCATGCGCTTGATGCGCGACTCCGGCGCGTGGGCGCCCTGAAAGTGGTCAGTCATGGCCACAATCACCAGCAGCACCATAAGTGTAAAGCTGATGCCAAACAGGCTGATGAAGGTGAAGAACTTGCGTCGCAGCAAGACCTTCCAAGCGATTTTGAGATAGGAGAGAAGCATGGGAATTCGAAGTGAGAATGAGCATCAAATAGAAGCGGCAGTGGCTGCGGGCGGCCCGGCAGATTCGGGCCACCCGAGCCGGAGGTGACCGTGCCCACTACCAGAGCGCAGATCACCAAATGGCCAGTTCACAGAAAGAACTACATGGGTTTAGCTAACCTGGCTGCCATCGAAAAAGCGAATGAGGCGCTCCGTTTTCAGGGCTTGCTGCTCGTCGTGGGTCACCATCACGATGGTGGTGCCATCTTGCCGGTTCAGGCCGAGCAGCAGCTCCATGATTTCCTCGCCCATCACCGAGTCGAGGTTGCCGGTGGGCTCATCGGCCAGAATGATTTCGGGGCGGCCGGCTAGGGCGCGGGCAATAGCGACGCGCTGACGCTGACCACCGGAAAGCTGACTGGGAAAGTGTGTAGTACGGGCACTAAGACCTACTTTATCTAGCGCTTCGTGGGCTCGCTGCCGCCGCTCTTTGCCCCCCACACCGGCGCGGTAGAGCAAGGGCAGCTCCACGTTGTCGAGCACTGAGAGGTCATTAATCAAATGATAACTCTGAAAGACGAAGCCGATTTTTTGGTTGCGCAAGTGCGCTAGTTCCTTATCGGAGTACGACTTCACCGGCCGGCCATCGAGCTCCAGCGTGCCCGCCGTGGGCTCATCCAGCAGTCCAATTATGCTGAGTAGCGTCGACTTGCCGCAGCCCGAAGGCCCCATCACCGACACAAACTCACCTTTGTTGATGGTCAGGTTTACCCGGTTCAGCGCCACCGTCTCGATGGTTTTCGTTTGGTAGACTTTCTCGATATCAGTGAGCTTAATCATGGGCGGCGCGGTAGCAATTATGGACGAAGGAGAGGTGGGCCGAGGCTGAATGGTAGTCGAGTTCATGGCTGGAGAAATGAAGTGTCTTTCTGGAAGAATAATTACTTGCTGGCAATCAGGGGGCGTTGGCGTTCGAAGTCGTAAAGCGTAAGGGCCCGCAAGCGGTAGTAGGCTATCCAGCCAGCGCGCAGAGCCAGAATGTAGGCACGTTTGGCTTGGTCTTTCTCGGCTAAAGCAATGTTCAAATCAGTCAGGCTGTAGCGGCCGACTTGGTAGGTGGCGCGAGCAATATCGTAGCGGCGCTGGGCCAGCGTGTCGGCGCGGGCGGCCAGGGCCAGTTGCTCGCTTAGGGTGCTCAGCTGGGAGGCTTGGGCCAGTACCGTTTGCTCGAAGGTGGCTTGGTTTTGCTGCACGTTGCGCTGAATCTGCTGGCGCGTCAGCTCGGCAGTTTTGATGATGGACTTTTGCCGGCCCCAATCAACCAAAGGCATCGAAAATGCCAGACGCACCTGCTGCTGATTCTGCGGGTCCTGGTAGCTTTCCACGAAGCGGTCGGAGCGGTTTACGTAGCCCAGGTTGGCGGTCAAACTCGCACGCAGGCCGGTGGTTCCTTTAGCACCGGCCACACTGCTATCGGCTTGCAGCAGCTGGCGTTGATAGGTGAGCATTTCGCTGCGGTTTTGGCGGGCTAGGCTCAGGGCTTGCTCGGGCGCTACCACCAGCTGGGCCGGGGGCGGCGGTACCAGCAGGGCCACGGCTGCGCCTCCAACGCTGGTGTAGTTCTGCAATTCTAAAGCGGCGTTCTGAGCATCCAGCACGGCTTGTCCCTGATTGCGGCGGGCGGTGAGCACATTTACTTCTAGCTGTAATAAGTCGTTCTGAGACAGCCGGCCGAGTTGGTAACGCTCCTTACCCGTGCGCAGCATCTCTTCGTTGGCGCGCACGTTCTGGCCGGCTACCTCGGCGTTTACTTGCTGTTGCAATACATCAAAATACAGCTCCGTGACGCGCTGAGCGATGCTTTCGCGCTGGGCCACGAACTGCCGCTGCGACTCCTCGTAGCGAAGCGGCTCGATGCGCCGCGCCCAGTACAAGGAGTTGTAGCCGCCGATTTGTTGAGTGAGACCGATGATGGCTGGCGTGGTGTTATAGCGGCGCTGCCCGCGGTCGAAGTCGTCGAAGCGCTGCACCTCCGAGCCAACGAAAATTTGCCCCCCAGTAAGCCCAATGTTCTGACTCAGGGTCACGGCTAGGTTGGAATTGTTGATGCGCACAGCCCGAAAATCAGTGGTGCCATCGGGCTGCACAACGGGCGCGATATTGCGACTAAACTCCGGAACAACGCCTTGTAAACCAAGCTGAGGCATAAACGTAGCCCGGTACGTGCGCCACCGCCAGTAGCTGGTTTCGCGGGTGGTCTGGGCCTGCTGGGCTATGGCCGACTGACCAAGCGCCAGCTCAATTACTTCCGCTAAGCTCAGCGGCTGTTGGGCCTGAATAGGAAAAGTCAAAGCAAGCAGCAAGCCGATGCAAGCGAATCGCGCGCCGTTGAAAAGGGTTCTGGGGGGCATTTTAGAGCGTAGCATGGCGCGTTAGGGCTTTATGGTTAGCTCGGGGGTATCAATAAAATCTTTGGTGTCGGTCAGGATGATTTCGTCGCCGGGGCGCAGGCCGTCGGTTATCTGCACGAAATCGAAGTTGCTGTCGCCGAAGCGCACAGTGCGGCGCACGGCTTTGTCGCCTTCTACCACAAACACTGCCTGCTCATTGCCACCTTGGTAGAAAGGACCGTTTTTGACCCGCAGTACGCCTTTATGCGCCTTCGTCACCACGTACACATCCACGCGCAGATTGGAGCGCAAAGCGGGGTGATGGTCCTCGTCGAGCTTAGCGTAAAACGTAACCACGCCCTTATCCGCCGCCGGGCTCACGGTGCTGATGGTGCCGCGCAAGTCGGTGTCGTTTATTCTGACTATCACCGGGTCGCCCACATGCAGCGCGTCGGCGTAGGCATCGGAAATGGTGGCTCGCACCCGGAAGCTGCTTAGGTCGGCCACGCGGGCCAGCACGTCCCCTTGGTTCACGGTCGCGCCGATGTCTTCGTTTACCCACGTGAGCACACCGGGCTGCTGGGCGCTGATGTCGGCTTGCCCTAGCTTACGGGCCAATTCGGTAATGCTTCGGTCCTGAATCTGCATGGTGAAGCCCAACTCGCGGGCGTCGGCGGCGTTGGCTTGGCGCTGGTTGCGAATCTGGTCTTGTAGGCGTTGAAGCTCCAGCTTGGCTAGGCGTAGGTTTAGCTCGGCCTGACGCACATTTTCGGCCGTGCCGCTGCCTATTTTCAGCAGATACTCCTCGTCGCGCAAGGTTGATTCCAAACTGCGGATTTTCACTTGCTGCACTTGCTCCTGGCTCCGCAGATCATTTAGCGTGCGCTCCAGAGTCAGGTTAAGCTGAGTGCTTTTGTTACGGTTTTGCAGCTGCGCGTCCTGAAGCTTGGCCAGCTCGCTGCTAGTTAAATCTTTATCAAGTTCCAGAATGGTTTGCCCCGGCTGCACCGCCGCGCCCACCGCCAGCGCTACCCGCCGCACCGTCGATTGGATAGGGCTGGTAATTACCGCTTCCCGGCCTGGAATCACGAAGCCCGTGGCCGTCAAAGAAGCCTCAAGGTCGCCAATTTCGGCCGTTGTAGTGAGAATATTCTGACGCTTAATGCTGGGTTGTAGCACGCTTCGAAAAGCCACCAGCACCGCAACGGCTCCCAGCACTACCAAGCCGGCAAGCAGCCACGTACGACGGCGGCGCTGGAGGTGGGTGGCGGGAGAAATAGCTCTGTCCATTTTTAGGTTGAAAGTAGATGGTTTCTATCCTAGATAGCCAAGCGCTATGCCAATCGTGTAAATAGTTAATAATGAGTGTTTTGTGAGTTAGATATGGTATCAGTGGGCTGAAAAAAGTGTCCATTTTTGGACAGTGTGTCCAGTATTGAAAGTCGAAATGAACAAGTCTGAACAACTTGCTTGAACAGTGTAGAGACGCATATTTGCGTCTTGACGTCTGCGCCGTTTGGTTGAAGCTAGCCTGTAATGAGGATCTTGAATCAGGTGTTTAACGATTAAACAACATCAGCAACGACCTCAACCACCCCAGCCCTCGCTGCGCGGTGGCGTCCCCTCCTCAGATGAGGAGGGGAGTTGTCGTTTTATCATGAAAGTTCTTGACAACAAAAAAGCGGCAAGCCATAGTGGCTTGCCGCTTTTTTAGCTGGTGCTATAGCCTGGGAGCTATTTCTGCTCGCCTTCGGGCTTGGGCGTTTCGTTGGCTTCTTCGGGCAGGAAGAGGTCGAACTCGACGCGGCGGTTAAGGGCGCGACCGGCGGCAGTGGCGTTGGTCGTGATGGGTTTAGTTTCACCGTAGCCGCGCGACTCAATGCGTTCGGCAGGAATGCCTTTGCTGAGCATGTAGGTGCGGGCAGCAGCGGCGCGGTCATCGGACAGCTTCAGGTTGTAGGCGTCGCTGCCTTGGCTGTCGGTGTGGCCGGCGATGCTCAGGTTGTAGTCGGGATACTCATTGAGCACTTTCGCTAGATCTTCGAGCGTGGGGTAAGAGCTCGGCTTGAGTACTGCTTTGTTCAACTCAAACTGAATGAACTTGGTAGCAGCCTCTAGACGTTTTTTCGTCTCTACTTTAATCTCGGGGCAGCCGCGGTTGGAAGCGGGACCAGCCGAGTTGGGGCAGCGGTCCTGGAAGTCGGGCACGCCGTCGCCATCGGTGTCAATAGGGCAGCCAGTAGCGTCTACTTTTACGCCGGCTGGGGTATCGGGGCACTTGTCGTCAGCATCCGTTACGCCGTCATTATCGGCGTCGGGGCAACCTTGTAGTTCGGCTTTGCCGGGCGTGTCGGGGCATTTGTCGTCACCGTCGCGTATGCCGTCACCGTCGCGGTCGGGGCAGCCTTCCAAAGCGGCCAAACCAGCTTCAGTAGGGCACTTATCCTGGTAGTCTGGTACACCATCACCGTCGCCATCAAGTGGGCAGCCATTGGCATCCACAGCTACGCCGGCGGGGGTGCCGGGGCACTTGTCTTTGCGGTCGGGTACGCCGTCGCCATCTTCATCTTTAGCCCGGCCAACATTAACGGTGATACCGGCTGAATGCTGCAGGTAGCGGTCATTCAGATCGCCAGCGTCGACGTTGTCAATCGTGTTAGTCAGGGCATAGATCTGGCCTGTCTGCACGAAGATGCCGAAAGAAGGGGAGAAGTTCAGGGCAATACCGGCGGCGCCTTGCAGGTAAGCGGCGTAATGGTCCTTGTTGCCTAGGAACTGCTCACCCGCGCCTACGTTGCTGAACTTATCCGAGGAGGCAATCATCAAGCCCGGCGCCAGGCTCAGGTAAGGAGCAAACACGGCGTCCTCTTTCAGGGCCCAGCCGTTGTTGAGCTTGAACTTGACCGGCACCCCAATGGTAGTCACGTTCGCGTCGAAGCGACGGATGGCGGCGGGCAGGTTATCAATGGCCTTGAGCGTCTTGGTTGAGAACTTCATGTCCCCGTAGTTGGCCGAGATGCCGATGTCCAGGCCCGGCGTGATATAGCGCGAGAGGGTAATACCGCCGCCGTACTCGATCTTGTTGGACTTGAACCACTCCGAGCCCAAGTCGCCCTTGTACTGGAGAGTGCTGCCATAAAGGCTAATGCCGGTCTTGCGGTCCGCGCTCTGCGCGTGCCCCTCGGGAGCCGCCGTCAGCAGCGCTGCTCCCAAAAGGAAAGATTTGGATATAGTAGAGAGTAGTTTCACGAGAATGGGTAAGGAGAAGAATTTTATTGGATTTGAGCTATATACTGAGAATTGTGAAAATGGTTTCTTTAGGCTCAGCATTGTTGAGCTTAATCTTGCATAGTCCATCCGGCTCCCTCCGGTAAGACTAGGAAAGCACTGTCGGCCAAGTTGTTAGCTCGCAATGCCTTTCGCAGGTCAATTATGGGCTCTTCGAGACCATCATCGGCAAGCTGGAAAGTGCCGAAATGAGTAGCAATGCTGCGCCGGGCGCCCAAATCTTGGTGGGCTTGCACGGCCTCAGCGGGGGATATGTGGATCGGCGACATAAACCACTCGGGCTTGTAGGCGCCAATAGGCAGAATGGCCAACGCAATGGGTCCCAGCCGCTGACCAATTTCTTTGAAAAAAGCTCCATAGCCCGTGTCGCCGGCATAGTAGAGGTTGCCGCGGCTCGTGCCCATCACCCAGCCAGCCCACAGCGTCGCGTCGCGGTCGCGCAGGCCACGGCCGGAAAAGTGCTGAGCGGGCGTGGCCATAAGCTGCACGGTGGCGCTCAGCGGCAAGGCCTGCCACCAATCCAGCTCCGTTACATTGCTGATTTTCTTCTCATCCAGAAACGCTTTGATGCCCAGCCCGACGAAGATGCGGGGCTGGTCGCGGGCAGCCAGCCGCCGCAGGGTATTCACGTCGAGGTGGTCGTAGTGGTTGTGACTGATGACAATGGCATCGATGGGGGGCAAGTCGTCGAAGCGCAGGCCCGGGGGGCGCAGGCGCTTAGGGCCAATCCATTGGTAGGGGCTGGTGCGCTCGCTCCAGATGGGGTCAGTCAGCACGTTCAAACTGTCGAATTGCAACAGAAAAGTGCCATGATTAACGAACGTGACGCGCACCTGGCCGCGGCCTACGCGGGTCGGTGGCTTGGGTCCGGGCTGTAGATTGGGCTGCTCGGGCCACTCGCCTTTGTCGCGGTTGAGCATCCATTTTAGCAGAGGACTCATGCCTTCCTGGGCTTTTACTCCACCCGCATTCTGGAAGGTCTTGCCATCAAAGTGGTCGGAAACTGGTCCACGGTACTTGGGCGCGGAAATCGTACAACTGACGACAAAGCCGCCAGCAGCCAGCAGCACCAATAAACCGAAGGCCCAGAATAAATAGCGACGCATAGAGAGGTTGAAATGACTTCTCGTTTTACCGGCTTGCCCGGCAAAGGTTTTCCTCAGGCTAGGGCGGTCTGAACTGCGGCCGTTAATCAGCTAGCAGCGCCGCATTTAAACCGCTTTTATTGATGAAGGCAAAGAAGTAAAGAACGGCTCGAATGCAGGCCGTGCGTTGCGGACCGACTGTGCGTAATTTGCCCCCCAGCATGGTCCACCCAGTTTTCACTAGCCCTATTCGCGGCCGCTTGGCGCCTACGCCCAGCGGCTACTTGCACCTGGGCAATGCCGTGAACTTTGTGCTGACCTGGCTGCTCGTGCGCCGGGCTGGCGGCACCCTACACCTGCGCATCGACGACCTCGACCGCGCCCGCCTACGTCCTGCTTACCTGGAAAACATTTTCCACACCATCCGCTGGCTCGGCCTCGACTACGACACGGGCCCCCGCGACCCCGCCGAGTTTGAGCAGGAATATTCCCAGCTGCATCACTTGGCTGAATACCAGGCCGTGCTCGATGCTCTGCGCCAGCAGCTGGGACTAGTGTATGCTTGCACTTGCTCGCGCACCTCCAATTTGCCCCCCCAACTCGATACCGGCAAGGAAATCGGCTGCCCTGGATGCCACGCTACTTTTGCTACCCCCAGCACCGCCTGGCGCGTGCGCGTTCCCGCCACGCCGTTGGCTGTAATTGATACCTGGCGCGGACCTTTACAAGTAGCGCTGGTCGATACCATGGGCGACTTCGTGGTGCGTAAAAAAGACGGCCTCCCCGCATACCAGCTAGCCTCCCTCGCCGACGATCTGCGCCTGGGTACTACCCTCATCGTGCGCGGAGAGGATTTGCTGCCCAGCACGGCAGCCCAGCTTTTCCTGGCAGCTCAATTACCTGCTACGGCCGGTTTTGCAGCAACCAAATTTGTGCATCACGCCTTGCTTCCCGGCCCTGGGGGGCAAAAGTTATCTAAGTCGCAGCAGCAACCGCTGGATCGGGGCATAATAGGCGCAGCCAACTCTCCTCGCCCTGTGTACGCTGCCGTAGCTGAGCTGCTGGAGCTGCCTAAAGCTGCTTCAGAATCATTAACCGCTTTACAGCAGGCGTTTGTGGATTCTGGAGTCGGTAGGGTAGTTTGATGATTAGAATAACTTACTCACACCGTCATGCAAAGCGCAGCGAAGGATCTCGCGTGTTTAGCAGGACTACTAATCAACGACCGCACGCGAGATGCCTCGCTGCGCTCTGCATGACCGCCTAGCAAGGAAAATTCAGCTCAGCGAATCTCCTTTTTAAACTGCTCAGCCCAATGATCTGCTAGTCGCGTGGGCTCTGGCAGCTTATAGCCGCGGGTGCAGGCTATGGCCAAGCGAGTTGCAGTAATTTGGTCGCAGCGGTGGCCGGGGCTCACAAACACGGGTAGTACCTTGTCTTTGGTGCGCAACACTTCCCCAATGAGCTCTCCTTTGTCGAGCAAGGGCGAGCGGCTGCCGGCAGCGGGTGCGGGTTCCTCAAACTTGCCGGTGAGCAGGCTTTTGGCAACGCCGAAGGTAGGTACATCGAGCAGTACGCCCAAGTGAGCGGCAATGCCCATACGACGCTTGTGCGCAATGCCGTGGCCGTCTACCATTATCACGTCGGGCTTCTGTTGAAGCTTTTTGTAGGCTTCCAGCAAGTTCGGCGCTTCTCGAAAAGCTAGAAAGCCGGGCACATACGGCACCGTCACGGGACCCACGTTATAAACCTTTTCCAACAGCTCCAGGGATGGGTAATGCAGTAGCACGAACACTGACAGAATTGTTTCGGGCGTCGGGAAAGAGGAGTCGCAGCCGGCAATGAAGGTGGGCTCGGCACGGAGCGGCTCCAGCCGAACGCGGGTGCGCATTTCTTCCTGCTGTTGGGTCAGGTCGCGAACTACAATGGGGTCGGCGGGCGGGTGGTAGGGGCGGTACATAGGGTGGGAGCGGGGCTGGGGGGCAAATTTTCCTTCTACGGCCGGTTTGTCGAAAAGCTGGAAGAAGTTTGATGCAATGCGCCAAAAGAAGCGGGGCACCACCCATCATAAAAATCAACCCTATGTGCTTGCCTGCGTTAAGTAAACCCTACGGACGCTTTAGCCCCGAACCCCATGAGCAAACCCGAACAACCAGCCAGTACGGGCACCGGGCCCTTTTTTGAGCGCTGTTATCAGGTTTCCTTTCAGCACTCCAACCAGTCGGCCGCCGAGCTGTTCCACACCATCACCTGCGAAGTAGAGCGTTTCTCGCCCGATCTATTGGCTAATTTTGAGAAAACAAAAGGCGCCGGCCATTGCCTGGCCGTAGGCGACGAGTTCAAGATTCGCATTCTAGGGCCCTGGAACGGCAGTGTGCGCGTGACCGAAATGGGAGACGATTACTTCGAGATGGTGACACTTGAAAACCATCCTGAGGCGGGCCGTATCCGGTTTTCTCTGCGCAAACATCCACTGTTGCCAGATACCTTGCAGTTTGAAATTCATTCTTGGGCGCGCTCCCGCGATGGTCTGGTAGCCTTTACTTACGACACGCTGGGCATTGGCAAGAAAGTACAGGAGCAAACGTGGCGCACGTTCTGCGAGCGGGTTGCCGACTACTGCGGCGGGCTGCCGCTAGGGCCCGTATCGGTTGAAACAATAAAGCAGCACGAAGCCGGAACGGAGGTAAAGCATGAGGCCTAAGTCTGCCACTGCGCCACCACTGTGGGAGCGGTACCACGACCGCCTCTCCGCCTTCAATGAGGCTAAATACAACTTCGACCCCGAGCACGCCCACGAGTACACCACCGCCACTGGCTGGAACGTAGATGATTACGCGACTGATTTGCCCCCCGAGGTGCCTGGCCCGCCCGCCGAACACGGCTCTTGGGCGGCGGCCCGTCAAGTGCTGCTCAACTACACCTTCCCGCCGCCCGACCTGATTACCGGCATCTTCGTGCCGGATGCGCCTTTGGAAAAGCGCACGCTGCTGCTGCGCGGGCAGTTCCTGGGCTTCAGTTTCTGGTTTGGGGTGCGGGTGGGGGGCGTTTTCGACGAAACCCGCGACACCCCAGCTGGCCCCGAGCAGGTGTGGGGCTACAACTACCGCACGCTGGAAGGCCATTTTGAGCGCGGTGAAATCAACTTCACCGTGCACAAAAACTTAGAAACCGGTCGGGTTGAGTTTCGTATCCATGCGTACTCACAGCTCGGAAGGATTCGTAATCCGTTTTACTGGCTGGGCTTTAAGTTATTTGGCCGCATGTTGCAGCGGCGCTTCGGTCGCGAGTCGCTGCGGCGAATGCGCGCACAGGTGGAAGAAGCGCTAGCCACGGGCGTGCTTACTTAGCTTTCCACAAAATGTTTATAACCTGTTGATAACTAAAGCAAAACGCCGTTTAACGTAGATTGAGCGGTCGAGTTGGTAAACTTCCCACTCGGCAGTGAGTTAATGATTTTCGCTCTTTTTCCTACTCTCCAAAACCAACACCATGACCCAAGTAAAAGGCTACGCAGCCGAAACGGCCAACGCGCTCCTCACTCCCTTCAACTTTGAGCGCCGCGAAGTAGGCCCGCACGATGTGCAAATAGAGATTCTGTTCTGTGGCGTGTGTCACTCCGATGTGCATCAGGTGCGCGACGAGTGGGGTGGCTCTATCTTCCCAATGGTACCCGGCCACGAAATCGTAGGCCGCGTCACGCAGGTGGGTCAGCACGTCAAAAACTTCAAAGAAGGTGACCTGGCTGGGGTCGGCTGTATGGTCGATTCTTGCCGCACGTGTTCAAGCTGTGAGCAGCAACTGGAGCAGTACTGCGAAGTGGGCTTTGTGGGCACGTATAACGGCCGCGAATACAAAACCCAAGAGCCAACCTACGGTGGCTATTCCAACCAGGTAGTCGTAGACGAAAACTTCGTGCTACGGGTATCGGACAAGCTGGATTTGGCACGGGTAGCGCCGCTGCTGTGTGCAGGTATTACTACCTATTCGCCCCTGCGGCAGTGGAAGGTAAAGGAAGGCGACCGGGTAGGCGTGATGGGCCTCGGCGGACTGGGCCACATGGCCGTAAAGCTGGCCGCTGCGATGGGCGCCGAGGTAACCGTACTCAGCACCTCGCCCAACAAGGAGGAAGATGCCAAAGCTCTGGGTGCCCACAAATTTGTGGTAACCAAGGACAAGGACGCCATGAAGAGCGTCCAGAACTACTTCGACATTATCATCAACACCGTATCAGCCCCGCTGGATCTGAATCAGTACATCGCCACGCTGCGCCTGGATGGCACGATGGTGTTGCTTGGCGTACCGCCAGAAGCACCACAGGTTCACGCCTTCAACCTCATTGCCAAGCGTCGCCGCCTCGCCGGCTCGCTTATCGGTGGCATTGCCGAAACGCAGGAGATGCTGGACTTCTGCGCCGAGCACAACATCATGTCGGACGTCGAAATCATCCCGATGGACAACATCAACGAAGCCTATGACCGCATGGTAAAAAGCGACGTGAAGTACCGCTTCGTGATTGATATGGCAACGTTGTAAAAAGCCAACTTCCAAAACAAAAAAGGCCGTCAGCAATGACGGCTTTTTTTTGTTTTGGAAGTTGCCAGTAAAGAAAAGGTAGTTGGCAAACTTCGCCTTACATAGATAAGGCGTGGCCCACTTGTAATGCGCTGCCCGGTTAGGCGATATATCACCTACAATCACTCACTTAGTCAACCCGGTGCGCCATGATTTATGCCTTCCCAATCTTTACAGATGAATGTAGCCAGTCTCCAAAACAGCGAAAACGAGCCAACCGCTTCGCTTTGCTGCTTTTTACGCTCACTGCTCTAGCCGGATTGACAGTTAAGTACCTGTCTTGATTAGCCAAAAAAAGCTCTCTTAGCTGTAACGTAGCCAGGAGAGCTTTTGAGTTTTGAACAAGGGCAAGCAGCACTGTTACCCTTTTTATTGAGGTGTTGATGCGATGCAGTCCAGGAAAAATAGGCTACTCTCGAAACAGCTTTTTGTCGGCGTAAAAAGGACCGAATGGCACCAGCGAGGCCAGAAAAGCCAGCACCGTTTTCTTAAAGGACCAACTCCGCTCAATAGCCGCCATAATTACCAGCAGCACATACAGCACAAACAGCAGGCCGTGGGCCATACCCACCATACGTACCGCTTCGGGCTGGCCGGCTAGGTATTTCAGGGGCATGGCAATGCCGAGGAGTACGAGAAAAGAAAGGCCTTCGAGAAAACCAACGATGCGCAGGCGACCGAGGGTGGAGCTTAATAAAGCGAGCATAGGAAATAAAGTATCTGGGGGGCAAAAGTACGACCTGACAACACGCCGGAGCGCTAAGGAGTTACAATGTCCGGCCTGGATAAACTGCTAAGGCTTGTTCCAGGCAGGTTAACGCAGCATTTAGCTTATCGAAGTTGAGCACGTAGGCCAGGCGCACTTCGTTGTGGCCACGGCCGGGGGTGGCGTAAAAGCCCGCCGCGGGCGTAATCATCACCGTCTGATTCTCGTACGAAAACGACTCCAGCAGCCATTGCCCGAAGCGCTGGCAATCGTCGACGGGCAGCTGGGCCATCACGTAGAAAGCGCCGCCCGGTAGGGGGCATTCTACGCCGGGCATGGCGCGTAGGCGGCTCACCATCAGGTCGCGGCGAGCCAGATACTCGGTTTTAGTGGCGTCGAAGTAGGTGGGGGGCAAATCGGTGGCGGCCTCACCTAGTAGTTGCGCCAAGCCGGGCGGGCTAATCCGCATCTGGGCAAACTTCAGGGCCACGGCATACAGCTCTTTGTTTTTCGTAACAAAAGCTCCCAAACGGGCTCCGCACGCACTGTAGCGCTTCGAAATGGTATCGAGCAAGACCACGTGCTCGTCTACGCCCGAGAGGTGCAGGGCGCTTACGTAGGGCGAATCGTAGCAGAATTCGCGGTAGGCTTCGTCGGAAAACAAATACAGATGGTGGCGCAGGCAGATGTCGCGCAGCTGCTCTAGCTCCTCGCGCCGGTATACGTGGCCCGTTGGGTTATTCGGGTTGCAAATCAGAATAGCCTTGGTACGCGGGGTAATAACGCGCTCAAACTCCTCGATGGGCGGCAGCGCAAAGCCATTTTCTATGTGAGCCAATACCGGCACAATATGCACGCCGGCCGCCACGGTGAAAGCCGTGTAGGCGCCATAAAAAGGCTCCGACATAATGACCTCGTCGCCCGGGTTTAGGCAGCTCAGCATGGCAAAGAGAATAGCCTCCGAGCCCCCGGCCGTGACGATGATTTCGTCGGCGCTTACCTGGATGCCGACACGCTCGTAGTAGGCGGCCAGCTTCTGACGGTAGCTCTCGTGGCCGGCGCTGGCGCTGTACTCCAGCACCCGAATATCGGCTTTCTGCACCGCTGCTAGCACCGCGGGGGGCGTTTCTATATCGGGCTGACCGATATTTAAGTAATACACCTGGAGGCCGCGTTTCCGGGCCGCATCGGCGTGGGGCAACAACTTCCTAAAAGGCGACACCGGCATGGCGTGGCCTCGCTTCGATACTTCCAACATGCCCAAAGATACGGCCGTATGGAGAATTGCTCATGTATTGTCTCCTCACTTCTTCCCCATAAAAAATGCCCCCCACCGACACCCGCGAAGTTTGGCTGCGCGGCCCCCTGCCCGATGTGCCACCCTTGCTCCAGCCCGTAGCGCACGCCCTGCTCCAGGCCCGCGAAGAAGTAGCCGAGCTGCTGCGCGATTTTCCGGACGATCTGCTTTGGCAGAAGCCAGCGGGTGTAGCCTCAGTCGGCTTTCACCTCCAGCATCTCACTGGCGTACTCAGCCGCCTTTTCACTTACGCCCAAGGTCAGCAGCTCACCTCCGAGCAGCTAGCGGCGCTGGCTACAGAAGGAAAAAGCCCCCCAGTTGGCAGTTCAGGGCCCGCTCTGGTGCAAGCTTTCCATGAGCAGGTAGAACGCGCCCTCGTTCAGCTCCGCGCAACCGCCGAACCCACCCTGACGGAAACCCGCGGCGTAGGACGGGCCCAACTGCCATCTACGGTGCTGGGGCTGCTGGTGCACGCCGCCGAGCATACCATGCGCCACGTGGGGCAGCTTTCGGTAACGGTGCGCGTATTACGCAATACACAAGCAAACAGCTGATTGCTGCTAAGTAGCAGGTTGCGCTATGGCTGCCTGAAGAGGCTGGGAGCCGTCGGCAACATAAGCGGCTCCTCCGCAGCACTGCCAGTTTATGCTTCTTCTATAAGAAAGCCCTTTTCAGCTTAGTGCAATTGTTTCATTTGCATTTATGCCTCCTTCAGCTATTATTATTATTATTATAGCTATGAAGCAGCCTAAGAACGGAAAAAGTCAAAAACAGCAGCGCGATATTGTGGTCATTGGCGCATCGTCGGGGGGCGTTTCAGCGTTGCTGGAGCTGGTAAAAACCTTGCCGGCTGATTTTCCGGCTCCCATTTTTGTAGTACAGCACGTGCCAGCCGACTCGCACAGCTTTCTGCCGCAGCTTATGAACTCGGTATCGTCGCTAAAGGCCAAGCACCCCGAGGATGGCGAGCCGGTGGAGGCCGGTACTATCTATGTAGCTCCGCCCGATCATCACCTGTTGGTCGAAGACGATAAAGTGCTTGTCAAGCGCGGGCCCAAGGAGAATCGGTTCCGACCTTCCATCGATGCCCTGTTTCGCTCGGCGGCGTATTCCTACGGCTCACGGGTTATAGGCGTCGTGCTGACGGGCTACCTCGACGATGGTACCTCGGGACTATACTGCTTGCAACGGCTGGGTGGGCTGGCTGTAGTACAAAACCCACGCGATGCCCAGTCGCCGGCCATGCCGTCCAATGCCTTGGAGTTTGTGAAAGCCGACCATGTCGTGTCCCTGGCCGAGTTAGGAGCGTTGCTAGTGCAATTGACCATGCAGCCGGCACCTGCCAAATCCCGCATGACCAAGCAAGAGCTGGATCTGCTGGAAGTAGAGATAACCATTGCCAAGCATGGCAACGCCTACGAAATGGGCATTATTGAGCGAGGCGAGCCAACCCAGTTTACCTGCCCGGATTGCCACGGCGTGATGACTAAGCTGATCGAAGGCAAGCTGATCCGCTTCCGCTGCCATACGGGACATGCCTACACCATCAGCGCCCTGCTATCAGAGGTAACCGAGTCAGTGGAAAGTATGCTCTATCAATCTATGCGCGGGCTGGAAGAAACTAAAATGCTGCTGGAGAATCTAAGCAGGCATTTCAGTGATGAGAAACAGTCCACAATAGCCGCCCTATTTCAACGCAAAGCAGACCAAGCGGGCAAACAAGCACGCTTAGTTCACGACTCAATTCTAAAGCACGAATCGCTCAGCGGCGACTTACAGTTTCGGAAAAAGAGGGGTAAAGCGAAGGAAGAGTAAGTACAAAACACAGCTTTCGTCTGCCACTTCCCATTGTAACCCAAAAAGGCCGCTCTTATCCAAAGATAGGAGCGGCTTTTTTAAGTTGGGGTAAGTTTGTAGTTACTTTTTGTTCGTGGCCCGAATAGCTTTCACCTCAGCGGGAGCCACGACGCTGGCTTTGTTGCCGAAGCTATTGCGCACATAAGTCAGCACATCGGCAATCTGCTGGTCGGAGAGGGCATTGAAGGCGGGCATTACATTGCCGTAAGGCTCGCCATCAATGTCTTCGTCCTCTAGTCCATTGAGTATTACTTTAACCAAGCGGGTTTTGTCGCCCAGCACCCAAGTGGTGCCGTTTAGGGGCGGGTTCATTCTCTCTACGCCGCCACCATCGGCCAGGTGGCAGGTCAGGCAGTTTTGGGTGTACACCGCTTTGCCCGCCGCAATGGTAGCCGCCGATACAGCAGCAGTTTTAGGTGCCGCTGCAGCTGCTTTAGTAGCGGCGGGTTTGGCTTTGGGGGGCGTTTTTTGTTGGGCAATGGCCGACTGACTATGCCACACCAGTGCGCACACCACAGCGAGGAGATACTTCATTAAAAACTTATTTTTTAGCGTAAACAATGCGGTAAATCGTGCCCTGCTTGTCGTCGGTAACGTAGAGCGAGCCATCGGGACCTTGCGCCAGGCCGCAAGGCTTGTGGTCGGGCCGACCAGCAGCGGCTTTGTCGGGCGTGCCGGCAAAGTTGTCGGCGAATACTTCCCAGTCGCCTGAGGGCTTCCCATCTTTGAAGGGCTGGAAGGCAATGTAATACCCTTTCTGAGGCTCAGGAGCCCGGTTCCAGGAGCCGTGGAAGGCAATGAAGGCGCCGTTGCGGTATTTCTCGGGGAACATAGTGCCGGTGTAGAACAGCAGGGCATTGGGCGCCGTGTGGGCGGGGTAGGCCGCGGTGGGCTCCAGGAAATTACCGGTGGCTTCTTTCTTGCCGTCGCCGCCGTACTCGGGGGCCATCATCTTTTTGCGCTGGGTGTTGTCGTAGTACACGTAGGGCCAGCCGGCGTTATCACCTTTCTTCAGGGCGTACATGCACTCGGCCGGCAGCTCCGCCGACTGCTTTGTGTCGTAGAGCTCCGGGAAGTTGTCGTGCAACTGGTCGCGGCCGTGCTGCATCACGAAGAGTTGGTTGGTTTGGGTGTTCCAATCGAGGCCCACTACGTTGCGCAGGCCGGTGGCGTAGCGGGTGCCATTGCTGTAGGTTTGGTTGAGCTTATCGGCTCTGAACTGCCAGATGCCCCCGGCCGAATCCAGAATGGGGCAATTAGGAATGCCCAAAGAGCCTTTCTGCCGGTCCTTCACCTGACAGGCGTTGGAATATGCCCCAATATTGACGTACAGATTGCCTTCCTTATCCTGAGCAATAGACTTGCTCTCGTGCTGGCGCCGGTTGATGAGGCCCGTAACGATTTTTTCGGGCTGAGTCGGGTTGGTCACTTCGCCTTTGGCGTTGAGCTTGTAGCGAAATACTTCCTGATCCGAAGACGCGTACAGAAAGTCGGGTACACTGTAAATGCCCGTGCCACCGTAGTTGCTGAAGCCATTTATCACTTCAGCCTTGCCGCCGCTGGTTTCGCGCAGCATCAAAATGCCTTTGCCCTCCTTGTTTGGCCGGTTCAGCTTCACATAAATAGTGCCCTGGGGCGTGACAGTGATGTGACGGGTGCGGGCCCCAGTTTCTGCCACTTTCAGAGCGCCAAAGCCGGCAGGTAGTTTGAGGCCGGCGTTGTCGGGGTCGGCTACTACCTTATTTTCGTTTTTGAGGGCCACTAACGACAAACTCCCGACGAGAGCCGTGGAGAGCAGTAGATAGCGAGATAAGTTCTTCATGGGTAGAGTTGGTTCTGTAAAGCGGAGTATACGGGTTGCGCTGGCAAATAAAGCATTTGCCGCCAAGAAGGTAACAGCACCCGACAACACGGGCGCCGCAGGGAGCGTTCGCTCCCTTGGGCGCAACTAAACCTCTCCCACATTACAGCCAGAATTTGCTCCCCAGGAGTCGTGTCGGCCGCATCAACCTTCCTGTTGAGTTCGCCGTTTCAGCCTCAATCCACTTTCCCCTCTATGAAATACTTCTCCTCTCTCCTGATCTCCGTCACCCTCTTGCTGGCACCTAAGCCCGCAGCTACAGCTCAGCAGTCATCTTCCCCTTATCGTACCCGATTTGCCGTCGATGCGCCCATTACCCTGGGTCTGGGTGCCGTTGGTGGCTTGGGCCTCTACCTAGTACAGCAGAAAAGTGGCCTGAGCGACGCTGAACTGGCCGCTCTCGACAAAAACGATATTCCCAAGTTCGACCGTTTCACGGCCGGCAATTACAGCAACCGGGCCCAAACCGTGGGCGACTACCTCACCTACGGCTCCTTGGTGGCGGCTCCTGGCCTGCTGGCCCTCGATCAAGATGTACGCGGCCACTACGGCCAGATACTTGGACTCTACCTCCAGGCCATGACCTCTTCCGCTGCCATCTTCACTATGACGGTGGGCACTGTTACTCGCTACCGCCCGTTCCTGTACGGCTCGGAAGGGGGCGGCGACCGCAACAGCAAGATTTCTACCAACTCATTTATGTCCGGCCACACGGCCCACACGGCCACCGCTACCTTCTTCGCGGCCAAAGTATTCCACGATTTCAACCCGGATTCACCTGCCGAACCCTTCGTGTGGGGGGCCGCCGCCTTGGTACCGGCAGCAGTAGCCTATTCCCGTATGGAAGCCGGCAAACATTTCCTCTCCGATAACATCGTTGGCTACGTCGTGGGCGCCACGGCTGGTATTGTGGTGCCACAGCTGCATAAAACCGCCGGCCGCAACGGCTTCTCTATGGTTCCTATTCAGGGAGTGAACGTGAACGGGTATTCGTATGGTGGCCTGCTGATCACCAAGAAGCTGTAGAGTAAAAGCGTAAAAAGCCCCCACGCCCCCGAAACGCAGCTGGCGCGAGTTTAGCGTAGCGTAACTCGTGACCAATCATGCCGGGAGGGTGCGCCTCCCCACCAGAACGACCGCGCCGCCCAGGTTAACTAGGCGGCGCGGTTTCATTTTGCCGCTAGCGCGACAGTGGAGGTACAACCTCCACTTCAAGGCTTGTCACGAGCTACAAGCTCGCGCCATTGAGGGACACGAATTTCTGAAAGTGAGAATGTAATTTCTTTTATCATAATAATTAACTAAAAACCCCGCGCCAGCCAAAGCCAACGCGGGGTTTTCTATTTGGTAAATTGGCGGAGACCAATCCACTACATATCCTTAATAATCTCGTCGCCAAACTCGCTGCATTTCAACAGCGTGGCGCCTTCCATCAAGCGCTCGAAGTCGTAGGTGACGCGCTTGGAGGCGATGGCGGTTTCGAGTCCTTTGTAGATCAGGTCGGCGGCTTCCTGCCAGCCCAGGTGCTCCAGCATCAGGGCGCCGGACAGAATTACCGAGCCGGGGTTTACTTTGTCCTGGCCGGCGTACTTTGGGGCCGTACCGTGGGTCGCTTCGAAGATGGCGTGGCCGGTGAGGTAATTGATATTGGCCCCCGGCGCGATGCCGATACCGCCCACGATGGCGGCCAGCGCGTCGGAGATATAGTCACCATTCAGGTTCAGGGTAGCTACCACCGAGTAGTCGGCCGGGCGGAGCAGGATCTGTTGGAGGAAGGCGTCGGCAATGCTATCCTTAATCAGGATTTTGCCACCGTCGAGAGCGGCTTTCTGCTGGGCGTTGGCTACTTCCTGGCCCTGCTTAGCCGCCACGCGGTCGTACTGGGCCCAGGTATACACTTTGTCGCTGAACTCGCGCTCGGCTAGCTCATAACCCCAAGTCTTGAACGCGCCTTCGGTGAACTTCATGATGTTGCCCTTGTGCACGATGGTCACAGAAGGCTTCTTGTGCTCGATGGCGTACTGAATAGCCGCGCGTACCAGTCGCTCCGTGCCTTCTTTCGACACCGGCTTGATGCCAAACGACGACGTTTCGGGAAAGCGAATCTTCTTTACGCCCATCTCGTCTTGCAGAAACTCCAACATCTTCTGGGCCTGGGGCGTGCCGTTCATGTATTCGATGCCGGCGTAGATATCCTCGGTGTTTTCGCGGAAGATAACCATGTCGGTCAGCTCAGGCTGCTTCACGGGCGAGGGCACACCATCAAACCAGCGAACGGGACGCACGCACGCGTACAGGTCCAACTCTTGGCGCAAAGCCACATTCAGGGAACGAATGCCCCCACCCACGGGGGTGGTCAGGGGGCCTTTTATACCTACCAGATATTCACGAAAAGCGTCGAGGGTCTCGTTGGGCAGCCAGTTGCCGGTTTGCTTAAATGACTTTTCGCCGGCCATCACCTCTTTCCACATCAATTGGCGCTTGCCACCGTAGGCCTTCTCCACGGCCGCATCAAGCACTCTCCGGGAAGCAGCCCAAATGTCTGGCCCCGTACCATCACCCTCGATGAAGGGAATGGTAGGCTTGTCAGGTACATTCAGCTTGCCGTTTTTGATGGTGATCTTCTGTTCTGCCATTGTTAAGAGTTGTCAGTGGTTAGTTGACAGTTATTAGTGGAGATTGGAGTTAATTTCTTGGTGCTGGGGGCAATTTTGGTTCTTGGCTAGTAAAGCTTTGTTGGTAATGCTTGCTCTCAGATTCTTGCCAGACAACGAAGCACCAACTACTGAGCTTTACTTAATACCCAAATATCTCTTTTAGGGTAAGCTGCTCCACTTTGCCATACTTAGCCAGCTCTTTGAAGTTAAGGCGGTCTTTCGAGCCAATAACTAGAATAGTTTGGGCCTGATTCTTCACTTTAGCTTCCTGGAATTTTTTAAGGTTATCGAAGCTCATGTTGTACGTCTGCTCGTACACGTCGCGGCGCAGGTCGTAGTCGAGGCCGAGGCGCTTGGCGCGCTCGTAGCTGAAGAGGATGTCCGACTTGGTGATGCGCTCAGTGGCAATGCTGTTGCGGATAGAGTTCTTGGCGATTTGCAGGTTAGCTTCGGCTACGGGCATATCGTTAAGTAAGGTGGCCATGCCGGTCATAGCCTCGGGCAACTTGTCGCTCTGGGTACCGATGTAGCTCATCACGTAGTTGGAGCGGCCCTGCTTGTCGGCGTTGGAGTAGCGCGAGGAAGCCGAGTAAGCCAGTGCCTTAGATTCGCGCAATTCCTGAAATACGATGCTGCCCATGCCACCGCCGAAGTACTCGTTGTACAAGCTCACCGTGGGCACTAAGGTTTTGTCGTACACGTCGCCCTTAGTCAGGAATAGGATTTCGGCCTGCACCATGTTGTAGTCCACCCAGTACACCTTGCGGTCCTTCATAGGCTGCTCGGCGAAATCCTTGTTGGCGGGCACGGGCGTGAGCGTGGGGGGCGTTTTGTGGGCCGTGTTCAGCACTGCTACCAACCCGTCGGCTGGCCGTGGCCCGTAGTACAGCGCGCGGTGCTGGTACGACGTCAGCTTCTTGGTCAGAGCCGTCAGATCCTGAGGCTTCAGCGCCTTTAGCTCCTTCTCAGAAAGCTGGCTGGTAAAGGGGTTCTTAGGGCCGTATTTGGCGTAGTTCACCATCGCCTGGCTCAGAATTACCTGCTTGTTCAGCTTGGCATCCTTGCGGGCTTTGAGTACACCGGCTGCCATGTCGTTGAGCGCTTTGGCATCCGGCTTAGGGTTAGCCAGCAGGCTTTCGAATAGCTGTAAGGCTGGCTCAAAGTTGGTGTCGAGACCCGCCAGGCTCACGTATACGCGGTCTTGGCCACTACTCACACTGAACGAGCAGCCCAACTTATAGAACTCTTGCTGCAGTTGCGCTGCCGAGTATTTATCGGTGCCGAGGTATTGCAGATAGTCGGCCGCCAGACCCAGCTTCGGGTCGTTATTGGTGCCAAGGTCGAGGATATAATACAGATTAAATAGCTCGTTCTCCGTGTTTTTGGTGTAAAACACCGGCACGCCCGAAGCCAGCTTCAGTTCTTGGATATCTTTCTTGAAATCAACGAATACAGGCTGCAACTCCGGAGTCGGCTTGTCTACTACTTCCTTGTAGAAAGTCGAGGCTACCTCCCGGTTCACTGGCACTGGCGTAATAGCGGGCTTTACCACTTTGGGCGTGCTCGTGTCTCTGCCCGTACGCTTGTAGATGAGAGCGTAGCCAGGACCATAGTACTGATTGGCCACGCGCATCACATCCTCCTTCGTTACGGCAGCGAACTCGTCGTATTGCTTTAGGTAATCCTGCCAAGGCATGCGCGCCACGAAAGCGGCCACAAAAGCACCGGCACGCGACTCGTTGCTTTCGTAGCTCTTGGTGCGCTGGAGCTTTTCGTTGTTGATAATGGCCGGAATCAGCCACTCTGGGAAGTCGCCCTTCTTCACCTTATCCAACTGAGCTAGCAGCAAATCGCGCACCTGGTTCAGGCTCTGACCCTGGCGAGGCGTCGCGTAAAGGATGTGGGAAGAGTAATCGTTGTTGATATCCGTGAACGAAGCCGCCTGCAATACCTTCTGCTGCTGGTTCAGATTCAAGTCAATCAGGCCGGCTTGCCCGTTGGTTAGGATCTTATCAATCATGCGCAGCACTACCGCGTCCGGCGTAGTAGTACCCGGAAAACGGAAGCCCAGCATGACGTTCTCAGCGTCGGGGCCTACTATTTCCTTCACAATGGGCGCCGTAATCGGGGCTTCCTGCGCAACGGTAAACGTTGGCTCGGCCTTGCGGGGTAGCTTGCCGAAGTACTGGTCAATGATGCGGATGGTCTGGTCGTAATCCAGGTCGCCGCTTAGGGCCAAGGCTACGTTGTTCGGCACGTAGTACTTGTCAAAGTAGGCCTTAATCTCCGTGATAGAGGGGTTTTGCAAGTGCTCAATGGTACCGATGGTGGTCTGAGTGCCGTACTGGTGCTTTTGGTAGAGGCTGGCGTTCAGGGCCTGAAACTCCTTGCTGAAATCATTGTCCAGAGTACGGTTCTTCTCCTCATACACGGCCTCCAATTCCGTGTGAAACAGGCGTGGCACCATCTCACCTAAGCGCTCGGCCTGAATAGCGGCCCACTTCTCCAACTGGTTGCTCGGGATATCCTCCTGATACACCGTCTGCTCCACCGAGGTATAAGCATTGGAGCCCTTGGAGCCGATGGCGCCCATGACCTTGTCGTACTCGTTAGCCACGGCATACTTGGCCGCCACCCCCGATATAGAGTCGATTTGATGATAGAGCTTCTTGCGCTGAGCTACGTCGCGAGTGCTGCGGTACTGCTCGTAGAGGGCCTCAATCTTAGCTAGTTCCGTCTTCTCCGCTTCCCAGTTTTGGGTGCCCAGGCGCGAGGTGCCTTTGAACACCATGTGTTCGAGGTAGTGGGCCAGGCCGGTGGCAGTGCTCGGGTCGTTTTTGGACCCTGCCCGCACGGCTAGGTAAGTCTGAATGCGCGGGGCATCGTCATAATCCGACAAATAGACTGTCAGACCGTTATCAAGAGTGTAAATACGCGCCTTGAGCGGGTCGCCTTCTACGGTTTCGTATTTGTACTCTTTGGTGGCTGGGGCAGTAGTTTGGGCCGAGGCCCCCGTGCTGCTGCTGCCAGGTGCGGCCGTTTTAGTCGATTGGCATTGAGTGGCCAAGCCAAGCGCAGCGATGGCCGGAAATAGGAGCAGAAAGGGTTTTTTCACAGAATTTCCGGGGCAGAAAACAGGGCAGAGCAATAAGAAATCAAAGATACTTGGTCAGGGCTGGAATTAAAAACGATACAGCATTTAGGTAAGATTATGCTGTACCAAACCCGGCAGCCGGCGCCTGCATCCGTCCTTGATTTGCCGCATCGCTTAGCAGGCTAGAGCCTAGGGAACGTTAGCGTTTTAGTTGGCGCCTTGCGGGAATGATTACAGGTTAGAAAAAGCCCCCCAGAACTAGTCTGGGGGGCTTTTTCTAACGTTTCTTTTGCCTATAGATGGAGAGGATGGGAAGGCCATCGGCCTCGATTGTGTGCACCTCGCGCCACAACTCCAAGCTGTCAGGGGACGAATGCGAATAATGAGGCGGCCGGTAATTTGTCAGAAAGTAGCGGGCTTCAGATTGGTTATCTTTCCAGATGTACTGTAGGCGGGCCTTTTGCTCCGGCGCCAGCAGCAAACCGCCACAGTAGAGGAGAGTAGGATCCCCGTAATAAGTAATCTTGGGACTGGAGTCGTGGGCGAGAATCCACTCCAGA
>NZ_JBSWBR010000006.1:0-246077 GCF_054051685.1 Hymenobacter sp. HD11105 | reverse complement strand
TGCCTTGTTGCTTGCCGAGTTTCCCTGGCATTTATCGCTTCCGGAATTTGCCTTGCACCTGACACCAGTCCTGATCATGTCCTTACTAATCCGTTATAACGCTCAGCGTTGGTTACGGGAGCCTCATGAAACGGGATTACACTTGAGCGGTGGAATCTTACGCATTGGCACTTGGTGGATCTATACGTTAGGTTTTGTTTACACCTTGCTCCGGGTGCAAGTGCCTTATATTCCTACGCCTAAGGAAGATCATAAGGGAAATGAGTGGAAGCTCTGCTTGCCTAACTTAGCAGTGGCTGGATTATCCTTAGCTGCTATTCGCTATGGACACTTCTTAAATCAGACACCTTATGCACTGCTAATGATGGGCTTGGCATTTACTAATGCGGCTATTTTAGGAGCGTCAGTGCTTATGGCTCAGCACGATTTGTTAGACAGCGTAGTTCGGATTGCTACCACGTTCCGTCCCATACGTTGGCTGGTAATGAAGATTGAAAAACAAGGTAAGGAGCTTAAGAAAACTTTTTTAAGCTGGATTCATAAGGGCGCCCTACCTGCAGCCTTTGCGCTACTTATTGTGCACTCACTCGCTAGCTTAGGTATAAGTATATGGCTACGTGATCTAGTCCCTTCTGCTGAGTCAATATGGTCCCGGTCGGGCTATGGGGAAGCACGCGTAGGCTATGCGGCAACGGCTATAACCAATAAAAGCAAAACTACAACATTCGCTTATGGCTCATCCAATGCTACCCCGGGCTTAGTCGAACTATGGTTACCTCCAGCTCATGGACCTAAGGTAACGAAAGCCGTTTTAAAGGAGATGGATACAAATGCCTGGATTCCGCTGCTTACTTGGGAGGTAATTGAGGGCACATTTGATGATGCTGAGTGGCAGCGTAGCGTGGCAGCTATTCAGCAAAGCAATAAGCCTGTGCTGCTGCGCCCACTAATTAAAACAGGTAATGCAGCAGTTTATCGGGCCACTTGGCAACGCTTGGTAACACAATTCAGAGCATCAGGTGATACCAGTGCCGTGTGGGTATGGACGGTGCCGCGCACTGATTCATTGTTCGCTTATTTTCCCGGTTCGGCTTTCACCAACTGGGTTGCAGTTGATATTAAGACCTCCTTACCAACTGAATCGGCTGAGTCCCTTTATTTATCAGTTCGCTTTGGATTAGCAGAGCGAGTTGAATTGAATAGCAAACCGGTTCTTGTATTTGCTCCGACTCAGCCAAATCAGTCGCTACAAGTTCAAAAAGAGCACTTTACAAAGCGTTACCCAGAGGTTAAAGGCATTCTCTTTCGGCCCTCCAGTAAGCTTGAGCCTACTTTGCCTAGTGTCCAAACCCCTACGCCTATTCCATAAATAGTGAGCGTAACTAATTACTTAACGACAACCGGTAGATCTAACAAAAAAAGCCCCCTAGACTCAGTCTGGGGGGCTTTTTTTGGTGCTATGAATGTATGCCCAGTAGCATTAGAAGCTATTACGCATGCTATTATGCAAGGTGCGCGGTGTCCAGTAGCCACTGGCAATGATGCGGCGAATAGTAAAGAGTGGATCTTGCTGGTCGCGCTTTTCAGCTAGGACAAACGCGCCCACAAACCCGCGCTTCTTCAGCTCTGGGATAGCCTCAGGGTTCCAGAGGCCGAAGGGATAGGCAAAATAGTTAATCTTCTTACCCGTAATTTCTTCCAACGTTTTGGTTGGCTTCTCGATCTGCGTTACCCAATCCTGACCCTGGTACTTCTTCACGTTGTGGTGATCCCACGTGTGAGACCCAATGACGTGGCCCTGATCCGACAGCTCTTTCACCTGCGCCTTGCTCATGTAGCGCGGCCGACCCAGCGAAACGGTCATAATGAAGAATACACCCTTGAAGCCATGCTTCTCCATTACCGGCTTAGCCACAGTAAACTGATCTAGGTCAGTGTCGTCGAAGGTAAGCATCACGGGCTTGGATGGTAAGGGAGCACCCGTGGTCAGATAGGCGTATAGCTGATCGGGCAAGATGGTATGGTAGCCGCTGTCAGCCAACATCTGCATTTGCTTACGGAACTGCTCCACCGGCACGATATAATCCTTGGCGTTTTTGGAGTCCTTCGCCGTCCAGTCCCGAATTTGATGATAGCAGAGGATCGGAACCTGGGGTCGAGCCAAAATGGTGGCTGCTGAAGCAATGTTTGAAGTAGGAATCGTGGTTGGATCGGGAGCCGGCGTGTTTGGATTAGCTGGCTTGTCGGCTACTGCCGCTACCGGCGTAGCACTCTGCTCAGCAGCTACTTCTTCTACTTCGGAGGCAGTGGCCGGTTTGGTTTCGCAACCAGATAATGTAAGCGTGGTAGCCAGGAAGGCAGCCGCCAAAAGGGGTGTACGAGTAAGCATCATTCGAAAAGAGAATCCGGAAACAGGGAGTAAGGTATTTTTAGGCAAAGGGGAAGCCGTAATAAAGCATTTGACGCGAGCAGCGTACCTTCACGCAGCCTTCCTAGCTACAAAACAACGGTTAATTCCCGCATGGACCAACAAGATTCTTACCTTTCTGCCTTGCGCGGCACGGGCGTCGCGCTTATTACCCCTTTTACCCCTGCTCCCGATCATGCGGTTGACTATCCGGCCCTGCGTCGCTTGGTTGACTTTATGATTGACGGCGGAGTTGAGTACCTGGTCGTCAATGGCACTACGGCCGAGTCGCCAACGGTTACAGCAGCCGAGCGCACCGAAATTTTGCGGGTTGTACGCGAGCAGGCTGCCGGGCGGGTGCCACTGGTTTATGGCATCGGTGGCAACGATACAGCGGGCGTAGAGAACCTGCTTCGCACCACCGACCTGACGGGCGTAGTGGCCATTCTCTCAGCCAGTCCTGCATACAACAAGCCTTCTCAGGCTGGTATCGTGGCCCACTACCAGCGGCTGGCTGATGCCTCTCCCCTGCCCATTATCCTGTATAATGTGCCCGGTCGTACCAGCTCCAATATGACCGCCGCAACGACCTTGCAACTGGCTCAGCATCCTAATATTATCGGTATCAAAGAAGCTAGCGGCAACTTGGAGCAGTGCATGGCAATTGCCGCCGGTCGGCCAGCCGATTTCCTTCTCATCAGCGGCGACGATATGCTAACCGCACCAATGATTTCCTTTGGTGCCGAGGGCGTTATCAGTGTGCTGGCAAATGCCTTTCCCGACCGCATGAGTAGCATGACGCGGGCGGCTCTGGGGGGCAATTTTGCCGAAGCCAGTGACCTGCTTTTTGGATTTTTGGACTTGAACCCGCTGATGTACGAAGAGAGCAACCCTGTAGGTGTGAAGGCCGCACTGGCAGCCTTAGGACTGTGCTCAGACGCCGTTCGGCTTCCCTTGGTAGCTGCTTCGAAGAGCCTGACGGAACGTGTGCGGCAATTACTGTAGCGTTATTTACTTAATTATTTACTTAAAAAGCGAAGCCCCATCTTGATCGAGATGGGGCTTCGCTTTCTAAGTAAAAACTTTCACCAGCCACTAGCCAGCACATCCGCGACGTGCATGGTTTTGATAGGCTTCTTTTCGCGGCGAATATAAGCGTCGAGGTGCATGAGGCAGCTGGTGTCGGTGCTCACGATGTAGCGAGCACCGGTGGCAAGGGCGTTTTCTACTTTTTGCTCAGCCATTGCCACCGAAATAGCTTCGAACTTCACGGCAAACGTGCCCCCAAAGCCGCAGCAGGTCTCGCTTTCATTCATTTCCAGCCGCTCCAGGCCGGCTACCGCATCCAGGAGCATACGCGGTGCGGCCTTGATACCGCACTCGCGCAAGGCCGAGCAAGAGTCATGGTAGGTGTATTGACCCGAGAGCTTCGCCCCCGGCACCTCTTTGATACCGAGCACATCTACCAAAAACTCTGTTAGCTCAAAAATGCGCTGCTGCACGCCGTGGTAGCGCGCCTGGTCGGCGGTGCCCTCAAACAGCTCGGCGTAGGCATTGCGCACCATGCCCACGCAAGACCCCGACGGACTCACGATGTAGCGGTTTTGCCCCCCAGCGGGAAAATCATCCAAAAACTTAGCCGCTACCTGGTAGCTTTCGGTCTTGTAGCCGGCGTTGTAGGCCGGCTGTCCGCAGCAGGTTTGGTTGGTATTGTAATGCACCTCACAGCCGACAGCTTCCAGCACCTTCACCATGTTCATGGCCGTCTGGGGGAAAAGCTGGTCTACAAAGCAAGGAATGAATATATCAACGACGGGCATATGGGGAATGAAACGTAAATCGACGAAATAGCGCGCTGACGAGAAAATTACCGACAGAAAACGGCTGGGGGGCTTTCTCAATAAAGGGCAGCAGCCTAAGCTTACGCTGCTTTGGCGGGCTTAAGGTTGCCTTATTTGCCCAAGCCGAAGACCTTCCCGGCAGCGAGTTGCGCAAGCTTGAAAGCTTCTTTATCCAGCCCCAAATCTACGCCGCTCTCTTCAAAATAAGCTACTAGCTTTTCAGTAGGCATATTCCCCGTCAGCTTGTCGGTGGCCATGGGGCAGCCACCAATGCCGCCGATGGCACCGTCGAAGCGCTGGCAGCCTGCTTGGTGCGCGGCGGCTACTTTCTCACGCCAATGCACAGGAGAGGTATGCAGATGGGCACCAAATTCGATTTGAGGGAAAGCTGGAATCAGCTCGCTAAGCAGAGGCGTGATAGTAGCAGGTGTAGAAGCCCCAATGGTATCGGAAAGAGCCACGATGCGCACGCCCATAGCGGCCAGTTTCTGAGTAAATTCTGCTACAATCTCGGGGCTCCACGGGTCACCGTAGGGGTTGCCGAAGCCCATAGAAAGATAGGTTACGAGCGTCTTGTCGTTCCTCTCGCACAGGTTCTGCATCTCAGCCAATTCCGTAATGGCCTCCTCTATAGTCTTGTTCGTGTTGCGTCGTTGAAACGTTTCGGATACCGACAAAGGGAAGCCGATATAGTGAATTGAGGAATGCTCAACTGCTGTTTCGGCACCGCGCAGGTTGGCTACAATGGCAAGCAGCTTGGTGCGCGTGGCACTCAAATCGAGGCCGTCTAGTACTTCAGCCGTATCTCGGAGCTGAGGAATAGCCTTGGCCGATACGAAACTACCAAAGTCCAAGGTATTGAAGCCTACACGAAGCAGAGTGTTTAGATAGGCAATTTTAGAGGAGGTAGATATAAATTCTGGCAAGCCCTGCATAGCATCGCGCGGGCATTCGATAAGCTTCATAAAAGAACTAAACAGAGACTAGATGGGTGGTGTGTAGTGGGAGGCAAGCAAAAGTAGAAGGAATTCGGTGGGACTAAAGCGAAAAGTTGCCTTATCTACTGCTATGCTTAGAAGCATTGATAAGCTGATTTAGTTGCCAATTTGCTTAAAAAACGAGGTTTGAGGCCGCATCCTATCTGCTCGGCAATCTGGCTGCGATACCGAACCTCTCGGCTTAATTGAGGGTTTAGTACTAGTAAGTTGTGTATTTCTAATTATACCCGATGCCTTCACGCTCCGCGCGCGCGCCGTTTTATTTGCTTTGCTTTTTGCTTTTGCTCACCGCTTGTGGCAAGCAACAGACCTTGCAAGGCCTGTTTCAGAAATCGACACCTCACGAAACCTACGCCAAGCGCCTGCGCCAGAGCGGCCTCGACCAGACCGCCCTGGGCCGCGATTGGCTGGCCGCCGCCGATCGCGCCCTGCGCGACTCGCTAGTAGTAACGCTGCCATTTCAGGAAACCGGCTTTTTTCGGGCCGATCAAGCTCGTGCTGCCGCTTATCGTTACGCCGTGCGCGAGGGCGAAACTGTGCGCATCAGCCTGACTATGGACCCAGGCGCCGACGTGCGAGTCTTTCTTGATGCTTTTGAGCTGAGCCCTGATAACACTGCCCCCCGTCTTATCGCCTCCGCCGATACGGCAGCCGCCACTTTTAGCTACCTGGCTGCCGACGATAGGCAGCATTTGCTGCGCGTGCAGCCTGAGCTTCTGCGTACGGGCCGCTACACCTTGCGTATCCAACGTGAGCCGTCACTAGCTTTTCCAGTACATGGCAAAAATGACGTGGCCGTGGGTAGTTTCTGGGGCGTTGATCGGGACGCCGGCGCGCGGCGCCATGAGGGCATCGATATTTTTGCCAAGCGCGGCACGCCGGTAGTTGCTGCTGCCGCAGGCCTGATTACGCGCGTAAACGAGACGCCTAGGGGCGGAAAAGTTGTCTGGCTTGCCGACACCGAACATAGCCAGCACCTATACTACGCCCACCTTGATCAGCAGCTCGTTCAGCCAGGCCAGACCGTGCAGATTGGCGATACACTGGGCCTAGTTGGTAATACCGGCAATGCCCGCACCACCCCACCTCACTTGCATTTTGGCATCTATCGGGGCGGACGGGGTGCCGTTGACCCTTTCCCCTTTGTTCGCCGCCCCGATGCGGACCCAGCCGCCCCGCGCACCAGTGCTGAGCGCCTCGGGCAGTGGGTACGCGTGCGCGACAAGCGTGCTGACCTGCGCCTGAGCCCTACTGCTAAAGGTGGCACCGCCATAACAGGCCTAAGCCGCGACACGCCCTTGCTGGTAGTTGGCAGTCAAGCCGATTACTATCGGGTGGAGCATCCTGGAGGGCAAATTGGCTATATAGCTGCCAAATCTGTGGTGCCGGCCGCCGCTGAGCCGCTACGCCGGGAGCTACTCGCCGCCGCTACCGATTTGATAAAAGCCCCCCAACTTGGCATTGCGCCCTTCGATACCCTCCCAGCTCAGACAAGTGTGGCAGTGCTAGCCGAGGTAGAAGGCTTCCGGCTGGTGCGTAGCGCTACGGGTTTAATTGGCTGGGTTGCCAAGGCAAGCTAACTGGCCGCTTTGCGTTCACCATTCGTTAGACATAAAAAAGCCCCCCGGAACCTCCGGGGGGCTTTTTGTATCTGCTTTACAAAAGCAAACTTACTATTGGGCCACTACCACTGCCCGCTGCAACTCCTTGGCATAGGCAATGCGCCGTTCCCGTCCACCCACTCCGATATAGTCAAAGCCAACGGCTCTGTTGTCCTCACGAATGGCATTCCAGACGGGGGCCTCGACGTCGGCGGGCTGGTCGGCATTGCGTGGAATTGCGGGCTGAGTAAACCGGTCGTTGCTGAAGAAGGCATTCATTGCTTTCAGAATGGCTAGTTCCTTGTCGCGGATGGTGGCGGCACTGGGGTTTTCCAGGTCCCGGTCGCTGAGTAGCGCCGTAGCGGGCATCACCTCATTGCGGATGGTATCACCGGTGGCATTGATGATAATAAAGCGGGCCTGCGCGTTCAAAATCTTTGGTCCTTGCAACATCAGCACGAAGTTGTCCTTCTGCTTATTGCTGGTAAAGTAGTGGGAAGCGCGAACCGTATTTAGCACACTCCGCTCCGTAAGGCGAGCCCGCTGACCGGCCGGCGGTGGCGTAAATACTTTAGGGTCATTTTTAGATGTAGCCGTTTCGCGTTCGGTGGTAATACACGAAGCCTGAAACAGTAAGGTTGCCAAAGCGGCGGAGAGAAAAAGTTTTTTCATATAGACTAAAAAGCGACTAAGACTAGCGTAGCGATGGTACAGAGTTGAATCGGCTGTTAATGACCTTACCTAGCTAAATTTGTACCAAAGCAAGCATTTTCCAGCTTAGGAAACGCAAAAAAATCAGGATTTTTCTCAGAAAATGAATATTCAGTTTAGAACATACCTAGTTCCAGACCTACTACCCACCGTGGTAGCTCGGGGTAGCGAGTAGCGGCCGCCGAGGTAAATGTATCGGAGAGCCGATGTCGAGCCACCACGGCGTAGCGGCCTGACCCAAGCCGTGCGCCCACCCCATACGACCATCGGCGTATATAGTTGAGCTCGCGCTCCGTCACTTCTACGCGTCCCGATCCCGTTGGACCAGGCGAGTCCTCATAATGGTGGGCGGTGCTAATAACCCAGCCGCCCCAGCCCAACAGATCCAAGTAGTTACCCACCACGTTGCCCCGTCGGCTTAAACTTAGTCGGGCAAAAGCCTCGGCCTGAAATTGCGGTAATGCCAGGTGCTCGCGCTTGTGCTGAGTAGATGTGGGAAGCACTTTGCTGTCATTTTGGGCCAACTGATACACCAAGCGGGCGTAGCGCAGATCAAAGCCCAATGCGGCAGTCTGATTTAGGCGGTATTTCTGCCGCACCCCCAGCAGCACTTGCCCCGACGCCCCGGAGCGTAAGTCCGCGCCCGGACCATCGGCCTTTCCTACTACGGCATCATACCCCAGATAAAAGTGCTGAAAGAAAGCCCGGTTGGGTCCCACTTTCGAGCGCAGCGTATCGGTGCCCACATTGGAACGCAGCAGCACCCGCTGCGCTCGGGCCGCGGGCACCGCAAGGAGGTATCCGGCCACGAATGTATAGATGGCCAGTAGGCTCAGACGCTTCATTTCAAGGAGTAAGTTGAAGTATAGCCCCGATAGTGCACCTGCACCGTATCGCCGGCCTGCAGGCTGCGCAGGGGAACTTGCAGCACCGCCCGCTGACTCACGTCCAGCACCTCATAGAATCGGAGCACGCCGCGGCGGTCGGCTACGTGCCAGTACAGATAGCTGGGTGGCGCGGGCAAGTTGGGCGTAGGCTCTACCGAGGGGCTTTTTTCGGACCCACTGGGCGCCGCTGGGGCTAGCTCCTCGCGGCCCACGGCTGGCACATCCCCTAATTTTTTCTTTACCGGCAGCGGGGCCATTTCAGCTGAATCAGCATACAGAGGCAGCGTACGCGCCGCGCTCAGTGTTCCCCCGGCATCGGGCCGAATAATAACTGCCACAACACTGTCGCGCTCCGGTTGCAGCACAAAATCAAACGTGGCAGCTGTGGGGGGCTTTTTGGAGGTATTGTTTGTGAAATATGTCGCGCGGGGCACCCCGTAGCCATGGGCGTAGTCATAGTAGGGATACAAATCGGCGGCGGCCTGAATCTGCTGGAAAAGCTGCATAGCCGTTAGACTGCGGTTTTGCTGCCAGGCGCAGGCGGCAAAACCGGCGAGCAGCGGACTAGCAAAGGAGGTACCCTGCGTCCGCACAAAGCCCCCCGGAGCCGCCGCCAGCACCGTACCATAGGCCGTCACATTTGGCTTGAGTCGGCGGTCGGCGGTGGGGCCATAGCTGCTGAATCCAATGTGCAGGTAGTTATCTGGGTCGAGGCCACCCACGGCCAGCACCGAGTCGCTATCGGCGGGCGTGCCGATGGTGCGCCACTGCGGGTCGAGGCCATCGTTGCCAGCAGCATTTACTACCAGCATTCCCTTGCGCACCGCCATAGCCGCCGCGCGCGATACTAGGCTGGTGCGCCCGTTCATCTGCTCCGGGAAATAGCGCCGCTTAGTGTAGCCCAACGAGGAGTTGATGATATCGGCCCCCTGCCGGTCGGCCCACTCGGCGGCGGCCAGCCAGGCTTCTTCTTCCGCAAACCGCTCCCGGTGCAATTGCTCAGTACGAGCCAGCAGAAACTCGGCGCCAGGCGCCAAACCCAGAGGCGTGCCATCGGGCAACAGACCCGCTATACACGAGAGCACCTCCGTACCGTGACTGCCGCCTGCATACACGAAAGGTTGTTTTTTCAGGAAATCATAGGTAGCCACGATGCGCTTACCCGTCCGCAGATGCTGGAAGGCCGCGTGCTGATCGGTGCCGGAGAAGCCTACATCGAAAATAGCAATGCGCAAGCCACGGCCGTCGAGCTTGGCGCGGCTAAAATCGGCCGCACCAAGGCTTGCGGTTTGCTTGCGCGCCAGCAGGCGGTCGGCGGCCGTTACCTCGGGCGTGCCGCGCTCGGGGGCGCCGGGCTGGGCGGCGGGCTGTAAGGGTGAATCGGAGCGCGCCTGCACGCTCAGCACCCAGGGCAGCCGGCTAAGCGTGGCTGCCTGGGCCGGCGTAGCCCAGCAGCCAATGGCATTAAACCAGCGGCTTACATACGTAATGGAATCAACAATCTGGTCCACCTGACGCAGATAATCGGCCCGGACGGGAAAATCGGTACTGTCGGCGGGTGGCAGGTGCTGTCGTTGGCGGCGGACCAGGGCCTGGGGGGCAAAATAACTAGTGGGGTCGAAGCGGACGCCAGCTTTATCGCGCAATACCACCCAGTAGCGCGCCGTAGGCGGCAACGATGCCGCGTGGCCCATCTCGGCTAGCACGCTTAAACAGAGGCAAATAAGTAGCGCGGAAGCCCGCGCCAAAGAACAACGAATACGCAAGTGGCGGCAGTAAAATAGAATGCTGGAGCAGCGGCTAAGGTACGATTGACGCGGCAAGTGCACACGCTCTGGGGGGCATTTTCGCTGCTTTAAACGAAGCTCGCTACCCACTTCGTACCCAAGAATGGCACAAAACGGATTTCGGCGCTACCTTGGTCTCTCCAACCTGAGCCGTGGCCTCGTGCTAAGTCGGTTTCGGGCCTGGACAATTGCTTTTCAGCGTCTTCAACATTCTCCCTGATTATGAACACAACCCTTTCCCGTACCGTCCTGACAACGTTTCTAAGCGGCAGCTTACTGCTTGTTGGCTGCAACAAGAAAGAAATAGCCGCCCTACAGCAGCAAAACGCTGACCTGCTTAGTGCCCGCGAACAGCTTCAGGCCCAGAAGACGGCGTTGGAGCAGGAGAAAGCCCAGACCGAAGAGTCGTTACGCTCAAACTTACTGAGCAAGAATCAGGAAGTAAATCAGCTAAATGCCAACCTGGGTACCACCAAAGAGCAGCTTCAAGATCGGGAGCAGCGCATCGCTGAGCTGCAGCGCGTGCTCGATCAAAAGGAGGCGGCCGTGAAAGCCCTGCGCCAGAAAGTAGGCGACGCCCTGCTGGGTTTTAATGCCAACGATTTGACTGTGAACGTTAAAAACGGCAAAGTGTACGTCTCGCTTTCCGAGCAGCTGCTGTTCAAATCGGGCTCTACGGTAGTTGATCCGAAAGGCCAGGAAGCCTTGAAAAAACTCGCTACGGCCCTCAAGGGCAACCAGGACGTAAACGTGCTAGTAGAAGGCCACACCGACAATGTGCCTATTGCTAGAGGCACGGCCGGCATGAAAGACAACTGGGACCTGAGCGTATTGCGCGCCACCGAAATCACACGTATCCTAACCACAGCGGGCCTCGCGCCGGCCCAGGTAACGCCCTCGGGTCGGGCTCAACATTTGCCAGTAGCCGCCAACACTACTCCCGCCGAGAAAGCCCTAAACCGCCGTACCGAGATTATCCTGACGCCTAAGCTCGACGAGCTTTTCCAAATTCTGGAGGCTAACTAATCTTAACATCTTTGGGTCAGTTGCCGTTTCCTTGAGCTTAGCTTTGGCCTGAATACAGGGTGTTTTCCTTAGGCTTTTTGGGTAAATAATTTCCCCGAAACAGCTACAAAAGCAACGGCCGCCTTCATTGGGCGGTCGTTGCTTTTGTAGCTGTTTTTACAAATACTGTAAAGGAAATTGCCTTAAAATATAAATTTATATCACAGTGATTATTAATAGTTTGATATAATTTATCTAAAGCTTAGCTCTGAAATTAAATTCTTCCTGTGATTGCCACCTTTGTCCATCGTGACGGAAGAGCTGGAGGCTGCTTATCTCGAAGGTAGCGGCGTACGAACGGGCTTGAAAAAGCTGCCGCAGCATGGGCACTTGACTGGGGGGCAAATCGCGGGTAGCTAGGGTCATGTGTGGGGTAAATGCCCGGGCCTCGCGGGGAATATTCGGCAGGCGTGCCGCACACCAGGCCGACAGCGCCGCATGAAAATTCTGGACAGCGGTGGCCTGCGTCACGCGCACAAACAAGGTGCGATTATCAAACCAATCGAAATTCTCCAGGCCTACCGTGAAGCCTTCCTGTGTAGAGGCAAACTCCCGCAGCTCGGTCCGCATGGGTAACTCCAGCTCCTCGGCCTGACGCCACGGCGGCAGCAGCGTGATGTGTGCGGGCAAGCGAACGGCATTACGACTGCCAGTCAGTGTGTGTACTTCCTGCTTCATAGCCCACACCTCCGAGAACACAGGCTCGGGGGGCAAAATGGCGACGAGATAAAGTGGTTGCATAATCACCCTACGTATTAGGCATCCTTGCCGATACCTAGCGCGATAGAGGCTCACTGTTTAGCCTTCCCTATATCGCATCTCTAACTATCAGCCTTCCCGACGTAAGAAGGACCTCATTGCACCCGAACGATAAGTCTAGGTGTAATAAGGTCCTTCCTAGTTTGCCAGATGACATTGTAGCCAACGTCAGCAATGAATGAGACGCAAATATGCGTTTCTACAGGCCGTATTTGCTCAGCATATAGACCAGCGCGGCCATGCTGGCGCCACCTAGCTCCAGCTCGCGACGGTTCACTTTATCGAACGTGTCGGCGGCGGTGTGGTGAATATCGAAGTAGCGCTGGGAGTCGCAGTCGTAGCCGATGAGCACCTTAGCCTGGTCTTTCAGGGGGCCAATGTCGGTGCCCCCGTGGCCTACCACGAAGTCGCCGCTGCCGTAGGGGGCAAATAGCGGGCTCCACTTTTGCATTTGAGCGACGGTAGCGGGGTTATTGGTTTCAAGGGCAAAGCCGCGGGGCGTAAATCCGCCCCCATCTGACTCCATAGCCGCTAAGTGCTTCTCGTTGGCGGCTTTAGCTAGCTCAGCATACTTTATGCCGCCGCGGTTGCCGTTTTCTTCGTTCATAAACATCACGGCGCGCACGGTGCGCTCAGGCTTTAGGCCAGTGGCCTTGAGCAGGCGCAGCACTTCCATGCTCTGCACGCAGCCCGTGCCATCGTCGTGTGCGCCCTGGCCTAGGTCCCAAGAGTCGAGGTGGCCGCCTACGGTGATGATTTCGTCGGGGTATTTCGAGCCTTTTATTTCACCGATTACATTGTAAGACTTCACATCGGGCAAGGTCTGGCAGGCCATTTCCAGCTCGAAAGTCAAGTTTTTATCCGCCTTCAGAAGTTGGCTGAGGCGGTCGGCACCGTTGGTGCTAAGGGCGGCGGCGGGCACTTTGGCTATATTGTCTTCGTAGCGCAGGGAACCAGTGTGCGGAAAGTCGTCGTGGGCCAGGCTGAGGGAACGAACCAGGGCGCCTACGGCCCCGCGCTTAGCGGCCGCCGAAGGTCCGGCGCGACGCTGGTCGCCAGCCTCGCCGTAGGCCTTGCCGGTCTCGATGTGGGTTGGGTTCATGGGGCGGTTGAAGAACACAAATTTGCCCTTCACCTTTTCTTCGGGCAGAGCAGCCAGCTCGTCTAGACTCTGCACCTCAATTACCTGGGCCCGCAATTTGCCCCCCGTTCCCACCGAGCCACCCAAAGCGCAGACTGGCACATCAATGCCCTTGCCCTTAGCGGCCCGAATCTGGCCTTTTTCCTGAGCGCCACGCACCCAGTGTGGCACCATCACTTCCTGCAAATACACCCGGTCGAGGCCGAGCTTTTCCATGGTCACCTTGGTCCAGTCCACGGCCTGCTGGGCCTGGGGTGACCCGCTCAGGCGCGCGCCGATCTGGCCGGTGAGGTGGCGCAGGTTTTCGTAGCTCTGCCCGCGCAGCAGAGCCTCATCATATATCCGACGAATGGCCAGCGAATCAGTCTGGGGGGCATTTTGGGCACAAACAGAAGTTGATAAAAGCAGGGAAGCGACTCCCACCAGCAGCGGGTAACGAGCAACAAAAGAGGACATAGAAATGAAAGATCAGCAAATGAAAAAGCCACTCAGCCCGCTACGAAAGCGGCTGAAGTGGCTAATGTACAAGGAAACTGGAAAGGGGTTGCACGGCAGGGGCTATACCTCTACCCTACTGCTATTGCACAAACAAAGCCCAGCCCGTCGGCGGCTGGGTTTTGCTGGAACAAACTCACTTAGTGTTAAAATAAGATTACTACTATTTGACGGTCAGGGCTGATTACACTTAATGTCCCAGCCCAAACTGGTGCGTAGTAACTGTCGCGGGGCCCGTGGGGGGCATTTTTACTTCAAACAGATAATTATACTCCCCATCCTCAATATTGGTGACGTCGGGGGTGGCGCCTAGCTCCTTGGCCAAGAGCAACAGCGTATTGGAGTGGCCGACCACCAGCACCGTTTTGCCCCCCAGTTCCTTGCGAATGCGGGCGGCCAGGTCAGCGGGCTTGTCGTAGACCTGGGGTGTGAGCTGCAAGGCAGTGGCCAGGGGCGCGGCCGTGGCGCGGCTGCGTACGGTGTTGGTCACAAACAAGGCCTCGATGTTGCGGCTACCCAGGGTGTCGCGCAGTGTAAGGGCGCGCTGCTCTCCCTCGGGGGTGAGGGGCGGGTCGGTGAGTGTGGGGTTGGTGTCCTTTTCGGCGTGGCGCACGAGGTACACCGTCGTGACGGCGGCAGCATTGCTAGCTGAGGCATTACCCGACGCTACGGGCCGCTCAGCGGAGCAGCCTACAAGGAAGCTCAGCAACAAAGCACAGGAGGAGAACAGGGGTAGAAAGCGCATAGGTAGTAGAAAAACGGTGTGAGCCAATAACGCCGGGCTGGGCGCGGGGTTGCACTATTTCAGCGCCATGATCTGCTTTAGCTCGGCGTCCGTTACCGTCAGCAGACCGACTTTGGGCAGGCGGGCAGTAAGGGTGCGCCAGTCGGCCTCCTGCCGAAAGATGGGCTGGAGCAGCTTTAGGGCCGCCGGCACTTGCTTATTGTTGGCCAGAGTAATGGCGTGCCAGTAGCGCATTTCCAAGTTATCCGGGAACATGGTTTCGGCCGTTTGGTACTCGCGCATGGCGCCAGGCATATCATTTTTCTCTACCGCTAAGTCGCCGGCGTTCATGTGATTGTAGGCCCGATGCAGGCGCAGCAGGCGGTCCAGTTCTTTGAGGGGCGCGGGATTATCATCCACTCGCAAATCGATCAGGCGGTCCTCCCAGGGGGCATTTGTGGCCTGTCCGCGCACCACCAGTAGAGCGGCCGATTGCTTGCCGCGAATGTCACCGCCGGCTGCCTGGGCCGCATTTAGGGCAGCCATTACACGCTCAGCCAGTGGTAAGTTGACGCTTTGCTCAAAGGCTTTCGCCATTGCGGGCCACACTTTCTCATTGAGCATCATGTTGGCCTGCACCGAAAACTCTTTGCCCGTGATGTGGCCTGCGTAGTCCACGCACTTGTCGCCGGTATGGGCGGCAACGTTGCCCTTAGCGTCGAGAATGGCTACTTGGCGTACGGCCTTGCCTTCGTCGGTGCTGAGCAGCTCGTCGAGGGCTTGCTGGGCGGTTTTGCCGCTTTTCATCAGCGCTAATCCCCGCATGCCGAACGACTTATTTGTAAACGACTGCGTAGCTACCACGCCCACGCCGGCCTCGCCCCAGCTCACCGACGTACCCACGGAAAACCAGTGACTTTGCACCGCTACGGCCATTTCGCCGGTTTTGGGGTCGCGGGCCACGATGGAAAACGTGTGCGCCAGCGGCTCCGAGGCTGAGTAAACTTGGGCGGCAGCCGGGGTCAGCAAGCCCAATAAGAGGAATAGTAAAGCAGATTTGAGGAGCATGAAAAAGTAGTTTTGGGTGATTGGCGGTTCAAGATAGCGTAGTTTCAAAATCAGACTCTTTCTCCGGGCGCTGGCTCAGGAAATCATGGAGCCTTGTTGAGAAGACAGCGGCAAAGAGGCGCAAGGTGAAGCCTTCGCTCTGTACGTCGCTCGCGCTATCGTCCCAAACAGGAGCTTCATTCATTATCTTCCTGACTATATCCTTCAGCTATTTCCCTTGAGCATTACTCCTGCACCACCCGTTATTCGCGTTCGCGACCTGAGTAAACACTACCCCGGCCACGTAGCGATACAGAACGTGTCGTTTGAGCTGGCTGCGGGCGAAACGCTAGTGCTGCTAGGACCCAGCGGATGCGGCAAGACTACTTTGCTCAAAATGCTCAACCGCCTTATTGAGCCTACCACCGGCACAGTTGAAATTAACGGGATGGTGGCCGGCCAGCAAGCACCTGAGGTGCTGCGGCGCGGCATCGGCTACGTTATTCAGCAAGTGGGTTTGTTGCCTCACTATACCGTGGCCGAAAATATAGGCGTGGTGCCACGCCTGCTGGGTCAAGCGCCGGCTGCCATTGCCGAGCGCACTACGACCCTGCTAACGCGCCTGCATTTGCCCCCCGAGCGGTTTGCGCAACAGTACCCGCACCAGCTCAGCGGCGGGCAGCAGCAGCGCGTAGGCCTGGCCCGTGCGCTGGCCGCCGATCCGCCCATCATGCTCCTCGACGAACCCTTCGGCGCCCTCGACCCTGTGACGCGGGCGAGCATCCGCCGCGAGTTCCGGGAGTTAGAAGAGCTGCGCTCCAAAACCATAGTTCTCGTAACGCACGACGTAACCGAAGCCTTTGAGCTCGCCGACCGAATTGCTCTGCTCAATGGGGGGCAAATACAGCAGTTGGGTACCCCATACGAGCTGCTCTTTCAGCCAGCCAACGAGTTTGTGCGCACCTTCTTTGCCGCCGAGCGCCTAGCCCTGCAGCTACGCACCTTGCGCCTGCTTGACCTAGTCGATTATCTTCCCTCTAACGAGGAAGACACAGCAATTCATGGCAACATCTCGTCTCAAATAAACTCTTCATTATCAGATCAAAATCACTTAGCACTTAATCATTCGGTTCAAGAATTACTAGAACTGCTAACTGAACCAGAGCCGGCCTCCAAGACACTACCGGAACTGCCACTCAATAGGCCGGCTCGTCACCTTTTAGTTCGAGGAGCAAATGAAAATGCCCCCCCGCGCCGCGTCACGTTGCCCGAACTGATGACTGCTTTTGCTCACGCCATTCGTCAAGCCGAAACGCCATGGAAGTCCTAACTGAGCTGCTTGCTTTTTGGCAATCCCAAGCCGGGAAGCTTGGCCACCAAACCCTGCAGCACATTGGCCTGACGGCGGCTTCGCTGCTGTTGGCAGTGCTGGTAGGCGTGCCGCTGGGGCTGCTGCTCACGCGTCGGCCGCGGCTGGCGCCGGCGGTGCTGGGCTTTACGGGCGTGCTCCAAACCATCCCCAGCATTGCCCTGCTCGGCTTCCTGATTCCGCTGTTGGGCATCGGACCGCAACCGGCCATCTTCGCGCTTTTTCTGTATTCTCTGCTGCCCATTGTGCGCAATACGTTGGCTGGTGTGCAGGGCGTAAGTCCGGCTGTGGTAGAAGCGGCTCGCGGCCTGGGCTTCACCGACGGTCAGGTGCTGCGCCGGGTGGAGCTGCCGTTGGCGCTACCCGTATTGTTTGCCGGTATTCGCACCGCTACGGTTATCAATGTGGGTGTGGCCACGCTGGCCGCTTACATCGCGGCGGGCGGCTTGGGCGAGTTCATCTTTGGGGGAATCGCCCTGAATAATCCAGCTATGATTCTGGCCGGTGCTATTCCGGCTGCGGCCTTGGCGCTGGCTTTTGATGCGGCACTGGCCCGGCTCCAACAGCTCAGCGCCCGCCGTCTTACCCGCGTGGGGGGCATTTTGCTGGCGTTGCTTCCCTTGCTGGCTGGCCTGTACCTACTGCCCCGCGCCACGGGCAAGCTGCTGGCGGGCTTTAGTCCCGAGTTTGTAGGGCGGGCCGATGGGCTGCCGGGCCTGCAAGTGAAGTATGATTTGAATCCGCTGCCCAACGTAATTCTGGCGCCGGCACTGGTGTACGAAGCCGCCCGCCACCGCGACGTGGACGTAATCGACGGCTATTCAACCGACGGCCGCATCAAGGCCTACGACTTGCGCGTGCTGCGCGACGATCAGGGGGCATTTCCTCCGTATTACGCCGCGCCCGTGGTGCGGCAATCAGTGCTGGCGGCCCACCCGGAGCTGCGCCCCGTGCTAGAAAAGCTCGCCGGTCGCATCACCGATTCTGTGATGACGGAGCTCAACTACCGCGTCGATTACCGCCACGAAACGCCCCGCGCCGTGGCTCAGGATTTTCTTCGCCACCGCGGCCTTTGGCACGACCCGCTGCCCGTGCGCGGCGCCACCATCCGGCTAGGCTCCAAGATCTTTGCCGAGCAATATATTCTGACGGAGCTGTACGCGGCCCTTATCCGAGGCTACACCAATCTGGATGTCGTTACTAAAACCGGCCTGGGCGGCACCAGCATCTGCTTCGAGGCCCTGCGCACCGGCGCCATCGACCTGTATCCGGAGTACACCGGCACGGGCCTATTGGTGCTGCTCCAGCCCCCGCCAGCTACTCTGGATTCGCTGGGGGGCAATCCGCGGGCCGTGTATGACTACGTGCAAACGGGCTTTCGACAGCGCTATCAGTTGGAATGGCTGAGTCCATTGGGTTTCAATAACACCTATGCGCTGCTTATGCGCCAGCAGCAAGCCGCCCGATTGCAGATTGCTTCGGTATCGGAGCTGGGGGCTTATTTGCGCCGATAGCCGCTTGTTTCTATGCTGTTAGTAGGGTGTGCTGCCATTCATACACTGCCTATCATCGGATAAAAGAGATCATTAAGTTTGATAGAAAAATCAGAAAAATTATAAAAATTAGTAGCATCTAAATATAGCAGAGTAGCGTAGAGGATGCATTGTTGTAGTTCAATCTTTTCTTCATTCCATCCTACTATATTGCTTATATGCTAAAAACTTCTTCCCTCGCCAAGTGGGGCGCGGCCGTCCTGCTCATGACCTCGCTCAGCAGCTGCGAAGACATCTTCGAGCAGTATTTCCCCAAGCCCAATCCTACACCGCCCCCTACTCTCCCTACCTTTCCGCCTTTAGGCCAGGATATTACGTTCTATGCCCTCTCGGGCGGCACCAAGCTCGATGCGTACTCCACCACGAACCCCGGCACCCGCATAAGCTCGGTTTCCATCACGGGCCTGGGCAGTGGCGAGACCATCCTAGCCATTGACTTCCGCCCCGCTACCGGTCAGCTCTATGGGGTAAGCAGTGGTAGCCGCCTCTATGTGATCAACCAGAATACCGGGGCCGCTCGGGCCCTGACCACCGAGGCTTTCCGGCCGGGGGTAGCGGGGAATCAGGTGGCGGCCTTCGACTTCAATCCCACGGTGGACCGCATCCGCCTAATTACCAGCACGGGCCAGAACCTGCGCCTCAACCCCGAAACGGGCACGGTAGCTAACACGGATGGTTCGATCAACGGAGCAGCAGGCGCCACCATCACCGGGGCCGCGTACACCAACAATGTGTCTGGGGTTACGACCGCGGCACTGTATGATCTGGACCCCGCTACCGATCAACTCTACCGCCAGGACCCGCCTAACGATGGTACACTCGTGGCCGTGGGGAGCCTGAACCTGAACATCTCGGGCGACGGCGGCTTCGACATTGACGCCAAGACAGGGACGGCCCTGGGCTTGTACTCGGTGAGTGGCAATCCTACCTTGTTTGCAGTGGATCTGGCTACCGGAGTGGCCCGCCCCCTAGCCCAGTACGCAGCTACAACCAACTATACCGGGCTAGCCATTCCTACCCGGCCTGTGGCCTATTTAGCGGCAGAATATACGATTTTGGGCACTGGAATATTAACACGCTTCTATATTTTTGACCCAACTGATCCATCTAATCCAACTGCTCGCGTGAACAGACCTTTGGTGGGGCTTCAGCGCAATGAGGAAGTTGCCGGGTTAGATTTTCGCCCTGCTACTGGGCAGCTTTATGCGCTGGTTTTAGGCAGCTCATCTCGGTTTGGCAGCGCCGAACCTTCGTTGCCAGCCAGCACGCGCCTTTACACCATTGACTTGGGTACCGGCCAGCTTACGCGCGTAGCTGATCTGAGCGTTCCTTTACGGTTTGGGCGCCCCCACGCCTTTGACTTCAATCCAGTGGCCGACCAGATTCGCATCGTGACCGATGAGGGCCGCAACCTGCAGGTGAATCCGGCGAACGGTGTAGTCACTGAAGACTCGCCCATCAATCCGAGCGGCGTGATGATTAGTTCGGCGGCTTACACCAACAGCTTTGCCGGAGCTACTACTACCAGCTTGTACGCCCTTGGATCTGGTAAGCTGTACCAGATAGACCCACCGAATGCTGGTACGCTGGTAGAGAGAGGTAATGCACCACGTAATTTCCTGATCGATATTGGTGGTACCACTAACACTGCTTATACATTAGCGTCTGATGCAAGCGCTTTTTTTAACTATAATGTTAACACAATCAATTTATCGACGGGCGCAACCACCGTTGCTCGCCCCCTTACCCTTGAGCCGGGCACTCCCTTTTTGTCCCCTAGAGGTTTAGCGGTAGGCTTAGGCTTCTAACAAATACAATGATGAACATTAAAAAAGCCCCCCAGAAGCTGTCTGGGGGGCTTTTATGTTATGATTTATTCTTACGGATTCACAACTCCATAATCCTCCGGCTCCACGGGCTGAGCGGCTGGAATACTAGTAGGTTCCGGCTGGCCAGGCAGCTGTAGCTCCCAGCCCTGCTGCATCTGCTTTAGGCCAGCGCGGGCAGTCAGGTCGAATTTGCAGGGCACGATTGACACGAAGTTGTGAGCCAGGGCCCACTCGTCGGTTTCGTCGCCTTCGTCGAGGTTCACGAAGCTGCCTATTAGCCAGTAATAGGGGCGCTTGTGCGGGTCGTGGCGCAGGTCGAACTCCTCCTGCCACTTAGCCCGTGCCTGACGGCACAATTTGGCTCCCAGAATGGGCGTGTCCGACTTCTTGGGAATGTTCACGTTCAGGGCCGTACCAGCCGGAATACCGTGCTCTAGTGCCTGGCGCGTGATATGCTCCACCCACTCTTCGGTGTGAGAAAAATCAGCCGAGTGTCCATAGTCGCACAGAGAGAAGCCGATAGCTGGCAGCCCTTCGATGGCCGCTTCAATTGCCGCCGACATCGTGCCCGAGTATAGCACATTTACCGACGAATTGGAGCCGTGATTAATGCCCGATACCACCAGATCTGGCTGGCGGTCCTTGAGCACGTGGTGCTTGGCTAGCTTTACGCAGTCGGCGGGAGTGCCGGAGCACTCATAGGCTTCAATGCCTTCGAAAATAGTGCTGGCATCGAGCCGCAGCGGGTGGCCGATGGTAATAGCGTGGCCCATGCCCGACTGGGGCGAGTTGGGCGCCACCACTACTACTTCGCCGATCCGGCGCATCACGCGCACAAGTGTAGCAATGCCGGGGGCTGTGATGCCGTCGTCGTTGGAGATAAGAATCAGGGGTCTGGAGGATATAGCAGTCACTGGCAAAGAACAGGTTAAGTGTTAGGTCGAGTCGCAAAGGTAGGCAAGGCAGTCGGCTTGCGGCCATGAAGCCTGTGTTAAGTAACCTCAGAGTCAACGACTAGTACGCTGCTACCGTATGGTTTTGATACTATGTTCTACTATTCTGCTTCCATCCGGGTTGTGTTAGTGTTGCTGGCGCTATCTGCCCTTGGCGCCTGCGATTCTTCCCCTACCCAAACGCCCGCAGCCTCTAGCGACGATCAGCCATTCGTTTCTGAGCGACCGGCTACTACGCCTCCCCCGCCTGGCACGGCTAAGGAACCCGTATCAGCCACTAACCCCACCACCCCCGACTCCCTGCACCTCATCAGTGAAGATCGGGTTGGCCGTCTGCGTCTGAACACTCATGAAAAGGCCGTATTATATCTGATTCCGGAAAGCCGCCGCCGCAAGTCTATGCGTACCAGCGGCAACACCACGTACCCAGTTTATGAAGTTACGGATGCGCAACAACCCGCGGCGCCTCCTTTATTACTGGAAATGGCAGCCGACACTCAGGGAAGCTACCGCATCCGGCGCATTCGGGTTATGGATCCACAGTACCGCACGGGCGATGGCATTGGTGTGGGCTCTCCCTATGGCGCGGCTCGCCAGCAGTATGGTATTAGTTCTGTAAAGCATACGCCCGATGGGCTGGTAGCTATGTCGGACGCTGGGAATATTGCGTGGCTCCTTGATGAGCAGTCGTTGCCAACCAAGCACCCCGAGCAAATGGCACCCGCCGATGTACCTACAGCCACCCGAATCATAGGAGTATTAATAGGGCGCTAGCCTTGAGGGAGCCGGTTGCGATTCGTTGCATTTCTTGTACTTTGGCAACGTCTCCGGCCTCGCTGGGGGGCTTTTTAGTATCTCACTCCCCTAAATAGTTATTTCCTGCCTATGACTTTTTTTGAAAACACCTACCGCACGCGTGATTTTGGGTTGTTGGTTTTACGAGTGGGACTGGGCATGATGTTTACTATTCACGGCTACCCAAAGCTCATGGGAGGCCAAGCCGCATGGACTGAGGTTGGTGGTGTAATGAAGCTCGTCGGGCTTGATTTTGCTCCTACTGCCTGGGGGTTTTTAGCCGCAGCAGCAGAGGCTATTGGGGGGCAATTATTGGCGGTAGGATTGTTCTTTAGAATCACGTGTTTCGCCCTTCTCATCACCATGATAATGGCCGCCATTATGCACGTAAGCAAAGGCGATGGTTTTGGGGGTTATTCTCACGCCGTCGAGGCAGCTTTCGTGTTTTTGGGTTTGCTATTTATTGGTCCGGGCCGCTACAGCGTAGACCAATTGCTTTTTCCAGAACAAGCACAGCTGTACTAGTCCAGAATTAATTTAATTCTGTAAAGCCTTCAATAAAGCGCTACTCTTATTCAGAAAGCCTCCGCTACGGGGGCTTTTTTTGTCCTATATACAGAGCGGAGGCCTCTTATTTTTCATTGTTTTATGAGATTTATAAATCAATTAAATATCAACGTATAAGCTCAAAAAGGCCATTTTCAGATGATGAGTAACAAGCATTGAAAATTAATATATCAATTTACTATAGCATCAACATCCGTTTGCTCAGCAGCAACGTAAGGCTTACACCAGATAAACATAATTCTTTCTCACTTTCATCCTATTTTCTTGGTTCTATGCTAAAATCTTCTTCCCTCGCCAAATGGGGCGTGGCTGTCCTTTTATTATCGTCGCTGAGCAGCTGCGAAGACATCTTAGAGCAGTATTTCCCCAAGCCTAACCCTACCACCCCCAATTTTCCTGCCTTAGGCCAAGACATTCCGTTTTATGCCCTATCAGGAGGCACTCGACTTGATGCCTACTCCACCAAGAACGCGGCCACACGCACAGCTTCTGTGGCCATTACGGGCTTAACCAGCGGCGAGCGACTGCTAGCCATCGATTTCCGCCCCGCTACGGGTCAGCTCTACGGGGTGAGCAGTGGCAGCCGCCTCTATGTAATCAACCAGAACACCGGCGCAGCTCGCGCTATTGGCGGAGGAGCCTTCACCCCGGCCGTCGCCGGCAATCTGGTGGGCTTTGATTTTAATCCCACTGTCGACCGCATCCGCCTGGTGACCTCTACGGGGCAGAACCTGCGCCTCAATCCTGAGACGGGCACCGTGGCGGCTACCGATGGCGTCCTGAACGGGGCCGCGGGTGCTAGCATTACGGCTGCTGCCTACACCAACAATATCAATGGAGTAACGAGTACGGCTCTTTATGCTATCAACACCCAGAACCAGCAGCTGTACCTGATCAACCCACCCAATGACGGCACGCTTGTGCCCGTGGGCAGCCTGAACCTAAACATCAGCGGGGACGGCGGCTTTGACATTGATGCCAAGACCGGCACGGCCCTGGGCCTTTATACTGTGCAGGGCAAACCGACCTTGTTCACGGTAGATCTGAGCACGGGCGCGGCCCGCCCTCTGGCCGAGTACGCTGCTAGCCTGAACTATAGTGGTATTGCCATCCCCACCCAGTCCGTCGCGTATGTGACGGAAGCTTTTGATAATCCACAAACGAGACGATTAGTAAATGTTCAGTTATTGTCCTTTGACCCCACTGATGTTTCCAATCCTAGGTCTTACCAATCCAGAACAATTAGTGGCATTGACAGCGAGGATCTGATCGTCGGTCTAGACTTCCGGCCAGCGACGGGCCAACTCTATGCGCTGACTTCTTCCAGTCGTCTCTATACTTTTAACCTAGGCACTGGCCAAGCCACCTTCGTGGCTACCCTTAGCATCCCTTTAGAACGTGGTAGCATTGGCTTTGACTTCAACCCAGTAGCTGATCGCATTCGCATTGTGAGTAGTACGGGCCAAAATCTGCGGGTGAATCCGGTAGACGGCGTAGCTATTGCCGATGGTCGTATTAATCCTAGTGGCATAAGTGGTAATGCGGCAGCCTACGATAACAACTTCGCTGGCGCCACGACGACCAACTTATACACCTCTGGTGTTAACTCCTCCAACATTAGTAGCCTGTATCTACAAAATCCGCCTAATGCAGGCACTTTGCTGGCAATCAATTCTTTGAGAAATAACATCGACCATCTTGATATTGGGGGAACGACCAATATGGCTTACGGACTTGGGGGTTCATTCACTGCGATGATTTACTCGATTAATTTGACTACTGGAGCTCAAACGCCACTACGGGAACTTAGGGGCCAACTCTTTACTGGCTTTGCCGTGGGCTTAGGCTTTTAAGCTTATCGTCCGACTTAACGCCTTCGACCAAAAAAGCCCCAGCTTGTGAGCTGGGGCTTTTTTCTTTTTGTGAACCACTTTGTGATTACAACTTTACGGAATGGTCACTAAGTCGAGCAGTAGTAGAACTCGCATGAACAGACTTGCTCCCTCTTACTAGTATGCGGCATGCGAGGCCACAGTACTTAAATAACAACAGGCTAAGACTTATGTAACTACCAAAAAGTCCCTAGAGCAGTATTCTGTACATATGTATGCCTTCCTAAAGTTTTTTTAGAAAATTTTTAATAATAGTAACATCTAAGTAGAAAAGACAACCGTAGGGAAAAATCAATCAGTACTATTGATTCTTTTTTTCATCCTATAATCCTGTTCGTATGTTAAAAACCTTTCCCCTCGCCAAATGGGGCCTGGCCGTCCTGCTCGTGTCGTCGCTGAGTAGTTGCGAAGACATTCTGGAGCAGTACTTCCCCAAACCTAACCCCACTCCGCCTACCTTTCCCAGCTTAGGGCTAGACATTCCCTTCTATACCTTATCGGGAGGAACGCGGCTGGATGCCTACTCCACCAAGGATGCAGCCACCAGAATTAACTCAGTTTCTATCACCGGCCTCCAGAATGGGGAACGCATCTTGGCCATTGATTTCCGCCCTGCCACAGGCCAACTTTACGGGCTAGGCAGTAATAACCGCTTATACGTGATCAATCAAATCACGGGAGTTGCCCGAGTTATCGGTACTCAAGCCTTCACACCCGCGATAGTTGGGGGCGTAGCAGGCTTCGATTTCAACCCCAGTGTAGACCGTATCCGGGTAGTTTCTTCCACTGGCCAGAACCTACGCCTCAACCCCGAAACGGGGGCCACTGACGCCACCGACGAGGCTATAAATGGTGCTCCAGGGGCCATGCTGACGGGAGTAGCGTACACAAATAATATAAGTGGGGCTTCTACCACTGCCCTCTACGCCATCAACTCGCTGGATAAGCAACTCTATATAGTCAACTCACCCAATAGTGGCACCATAGCCCCGATAGGCGCGCTCAACCTCAATATCTCGGGCGACGGGGGCTTCGATATCGATGCCAAGTCTGGTACTGCCCTGGGCCTATATGCCGTCAATGGGCAACCGACGCTCTTCTCCGTTGACCTCACTTCGGGCGCGGCGCGGCCTTTAGCCCAGTACAGTGCGAGTTTAGGCTACTCGGGCCTAGCCATTCGCACCCAGCCCGTAGCTTACGCCGCAGCTAATTTATGCTCGACCGGTAGCTCCTGCTCCAGCGAGCTATTGATTTTCAACCCGACTGATCCCTCCACCTTCACCAATAAACCCATTACAGGTATAACTGATGGTGAGCTGTTAAAAGGCTTGGACTTCAGGCCAAGTACTGGGCAGCTTTACGCCCTGGGTGACTTAAGGGGTATATACACCATAAACCCCGCTACGGGCGCGGCTACTTTAGTATCTCGATTAAGCATGAATCTACCGAGCGTTGTGGCCGGATTGGATTTTGATCCGGTAACCGACGTCTTACGCTATGTAGCTCCTAATGGAATAAATTGGCGGATAGATTTAGCTGCGGGACAAGCTCCCCGAGATGCACCTTTTACCCCGAACTCAACGCTCCTTAATGCGGCAGCCTACGACAATAATTTCACGGGGACCAGCACTACTAACCTCTATGTTGTTGACTACGGAACTGATAAGCTATATCTTCAGAGTCCGCCCAACGCGGGTACGTTAAGGGAGATTGGTAGCCTGGGCATCAACGTAGGAGACGATACTCACTTTGACATTGGCGGGCTGAGCAATACGGCTTACTTAATGCACACCCCGTCTGGCTTTTCCAATGTCTCGCGGCCAGGGCCTAGCCAACTATATACGGTTAACCTGGCAACGGGAGCAGCTACCCTAGTTGGTGACTTTGACTTTATTCGCATCTCGGACCGAGGACAATATCAGTTGCGTGGATTTACGGTGGGCTTAGGATTTTAAAGCTCATAATCCAACCAAAAAGCCCCCCAGACGACATCTGGGGGGCTTTTTGGTATAGGTTTTCTTCCGCCTTATGGATTGCCGATGCTTAATATACCGGCTCTACGAGGTGAACAGAGTAATCTGGCTGAATCGGACGTAAACGACCAAATAAAGTTAAGCTAGCAGAGCTTGCTCCAACTGCCTAGAGCGACAGGTCTTCTTTGTCTGGCGCTTTTACTATAGCTAGCTGCTGAGCGGCTATTTATCGGCTGCCGAATCAAGTTGGATTCTAAAAGTAATTTAATTTTCTAGCGAAATAAGCATATCTAAGTGCACACCAACTGCGTAGGCTAACTATCTCGATTTCAAGATCTTCATCCTTTCATCCTATTTTCTGGTTTCTATGCTAAAAACCTCTTCCCTCGCCAAATGGGGCGTGGCTGCCATGCTTATGACTTCGCTCAGCAGCTGCGAAGACATCTTCGAGAAGTACTTCCCCAAGCCCAACCCCACCCCGCCTACCTTCCCCAATCTAGGGCTTGATATTCCCTTCTACGCCTTGTCGGGAGGAACGAGGCTGGATGCCTACTCCACTAAGGATCCAGCCACCAGAATTAACTCAGTTTCCATCACTGGCCTGCAGAGTGGCGAACGTATTCTAGCGATGGACTTTCGCCCGGCTACGGGCCAGCTCTATGGGGTTGGCAGTACCAGCCGTCTGTATGTAATTAATCAGAACACGGGGGTGGCTCGGGCTGTCGGAGCAGGTCCTTTCACGCCTGCACTGACGGGCGACTTAGTGGGGTTTGACTTCAACCCCGAATTTGACCGGATCCGGGTAGGCACAAACACTGGTCAAAGTATACGCTTGCACCCAGAGACGGGGGCCGTAGTCAATACCTTCAGTCGAATAGCAGGCCCCGCGCTAACGGCTTTTGCATATGTTGGCAACGCCGGAGAAAGTATTTCGATCCGCTATGCTATCAATACGGAGAACCAGCAGCTCTATCTAGCCAGTATTGATTCTCAAGGTCCTGGGATTGATGAAGGCATCGAGACAGCAATGGGCTCTTTGGGCTTAAACATCAGCGGAGACGGCGGCTTCGACATCGATGCCAAGACGGGTACTGCTCTGGGCCTTTTTACGGTCAATGGCAAACCAACCCTGTTTTCCGTGAATCTACGAACAAGCGTGGATCAAAGAACGCAAACGTTGGCGGAATACAGCGCAAGTCTCAACTACACCAGCATTGCTATTCGTAGTCGGCCAATTGCCTATGTTGTCTCCAGTACCACAAATGGCCCAAATACCAAATTTGACAATCTGACGCTTCTCGATCCAACAGACGCGGCAATCTTCGAGTCGAAGGCTATTCGGGGGCTGCCAGCAGACGAAATTATAGACGGTCTGGATTTCCGACCAGCCACAGGTCAGCTCTACGCTTTGGCAAATTATCAGGGAACTGGCTTACCGCGGCCTAGTCGCCTTTACACTATCGACTTGGGTACAGGTGCTGTTACCCGCGTGGCAGATGTAAGTATTCTGATAGACCGCGCAGTATATGGCTTTGACTTCAACCCTGTTACGGACCGCATTCGCATTGTAAGTAATTCGGGCCAGAACCTGCAGGTGAATCCAACCACGGGCGTAGCTATCGCCGAGGGTTACGTTGATGGAGGCCCTTCTCCCAGACGATTAACCGCCGCCGCTTACGATAATAATTTCACTGGCGCTACGTCGACCAAGCTCTATGCAGCCGGCATTGCTCAATTCTCCAATAGCAAGCTATATCAGATAGATCCCCCTAGCAGTGGCAATCTGGTTGAGATCGGCAATGTGGGGGCTGATGTGCGACACATGGATATTGGTGGCATCAGTAACACTGCCTACGCATTAGTTAGCGTTGACAATCGTCCCCAACTCTACACAATTAATTTGGCAACGGGTACCGGTACGTTGGTGCGGCCTATTAATATTTTCATTCAGAATGCTGGTACCGAAGTGCATCGAGGCTTTGCTGTGGGCTTAGGCTTCTAAGCCGACCACATACTATAATTCAGAGCAAACACGAAAAGGCCCCGACTCTCGAGTCGGGGCCTTTTCGTGTTTGCTCTGAATTGTCACTATTTATTCTTTCGATTTAGCCAACTTAAATTTGAACAGACTAGGATTCTGTTTTTTTGGCGTTGATTGCGGAAAATTCCGTCGCGCTGTATGCTCCCCCTGCTCCTTTCCGTCTCCCTGCTTTTCACCGCTCCCACCGATTGGCGCACGCCCTTCGAGAAAGGCAACGGCAACACCACCGCCACTTACACCGAGTGCATAGAGTACTATAAAAGGCTCGACGCGGCCTACCCCGAAATTACGTTGCGCGAGGCCGGCACCACCGACATCGGCCAGCCCCTGCACGAGGTTGTCGTGTCCTTGGATGGAGACGCGGACCCGGCTTCGGTTCGGGCTAAAAACCGGCGCGTCGTCTTTATTCAAAACGGCATTCACCCCGGGGAGCCTGAAGGCATCGACGCTAGTATGATGCTGGTACGGGACTATGTGCAGAAGAAAGAACTGCGGCGCCAACTGGAAAATGTGACATTGGTTCTTATTCCGATTTACAACGTAGATGGAGCGTTGAATCGCAACAGCACAACCCGCGCCAACCAAAATGGCCCCCAGGAATATGGCTTCCGCGGCAACGCCCGCAACCTCGATTTGAACCGCGACTACATCAAACAGGACTCGCGCAACGCCCGTAGCTTCGCGGCTTTGTTTCAACGCTGGAAACCGGAAGTGTTTGTTGACACTCATACCTCTAATGGCGCTGATTATCAGTATACCATGACGCTGATCGACACTCAGCGAGACAAATTACATCCGGCCGTAAACCAATACATGCAGCAACGGCTTTTGCCATCGTTGTATGCGGGCATGGAAAAGAAGAAATGGCCCTTAACACCCTACGTCGACTTTGAAGGCCGCACACCTGAGAGTGGACTGCGGGGCTTTCTGGAAACGCCGCGCTACTCCACCGGCTACACAACATTGTTCAATACGCTGGGCTTCGTGACGGAGACCCACATGCTCAAGGAATTTGCCCCCCGGGTGCGCGTCACCTACGATTTTCTTGAGTTAATGATCCGCACCGTACATCAGGATGCGGCTCTCATCGCCCAGGCCCGCGCCGCCGCCGACCAGCGAACCCGCACCCAAACTGACTTTCCCTTGACCTGGAAGCTCGACACCACCCAGGTCGACAAATTCAACTTCCGGGGCTACGAGGGTCGCACCAAACCCAGCGAAGTGAGTGGGCAGCCGCGCCTGTATTATGACCGCAAAGCACCGTTTACCCGGCCAGTTAAGTACTACCACACCTACCGCCCCACAACTACAGTGCGCCGGCCCACAGCCTACATTATTCCGCAGGCCTGGGGCGAAGTGCTGGAGCGATTGCGCCTGAGCGGCGTGCAGCTCCAGCGTCTGCGCCGCGACACCACCCTCACGGCGGAAGTGTACTACGTGGAGGACTATAAAACTTCGCCTCGCCCCTACGAGGGCCATTACCTGCACTCGCAGGTAAAGCTCCGCGCTGAGCAGCAGGCCTTAGCGTTTCGGAAAGGCGACTTTGTTGTGATGCTCAATCAGCCGGCCGTGCGCTACCTGGTCGAGACCTTGGAGCCCCAGGCCACCGATTCGTTTTTCAATTGGGGCTTTTTTGACAGTATTCTGCAGCAAAAAGAGCACTTCTCCGATTATGTGTTCGAGGACCTAGCCGCCGAGCTGCTGCGCCGCGACCCGCAGCTTCGGCAGCAGCTCGAAACCAGCAAGAAGGAAGATGCCGCTTTCGCCCAAAATGCCGCCGCTCAGCTCGACTTCATTTACCGCCGCTCCCCCCACTACGAAAAGTCGTACCTGCGCTACCCGGTGGCGCGCTGGCTGGGGGGCAATTTACCTATTGAATAAGCCAACAAGTTTTCAGGGGTGCATTCTTCGCAGAATATTCTGGCGTTCTTGTGCCCCGCCGACCTCAATTACTATTACTACGCTCAACGAATGGCCATTCTCGAACTGGACAATCTCTCGAAAAGCTACGGGAGCACCCCAGCCCTGCGCGGGCTCAACCTCACGGTAGAGGCCGGCAGCGTGTACGGCCTGCTGGGGCCAAACGGCAGTGGCAAAACCACTACGCTAGGCCTCGCCCTGGGCGTGCTGCAGCCCTCGGGCGGCACGGTGCGCTGGTTTGGGGGGCAAATTTCGAGCGCCAGCAAGCGTCGGGTGGGCGCTTTGCTTGAAACGCCTAACTTTTTCCCTTACCTATCTGCTCGCCAAAACCTGCAAATAGCCGCCGATGTGAAGCGCGCCGATCCGGCCAGCATCACCGAGGCCCTGGAGCTGACCGGCCTGGCCGCCCGCCAGCACGACGCATTCCGGAATTTTTCTCTGGGCATGAAGCAACGCTTGGCCCTGGCCTCCACCCTGCTCGGGCGCCCAGAGGTGCTGGTGCTCGACGAGCCCACTAATGGCCTTGATCCGCAAGGTATTGCAGAAGTGCGCGCTCTTGTGCTGCGCCTCGCCGCCGAGGGCAAAACCATTATTCTGGCCAGCCACCTGCTCGATGAGATTGAGAAGGTATGCACCCACGTGGCCGTGTTGCAGCGCGGGGAGTTGCGCGCCGCCGGCTCCGTCGGTGACATATTAGCTGTAGCCGACCGCGTAGTGGTGCGCTTAGCTCCCAACGCGTCGTCGGCAGCCCTGCTGGAGGCGCTGGGGGGCTTTTCATGGATAACAGATGTACGGCCCGAGGCGGGTGGCAGTGTCAGCGCCGTACTGGCACCCAGCCATTCGCCCGCAGAGCTGAATCAGGCGCTTTTCCTGCAAGGTCTGGTTCTCAATGGCCTCGAAGTACGCCACCGCAGCCTGGAAACGCATTTTTTAGAACTGACCAAGTAGGTCAGACCGTCATGCAGGATTTCTGCGCCTTGAGCAGCAACGAAGTATCTCGCGGGCTGATGTTGCCACGCTAATTGTCATGCTGAGCTTTCAAGTGAGGCAGTATTGCAACGACCCCACGCGAGATGCTTCGGCTCCGCCTCTGCATGACGCGCTGCTTATTTCATTCAATATTATTTTATTCATTCCTCCTCTTACATCATGCTCTTACGCGCTGAACTCCGGAAGCTCCTGCCTTATCGCACGGTCTGGATTGTACTGCTGCTATTCGCGGTGCTGCTGACATTCTTCGTCTCGGTCGGGAGCAACGTTACTATCAACGGGCAAACGGTTGGCAGCAGCCTGTATGCGTTTCCGGGCCTGTGGGGCAAGCTGGCTTACGTGGCCAGCTACTTTCACTTGCTGCTCGGCATTCTGCTTATCATTCTGATTACCGACGAGTTTCAGTTTCGCACGTTTCGCCAGCAGCTCATCGATGGCAGCTCGCCGGCTGGCCTGATTCAGGGTAAGCTAGCCGTATCGGGCCTGCTGGCGGCGTTTGGCGTTGTAGTGGTGCTACTCGTTGGCCTTTACTTTGGCTTGCAGCACGCCGATGAAACTAGCTCCCCTGCCACCGAGGGCCTGTTTGATGCGTTATTGCGCTACGGCGTGCAGGCCCTGGGCTACCTAAGCCTGGCGGCCTTATTTGGCTTTTTGATCCGCAAGAGCGGGCCGGCCATCTTGCTCTTTCTGCTCTATTCCTGGGTTATCGAGCCGTTGCTGCGCCTGCCCGTCGCCGACCACATCGACCGATACTTTCCTACTAAAGTATTTTCTGCCCTCACACCCAATCCCACGCAGGCTATCCTCGATACCATGACGGGGCCAACCAGTGCTCTCACCGCCGCTCAAGCCATCCCCCTGACGTTGGCTTATGCTGGCATCTTTTGGCTGCTGAGCTACCTGCTAATTCGCTACCGCGATATGTAGATCAGGCCAAGCAATTCGTTTTCTGTCATCAAAAAGCCCCCCAGCCGAGAATTGACTCAGTTGGGGGGCTTTTTAATGCTAGCAACGGTTAACGGCTTAAGGCTGCGGGTCGCTTGTTAGCGAATTGGCATAGTTCACGATGTAAGCCAGTTCACGCGCGTTGGTAAAGTCCAGGTTGTTTTGCTTGGCGTACTGTTCAATTTGTCGGGCCTGTTTGCGGTAAACGGCCAGCAAATCCTTTTTCGGGTTACGCAGCGGAATAATAGAGCCAGTAGTCGTGCCCAGGTAAAAATTGTCTTTTATCTCGGAGTAAGATCCCGCGTAGCGCGAAGCGCCGTAGGGGTAGCCGCCAAAGCCGCCGTAACCGTACGGACTATTGGCGTACACGGGCCGTTCTACCAGAGCCTCGCGTCGCAATAAGACCGTGGGCCCGCTGCTAAGCTGCTCAAAAAACGCAGGCGATTTGTAGTCGCTGTAGTCGTTGTCGCGATTCCAGCGGTAAGTCCGAAATACGCGCACCAAGCTGGTATCGGGCCGCTCCCGGCGCTTAGGCAGGGGGCCGTTGAAAAAGGCCGGGCTGCCGTAGAAGTAGCCCCGGCGCGCGTCGTAGAAATCGTCGTAATAAAACGCGTCGCGGCGGCGGTCGTACTGCTCGCCTTTTACGGCAAAGCTTTGCACGGCCACCGCCGAGAGGGTATTTATTGTGTTGTTGGGCATGGTCATGCGCACCACGTCTTCATTGCGATGCAGCACTAGTGGGCCTTCCAGCGTATCACCATTCGCCAGGAGCACGGTGCTACCCGCGAACTCCTGCACAAAGTTAGTGCGCTGAGCCTGAGCACCCGACGCCGAAAACAAGCTGAGCGCTAGGGTGGCCGCACCAATACTGAAGAGGGAACGCAGGGTTTTCATAGCCAAAGTAATATAGCCAAAAAACGCGTTTTCGGGCTATTTGCTACGATTCTTTTTCGTTGGAAGCCGTCGTTACAACGGGGTGCAGCTCGCTCAGAATCAGATGGCCCAGCTTATCGCGCTTGGTAGCCAAATAACTTTGGTTGTGCTGGTTGGGTTCAATTTCGATGGGCACGGTTTCGACAATTTCAAGGCCGTAACCCATCAAGCCTGTTCGCTTGCGAGGGTTGTTGGTGAGCAGGCGCATCTTGCTGATGCCCAAGTCGCGCAGAATAGACGCGCCTACGCCGTAGTCGCGCTCATCCATCCCAAAGCCCAGCTCTACATTAGCTTCCACCGTGTCGCGACCCTGCTCCTGCAACTTGTAGGCTTTCAGCTTATTGAGCAAGCCAATACCGCGGCCTTCCTGGTTCATATACACCACCACGCCACGACCGGCCTGGTCGATTTGCGTCATGGCGCGGTGCAGTTGGGGGCCACAGTCGCAGCGGCAGGAGCCGAAAATATCGCCGGTCACGCACGAGGAGTGCACGCGCACCAGCGGCGGCTCGGAGCCATTCAGGTCACCTTTTACTAGCGCTAAGTGCTGGGCGCCGTTGGAGCGCTGGGTGAAGGCGTATAAGTCGAAATCGCCCCAGGTGGTGGGCAATTTCACGGTAATGTCGCGGGTGATGAGGCTTTCCTTGGCCAGGCGGTACTTGATCAGATCCTGCACCGAAATCAGCTTCAGATTCCAGCGCTTGGCTACTTCTTCTAGATCAGGCACGCGGGCCATCTCTCCGTCTTCCTTCAGGATTTCAACCAGTACGCCCGCCGGCTCAAAGCCAGCCAGCCGGGCCAAATCGACGGCCGCCTCGGTGTGGCCGGCACGGCGCAGCACGCCTTCTTTGCGGGCCTTCAAAGGGAAAATATGGCCTGGGCGACCCAGTTCCTCAGGCTTCGTAGCCGGATCGATGAGTGCCAGAATGGTTTTGGAGCGGTCGGAAGCAGAAATACCGGTCGTGACGCCATTCTTCAGCAAATCGACTGATACGGTAAAGGGGGTCGCGTGCAGAGCGGTATTGCGGCCTACCATTAGCTCCAGACCCAGCTCATCGCAGCGGTCTTCGGTTAGCGGCGCGCACACCAGGCCCCGGCCGTGCGTAGCCATGAAATTGACGACCTCGGGGGTGGCGCAACGAGCGGCACAGATAAAGTCGCCTTCGTTCTCGCGGTCTTCGTCGTCGACCACAATCACAACTTTGCCGGCGCGGATATCGGCAATGGCGTCTTCTATTGAATTAAGCATGAACGTAGATGGTGCAGATGTAAGGATAGAGCGGCTGGGGGGCCTTTTCAGGGAAATTAACCGCAAAGCTGGTTGAATAACCACCAACCGCAGCGCGAAGTTACGGGGCTTGAAGTTATGGGGCTTCGCAAGGGAATTCGCGAACGATCAGCTCCCCTGCTTACTAAGGAGGGAAGCTAATCGTCCTCCAATTCATTCCCAGTTATTTCTTCTTACTCCTTGGCTAACTCCGTAGCGCGTTGCTGCGCCGCCTTGATGCCATCAACGAGCGTCTCGGCTAGGTTGCCTGCTCGAAACGTACGCAACGCTGCTTCAGTAGTACCTCCTTTTGAAGCTACGTTGGCGATGAGTTGGTCAATGCTTTGGTCGGAGTTATTAAGCAGATGAAAGGCTCCCAGCATTGTCTGTTTCACCAACAGCCCCGCCACTGACTCCGAAAAGCCTAGTTCCTGCCCTGCCCGCATCATGGCCTGCACGATGTAGTAGAAATACGCAGGGCCGCTGCCACTCACAGCCGTCACGGCATCCAGCAGACTTTCATCTTCCAGAAAAATAGAGCGGCCGGTAGCATTCAGCAGGTTCTCTACCTGGTGCAGACGCAACCGCTCCACTTCCGGCGAGGCCGAAAAGCCCGTAATGCCCATGCCCAACAGGGCTGGCGTATTGGGCATGGCGCGCAGCACCTGCCGGTGGGCCAACTCCCGTTGCAAGCGCGCAATCGGGATGCCTGCCATGATGGAAAGCACAATCTGATTGGGTTGCAGCACCTGCCGCAACCCATCGGCCACGCGGCTGAAATCTTGGGGCTTCACGGCAATCAACACCACATCAAAAGTACCCACGGCTTCGGAAAGCAGCCCTGACGGTAGGCCCGGCAAGCTACTCGCCAGTCGCTGGCAATAGGCATCGTCGCGGCCGATGAGAAGCATATCAGTGCGAGCCACGAGGTTGTATTGCAGAAAAGCTTTGGCAAAGGCCTGCCCCATATTGCCACAGCCCAGAATGGCGATGCGTAGGTTCTTGTTCATGAGAAATCTTGCTAAGCTGAGTAAATGGTTGCCGCCGCGAAGCCTTGTGCCATGAGTATAATTTGCACAATAGCCGCTAGAACAAGGCTCTTTTCTACGCCTTTTTGAACAATTGCTCCAACCTGCTGGTAGCCGACGCCCAATTGTAGTTTTTGCGCACAAAATCAAGTCCTTGAGTAGCTAATAAAGCAGCTTCAGTGGGTTGGGCAAGTAGATCGCTGATATGCGCGGCCAGTTCGTCGGCTGTTTGCCCTACTAATAGGTGCTCACCGGGCGTACCGCGCAAGGCATTGTTTGCCAGAGGCGTGGTTACGCAGGGCAAGCGCATAGCCATAGCTTCGAGCAACTTATTCTGCAGGCCTGTACCTACCCGCATGGGCGCCACAAATACACCCGCTGCCGCGTAGGCTTCCCGAATATCGGCCAGCCAGCCACTGACGGTAACGGCCGGTGAGGCCAGCGCCTGCACCCGCGGAGCCGGCGTGGTGCCGGCAATTAGTAGGCGGGCTTTTGGATGGCTTTGGCGAACGATGGGCAGAATCTCCTCAGCCAAAAACACGGCCGCATCCACATTAGGATGATAGTTCATGTTGCCACAAAACAGCAGCTCGTACTCTGTTCTGCTCTGCACGGGTCGAAAATACTTAGTATCAATGCCATTCAGCACCACTTCAATTTCGGCCCGCCGTGGATGGTCGATAAGCTGACGGTCCTGGTCGGAAATGATGGTGTGGTGGCGAAACCAGTCGAACGCCGCCGCTTCGTAGGCTTGCAGGCGTCGCGCTTCGAGCTGAAACACAGGGCGCTGCCATTGGGGGGCTTTTTCGGCCCGGCGCAGCATCCCAGCCGAAAACACGTCCATATAATCGATGGTGCAGGGCACATGCCGGGCATGGGGGCGCAGGTATTCAGCCATGCGTATAAGCTGACAATACGCATGGTGGGGCCGAAAAGCCACCAGCACTTCATTCAGCCTGCGCTGCGCATCGGCATCATGGAAATAGCCCACCTGCAACGGGCGCCCATCGGCCAGGGCCCGGGTCATATTTAAGGCAATACGGGGGCGACGCAGCGCATGCACGTGAAGCCCGCCGGCACAGAACGGGGTTACCGCGGCCCGCGCGGCCGCCGATACAGGCTCATCGGTCAGGGCAAAAAGGCAAATCTCGTGGTGCTGAGACAAGTAGCGCAATTGATGAAACGCGCGTAGCTTATCGCCCTTGTCGAGCGGGTAAGGAAACCGAGACAGCAAGACGAGCAGCTTCATGGGGGGCAAAGTTACGCACCGGGCGCGGCCAAGGTACGGTACAACTCTACGAAGCGCTCTATCACCAGCCGATTGTCGTAGGTACTTCTGATAGTTTGAGCCGCTGCCGCTCCTATTTGGGCGTGTGGCAGGTCGCCATTGTAGTAGCTCTCAATGCGGTTAATCCACTCACTGGGCTCGTCGCAAAGCACGATATCGTGGTTGTTTTGCACGCTAATGCCCTCCGAGCCCAGGCCTGTACTAATAATGCACTTGCCCAAGGCCATTCCCTCAATGATTTTCACCCGCATTCCTCCCCCACTCAGCAGAGGCACAATCATGAGCTCATAGCGCTGCATAAAGTCAGGGGCAGATTCCACGAAGCCATGAGCGAATACGTTGGCGCCACTTAAGCGCAAGATGCGCTCGGGCGTTTCTTTGCCCGCCAAGTGCAGCTCAAGGTCAGGCATGCGCTCGTGCACCTGCGGCCATACGTGGGTTAAAAACCAGTCGAGGCCCTCCAGATTGGGCAGCCAGTTTAAGGAGCCAATCATGTACAAGCTTTTAGGCTTGGGGCAGATTGCAGGATCAGTTTTAAACCGACTCAAATCGACACCAGCCGGGACGAATACCACTGGCTCGGGGCAGCCCAAGGCCCGCAGCCGGCGCTGGTCTGGGGGGGTAATTGCGGCTACCGCATCGAAGCGGGGAAGGTATTTTTCCTCAAAGCGCTTCAGCCCTCTGGCCAAATGATGTAGATACAAGCTCTTGACCGGATTCCGCTCCCGCTCGGCCAGCATCGCCCAGATGGTATGCTCCACGTTATGAGCGCGAAGCACCACGGGCATATTTGGGGCCTGAGCCCGGATAACATCTACGTACCAGGCTACAAAAGTGCCTTCCACTTGTACAACATCAAAGCGCTCAGTGCGCAATAAGTGAGTCAGTTTATCAGCCAGCTGCGGACTTACAAAGCGCTCCACATTGTAAGGCACCTTGCCCCTGAGCAGGTTTTTCAGCGCCTTCAGTGGGTTCAGGCGTGTATCGACGGGCACGGTAATCAGGCGGACGCCGGGCAGGTGGCTCAGCACCTCATCCGACTGATGGTGCTTGGGTGTGTTGGCGGCCAGTACGGTTACACGGTGACCTTGGTGAGCTAGGCCGGCAGCAACGTCATACATGGCAATAGCTCCTCCATCGTGGGGCGGAAAAGGCACGCGCGAACAGAGCTGCAAAATATGCACAGACTTATAACAAAAGGGGGATAATGGTAAATCCAGAAGGCAGCAAAGCTACGAAGAACGCCCAACCGACAAAGCCAGCCGCTGGCTCAGGTCCGAAGCGTGGCTAATTAAACTGTGCTATCCGCTCCGCGGAATAACGGTGCCCAGCATGCCCCCCAGCTGGTTATCCATCTGCTTAAGCAGCTTGATAGCGTGCAGAGTTTCCATCAGGCTGGCTTCGTCCATGGGCTGACGCAGGGCGTCGAGGCGGGTGGCTAGTTCGCGCTGCACAGTGCACTTGTTGAGGCGCAGCACGGCGTTGTCGCAGGCTTGTTGGAGCAAGTCAATTTCGCGGGGCACGTAGATCTGGTGGGTAGTCCAGTTGGGACTCAGTTCATACTTTTCGGTAGCTAAGTCGCTTACCAGCTGGCGGATATCACCACGCCCGTGCTGGATGAGCGTGCGCACGTCGGGCCAGCGGCCTTGCTCCATTTCGGTGCGGCAGATGTGCAGCAGATCGGCGTAAATAGGCGTCAGGAAGACGTTTTCCTCCAACTGGCCAAATAAGTATTGGGCCACGCTTACTTCGGGGGCCAGCTGCTGGGGCGCGTACAGCAAAATTAGTCGTACGATTTCCCGCTCGCAGGCCTGAAGCACATCCGGCACCGGCTCCTGCTCCTCGGCGGCACCTCCATCTAGGGTCTGGGGGGCAAATGCATCGGGCGGGGCGCCGTACATGGCGGCTTCAGCTTCCTCTTCGGGCGAGAGCGGCCGGAAGCTGGTCGGAGACTGTTGGGTTCGGGGAGCCGAAGGAGTAGCGGCCGGCGCTGCCGCGCCAGCACTCTGGGGGGCATTTTTGCCCCCCGCACCTTTCACCAGCTTGTTGTACTCGGTAATAAGCACTTGCTCGTCAATCCCGAACGTGCCCGAGGTCTGCTGCAAGAAGACCTGCCGCTTGATTGGGTCGGGCACTTTGGCAATGCTCTGGAGCACGTCGCGGATGGCTTCGGCTTTCTTGACCGGGTCCTGGGCGGCTTCGCGCGCCACTAGGTCGGTTTTAAAGCTAATGAAGTCCTTGCTGTGGTTTTCGAGGTGCTCGCGAAAGCGCTGGTCGCCTACTTTGCGGATGTAGCTGTCCGGGTCGTCGCCGTCGGGGAAGAGCACCACGCGCACGTTCAGGCCGCCTTCCAGAATCAGGTCGATGCCGCGCAGAGAGGCCCGGATGCCGGCCGCGTCGCCGTCGTAGAGTACCGTAACGTTGTCGGTGTAGCGGGCAATAAGCCGGATCTGGCTCTCGGTGAGTGAAGTACCCGACGATGCCACCACGTTTTTGATACCGCCCTGGTGAAGGCTGAGCACGTCGAGGTAGCCTTCTACTAGGTAGCACGTTTCCTCGGCCCGAATTGCCTGCCGGGCCTGGTACATGCCGTAGAGCACATCCGACTTATGGTAAATATCCGATTCAGGCGAGTTCAGGTACTTGGCCGTCTTGTCATTAGCCTTCAGCGTGCGCGCCCCGAAGCCAATGGTACGCCCCGCCACGTTGTGAATCGGGAACATGACCCGGCCCCGAAACCGGTCGTAGCGCCGGCCGGTATCTTGGCCCTGGTCGCCTTCTTTCTTAATGGCCAGACCCGTCTTTTCGAGGTATTTGCGCTCGTAGCCAGCTTTTTCGGCTGCTTTTAGCAAATCGTCCCACAGATCGAGTGAGTAGCCCAGCTCGAAGGTTTGAATGGTTTGCTGGTTCAGGCCGCGCTGGCGTAGGTAGCTCAGACCAATACTCTGGCCTTCTTCCGACTCCAGCAGGAGCTTATGATAATGGTCTTTAGCCCAGTTAGAAACGATGTATTGGGAGTCTTTCTCGTTTTGAACAAGCTGTTGCTCAGGCGTTTTTTCTTCCTCCTGAATCTCGATGCCGTACTTCTTCGCCAGGTATTTGAGGGCCTCCACGTAGCTGCTGCCCTCAATATCCATGATGAACTGTACCACTCCGCCGGCTTTGCCGCAGCCAAAGCACTTGTACAGCCCCTTAGCCGGCGCTACCGAAAACGAGGGGGACTTTTCGTGGTGAAATGGGCAACAGGCCCACATATTCTGGCCTTTGCGCTTGAGGCTCACAAAGTCGCCGACTACCTCTACGATGTCGGCTAAGTGCAGAATTTGATCTATTGTTTCTTTCGGGATGCGGGCCACGGTCGGGGGCAAATTGGAAGGGCAAAGGTACATGCCTGCTGCACAAACTACCGCCTCTTCCTAATACCCTGCATTGGGCTGAAGCTGAGCGGTACCTCAATCAATGTACACTTGCCTAAACTCAAGCCAGCTTTTCCGGGTTATCTTTGCATCCTGATTCCTGAACTTATGGCTATTACCCAAGAAGACGTACTGCGTGCCCTCAGCTACGTGGAAGAGCCCGATCTAGGCAAAGACCTGGTGACGCTCAACATGATTGAGGACGTGCGCATCGACGGCCTGAACGTCTCGTTCTCCGTCATTCTCACCACTCCCGCCTGCCCGCTCAAAGAGCTGATTCATAACGCCTGCGTGCGCGCCATTCATACCATGGTCGACAAAGACGCGGTGGTGAATGTGAACCTTACTTCCCGCGTGACCACTGCCCGGGCCACCAACTCGGCCATCCTGAGCGGGGTTAAAAACATCATCGCCATTGCCTCCGGTAAAGGCGGCGTGGGCAAAAGCACCGTCACGGCCAATCTGGCTATTGCCTTGGCCCGCACCGGCGCCAAAGTCGGCCTAATCGATGCCGATATTTCCGGCCCGAGCATGCCCACCATGTTTGGCTTGGAAGACCAGCGCCCCAACGTATATCAGACGCCCGAAGGCAAAAACCTCATTCTGCCCATCGAAAAATTTGGCGTGAAGCTGATGAGCATCGGCTTCTTAACTCCCTCCGACCATGCCATCGTGTGGCGCGGTCCCATGGCCTCGTCGGCGCTGAAGCAGTTCATTTCCGAAGTCGACTGGGGCGAGCTGGACTATCTGCTCATCGATATGCCCCCCGGAACCTCCGACATTCACCTGACGCTGGTGCAAACGGTGCCCGTCACTGGCGCCCTCATCGTGACTACGCCCCAGAAAGTGGCGCTGGCCGATGCCCAGAAGGGTTTGCAGATGTTCCGCCAGCCCCAGATCAACGTACCTGTGCTGGGCGTGGTGGAAAATATGGCCTGGTTTACGCCGGCTGAACTGCCCGAAAGCAAGTACTTCATCTTCGGAGAAGGTGGCGGTAAAGCCCTAGCTGACAAGCACGAAGTGCCGCTGCTGGGTCAGATTCCGCTGGTGCAGAGCATCCGCGAAAACGGCGACCAGGGTGCGCCCGCTATTACGGAGGAGGGCACGCCCGCCGCGGCTATTTTTGAGCAGGTGGCTGAGGAAGTTGCCCGCCAGATTTCCATCCGCAACGCCGTGGCACCTCGTACGCAAGTGGTAGAAATGAACCGCTAATGCAGGTGGTTCGGCCGTTTTCCTTCGCAAGGAAGGATACAGCCGAACTTCCAAACGCAGTCTTCGGTTGATTCTTAACCAGCTAAAACCCTTACTTTTGTATTGCTCATTTGTTGTTTGCCTAACTGCTTAGCTGCAGCGGAATCAATTAAATCAGCGCTAATCTGCGATTCATGACACATTCTGCTGCCGTCGAAGAACATCCGCTCTTATCCCGCATCGAGGAGGCCCTGGACACGATTCGTCCGTACCTGGCCGCCGATGGAGGCAACGTGCGTGTGCTGAACATCACCGACGATATGGTGCTTCAACTGGAGCTGCTCGGCGCCTGCGGTACCTGCCCCATGTCGCCGATGACGTTGAAGGCTGGGGTAGAAGAATCAGTGAGAAAGGCGGTGCCCGAGATTCGGTCGGTGGAAGCGACCAACGCCACGCCGATGGAAGAGCAGCCCGCCGGCCAAACCGGCCACCCTTTGCCCCCCACGCCCGTACCAACGCCTCAGTTCTAGGATTTTACTACTTGTAATAGACAGTGCCCCGCTACTGCCGATTTTGGCGGAAGCGGGGCGCTGTGGTTTGAGGGAATTTGAGAAGGTAACGGCTCAAGCACTCTTGAAGGCAAGCGATTGTGGTGATTATACTCAATGATCTATTAATTATTAATGTTTATACTCTAAATGTCTACTGATCCAATCTGATATAGCCATTGACGAGCAAGCGCTTCTGCATAATCGATAAATGTCGTTACATTATTTATCGTATAAAATGTGTATTCTGGCTGATCTTTTAAAACTTCAACGTTGTCAAAACAGTGGTCAGGAGCAAAAAGCAATACCTGATTTGAGTTTAAGTTATAAAACGTTTCATTACCATTCGCTTCACCAACAAAACAAATTAAATTTTCAGTATCGATCTGTTTTGCACCTCCGTTCTCGCATTCCTGTTCATATAGTTGTTTCCAACCACCTAGTCCTTTTGTGCACATGGATTTTATAAAAATAAAATTCTGGTTGTCTGTCAACAGCTCCTCTTGTGTTTCATTTTGCATGTAGCTCTCTTGTATTCCACCAATGTTGTCCAACAACAACTCATGCTCTGGCAATATTTTGATACTGTTTTCACTTGATTCAAATTTGCAAAGCCAACCATATTTTAAGTTATTATCATCTATCCACGAATAAAGTTTATAATGATTAGTACGACGTTTTCTCGTCATAGTAACTTCCAAGACTTGCGCTTGTGAAATCAATTTATATAGCGTAGGAAAGGTTAAAATAAAGTTTTCAGAACAATTAAAGTCTGATGCTTTTATTTCGATTTTATCTGTCGGATTAATAAACCAACTAACTTCTCTTTTGAAGGTATCAAAGTCTTCATTATTCATATAAAAGTTTTATTAGTGAGCAGGACTTCTATAGCGGATCACCCAACTGGCGCGAGCTTGTTGCTCGTGCCTAGCCTTAAAGTGGAGGTTGTACCTCCACTGCCGCGCTAGCGGCAAGCTGTGACCGCGCCGCCTGGGTAATCTGGGCGGCGTGGTCGTTCTGGCGGGGGAGGCGCAGCCTCCCGGCCCGGCATGGCTGGTCACGAGTTACGCTGCGCTAAACTCGTGACCAGCCATGCCGGGAGGTTATAGCAGAAAGCCATTTTCTACAGGGTATGGCGCAGGTATATTTTCTTCATCCAACATTTCCCGCAGATCAATCTCTATCGTGCGGGCAATGGAGGAAATAGGCACATCATTATAAGCAGCCTCAAAAGGGTTTTCAGAGTAGTCGCCTATTCTGTCCACCAGAAAATACAACCAGATTATAACCGTGGAAAAAGGAATAGTAAGCCAATAATGTAAAGAGCGTGATTGTTCAAATATGTCAAGCAGTCCAAAAGGAATAAGCGCACAAAAAATATACATGATCCATAGCCCAGTGGAGGCATACTGCCGTGGGAATGGAAAATTTTTAATGCGCTCCGTCATGCCCTGTACGTCATATAGATTACCTATGAGTGTGTGGAGCCGCACATGCTTGTAGTCAGATAATTGCCCGCTGTTGAATAGACGTTCGATTTCCCGGCTTTGGTTTTTCAAAATCTGGCTGGGAATGTTCGTGTACTTTTTGAGCTGGATAAATTCCTCGGCCGATAAATAGGGCGCTACTTCAGGCTCCATCCCATCCTGGCATTCCTTTCTGAACTTCGGAGTAAAACCTAGCTTTTCAATAGGCTCATTGTGTTCCCACGTTCTTGTTTTTCGCATGGCGTGCTTGAGGGCAAGCAGCCACGCCAAGTGGCGATGGATGGTTCTCTTCTTCCATTCATCGCTTATCTCTTGCCCCGGCATAGTCAGGATGGCCGTAGCGAACGTTCGGCTGTCATTAATGATTTTTCCCCATATTTTTCTCGCCTCCCAGGTACGGTCGTATGAGCTGTTGTTTTTAAAGCTCAGGAAAAAAGCCACCGCAATACCAATGACAGAAATGGGCTGCCAAGGCAAGGCGAAGGGAATATGCGTGGTTTCATAGACAACAATAACCGCTGCGGAATAAAGCAACCCATAAAGCAGCGATCTACGTGACCACCGGATTGTCATCCAAAGACTATAGTAGCGTTTTACGTACATTCTTTTTCAATTTTAGTTGAAGCTAAAGTCTGTTAAAAATCACGGATGAAATGGCGAAAGCCGGATAAATGCAGGGTTGCCTCGGCTATCCCTCAACTGGCGCGATCTTACTAGCTCGTGACTAGCCTTGAGGTGGAGGTTATATCTCCACTGTCGCAGCAGCGGCAGACCATGACCGCGCCGCTTGGATAGTTCAGGCGGCATTGTCGTTTTGACGGGAAACACAGCCTCCCACTATGGCTGGTCACGAGTTAAGCTGTGCTAAGCTTGCGCTAGTTGGAGGTCGTCCAATTATTATTCGATGAGACACTTAATCTAGCCACAGTCTCTTACCTTATATTTTTGACATTCATTTCTGTTCGAATTCGATTAAGATTTTGTTTTTGAATTTGCGAATTCTTATAAATTACATAAATCAATAATAATGGAATAGCAATATAGAGAAAACCAAACCCGTTTTTCACAACGCCATAAATCATTATACCAACTAAAAACCCTATAAATCCTGCAGAAAACATTTCATTTTTTTTAACCTTTTTCTCCTCTACCAATAACTCTTCTATTGTCATTTTGGAGTAATCCTTTTTGTCCAACATATTTTTTAATGTTAAAGCCTGTGTTTTGTAGTTGCTGCTGACACCTGTATTGCGGCTACTAAATATAAGCTGAGCAGCGGTTATCCTATCAACAATACCATAATAAGCGCTATTACTCCTCATAAAACCGTAGTTGTATTCAGCAGTAGAAGGTGCAACTTAAGGTAGTGGATGTCCCTGGATTCACCTAAACATCTGCTCAGTTTGCATGTCATTTGGCGAGTGGGTCTACCTTTGCCCCTCCTACTACCAAACATCCGCCTAATGGCCAGCCCCAACGACCCCACGCTCCGCTCCTGGATTGACATTCCGCCTACCAGCGACTTTCCCATTCAGAACTTGCCCTTTGGCGTGTTTGAAACGCCGGAGCGCGGCACGCGCCTGGGCGTGGCCATCGGCGACTATGTGCTGGATTTGTACGCCGTTTGTCAATATGGCTTTTTTGAAGATCTGGACTTGGGATCGGCTCAGCCTAAGGTGTTTCGGCGGCGGTCATTGAACGCGTTTATTGCTATGGGTAGACCTGTATGGCGGGCTGTGCGCCAGCGGGTAAGTGAACTGTTGCGCCACGACAATCCCGCCCTACGGGAGGAGGAAGCGATGCGCGCTTGTCTGCTGCGGCAGAGCGAGGTGGAAATGCTACGCCCGGTGAAGCCCAACAACTACACCGATTTCTACTCTAGCATCGAGCACGCGACCAACGTGGGCACCATGTTCCGCGATCCGAACAATGCCTTGCTGCCCAACTGGCGCCACATTCCGATTGGTTACCACGGCCGGGCTAGCAGCATTGTGGTGTCGGGTACACCTATTCGTCGGCCCAACGGGCAGCGCAAGGCGCCCGATGCTGAGGCGCCCACGTTTGGCCCATCGCAGCAGCTTGATTTTGAGTTGGAAGTAGCCTTTGTAGGCGGGCGAGCGACGGAGCTAGGTTCGCCGGTGCCGTTGCAGTACGCCGAGGAGCATATTTTTGGGCTGGTGCTGTTCAATGATTGGAGCGCCCGCGACATTCAAGCCTGGGAATACGTGCCGCTGGGGCCGTTTCTGGGCAAGAGCTTCGGCAGCAGTATCTCGCCCTGGGTCGTGACGCTGGATGCGCTGGAGCCTTTCCGGACGGCCGGCCCAGTGCAGGAGCCCGAGCCGCTGCTGTATCTGCGGCAAGTGGATGCGCACAACTTTGATATCAATCTGGAGGTAGCCATTCAGCCCGAAAATGCCCCCCAGACGGTGGTAAGCCGCTCCAACTTCCGGCATATGTACTGGAGCATGGCCCAGCAGCTCACCCACCAAACCAGCAACGGCTGTAACCTGCAAGTGGGTGACCTGTACGCCAGCGGCACCATTAGCGGAGCCACGCCCGACTCGCTGGGCTCCATGCTAGAGCTGGCCTGGAAAGGCACTCGTCCGGTGCCCCTGGCCGACGGTTCGGAGCGTAAGTTTTTGCTCGATGGCGACACGGTGACCATGCGCGGCTTCGCGGAAAAGGACGGCGTGCGCGTCGGGTTTGGCGAGGTAAGCGGGATGATTCTGCCAGCGGTAGAGTAAGGTAGGTATTTGAGGAGTTTTGTAGGAGTATTTTATGTAAAAGGGCCGTTTCTAAAAAGAAACGGCCCTTTTTGCGCTATGGCTAACGCTCAAAAAAAGACTCCTTAATATATAGCTATTCATTGTGCACTGACATCTTTAAATCAAGCTAAGCTCATACCGTATAAATACGTAGCATATCTAGATTTAACACGTATTTGTTTCTCATTTTACCCCTATTTAGTACTGATTTACTCGGCCTCGGCAACTTTAGAAATAGAGCTAAGTACCATTAACACCGCTGTAAGGTGACGGTCCAGGTTGGTGTTGTTTGCAACACTGCTTGGCTACGCTTTGCAGCAATTCGAACTTCTACCAAAACCAAAACGCCGGAAACTATGCTAGCTATGGAATACCGGGGCCCGAAAAGGGTCCGTGCCGTACAAAAACCAATGCCCGAGATCAAGCATCCTCAGGATGCAATTGTGCGGGTAACCCGGACCTGTATCTGTGGGTCTGACCTGCACTTATATAACGGCAACGTACCCGATACCCGCGTGGGCACCACCTTTGGGCATGAGTTTGTAGGCGTAGTGGAGGAAGTTGGTCCCGATGTAACCAAAATTAAGGTGGGCGACCAGGTGTTGGTGCCCTTTAATATTGCTTGCGGTGAGTGCCACTTCTGCAAGCAAAACATGTTTGGCAACTGCCACGAATCGAATACTATGGCAACGGCCGTGGGGGCCATTTTTGGCTACTCACACACGGCTGGCGGTTTCGATGGTGGCCAGGCTCAATACGCCCGCGTACCATATGCCAACGTAGGCCCCACGGTTATTCCAGCCGGCATGGACCCCGATGATGCGGTGTTGCTGACCGACGTGGTACCTACCGGCTATCAGGCCGCTGAAATGGCGGGCATTCAACCCGGCGACACGGTGCTTGTGTTTGGTGCAGGACCAGTTGGTATCATGGCTGCCCGTTGTGCGTGGCTGTTTGGTGCCGGCCGCGTTATTGTGCTCGACAATGTGGATTACCGCTTGGAATTCGTGCGCGATTATGCTCCCTGTGAGGTCTATAACTTTGATGAGATAGGCGACCCAGTGCTGTTCATCAAGAAAATAACTGACTGGCTAGGTGCCGACTGCGTGATTGACGCAGTCGGAGCCGAAGCATCCGGCGACCCGATGCAGACCATTACTGGTCGCAAAGGCTTGCTTCAGGCTGGTTCGGCCACGGCGCTGCACTGGGCCATTAATGCCGCTAAGAAAGGTGGTGTGGTTTCAGTGGTTGGCGTGTACGGTCCTACCGATAACTTGGTGCCCGTTGGAAACTTGATGAACAAGGGCCTTACCATGCGGGGCAACCAGACCTCGGTGAAGCGCCTGCTTCCACGCTTGATTGACCACGTGATGAACGGCACGCTTAATCCAAAGGCCATAATCACTCATCGCATGCCGCTGGAGGAAGTGGCCGACGGTTACCGCATGTTCTCCGCTAAGCTGGATAATTGCATCAAAACCGTTCTGATTCCTTAATCCGCTACTACCTAAAGCCGACTGATCATGGAAAATACAGTAAAAGATTACAAGCAGATAAAAGGTTGGGGAGTAGATGCGGACCCGGAGAACGACCCGACCTACCCCATGCGGAACCGAATGAATGCGTCGCAGGACCCCGACAGCCATTCGCACCCGACGCCCATGCAGCATGACGACACGGAGGTGCTAAAGTCGAATGAGCGGCCCCGCGTATCAACTGTTTACGGAACTACCGTGCCCCCAAGCGGACTAAGCGGCATGATTCGGCGCTTTGCCTTCAATTACAGCGAAAACGAGTATCGCCACTGGTTGCCCCTCTTGGTTGCTGACCGCGTGAACGTGGTAGAAGGTATCTTAGAAGATCTGTCCAAAGGCACCATCCCGAACATCTTCGCTGAGAAGGGATATGCTATGGAGTGGAAATACAACCGCACTGCCTTCGTAACCAAGATGGCTACTATTGCGGCCGTAACGGCAGGTGTCGTGATCTGGCTCAGCTCAGATTCGAAGAGCAAGAAGAACAAGGGTTCACGCCGCCGAAAGGAATACAGAGGCTCAACTTCGTATTAAGTTTTCTACAAAAAAGCCCCCCAGAAATGTTCTGGGGGGCTTTTTTGCTTTATAACCACTGCTACTTCTTACCTGCAATAATCTCATCGACCACATTGGGGTCCAGCAGGGTTGTCGTGTCGCCGAGGTTACTGATTTCGCCCTCGGCCACTTTGCGCAGGATGCGGCGCATTATTTTACCGGAACGGGTTTTGGGCAAGCCCGAGACAAACTGAATCTTGTCGGGCTTCGCGATTTTGCCGATTTCAGCCACTACCGTTTCAATAATGCTGGCTTCTACGTGCATGGCCTGCCCATCGCTGACGGGCTCATGGCAGATGACGAAGGCGTAGATGCCCTGCCCTTTCACGTCGTGCGGATAGCCAACCACGGCCGACTCCACCACGTTGGTGTTTTCGTTGATGGCATTCTCAATTTCGGCCGTACCGAAGCGGTGACCCGATACGTTGATGACATCATCGACCCGGCCGATAATGCGATACATACCGTCTTTGTCGCGGCGGGCGCCGTCGCCGGTAAAGTAGTAGCCTGGATACGGCCCGAAGTAGGTCTGACGGCAGCGCTCATGGTCGCCGTAGGTAGTGCGGATGATGCCCGGCCATGGGTATTTGATAGCCAAGTAGCCTTCCTCCTCATTGCCTTCAATCTCCTGGCCTTCCTGGGTGAGCAGCACGGGTTGCACGCCGGGTAAGGGCTGACCGGCGTGGGCCGGCTTGAGTGGAGAAATGCCCCCCAGGGCCGAAATCATGATGCCGCCGGTTTCAGTTTGCCACCACGTGTCCACCACGGGGCAGCGCTCCTTGCCTACGTGGGTGTGGTACCAATCCCAAGCTTCCACGTTGATCGGCTCGCCGACAGTGCCCAGGATGCGTAGAGAATCAAGGGAGTAGCTGAGCACGTTATCAAGAGGTGTGGCCATTAGGGAGCGAATAGCCGTGGGCGCAGTGTAGAACACGTTGACGCCGTGCTTATCAATAACTTCCCAGAAACGGCCAGCACTCGGGTACGTGGGTACGCCCTCGAACATAAGTGTACTAGTGCCGCTCAGCAGCGGGCCGTAGAGCAAGTAGCTGTGGCCCGTAACCCAGCCAATATCGGCGGTGCACCAATAGATGTCGTTTTCATTGACTTGGAAGACGTTGCGGAACGTGTAGTCGGCCCAGACCATGTAGCCGGCCTGGCTGTGAACTACGCCTTTGGGCTTGCCGGTGCTGCCGGAAGTGTAGAGGATAAAGAGCGGATCTTCGGCATCCATCTCTTCCGCGGGGCAGGATTTGTCGGCTTCTTCGGCCTCCTCATGGTACCACACGTCGCGGCCTTCTTCCATGTGTACGGGCCAGCCTAAATGCTCAACAACAATAACGCGGCGCACACTAGGGCAGGTTTCCAGGGCTTCATCTACCACGCGCTTCACCGGAATCTGCTTGGCACCGCGGTTTAGGCCGTCCGAGGTAAGCACGGTAGTCGCTTGGGCGTCGTTTACGCGGTCGGCAATGGCCGTGGCGGAGAAGCCAGCAAATACCACCGAGTGTACGGCTCCGATGCGGGCACAAGCCAGCACCGCAATAGCCAGCTGCGGAATCATAGGCATATAGATGCACACTCGGTCGCCCTTCTCCACGCCGTTGTTGTGCAGCACATTAGCAAACTTGCACACCTCCTGATGCAGCTCGCGGTAGGTGTAGCGGATCTGGCGGGTTTTGGGGTCGTTGGGTTCCCAGATGAGAGCCAGCTTGTTGCCGCGGGTGGCGAGGTGACGGTCGAGGCAGTTTTCGGTGATGTTGAGCTTGGCGCCGCTGTACCACTTGTTATGGCCATTCACCATATCGGCTTCCAGAACGGTGTCCCACTTACGGCGCCAGGTGAAGGGCTCAGCTACTTCGGCCCAGAACTGCTCGGGGTTTTCAACGCTTCGTTTGTAAGCATCCGTATATTCTTCGAACGTGCGAATGCGGGGGTGTTGAGTGGGCATGGTAGGGAGAGAGTTATGTGGAGGAAGTTCTATTCTATATTCGCACTAGGCCTTTTAGAATCTAGCTCTAGATGCAGCTTACGTTGATTCATATTTTCTCAAAGGCTACCCCTATCCCCCGTCTTTCCAGCCCGGCCCGGATTTCATCCAGAATCTGGGGGTCGTCGATGGTAGAGGGGATGATGAACTCGTCGCCGTCGGCTAGCTGCCGCATGGTTTTGCGCAGGATTTTCCCCGAGCGAGTTTTAGGGAGTCGCTTTACTACCAGCACCTGTCGAAAGCAAGCAACGGCCCCTATCTGGGAGCGGATCAGGTGCACCAGATCCTGCTCTAAAGTGTCTTCTGTAATGGTTTGCCCATCTTTTAGCACCACCAGGCCGATGGGGCGCTGGCCGCGCAACTCGTCAGCGATGCCGAGCACGGCGCACTCGGCCACGGCGGTGTGAGAGGCGAGCAACTCTTCCATTTCGCCGGTGCTGAGGCGGTGGCCGGCTACGTTCATCACGTCATCTACCCGACCCATAATGAAGAGGTAGCCGTCTGGGTCGCGGAAGCCGCCATCGCCGCTGAGGTAGTAGCCCGGGAAAGTGGTCAGGTAGGATTGGCGGAACCGTTCATCGTCCTGCCAAAGCGTGGGCAGGCAGCCGGGCGGCAGCGGCAGCCGCACTGCTACTAGGCCGGTAGTACCCCGCGGCACTTCCTGTCCGGCTTCGTCCAGAATCTGGACATCGTAGCCTGGCACCGGATGGCCTGCACTGCCGGCACGCGGCGGGGGCATTTCGCCAAGACCCACCAGCGTCGCCAGCATCGGCCACCCCGATTCGGTTTGCCACCAGTGGTCCACTACGGGCACGCCCAAGGTTTGGGCTGCCCACTCGTAGGTAGCGGGGTCGCAACGCTCACCGGCCAGAAACAGGTAGCGCAGCCGGCTCAGGTCGTAAAGCTTGGCAAATTCGCCCCCCGGGTCTTCCTTTTTTATGGCTCGAATGGCCGTGGGCGCCGTGAATATGACCCGCGCGTGGTGCTCGGCGGCCACGCGCCAAAAAGTGCCCGCATCGGGCGTACGAACGGGTTTGCCTTCAAACAAAATGGTAGTACAGCCGTGCAGCAGCGGCCCGTACACAATGTAGCTGTGGCCCACGGCCCACCCAATATCGGAGCCAGTAAACATGGTTTCGCCAGGCGCTAGGCCATAAATTGCGCTCATGCTGTACTTGAGGGCCACGGCATGGCCACCATTGTCGCGCACTACGCCTTTGGGCTTACCGGTGGTGCCGGAGGTATAAAGGATGTACAGCGGATCGGTGGCGGCTACGGGCACGCACGGCTGCGAGTCGGCTTCCAGCATCTCTGTGTAGTCTAGGTCGCGGCCGGGTTGAAGCTTGGCGTGCACGCAGGCGCGCTGTAGCACCACGGTATAATCGGGCTGGTGCGTGGCTAACGAAATGGCCTCGTCCAGCAAAGGCTTGTAGGGAATAACCCGGTCAATCTCGATTCCGCCTGAAGCCGATACAATGACTTTAGGCCGGGCATCATCAATGCGCACGGCTAGCTCGTGGGGGGCAAATCCGCCAAATACCACCGAATGCACAGCGCCCAGTCGGGCACAAGCCAGCATGGCCACCAAGGCTTCTGGCACGTTGGGCATGTAAATAATCACCCGGTCGCCTTTCCCAACGCCCAGGTTGCGCAAGCCGCCGGCGAAGCTCGCCGTAAGATCTAGCAGTTCTTGATATGTGTAGCTGCGCTTGGTGTTCGTGACTGGTGAATCGTAGATGAGCGCCACTTGCTCAGCGCGGCCAGTTGCTACGTGATGGTCGAGGGCGAGGTAGCAGGTATTAAGTTCCCCACCCTTGAACCAGCGGTAGAAACCGTTTTCATCGGTGCTCAACGTTTCTTCCGGGTCCTTAAACCAGGTCAGCTGCTGAGCTTGCGCGGCCCAAAACGCTGCCGGATCGGTGAGGCTGGCGGCGTGGGCGGCGGCGTACGTAGCGGGTTGGGGGGCATTTTTCATGGGACTGACAAGTAAGTTCTGTCCAAGTGGGTGGTGACGCTTTGGCGAGCAGCCCATTATTCATTGAACGTCATGCAGAGCAGAGTGAGGCATCTCGCATGTTTAGCTGGATTAGTAATCTCATTACCGATGGCGAGATGCTTCGCTCCGCTCTGCATGACGTTCTATTGTGTAGATTGAGAGTAGAATGTTGCATTACGATTGTCATTTGGCACTAACGCGTTGCGGTGGCAGCTACTAGTTCTTGCACTTTGCTCACGAGTTGGCGGGTGCTGAAGGGCTTGGGAATGTAGAGGTCGGCGCCCACGTCGTAGCCTTTCTGCACGTCGGCTTCTTTGCTTTTGGCGCTGAGGAAAATGACCTTGGTGTTTTGACGGTCGGGGCGGGTTTTGACGTGGCGACACACTTGATATCCATCCACGTCGGGCATCATAATATCAAGCAGAATGACGTCGAAAGCCGTCTGGTTGATGGCTTCCAGGGCCTCTGTGCCATTGCGGGCAATGCTGACGTGGTAGCCATTTTTGCGCATCAGGAATTCCAATGACATGACAATGTTAGGCTCATCATCGACGATTAAGATATGGGGGTGCCTCATAGCAGATTGGTCAAGCAGGTCGGGGACTTTCTTAATGGAGAATGAGGAATTGGGAAACGACAACTGCATTATCTTTTCCAGCCCCTCTTAAGTAATTCTTCATTCTTTATTCTTCATTGATTCAACGGGTAGCTCCACGGAGAAGCGGGCACCTTGGTCGAGAGCACTCTCTACCCAGATGCGGCCCGCGTGCAGTTCTACAATTTTCTTGGTGATGGCCAGGCCCAGGCCGGAGCCTTCGGGTTTGCGGGTTGTTTGGTTTTTGGCTTGGAAAAACTTGTCGAAAATCAGCTCGTGGTAAGCGGGGTCGATGCCTTTGCCATTGTCGAGCACGCTGATGCGCAGGGCGTCACCGACGGCCTCGGTCACGACCCCAATTTGCCCCCCACCATCGGCTCGGCACGATTTGACGGCGTTGGATAGCAGATTGACGAGCACCTGCATCAGGCGGTCGCGGTCGCCGGAGAGCAGCGGCAAGCTGGGCGGCACCACCACATCGAGCTGAATGTGCTTGTCGCGCATGAGCTGGCCCACCGACTCGATGGCGTCATTGATGATTTCGGCCACGTCCAAGGGCGCGCACTCCAGCGTCGCCTTCCCCGATTCGTACTTCTCCAGATCCAACACGAGCGTTATCAACCGGCTCAGGCGCTCCGACTCGCGGGTAATGGTGTGCAGAAAGCGCAGGCGCTCCTCCTCCTCTATCTCGGGGTTATCACTCAGGATTTCGGATAAGGCCCGAATGCTAGTCAGCGGCGTGCGCAGTTCATGCGTCACAGTGTACAGAAACTCATCCTTGCGCATATCCAGCTCCTGTAGCTGCGTGTAGGCGTCGCGCAAATCTTCGGTGAGGCGCTGCAACTGCCGCGACTGTTTCTGGAGCTGGCGGTTGGCTTCCAGCACTTGCTGGGATTCTTTCAAAATGCCCACCACATTATCGAAGCTGATTTCCTCCACTCCCACCGCCGACGACAGCAGCAAGCGGGCTGAGGCAGGGCCGATACTACCGGCCAGCAGCTTTTCGGCATAGGCTACTAGGCGTGGATCGGCCTGGGGGGCAATTGTGTCGGCTAATTGGTTGTCGGCGTCGGGGAAGCGCTCTGCGAAGGCGTGCAGGGCTTGCGCCGTGCGCTTTTTACCCAAGAAGCCGGTGAGCAAAGCGCGCAAATCGGGTAAGGGCGCGGCAGCACTGGGCCAGCCCGTAGGGCCTTCGAACACGGTGCGGTAGCGGAATACATCCACAAAGACATCAGCCTGACGTTCTTCCAGGGCCGTGGGTTGGCCGGCCAGCGATACGCCTACGTACAAACCGACGTTGAAAAACCAGCTCCAAAACAAGCCGTGGGATAGATAATCTAGTCCGTCAAGCCCAAACAGCGCGAAGGGCCGCAACCAACTCTGGCCAAATAAGCCTTCGCTAAGAATATTACCTGGCAATAAACCCGGCCCCACCATCGTGGGTAGCACTAAAGTGAAAAACCAGATAAAAAAGCCCCCCATAATGCCGGCCGTGGCGCCTTGGTGGGTACCGCCTTTCCAGTACAGGCTGCCCAAGACCACGGGTAAAAACTGCGCTACCGCCGCAAAAGACACCAGTCCAATATTGACTAGAGGCAGCAGATGTCCCACAAAGGCATAGTAGCCATAAGCCAGCAGCAGCACCAGTACCACGGCCAGGCGCCGGCTTTGCAAGGCCACCCGGCTCAGGTAAGCAAACCAATGGGTGCGAATTTCCGAGCGGGCAGCGGGAATGCGCACGAGCAAGGGCATGAGCAGGTTGTTGCTCATCATCACGCTCAAGGCAATGGTCTCGACGATAATCATGCTGCTGGCTGCCGATAAGCCCCCCAGATAGGTGAGCATAGCCAGCCAGCTTTGCCCCGCATTCAGCGGCAAGGCCAGCACAAAGGTGTCGGCATCGAGGCCGCGGCCACCGTAGAGTAGCACTCCCCCAAAGGCAATAGGCAGCACAAACAGGTTGATAATGATGAGGTAAAGCGGAAACAACCACATGGCTTTGCGCAAGTGGTCCTCGTTCACGTTCTCCACCACAGACACTTGAAACTGCCGAGGCAGCAGCAGAATGGCCGATATGCTCAGCATGAGCAGCGTAAGCCACTGCGTGGAACTAGTACCAGCCCCATCTAAAGTAAACAGGCGGCTCAGTGCGGGCTCGGCGGCGGCTTTTTCAAACACATCGCCAAAGCCATCGAAGAGGCTGAACGTAACAAACAGGCCCACGCAGAGGAAGGCAATTAGCTTTACTAGGCTTTCCACGGCTACGGCCAGCACCATGCCCTCGTGGCGCTCGGTGGCTTCCACTGAGCGCACCCCAAATATGATAGTGAAGAAGGCCAGAGCCACTGTAGTATACAACGCCGAGCTGGCTGCGGCCCCACCTTCGACGACAATAGAAGCGGCCGTAGCGCCGCGCGTCATAATATCAAACGAAGCCGCTATAGCTTTGATTTGCAGGGATATGTAAGGAATGATCCCGAGTACGCACACTACCGTAACCAAGGCGCCGAGCGAGGCGCTTTTCCCGTACCTGGCTGAGATGAAATCGGCAATGGAAGTCAGGCGCTGAAGGCGGCAGATGCGGATTATTTTGCGCAGCACCAGCCACCAGGCCGGAGCCAACAGCGTGGGCCCAAGGTAGATAACGACAAACTCCAGTCCGTGGCTGGCGGCGTGACCCACACTGCCGTAGTATGTCCAAGCGGTACAGTACACGGCCATGCTTAGGGCGTACACGTAAGGGTTGCTCACCAACGACCGGCGTGCGGCCGAGCGTCGCTCCGCCGCGTAGGCCACGCCAAAAAGCAAAGCTAAGTAGCCGAAAGAGAAGCCGATGATGAGCAGCTTGGACATTTAACAATTAACAGTTATCAAATAGGACTTGAGGAAAGCTGTGTTTCAGTGAGGCGAGTAGAAATTTGCTCTGGCTTTACACGTTGCTAAACACTACCCATTAATTCTTAATTGACCTGACTAGCCAGCCGGTTAGCACCACTACCGTAATCCAGGCAAGTAGCACGTAGAGGTAAAGCACCGGAATGCCCCCCAGCCGACCGGCGCGGTCGAAGACCGCCAACAGAGGAAAGTTGAGCAGCACGGCAAATAGGAAACTTAGGAAAAGCAGGCGCTGCCCGCGTCGGTGTTCGGCTTGCTCGTGGGGCGACATGGGAGGCATAGGGAGATGGAAAAGGGAATTTTTGCGCCGAAGAATAAGAGAAGGTAGTACAAAGCAAATACAAAAGCTGGGCTAGAAGACGCGAGTAGAAATTACGCATTCGGCGCCAAAAAAGCCCCCCACTAGCTTGCTAATACGCGTACTGGTTTCGCTATCCGTCTCAACTAAAAAAGTCCGTCGTGCCACCGGCCCGACGGACTTTTTCAAGTTAACAGCGCTGGGCGTTCTGTTATAAAATGCTTAGTGCGTATTGCCAGAGCCTTCTTCCATGAGACGCACGTTACGCACGTCCTTCATCATTGCCTGCCCGATAAACCAGCAGATAAGAGCAATGCTAACTGGATAGAGCAGACCGGCAAAGCTGCTATACTCCTTGAAGAAAGAGCCCTCGGGCTGGGAGGCGGCCCAGAACACGACCGACGTAGCAATAAGTGGCACAAAGCCCCCGAATACGCCGTTGCCGATGTGATAAGGCAGTGAGAGGGACGTGTAGCGCACTTTAGTGGGAAACAGTTCGACTAGGTACGCGGCAATGGGCCCATAAGCCATGGTTACGAAGAGCACCAGGCAGAACACCAGAGCCGTCATGGCCATCAGATTAGGAGTTAGGGCTTTCATCACAGCCGGAACGGCCTTGCCAGTAGCATCCACGGTGGCAGCTGTTACTTCCGTCAGAGGGCCGGCGAAGGCTTTGAGGCCATAGAAAATTGGGATGGTAAACAATGCCCCGCACAGTAGGCCCATCATGATGATTTTCTTGCGGCCAATGCGGTCAGAGAGGCTGCCAAAGTATACGAAGAAGGGAGTCGCCAGCAGAAGGGCCACGCACAGCACGATGCTGGCATCTATCAGGTCGAGTTTGAGCGTATTCTGCATAAAGGAATACGCGTAGAATTGACCCGTGTACCATACCACGCCCTGGCCCATAGTAGCGCCAAACAATGAAATTAACACCAGACGGCGGTTGACGGGATTCACGAACGACTCGCGTAATGGGCTCTTGCTGGTTTTACCTTCGGCTTTGGCTTTGGCAAACAGGGGTGACTCGTGCAGCTTGCGGCGGATGTAATAGGAAGCAATTACCAAGGCACCGGAGAGCAAGAATGGAATGCGCCAGCCCCATTCTTTGAAGGCTTCTTCACCCAAGCTTTTGCGCGTAACGATGATAACCAGAATACTCAGGAACAGACCCGCCGTGGCCGTAATCTGAATGAAAGAGGTGAAGTAGCCACGCCGATTATCCGGCGAGTGCTCGGCTACATAGGTAGTAGCGCCACCGTATTCGCCCCCCAGGGCCAGGCCTTGCAACAGGCGTAGCAGCGTCACGACGATAGGAGCCGCGATGCCAATCTTGTCGTAGCTCGGAATCAAACCGGTGATGAAGGTGGCGCCACCCATGATGAGGAGGGTAAGCAAAAACGTGTACTTACGCCCAATCATGTCGCCGATACGGCCGAAGAATACGGCCCCGAAAGGTCGCACCACGAAGCCCGCCCCAAATACGGCCAGCGTACCCAGAATCGTGTCCTCGATTTTGCCCGTTGAGCCGAACAGCACCGGCCCGATGATGGCCGCCAGCGAGCCAAAAATGTAGAAGTCATACCACTCGATCACGGTACCTACCGAAGAGGCCGTGATAACCTGCCAGATTTTACTTTGAGACACCTGGTTATTGTCGTGCTCGACTGGCGCGTCCGCGACAACGCCGTAACCGGGATTTACCGTTTTTTCCATGTTGAGTAGGAGTTTTTAAAGCGTTGAAGGTCAAAAACTAAAATTCAGAACAAGCTAGCTGCTGGGCTTATGCTAAGGTGTCGGCACGAAGACAGCATACCAGCGGTGGCTTACAAGAATACCTGGGTTTGCAATGTGATTTCCGGCTTGTAGTCTAGGTTGTCGATGTTGGTGAAGTCAGGACGAGCACGGTAGTTGAGCGTGAACTTGGCGTTGTGACCGTCGATGTAGAAGTTTGAGCCGATATCGAAGATGTTCACGTTTCTGATATCGCCGCCGCTGGTACGGAGCCCTTCGTAACGGGCAAGCAGGTGCGAGGCATAAGGCTGCACACGCACTTTAGGGCCTAGCAAGTTTTTTGGCAACAGGTAGCCGGCTTCGGCAAAGCCGATGTGGCCAGTGCCCGATTGTGGTACGGCGTTGCCACGGCGTGCGTCGGTGCCGTAGCCGGTGTTCGATAGCCCGATAAAACGCGTATGGTTCGGGCCCATATCGAAGTTGTAGTATACCGCGTAAGCAGTGAAGGCCGTCCCGGTTTCCTTATTGATGGGGGTATCGAAGAAGGCATCCAGCGCCCACAAGCCGATGTCGTGCAGCCGCGTGCCATTGGTACTGTTGTTAAAGGAGCCGGTGCCCCCGTTCAGCGCAGCGTCGATAGCGCTTGCATTTAAGATGCTGCTGTTAGGACGGGAAACCATGCCGTCCGGATTGTAGAAGAAACCACCACCTAAGTTAAACACCCGTTTGGTGCCAAGGTAAGTACCCACGTTGAAGGGAATCAGGTTGGCTTCCAGGTCCAGGAACTCCCAGCTGAGGTAGCCCTGATAGATTTTTTTAGTACCCTGTGGGTTGTATTGGGCCGTGTTGGTGCCCGTGTTTACCCGCGCAGTGCCCACCCCTGTCGTCTGGCCTAAGCCCACCGGGGTACTAAACCCGCCGGTCTGGTTAGTCAGGAAGGGCTCGTTTATGCTAAACGCATAGTCGAGCCTGCTGACGCGGCCCTTGGCGTAAACCCCAATGCCCCGCGCAAACTGGTCGATGGCTTCAATTACGGGCCAGTTGGTGATGGGCGCGTCCATGGTCAGGAAGTTGAGCGTGCTGGCTCGGGTCATCCGCGAAAGACCATTCTGATAGTGCATGCCGGCGCCCACGTTCATGTACTTGTTCACCTTGTATTCCACCACGGCTTCGTGAATGAAAAGCTGAGGCTTTTTGCCGTCCACAGCGGGATTAACGCCCCCACTCACGGCCGTCTGGTTATTGATACCAAAGTGCGTGTACACCAAGAACCGCGGGTTCAGCTGCGACAGCATAATAAAGCGGGAACGGCGCAGCACGAAATCAACCTGGTCGTCTTGCGGTTTGCCGGGTGCGCGCAAGGTCCCGCTGTTGTTTTCGGTGTAGCGCGCCCATACCTGGTGCCATGAAAAAAAGCGCAGGTACTTCGAACCATCGGCCGAAATGTTCACCTTCATACCCGCACCATAGGGAATCGACTCTACGGGGGTGGGGCTAGCTCCACTACCTGCCGCCGGAGCTACCGGTGCCGATGGCGTTTGCTGGCCCGATGGTACCGGGTTGTTTCCGGCCGGAATCTGCTGATTGGTGGGTGGTACGGTTGTGGGCGCTGGGGTGGCGCTCCGCGTCGTGTCTTGGGCAGGCGGCGTTACTTGGGCCGTCGCCGCGACGCTAACCAGCAGGCCGCTGAGGGCCAATGCGTAACGGTTATTTCGCATAAGGGTTGGGGGGTTGGGTGAGCGGTGGGATGCAACTACCCGACGGCCAGGAGCGATTCTCCCGGTTCGGCCCAACCAAGTAGGAAAATCCTCGCAGCGAATGCACGTCTGTGCTATACTTCTGCTAACTTCTATAGCTCTACCCGCTTTTGAATCGCTCCCAGCGAATCATCATGTACTTGTCGCCTAACTCTGTTACGACCAGCCCCGCCCCTTTCAGCTGCTGTGGATCCTGAAAAAACTCCGCTAGCTCCTTCTGATTGAGTATTTTATAAGTGGGGTGATACTCGGTTTGCCGGGGGGCTTTTACGCCGTACTTCTTCACCCAGTTCATCACGCTCACGTGGCTCACACCTAGTAACCGCTCAATTTCTCGGTAGCTTACGCCTTCCACATAGAGTTGCAAGGCCTTAATGACATAGTAGGAATTGATTTCCCGACCCACCTTAGCTACCGAGAAATGATAGCCGCAGTTCTTGCACTTAAAGCGCTGCCGGCCACCTACCACGCCGCTTTTGGTAGCTTCTGTAGCATCACACTTAGGGCAGGCGGGCTTGGTCATGGGAGCGGAATTTAAGTGAGTATCGTCGCGACTATAGCTATTTAGTAAAGATATAGCAGATTAGCTAAGTTTAAATGAAAACACATTCTGAGGAAGGCTTACAGCTAATTCATAATTACTTCATAACCAAGCCACGAGCTAGCGCGCTTACTTCCACCTACACCTGTAACAACGCCGCTAGCACCGCATCTACAGCTAGCCCCAGGCGGTGCAGATCCAGTCGGTCCAGGGTGTCGGTGGGCTCATGGTAGTGCTTGTTGCGGTAGAAAGCGGTGTCCGTGATGAGGACGGCCGAGTAGCCGAATTTCCAGTAATTAAGGTGGTCGGAGAAGTCAATTCCGGGTAGCCAGGCGGGCGCTTTAAAGCGGCGCACGGGCAAGGCCGCTTCTGTTCTGCAGCGCCGGGCAAACTGCCGCCCGAAGCGGCCACTTCCAAATTTTTGAGCGACGGTCAGGTAGTTACCCCGACTGCCATATACCCAGCGCAAAGGACCAAATGGGTAGTCTTGGGAGCCTTTGCGGTCGTCGTAATAACCGAGAGTTTCCAGGGCCACCATGCCAACCACGGGTATATTTTGGTCGTGCAAAGACCTGGCGTGGATGTAGCTACCCATGTTTTTGGTCCGGAAAAAAGGCGGTTCCTCTAAGGTATAAGCAACCAGATCAACGCGATACTTTAGCTCCCGTTGCTGCCCAAGTAGCCGCGCCAGCTCCAGCAAGGCGGCCACGCCCGAGCCGTTATCATCGGCGCCGGGTTGCTCGCCGCATACATCGTAGTGGGCGCCTACGATAAGGCGCGGCCCCTCAGCTGGGCCGTAGGAGCCGATGACGTTGCGGTAGATTTGCCCCCCAACCTCGTAGGGCTGGTTACTGAGGCGGGCGCCAACAGCGATTAGCTCCTTTTCTAAGTAGCTCGCCGCCTGATTTAGAGAAGCGAGGTGCAGGTAATTGCGCGGTTGGGGCGTATTGATGAGAGCAAGCAGATGCTGACGCAAGCGGGCTGTATCGGCAGCGGCTGGTGCAGCAGTGGCCCTCAACCCTAGACAACTTACTAAAGTCAGCAGAAGGAATAACCGTAAATGCATAAACTGCGCAGGTACTATCTTAAAATAATAAGTCGTGAAGGTATCGATTAGCCGCACTTCGTTGCGGACAACGGGATTAGTTCTGGTTGTTCTGCTTTGTCTGCATGCACAGGTCAGCGATTTTTTCTTTATGGTGCTTCAACTAGCATTCGCTTTGTTGTTTCTGTTACTCTACCTTCTTCTTTTTTTCAATCCATCACCCGAAGCTGCGCAGATGCGGCATCTATTATTTAGATTATTATTGGCTGCCTTTCTTAGTGCTCCCCTAATGCTGCCAATCTGGAAATGGCAAACTAAAGTGACCCGCACACGCGCTGCTACTATTATTCAGCAACTAGATACCTATCAAAGGCAGTATGGCTATTACCCTGATTCGTTATCGCAGCTTGTGCCGCATTACTTATCCAGTGTGCCCACAACAGGCTATGGATTGTGGCATTCTCCTACTTTCGAGTACCACCTTCGCTCTTCGGCCAATCTAGGTAGAACCCGGTGGTTTGAACTTAGATATTACTCTGGCTCTTTTGCGACTATGACTTTTGATAGCCAATCCAAGAAATGGCGCTATGACGATTGACCACCACTTTGGCGCTGGTCCCCCTACTTTTCGCTCACTTCCAGATATTCCGGTGGGACAGCACCCGTCAGCCACACTCCATTTTCAGAAAGATAAAATTGCCCCCCAGCCCGGTGCAACTGACCCGCTTGCACCGTCAACACTACGGGCTTGCCATGCCGGCTTCCCACCGCCACAGCAGTAGCCTGGTCGGCAGACAGATGCACGTGTTGTCGGCTGCCACTTCTGAGTCCGGTTTCGCGAATCGACGTCAGAAAGCGCGTAGCCGTGCCGTGGTAGAGCAACTCAGGCGGCGTCATTGGGATTAAGCCCAGCTCCACGGCCACGGAGTGACCTTGATTGGCACGTATCTTCGCCCCATCGGCTGACAAGCTGAACCGTTGCTTGTCGTTGGTGGCTACTACTTCGTGCAATTGCTCCTGCGTTACACTATGTCCGCGGGCCCGTAGCGCGCTGAGTAGTTCGGCCACACTCACCCAGCCTTGGGCATCTAATTTTAGTTTAAACTCCTCGGGCTTGTGCCGAAGCACGTAGCTTAAGGTTTTACTTAACGCTTGATTCTGCATACTTCTGGTCGTATAGCAATTCTTTTTACGGCTCCGAAAGTACAACTCATCTCCACCCCAATCCCTAAAGTTTGATGCCTTCCACCCTTCTACCCTTCCGCACCATCGACCCGGCTACCATCAAACCTAGTGAGCTGCACCCGTTTTTGGTAGGGGCCGTGGCACCGCGCCCCGTGGCGTTTGCCAGCACCGTGGATGCGGAAGGAAACGTAAATCTGAGCCCGTATAGCTTCTTCAACTGCTTCGGCTCCAACCCGCCTATTCTGGTGTTTTCGCCAGCCAACCGCGTGCGCGACAATTCGCAAAAGCACACCCTACAAAACGTGCGCGAGGTGCCTGAAGTCGTCATTCATATCTGTGACTACGCCATGGTAGAGCAGATGTCGCTGGCCAGCACGGAGTATGAGAAGGGCGTGAATGAGTTTGTGAAAGCGGGTTTTACGGAAGTACCAAGCCAGAAGGTGAAGCCGCCGCGCGTGGCCGAAGCCCCGGCTGCTTTCGAGTGCGTGGTGGAGCAGGTGATTGAGCTGGGCCAAAATAATGGCGCCGGTAACCTGGTCATCTGCCGCGTGGTGCTAGCGCATTTCCGCGAGGACATCGTGCTGCCCAGCGGCACCGGCATCGATCCGTTCAAGCTCGATGCCATTGCCCGCCTCGGCGGCGACTGGTACTGTCGGGCCTCGGGCAGCAGCCTGTTTGAAGTGCCCAAGCCAAACCGCAACATGGGCATCGGCATCGACCAACTGCCCGAGCACATTCGCACTTCCGATGTGCTAACGGGCAACAACCTTGGTCGCTTGGGCAATATCGAGGCTCCTGCCCTGCCATCGGTGGAAGCCGTAGCAGAGTTTCGCCGCGACCCGCTGGTGGCCTACACGCTCAGCAAACACGAAAATGCCCCCCAGGAACAACGTCGGCAACTGGAGCTTCTCGGCAAGAAGCTGCTGGAAGAAGGGCGGTTAATAGAAGCCTGGAAAACCTTACTGCTAGCCCAGCCTGAATAAAACAGCTACAGCGGCCGGATCATTTCGAACAAGGGCAAAGGCACTACTTCCCACTCTGCGGCCTCCAGAAACGAATAGTGCGCTCTATCTGTCACCATCGTAATGATTAGCGGGTTAGCGGGAAAAGCAGCCTCTACAGCTCGGAGCAGCTTTCGGCCCAGCCCCTGTCGCCGGTGCTCGGAGCGCACCAATACGGTCAGCACCAAGGTGCGCTCGGCCTCCGGGCGCAGCACAACAAAGGCATTTTGGTTGATATGAAACGCTCTGGTGGGTGGCGCGGCTGCCACCAGCGACTCGGCTGCAAACATCCACGGCCGGTTTGGCTCACCCTCCAGCATTACAAATCGGGCTACCTCCGTCGGGTCTATTTCTTGTAGCTCTAGGTTGTCGTCTGGGGGGCTTTTTGGGCTGGGCAACCGCCGAAAGGTAAACAGCTCACGCTCATTGCGAAAGCCGAAGCGCTCGTAGAGGCGGCGCGCCGGCTCATTCACTACAAACACCTCCAGTAGCATCGTTCGGTCGCCGCGGGCTGTGGCCTCGTCGATTGCCGCCTGCAGCATTTGGCGGCCCAAGTTTTTGCCCCGCGCCTCTTGCACCAGGCCCATCGCCGCGACCCGGCACGTCCAGCCCCGCCGGGCAATAAAGACAACCCCTACCAGCTCCTCCCCCTTAAACCAGAGCTTACTAGCTTCAGCATCCAGATGCTCACTCCGAAACCGCCGCTCGAAGCTAACGGGCGTAAACACCAACGGTACAAAGTACCCCTCGAAGGACTGGTTCATGGCCTCAGTTACCTGAGCAGACGTGAAATCGAGGACTGGACGAGCAATGAGTGCAGTATCGGAAAGGATCATGGCTGTAAGCGTTAGTACTAATAAACTCAACTTTTCATTGCTGGCTGCACATACTCTATTCGTGGCAAGTTTAGTTTTTTGGCCGCTTCTGCTGAAAGAAACGGTGCGAAATACCGCAATAAAAAAGGTCGCTTCCTGATAGAAGCGACCTTTCATTATTAAGGCAGATAGCCTGCAAGACGAGCTATAGCTTAGTTGCGCACGGCAATCATTAGCCCCAGCTCTTTGTAGCGCATGTTGAATTTCTTGGCAATAGCCGCATTGGTCAAAGAGCCTTTATAGATGTACACCCCAGCGCGGAAGTGCTCATTCGCAAATAGCACCTCGTTCACGCCACCATGCTGACTGATTTCCTGTAAGATGGGCGTAAAAATGTTGCTCAATGCGCCTGTGGCGGTGCGGGGCACGCGCGAGGCTACGTTCGGCACGCAGTAGTGTACTACGTCGTACTTGCGGAACACGGGCTTGCTGTGGCTGGTCATCTCAGAAGTTTCGAAGCAACCACCTTGGTCAATGCTGACGTCGATAATGACGGAGCCGGGCGCCATGGTGGCCACTACGCTTTCGGGCACCATGAAGGGCATACGGCCTTCTTCTACATTTAGAGCGCCAATAACTACATCAGCCCGACGAATCTGCTGGTTGAGCACGTAGGTGTCAAGCGTGCTGGTGTAGAGCTGAGTGCCCAAGTTTTGCTTGAGCCGCCGCAGCTTATAAATATGGTTGTCGAACACCTTTACCTCGGCGCCTAGCCCAGTGGCGGCGCGGGCGGCATACTCGGCCACGGTACCAGCGCCGAGAATAACTACTTGGGAGGGCGGCACGCCCGTAATGCCCCCCAGAATAATTCCTTTGCCCTCGTTGGAACGAGCCAGATACTCGGCCGCGATGAGCATAACCGTAGAGCCAGCAATTTCGCTCATAGCTCGCACCACCGGCCGCGCGCCCGAGGGATCTTTAATAAGCTCAAACGCAATAGCGTTAATTTTTTTGCGGGTGAGGGAGGCAATATAGTCGCCAGTAAGCGAGCCAAACTGCAGAGCCGAAATCAGCGTTTGGCCGGCCCGCATCAGGTTGATTTCGTCAGTAGTAGGTGGGGCTACTTTCAAAATAATGTCGGCCTCGTACACCTCCTTTTGAGAATAGGCGATGGTGGCGCCGGCTTCCGAAAACTCATGGTCAGAGTACTTGCTGGGCTCTCCGGCCCCACTTTCGAGCACTATTTCGTGGCCTTCGTTTATCAGGTGCTTCACAGCCTCGGGGGTCAGGCCCAGACGATTTTCCTGCAAAGACGATTCGCGGGGCAAGCCGATGAACAGCTTACGGCGCCGCGTTTCTACGGCCAGCATCGACTCCTGCGTGAAATAAGCACGGCTTGTAGCCAACGACTCGAATCCTGGGGGTACTGATTCCTGCATTATGGCAAGTAAAAATGTTGACCTATAAACGATGAAATACGAGGTGACGCCAAAACACAATTGAGTGAAAATGATTGCCTCCCATTCCTCCCAATTTCTAATTCATCGTTTGTACTTGAAGAATTCGTGCTTCTTCGCCGGTGACGGTAAGCGTGACGAGCAAGTGATACGCGGGTAAAAGGTCGGCCACTCGGCTAGGCCATTCTACCAAGCAAAGATAACCAGAATCGAAGTACTCAAGCGCACCCATGGCCAGGGCTTCGCCCGAATTGTTGAGGCGGTAGAAGTCGAAGTGATAAATAGGCTGGTTGCGGGCGTCGCGGTACTCGTTTACCAGAGAAAAAGTGGGGCTGCTGACTTCGGCCGCCGGCACGCCCAGGCTTTCGCAGAATGCTTTGATAAAAGTGGTTTTGCCAGCCCCCATCTCGCCCTCAAACAAGATAATGTTGTGGTCGCCGAGGGCGGCCCGCAGCTGCTCGGCGGCGGCGGGCAAGGCAGCTAGTGAAGGGATAGTAATTTCGATATCAGTGGTTGCCATTGTAATTGTTGACGACGGGATTTGCTACCCTAGAATCTGATAAATTCGCACGTGCTCGTCTTTGTGCACTCGCGGGTTTAGGGCGTGCAGTACTTGGTCATAGGGCGAGGGCGTGATGGTGTGCTCCAGCTTCAGGTGCGGAAATAACAGACGCATGCGCATCAGGCGCCGTTCGATCTCCTTATCGCCTACCAGCAATAAATACGTGGGGCGCCGCTTGGTCTGGTTCATTTGACTGATGAGCCGGCGTAGGGAAATCTTATCGTTGAGGGCATAGGTGACCACAAAATTGGCGGGTAGCGGCCGCTGCTGGCGGTAGCGGGCCCACACCCCACTGGAATCGGGGATAAAGACGCTGGCCTCAGCCGCTAGCCGACCTAGGTAAAAGATGGGGGGCATTTTGGTGCCATTAGGTCCCGACTCCAACACCACACCCCGCAAATCAGCTTTCTGCGACAGGTACACCATGGGCTCAACCCGGCTTTTCTTGGAGTAAGTAAGTGCCAAAGCCAGGGTTACGATTCCATTCAAAACCCAAAAAAATCGCCAGCTATTAGCCAACAGCCGCGGGTGTTGCTGCCAGAAAGCTGCTCTCGCCACGTAGCGCTCCCACCCAATCACTCCCAGAATAATAAGCAAGGGAAACAAGGGTAAAATAAACCGTTCTTGCTTATTGGGAAACAAGGAGTGAGCGACGAAAAATAGTACGCCACCCCAAAAAAGCAAGGGGGCCAGCCGCCGGGTGCGGGCATAACCAAACACAAGAAACGCGCTAATCGGCGGTACCAGAAAGCCGAGTATCGTGATAGCAAAGCGGTAAATTGGCCCTGTGCTGTATTGGTAAGCCCCCTTGGAATTGAAGAGGAAATACGTCACTAATGAGTGCATGGGATAGTCGAACAGCACCGCATCAATGGTGCCCTGCACCAAGCCGGCCACGATGATGAAGCCTAACGCCAGCCAGCCAATGGCTTTCCATTGCTGACGAACCAGCAGCACCAGCCCGGCACCCATCAGGAACAGCGCGGTGTGATAGCGAAATAGAAACGACACACCAAACAAAGCGCCAGCTAGCAGAAAATGACGCGCCTGCAATTGGTTGCGGTAGCGAACAAGCACATAAAAGCCTCCCAGATACGGTGGAATGCACACCATCTCGACCAGGTTGCGCACGCTCATAAAGGGCATAAACCACAGCATAGCCAGCAGTAGCCCCACCCGACGTGCGTAGGTTTCGCCGGCCAGCTCTTCCGTGATTTTGTAGCCTAGGTACACCGTAAACATCGAATATAAACCGTGCAACAGGCGCACGAGCGTCATTTTGGCGTCGGGGTTGGTAAAACCTGCCGCATCTAGCAGCCAGAACAGGCCGTAATGCAACCCGGTGTAGGTCATGCTATGGCGGGGCGGCAGGGGTTGATGGAGCCAGGTTGTGAGGCCATATACCCAATCTTGGGCAATGGTGATGACGTCGAAGTGGTCGTCATGAAATGCGTAGCCTTTGGAGAAGAATGCCGCCAGCACCCGCAGTCCTAGCGCCAGCAATAATATGGTGCGCAGAGACGGTAGATACTCCCGGCGCGCCGGCACCTGCTCGGCTTGGGGAGGCAACACGGGTAGCAAATCAGGCATGTTGTAGACCGAAAAACAGCGAGCGGCCAAGTAAAGACCGGCGTTATTAAACGGGTGCAAGTTCAGCATTTCCGCCGGGCTCACGGTTAGTTTTGGTGGTATTTTACTGTGCTGCTAGTTCGCTTGTCTGCGGGCACCTTTGCTTTGGGGCTACCAACTCCCTGTTATATTTAAGCAAAATTTGCCCCCTATGACTGTATCCAAGATGGCCGGTAGCCTTATCGGCTCCGAAATCATAAAAATTGGCAATGAGGTAAGCGAGATGATTAAAAAGGGCGCAGATATCTGCAACCTTACCATCGGCGACTTTGATCCTGCTATTTTTCCCATCCCCGCAGAGCTGCGTGAGGCCATCACTGAGGCCTACGCGGCGGGCCAAACCAACTACCCGCCCGCCAACGGCGTGGCCGACCTGCGCGCAGCAGCAGCCGATTTTCTGCAACAACGTCTGGGCCTCACCTACTCGCCGGCCGATGTATTGGTGGCAGGCGGCTCGCGGCCTCTGATTTATGCTACCTACCTAGCTCTGCTTGACCCCGGCGACAAGGTGGTATTCCCGGTGCCCTCCTGGAATAACAACCATTACTGCCACCTGGCCAGTGCCGAGGCAATAATGGTGGAGACTGATCCGGCCAACGATTTTATGCCCACGGCTGCCGAAATTGCCCCCCACCTACCTGGCGCTACGCTCCTGGCCTTGTGCTCTCCGCTCAACCCAACCGGTACCGTATTCACTCGCGCCGACTTGGAGGCCATCTGCGACCTAGTAATCGCTGAAAACCAGCGCCGCGGTCCGAATGAAAAGCCTCTCTATATTCTCTACGACCAGATTTACTGGATGCTTACTTTCGGCGAAGCGCAGCACTACGACCCCGTAAATCTGCGCCCTGAACTTCGCGACTATGTGATTTATATTGATGGCATCTCTAAGTGCTTGGCTGCCACCGGCGTGCGCGTCGGCTACGCTTTCGGGCCAACTGGGGTCATTGATAAAATGAAGTCAATTTTGGGTCACGTGGGTGCTTGGGCGCCAAAAGCCGAGCAAGTCGCTGTAGCTCACTACTTGCCCAATGCTTCGGCAGTCGACACGTATATAGAGGAGTTCAAGCAGAAAATTCAGCGCAGCCTCGATACGCTCTACGCTGGTTTGCAGGAGCTAAAGGATGCAGGCTTTCCCGTTGATGCTATTGCTCCGGCCGGAGCTATTTATCTGACTGCTCGCTTTGATGTGTTAGGCAAAACGACTAATAACGGGCAGTTGCTAGCCACGACCCGCGACCTGACGTCGTACCTGATTGCGGAAGCCGGCTTGGCACTAGTGCCTTTCAGCGCCTTTGGCAATGCAGACACTTCGCCGTGGTTTCGGTTGTCAGTAGGCGGAGCCTCGCACGAGTCAATTGAGGCGGCGCTACCCCGGTTGCGGCATGCGTTAGCGAGCTTGCACTAGTTGCTCCTACTGCCTTGATCCTGAGTGCTCGGGACCTTTTTGCCAAAATAAAATAATTCTTCTATTCTTTAATTCCTTCTGTAATTCCTTAGATTGTCAAAATTTCAGCCTCAGTGATACTTTATTCAAAGATTCACATCAGGTGATTTTTCATTGGCGTTTCTACAGTTTACTTCCAGCAATTACTAAGCTTCCCGCCCTGTCTCTAGTAAGCCAGTAACATTAAATTTTTTACTACCTACGGCCTTTTGCATCCGCCGCCGTTGTTGCCGTGTTTACTCGTCCTGCTTTCTCACCCACATCTATCGTTAACCCCTTAATTCTCTAGCCTTGCTTCTACTTAACTAGTCATATGCTAAGTGCTTTACCTATCGCGGCTGTGGGCCGACTAGGTTCTATATTAATGACCATTCTGCTAGTTTCGCAGCAGGCTCTAGCTCAAGGTGATACTCCCGCAAGCGTCACTGGTCGAATTCGTGCAGCCACGGAGGGTACACCTGTATCATTCGCTGCTGTTACCCTACATCGGGCATCCGACTCGCTGGCCGTCAAAACTGAATTTAGTAATGAACAGGGAGCGTTTCGGTTGGAGCAATTGGCTGGGGGCCCTTTTTTACTTTCTGTAACAAAGATTGGCTTCGTACACTACTGGAGCTCACCATTTGAACTGCTGGCTGGGGGGCAAAATTTCCCCGCAATTCCCTTACAGGCAAGTGCTGCTACACAGTTGGCAGAAGTAAAGGTATTAACGCACAAACCGCTGTACGAGCGCTTAGCTGATCGCACCGTAGTGAATGTGGAAGGCTCGACGCTAGCCGCCGGCAACACTACCTTAGACATTCTTAGCCGGGCGCCGGGCATGATGATAGATGGCAGCGACAACCTTACGCTGCGCGGGCGCCAAGGCGTATTAGTGCTTATTGATGGCAAGCGCCAACCCATGACGGGCGCTGAGCTAGCAAACTACCTACGATCCCTGCCGGCGGAGCAAATCTACAGCATAGAGCTAATTACCAATCCACCAGCAAAATACGACGCCCAAGGTGGGGCCGGCATTATTGCTATTAACCTGAAGAAAGATCAGAAGCTCGGCACCAATGGCTCCGCGAATGCCAGCTACGGTCGGGGCCAGTATGGCAAATTTGTGGGAGGTGGTGCGCTAAACCATCGCAGCAAAAAGCTGAATCTCTTCACGTCCTATACTTATGCTATTCGGGAAGGCTTTCAGAACTTAGACTTTCAACGGGCTTATCGCTCCGACGGTATGCTGCGGAACACCACTAATCAACAGAATGACCTGCGCAACCAGCCCGAGTCCCACACTTGGCGAGTTGGTGCAGACTACAATCTATCTAAGCATACTGTGCTTGGAGCTGTGGTTAGCGGTCTGTACCTACGCAATCCCAGCTTTGCCACCAACAACATTTATTTAACAGATGCCCAAGGTCAGCAGTATAATAGCTTTAGCGCTACCAATGACCGGGTGCTCGAAACACCTAACGTAGCTGCTAGCCTCAATCTGAAGCATAATTTTGGTAATTCTACCGGCAGCCCCGAATTAAGCCTAGACGCAGATTATGCAAGCTACGGTACCAACCGAAAGCAAGCTTTAACGACTTTTTTCGATGCCGAGCCCAGCCGCCCTAGTGTTCTGCTTAACGGCACTCAGGACGGCGAGTTAACTATTCAATCGTTGAAAGTTGACTACATCCGCTCGCTGCCACGCAAAACCCGGCTGGAAACTGGCGCCAAAGCAAGCTATGTAAGCTCTGATAATGATATAATGTTTGTCAATGTTATAGACGGCATCGTTACCCCCAATCTGAACTTGACGAACCGTTTTCACTATAATGAGAATATCAACGCCGCTTATGCCACGTTAAGCCGCGTCAGTTCTAAATTTACCTTTACAGCTGGACTGCGTGGAGAGCAAACGAACGTACACGGTCGTCAGGAAGTGGGAAATGAAAAATTCGACCGCAACTATTTTCAGCTCTTCCCCAGCGCTAAAATAGAGCGTTCTATCGCGCCAGATCATGACTTAGCTCTTTCCTTAAATCGTCGCATCAACCGGCCGACGTATAATCAGCTCAACCCATTTCGCTCATTCGTCGATGCTACCTCCTATCGAGCCGGTAACCCTAGCCTGCGTCCTGAGACTAGCTACAATATTGATATAGCGCACACCTTTAAGCAGAAATACACCACTAGTCTGAGCTATGCTCACACTCGGCGGGTCTTCGTTAATATCGTTCAGCCCGACATTAGTGCCCCCTTGCTTATCGTCAGCCGGGATGAAAATTTGCGAGCCCAACATTACTATGCACTCACCCTTACCGCGCCAATAGAACCGTTAAAAGGCTGGAGCATATACAATAATGCTGTCGTTTACTATGCCCACTTCGACGGCGCTTTAGCGGGCACGCTGCTAAGCCGGGGCCGCCTCGCTTACCAAATAAGCAGTAACAGTACAATCAATCTGGCCCACAACTGGTCTTTTGATTTGAGTGCCAGTTATCAGTCGCGGGAGCAGTATGGATTTCAGGATTTACGGCCGGTCGGACAGGTTGCGGCGGGAGTGCAGAAAACCTTTCTAGCTAAGAAGGCCACCATGCGTTTTAACGTAACCGATATTTTCTATACTACCCCAGTACGCGTGACTTCCACCTACGATAATTTTGTGGAAACCTTTCGCTTGGCCCAAGACTCACGCGTAGCTACGCTTGCCTTCACTTATCGCTTTGGCAACGAGAAATTGCCCCCCACACGGCGCCGTCAGAGCGGCGCAGAGGACGAAAAGCGTCGGGCCCAGTAACGGAAGTTATCCTTATAAGACTGTTAAAAAGTCCTTCTTCAAGGGCAGAACTACCGCGTATTGACAACTCTAGCAGTCAGTTAAGTCTAATGACTTATAATGTCAACACTTAGCCCTCGCGCTAGCCTGTCAACTATACCTTCTTAGTTACTAATATAAAAGCGGGCTCTCATAAATGAGTTCTAATACATGACTGTATGCTCATGACCTGCTCCCTTTGCTATACTAGATTATAAATCTAACACCTACTAAACCACGTACTGCGTTGATTTGCCTTATAAATGTAGTTATATTGTGTTTTAATATTAATATTTATATACATGTTTAGCTTTACCGCGGCGTTTTAAATGGAAGGTCAGGCATAAATCCACACAGATTATAATATTTATTATAGTTTATGAGTCATAAATTGAACTATTATTCAATTTAACACATAGCTTTGCTACATATATTTATTGTAATTATTGTCTATAAAATATGCAATGAATAATAGAATTAATGCAAACTGGTTAGTTATTAAAGTTGTTATTCTGGACGTAGACGGAACACTCTATGATCAATTGCGGCTACGTAAGAAAATGGCCTATGCCTTAGCCGCTCACTATAGTATGCGCCCTTGGCGGCTACGAGAAATGCTTATTCTTCATCACTTTAGAGCTGAACGAGAGAAACGATCTGGCTATACAGGGGGTGATTTAGAAAACGCTCAATACATCTGGTGTGCTGACAAGGGCAATAATTCACTTGATAAAGTAAAACGGGTTGTAAATCAATGGATGTTCACCTTTCCGAACCAGTATTTGGCCGATTGTACCTATCCGGGTGTAAAAGGCTTCTTTGCTGAACTCAAAACCAGAAACATCAAGATTGCAATCTACTCAGATTATAAGGCTCACGATAAGTTGCAGGCGATGGGGCTGGAGGCGGATTTAGTTGTTAGTTCAACTGATCGAGAAGTAGACCGCCTCAAGCCAGATCCTAAGGGTTTGCTTTACATCGCCAACGAGCTACAGGCGAAACCGCAGGAATGCTTATTCATTGGCGACCGGCAGGAATTAGATGGCGAGTGCGCTATAAATGCTAATATGCCCTATTTAATAGTAGACAAAAAACCATTCACTTCCTTCGATTTCTATCAACACCTCGTAAATACACTTCCACCCATACTACCCACCTAAGCACACCCATTATGAATAACTCTTTAACTATGCAGGGAGATGAAAGTAGCGAAGCCACACTAACAAGCAATGCTGCTGGTGTTAGGGACTATATAGCCCTAACGCGTCCAGACAATTGGGTAAAAAACATATTCATGATTCCGGGGGTACTTTTCGCCGGCATAGTTTATGCAACGCCACTTACAACAACCTTATTCCTTAAAGTTTTTATTGGAGTAGTAAGCACTTGTTTAATTGCTTCAGCAAACTATGTAATAAATGAGTACCTAGATGCAGAATTTGATAGATTCCATCCTTTAAAAAAAGCTAGAGTATCGGTAGTTCGAGTCGTTAATCCAGCAATAATATACTCTCAGTGGCTTTTGCTGGCTATCCTAGGCTTAAGTCTAGGTTATATGATTTCTATTCCTTTCGTTCTAGTATCTGCTTTTTTACTGTTCATGGGTATTATGTATAATGTACGCCCGTTTCGCACTAAAGACAGAGTTTATCTAGACGTTTTGTCTGAATCAATTAATAATCCGATTAGATTTATTCTTGGATGGTTTATTGTAGCACCAGCAATAAAAGCAATCAATTTAGATGTACTATCCTTCTTCAACGTATTACCTCCATCTAGTATTCTTGTAGCATATTGGATGGGCGGTGCTTATTTAATGTCTACAAAGCGCTTTGCCGAATACAGGTTAATTAGCAACCCCGAATTAGCTGGTCTTTATCGCAAGTCTTTTAAGCGATACACAGAGCATAGTTTGCTTATTTCAATGTTTTTTTATGCGATTACGGCTGCATTTTTTCTAGGAATATTTTTAGTCAAAAATCGAATAGAGTTACTCGTCAGCTTTCCGTTTTTCGCTCTTCTATTTTCGTGGTATTTAAAAATAGGTCTCTTAGAGGATTCTCCAGTGCAAGGGTCGGAAAAGCTATATACCCACAAATGGTTTATGCTTTATGTGGTCTTATTCTCTTTACTTTTAATGGGGTTAATGTTCCTAGATATACCTTGGTTGCATCAACTACTCCAGGATCATTACAATCTAAATAAATAAGTTAATCTAGGTTTACGCGCACGCTATTTAGCGCATTTATGCTACTACTCGAACCTTTAGCGTTTACTCATAGCGCCCAGCAACTACAAAGAATTCAACAATTGCCATCTAGCTTCACGAATAAGAGGTACCAAAAGCTTGCACTTGTTGCAGTCATTGTACTAGGCATACTATTTCGCTTATTCCATTTCTTTCATAACCGTTCGCTGTTTATTGATGAGTTATATTTAGATGTAAATATAATAAAGATGACTTTCTGGGAGTTAGCAACTCTCCCTTTCGAATATGAGCAAAAGGCACCTATTGGCTATTTGTGGGCAGCCAAATTGTTTGTAATTTTATTTGGCAAGGGAGAAAAAGCATTACGCTCCTTTTCCCTCATCTGTGGCATAAGCTCTTTATTCTTATTTATACCCGTAGCGCGCTTTTATTTGAAATCATGGGGCGTAGTACTGGCCGTCGGCATCCTATCACTAGGCTGGACATTTATTTATCATTCAGTAGAGGCTAAGCAATATAGCACGGAGTTATTCGCGACTATACTAGCGTTATTTCTCTACATCCGATATCACAAAGCAACCGATGCTGTATCTCTTGTTAAATGGGGAATACTCGGGGGGGGTTTGTTGTGGTTTTCCTTTTCACTAATCTTTATATTAGCGGGGGTGGCTGGTGCTATCAGCTTGAATGCTTTGTTCACGAAGCAATGGAAGCGACTTCTTGTCTATATGCTTCCTTTTTCTTTATGGGCAATAAGTTTTTGCATTATTTATTATTTATTTATAAGTAAATACCAGCAATCTGGTTGGCTAATTGATTTTTTCAAAAAGATATACGACGGCTTTATGCCTTTACCCCCTACCTCCCTTTCAGATGTAGCTTGGTTTATTCGCACGCCGTATTCTATGCTTCACCATCCACTTGGCTTGCTATTAAATCTTGATGGGGATATAGCGACTTCGAATGCGCGCTATGTACTTAAGCTGGGTTGGCTTTCCGTGTTCTTCATAGCTCTTGGAATGTTTACGCTATTGAAAGAAAATAAGGTTAGACTCTTCATTTTGTTCTTACCAATAATCATTACTTTTTTAGCTTCTGGCTTTAAATTTTATCCGGTATATGGGCGCTTCGTTCTATTCCTTACTCCGCTGATTATTATATTTCTTGCAGTTGGAGTAGAGAGAATTAGTATATACTTTTATAATACAAGAGCGATTTACTGCTTAACAGGTGTATTTCTAAGTATAGTAGCAATTAATTCTATACGCCAGGTCATTACACCTTCTTTACTCAGCGGAGCCACTGAACGAGAAACCATACTTTATGTCAATGATAACTTCGAGGAGGGCGATGCAGTGTACATATTTTGGAATATGCGACATGCTTATGGCTATTACAAAGAAGCTTACAAATTAAAATATATAGCCACCCAGGCTAGTTATGTTAAAAACATCTCAACGAGTGCAGAAGATTACATAAAAAACTTATCTCAGGACTTCGAAAACTTTAGAGGAAAAAAAAGACTTTGGTTTGTCTATGACCCTAATAACGTTAATCATATTGGAGACTATGTTGGTCAGCCACAATGGTATCATGACAAAGACTTTCATGCTGAGCAATTAATAGAAAAAGAATTTTTCAAATTTGGCAAAAGGATAAAGCATATTTGCAACAAAAAAAATGGTTTGTCAATCTCGCTTTTTGAGCTAAGTGAACCTGAAGAAACTAAACCAGCTGAAAACAACAAATAGCTGAAAAACAAAAAATGAGAAGGGCAGCCTTGTATGGCTGCCCCTCTCATTTTTTTAATAGTAGTGACTCTAATCAACTACCCTTAGGGCTGAGCGTTACGAATGGAATGATTACTTCTTCCAGCGAAATACCTCCGTGCTGAAACGTGTCCTTATAATAGTTCACGTAGTAATTGTAGTTATTGGGGTATGCAAAGAAGTAGTCACCTAACGTGAAAACGTAAGCCGTGCTTACATTTTCGCGGGGCAGGAAGATGCGCTCCGGTTTGCGTACCACGTATACATCTTTCTCTGTGAAACCCAGATTTTTTCCGTGCTTGTAACGCAGGTTTGTATTTGTGTTTCGGTCGCCCACAATTTTGAAGGGGCGTTTTACTCGAATCGTGCCGTGGTCGGTGGTGATGATCAGTTTGCCTTTCTTATCCGCAATCTGCTGGAGCATTTCGTAAAGGGGCGAGTGCAAAAACCAGGAGCGCGTAAGCGAGCGGTACGCTGATTCGTCGCCGGCCAGCTCGCGAATCATGGCCATGTCGGTGCGGGCATGAGACAGCATATCTACAAAGTTGTAGACAATGACGTTGAGCTTATGGTTGTTATGCAGGTTGCTTATTTTTCCTAGTAAGTCCTTGCCCGCCTGCAGGTTAGTGACCTTGTTGTAGCTGAACTTATACTTCTGATTGGCCTTCTGAATCATGATTTCCATGAACTCGGCCTCGTTTAGGTTTTTTCCTTCGTCGTCGTCGTCCGTTACCCACAGGTTGGGATACTTCTTCTGGATGTCGCCGGGCATCATGCCCGAGAAGATGGCATTACGAGCATAGGCCGTGGTAGTAGGCAAAATGCTGTAGTACATTTCCTCGGTGTCCACGGTGAACATTTCAGCAATGATGGGCTCCAGAATCTTCCATTGATCGTAGCGAAGGTTGTCGATGAGGATAAAGTACACGGGCGTATCGCCGGTTTCTTTGAGCAGCGGAAATACGCGCTTTTGGAATAGCTCGTGCGACATCAGCGGAGCATCATCTACTTCCTTGTTTACCCACTCTTCATAGTTCTCCATGATGAACTTGGAGAAGTAGGTATTGGCCTCATCCTTCTGCATATTGAACACGTCGGCCATGCTCTTGCCTTCCGTTTCATCAATTTCTAACTCCCAGTATACTAGCTTTTTGTATACGTCGGCCCACTCTTGAGGAGAAAGACGGTCGCCGAGCTGCATGCCCAGTTGGCGGAAGTCACGCTGGTAGCCGGTGTTGGTACGCTCGCTCACTAAGCGCTTATTGTCCAGCACTTTCTTGACGGAAAGCAGAATCTGGTTGGGATTTACTGGTTTAATGAGGTAATCGGCAATTTTGGAGCCGATTGCCTCCTCCATAATGTGCTCTTCCTCGCTCTTGGTAATCATAATGACGGGCACCGTGGGACGGGCCGCCTTTATTTCGGACAGGGTTTCGAGGCCGGTGAGGCCGGGCATGTTCTCGTCGAGGAATACGATGTCAAAGCTTTGCTCAGCTACCTGCTCTATGGCATCGGCGCCGCTATTTACGGGCGTCACGTCGTAGCCGCGTTCTTTGAGAAAGAGAATATGAGGCTTGAGTAGATCTATTTCGTCGTCGGCCCAGAGGATGTTGTATCGTTGCATAAGGGTACTTAAGGGAAGTGTATCGCTTGAGTGACATAGACAGCAGAACTGCCTATAGGATTAACCAGAAGCCTGAGGCTCCCGACGACTAACGCCTTACAACTGAAGTTTCGTCAGTAGCTTTACTCCCAATCTGCCAAATTTGATTTTAAAAATTCAGACAACACTATTCTTTTGCCCCCCAGCTCATCTATAACGAAGGCCAAATGAGTTAGTTCTGGTTTCCGGAGACGTTCGCCCAGCCGGTAGCCAGCAACAACTCACGACGCATTTATTTTAGCCGAGCGGTAACTCAGAACTCGTCTGGGGGCATTTTCTGATCTCTGCCACGCGAAACTGCGGCTTCGCGGTCGGTCCACCATCCATCAACTACCCGTTGATGTACCTGCCCTGATGAACAAAAAAAAGATATTCAACGACCCGGTGTATGGCTTTGTAACAGTGCCTACCGAGTTACTGTTCGATTTGATAGAGCATCCGTATTTCCAACGTCTGCGCCGTATACAGCAGCTCGGACTCACGGGGTTTGTTTATCCGGGGGCCTTACACACGCGCTTTCATCACGCACTGGGGGCCATGCACTTGATGAGCATGGCGCTACGAACGCTCAAAGATAAAGGAGTACAAATCTCGGCGGCCGAGGGACAAGCGGCTTTAGCGGCAATTCTGCTGCACGATATCGGTCATGGCCCCCTCTCCCACGCTTTGGAAACGGCTATTTTTGATGAAGTGCCCCACGAACAGCTTTCTCTTTACTTGATGCAACGCTTGAACGCGGAGCACAACGGGGCGCTGGATCGGGCTATTGCCATTTTTCAGGGCAGCTACGCCCGGCCATTTTTTCACCAATTGGTGAGCAGCCAATTGGATATGGACCGGCTCGATTACCTGAATCGGGACTCCTTTTACACGGGTGTGCAGGAAGGAAGGCCTGGCGCTGACCGGCTTATCAAGATGTTGACGGTGGTAAACGAGCGCCTGGCGCTGGAGGAAAAGGCCATTTATTCGGTGGAGAATTTTCTGGTAAGCCGCCGCCTTATGTATTGGCAAGTGTATCTGCACAAAACGGTCACCAGCGCCGAGCAGATGGTTATTCGCATTGTGCAGCGGGCGCGCGACCTAGTTCGCACTGGTCACAAAGTGGAAGCCAGCGCCGATTTGCACTTCTTCCTCTCGAAGCCCGTCACGCTGCATGACTTTGAGAAAGACGATACCATTTTGCAACGCTTCGTGCAGCTCGACGACCATGACATTTGGGGCGCGGTTAAATGCTGGGCTACCCACCCCGACCGGGTGCTGAGCTACCTCTCGCGCAGTTTGCTCGACCGGCGCTTGTTTAAAATAATCTTGCAAACAGAACCGTTTGAAGAAGAGATGAAGGCAGGCGTAGTCGAATTAATTGCGGAACATTTCAATTTGCCCCCCAACGAGGCTAGCCAACTCATGCTTACCGGTCGCATCAGCAATAATGCCTACGACGCTGACGGTAAAGACACGATTGATGTATTAACTAAGTCGGGCCGAGTAGTGAACGTGGCTGAGGCCTCTGATTTGCCCAATATTCGGGCTTTGGGGCAAAGGGTAGAGAAACATTATATCTGTTATCCAAAAGAAATAGCGCAATGAGAAGCAGGTATTTGTTGGCTATTGGTGGGCATATGCCAGCCATATTACAGCACCAGCCTGCCTGCGCCGCGAGTGCCACCATTTCAAGCTCAACTATTCACCAACTGAATTTATCTATTTTTGCCCGATGGAATTTACTGTAGGCCAGATAGCCGAAGTACTGAGTGGCGCCGTTGAGGGCGACGCGACTCAGCGCATTGACCGGCTGGCAAAAATTGAAGAGGCACAAGCCGGTTCTCTGGCTTTCTTAGCTAATGCCAAGTACGAGCCTCATTTATATACCACCGGTGCCTCCGCAGTTATTGTGAGTCGGACGCAGGCCTTGCGGCAACCCGTGGCCTCGGCCCTTATCCGCGTCGATGATCCGTACTTGTGCTTTAGTCGCTTGCTCGAGTTTTATCAGCAGACAGCCCGCACCGGCCGGCGGGGCGTTGAGGAGCCCGCTTTTCTGGGCGCGAACTCTACAATTGGCGAAAATCATTACCGGGGGGCATTTTCCTACATCGGTGAGGGCTGCACCATCGGGCGCGATGTGCTAATTTTTCCGCATGCTACTATCGGCGACCGGTGCCGCATCGGCGACGGCACGATCATCTATGCAGGAGCTCATATTTATGCTGACACCGTTATTGGCGCCCGCTGTACTGTGCACGCGGGTGCGGTGATTGGTTCGGATGGCTTCGGATTTGCCCCCCAGCCTGACGGCTCGTACCGCACAATTCCGCAAATCGGCAACGTAGTACTGGAAGACAATGTGAGCGTTGGAGCCAATACCACTATCGACTGCGCTACGATGGGTTCAACGATTATCCGTGAGGGCAGCAAGATTGATAACTTGGTGCAGGTTGCTCACAACGTCGAAATTGGGCGTCATACAGTAGTGGCCGCTCAGACTGGCATTTCCGGCTCGACCAAAATCGGTGATTTCTGCGTGCTGGCTGGCCAGGCTGGGTTGGCTGGTCACCTGACTCTGGCAAACCGCACGACCGTAACGGCGCAATCGGGGGTTGGCAAGTCAATCAAGGAAGAAGGCCAGTTTTTGCAGGGCTCTCCGGCGTTCAACTTACGCGACAGCTTACGTGCCAACGCTATTTTTCGGCATCTGCCCGAAATAGCGCGTCGCCTTGATGCGCTGGAAAACAACGCAAGCGCGGCAGAAAAGTCCTAGCTTTGTCCCTCCAGATATCAGGTGCCAGTTGCTAGTAGTTGTGCTTAAGCAATAACTAGCTGCCGGACCGGGTTCCTCTTATTCTTGCATTTGATAGTGCCATCTTTCCAGCTTCTAGCTTTCCGCTTCTAGCTCCTCTAATGAACGACAAGCAACATACGATTAAGTCGCCGGTTACCGTGAGCGGCATTGGCCTGCATACTGGCGTAGTGGCAACAATGACCTTCTGCCCGGCTCCGGTCAACCACGGATACAAGTTTCAGCGCATCGATTTGCCCGGCAAGCCCATTGTGGACGCCGACGTAGACAACGTAGTAGACCTCTCACGCGGCACTACCATTGAGCAAAACGGCGCCCGTGTAAATACCGTGGAGCACACGCTGGCAGCCTTAGTTGGGTTGCAGATTGATAACGTCCTCATTCAGCTCGATGGCCCCGAGCCGCCCATCATGGATGGTTCTTCGTACGAGTTTATTAAGCCCTTGCAAGAAGCAGGTTTCGAAGAGCAGAATGCGCTGCGCAACTATTTCGAGATTCCAGAGAGCATTCGCTACGTAGACCATGCCCGCCACGTGGAACTGGCCGTGTTGCCCCTACACGACTACCGGGTAACGGTAATGGTGGATTACAACTCGCCAGTGTTGGGCTCCCAACACGCCACGCTTACTGATATTACCCATTTTGCCACCGAAATTGCTTCCTCCCGCACGTTTTGCTTTTTGCACGAGTTGGAAGCCCTTTACAAGCAAAACCTGATCAAAGGTGGCGACCTGAGTAACGCCATTGTGGTGGTAGACCGCGTGGTAAGCGAAACTGAGCTGCACGACCTGGCCGAAATGCTAGGTAAGCCCAAAGTGGCTGTTAAAAAAGAAGGCATTCTGAATAATGTCGATCTACGCTACAAAAACGAGCCAGCCCGCCACAAGCTACTTGACCTAGTAGGAGACCTGGCCTTAGTAGGTCGGCCGCTAAAAGGCCAGATTTTGGCAGCCCGGCCTGGCCACGCAGCCAACGTAGCTTTTGCTAAGAAGATCAAGAAGAAAATGATGGAGGTGGACTCCGCGCCGGTTCCTACCTACGACCCGAGCCGTGAGCCCGTGATGGACATCAACAAGATTTCCGCCACGCTCCCCCACCGCTACCCATTCCTGCTCATCGACAAGATCATTCACCTCGACGCGACTACCGTGACGAGTGTGAAGAATGTGACGATGAATGAGCAATTTTTTCAAGGTCACTTCCCCGGTAACCCTGTGATGCCTGGCGTCATTCAAATTGAGGCCATGGCTCAAACGGGCGGTATTCTGGTGTTGAACACAGTGAAAGACCCCGAGAACTACTGGACGTATTTTCTCGGAATTGAGAACTGCCGTTTTCGAAAAAGGGTAGTTCCCGGCGACACTATCATCTTCAAATGCCAGCTGCTTGCGCCCGTTAAGCGAGGTATCGCCAAGATGAGCGGCAAGGCATTTGTGAACGGTAAAGTAGTGATGGAGGCTGAAATGAGTGCCGCCATTGTTCGCAAAGATGCCTAGACTACAATTATCAGTTATCAATTACCATTTAACAGAGTTGGGCTTCACTAAAAGGACCGCAGATCAAGTTAAGTAGCATTGATAATTGTTAGATGTTAATTGCTAATTGAATCAAATGAACCAGCCCCTCGCCTATATTCATCCGGAGGCTAAAATTGCGCAGAATGTAGTAGTAGAGCCATTTACTACTATTGATAAGGACGTGGAGATTGGCGAGGGCACCTGGATAGGGCCCAATGTGACCATCATGCAAGGCGCCCGTATCGGTAAAAACTGCAAGATTTTTCCGGGTGCCGTTATTGCCGCTGTACCGCAGGATTTGAAGTTCGCGGGTGAGAAGACCACCGCGCACATCGGTGACAATACGGTGGTACGGGAGTGCGTAACCGTGAACCGCGGCACCGTGGACCGGCTACGGACGGTGGTAGGCGCTAACTGCCTGCTCATGGCTTATGTACACGTAGCTCACGATTGTATTGTGGGTGATAACTGTGTGCTGGCCAACTCCGTGCAGCTCGCGGGCCATGTGGAGATTGGTGATTATGCCATTGTGGGTGGCATGTCGGCGGTGCATCAGTTTGTAAAAGTTGGGCCACACACTATGATTTCGGGGGGCTCTCTGGTTCGTAAGGATGTGCCGCCTTTCGTGAAGGCCGGGCGTGAGCCGCTGACCTACAGCGGCATTAATTCCATTGGCTTGCGTCGGCGTGGCTACTCCGATGTTAAAATCGGGGAGATTCAGCAGCTCTACCGCCTGCTGTTTCTGAGCAAGCTCAACAATGCCGACGCCCTGGATAAAATAGAGTTGGAGCTTTTACCCTCGCCTGAGCGTGATGAGGTAGTTAACTTCGTGCGCAATTCCGGCCGCGGAGTTATCAAAGGCTATTCGCGCAGTAACAACGGCACTGATTACTAGCACTGTATGCAGATTCAGGCTACCGGGCTAGGCAAGCGTTTCAATCGCGACTGGATCTTTCGGAACCTGACTCATACTTTTCAACCGGGTACGGCCACGGCTATTCTGGGTCCAAATGGGGCGGGTAAAAGTACGCTGCTCAATACCCTGTCAGGCCAGCTTCTCCCGACCGATGGCACGCTGGCTTACACGCTGAAAGGCCGGGAAGTGGCGGTGGAGGATATACCTGCTCAATTAGCTTACTGCGCGCCTTATCTGGAGCTGATTGAGGAATTGACACTAAGCGAACTGCTGCACTTTCATACCCGTTTCAAGCCGCTTAAACCAGGCCTAACCAATAAGGCGTTGATTGAATTGCTTTACTTGGAGAAGTCTCGCCATAAGCTCGTGCGCGACTTTTCTTCCGGCATGAAACAGCGCCTCAAGTTGGGTTTGGCCCTTTATAGTGCAGCCCCTCTACTCCTATTGGACGAACCAACTACTAACCTCGACCGGACGGGCGTGGCTTGGTACCAGGAACATATACGAGCTACTGCAGCCGGACGATTGGTGCTCGTAAGTTCCAACGTAGCGGAGGAATACGACTTTTGTCAAGAGCAACTGGATGTAACGAGCTTCGGAGCTAAGGTGGCTCGATGAACCAAAAATTCTCTAAGGTTCAAGCATCCGTTGCCACTCCCAGTGTGGAGGACAAGCTCAACGTAAGTCTATTGGAAGCTGAGCGGTAGAAAAGTAAACAACGAAAAATACGGGCTTAGCGCCAACACAAAAACCATTCGGGCCGTATCTTCGCAGCCGCCCTGCGGTTTTTACAGACGACTTCAACTAGTTTTTTTCACCATCACCTGCCCTCACCCGGCCATGAGACAATACGACGACCTCGACGACGATTCGCTCGATGATGACGAGCTGGACAACTTCGCCAAAAGTGGCGGCCGCGCTGGTATTGGCAGTACTGAAGACCGCCTCAGTGCCAAGTATGCCGACTATCTGATGTGGCGCGACACCGGCTCCTCCCACGACGAGGCCCTAGACCTGGCCAGCATGACGGAGGAAGAATACACGGCCGCCGAAGCCGCCGAAGACCCGGACAGCAGCGGCTTTGCCTCGCTCGACGACGATGACGACTTCGATGTAGCCGACGACGATGATGACGATTTCAGCAGCAGCCGTTCTGGCCGCAGCGGCCGTCTGAGCGACGACGACGATTTTTAAGGACTAGGCTTGCTGAGAAGTAAGCACCTAAGTCATAGAAAAGCCCCCCAGAAATGTTTCTGGGGGGCTTTTCTATTGTTTACGGCTCTAAACAATGGCAGACTCTCTACTTATGATTTGTTGCCAAAAACCCGGCGTAGTAGCTCCGAGCCGCGGGCTATGGGATTCTCCCGAATGTTGGCTTCCTCCTGGGCTATGAGGGTAAAAAGTCCCCCAATAGCTTTGTCAGTAGCATATTGGTTCAGGTCGGTATTGACAGGCTGCACCAGCGGAATACGGTTGTAGCGCGTGGTCAGGTCGGTGTAGTAGCGGGTGGCATTCACTTTGTCCAAAGATTCCTGAATAACAGGCTTGAAGGCCGTAGTGAGTTGGGTAGTGGTGGTGCGACGCAAGTAATTGGTGGCTGCGTCCTTCTCGCCCGTCAGGATTCCCCACACGTCCTGAAAGGTCAGGCTTTTGATGGCTGCTAGGAAAATAGGCTTGGCGCTTTTGGCAGCATCCTCGGCCCCGCGGTTTAGGGATAGCTCAAACCGATCAACTTGTGAACCTAAGCCAATGGAACGCAAGGTGTTTGCCACGCGCTGCGCATCGGGCGGAAACGGAATGCGAATAAGCTTGTTGAGGTTGAAGCCATCTTGCTTGGAAGCTTGGTCGGCACCTTTGCTGATGCCTTGTACCAAGGCTTCCTTGAGGCCACGGGCTGCTTCATCCTGCGTGATGCGCCCGGTTGAGCCCTGGGTAGGAGTTTTGGTACTAGGAGTTGTCAAAACGCCCCCCAGCTTGGGTAAGCGAAATACCTGGGCCGAAGCGGCGACGTGCAAACCAAGCAGAGCAGTCAGCACAAGGGAATAGCGAATCTTTTTCATAACTCGGGGCGGCTAATATGAACCAGCTCATCGGGCTGGCGTACTGGCTAAGGCACAAACCGGACCAAACCATCCTATTTTTTCTTCCCTTATTCCCCTCTATGCAGCAGGTACCTAACGCAGAAATCATTACCATCGGCGACGAACTGCTCTACGGTCAGGTCGTGGACACTAATTCGGCCTTTATGGGCCAAGAGCTGGGCAAGCTGGGGATTCGAGTACGCCAGATTACGAGCGTCTCCGACCGAGCTGCCGAAATTGTGCTGGCCCTGGATGCGGCCCGCGAGCGAGCCGATGTGGTGCTGATTACTGGTGGCCTCGGCCCCACTAAAGACGATTTGACTAAGCATATTCTTACCGAGTACTTTCGCTCCGAGCTGGTGCTGCATGAGCCGTCTTTGCGCGATGTGGAGGGCATCTTTGCCCGCTTCAATCGGCCCATGCTGGAAGTAAACCGCCAGCAAGCTTACTTACCTGCTGCCTGCATCCCTATCCGTAATGCCGTGGGTACGGCGCCGGGCATGTGGTTCGAGGATCGGGACGTAGTATTTGTGTCGATGCCGGGCGTGCCGTTTGAGATGAAGCGCATGATGATCGACATCGTATTGCCCAAGCTAAAGGAGCATTTTCATACGGCTCCCATCGAGCATTTGGTAGTGCAGACGGTAGGCATTGGCGAGTCATTCTTGGCGGAGAAAATTGCGAATTGGGAAGACAGTTTGCCCCCCAACTTTAAGCTAGCTTATCTGCCCCACCTCGGTGCTGTGCGTCTGCGCCTGACCGCCACTGACGATGGCCTTCCCGACCTGCGCGGCCGCCTAGAGGCCCACTTGCCCCTGCTGCGGGAGCTTATTGGCGAGTACATTTTTGCCGTTGGTGAAGTACCCCTAGAAGCTGCAGTAGGTCAACTGCTAACTGAGCGCAACCTCACCATTGGTACAGCGGAGAGCTGCACGGGTGGCTACCTCGCGCACAAGCTGACCAGCGTGGCTGGTAGCTCACGCTACTTTCTGGGGGGCATTTTAGCATATCATAATGATATCAAAGTCAAGCAGCTAGGCGTAAGCAACGAAACCTTAGCTACACATGGTGCTGTGAGTGAAGCGACGGTACGTGAAATGGCCGAAGGCGCCCGCCGCCACCTCGGCGTGGATGTTGCCCTGGCCACCAGCGGCATTGCCGGACCCGGCGGTGGCACCCCCGAAAAGCCGGTGGGCACCGTCTGCATTGCTTACGCCGACGCCCACCAAACTGTAAGCAAACAGTTCACCTTTGACCGGGGCCGCCAGCTCAACATTGAGTACACTACCACGATTATTTTAAATCTACTGCGCCAGAGCCTGCCAAAATAACGACACGGTTGACTGCCACTAACGCCTAGCACATTCGCCTCGCAAGCACTCACGCTTCGGCTACTCGCTAAAACACCTACCTTTGAGGCGGCTTAGCGGGCGTCCACCCAGCGTATCATGGCGCGCGCTGAGCTAGTACTTTGATCTTCAACACCCAACAAACCCAACCCCCGACAACCGCATGGCACGAGTGGAAATGGTGATGCCCAAAATGGGCGAAAGCATTATGGAAGGCACCGTCCTGAAATGGCTCAAACAAGTAGGCGACGCAATTGAGCAGGACGAATCCGTACTGGAAGTAGCTACTGATAAAGTAGATACTGAAGTGCCCGCCATTCACGCCGGCATTTTGCAGGAGATTCTGGTACAGGAAGGCGAAGTGGTAGCCGTAGGTGCTCCCATCGCTATCGTCGAGACTGACGCCAGCGCTGCCACGTCGACCCCGGCAGCGCAAGCCGCTGCTTCTGAGTCAGTTTCTACCGCTGCTTCCGATAACGGCGAGGATATTTCAGCCGATGTTCCCCACTTGCCAGAGCCAGCCCAGGCTTCGGCCAACCAGACCTCGGCTCAGCCCCAGCAGGGTCGCTTTTATTCACCGCTGGTTCTGAGCATTGCGCGTCAGGAAGGTATTTCGATGGCTGACTTGGAATATTTGCCTGGCACCGGCAAGGAAAACCGCGTTACCAAGAAAGACATTCTGGATTATGTGGAAGGTGGCAAGAAGTCGTTGAGCCAAGCTGCTAACGCAACTGCTCCGGCTCAGCAAAATGCCCCCCAGCCCATACCAGCGCCCGCCGCACTGCCGCTCCAGACGCAGACAGCCGCTCAGCCCCAAGCTGCCCCCGCTGAAGCAGCCGCCAAGCCCACCAGCCCCCCTGCTAGCAAGCCAGCACCCTCAGTAAGCGGCAACCAGGAGTTGATCGAGATGGACCGCATGCGCAAGATGATTGCCCAGCGCATGGTCGACAGCAAGCGAATTGCCCCCCACGTTACGTCATTCGTGGAAGCCGATGTGACAGACATCGTAAACTGGCGCAACAAGCACAAGGACGCCTACAAAAAGCGCGAAGGCGAAAACCTGACCTACACGCCTATCCTGATTCAGGCCATTGCGCGCGCTATCCAGGACTTCCCCAACATCAACGTGTCGGTGGATGGGGACTACATCATTAAGAAGCGTGACATCAACATTGGCCTAGCCGTGGCGCTGCCCTCCGGCAACCTGATTGTACCCGTTATTCATAATGCTGACCAGCTGAACCTAAATGGGTTGAGCAAGAAGGTAAATGACCTAGCTAACCGCGCCCGCATTAACAAGCTGACACCTGGCGACCTGGAAGGCGGCACCTATACCGTATCCAACGTGGGCTCTTTCGGCAACGTAATGGGTACCCCTATCATCATGCAACCGCAGGTGGCTATCATGGCTTTGGGTGCCATCAAAAAGAAGCCAGCTGTGATTGAAACAGCCCAAGGTGATTTGATCGGTATTCGGCACTTCATGTTCTTATCGCACTCCTATGATCACCGCGTAGTTGATGGCTCTTTGGGCGGCATGTTCGTGCGCAAAGTGGCCGACTACCTAGAGCAGTTTGACCCTAACACCGTTATCTAACGCAACCCGCGGCACCTTTACCGCCGGCGCGGCTGCACTTGAATAAGCCCGTCTACTGGACGGGCTTTTCTTTTTCTTAATCAGCCAGTTATGAAAAATATACTTTCGCTCGTCGCCCTTATTATTTCATTAGGACTCATCATTTTTTTGTACCTGCAGCTAAGCTCCACTCAGGAGTCGTTGCGTCAGGCCGAGCAGCGCTACGCCGACTGTGAGAAGGTAACTTTTCAACTCCAAAATCAACTCACCACCCAGCAGCGCGCGGCGGAAGCCAAGTGATTTTCGCCTAGTTCGAGCATAAAAAAGCCCCCCAGAAATTTTCTGGGGGGCTTTTTTGCTGGCAAGATTTACGATTTGATTCCCAATAGCATCAGCATGAAAGCCTGCTGCCGGGCTACGTCACGGATAGACTTGAAGCGGCCCGAGGCACCGCCGTGACCAGCTGCCATATCGGTGTGCAAGAGCAGCAGATTATTATCGGTTTTCATGGTGCGAAGCTTGGCTACCCACTTGGCGGGCTCAAAGTACTGCACCTGAGAGTCGTGCAGGCCGGTGGTGACGAGCATATTGGGATACGGCTGCTTCTTCACGTTGTCGTAGGGCGAGTACGAGAGCATGTAGTCGTAATATTCTTTCTTGTTGGGGTTGCCCCACTCGTCGTACTCGCCGGTGGTGAGCGGGATAGTTTCATCGAGCATGGTGGTCACTACGTCCACAAAGGGCACGCCAGCCAGCACGCCTTTGTAGAGGTCGGGGCTCATGTTGACCACGGCGCCCATCAGGAGGCCGCCTGCGCTACCACCTTGGGCGAAAAGCTTGGCGGGCGAGGTATATTTCTGCTGAATCAGGAATTCGGAGCAGTCGATAAAGTCGGTGAAGGTGTTCTTCTTCTTCAGCAGTTTGCCGTCCTCGTACCACTGCCGACCCATTTCCTGTCCACCCCGAATGTGGCAGAGCGCATAGGCAAAGCCGCGGTTGAGCAGGCTCAGGCGAGCGGCACTGAAGGCAGCGTTGGAGGTGATGCCGTAGGATCCGTACGCGTATTGGAGCACGGGCGAGGTGCCGTCTTTCTTGAAGCCTTTTTTGTAAACGATTGAAATCGGCACCTTGGTACCGTCTTTGGCGGTGGCGTACACCCGCTCGGTCACGTAATCTTCCTTATTAAAGCCCCCCAGCACGGCCTGCTCCTTAAGCAAGGTCTTTTGCTTGGTGGTCATGTTGTAGTCGTACGTGGAGTTGGGCGTGGTGAGCGACGTGTAAGCGTAGCGCAGCACGGGCGTATCAAACTCGGGGTTTACGCTGATGTAGGCTGTGTAAGTTGGCTCGCCGAAGTTAATGTAGTGCTCCTCGCCTTTCCAGGGGCGAACCCGCAGCTGCAGCAGGCCCTCCTTACGCTCACTTAGCACCAGGAAATTCTTGAACAGCTCCATGCCCTCCAAAAACACGTCCTTCCGGTGCGGAATAACTTCTTTCCAAGCGGTTTTGGCCGTGTTGCTCACTGATGTTTCGAGCAGGCGGTAGTTAGGCGCACCAGCGTTGGAGCGGATATAAAACTTGTCACCAAAGTGCTCTACATCATACAGATGGTCTTTTTCGCGAGCCAAAAATACCTTAGGCGCAGCGGTCGGGTTGCTGGCCTCGATGTAGCGCAACTCCGAGGAAAGCGTGCTGCCCATACCGATAAAGATGTATTTATCAGACTTCGAGCGGCTAACGCCGAGACCAAAGGTGTTGTCCTTTTCCTCGTATACTAGCACGTCCTGCTTGGGGTCGGTACCTAGGGTGTGGCGGTACACCTGGTAAGGCAATAGCGTGGTGGGGTCTTTTTTGGCGTAGAAAAGCGTTTTGTTGTCGGCGGCCCACACGGCGTTGCCGCTGGTATTCACGATTTTCTCGGGGTAAAGCTTGCCCGTTTTTAGGTCCTTGAAGCGCAGCGTGTAGAGGCGGCGGCTTACCGTGTCGGCTCCGTAGGCCATTACCAGATTGTTGTCGCTCACCTCGTAGCCGCCAATCTGGAAGTAGGTTTTGTCTTTGCCTAATTCGTTGGCGTTGAGCAATATCTCTTCCGTGGCCTTCATGTCGCCCTTCTTGCGGCAATAGATGGGGTACTCGCTGCCGGCCTCGTAGCGGGTGTAGTAGTAGTAGCCCTTGTCGCGGTAGGGCACCGATTCGTCTTGCTCCTTTATGCGGCCCTTTATCTCATTGAACAACTTGTCTTCCAGTTCCTTGGCGGGCGCCATCTGCTTATCGAAGTAGGCATTTTCGGCATTGAGGTAGCTGATTACCTCGGGATTTTCACGCTCGTTGAGCCAGTAATAGTTATCGGTGCGGGTGCCGTGGGGCGAGGTAAGCTGCTTAGGTTTAATGGGCGCGAGGGGCGGCGTAGTCATGGAGTAAGTGGTAGGCTGGGTTTGGGCCTGCACTGCGCCCAACGACAGGACGCAGGCGCCGGCCAGCCATAGTAACGAGTGATTCATAGAGTGTTAGGCTAAGGTTGAGGGTTAGAACAAGCGAAAGATACAGAAATGGCTCCGCCTTAACTCTAGCACGAGTGCATAAATGGTATCGAGGGTAAAGCTCATAAAAAAGCAATACCAGCGCCTGGGCTGGTATTGCTTTTTGCTTGAGTAAGCATTAAATCCTCATAATCTGGGATTAACTACCCTAATACTTCCTAGGTGAGAGGATAATGGCTAAATTTTATTTACGCGTAAGCTTCCTACCCTTCCAGTAGCCGAAGTCAGGAGCACGTGGTACAGCCCGGCAGGAAGTTTCGACAAATCAAGTGTAGGGGTTGAGTTAGATATTTTTTCTTGCTGGCATAAGCGCCCCACGTTATCGTACACGCGCACGACTTCTTCTCTTGCTATCTCCCCTTCCAGATACACCATCCCAGTTGTAGGGTTAGGATAGGCGACCAGACCCGAGGCCTTCTTAATTGGGTTTCGGGAGGCCAAAACGGAGCTCGTGTAGCGTCGTATCATTGGTTGGTTTGGTAAGGACATGTCCGCTCGCTGTATACCTGCCCAAATTTCGTTAGGGCTAGCCGAATGCATTAATTTTATTGCTCCTCCCTGCATGTTGGTCTCGACATCCTGCCAGTTGGCTCCCCTGTCATAACTGATAGCGGTGCGGACGATAGCATTATTGTTGGCGAAGGGATACGTGAAGTCTGTGCTCAGGTAGGTGCCGGGTGCACCTGCTATGGCAATCATTGCAGCTATACCCGGCCGCCCTGTGAAAGCAACGTCTGTCCAAGATGCGCCACCGTCGGTGGTTCTAATCACCTTGGGCTCTACTCGATTACCGGTTGTTAGCGCATAAAAGTAAGATAAGCCGTGCGTTGCATTTTCGAAAGTAACGGCCCCCCTGCTGACGAAACTTGTCCAGGTTAATCCTTCATCGGTGGTGCGGAGCAGCATCTGTGGGCTCGTACTAGTCGACGACGTGGCTGTATTAAGCCACAAGTTAGGACCTATGCTCTGCTTATTACCAATATACTTGTGGCCGGCCACTAGGGGAGCATTGGGTATCAGCGTCCAGGTAAAGCCACTATCAATAGTGCGATAAATGGGCCACGTAGTTGTTCCCGACGCAACATTTCCTACGGCAATCCCGGTCGTAGCCGTAAAGAAGTGAATGGTAGAAAAGTAGACGGGCAAGCTAGCTGCCAAAGGCGCAAATCCCCCCGGCCCCGAGGTTGTATGGAGCAAGGTTTGGACGCCACTGGCCACATTATCTTGTAACATCCAAGCTGTTTGTCCATCTATTGCCGCCAAATCCCTGAAAGCTATACCCATCGGCGCAAGCCTAGAGGAGGAAAACCAAGTAGTTGCGGGCGCTTCTTGCCAACTCTGCCCATTATCAGCGGTACGAAACACCCGATCCTGATAATTACCTTGTCCCACACCAGCAGATTGGAGTTCCAATCCTACCCCCCATAGCACACCCGGTTGGGGGGCGGTCAAATACCTCATTTCGCCCGCAACATACTTGGCGTCGTAGGTGGGAGAACCGGGCGGCACCACCCAAAGGGACTGAGCAACGGCAGAATGTAGCGCTAAACTGGCAATGGTTAAAAGGCAGCATATAGTTTTTTTCATATTTAGAATAGATAAGAAACACACAAAGGAAAAGTCATTTATCTATATTTAACAATCTACAATATAGAATAAAGTATTTTATATTTACCTCTGAACAAAAAGCCCACCAGAGATGCTCTGGGGGGCTTTTTGGTATTGAAGCGCTCAGATTATAACGCTGCTAGGCTTTGCTCAAGCGCCGTTATCTTTCCTTCGGCATCGGCTTGCTTCTGCCGCTCGCGCTCCAGCACGTCGGGCTTAGCATTTTGCACAAACTTCTCGTTGCTGAGTTTCTTCATGACCGATTCCAGGAAGCCTCGGGCATATTCGATTTCCTTGGTCAGGCGCTCCCGCTCGGCGGCTAGGTCGATGTGGCCTTCTAGGGGAATAAAGAACTCGCCCGTGCCCAGCACGAAGCTCACGGCTCCAGCCGGGGCGGCGTCCACGAAGCTGATGTCGCTTAAGGCTCCCAATTTCCGAATAACCGCGTCGTAGTCGCTTAGCAACACTGTTTCCTCCGTTTTGGCCGCCAACGTCAGGGGCTTATTGGGGCCGATGCCTTTCTGGTTGCGCACGTTGCGGATGCCGGCTACCACTTCCAGCACCTTATCCATGCGGCTGAGGATGTTGGCGGCGTCGGTAAGCGGCTGGGGCTTGGGCCAGGCGGCCACGCACACGTACTCCTTCTCGCCCCGCTCGCCTAGCTCATGCCATATTTCTTCGGTGATGAAGGGCATGAAGGGGTGCATGAGCTTAAGCAGCGTTTCGAGATAAGCCGTGGTCAGGCGTAACGTCTCTGGATCGATGGGCGCCTGGTAAGCCGGCTTGATCATTTCCAGATATATGGAGCAGAAGTCATCCCACACGAGCTTGTACACTGTCATCAGCGCATCCGACATACGGAACTTGGAGAAGTGCTCATCCAGCTCGATCTGGGCGCTTTGCAGCTTGGCCCCAAACCACTCAACGGCCTTTTCATTTGCAAAGGGCAACTCATGATTCACTTCCCAGCCCTGGGTGAGGCGGAAGGCGTTCCAGAGCTTGTTGGTGAAGTTGCGGCCCTGCTCCACGAGTCGAATATCGAAGAGTAAGTCGTTGCCGGCTGGCGAGCTGAACAGCATGCCCGTGCGCACGCCATCAGCGCCGTACTGGGCAATGAGGTCCAGCGGATCGGGCGAGTTGCCAAGCTGCTTACTCATCTTGCGGCCCTGGTCGTCGCGCACGATGCCGGTGAGGTAAACGTTGCGAAACGGTACCTCTTTGCGGTATTCCAGGCCAGCCATGATCATGCGGGCCACCCAGAAGAACAGAATTTCGGGGGCCGTTACGAGGTCGTCGGTTGGGTAGAAATAACTGATGTCCGGGTTGTCCGGATCTTTAAAGCCATCGAACACAGAAATGGGCCACAGCCATGACGAGAACCAGGTATCAAGCACGTCTTCATCCTGGCGTAAGTCACTGATTTGCAAATCGACATTACCACTCTGCTCACGCGCCGCTTCAAGTGCTTCTGTTTCCGATAGAGCTACCACAAAGGAGCCGTCAGGTAGGTAGTAAGCGGGGATACGTTGCCCCCACCACAGCTGCCGCGAGATGCACCAGTCACGCACGTTTTCCATCCACACCCGATACATGTTCTTGAACTTGGGCGGATGTAGCTTGATTTCGTCGCTTTCGACTACGGCTAGCGCCATAGCCGCCATGTGGTCCATTTTGCAGAACCACTGCATGCTCAGGCGCGGCTCGATTACAGCGCCGGTACGCTCTGAGGTCTGAAGCACGCTAGCGTATTCCTCGATTTTATCGAGCAAGCCAGCGGCCTGTAAATCTTTGGCTATTTGTTTGCGGGCGGCGAAGCGGTCTTGACCCACGTAGAGCACAGCTTTCTCATTCAACGAACCATCGTCGTTGAGGATATCTATAACGGGCAGCTTGTGCTTCACGCCTAGCTCATAGTCATTCAGGTCGTGAGCGGGCGTCACTTTCAGGGCGCCGGTGCCAAAGTCAATGGCTACGTACTCGTCCAGAATAATGGGAACCTCGCGGCCCAATAAAGGAATGCTGACCTGCGCCCCATGCAGATGCTTGTAGCGCTCGTCGTTGGGGTTTACGGCCACGGCTACGTCGGCCATAATGGTCTCGGGACGCGAGGTAGCCACGGTCAAAAACTGGCCCACCTGCCCTACTACTGGGTAGCGCAGGTGGTACATTTTGGCCTGGGTATCTTTGGCAATTACTTCCTCATCGGAAATAGCAGTGCGGCTCTGGGGGTCCCAGTTTACCATGCGGATGCCACGGTAGATCTGTCCTTTCTGATAGAGGTCTACGAATACGCGCAGCACGGCGTCGGTGAGCTCGGGCTCCATGGTGAAACGGGTGCGGTCCCAGTCGCAGGAGGCGCCTAGCTTCTTGAGTTGCTCCAGGATAATGCCGCCGTACTTTTCTTTCCATTCCCAGGCGTGAGCCAGGAACTCCTCGCGAGTAAGGTCGCGTTTGTCGATGCCCTTCTCCTTAAGCAGGGCTACTACTTTAGCTTCGGTGGCAATGGAGGCGTGGTCGGTACCGGGCACCCAGCAGGCTTCTTTGCCCTGCATGCGGGCCCGGCGCACTAATACGTCCTGAATGGTATTGTTGAGCATGTGGCCCATGTGCAGCACGCCCGTCACGTTAGGTGGCGGAATCACAACGGAGTAGGCAGGCTTGCGCGGATTGGGCTTGGCTTTGAAAAAGCCTTGCTCCTGCCAACGCTCATACCATTTGGCTTCTACGTCGGCGGGAGTATAGGTTTTGGCGATTGACATGGGCAGCAGGGGCAAATTCGGTTCTAAACGAAGACAAAAGTAGGCAATTCAAGCCGGCAAATGGCCTTCTTTAGCCTTAGCTGCAACGGCTAAAAGCGAATGAGCTCGTCATCCATTCTCTTCTATTATTTCATCGCCGTTATTGGCCTTACCTTTGCGCGACGACCAAAAACTACTTCCTAGGTTTAATGCCATAGGTCGTTTTTTTAAATTATTTTTATCTTTTCATTCACACTTCTCCCTCCGTCGGCATGGCCGCATTATTCTCTTTTCGCAAAGCACCTAAAGTTGCTATCTCAGCACCGGAGTCGGCTATTTTGCCCCCCACGGCTTCGTTGCGGATTGGTATGGGCCAATTGCTGGTAGAAGGCGGCGAGCCAGCCCGCAACTTGGAACGTGCCGCCCGTATGATTGGTGAGGCAGCCCAACAAGGCTGTGAACTCGTATTGCTGCCCGAAACGCTGGACTTCGCCTGGACGCACCCCAGCGCCCTACTGGAGGCTCAGCCCATCCCCGGCCCCTTCAGCGACCAGCTCTGCCAGCAGGCCATCTATCACAAAATTTACGTGTGTGCCGGCCTTACTGAGCGCTTGAATGGTCGTAACTACAACGCGGCCATTCTCATTAATCCCGAAGGCGAAATATTAGTTAAATATCACAAAATCAACTTACTGACCGTTGAACAGCCGTTCTACGCTGTGGGTCAGATGCTAAATGTGGTAGATACGCCCCTGGGTAAAATTGGTGTGAACATTTGCGCCGACAACTTCCTAGATGGCTTGCCTATTGGTCATACACTGGCCCGTATGGGGGCCGAATTCATTCTCTCTCCTTCGTCCTGGACCGTCGATTACTCGCTCACGGAAGAAAACGACCCGTACCGAGAAAAATGGGTGAAGCCATTCTCTATTTTGGCCCGCCTGTATAATGTGGTGGTAGTCGGTACGACTTCGGTGGGATATATTGTAGGTGGGCCATATGAGGGTAAGAAAAGTGTCGGCTGCTCCTTGGCCGTCGATGCCAATGGCGTGCGGGCTCAGGGCACCTTCAATGAATTTGCCGGCGAGCTGGTAGTAGCCGATCTGCCCCGCCCAATCCGGACGGAGCAGGGTACGGCCATTGGCGAAATGCTACAGCGCAAAGGTTACCAATTTGACACTCTGCTGTAGTTAACACGTAATGCTTTTTATATGGTGGAGGGACCTAAGCAAAAAAGCCCCCTTACCCTTTTGTAGTACCTCTTGTTTGTTCGCTTGCCTACTCCGATCTGTTCCACTAACAACACACCAATGCCCGTAACCGAGTCAGCGGCGGCGCGCAGCCCCATTTGGCAACCACAAGCGCCGCAGCAGCGCTGTACTCGCTGCATTATGGATACCACGGTGCCTGGCATCAGGTTCGATAGTAGTGGCGAGTGCAGCTTCTGCGCCCTGCACGACAAGCTCGATCAGGCTTTTCCCCTTGGGGAAGCCGGCCGCCTACAAGTACAGAAGCTGGCCGATGATATAAAGCAAACTGGGAAAGGCAAGAAATACGACTGCGTGCTGGGCGTAAGCGGCGGCCGCGACAGCAGCTACACGCTTTGGTACTGCGTCACGAAGCTAAAGCTACGCCCGCTGGCCGTGCACTTCAACGATGGCTTTGGTAACCCAGTAGCGGGCGAAAACATGGTAAAAGCCTGCCGCAAACTAGGTGTAGAGCTGCGCACTATTACCTCCGACTGGCGCGAATCCAAGGACCTCAAAATTGCCTTCCTCAAAGCTTCTACGCCCGATATGGAGGAAGGCACCGATCTAGGCATCGCTACAGCTTTGTATGGCGTAGCAGCTAAGGAGGGTATTCAACGCATCGTCATTGGCCAGAGCTTTCGAACAGAAGGAATTTGCCCCCTGTCGTGGAATTACCTGGACGGGCGCTACCTCAAAGCGGTACACAAGCGCTTCGGAACAGTACCCTTGCGCCCCTGGTCGCCCACAGATCCGGGCTTCAATCTGGATTTGAAAGAAATGTTTTATTACGCCTTCGTGCGACGCATCAAGACCGTGACGCTGCTCTATCACGTGGATTACGTGCGGGCCGACGTAGACGAGTTACTAGCCCGCGAGCTGGACTGGGTTAACCCCGGCGCTCACTACTTCGACGACCTCTACCAAAGCGTCATTTACTACCTGAACCGCACCAAGTTTAACATTGATCGGCGCTTGTTCAACTACTCGGCCCTCATCCGCTCGGGGCAAATGAGCCGCGAAAAAGCCTTGGAACGCACCGCCGAAATCAACTCCATCGAGGATCAGCGCGTGATTGACCTTTGCATCAAGCGCCTAGGCCTGACCCGGGCGGAATTCGACCAGATTGTAGCTGCTCCGCCCAAAACCTTCCGCGATTATCCCAACAACTACTCCCTCATCCGGCGGCTGCGCTGGCCGATCAAAGTGCTCAGCCAGCTCAATCTAATTCCTGAGTCGGCCTACGATAAATACTTCAACTGTGGTGCCTAAGAACGTAGATGAGTGCGGGTGCGCGATTCAAGAGCGCGTTGTCATTACTCAAAAAGCCCCCCAGAACTCTTCTAGGGGGCTTTTTGAGTAATTAAAGTTCATACTAAATGGCAATAGCCAAAAAGTATGTTCTACAGTAAGTTTAAGCGGTCAGGTGCAGCCACTCTTTCTTTCTGAGCAATTCCTCTTGGGTTTCACGCAGGTCGGGGTCGTCAACGCAGCAATCGACGGGGCACACGGCGGCGCACTGAGGTTCTTCGTGGAAGCCCACACACTCGGTGCACTTATCCGACACGATGTAGTAATACTCATCTGAAACGGGCGTTTGGGGCGCCGTTGCCACTACTACGGCACCGCCGTCCACTTCTACCTCTTTCAGCGAAGTGCCATCGGCCCAGCGCCATTGGGCACCACCTTCGTAAATGGCGTTGTTGGGGCATTCAGGTTCGCAGGCACCACAGTTGATGCACTCGTCGGTTATCATTATGGCCATAGCCGAAGTCGTCTGGTTTTTGGGTACTAGTAATTGAACAGATATGCTTACGCAAAGATGCCCTCCAAAAGTTGATCTGGGTGCGCAAAAGTAGAAACTAACCTTGTTTTAATTTTGAATGTTCAGCTTTGAGGGTTTATTAACGAAAATTTCCCCCTCTAGGCCCTAGCCCAGCGTGGCCCAATTTGTCCAGAGTCGTACGATCTATGTCGTTACTGATACCTGCATACCCGTTGGGTTTTCCAACGATAGTGGTCTTACAAACCGCTCGGCGGACTTTGTAGAACCACTTAACCACTCATCAACTAGAAATCTATCCAAGATGAATCATAATGAACGTTTAGCCGCTTTTGTTGCGCTGGGCCAGCGCCTGCGCAATCTTACCGACGACGAAAAAGCCGACCTGTTCAGCCGGGCCCGCAATAACAACTCTTGGTTTGATGCGCCCAATGTAGCGGCAGCTTTAGAGGGAATTGTGACGATGCTCGACGAGAACACGCTCAGCGCATGGGCCAGCCGTTACTCCACCGAGCCCACCACCCCGCGCCAGGTGGGCGTGGTAATGGCGGGCAATATTCCGTTGGTGGGCTTCCACGATTTGCTGTGCGTGCTGCTCAGTGGACATTTGCTACTAGCTAAACCTAGCTCAGATGATAAGTACCTGATGCACTGGATTGTGGACGAGCTGACGCGCATCGATTCCCGGCTGTGCGAGCGCATCACCTTCGTTGAGCGCCTCAATGATGCTGATGCATTCATTGCCACCGGTTCCGATAACACAGGCCGCTACTTTGAGTATTATTTCCGCCATAAACCTCACCTGATTCGCCGCAACCGCACGAGTCTAGGCATCCTTACGGGTCAGGAAACCCCGGAGGAACTAGCCGCTCTGGGCGCCGATATTTTTCAGTACTATGGCCTGGGCTGCCGTAACGTATCGAAGTTAATGGTGCCCAAAGACTACCGCTTTGATAAGCTGCTGGACAACCTCCAGCCTTGGGAGCGAGTGCTAGAGCAGAACCGCTATCAGAACAACTACGACTACAACAAGAGCATTCTGCTAGTAAACCGTGTGCCCCATTTCGACAACGGCTTTGTCCTGCTTACCGAAAGCGCCCAGCTCGTGTCGCCCATCTCGGTGGTCCATTACGGCACTTACACCGACAACACTGACCTTCAGCAGCAGCTAGCCCAAGTAGCAGAGCAAACACAGTGTTTAGTGTCGGCTGGGGGGCAATTTCCGGGCAGTTTCCCTTTTGGCCAAGCGCAATGCCCCAGCGTAAGCGACTACGCCGATGGTGTGGACACGATGGCCTTTTTGGGGAATTTGGGATAAGCTTGTATATAGGTTCTTAGTCCCTCCCAGGGTAGCTAAGCTAGCTGCGTGGGCATATATGGTGATGTCGGTAAATCTTGCCATGGAGGAAACTATGCTTAGAACTCAAATAACAGCTTGCAGACAGCTTCTTATGTAAGGACACTTCTATGCAAACGATAGTCAACTCTCGTTTTGAACGAGAAAAAGCCCCCCAGAACATTTCTGGGGGGCTTTTTTACAAATAATGAAGTTGACTTACACTCGATCCAGCGTTTTCGCAATCAAATCATTCATCGTTTGCTCGGCGTTAGTAGCGAATTCACCGGTAGCGCGGTTGGCCACGATGGCGTTGAGCGACACTATCTCGTGGCCCAGCATGCGGCCTAGAGCGTAGTAGCCAGCGGTTTCCATTTCGAAGTTGGTAAGGCGGAATTCGCCCTCGGCACTTTCGTAGCGGAAGTTCTGGAACTGTTTAATCAAGTCGGCTTGGCGCAAATCGAGGCGGAGCACCCGGCCTTGTGGGCCATAGAAGCCAGGGCACGTAAGCGTATTGCCGGCTACCATGCCGGCGCCAATCTGCTCCCGAATCAGGTCGTGGCCGCGCACGCAGTACGGACGATAATCCAACTGCAACGCTTGCTGAATGCCGGCGCCTACCTCTACCTCCAGCCCGGTTTCTACCAAAGGGTAAAACTGCATCAGCGCGTCGAGACCTACGGCGTGCTCGGTTACTAAGTGCGCACCCAATGGAATATCGGGCTGCAAAGCGCCGCTGGTGCCCACGCGCACGATGCGCAGCGCAATGCGCTCTTCCACGGGGCGGGGCTCGCGGGTTACAAAGTCAATATTGACCAAAGCATCCAACTCATTGAGCACAATATCAATGTTATCGGTGCCGATGCCCGTCGAAATGACCGCCAGGCGCTTGCCCTTGTAGTACCCAACGTGGGTTACAAACTCGCGCTTGTTAATCTGCGTTTCGATGGAATCGAAGTGCTGGCTGACAAGGGCCACACGATCCGGGTCGCCGACGGTGATAATGGTTTCGGAAATATGATCGGGCAGCAGGTTGAGGTGATAAATGCTGCCGTCGCGGTTCAGGATGAGTTCGGAGTCGGGAATAGGCATAGAGGGAGAGATTAGAGGGTGGCGCGAAGGCGGCAAATTAGCCATAACCTGTTACGCAACGCCTCAACCATAGTTTGGCGCGGGTGCTATTGAGCAGTCGAGGTACAACTGATTCGGGCCTTCACTCGTTGGAATGAAGATACATCCACCAATCCTGCGCCCTATGAGCACCACCCAGATTCAGGGAAAAGATTTTTATGATAGTGTCCTGCAGTTCTACGATCAGGCGGCCCAGTTCTCCAAACTTGACCCCGGCATCATCAGCCAGATTCGAGCCTGCAACAGCATTTATAAAGTAAACTTCCCGGTCGAGGTCGACGGGCACGTGCAGGTGTTCGAGGGAATTCGGGTGCAGCATAGCCACCACAAGCTCCCCAGCAAAGGCGGTATTCGCTACAGCATGTACGTAGACGAAGAGGAGGTAATGGCCCTGGCCACCCTCATGACGTTCAAGTGCGCGCTGGTTGATGTGCCGTTTGGCGGGGCCAAAGGGGGCGTAAAAATCAATCCGCGTACCAGCTCCGTCGAAACCTTGGAGAAAGTAACGCGGCGCTACGCCAGCGAATTAATCAAGAAAAACCTGATCGGGCCAGGCATGGATGTACCAGCCCCCGACTATGGCACCGGCAGCCGCGAAATGGCTTGGATTGCAGATACCTATCTGGCCTTCAAGTTTGGTGATACCAATGCTTTAGGCTGCGTAACAGGTAAACCCGTAGGCCAAGGTGGTATCCGGGGCCGGACCGAAGCCACCGGCCTAGGAGTATTCTTCGGCTTACGCGAGCTATTGGCCGATGAAGAAATGTTGAAAAAGCTGGGACTAACCAGCGGCATGGCCGGCAAGCGCATCATCGTACAGGGTCTGGGCAATGTGGGTTACTATGCGGCGCACTTCTGCGAGCAGGAAAACGCTATCATTACGGGTATTGCTGAGCGTGAGGGGGGTATTTTCAACCCCAATGGGCTTGATGTGGCTGATGTGTTCAAGCATCGCACGGAGAGTGGCTCTATTTTGAATTACCCCGGCGCACAAAACATTGAAGACAGCACCCAACTACTGGAATATGAGTGCGATGTGCTGCTACCCGCCGCCCTCGAAAACCAGATTCACGAAGGCAACGCAGCCCGCATCAAAGCCAAGATTATTGCTGAGGGCGCTAACGGCCCTACGACTAAAGCGGCTGAGAAAATCTTAATTGAGCGGGGTATAGTGATTCTACCTGATCTGTACCTCAACGCGGGTGGCGTCACGGTATCCTATTTTGAGTGGCTGAAAAACCTTTCAAATGTACGTTTCGGGCGCATGGGCAAACGGGCGGAAGAAGCTTCTTTGGGGCGCCTCGTATCTACCATTGAGCAGACGACGGGCAAGAGCATTAGTGCCCAGGAACGTAAGCTTATCATTCAGGGCGCCGATGAAATCAGCCTCGTACGTTCCGGCCTAGAAGACACGATGATTGTAGCCTACCACGAAATCAGGGAAGTAATGCACCAAATCAATGGCATTCAAGACCTACGTACAGCGGCCTTCTACAGTGCCATTGAGAAGGTGGGTGTGAGCTATCAGGCATTGGGCATTTTCCCTTGAGCCTTTTTTTATTGCTCAAAAACCACAAAAAAGCCTCCCAACGCAATGCTGGGGGGCTTTTTTGTGGCCTCACTAACCTGTACGCCTACAAAGCAGGCGCGCGGTACGATATGAAGCCCTGCTCGGGGCGGTAGTTGTTGCTCAATTTCGGATACGTGCCGGTTCCATCGTAAGCGCGCTTATCAGGATGCGTTTGGCAAGTAGTGGAGCAGGCGCCCTCAAGTTGCTGGCCGCAATTTTCGCAGAGGGCGAGGTGGGCGTTGCAGTGCGGATTGGCGCAGTTCACAAGCCGGTCGGAAGGCGCGTGGCAATGGTGGCAATAAGAAATTACCGTAGGGTTGACGCGGTTCACGTCCACGGCCACGCGGTTATCGAAGACGTAGCACTTGCCGTCAAAATCTTCGCCGCCTTCTTCGATGCCGTACTTAATGATGCCGCCATGCAGTTGGTACACGTTCTCGAAGCCTTGCTCTAGCAGATAAGCGCTGGCTTTTTCGCACTTCACGCCGCCAGTGCAGTAGGTCAGGATCTTCTTGTCTTTAAACTCTTTGAGCCGTTCCACCCGCTCGGGGAAGTCGCGAAAGTTCTCCATGTCCAGCGTCACGGCATTCTTGAAGCGACCCACGTTGTATTCGTAGTCAGAACGCACGTCGACCACTACTACATCGTCACGGTCCTTGAGCTCTTTGAATTCCTGGGGTGATAGGTGCTGACCGGTGCGCTCATGCGGCCGCACGTGGCGCAGACTGCTGTGCACAATTTCAGGCTTCACGCGCACGTGCAACTTTTGAAAAGTGTGCGCCGGAGCCTCATCTACCTTAAACTCCAGGGCCGCAAAGCGCGAATCAGCCTTTACGATGCGCATATACTCTTCACAGTCAGCCGCTAGGCCCGATACGGTGCCATTAAGCCCCTCCACTGCGACAATAATTCGGCCCAGCAGCTTCAAACGCAGACACAGCCGGTGATGTTCCTCGCGGAACTCCTCCGGATTCTCAATCGGTGAATAGCAGTAGTAAAGCAGAACGCGGTAATCCATCTTTGTTTGATAAAGAATCAGGAATGAGGATAGAAGAAGTAAATGCTTCTGGTTTGCTTCCAGTTCAGAAACAAAGCCTTATCGCCTGATTCTTCACTTCTCATTCTTCATTGATAATTACACCTTCGCGGCTGGGTTGCCAAACACAGTCTGGTTGGCGGGCACATCAGCCACCACTACCGACCCCGCCCCAATACGTGCTTTAGCCCCAATCTTCACACCGGCCACCACGATAGAACCCGGACCAATAAAAGCCTGCTCCGCTACCACAGCGCCCGCATTGACGATGGCTCCGGCGCCTACTTGTACGAAATCAGCCAACTCTACCTGCACGTCGATCACGGCGTTGGCCCCAATCAAGCAGCTATTGCCCATCTTACTGTTGCTAGATACCACCGCGCCGGCTCCAATAAGGTTGCCATGGCCCAACCACGCCTGCTCCGATACGCTGGCGCGGGAGTGAATAGCATTCACGGGGACTACCTCGTACTCATCGCGGAGCATATTAGTGAGGCTGCGGCGACTGGCCGTATCTTCAGTGGCTACGAATACTTCGCACTTTTTGCCCAGAAGCTTAAGCAGTTCCTTGTCGTCGGTGTTGCCCATTACAGGCACGTTGTTTAACTCGGTGTTTTGCAGCTTTGCGTCGTCGTCGAGTAGGCAATACACGACTACGTCGTTGCTTTGGAAGGCATCAAGTGCAGTAGCGCCCAGACTTTGAGCACCTAATATGATTACGGGATTTTCCATGCGAAGCGAAAATGCCCCCCAGGGGCAATTTTGTCTAAAATGCAAAGATACACCCTCCCGCGAGCGGGGCCAAGTTTCGAATAGCATTGTCCTAGAATGCCGCAGAACTCTCAGTATACAGCAAATACTACCCTACTGCTGACCTAAGCCCAGCCGCTGCAGCCACCGAGCAGCGTAGTCATTTTGCAGGAGCAAGAACACTAAGAAAGGTAGAAGTACTGCCCGGTAGCGGTTTAAGGTTCCTAAGTTAGGTGTACTCAGGCCTAAAAGCGCGGCCAAAGCCAGACAATACACAACTAGTACAACTACCAACGCAAACGGCAGATGGCCTGGCCGCCCACGTATCAATGCCACGAGGGCTACACTTATTAGGATCAGTAAAGCTATATTTTCCAGCCCGGCCAACACGTAGATGAATTGCTTATCCTCCCAAATGTAGGGACGAGTAATCGTGTTGATAATGGCTTGGGGCGTATAGCTCACTATGCTAGGCAATGTAGGCTTAAGGTCGGCGTACTCGATGTGGGGGCGCTGTTGTGACGCGCGCAACATCTGGTAATAATTATTGCTGAGTTGGTTGGTAAACTTATTTAGCCGGAGAACAGGTATAACTTCCGCCGCCAGCCGGGTACCACTCACTAGTACTGTAGCAATAATAATGAGCTGAATCACACGCTGGCGGGCTCCTCCAAAGTGCTGCGTTACTCTTACCACAATAAGGCTAGCTAAGCCTGCTAATAGCAGACCAGCAAAAAAGAACCGCATTTTGAAGTGTAAGAGTGCCAGCAAAAGGCCCCCCATAAGTGACCCTATCCGTATCGGTTTCCCGCTGCTGTAAAGCCACCCTATTACTAACGCTGTGAGCCAGGCGCCACTACCAACTAATACACTTTCCTTGGTGCTGCCCGCCGACCAATACACCACCGAGGGCCATGCCAACCAAGCTACCACCGCCGCCCCAGTCTGAGCCTTGGGAAATACTTCCCCTACGGTGCGTATCAATTGCCAACTGCCCACAAAACTAAAAAGCGTTAGATACACACCATTCAGCCACCAACTGCCTAATGAAGCCAGATTCAGCGCAGATAAAAGCTTAATTAAAAAGAAGGTATTTGAGAACCCATGGTATATCAGATGCGACTTACCAAAGAGAAACTCTTCTCCTGCAAGAGTACTTAACCAGGCACTAGGGTCAGTCCAAAACTGAGCAGTTAGCTGCTCACCCCAGTACTGGGAAAAATTAGAATCATCAGTGTAGCGCAAGTATGAGAAGGTGCTAGCCAAAACCTTAAGCGCTAAGGTGGGAAGCAGCACTCGGCCTAGCCTTGGTACTTGAACCTGCCGCCAGAGCCAGGGCAGCAGCACCAGCAACAAAGCAGCGTTTAGGGTTACGGCTACAAAAATTTTCACTTGGGGGGCAAATTATGCTGCAATATCCGGCTGCCGACAGCGCATTGCAAACAGCGACGCGGTTGGCAGTAGCCGTAGTGCAAACCCAGAAGTCCTTGCGAGTCGGCAGCCGTCCGATGGTCGAAGGCCAGCGCTTCGTAGGGCGCCGTCAGATGGTTGCGCTCAGCGGGTAGCTGTTCTAACAAAGTCAACGCCTCTTCTACCAACTCGGGCTGGCCCACGTAGCGGGCATATGCCACGCGCAAAGGCACCACCACATTGATGATCAGCAAATGTACACTACTCCGCCCCAGCGCTGCTACCTTACCCAGGCTGCCCGGCCGATAATGAGTTTGCCAATAAGCCGATACCGGCGCGCGAAAAAACTGCTCCAATGCCGCTACGCTAGCCGCCGTGAGCAGGGCCTCAAACAAGGCTGAGCGGGCATGCAATAAGGCCGCTAACTGAGCTATGCGTACTGTAGGAAAATTTGCGGGCCGTAGGCGCAGAAAGTTCCAGGCGTGAGCAGGCAAAGCCTTATCAGCCAACTCGTACTTATGACGCAAAAACTCATACTCACGGCGCAAATCGGCAAGGTAAGCATCGCTGGGGGGCAAATCAGCAGCCGACGGTAGCAATCCAGCCTGCCCAAAGAGCAAGGCTTCCGTTTGGCGCTGATCGTGGCGGTGGCGGCGCAGGATGTTCAGGGGCAGGGCCTTGGCTAAGCGGGCCAAAGGCTCACTGTTTTTCTTAAACCCAAACGCGGCAGCTAGCGCGTGATACGTGGTGGCTTCCCAATCGCCCCCTAAATGCTGGTGCTGGGTTTCTAACAGAGCCGCTTTTTGCTCCACCCTTTCCAGCAAGGCCCGACCCAGCATCATCGTGCGCGTAATACTCGGCACCAACGGCAAAAAAGGTGCGCATGGTACGGCTATAGTATCCAAATTGCCCCCCAGCGCGGCGTAAGTAGTCAATAAGGCCTCAGTCAGTCGTGGCGCCAGAGTCAGCGACGGAATAGTAGAGCCATTCGTGCGCAGCACCGGCTGGTCGGCGGCGTACACGACGTGCAGGACCACCTGGTCATATTTGGGGTCAGCTTGATGCTGGTGACGCTGCCAGTCGGAGGCCCGCAGATGAATCTCTACCGCCCCGTTCCACTCCACCTCCCCTATTTGCACGCGCGCATTTAGGAAGTCGGGGCCAGCATCGGTGTTGTGGTGGCCGGGACGTAGCACCGTCAGCTTCTCGCCCTGATCCGTTTGCAGATCAGCTTTATCAAAGTATTGATGTTGCCAGACATAATGGAGTAATTCTTCTTTCATCCTAACGAAGCGCTGCGAGTATAGATATAGCAAAGCAGGAATGTTGCCAACCCAGTCCTGTATCTACTGTAATATGGTGCGGCGCCGTCTGCAAAAACCAAGCACTTCTTTGCGCTGGGCCATAAAAAAGCCCGCTTCCACCAGAAGTGAAAGCGGGCTATTAACGATGAGACGAGGCTTAGCGCAGGTCAATCACCTTTACACCTTTGTACTTCGTTTTATCAAAGTTGAAAGTGGTAGCGTCAATTGGAGGATTGGCTTGAAACTTACGAATGGTCACCGTTGTGCGGCTGCCGTTCTTTTTGAACATCTTCCAACTTTTCAACGACTGATCGGCCTTGCTAACCGATAAACGTACTTTAAAGACGGGGTTGTTCTTATCCTCCGGCGCTAGCTCAATGATATCTACAGCCTCACCCGCTTCCTTACCTTCCTGCACGTAGGTGTACTTGTAGCCTTTTTTGTAAAGGGTATAAATCTGCGCGGGCGAAATCTCCCCTTCTTCGGGCTCGTAGTCGGAGATATTCACCTCATTCTCGTCCTTCATGTATGTCCACATAGTCTGGCCGTTGTTGATGATCTCCTGACCACTCAACTTCAGCCGAAACTTCTGTCCACTCACGGTAATGTCGCCGGTCATATTTTCCTTAACCTTAGCCGCATCGTTTTCAAGGGATTGGGTAAAGGTAGCTTTGAATGCTTTCAGCGCTTGATACTTAGCGCTCATCTGATCGAGAATCTTACCAGCCTTAGGGTCCTGCTGCGCGGGAGTGGCGGCAACCAGCGTAACCGAAAACGCCAGCAGAGCGATAACTTTTTTCATTTGAAGGGGAAAGGAAATTGCTGTTGCAAAGTGGGTGCTCAGAGCAAACAAGTCAGCCCGCCGACATGAAAACGGAACAAAAGCGTATTCCGGTTCTTAGGACTGTATTTGAAGCTTTAAGCGCGATTTTCTAAGATTTGTTCAGGTTATTCAATAATTGCTCCAAACTGTACTCATCCGGAATTAATACCTCTCGGGCTTTGCTACCCTCAAAGGGTCCTACGACGCCGGCGTGCTCAAGTTGGTCGATGAGGCGGCCGGCGCGGTTATAGCCCAGCTTCAGGCGGCGCTGCAACAGCGAAGTGCTGCCCTGCTGATGAGTTACAATGACGCGGGCAGCTTCCTCAAACATACTGTCGCGGGATGCGGGGTCGAACTCCTCGCTGCTTCCGCCCGTGTCGCCTTCAGCACCAGGCACTTCGGGTAGCGCGTAGGCCTCAGGGTAGCCTTGCTGCTCACCAACAAAGTCGCACAGACGATCAACCTCGGGTGTATCAATAAAGGCGCACTGCACCCGAATCAGGTCAGAGCCGGCAGAAAACAACATATCACCTTGACCCACCAACTGATCGGCGCCGCCGGTATCTAGAATGGTGCGGGAGTCGATTTTGGAGGTCACTTTAAATGAAATCCGGCATGGAAAGTTGGCCTTGATAATACCCGTAATTACGTTTACCGAAGGCCGCTGGGTAGCTACAATGAGGTGAATACCAATAGCGCGGGCCAGCTGAGCCAAGCGGGCAATGGGTGTCTCGACTTCCTTGCCAGCTGTCATCATCAAGTCGGCGAGCTCATCAATAACTAATACAATAAAGGGCATGAAGCGGTGCCCCTTCTTAGGGTTAAGGCGACGCTCTACAAACTTGCGGTTGTACTCCTTTAGGTTACGGCAGCCGGCATCTTTGAGCAGATCGTAGCGCCGGTCCATTTCCATACACAGGGAGTTGAGCGTGTTCACCACCTTTTTAGTATCGGTGATGATGGCCTCCTCGGTGTCTGGCAGTTTAGCTAGAAAGTGACGCTCAATTTTATTGAAGATGCTCAATTCCACCTTTTTCGGATCGACGAGCACGAACTTCAATTGCGAGGGGTGGCGCTTATAAAGCAGTGAAGCCAGAATCACGTTCAAGCCCACCGACTTACCCTGGCCTGTGGCACCGGCCATGAGCAAGTGAGGCATTTTGGCCAAATCGGCCACAAAAACCTCATTTGTAATGGTGCGACCAAAGGCAATGGGCAAGTCCATTTCACTGGTGCGAAACTTCTCGTGGCCCAGCACCGATCGGATGCTCACCATCTCCTTTTTAGTGTTCGGCACCTCAATACCAATCGTGCCTTTGCCTGGAATGGGCGCAATGATACGGATACCTAATGCGGCCAAGCTCAGGGCAATATCATCCTCCAGGCTCTTGATTTTGGAGATTCGCACCCCAGCATCAGGTACAATTTCATACAGCGTAACTGTAGGCCCGATAGTAGCCTTAATACTGGCGATGTTGATGCCGTAGTGGCCCAGCGTCTCCACGATGCGGTCTTTGTTGTCTTCTAGTTCTTCCTTGCTCACTTGGGCCTTAGCAGCGCCGTAGTCATTGAGCAGTTCTAGGGTCGGATACTGGTAGCGCGACAGGTCGAGGGTGGGGTCGTAATTCTCGGTGCCTTCGGCGAAGAAATCATCATCGTCGGCCACGGTGATGGCCATGGGGGGCATTTCGGCCGAAGTAGCCGGGTCCAACGTGAGAGGCGGCGTAGTCGCGGCAGGTGTAGTGCCATCGGCCAAGTCAGCTAGCGAAAGTGGCGTGGGCACGCGGCTGCTCACAGGCGCTACCTCCACATCTGTTGGGGTCTCGACGGAAAAGCTTGGACCACTACTCACACTCGCCGCAGCGGCCAGCCCAGTACCCACTGTGGCGGCACTAGGCAGTACTGATAAGGGCAGCGACGCCCCGGCGGGCGGGGTAATGCTGAACGTTGGCGACGCCACTGGGCCGGTAGGTGCAGGAATATCATCCTCCATTTCGTCTTCCTCCTCCCCTACTGATGTGGTGAAATGGGGGGCAATTTCTTCTACTGGCTCGGGTTGGCTGGCTGGCTTGGTCCGACGCAGAGTCATCTGGGGGGCAATATCGGCCTCCTCTTCCCCGTCCAGGGAAGCAGTCGGGTCAGCGCCATGGTTTACACCCAAGCCGGTCCGACCATACAGGTCTTGCCCATCACGAGCTGCGGCTAAGTCGGTAGCGCCTTCTGCTTCGGTGGCCGTGCCCATGTTCAGGCTCGTCACGTTGAAGAAGAAGACCACAAAGGAGATCAATAGGAAAGCCAGCAGCAGCACTGTACCCCATCCAATAAGGCTATCGAGCCAAGAAGCTACCTCGTAGCCGATGCCTCCGCTCAGAAAATCGAGGGTGTGGGCTAGAGCCGGGTCGGCATCGGGTGTTTGCAAGGTGAGTACCACATAGCCCAGCATAGCGCTCAGCCACAACATGGAAAACAGGCACAAAGCCACCACGTAGCTCAGCGAGACGCCCAAGCCGGCCCGCCGAAACACGATTTTGTAGCCCAAAAAGAACACAATGGGAATGACAGCAAAGGCCGCCACGCCAAAACCTTGATAAATAAGCACCTGCGCAGCCATAGCACCCAGCAAGCCCAGCCAATTGCCGGATTCTTGCCCCGCTTCCTTTACGGGCGTAGTGCTCAGACTACCAACAACGCTTTGGTCGGCATGGCCCGTGAAGACAAAAGACACGAACGCAATGGTGAGGTAGATCGACCCAAGCAGGAAGAAGAAACCGAGGAAAAGCTGAAAGCGCCGGTCGCGCACAAAGCCAAAAATGCCCCCCAGCGAAGGCAGCTTCGGCCACTGCCGCGGTACTTTTGGCGCCTTGGGAGCCGACTTAACAGAGGCTGCTTTTGGGCCTGAGTCGGTGCGGCGGGTGTTTTCGCGGGGAGCTGGAGTGGGCTCGGGGGCCGCGGGGCGCGCAGCTGGTCGGGCCGCCGGGCGCGGCTCGTTGCCACGGGTCGGGGGCGGAGTGGTTTGTTTATATGTATTCTTTGCCATGCTTACGCACCAAAAGGCCAATGTGTGGGAGGTTGTGGGCGGTAGTGCAGCGGCTAAGGGTGGCAAGGCACCCGCGAAGCCAGCACCTCACGCCTGGTAAAGATACACTTGCCCGCCCGCAGTCCTAACTGAAAATTTGCCCCCCAGCCCACTCTATTGCCGAAATAAGCTGGGTGCAAAAGGGTTAGCCAGTTAGAAATGAGCAGCGACTTGTGCCCACTATCCGGTGTATTTTCTTCCAGATTCCTTATCGAGGAATGTAAAATAGCCAAGCACACCCTACCCCCGCGAGGCTTATATTCTAGCTTCGCGGATGAAACTCGGTGATGACCTGCTTCAGATAATCGCGGTCGAGGTGAGTATAGATTTCGGTGGTCGTGATGCTTTCGTGACCTAGCATTTCCTGCACAGCGCGTAAGTCAGCTCCGCCTTCTATCAGGTGAGTGGCAAAGCTGTGGCGGAAGGTATGGGGGCTAATCGTTTTGCGAATACCAGCTGACGCCGCTAGGGCTTTGATGATGTTAAAAATCATCACTCGCGACAATTTTGCCCCCCGACGGTTCAAAAACACGATGTCCTCGTGGCCGCGCTCAATATCAAGGTGGCAGCGCACGCCGCTGAGGTAAAGGTTCAGGTACTTGAGGGCATCACGGCCAATGGGCACCAAGCGCTCCTTGTTGCCTTTGCCCGTTACGCGCACAAAGCCCTGATCAGCATAGAGATTAGAGAGTCGCAGTTCCGTCAGCTCCGACACGCGCAGGCCCGAGGAATACAGCACTTCTAAAATGGCGCGGTTGCGGGTGCCTTCGTTCGTGCTCACATCTACTGCGTCGAGCAACTGAGTTACTTCTTCGTAAGCGAGCGTATCAGGCAGCTTGCGGCCGATTTTTGGCGCCTCCAGCGTGTCCGTCGGGTCCAGGAGCAGCATATCTTCCATAATTAGGAAGCTGTAGAAGGCCTTGATGCCCGATAAGGTGCGCGCTTGGGAGGTGGCTCCCAGGCCCAACTCGCCCAGCCAGCCCAGAAAATCGCGCAGAATTCGGGTCGTGACCTGTTCTGGATTGGCACCCAAGCGCGTGATTTCCAGGTATTGCCGCAGTTTGCCCACGTCGCGTACGTAGGCTTCCACGCTATTGCCCGACAATGATTTTTCGAGCTGCAGATAGCCTTCGAACTGCTTAATGCTGACGGACCAATTCATGCTGAAAGGTAGGAGGAAACAAAACCTAGAAGCGGTAAAGGTCGGAGAACTTGGTCGAAAACCAGGGTTATGAGTTGATACTAGATTTGCATGGGCTGATTCTGGCAATGTTGCCGACCTTTGCGCTCCTGGCTTTTCACTTCTAGCTCCCGCTCCCTTGAAAATCATCATCATCAACGGCCCTAACCTAAACCTGCTCGGCCGCCGCGAGCCAGGCATTTATGGAAATCGGTCTTTCGAAGACTTTCTTCCCGACCTGCACGAGGCCTTTCCGGCCATCCAGCTGGAATACTTCCAATCGAGCCATGAAGGCGAGCTGATAGACAAGCTCCACGAAGTTGGCTTCACCTACCACGGCATTGTGCTCAACGCTGGCGGCTACACCCACACCAGCGTTGCCCTCGCCGACGCGGTCGCCGCCATCAATACCCCCGTGGTTGAGGTGCACTTGTCCAACTTAGCGGCCCGGGAGGAGTTTCGCCAGAAAAGTCTACTCGGCAAGCACTGCGTAGGTACTATTACGGGCTTTAAACTCGACAGCTACCGGCTGGCGCTGCACTATTTTGAAGGTCTGCGGCCCAAGCGGGTGGGCTTTAAGGTATAGCGGCAAATGCGTTAGTCGCTGGGGGGCTTTTTTCAGTCTTTGCTCCTTCTATAAGGTACTGCTTCAGCAAAAACCGACGTTCATTCCCCTGCGGCAAGAGTCGGCCAAACCCCGCTCCTGCTACCTTTGTCTTCTCAACCAGCAACCACCAACTGAATGTATACTTTCAATCCCGGCCCATCGGCCGTGTATCCGGCCGTGCGCCAGTACCTTACCGATGCCTTCGATGAAGGCTGGCTTTCAGCTCCGCACCGCGGCGAGCGTTTCACGGGCCTGGTACGTCAAACCGTTACCGACCTTCGCGCCAAGCTCAATATTCCCCAAGACTACACCGTATTCTTCCTCAGCTCGGCTACCGAGTGCTGGGAAGTGCTCACCCAAAGCCTGACGCCCACCAAAAGCTTTCACTTATATAATGGTGCCTTCGGCGAAAAGTGGCTCGACTATGCCCGCGCCCTGCGTCCCGCCTCCAGTGGCCGGTCCTTTGGCATCGATGAATTGCCGGATGTACACACCCTACCCTTCGGCGACGACACTGACCTGGTATGTCTTACTCAGAACGAAACCTCCAATGCTACTCAGCTGCGCGATGGGTTCATTCTGAACGTATTCAACCGCCTGGGCAATGCCTTGCTGGCCATTGATGCTACCTCGTCGCTGGGGGGCATTCAGCTGAAATATATCAAGGCCGACATCTGGTTTGCCTCGGTGCAAAAAGCCTTTGGCTTGCCAGCCGGCCTGGCCGTCATGGTACTTTCACCCCGGGCAGTGGCGCGGTTTCGCCACCTCAACGAGCGCGCCCACTACAACAGCCTCACGGCTCAGTACGAGAAAATGCTCAACTGGCAAACCAACTACACGCCCAACGTGCTGGGCATTTACCTTCTGAGCCGCGTTCTCCAGGACCGCGCCCCCATCAAAGCCGTGCACCAGCACCTCCAGGACCGCGCCACCAAGCTCTACGACTTCTTCGAAAATGCCACCCAACTTAGCCCCCTGGTACAAAACCCCGAAACGCGTTCCACAACGGTCGTTGGTTTGCAAGGCCCCCCAGCCCTGATTGACGAGGTAAAGCGCAGCGCATTAGCGCAAGGCTTGCAGCTAGGTAATGGCTACGGCACATGGAAGGCCAATACCCTCCGAATTGCCAACTTCCCAGCGATTCCCGATGCGGCCTACGAAAAGCTAGTCCAGTTTTTCGCCAAGGACTTCGCCTAAAACTAATAAGTGAATAGCTGAATGACTGATTAACAATTGCTCACTCATTCAGCTATCCACTTATTTACTTATTACTTATGTTTTCGCTGAAGGAAATTCTTTCTGTTACGCTCACCCTTTTTGCCGTCATTGATATTCTGGGCTCCATCCCCATCATCATCCAAATTCGACAGCGAGAAGGAAAGGTGCATTCCGAAAAAGCGACGTTGGTGGCCGGGGTTCTCATGGTCGTGTTCCTATTCTTAGGCCAAAGTATTCTCTCTCTTTTCGGGGTTGATTTTCAATCCTTCGCATTGGCCGGTGCCATCATCATTTTCCTTATCGGTATGGAAATGATTCTGGGCATCGAGCTTTTCCGCAATGATCCGCTGGCTTCTTCCGGCTCCATCGTGCCTCTAGCTTTTCCCCTCATTGTCGGTGCAGGTACGATGACCACTTTGCTCTCCTTGCGGGCCGCTTACTCCCTGCCCAACGTCTTGGTAGGCATTGCTTTGAATCTGGTCTTCGTGTATGGAGTGCTAAAGAGCAGCGCCTGGATTGAGCGCAAACTCGGCAAAGCGGGCGAAGACATTTTGCGCCGCGTATTCGGCGTAATTCTGCTGGCCATTGCCATCAAGCTCTTTAAAGCCAACTTTTAAGTGAATGGGGCAGGAACCGGTTACTAGCTACCCGCTCCTTCTGCATTTTCCCCTATATGATCTATTTATTCACGGACGGCTCTTCCCGCGGCAACCCCGGCCCGGGCGGCTATGGCGCTATTCTCCGCTTTGGCCCCCACGAGAAGGAGCTAACTCAAGGTTTCCGCCTTACTACCAATAACCGCATGGAACTGCTGGCAGTTATTGTGGGCCTAGAGGCCGTTACGCGCCCCGAGCTACCCATCACCGTAGTCACCGACTCCAAATATGTCGTTGATGCTGTTGAAAAGCGCTGGGTATTCGGTTGGGCTGTGAAGCCTGATTTTGGCAAAAAGGCTAACGAAGACCTCTGGCGTCGTTTCCTTAAAGTATACAAGCAGCGCACCGTGCAGTTTCGCTGGGTGCGCGGCCACAACGGCCACCCTGAGAATGAGCGCTGCGACCAGCTAGCAGTGTACAGTGCCACCCAAGGTCCACTAGTGGCTGATGAAGGCTACGAGTTGATTGAAGCGAAAAGATAGACGCCTCTGTATACACGGTTAATCGCTCCCTTTTTATGTATTTATTATACTGCTCACAGCAGTTAGCTAATTAGTGAAACCGCCGTATTATGCACCATTAACCGGCGTAAGAGCAGTCGCTGCCCTTATGGTATATCTGCATCATTATAATCCGGGCAAACCCATTTTTAATAGCCTTCTTGTGCATAATATAGTGCACGAGTTTCATGTTGGCGTAACTATATTTTTTACACTTAGTGGCTTTCTAGTCGCGAGCAGGTATTTAAACGAAGCCAGGTTTTCGTTAGTGTACATATTACGTTATTTCGCGAATCGTTTTGCCAGAATTTATCCCCTATATTTTATATTAACGTGCACTGCTCTCCTTTATACTTCCAATGAATTAGGTAATAGTTGGTTTTTCCTGTATGCTATAATTATGAATTTATTAATGCTCAAAGGATTTTCCCTTGAGTACTTACCTACTGGTATTCCCCAAGCTTGGTCGTTAACGGTGGAAGAGTGCTTCTACGCTTTTGCAATTTTCTTTTTTATCTGTCTTAACAGCAACAAGAGGCACCGGGTAGCTATGTGGCTAGCGGTCATCGTGCTCATTCCAATGACGGGAGTTTTATTAGTAGAAATCTGCCACCGATCCAAACTTCCTCTTCTTGAGAACTTAGCTTTTACTGCATCCTATAGCTTCTTTGGCCGTTTTAGTGAGTTCTTATTTGGCGTTGGACTAGCAATTGTATTACAGCGAGCAAAATACATTCATCGTATTCCTATGCTTACCTATACAGGAGTGATATTATTTGCTTTTGGTATATATACATTGATGCAAATTAAGAATTTTTATCACGTCAATTACGGCACTAGTCACCCACTTGGGGTTATAGTAAACAACCTTTATTTACCAGTAGGTATATGCATCATTATTACTGGTTTAATTCAGGAGCGCACTATAATATCGACTATTCTTGCTAGCAAATTTTTCTCTATACTTGGACGCAGCTCTTATGCACTCTATTTAATTCATATCAGCTTTATCCAAGTTGTATTACTTTCGTTTTTCAATATAAAAACGATACTAGGCGCCCTAGCAATGCTTGTATCATTATTAGTAATAGCATTGGCACTTCATTATTTCATTGAAGAGCCCACAAATAGAAAAATCCGATTAATTGCTTCCCGTTGGCTAACTCCTACTTCCAGTTCAAGCACTTTCGCATCGAGCAAGGCGACTGCGCGATGAAGGTTTGCACTGACGCTTGTGTGCTCGGTGCTTCAGCCAATTTGAGGCCTGCTACTCGCTTGCTGGACATTGGTACCGGCACGGGCCTGCTAGCGCTAATAGCTGCGCAGCGCAACCCCGAGGGGCACATCGAAGCCATCGAAATAGATTCTGTGGCGGCAGGCCAAGCCAATGCGAATGTGGCGGCCAGTCCTTGGGCCGACCGTGTGCGGGTACATGGCCTAAGTTTGCAACAGTACCGTGCTACCCAGCCTGCACCCTTTGATCATATACTTTGCAATCCGCCGTTCTTTCGCAGTTCCCTGCGCTCGCCCAACGCGGCTCGTACTACGGCAAGGCACGCCGCCTCCGATACCCTTTCCTTTGAGGAAATAGTCGAATTCGCGGCCCACTACCTAACTGTAGCCGGCCAGATGACCGTGCTGCTGCCGCCGCCTGAGATGCAGCAGTTCGAGCAAATTGCCGCGCTGGGGGGCATTTTTGCGCACAGTCGTCTTTGTCTGCACCACCGAGCAGGCAGCAGGGCCACCCGTTATATCACCACTTTCGGCCGCCAGGTAAGCTCAGTTCAGGAAGACAGCTTATACATCTATGCCGCCGATTCGCAGTACACTGAAGAGTTTCAGGCCCTGCTGCGCGATTTCTATCTAGCTTTCTAGTCTTTCGCCAGCTAATATGCTTTAAAGCGAGCAGCACTTCAGGATGCCTCAAAAGCAGGGTTACTGTGGCTTTTGTAGAAAGTGCTGTCAGCTAGCTTATAACCGGCATTAGGCTCTCATCTTCCTGAAATACAATGCCGTAGTCAGCGGCTAGCTCGGCCAAAATAGGTTCATATAGGTCAGCGTGCGTAGGAATAACGACGCCCCGGTGTGGCACCAAGCCACGGGTCAAGCGCCGGACGGCCATGCCCAGGGGCAAACCTACGGTCTTGGCCATGGCGGTATGTACGCCATCATCGCCGGACACCACTAACGAAGATGTCCGCTGGTGCAACTGTCCATTCAATTCAAAGTCGAAGAGGTGCTGCATTACAATCAGGTCGTAGTCGCCGGGCTGGAGGCGCCATTTGTCGCTGAGCAGGTGTTCGAGCAGTTGGGCGGGAGTGGCATTGGACAGGCCCACGGGTCGGTCACTGAATATTCCCAGCCAATTCAGCCGCTGCATTTCTTCACCTGCGGGGTTTAATCCTAGATAGTCAGCAAACTGAGCTTCCAAATTGCCCCCCAGTCCATTGGCTATGGGCAAGTAGGCGGCAATTAGCTCTTGCCAGCGCCAATCGGCGGTGTTGCCCAAGCGTACAGTGTCATCGGTGAGACCTAGACGCACCAGCGCGTGCCAGGCAGCGCAATAGCCGGGCCGGCGCAGGGTGCCGCGCAGTATGGTGGGAATAGAGTCGAGGCCGTAGGGCGCGCGGTAGCTAAGCGAGTCGCGGTTAGCGTAACCTTCAAACTGCCCATAGCCAGGTACTTCCAGCGTTTCTAAGCGGCCAAAAAGCTGTTGGTAGGGAATAAAGCGCGGACGGCCGTTTTCGAGATATTTTGCTGTGCTTTGACCAGCCAATACCACGTTGCGCGGGTTCCAAGTGAATTTGTAGCGCCACGGGTTGTCGCCTTCCGACTCCGGCGTGAGCAGTCCCCCGCAGTATGATTTGAATGACACTAATTGTCCCCCACGCGCCCGAATTTCTTCCAATGCCTGCATAGCCGACATATGGTCGAGGCCAGGGTCGAGGCCACACTCCATGAGTAAGGTTACGCCGGCAGCCTGCGCTTCAGCATCGAGCGCCCGAATGTCGTCGGTGGCATAGCTGGCAGTAGCTAGGTGTCGCCGATGACGCAGACAAGCGCGAGCTACTACTAGGTGAAACGTTGCAGGCAACATGGAAATAACTACGTCGGCAGCCGCTACTAGCTTATCCAGTAAGACCTCATCCTGAATATCAAAGGGCACGGCGCGGGCATACTTTGTGTGGGGGGCCAGTACAGGAGCTAAATGAGCGGGCTGCACGTCGGCCACAATGATCTGCCAGTTTTCGGTAGGCGCGTGTCGCAACAGGTAGTCAATCAGCGAGGAAGCCGAACGTCCGGCCCCTAGTAGCAGGAGGTTTTTCAAAAGAGACTGAGTTAGTAAGGACAACTGATACTGGGGGGCAAATTGCGCATTGTTCCGTAAATACCCTGTTGAGTGGAGCAGAAAAGCCGCTTTTCTCCTGTGCTCTCTCCTACATTGGTCGCAGCCCCGGCTACTACCGCGTTTCTCATATTGCGTAAACTCAACTTTGCACGCCTGGCTGTAGCCACTCTATAGTGAAAGAATTCTGCTAGCTAAGGGAGAAATGTCTTACATTCACCGCCCCTTCTCCTCCCGGGGCCGCCTGGTGGGTGATGGAACGCTGTTTTTCCCTACTCCCACCTATGGCTCACCCCTTTCACCTGACTATTACTGTGGATGTGCTGGCTTCCGAAGCGGAGCTAACACCTGCCGAAGCCACTGCCTGGCAAGCCGCCCGCGCTGCTACCGACCACGCCTACGCTCCTTATTCTCACTTTCATGTTGGTGCGGCGCTACTGCTAGACGACGGTACCGTTTTCCGGGGCAGTAACCAAGAAAATGCTGCTTACCCATCGGGCTTGTGCGCCGAGCGCACGGCCTTATTCGGCTTAGCTGTTAGCCAGCCTGAGCGCCACGTGACGTATATGGCCGTGGCAGCCCGTCCGGCCCACGGCGATTTTACGCTGGCGATGCCCTGCGGGGCGTGCCGGCAGGTAATGACCGAATACGAGAACCGCCAAGCGCAGCCGATTCCTCTGCTCCTACCCGGCCCCGATGGCACTATTTACCGCTTCCGCACGCTGGCCGATTTGCTGCCTTTTCAGTTTTCAGCCAACGATCTGCCCGGTCGTTCGAGCTAACCAAGAGTTCGGTGTATATCACTCAAAAAAAGCGATTTGGCGTGCTGCAATGAGTTTTGCAACACGACAAATCGCCTTTTTGACAAGTTATAAATTCCCTATTCACTACCGCTTATCATGTCTTCAGCCCAAGAATACCACTTACACGTAACGCGTTCGGCGCGGTATTATCAGCTAGGTGAGCTTTCGGTACGCACCCGGCATGTGTGGTTTGTGTGCCATGGATATGGGCAGTTGGCTGCCTATTTTATTCGTCACTTCGCTGTTTTAACTAATGCCGATGAAGCGACAGTGGTAATTGCGCCTGAGGGCCTTTCCCGCTTCTATTTGCAGGGCAACGGGAGCCGAGTGGGCGCTTCGTGGATGACCAAGGAAGACCGCTTGGTCGAAATTGACGACTATGTGACCTACTTAAACCAACTGGCGGCTCTCACACTGGAAAAATGCCCCCCAGACGTGAATATCACCGTACTGGGCTTCTCTCAGGGCGCCGCCACGGTAAGCCGCTGGCTGGCCCGCGCCCGCTTTCGACCCTCACGCCTGATCCTGTGGGCTGGGGCTTTCCCCGACGACATGGATTTTGCCGTGGCTACGCACCTGTTGCAGGAGTTGCCCGTAGTGCTGGTGTGCGGCGACCAAGATGAGTTTATTAAGGAGGCCGATTTGGAGAAGCAGCAAGATTTTCTGCGTCGTTTAGGCGTAGAGCCCATTCTGCGGCACTTTGCTGGCAAGCACGAACTTAATGCCACTGTGCTTCGCGACTTACATTCCTAACGCGATAATCAGCATGAATTCCCCGACGGACTATCCAGTGCTCAACTGGTATTGAAGATATCAGCAACCCTGCGTGTGGTTGAATAGCCGTTAAGTCAGCATACTTGGCGCAATTAGCAGTAGCGTTAAGGAAGCACAAGTGTGCTCAGTTGCTTTTATGCGATAAACGGGAATTTATTAGCTGTAATACAGATGGTTAGACGATCATCCGCAACTAATTACAATTGCATGGTTTGATATTATTTTAAGAAATACCTAGACTCAGGCAATTTAATACATAGGAGTAAGAGTATTATTTTTCCTATTATTAGCCGGCTCGCTACTTGTATATGCGCCTATGCGATGCTAGCTCATCGCCTGACTTATGCAGAGATGGTCATTACTTTATCGACGTTATTCAGCAATCTTATACCCTGCTTCTGTGCGCAAGTCTATTCTCATATGGATAGTATTCTTGAGTTGGGCACTGGCGGCTTTTAGTTCGGCAGCCCGCGCCGCGCCACTCCCCCCTCGGCAACTTGCTGACACACTGTATTTGCGGGAGTCGAATGGGGCGCATCTATCCGAAACGTATCGGTACTACACTGAGCCATTTTCGGCGCCGGCCATTCCTACGCATGCCGATAGTTTATTTCGGGCTGGCAAGTTTCAACAAGGTCCCTGGCACCGTACCCTTAACCTAGGCTTTGGACATAGGCGCCTGTGGCTGCGATTGGCCGTCGTAAATACCTTGCCCCGACAGGCCCGATTTTTATGGAGCCTTTACAATTACACCGATAGCGCTACCCTCTATTATCGGCGAGTTGGCAACGAGCAATTTGTACGAGTCGCGGCGGCGTCATCTCAAGTGCCCGCTGTTCAGCGCCAATTTCCATCGCGGGCTTTGTGTTTGCCCTTCACGCTGGAAGCGGGTGAGCAAGCCGAACTTTACCTGCGCATTGATCATCATGCGGGTGCCCTCTACATGCCTACCGATGTGACTACCACAGAGGACTTTCTGGCTTGGGAAACCAACTATGTCTTCTTTAAACGCTGGATCTGGCTACTGGGCTTTTATCTGGGTAGCGCTGTCTTCAATTTGGTGCTGTTCGGATTTCTGCGCGACCGAATCCATCTCTGGTACGTGGCCTACGTGCTGTTCACTACCACGTTTCTCCTGATGGAGGATGGGCTGGATGCCCTCATATTGTCAGAAGGGCCATACCGCTTGCTGTGGAGAATTGGTCAGTTCAACTTTATGCTACTGGCCGCTGTTTGCGGGCTGCACATTCTCCAGCTTTTTTTACGCCTGCGCAGAGAATGGCCACGGCTTCACCGCTTAGGCACCGTGCTGGCAACGCTTTCAACGTTGTTTGTGGTCGTATACGCTCTAGTATACCCAACCGTAACCCGCACAGGCGGCCAGGGATTAATGTTGCTGAATGCCGGACGCGAGTTACTATTGGTGGCCATTTTTGCTTACGGCTGGGTAGCGCTGTTCAAGGTACTACGCTCGCCCAGCCGCCGGCTAGCCGTTTATTATGGCTTAACCTATTTATTTTTCTTTGGCGGCTTCGTCATGTTCTGGTTTAATCATGTCGGCTTGACTACTCTTCATTTGGTTGAGCCGAATGCTTTGGCTTGGGGACTGTTTTTGGAATTGCTAGCCTTGAGTATGCTGCTTACAGGCCGATTTCGCCACACCCTACGGCAGAACGCCCGTTTGCGCATTCGCCAATTACGCCTTCATAACGAGATGGGAGCCCGCCTGATTGCAGCTCAGGAAGAGGAACGGGAGCACTTAGCTCGTGAGCTGCACGATGCCCTCGGACCTAATCTCATGGCCTTGCACTTGGCCTGGCAGGGACCGGCTATCCGTGAGGCCTTGGCTTCCTCCCCAGAAGCTAGCTCGGCTGCTCGCCATACTGAGTTGCTATTGCGGCATCTGCGCGACGAAGTACGCACGCTGAGCCACGCCCTATTACCCGCCGAGCCAGGACTAGGTGGCCTGAGCGACTCCATAAATAACTTGGGGGCGCTACTCAATATTTACGGCAACCCAGCGGTGCGCACCCATTGCGATTCGGGCCTCGACTCCTTGCCTCAGCCTTTGCAAACGGCAGCCTACCGTATTGCTGCCGAGCTTCTCAACAATGCTGTACGCCATGCCCGGGCAACTCAAATAGTGGTGCAGCTGCTACGCCATCCAGATACTTTGGAAATAATGGTGAAAGACAACGGCCAAGGGTTCGAAACCTCGGACAACAGCACGGGCATCGGTTTACGGGGTGTGCGAGCCCGCACCGACTACTTGGGTGGCCGCATTCAAATTGATAGCTCGACCAACGGTACTTGCATTGTAGTATGGTTGCCTTGCTAAACGGCGTTATCAGCTAAACTTCTAGCTAAAAAGCCCCCACGCTCCCGTAGTGGAAGGCGTGGGGGCTTTTTAGCTAGAAGTTTAGCTTATCAAAGCGCTACTACTCTTTTCGCATCGTTGTAGCCGATGCTTGGGCGGCGGGCAAGATGAGCACTTCCGCAATATTTACGTGAGTTGGACGAGTAACCATAAACTGAATAACCTCGGCAATATCTTCAGCCCGCAACGGTTCATAGCCCTGATACACTGCCGTGGCGCGCGCCACATCGCCCTTGAAGCGCACCTTGGAAAACTCTGTTTCTACCGCGCCCGGATTCACTTCGGCTACGCGAATGTGGTGAGGCAACAAGTCCAAACGCATACCCTTCGTGAGGGCGGCGACGGCGGCCTTAGAGGCGCAGTACACATTGCCATTGGCGTAGATTTCTTGCCCAGCAATGGAGCCAATATTTACAATGTGGCCCTTTTGGGCCTTAATCATGCTCGGCATAACGGCCCGGCTCACGTAGAGCAAGCCTTTTACATTGCCATCCAGCATTTGGTCCCAATCTTCGGGGTCGCCTTCCTGAATAGGAGCTATACCGTGCGCGTTGCCGGCATTGTTCACTAGCACTTCAATCTGCTGAAAGCTGAGGGGCAAACTAGCCACCGCCGCCTCCGTTGCTGCCCGGTCGCGCACATCAAACGTGAGTATGTGCACGGGCGTAGGAGCCAGCTGTTGCGCTAGTTCATCTAGCCGCTCGCGGCGGCGCCCCGTCACGACAAGCTGAAACCCGGCTTGTGCCAGGGCCACGGCCGTAGCCCAGCCTATACCCGATGAAGCTCCCGTAATAAAAGCAGTTTTCATTTCTAACTATTGTTGTTGTGAAGAGATTATGCTTGCAAAAATGCCCCCCAGAGCACGAAACTTGGCGCTGGGGGGCATTTTAAAGCGGGCTGTTTTACTCAAACGTGAGAAACAGAGTAACGGTATGAGCACGCATCCGCTGTAAGCTACGGCTGTACACATCGGGGGTGGGCTGCAACAAATTGGTTAGACCATGCGAAAAGCGCAGTTCCGGAGCGAATTTAAACAGAGGGTAAAATAGGTCGAGTCCAACTCCATATTCGATGGCAATGTCGCTGTTGTCGGCCCGAAGCAGGTTGCGCTCTGGGTCCTTGCGGCGGTTGCCCACGTTGAAGCTGGGCTTCACGCCGCCCACTACATAGACTCGCGTGTTGCGCCGCCGGTCCGATTTAAACTTTAATAGCAGTGGAAAATCCAGTTGAGTAGAGCCTATCTCCTGCGTTTCGATTGAATCAGAGGTATACAGTGGCTTAAACTCTATACGGCGAGTGAGGAAGCTTACGCCTGGCGTAAAGCGCAGGTTAAAATGATTAGCTAAGCGCACATCACCCACAAAACCCACCGAAAAGCCCGGGCTAATGATAGAATTAGCTGTTACGCCTTGGGCCCTCACATAGGTTTCGGATTGCTCAATTCGGTAGCTGGAAAAATTAGGAGCAACGTAGAACCCCGGATGAAACCACCGATTATCGTAATCGGGGAGGTTATCGACGTTTATTGATTTAACAACTCCTTTCTTGCTGACGTTAGCGCGAGTCTTTTTTTGCGCCTGTGCGCCCAATGGCAGCAGCAACAGAAAGGCCCCGAGCAGACCTAAATAAACTATTTTTGAGCTGTGTAAATGGAGCTTATGCCGAACGTGAGGGGTTGCCATGCAGGATTTTTGAAACCGACCTGTGCCAAAATAGCCAGGAAATCAGGACCATCGGGAAAAGCCTGCACCGATTCGGGCAGGTAGGTATAAGCCGCGCGGTCTTTGGAAATAAGCTTACCAAAAACCGGCAATACGCGGCGAAAATAGAAATTATATGCTTGCTTGAGTGGGAAAGCAGTGGGTTTAGAGAACTCCAAAATCACCATTTTGCCCCCTGGCCGCAATACCCGCTGCATTTCAGCGAGACCTTGCTTAAGGTTTTCAAAATTACGCACTCCAAACGAAGCCGTCACCGCGTCGAAGTGATTATCTGGAAAAGGCAGGCTTTCAGAATCACCTAACTCTAGTTGAATTCGGTGTGAAAGACCTTTGTCAAGCAGCTTACGACGTCCCACGGCCAACATGCCCTCCGAAATATCTACGCCTGTTACTTGCGTTTCGGGTGATAGACGTAAGCTCTCGATGGCAAAGTCGGCAGTACCCGTGGCAATATCCAGAATACGCATGGGGCGCAGATCTTTCAACTGATTCACTGCCTTACGCCGCCAATAGATATCGGTACCAGCACTCAGGAAATGATTCAGAAAGTCATACTTGCCAGCAATGCTGTTAAACATCTGGGCTACCTGCGACTTCTTGCCGGCAGCATCGTCTTTATAGGGTACAACGGTCATGGGGTTCTAGGGCGAACAACGAGTAATGGGGAGCAAAATTGCTCAAACATAACGCGCTGGGGGGCATTATGTTGAAAAAAAAACGGGTCGGGCAATGTGCCCGACCCGTTTTTCAAAGGTATTTGAAGCCGCTTAGTTGTTGTCGGTCTTCACTTTGGTTTTTCCAGAGGCGTCTTTCACCTTCGAGTCGATTTCGCCGTTTTTGGCTTTTGTCTTCGACTCTTCTCCGTTTGGAGACTCCGTTTTGATCTTTACCTTTTCGTCGTCAACTTTCGTTTTGACCATGGTGCCATCAGCCATTTTCACCTTGGCTTTGCCGTCGGGCAATGCTGTGCTCATAGGAGCAGCCGAAGTAGTAGCCGATGAAGAAGTTGGGCTTGAAGTGGCACCCGAGCCTGTGCTAGTGCTGCTGTTACCGGTGTTTAAAGCAGGAGCAGGCTCGCCCTCACGCTGAATCACGCGGAACTCTACGCGGCGGTTAAGCTGCATGTTCTCGGGTGTATCATTTGGTGCGGCCGGACGACGCTCACCGTAGCTAGCCGTTACGAGGCGAGCATCAGAAATGCCTTTGCGCAATAAATACTTATAAGCGGCTGTCGAGCGATTATCACCAAGGGTCATGTTGTACTCATCCGTGTTGCGTGAGTCGCAGTGGCCTTCCACAGAGATATTCACACCAGGATTAGCCTTCAGGATTTGAGCCACGCGGTCCAACTCCTGGATCGACTCGGGACGCAATGCGTACTTATCCGTTTCGAAGTAGATCTTCTTGAAAGCGTATACGTTTGAGCTGTCAACGTAAGGTACGTAGAAGTTCTTCTCGACTATCGACGAATCGGTAACCGCTACTGGTACGGTAAACTCCTCCGTGATAATGTTCTTACCATCTACCGACACAGCCACCTGGTAAGGACGACCTGACAGTACACTTACCTGATAATCACCCGTGCCGGGCTTTGTAACGTCGCGGTAGCTAAGAGCAGTTTGGTCGGCCTGTGTACCACTGAACACCAATTCAGCGCCTGGAATAACGGTGCTATCGCGTAGGCTGAATACCTTACCCCTGATAGTAGCGTTCTTAATGTAGTTGATGGTGTAAATGTCCTTCTCACCGTAACCACCAATACGGTAGCTCGATAGGTAGGCATATGTACCATCTGGGCTCAAACGATAGTAAGTATCGTCATCGGGCGTATTAACGGGGTAGCCCATATTTTCAGGGCGGCCCCACTTCCGACCGATAGAGTCGTAAGTAGACTTAAAGATATCATAGCCACCCATTGTGTTCAGACCGCGGGAGCTGAAGTACAGGGTTTTGCCATCTTTGCTTAAATAAGGGCTATCATCATCATACTTGGTGTTGATTCCGGTTAGTGGCTTTGCCTTACCCCAGTCGCCACCAGGCGTACGGGTAGAAACATAGATATCCAGCGTGTTATCCTCTGAGTATTTCGCCGTGGAGAAGTACAGAGTTAAGCCATCGGGCGTAATGAAGGCGTCACCTTCGTAGGCGCTCGAGTTGATATTGCTGTTAAGCTTTTTCGGAGGAGTCCAGTCTCCACCTACTTTTTCTGAGAAGAAGAAGTCGCCATTCTGGTCCTGACGATACATCAGCATCTTAGTGTCATTATCGTACACCTGAATGGATGCGTCGTGGCCTTTGCCATTAAGAACACCGCTGAGAGAGCGGGGTTTCTCCCATTCGTCGTCACCGATACGCTTAGCTTCGAAAATATCTTCGAAGTATTCGCCGTCAGAGGCTAGGTTGCCACCTTTCTTTGAGTTAGCGTTGCCGGCTCCGGTTACGTTTTCACCTCGTGATGTGAAAAGCAGAATCTTGTCGTCGCTCGAAATAACGGGGCTGTGCTCGGAGTGAACCGTGTTGATTGTCGGCCCTAAGTTTTTGACGAATATATCCTTAGGAGTGCTGAACTGCACCTTAGCGTTTTTGCTGTGCTGAATAAGTTGAGCCAGCTCTGCTTTGCGCGTGTCCTTTGCCTTCAACGTAGCATTATAGGCCTGATAGTGAGTGATAGCCTCATCAAAATTGTAGTTGAGGTGATCTACGCGGCCCAACCAATACTCTACGTCCTTTGAAACCTTAGGCTTCAGACGCTGAGCTTTATAGATATAGTCGCTAGCTTTTTCCTTGTCGAAAGACATGTATGAAACACCTGCCCGAAACAGGGCTTGGGCGTTGTTTGGCTCAGCTGCCAAGACCTGTTCATAATAAGGAATAGAGGCGCGGTAATTCTCTTGCGAGAAAAACTTATTCGCCGTCTTTAGCTGCTTGCGTGTGCCCTGAGCCATTGCAGGCTGAGCTACTGCGGCAGCTAGAGCGAAAGCGCAAGAAGCTTTTAATAAACTTCTGACTAAGTTATCCATTGGTGAAGGGTTTTAATACTAAGGAGTGCAGGGAGTAAAAAGTAGCAAAAGGCACTTAGCGTACGAGCAGGGTCTTTTGGGCAAATTGCCCCTTATACTTAGATGAAATATCAAGGTTCATGTTCACCCTTTTTTTCAACGCTTGTTTAGGATAAAAACCAAGAAGCCGAATTAATAAACAAGCATAATTCTATCCAAAATGCCGGAACTTGGCGGCAAAGATAGAAATTTTATAATACGACCTTCTTCTCATCCTATCTTATTAAAAAATTCTTCTTTGAGTTGTAAATCTTAATAAGTAGCTGCTGCCAATATATATCCATATGGAATAAATAACGCAGAAATTTCACGGGCTTTATCAGAGTAAAAAGCAGTCCTACGTCGCGAACTTCACGCTGACTGGCCCTTTCCCGTACCTTTGCAACTCCAACAGAGTCGATAAAGTCATGCTAATTCGCGAAGCTAAATTTCTTACAAGTAACTCACGCGTAGACCAGTGCCCGCCGCCTACCCTACCCGAATATGCATTTATTGGCCGCTCGAATGTTGGTAAATCATCGCTGATTAATATGCTGACCGGGCAAAAAGGATTGGCTAAAACTTCCTCATCGCCAGGTAAAACGCAATTGATAAATCATTTTCTTATCAATGATGAATGGTACCTCGTCGATTTGCCAGGCTATGGCTACGCTAAAGTCAGCAAAGAGGCGCGGGCAACCTGGAGCAAGATGATCGGGTATTATATGCGGCAACGCGAAAACCTGTCCTGCGTATTCGTGCTGATCGATTCTCGCCACCCCCCTTTGGCTCCCGATCTTGAGTTCATAGATATGTTGGGTAAGGAAGGCGTACCCTTTGTGCTCGTGTTTACAAAGGCCGACAAGCAGTCGGGCTCCCGGACCCACCAGAATGTGACGACATATACCCAAAAGCTCAGCGAGACGTGGGATGAATTGCCGCGTTATTTCGTTACGTCGGCGGAGGAAAAAACGGGCCGTGAGGAAGTTCTGGCCTTTATTGCTGAGGTGAACAAGCAAGTCGCCCAGGCCCCCGACAATCCGTAATTTGGCGCTGTAATTGCCTTGTTCCGCTGGTATCATTCGAAGTTATTCTCTGCTTTTTCCATGAAAAAAACATCCCTCGTTTTTCTAATTGCTGTACTGTGTGGCGTAGCTCCAGCTTTTGCGCAGACGCCAGAAGCTAAGCCAGCGGCAGCCGGCGTTGGCAAAGCTATTCCGGTAGCCGACTATTACGAAGGCGGCCAGGGAGCCATGTACGCCTTCATTGAGAAGAATATTAACTACCCGGTGCTAGCCCGCCGCAATCGTATTCAGGGCACTTGCATTGTGAGCTTTACGCTGAACACAGACGGTACCATGACGGGCATCAAGCTGGTGAAGGGTGCCGGTGGCGGACTGGGCGAAGAAGCCTTGCGCGTAGTGCGCCTGCTCAAGTTCAACAAGCCCGATTACGCGATTCTGACTAGCTTGCCCGTTGTATTTCGCTTGTCGGCCAATAAGCCGGCCGGCACTGAGTAACCTTCCCTTTCCATCCCAACTGTTTTTTTATGCCCTACGACCTGAAGGAAATTGCCGCCATTAGCGGAATGCCGGGTCTTTATCGCCTCGTGCGCCCAACCCGCAACGGCGTCATTGTTGAATCGCTCGACGAGAAGGCTGCTCGCTCGGTGGCTTCGGCCCGCAACAAGGTTTCCCTCTTGCAGGAGATTTCGATCTACACTCAAGACTACGACCAGACGGTGCCGCTGACGGAGGTATTCGACCGTATTTATCAACAGTACGGTACTAGCTTGCCCGTTACAAACAAAACCGAAGACCGTGATTTGGCGTCGTTCATGGAAGCCATCATGCCGGATTATGACCGTCAGCGAGTGTACATGTCTGACATCAAAAAGCTCGTAACGTGGTATCACGCAGTAAGCAGCCGCCTCGATTATTCGGCACCTTCTACAGAGGAGGAAACCAGTGAGGTAGAGGGTAGTGAGCCAGGATCAGCGGAGGCGGAGCCTAATGGCAATAAAAAAAAGGTAGCGACTAAAGTCTCTGATGAAGCCGGTACCCAGCAAGAAACTCCCGCTGCTGACGAGGCGCTGAGCACTGCCGGTATCATTCCAGCCGACGAGGAATCGAGTGAGGCAACTAATCTGGAAGCTGCTACTAGCTCCAAAGCGGCTAAAAAAGACAAGAAGGCAGAATAGCTTCTCTGCTTTTCCATAAAGTAAAAAAGCCCCCCAGAATTACTCTGGGGGGCTTTTTTACTTTACGGAAAAGCAGATTTTATAAAAGTACTTCCCTTAATGGATGGATAGCGGAGCCGGAGCTTGCTCTTCTTGGGCCAGGAATTCTTCGGCCTTCTCTACCAGTTCCGTAGAGCCGATAAACAGCGGGCACCGCTCGTGCAGGTCCGAAGGTCTAATTTCCATGGTGCGTACGCGGCCATTACTTGCCTTACCGCCAGCTTGCTCCACGATGAAGGCCAAGGTATTGCACTCATATAATAAGCGCAGCTTGCCTTGAGGGGATTTTTTGGTGGCCGGATAAATATAAATACCGCCTTTGAGTAGGTTGCGGTGGAAATCGGCCACAAGCGAGCCGATATAGCGCGCCGAGAAGTTTTGCTCTTTGCAGTGCGCTACGAACGCCTTTACGCCGGGCGAAAACGAGTCGGAGCTGCCTTCATTAATCGAGTAGATTGACCCCGTTTTGGGGGACACAATATTAGGGTGCGACAGGAAAAACTCTCCTAAAGAGGGCTCGTAGGTGAAGCCATTCACGCCGTTGCCGGTAGTATATACCAGCATGGTGCTCGAGCCGTAAATCACGTAGCCGGCTGCAACCTGCTGGGTGCCAGGCTGCAAGCAATCTTGCTCCGTACCATCGGTGCCGGTAGGCGACATGCGCCGATAAATACTGAAGATGGTGCCGATAGAAACGTTGACGTCGATATTGGATGAACCATCTAGCGGGTCAATAGCCACGACGTACTTGCCTTGAGTATTGCCCGTTTGAATCATCTCATCGTCTTCTTCCGACACGATGGTGCAAACCTCGCCGCCGTTGCGCAACGCCCTAATAAAGCGAATGTTGGCTATTACGTCGAGCTTTTGCTGGTCTTCGCCTTGCACATTGCGGTTGCCATAGGCCCCGGCAATGTCGATCAGGCCCGAACGATTGATTTCGCGGTTTACGATTTTGGCCGCCAGGGCAATGTCGCGTAGCAGCTGCGAAAGCTCTCCCGTAGCATAGGGAAAGTCTTCCTGCTTGCGCATAATGAAGCGGTCGAGGGTGGCGCCGACCGGAAGAGCGAGTTTATTATGATCCATAGTGGGTGGAAATGTGAGCTGAGGGTCTGGAGTACAAAACTAACGGATTTGCGTTGTCCGCGATGCGTCAATTCTCGGCTAATGGGTATCCGCCGGTACAATTCGCAACAGTAAAGTGCAGTCCGTACTTTTGGCCCATGCAGGAAACGCATCGTTTGAGAGTCTACAAATTTGGGGGTGCCTCGGTGCGCAATGCTGCCGCCATTCGAAATCTGGCGCGCATTGTGGGCGAAAATGCCCCTCACGAACGCCTGCTCATCGTGGTGTCGGCCATGGGCAAGACGACGAATGCGCTGGAAGACATATTCCAGCGGGCCCACGCGGGACAAGACTATAATGCCCCGCTCGCGGCACTCCGTGACTTTCACCGAGGCGTAGCGCTAGAGCTGCAATTAGCGATTGGGGGGCAAAATTTAGCTGCCGAGGCCACGGAAAGTCAGTTTGAAAGCCTCCTCACCCAACTCAGCCACCAGCTCACAACCCTTACCCCCGACGAATACGACCGGCAGTACGACCAGATAGTCAGCTATGGTGAGCTACTGGCTACCAGCATTGTAGCCCAGGCCCTAGGCGCGCACTGGCTTGATTGTCGGCCCCTCATCCGCACCGACCACACATGGCGAGAGGGCCGCCTCGACTGGCCGACTACAGAGTATAATGTACGAGCCGAGGTGCCACCTCTACTACTTGCGGGTCCGGTGGTGACCCAAGGCTTTTTGGGAGGTACGGCCAGCGGTGCCACCACCACGCTGGGCCGCGAAGGCTCCGATTACACGGCCGCTATTTTCGCTTACTGCCTGCAAGCGGAGTCGGTTACCATTTGGAAAGATGTGGCCGGACTACTCAACGCCGACCCCAAAATTTTCGCTGACACGGTGCGCTACCCCGAAATCAGCTACCAGGAAACCATCGAGATGGCTTACTATGGAGCTTCAGTAATTCACCCCAAAACCATTAAGCCCTTGGCCGTGCGGCGCATTCCGTTGTATGTAAAGTCATTCTTAAACCCTAGGGCCGAGGGTACGCGCATTGGCGACTGTCGGCATGCAGCGTTGGCCCCGGCTTTTATTCGCAAAACTGACCAGTGCCTGATTTCTTTTGAATCCAAAGACCTCACGTTTATTTCGGAGGAAAACCTGGAGGTAATTTTTGGCGCCCTGGCGCAGGTGCGCCTCAAGATTCATCTTATGCAGAACTCGGCCATTTCCTTTTCTGTCTGCACCGATTTTTCGGCTTACCGTCTCGAAAAGCTGTTGGCTCAGCTGCGCGACCAATTCACGATTCATTATAACACCGGGCTTGAGCTGTACACCATCAAAAACTACGACGCGGCCAGCATTCAGCGCCTTACAGCGGGCCGTGAGCTGCTGCTGGAGCAGCGAAGCCGGCTTACGTTTCAGTTCGTATCCAGGGGCGGCGCCAGTGATTTCGTGAAATAGCCCCCAGATACCCTTTTCTGCTCCGACGATAACTGTATAAGCAGCACTCATCTTTCCACCCTACCCTTCATATACCAATGGAATTCATAACCGTTACGCCCGCCGCACGTCCTCAGGTGGCGCTTATTCAACTCAATCGGCCGAAAGAGTTGAACGCCCTAAATCTGCAGCTGATGCAGGAAGTGGCCGCGGCGCTGAAAGAACTGAGTGCCGACGACTCAGTGCGCGTAATTGTGCTGACGGGCAGCGACCGGGCGTTTGCCGCCGGTGCCGACATCAAGCAAATGGCGGGGCGCACGGCAATTGATATGCTCACCATCGATCAGTTCAGCACCTGGGACCAGATTCGGAAGACGCATAAGCCGCTGATTGCCGCCGTATCGGGCTTTGCCTTAGGAGGCGGCTGCGAGCTGGCCATGATCTGCGACATGATTGTGGCCTCGGAAACGGCTCAGTTTGGGCAGCCCGAAATCCGGATTGGTACGATGCCGGGCGCGGGCGGCACTCAGCGGCTCACGCGGGCCCTGGGTAAAGCGCGGGCTATGGAGATGGTGCTAACGGGCCAATCTATTTCAGCCCAAGAAGCTGAGCGACACGGCTTAGTGAATCGGGTAGTACCTGTGGGACAGTATCTAGAAGAAGCGTTTCGATTGGCAGCCAGTATTGCCCAAATGTCGCCGGTAGCGGCGCGACTTGCTAAAGAGTCCGTGAATCGGGCCTTTGAAACCCACCTTGACGAAGGGCTGCACTTCGAGCGCAAAAACTTCTATATGACCTTTGCTTCCGAGGACCAGAAGGAAGGCATGGCGGCTTTCGTGGAAAAGCGGCCGGCTGATTTCAAGGGCAAGTAAGACCCAAATTACAAGGCTCAACCCGCTGATGCTCGTTCAATAGAATGCCTATTTTTTGCCCCCCAACGAACATTATTGTCTTGCGGTAGCTTATAGGATTACCTTTGTGGAGAAGCATTCTTATCTGTGAACACATCAGCCGAACATTCTACTGCCGCCTTACCCACGGCTCCCACCCAGGAGTGGCTGCGTGAGCGCCTCGCCCAGGCGGGTCTGCGGGCTACGCCCCAGCGCCTGCTGATTCTAGAAAGCTTGGTAGTAGCGAAGGGCCACCCGACGGCCGAGCAGGTGCACCGCTGCGTACTCAGCCACGACGCGACCGTGTCGTTGGGTACGGTGTACAAAGCCTTGGATAGCTTCGTATCTGCCGGACTCACGAAGCGGGTTTCGACGGCCGATGGTGCTAGCCGGCGCTACGATGCGGATTGTTCGGCTCATCATCATCTGTATTGCACCAATACGCAGGAAATCATTGATTACTGCGACCCGCAGCTCGATGCCCTGATTCAGGAATTCATTGCGGCCCGTGGCTTCAAGAACTTCCGACCCCGCTCCTTTTCCCTACATATCACGGGTGAGCGGCCCGATACTTCGAAGGCAGGCTAAAAATTGTTTCTATTACCTGATTGCTCGTCAAAAAGTGCTTTTCATTATCCCCCTTTTCAACACCTTTTAACACCAATTCCATGGCAGTTCTCGTTGGCAAACGTGCTCCTTCTTTCAAGGCTACGGCCGTTATTGATGGCGAATTCGAAGAAGATTTCTCTCTCGACCGCTATCTGGGCAAAAAGCACGTTATCTTTTATTTCTACCCCGCCGACTTCACTTTTGTGTGCCCTACCGAAATCATTGCGTTTCAGGATAGATTAGCCGAGTTTGAATCGAAAGGCGTGGCCGTAGTCGGCTGCTCCACTGACACCCATTTCTCCCATTTCGCCTGGCTCCAAACGCCCCGCGAAAATGGTGGTATCGAAGGTATCACGTACCCATTGGTAGCCGACGCTACCAAAACTATTGCCGCTAACTACGACGTACTTGGCGGTCACTACGACTACAACGATGCGGGTGAAATGATCTTTGTAGGCTCTCCTTTGGCGTATCGTGGTCTTTTCCTGATTGATAAGGATGGTATCGTGCGTCACCAGCTTGTAAACGACGGTCCCCTAGGCCGCAGCATCGATGAGGCGCTACGCATGGTAGACGCGCTGCAGTACTACGAGGTGAAGGGTGAGGTATGCCCCGCCAACTGGGAAGAAGGCAAAGAAGGTATGTTCGCTACCCGCGAGGGCGTGTCTAACTACCTCTCTCGTCAGGGCACTACGCACTAGTTTTCAGTTCATTGAGCACCAATTACAAAGCAGCTCCGGCCAGTTGGTCGGGGCTTTTTTGTGCGCAGTAACCAGAAGGCTGTAATTTTGCTGCCCAGCCGGCCATCGTGCCGTGCTCATTTTGGCCCCGCAGGTAGCTGGGGGCATTTTTATATATCGAACGATACTTCCTTGCTTTTTCTCTATAACCTTGCTCTTCGTGCCTACGCCCTGCTTCTGCAGTTGGTGGCGTCGTTTGCGCCTAAGGCCGCGAAGTGGGTAGCTGGGCGCGAGGGACTTCTGCCGCACATTCAGCAAGCGCTTCGTCATGAAACGGCTCCGTTGGTGTGGTTTCATTGCGCTTCGCTGGGCGAGTTTGAACAGGGCCGCCCCTTAATGGAAGCCTTTACGCAGGAGCACCCGCAGTTTAAAATTGTGCTCACGTTTTTCTCGCCTTCCGGCTATGAGGTGCGCAAAAACTGGCCCGGCGCGCACTACGTCTTCTACCTGCCTCTCGACACGGCTGCCAATGCCCGTGCCTTTCTGGACGCAGTGCAGCCCCGCCTGGCCGTATTCGTGAAATATGAATTCTGGTACCACTTTCTCACCGGGCTGCAACGGCGGCGGGTACCAGTGGTGTGCGTAGCGGCAATATTTCGGCCTCAGCAGGTGTTTTTTAAGCCTTGGGGGGCTTTTTTCCGCAAAATACTCAGCCGCTTTACGCACATCTTCACTCAGAACCAAGCCTCCGTTGAGTTGCTGCGCTCCATTGGTATTCGGCAGGCCAGCGTAGCCGGCGACACGCGCTTTGATACGGTAGTGCGCACTGCATTGGCCTCGCCGAAGCCGCTGCCAGTGGTGGAGGCGTTTGTGGCCGATGGCGCTCCAGTGTTTATTGTGGGTAGCAACTGGCCCGAAGACTTGCCGGCGCTTACACCCTTACTACGGCAGTACCAGGCGGAAATGCGCTTTATATTTGCCCCCCACGAAATTACCGAGACTAATCTGAGCTTAGTAGAAGCCGCACTGCCGGGCCTGGTGGTGCGCTACTCCAAGGCCACGCCAGCCACGGTAGCTCAGGCGCGCGTCCTGCTTATGGACAACGTGGGGCTGCTGAGCCAACTCTATCGGTTTGGCACCTATGCCTATATCGGTGGGGCATTTGGCAAGGGGCTGCACAATACGCTAGAAGCTGCGGCTTTTGGGTTGCCCTTGTTCTTTGGGCCTACCTACGCCAAGTTTCAGGAAGCTGTTGATTTGGTAGCGGCTGGCTGTGCATTTCCGGTGCGTACGGCCGCCGAGCTGCAGGTAGCTTTTGGTCTGCTTTGGCACCAGAATGAAGTTCGGCTGCGGGTGCAGGATACGAGTCTGGAATACGTGCACCAGCAGGCGGGCGCCACGGCCATCATCATGGCCGCCCTTGAAAAGATGGCCATGGTGGAAATCATCAAACAGTAACTAATTAAGCACAAGCTCCCATGACTGGCATTGTCATTAAATCAACCGGCTCATGGTACTTAGTGCGGGAGCATGGCACGGGCGTGCTGCACCGCTGCCGGCTGCGTGGCAAATTCAAGAACAAAGGTTTGAAGGTGAGCAACCCGCTGGCCGTAGGCGACCAAGTGGAGTTTACGGTAGAAGAGCAGACCGAGGGCGCGGGCGTCATTCATCATATCGAGCCGCGCCGCAACTACATCATTCGCCGCTCGGTGCACAAGACGGAGCACGCCCACATCGTGGCCGCCAACCTCGACCAGGCGCTGCTCGTGGTTACGCTGGTATCGCCAGCTACCTCGTTCGGATTTATCGATCGGTTTCTGGTAACAGCGGAAGCTTATAGCATTCCTATCACGCTTATCTTCAACAAAACCGACCTCTACGACGAGGATTTGTCGGGGTATCAGGACCAGATTTCCAACATGTATCAGCGCACGGGTTATCCTAGTCTGCGCTGTTCGGCGCACTCCGGCGAGGGTCTGGAGGCCGTTGATGCCCTGCTCGATGGCAAGGTGACCTTGCTTTCCGGTCACTCAGGCGTAGGCAAAAGCACTCTTATTAATGCGCTAGTGCCGGATTTGGACCTAAAAACAGCCGAAATCAGCGACTTCTCGGACAAAGGTGTGCACACTACTACGTTTGCCGAAATGCTGGAAGTGCGAGCCGGCACTTACCTTATTGATACGCCGGGCATCAAGGAACTGGGCTTAGTAGATATTCCGCCGAGCCAATTGGCGCACTTCTTTCCCGAGATGCGGGCTTTGCTCAACCAGTGCCGCTACCATAATTGCCAGCACGTGCACGAGCCGGGCTGTGTAGTGCGCGAAGCAGTAGACAAAGGCCGCATCGCGCTGCCGCGCTACGACAGCTACCTGAGTATGCTGGCTGGGCAGGATAATCGGCACTAGGCTTTCTACTCGTTCGATTGTCGCGAGCCTTATTAGCCGTGGGGCTTTGCTGCCAGAACCCAACGAAAAGACGCAACCATCGTTTTCCTTAGAAAACTGATCGTATGCAACTTCAAAATTCCACCTTCCTTATTACTGGCGGCACGCTCGGTATCGGCTACGCTACGGCCAAACTGCTGATTCAGCATGGGGCCAAAGTTGCTATTACGGGTCGCACGGCCGGCACGGTCCAGCGCGCCGCCGACGAGTTGGGCGCTCTTGGCATCACGGCCAATGTAGCCAACCCAGCCGACGTAGAGCGCACCTTTCGGGAGTTCATTGCCGCGTTTGGCCACCTTGACTGCTTAATAAATAATGCTGGTATTGGGGTCCGAAAAAACCTGGTAGACCTGACCCCTGAAGACTTCGAGCAGGTACACAGCACCAATATTGTGGGCGCCGCGCTCATGGCTCAGCAGGCCGCCAAGCTATTTATGGAGCAAAAGTCCGGCAACATTATCAACATCGGCTCCTCTGCGGCCACCAAAGGCTATGAGGGTGGCTCCGTTTACGTGGCCTCCAAGTTTGCCCTGCGCGGCATGACCCAATGCTGGCAGGCCGAACTGCGCAAATACAACGTGCGGGTGATTCTGGTAAACCCGAGCGAGGTAACAACGGCGTTTGGCAACGAGGAGCGTCGCGAGCGGCCCGACCAAGACAATAAGCTGCGCGGGGAGGAAATCGCCTCTGCTATCAAAGGCGCTCTAGAAATGGACGACCGAGGCTTTATCACCGAGCTAAACGTATGGGCCACAAATCCCTTCTAGGCTCCCATTCAAGCTTGAATAAAAAAGCCCCCCAGATGTGCTCTAGGGGGCTTTTTACAATACGGCTAGAAACCGAAATTACTTTGTAGGCATCAACACTTTGTCGATTACGTGGGCAACGCCATTGTTCGACATTACGTCGGCCTGCACTACGTTAGCACCATTTACGGTCACTTTGCCGCCCGTTGTTTTCACGGTTAGCTTTTCACCTTGAATGGTGGTGAGTTGCTGTCCATCTTTCAGGTCAGCGGCCATCAGGCGGCCTTTTACTACGTGGTAGGTCAGTACGCCGCTTAGTTTCTCTTTGCTTTCGGGCTTCAAAAGGCCGTCGAGAGCACCTTTGGGCAAGGCCTCGAAGGCAGCGTTAGTTGGCGCAAATACAGTGAATGGACCCGCGCTGGCGGCTTCATCATCAAGACCGGCGGCTTTCAGAGCCGTAGTCAGCGTGCTTATCTGCGATACGGCCATGGCATTTTCCGCGAGGTTCTTGCCAGACGTATCCATGCGCGACGAATCATTCATGTCCATTGCAGGATCCATGGCCGTGGTGTCGGTCATGGCCATTTCAGTTGATTCGGGCGTTTCCGTCGTTTCTGCGGTTTTGTTGTCGCCGCAGCTTGTTACGCCAAAGGCGAAAGCAGTGGCAGTGAATAAGGTAAACGAGGTGTTTCTCAGGGTCTTTTTCATGAGACGCAGATCAGGGTTTTGGTTGGAAAAAAGAAAATGAAGGTGGTAAGGCAGGAAAGGAGGCAACCCAGCGTACTACTTGCTGGTATGGCTATGCTTACGCAACAAGCTCGACAGTGGATATGGACACCCAACGATTTGGCTACCTTTGCGGTGCTTAGTTGAGCTTAATAAGCCTTGAGCTGTATATTCTGTTTAAAAAATTTATTTCCTCGCACATGAAAACTGCTGAAATTCACACCAATAGAGGTGTAATGAAGGTGGAGTTCTTTGAAAAAGACGCTCCTAACACCGTTAAGAACTTCACCGACTTAGCCCAGAAAGGCTTTTACGACGGCTTGAAATTTCACCGCGTTATTCCCAATTTCGTAGTGCAGGGCGGCGACCCTAACACCCGCGCCGGTGCAAAAGGCGCGCCTGGGACCGGTGGCCCCGGCTACAAAATCAAGTGCGAAACGTCGGGTGAGAACCAGTACCATGACCGCGGCATCCTGAGCATGGCTCACGCCGGTAAGGACACCGGGGGCTCGCAATTCTTCATTGTGCACAGCCGCCAGAACACGGCGCACCTCGACCGGGTACACACCGTATTTGGCAAAGTGGTGGAAGGCCTGGAAGTAATCGACCAGATTAAGGCCGATGACGAGATTCAGAAGATTGTCGTAACGGAAGCGTAAGCGTTCTGTAGCTCACTTAACCCAGCCCGCCGGACGTATCCGGCGGGCTGGGTTTTTTATGGGCTTGTGGTACCATTCGCAAAGCGCGGAGTCCACTTGGTAAAGCAGTGTATTTGTAAGTGTACTGCCTTGCACTGATAAGCGCACTTACTGTACAATATAAACTCGCAGACTGTGAGTATATTGAAGCTAAGTAAGAAAAGATGTAACGTTTCCTTAACTAGCCAAACTTTTGTAATTCCGTTCTTTACCACGCTGCCCATCACCCACTAAACCCAATTCATCCCTATGAAACACTTTCTCCGCATTGCAACTTGCTGCTCCGTCGCTCTCTTGGGAGCCTGCAACGACGATCATGGTAATCCATTCATTATCAAGCCTCCGCAAGTGTCAGCGTTACGCTTCATTGGCGAACAGATTGTTCCTTTTAGCCAAACTTACAATGGTACTACACTGGGGGGCTTTTCGAGCATTGACTACCGCGCGGACAACAACTCATACTATATCATGAGCGACGACGCCTCGGCCCTACAGCCAGCGCGTTATTACACCGCTACTCTCAACTTCAATCAAAATAGCTTTGCGGGCGTCAACTTCACGAGCGTTACCACGCTGAAGCGCCCCGATGGCAGCAACTTCCCCAGCTTCGCCGCCGACCGCAACAACGCCATCGACCCGGAGGGCATTCGCTACGACCCCAGCACCAATCGTATTATCTGGTCGAGCGAAGGCATTCGCAATGTGGCTGTCACGCCATTTGTGTTGAATCAGCCTTTCCTGCGCGAGGCCAACCTCGACGGTTCCTACGTAGCCGATTTCGGCTTGCCCCAGCTGTTCCGCATTCAGGCTACCGAAAACGGCACCCGCTCCAACGGCTCGTTCGAGGGTTTATCGCTCACGCCCGATAGTCGCTACTTGTTTGCCTCGCAAGAAGAACCGCTCTACGAAGATGGTCCCCGCGCCGACGTGGGCGTAGCCAACTCACCAGTCCGCATCGTGCAATACAACCGCGCTACCCGCCAGCCCATTGCGCAGTATGCCTATCTACTCGACGCTGTGCATCAGGCGCCTAGGCCTGCGGATCAGTTTCGCTTAAACGGCATTGTAGAGGTGCTGGCCCTGTCAGATAAGAAGCTGCTGGTAATGGAACGCTCCTTTGCCGTTGGCGCCACCCCCGACTACTCCGTAAAGATCTACGAGGTGAACCTGGCCAGTGCCACCGACATCTCCGGCCTGAATTCCTTGCAAGCCGCCATATACAAACCCGTGCAAAAGCGCCTCATCCTCGATGTGGGCTCCACAGGAATCCGTCGGGTAGATAACCTGGAGGGCATGACCTTCGGTCCCAAACTGCCAAATGGCAACCGCTCGTTGATCTTAGTAGCAGATGACAATTTCAGCAACGGGCAGATTTCACAGTTTCTGGCTTTCGAGGTAATTCCTTAACCCGTACATAACAGCCGTTTAGAGAGCGGGAGTCTATGCCAAGGCGTAGGCTCCCGCTTTCGTTTTATCCAGCTTTATTTCTACCAGTATTACCTCCTTTTACAGCTTCTGTTTCGAACTTAACTATCGTATTTCTAACAATTTGCGGTTTAAAGTCGTACCAATAGTATTACCAATAGAACCTTATACCATGACATTAAGAAATAACATACTGCGAGGCCTTATACTATTTTCATTGCCATTGACCATGAGCTGCTCTCTCGTTGGAGGAGGTGTTTCGTCCGATCCGCAAGTACAGGAGTTACAGCGCCGGGTTGATGATCAAAAACGAATTGCAGATGAAGCCGAATTGCGGGCCAAAAGTGAGAAACAGGAGTTAAAAGCGCGTCAGCTGCGACTGAAGGCGGCCAAAAACGACGCCAAGGCTCGACGAATTTAGTTTAAGCCTTTGAACACAAAAAAGCCCCCCAGACCAAGTCTGGGGGGCTTTTTTGTGAATGTCATTTACTACTGAGCAGGCTTACCGACGGCGGCGTGGCTTTTCTTCCTCCTCGTCCTCATCCTCATCACCGCCAAAGCTAGGCATGGTGAACATGGAACTGAGCAGGTCTTTGAACTGCGCCCCTGCCGTCACGCGGTTGCGCGAAATTAGGCTGTGCTCGGCTAGGCCGTGCAGGCAGAACTCCATGAGGAAATAGGTCGTGTCCTTGTCCTCATTGGGGTGCAGAAAAGTCACGATATCGCGCAGACCCGGCACTTCGTCCAGGGATTTACGGTAGTCTTTGTCCGTAGAGTCGTTGAGCACATCCACGGTATTACCGGCTCCAAACCAATCCTGAACCGTTTTGTAGGGGTTCGGGATGGTCTTCTTTTTCTTCTGCTTATCTGGGTCGGGAAAGTAGTTCAGGAAGTAGGTTCGGATAGCTTTACCCATCAGCTTTTCAGCTACAAGGCCAGCTCCCTCCTGCTCACCTTCGTACACAAGCTCCACTTTGCCTGTAAGCGCGGGCACGGCAGCCATAAAGTCGGCGATGCGCACGTAGGTTTTCTTCTCCCCGTTGATCAAGGCCCGGCGCTCAGCAGCGCTAATCAAACTTTCGTAGGCGGCAATGGTCAAGCGGGCTGAAACCCCACTTTTCGCATCTACGAACTCCGAACCACGAGCTTCCACCGCTACTTGCTCCACCAGGTCGCGCACCAGTTCATTGCTGGTCACCATACCTTCCTGAGCGGGCTTGATGCGAGCTTCCTGGCGGGTAATGCGCTTGCCAATTTCGATTGACTTCGGATAGTGCGTGATTATCTGGGAATCAATACGGTCCTTAAGCGGCGTCACGATAGAGCCCCGGTTCGTGTAGTCCTCGGGGTTGGCCGTGAACACGAACTGAATATCCAGCGGCAAGCGCACTTTGAAGCCACGAATCTGGATGTCGCCTTCCTGTAGAATATTAAACAGCGACACCTGAATACGGGCCTGTAAGTCGGGCAATTCGTTGATGACGAAGATGCCGCGATGCGAACGGGGAATCAAGCCAAAGTGAATAACGCGTTCATCAGAGTAAGGTAGCTTCAGCGTGGCCGCTTTAATCGGGTCAGCGTCACCAATAAGGTCAGCCACCGATACGTCGGGCGTTGCCAGCTTCTCGGTGTAACGGTCCGAGCGATGCAGCCACGACACGGGCGTATCATCGCCTTTTTCGGCGATTAGGTTTTTGGCGAAAATGGACAAGGGCTGTAACGGGTCATCGTTTAGCTCCGAGCCTTCTACCACCGGAATGTATTCGTCGAGCAAATCCACCATCAGGCGGGCGATGCGGGTTTTGGCCTGACCACGCAAACCCAGCAGGTTGATGTGGTGCATACTCAGGATAGCCCGTTGCAAGTCAGGAATTACCGTTTCTTCATAGCCGAAGATGCCGGGAAATACCTCTTCCTTGCTTTGCAGTTTAGCAATCAGATTATCGCGCAGCTCCTGCTTCACGGAGCGAGGCTTATAGCCGGATTTCTTCAGGGCACCAAGGGTGCGGATGTCGGTTTGAATCATAAGGGGGAGTGAGTTACCAGCCTATCTACGTAAACCCAACTAGTTGCAGTCGGCGTCAAATGGCTGGATTGGTTATATAACTAGCAAGTAGGGCCATTGGTTCGGCCAAATAAAAGGTAGCTCATAGCAAATGCGCTACTGGTGTTCATTTAAGCCATTATTTTATATATTATAATTTATATACTTTTATTTATATTAGTTATAAAACAACGCACTTATGAAAAAGGCTCTAAAGATTATTGGCATACTGGCGTCAGTGGTGGTGCTCCTCATTGCCGGATTTGTGGTGTTTGTTCAGGCGCGCGGAATCCCAAGCTATGACGTGCCTGCTTTAACTCTTCGCCCAGTGGTCAGTACACCAGAACGAGTAGAACTAGGCGAAAAGCTAGTGCTTGCCTCCTGCGGCGATTGTCACCTTAACCGTGAAACCAACTCTTTAACTGGCCAACAATTGCTGGATCTCACCCCGGATTTCGGAAAAGTATACTCTGCTAATATTACGCAGGACGTAAACCACGGCATAGGCAAATGGACTGATGCAGAACTAGTGACACTGCTACGCACGGGTATCGGGCGTGATGGACGTTACCGGGTAATCATGCCTAACTTTAATTACATGTCGGACGAAGATGTGAATAGTATCATTGCTTTTCTGCACTCCGATAATGCTATCGTAAAGCCAAGCCCTACTCCCACTCACGAGCAGGAACCTTCCTTTCTGCTCAAGGCACTCACCAACACCGTGATGAAGCCGGTACCCCTGTCCACCGCAGCAGTCGTAGCTCCGGCTCCCACGGACGCTTTAGCTTATGGCCGCTACTTAGTAGTAGGGCGCTACAAGTGCTACGAGTGCCACAGCGCCGATTTCAAGACTAATAATACACTAGACCCCGAAAAATCGGAGGGCTACTTAGGCGGCGGCAACCCTCTCCTGAATAAGCAGCAAAAGGTGGTAGTATCGCGCAACATCACCGGCGACCCTGAAACCGGCATCGGCAACTGGACGGAGGAGCAATTTTCAAAAAGCGTGAAATTTGGCCTCTCACCCAGCTTGCCTCTCGCTTATCCAATGCCAAAATACTCAACCCTAACTAATGAGGAAGTGCACGCCCTATTTACTTACCTGCAATCAGTACCCAAAATAAAGAATGCTACGCCGGAAGACGAGCCCACTCTCGCGCTGCGCTAGTGCACTGAATTTTCGACGAGTAGCCGTAGTAAACATGGGGGGCAAATTTACTGTTTAGTGAAATCCATACGCTGAATGCGCACCGCATTCAGGATGGCCAGCAGCGCCACGCCTACGTCGGCGAACACGGCTTCCCACATGGTGGCCACGCCGCCAGCTCCCAGAGCAAGCACTAAGGCCTTCACGCCAAACGCCAGCCAGATGTTTTGCCACACCACCGTATGGGTAGCGCGGGCAATGCGGCGGGCGGTGGCAATCTTGCTAGGGTGGTCGGTTTGAATCACTACGTCGGCCGTTTCGATGGTGGCGTCAGAGCCGAGGCCCCCCATGGCAATACCAACGTCGGCCAAAGCGACCACAGGGGCGTCGTTTACCCCATCACCCACGAACGCCAATTTGCGGCCCTCATTGAGATATTGCTGCACGTAGCGGGCTTTGTCTTCTGGCAGCAGGCCGCCGTGGGCTTCCTCAATGCCAAGCTCCTTGGCTACGCGCTGAGTTATGCTGTCTTTGTCGCCGGAAAGCATTACTAGCTTGGTTATCCCATCGGCCTTCAGTTCCTGCACGGCCTGGAAAGCGTCTGCTTTGGGCGCGTCGGCCACGGTCAGGTAGCCGGCGTAGCGGCCATCAATGGCGGCTACCACGATGCTGTCTGCCACTTGCTCCACTTCGGTGGGATATGACATGTTGAACCGGGTGAGCAACTTGGCGTTGCCAGCCAGCACTTCATGACCATCTACATGCCCGCGCAGGCCGTGTCCGGCAATTTCCTCTACATTGCTCACAGGAACATTCGCCGTGGCCGAACCCACGTGCGTGACCACAGCTTTGGCGATGGGATGGTTCGATTTGGTCTCAAGGGCTCCGACCAACCGAAGCAGCTGAGTAGCCTCGGTACCGGGGGCTGCCTGAACCTGTTGTACAGCGAATACGCCTTGGGTGAGCGTGCCAGTCTTGTCCATCACCACGGTATCAATCTCGCGCATGACGTCCAGAAAGTTGGAACCCTTAAATAGAATGCCTGCTCTTGAGGCGGCCCCTATTCCGCCAAAGTAGCCCAACGGAATACTCACTACGAGCGCGCACGGACAGGAAATCACGAGAAAAATAAGGGAGCGGTACAGCCAAGTGCGAAACACGTAGTCGTCGACAAAGAAGTAGGGCAGCACAATGAGCAGTGTGGCCAACGCCACCACAATAGGCGTGTATACTTTAGCAAAGCGGGTGATGAAAAGCTGGGTTTTAGCCTTGCGCCCTACGGCATCTTGCACCATGGCCAGAATCTTGGCTAGCTTGGTATCCTGGTAAGTGGCCGTCACGGCTATCAGCACCAAGCGCTCCAGATTGATCATGCCGGCCAGCACCATGTCGCCGGCCTGCTTGGTTTGGGGAGCCGATTCGCCCGTGAGAGCCGCCGTGTTGAAGCTGGCCGCAGGAGTTTGTAGGGTACCGTCTAGGGCCACTTTCTCGCCCGGCTTCACCTCGATTACGTCGCCTTGCTGCACCTGCTGTGGGTCTAATACCAGATTTTGCCCCCCACGAACCACCGTCACTTCAGTGGCTTGAATTTCGAGCAGGGCCCGGATGCTGCGCTTGGCGCGGTTTACTGCCGCGTCCTGAAATAGCTCGCCCACGGTATAGAACAGCATTACGGCCACGCCCTCAGGATACTCACCGATAGCAAACGCCCCAAGCGTAGCCAGACTCATCAGCAGAAACTCATTGAAAATATTGCCGGAAGGAATGCTGCGTATGGCCGAGCGAATTACTTTCCAGCCCACCAACACAAAGGCCAAACTGTACCAAAGCAGCCGCACCGGACCAATGAAAAAGGCTACGCCAGCGTAATCGAGGGCCAGACCGCCGAGCAACAGGACAAGACTAACGCCGGGCCCCAGGTAAGGATTTGTGCCGGCGTCATCGTGGGTGTGGTCGCCGTGGTTTTGAGTGGATGTGGGGGGCTTTTTGGTGGGCTGCTTTACGCTACAGCAGGCATCATCGGTGGCTGCGCGCTTGGGGGCGGGCAGGATTGACGCGTGGTCGTGGCCGGGCACGTCGTGGCCCTGGGAGGAAGCGGCAGCTTCGGGTGTGAGTTGGCTGCGACTAATGGCTCCCGCGTTGGCTGGGTCAACTTGCTTGGCGGTGTTTAGCTGCTCACTTATATCGGATATATCTGAGGACTTTTTCATCGGCGTATAGTTGGGCAAGAGGCTGTTGGGCATTCTCTCATCTTTTATGCATGCTTTGCGGCTACATCAGCACCCCAAATCTTCGCCATCATCAGGCGCTCCGCGTCCTTAACTAACTCACTTTGAGCACCTGCTTTGCTTTCTACGGAATTAATAGGTGAAGCAGAGAGGAATTATGCTTGAGCTAAGCCTTACCTTAACTCTTTGTAAGAGCGACTGCTCATTATCAAAACACAGTCTTGCCTGTAAAAACAAGGAAGCCGCGGAGTACATAACCCCAGCGGCTTCCTTGTTTTTATAGATCTGGCTTTTAGCCAAAATTCGTTTTATAGCGTCTTCCGACGGTTTTTTTTATAGTCTTCGAAGATCAAATGACCTAAGCCTTTCAAGCCGCTAAAGTAGGCTTGGCCTTGATTTACTTCCGTAAACTCGTTCACGAATTGCTGCAAATACGGATCTGAGGCAATCATGAATGTCGTAATCGGAATTTTCAAGCGGCGAGCGGCGGCGGCCAGGTTAAGGGTTTTGTTGACCACTTTACGGTCGAGGCCAAAGCTGTTTTTGTAGTAGCCGTTGCCTTCTTTTAGGCAGGTGGGCTTACCGTCGGTAATCATAAAAATCTGCTTGTTCGCGGTTTTGCGCTTGCGCAGCAGATCCATGGCCAGTTCCAGGCCAGCTACGGTGTTGGTGTGGTAAGGGCCAACTTCGAGGTAAGGCAAGTCCTTTACCTTGATTTCCCAGGCGTCGTTGCCAAACACGATAACGTCGAGGAAGTCTTTGGGGTACTTCTGCTTTACCAGCTCGGCTAGGGCCATGGCTACCTTTTTGGCGGGTGTGATGCGATCCTCACCGTACAGGATCATAGAGTGCGAAATATCGATCATAAGCACCGTGCTAGTCTGCGACTTATGCTCGTTTTCGCGCACTTCCAGGTCGCCCTCAGCCAGCATAAACTCGTCGGTGAGGCCGTGGTTGAGTTGGGCGTTGCGGATGCTTTCGGTCATCGAAATCTGATCGAGCGAGTCGCCGAAGCGAAATTCGCGCATGTCAGTGCTTTGCTCGTCACCTTGGCCAGTGTGGGGCGTGCGGTGGTTGCCGGTGTTGCTCTTTTTGAGCTTGCCGAAGATTTCTTCGAGCGCCGACTTACGAATACCCTGCTCGGTTTTGGGCGTGATCTTGAAAGCGCCCCGCTCCTGCTCGTTTTCATCGATGTAACCTTTTGTTTTAAGGTCTTCAATGAAATTCCCGATGCCGTATTCGCCCTCGGTCAGGCCGTATTGTTTGTCAAGCTCCGAGAGCCAGGAAAGAGCCTCCGCCACATCGCCGGACGTGATGGTGACCAATTGCATGAAGATTTTGAATAAAGAGTCGAAGCCTTTTTCAGGCGATTCATCGGGCACGAAGTCCCGGAAGCGAAAACCAGCAGCCATAGGAAGGGGATTGAAGCATGAGAACAACAGGCAAGGTGAGTTAGTTTGCCAAATGTTGCTGCTCGTTTGTTGGTGTATAAGTTTTGGAGCCCAGTTTAAAGTCAAAACGCATAATCTACGTCTTCTTAAGTATAAGCAACCCAAAACGTCCCTCACCAAACACAATTAACGAAAACGAACCTATGAAAGCTATTTGGAACGATACGGTGCTGGCCGAAAGCAACGATACGGTTGTGGTAGAGAATAACCATTACTTCCCCGCCGACTCGTTGAAGCGGGAATTTTTCGAGGATAGCATTGCTCATACTTCCTGTCCGTGGAAGGGGCGTGCTAGCTATTACTCTGTACGCGTAAACGGCGAGCTAAACAAAGATGCCGCTTGGTATTACCCCGAGCCCAAGGACGCTGCCAAGCAGATTGAAGGCCGCGTAGCGTTCTGGAAAGGCGTGAAGGTACAGCCCTAAACGCCCAAAAATGCCCCCCAGCGCAACCTGAGCCGCCACCCACCGTTTGCCAAAGCTGGGTCGGCCCGACGAGGTCGGCAGTTTAATCATACGTTTTTTGATATGAAGCTGCACTTCTTTTCACCGCGCTTGGGGGGCATTTTAGTAATGTTTGGCCTGCTAATGATGGGCTGCGATACCCAGCGCACGGCCACCGAAACGGCAAACCCATCGGCGCCTAGTTCGGAGGCCACTTCGCCCATCAGCTTTAAGAAAGATTTAGCGCACGATGATTACCGCTTCACGGTGCAAACAAATGGCTCTGGCACCAGTCGCAAGCTGACGCTCCGGGCGACCAAAAATAATCGTGACCTGCTCGCTACTTCCGTCACGATTGAGGGCGAGGTAACTGACGCCGTAACCACCAATCTCAACGACGACAATTACCCCGAACTGTTCATTTTTGTGACCGGAGCGGGCAGCGGCTCCTATGGCAGCGTGGTAGCCTACGAATTTATGAACCAGGGCCGACGCCCGCTTACTTTACCGGCGCTGAAAGGTCCCGCCGCCGTTGGCTATATGGGGCAAGATGTGTTTCGGGTTGAAGATGACCAGTTGCTGCGCTCCTTCCCGGTATACCGTCCCGATGATCCGAATAGCACCCCTTCGGGCGGTACTCGTACCGTGGCTTATACTATGTCGCCAGGTAAGGGCTTAACCATTAGCGGCTTCAAGGACGCTCCTATGCAAGCGCAGTAATCTGTGAAATCTAATTGATTGGAAGAAGCCCCTCAGCTTTTATTTAATGGCTGGGGGGCTTTTTTCTGCGAAACAGCGCAAGTTTCGGGTGGGAGCAGGAGAAGCGAGGTGGTACATTTGACTAGCATCTTAGCCTTGTACCGATGACAGATTATGAACGCATTGCGGCGGCCATTGCTTACGCCCACACCCATTTCCAGACCCAGCCCGACCTCAACGAAATGGCCAGGCAGGCACACTGGAGCCCATTTCATTTTCAGCGCAAGTTTCAGGAGTGGGCTGGCGTATCGCCGAAGAAATTTCTGCAATACCTCAGCCTCGATCACGCCAAAACCTTGTTGCGTCAGCAGCTTTCCGTAGCCGAAGCAGCATACGAAACTGGCTTATCTGGTCCTGGCCGCCTGCACGACTTATTCGTGAACATGGAAGCCATGACACCCGGCGACTACCGCCAGGGAGGCGCCGCTCTCAGCATTGCCTACAGCTTCGGCGAAAGTGCATTTGGGCGCTACTTGGTTGCCACCACCCCCAAAGGTATCTGCAAGCTGGTGTTCCCCGAAACGGACGAGGCCGCCGTGGCTGAATTGCACCAGGAATGGCCCCAAGCATCGTTAGTGGCCGAGTCCAATGCCGTGCACGAGCAGGTGTCCCGGTTCTTTGCCGGTACCTTCTCCCCCACCGACCGCTTTACGGTACACCTGAAAGGCACGCCTTTTCAACTAAAAGTCTGGGCAGCACTGCTCCAAATTCCCGAAGGTCAGCTGACTACTTACTCCCAACTAGCCCGTGTTGCCGGCCACGAGCGAGCCGTACGGGCCGTAGGCACCGCCGTGGGCGACAATCCTATCAGCTACCTTATCCCCTGCCACCGCGTAATTCGGCAAACCGGCGAGCTAGGTCAATACCGCTGGGGCGCCACCCGTAAAGTAGCGCTGGTCGGTTGGGAAGCCGCACGGGTTCACCCAAATGCGTTAGTAGCATTGCCAAGCTTGTTTGATTAAGCATATTCTTACTTATGTCATGCAGAGCACAGCGAAGGATCTCGCGTGCTGACATCAGGTTACTAATCTTACTAAACACGCGAGATGCTTCGCTGTGCTCTGCATGACCGCCTTTTAAATATTCACAAAAAAGGCCCCCTAGAAACGTTTCTGGGGGGCCTTTTTTGACTTATGAAGGAAACTTACTCAATCCACTTAAACTTGTATTCCAGCTTGGGCACTGGCATACGGTCGGCTACGCGGCGCAGGCGGTTGGGTAGCGCCATGATGTATTCACGAGCTTTTTCTGCCTGACCATTGAGGCCGGTAATCTGGTCGATTTTCCAGGTATGAATGAGACCTTCCAGAATATCGGTGTAATCCTGGCTGGTGTATACGCCTAGGCGCTGGGCGGCATCGGTGAAGTGACCGAAGGTTTTACCCATCTCTACGCCCATCTCACGCATGTAGTGGGCCGGCATCACGATCTTCTTGCGCATCATATCCTCGAAGGCCAGCATCATTTCGGATGGGTCTACTTCGAATATTTTGTCCACGAAGGTCTGATACACACGAGCGTGGCGTGATTCATCACCGGCAATCATTCCGCAGAGCTTGGAGAGCTGATCGTCGCCGGCCTTGCGGGCTAGCGTGCCCACCCGGCGGTGCGAAAGGTTGGTGGCAGCTTCCTGGTAGCTCGTGTAAATGAAAGCGCGGTACGGGTCGTGGGCGGTGCCCAGATCGAAACCATCAGCAATCAAGTACTGGGTGCTAGTTTCGAACTCGCGCATGTTCACGCGGCCCGACAAATACAGGTAGCGGTTGAGCAGGTCGCCGTGGCGGTTTTCCTCCGCTGTCCAGCCCCGAATCCACTGCGCCCAGCCGTTGTTGGGGTCGCGATTGAGGTCGTCGAGCTGGTGAAACCAAGCTTCGTAGTTGGGCAGTGCTTCTTCTGTAATCGTATCGCCAATGAGTACCGCGAGCAGGTCGTAGCTGAGTTCTTTGGCGCGCTCACGCATGAGCTTTACTTCGTCAAAAAACGTATCGAGGCGGGAGTCGGGCAGGAAATCGGAGGGCTGCCAGCTGTCTTCCACTTTTTTGAGGAAGGTGCCCATGTTTTCCCGTAAAAAAGATTCCAGATGCTGAAGCACCTCCCCGCGGGAGGTTACGGTTGCGAGCATGACGTAAGGGAGAAAAGTAGACAGAACGGAAGGCCAAATGTATGCATTCCCATTTCCCGAATACGATATATCGCCGTGTTAGGGCTATTATAAAATTTTGGCTTTTTAGGCTATTCTATCATTCTTAGACGCACCTGGTATAGTTGAGGTAGCAAAGAGTCGGCTGTCAATGCATTAATGGCCTCAAATGTGAGGGCTGATTTGCTCGCGGGCTGGCGGCTGGCGGCGTAGCGTTGTAAAAAGGGCACCACTTCGGGTGCCAACGCCCACTGGACATCGGTGCGCTCAGCCAAGCGCTGCAGACTTAGATGGAAGTCGCGCGAGCCGGTTAGCTGCTGGCGCAATCTCGGCAGTGAAGGATCGAGGGTAGCCCAGCCAGTGAGGGGAAGCTGCCCTACGCCAAGCGTATACACACGAAAGGGAGACAAGGACTTGTAAGCTGCTTCTAGGTTAGCCGTCACCAGAATTTGCCCCCCAGCCGTTGCTTGGGTTAGCTTCGCGAGATAAGCTTCGTGCTGCTGCTGCTCGGCCGCCAGGAGTTGGCTGCGATGCCAGGTTTTGTAGCCATAAACCCCAACACATACAAGTAAAGCGGCCAGCGCCAGCCTAGGAAACGGCAACCGCAAGCTGGGGGGCAGTTGCAACCAGTACACCACATTGCCGAGGCTAAACAAGGTGAAAAGCGGCAACCCCAGCCGGGGCGGTAGTTTCAGGCCTATACCTAGCACTACAATCAACAGCACAAAGCCTAATTGCGCCAGCCAAAAAAAACGCCCCCCCGGCCTGGATTTAGCTCGCAGCAAACTGGCAAATAACAGAGCGTTAAGGAGCAGCAAAGGGAAGTAGTCGCGCACGACTAAGCGGCCCAAGGTAACCAGCTTAGCTGGCGCAGTAGTACGCACAAAGTACCCAACGTCCGAAGACATGGTGCGTTCAAAAAAAGCTTCGTTTACTAGTGTAGAATCGCTTAGTATCCAATGACCTAGGGCCGCTACGCCAAGGCTATCGGTGGGCGTTTGGGGCTGAGGATGGTAAAGCTGGTAGTCGTTAAGGTTAGACTTCAGCACATCCAGCACACGGTAGTGAGCAGCGGCCGGCGAGCGGGTTAGCCCAAGCAAACCACCGCCGAGCCCGGCCGCTGCTAAGGTCGCTAGTAGCACAATAGCGCCGCGCCGCCCACCTAGCCAAATGCCCCCCGGCACCGCTACTATGAGTCCTAGTACGGCGGCGCTCGGTCGGATCAGCCAGGCAATGCTGAATGCGACTAGGCCTAGTACTACACCCCAACTTTGTTTGGTGCGTTGCGCTGCAAAAAGCCCCCCAGTTCCGGCCAGCAGCAAAGGCACGCGCATGTAGTTAAACCAAAGGCTATTTTCAATCAGTACTAGTCCGAAGATTAGCGCCAAGGCTATAGTTAACTGAGTAGGCGTTAACCAAGGCTTCAGCAAGCGGTTGAGCACCGCAAATACTAGCACTAAGGATGCGTAAAGCAAGCTATAGAGCCATAACCCAAACCAAGGCACAGCAGGAAATCGGGTGTATAACGCGGCTAACACAGGCGCCAGACCGTGGAAGTATAGGTGCAGATCGGTGACCGGGGCTGCTGCTGTTTCGCCCCGTAGCAGTTGGGTGATGATCAGGTCATCGTTGGTTTCGTAATAAGCACCCAACCCAGCTATAGCGGCCAGCAGCAAAAGCAGGGGCAGCAGTATTACCCGAAAAATGCCCCCCAGGGTAGCAGCGTTCATGCCTGCAAGGTAGGAAGAGGCAGGAGTTGTAGAGTGCGGCTTCTTTGGGAAGTGTATGAGACTTAGTGCTGAGTGGTGGTTCAGAGCGAAAAGGTGTGACCGACTTTAGAAAGAGAGCGAGCTAAAGCGATGATAAGTTGGGCCTACTCCTGCCCTCATCCTACCTTGCGGCCGTGAATACTCGTCCCTTTGTTCGTTTGGCTTTCCTCACTCTATTAGCGGTGGGGCTGTTTACCGTCGCATACTTCTTCCTGACGCACGAAGGCCTCTATGCTCTCGACGATTATTACTATTCGCGTTACGCCTATCAGCTTGCTACTGGCACCTTCAAAGTAGCCCCCGACCCCGAGGGCCTGCTCGTCGATCCATTGCGGGAGCGCCCCATGATCTTCGCGCCTGTGGCCTTGCTTTACTCGCTTTTTGGAGTCTCCATTGTCACCACTACATTGTGGCCTTTGCTGGCTACCCTCGGTTGCACGGTGGTACTTTGGAGATTGTACGGACGGCGCGAACCGATGGTAGCTGCCGGGGCTATGCTACTGCTAGGACTCCACTATTTCACTCTTAATCTTACAAATTACCTCTACCCAGACAATATATTGATGTTCTGGTGTTTGTGCTGCGCATCAGCTTTACTCTTAGGGCGTCAAAAGCAGCAGACGAAAAGTGGCTGGTGGGGCTTGGGTTTCGCTTTGCTCAACTTCGCGGCTCTGCTAAGTAAAGAAACCATTGTCTACTATTTACCTTTCTATTTAGCGGTGCTAATAGTGGATATTCGACACCGCCAAAATCGTCGTTTTTGGCTAATAGCCGGCGCAGCAGGCTTGGTGTTATTGACGAGCTATCTGGCGTTCTACTACCTATTCACCAACGACGCGCTATACCGCATTCACCTCATTGAGGGCACTAACGAGTTCTTAAAAGAAGGCAATTACTTGCTTGGTAAGCGCGGCGCCTTGCTGGCCCGTCTCACTATCGCTCCCCTCGACTTTTTTATCGGAACCGGCCTAGGTACTGCTGTGGTGTTCGCGGTTGCAGCCTTACTGAATCAGCGTCGCCTATCTGACCCAGATGCTAAGTATTGGCTGGCGCTGGCAGGCACAACGGTGGCTTTTTACTGGCTGGGCAGCACTTCCCTTACGCAGTACAACCCCATTACGCTCTTGCCTCGCATGAGCACTCCCCTGCTCCCACCTCTGTGCATTGCAGCCGGATTCGGCCTTCGCAACTTTGCCCAAACTGGGCGTGGTAGCGGTTGGCTTGCGCTAGTACTGCTGGCTTGCGCAGTTTGGGCCCGCAGTTCCGTGTCTGTCATTTATGGAGGCTTGGGCTTATACTTTGGTGCCATGGCGTTTCTGGCACGCCCCACAGCAAGGTTGCCTTGGCTACGGCCCGCTACGCCGGCTTTCGCCACGTTACTGCTTTTAGTTGTAGGCCTGATGACTGCCCTACGGCCGGCCTACTTTATGACCAAGCCGAGCGTATCCTCTCACTTTGAGCAGGACCAACTTATCCGCAGCCATTTGCAATCGCCTTTGACTGGTGTGGTGTTCGTAGATGATTACCTCATTAGCAACTACGACTTTTACTACACCTATAAAATGCCCCCCGGCCTAGCTTTCCGCCGCTACGCTGCCCGGGACTCTGTACACCTAATGCCTGGCCAGCAAGCTTGGCTGCTTCTCAATCGCAGCACACTTACCAATGATGAGTTGACCCGAAAACTGATTCGTTACTCTGCGGCCGAAGTGCTTTCCCATTATCCGCAACGGCAGTTGATGGCTGAGGTGGGAAAGGTGAGCTTGTATAAGCTCGATTTAGATCGGACAAAGTCTACTGTACCCGCAATGACGCTGCAAAGCAGCAAGTAGAATAGCGCAGCGATAGGCAGGATCTCTGCCCAGGTTTGTATGATCAGCTACCTCAATCAGGTGGTAACCAGCATCAAAATGCAGCTTACAGCCAGTAGTAAGGTTACGATGTACGTTTGGCGGCGATAGTAGACAGTCGTTTTCATATACGCGTCTTTATGATTTAAAATATATTCAAATCTCGCCATAACGCCCCCTCCTAACAAGGAAAAAAAACCGGTATTTGTGACATAAGGATAGCCTGAATAATAGACTATTACGTATAAATAATACAAATATTTTTAGCTAATGAGGACACATATATAATCGGTTGAACTACGGCTAGGATATAAGATTATATGATGATTAAGTAAATTTTGCAGCATGGATAATGCTCAAACCACGCTAATATCAAGTATTCAAAGCTCAAAGTCAGTGGGATGCAAGAGTCTTAGGCTGCCCAAAAACGCATCTCCAGCGACAGGCGGGTGGCATCTGCATTTAGATTAACTGCTCCACCGTGCAGTAAATAGGGTGAGAAAACCAGCACTTCAGATGCACTTGGGTTAGGCCTAATTAGTTCGAGCGGCGTTTCACTGTTTTTGACTGCGGGCACCGTGTACGTAACTCCGTTATAAACAGCCCCGTCTCGAGTGCGCTCAACCTGGCTTTCGGGCCACCAATGACTCCCGGGCACTAAGCTCAAAGAAGAATCGGCCGTGCTGCCAGCTACGGGCACGTAGATATTGAGGCAATTATCATAATCTGGCAACCACACGTCGCGGTGCAGCGGATTATTATCTGAGCGGCCCGGCCGCACTAGGCGGAGGTGAAAGATGCGCATTTGATCAAAGGGATTGTAGGCTTGCACAGCCCGGCCGCACAGCTCCGAAACTCGCTTTTCCAGCAGGGCTACGGGTACCGGCAAGCGCTCAATGAAGTATTCCTTCGTCAGGTTTACAACTGCTAGATGCCGGTGCTGGTCATCCCCAATCACCTTATGATAGTCTTGGATAGGAAAATCATTAGCTACCGATACCCCGGCCGCACGTAGCGCTTCACGCACCAGCGCTTCTAATCCGGCCTGCAATTGCTGTTGCTCGGGAGCGGGCAGAAAGGTGGCAATAGTATAGCCCTCGTCGGCCCAAGGAGTGCCACTGGTCAAATCAATGCTGCTAGCTAGAAGCACCTGGTTATCTGCCTGCCCACTTTCGCCTTCAATCTGATAATGAACCTCACGAGCATTGATATTCGCTTTCATAAAATAGTGGCTAGAAGCAATGAGCAAAACAATTATGAGCCAGTACCCACGTGTCGCGCTGAGATAAATGAGGGCGCAAAGTAGTAGAAAGCAGTGCTAGCGCGCAATTGTTCCGTGGTACTTATCGGGATATCAGCTCTGCCGCTACCACTAGCCCGACTACCAATTGGTAACTTGCCGCCGTGTCGACTCAAGCATTCCGTCAGTTGCCCAGCCTCACGCTGGCCTTTGTTGTAGTTTTTACCCTTGCGTTTTTCTTTTTCGCTTAATAGGGGCCTTACGAATACGACGAGCTAATCCCACAGGTCATTCCCTACTCAGCAGACGAGCTACTAGCGCGCTTTCCGCGTCGCCAATTTCAGGTGCAGGATAATGGTGTGGAGCTATATTTATTACCAGATTAGGCAGACTTCTAAATCTCAAATGGTAAGCCTCACTCAAAGGACAAGCTACAGGCGCAGTTTACTCCAACTAAACAACAGCCAATCCAATGGGCTCACCCAAACAGTTTGCCGCAGCAGGTCATAGAAACGCAGCGCATGCTCATGATTACCCCAACGGATCGACTGCCGCATTTCCCACCGCAGACGCACGGCTAAGGCAGCCCGCTCCCTTTCATTTCGGCACAAAGCCAACGCTTTTCGGCATGTTTGGATAGTAGAATCGAGGTGAGGATCGTCGGGCAGGTAGGCTTGGCGCGACATTGCCTGCGGATGTTTGCGCTTGCGGGTGGTTACCTCGTCTAGAAAGTAGAAATGCCAATGGCGCGCGGCCCGCACCCAGAAATCAAAGTCCTCGTAGTAAAGTGTTTCGTCGTAACCGCGTAGCTCATCCAGCGTTGCGCGCCGCATCATCATGCTGGGTGTACTGATGAAATAGCGCTCGAGCACATCGGCAAACACTTCACCCGAAGCCGGACGAGGCTGAACCCCTTTGCGGGTACGGCGGAAATGGTAGCGCAAAAAGCGCGACTGTTCGTCGATGAGTTCAGCATCTGAATACACAACGCCATAGCTAGCGGGTAAACGCTGAAAAGCCGCCACTTGCTGGGCCACCCGCGCGGGCAGCAGCACGTCATCGGTGGCAAAGTCAATCAAAAATGCCCCGCGCGATTGCCGGTATGCCTGGTTGAAACCAGCACACAACCCCAGGTTTTGAGCATGCAGCGTGAGCTGCCAGGTCGGGTTGGCGGCCGCATACTCGCGCAGAATCTCCGGGCTGCCATCGGTGCTACCATTATCCACGAGGAGTACTTCGAGCGCCGGATAGGTTTGGGCCAAAATCGAATCCAGCGCCTCCCGCAGAAAAAGCGCATGATTGTGACACAAAGCCACAATGGTCACTAGCGGCAGGTCAGCATCAACTTTAGGCTGGGGGGCTTTTTTGGAAGCAAAATCAACCATGACTACGGCGTAGATAGTCTCGAAAGTACACGCCACAGGCCAGGAGCAAAATGCCAAAGCGAGCGGCGTGAGCCAGTGTCACGCCCAGTAAGCCATACTGTGGCAACAAGACTTGTAACAAGGCCGCATACAGCACCGCCGAGCCCGCTTGCACCGCCACGTACCGCCCTACCTGGGCCTGAGCCGTTAGCAGGAAAAGTAAGAGCCAGGTGATGAATTTAAACCAATCGCCGAGCAGCTGGGGGGCAAAAAGGTAGCTAGAGGCCGCAAAACGCTCATCAAAAAGCAAGGGCAGCAGCCAATCGCGCAGCAGGTACAGCACGCTTAGGCCGACAGCAAGTACCGGGGCTAACAGTAAGACTACCGTGCGCACATACCCTCGCTGGGCGGTTGGTTGGGTACTCAGGGCGGCCAGGCGAGGATAATATACACTGCTCATCAGGGCCGTAAATACCATTGTGTAGTTGTCGGAGGTCTTGGCCACAGCCTGCCACAAATCGGTTTGGGCGAGACCGAAGCGGGCGATCAGCACCTCGCGCAAAGCAAAGTTGACGGCTGTGCCAAATAAAAGCAAGCTGCCTGCCATCAGCAGGAAACGGCCTAAGCCTCGGAGCGCTACCTTGCTCACCCGCCCACCTAAGCGCGGCAACAGGCCCGCCCGCTTGCATACAACTAAAGCAGGTACCAATGTACAAGCTTGCGCTAACAAGTAAGCCAATAACACCTGCTCTACCGGCCATCCCAGGGCTAGGGTGGCCCCGGCCCCACTCACCCCCAGAAAGCTTAGTGCAACGGTTAGCCCCACGTAGGCTCGCAGCCGCCCCGCCGCCAACAGCACCGACCCAAGCAAGGCATGAGCCGAGAGCAATCCGATACCAAGAAAAAACCAAAACGCCCACCCAGCCGTGAGATGAAATAGACCTACTAGCGGCCTTGGCGCCAGCATTAAGGCCAGTCCACCCAGCAGAAGTCCCAGCAGATTGAGGATAAGGCCAGCACCAAACCAAGCCCGGTAGCGCCCAGAACCAGCGCGTAGCGGCGCCAGATACTTCACCACGCCTACGTGCACCCCATCGTTAGGCAGGGTGGTAAATAGCGCCGAAAGGTTCTGAAAATGAGCCAGCAGCGTGAGCCCTCCGGGTCCGCCGTAGAGCGCTAGTAGCTTATTGAGTAGCAAGGCGCTGCTCACTCGCGCACTTATTCCCAAACCTGAACCCAGTGAACCGCGCAGGAACCGCCCTAGCACCGAGGTATCCGGTGCAGGCTGGGGGGCTTTTTTGGCAGTGTTGGGGGGCAAATTAGAAAGCACAGAATTCGAGTTGAGAGCTCTAAATGGCCGAGCAGCTAGTTTGCTACTGCATACCGCCTAGCCATTGAATCAGCAAATTTCCAGCCTCACTAGCACTGGCAGAAACCGTTTAAGCTCGAAACTAGCTAGGCTAGTCCGATTTTACGAAGCGGCTTCCCACTCAAATGTTAGCTTCAAGCTAAGAATTCCGCCCAAATGTCGCTTGAACTGCAATAGAGACTGGTTCAGGCCTGTAGGCAAGCTCGAAGTGCCCAAGTCGAGCAGGTGCAAACCACTGGCCCGGCCGAAGGCGTGCAGGCCTTCGTTTAGCATGACTACTGGGCTAAACGCGTTGTAGGATAGCGGACTAGCTGGGTAAAAATTATACAAGACCCGCTCGTTTACTTGAATGGCAACCGTAAGGGCTGCCCACTCGCCGGCTGCGTCGCGCACGGAGAACAGAAAGTGATTATTGGGGAGAAGGCGGAATAGCTCGGTTAGCCGCTCCTCGCTCATGGATAAGTGCTGGCCCTTTTCCTCCCGACAGCGCCGCAGAAACTCGTAGGCCTTGGGCAGAAAAAACAACGGCTCCTGCTCGAAATGAAAGCCGTGGCGCCGGCATTTAGCCAAGCGCCGCCGCTCCGACGGGTGCAGGCGCGCTTCAAAGTCCTGATTTAATGGCAGATGGTTATTCAGCTCGGCCAATACTACGCGGTAGCCTAACTGACTGAGTACGTGCGTAAGAAGGCCGCTGCTAGTGGGGTCGTAGGCAAAAGGGTAAGCGCGTAAACGCACTTGCCGCACACGGGCCGCCTCCAGCACGGCATGTACGGCCTCCAAATACCTGCCCAAGGCTCCACTCGTCAAACCAGGACCCATCTGCACTCCCCCAAATGGGGCTTGATATGGACTATAAGCCATAGTAGGCTGAGCCGCGTTCTCGAGAAAAACGTGCAGCTGCGCTACTGTCATGCCCTGCGTATGATCTTCAAGGTAGAATGCTAGGTGCGCACCGGGAGCCATCTGGAGGGCAAGGTGGGTGGGCTGAAAATACAGGAAGGGCTCAAAGGCCAGTGGCAAGGCTGGGCCGGTGCCGTACCCGTGCCGCACGACATACCGAGCGCCATTGGTCGAAAAAGCAAGCAGTTGGGCAGCGTCGGCGGGTGAGTTCACCAATGAAAAAGTCAAATCGGGACCGCGAAAGTACGAGTAAAAGTGCGGGGTTTATTGTACCTCCTTGCAATGTCCATGCGGGAAGGCGGCATTATTCGTATCAACTTAGGCCTACCTCCGCCCAACCCTCATTACCTTAGATACCGCAAAACGCTCTATTTCTTCCCTATTGCTGCATGGAACCCAAAATGCCGCCCCCTACCGCCGAGGCTCCCGACCTGCACCACGACCTGGACACCACGCATCCTACCGGCGTAGCCGACCGCGACGCGACGCGCTTGGCTCGGGAGCAGACCGTCGGCCAGCGCCCCGGCACCTTGAATATCCGGCCAGATGCGTTGCCGCCGCGCTTGTTTTTGATCTCTTACGAGGCAGCTTATTATGAGGAGAAAGAGTACACCAGCTACGCCGAACTGATTGCTTATTTCCAGGCGTCGCCCCATCTCAAGCATTGGATTGATGTGCGGGGCTACAACGACCTGGGTATGATACAGCAGATGATGGCTGATTTCGATATTCATCCGCTGCTCATGGAAGATGTGCTCAGCGACTACCAGCGGGCGAAAGTAGACGTGCTAGACGACCGTCGCCTTTTTCTGGTATCGCGCATGACGGAGTTCACGCCTCTACTCGAAATCGACGACGATCAGCTTTCCATCTTCACGGGCCCCAACTACATTCTCACCTTTCAGGAGGATTACGAAGACTGCCTCGATGCGGTCCGCAACCGCCTACGGTCCGGGTTTAGCCATATCAAGCAACGTTCGTCGCTGTATCTGGCCTACGCCCTCACCGATGTGGTGCTCGACCATTATTACCCCACTATGGCGGCAATAGGCGACTACATCGAAACGCTGGAAAACCGCATTATAACAGGGCGTCGCGTCGATCGGCGCCTGCTCAACCGTATTCTGCACATCAAGAAAGACATCATTCGTTTTCGGCGCCTAGTATATCCGGAGCGCGAGAAAATCGCCGAAATCCTGCGCCTACCCGACGAGGTTATTCCTGAAGACATCAAGCTGTTTTTCCGCGACTGCTACGACCACGCCATTCAAACCCTAGACCTAGCCGAGAGCTACCGTGAGTCTGTTACCAGCCTTGTGGACCTGTTTATGTCTGACCAAAGCAACCGCATGAATGAGGTAATGAAGGTGCTTACCATTATCAGCAGCATATTCATTCCGTTGAGCTTTGTGGTAGGTCTGTATGGTATGAACTTCCAGCGCGAAAACCCCAATGGCGGCATTAATTACTGGAACATGCCCGAGTTGTATCATCCCTGGGGCTACCCTATCTTAATGGCCATACTGGCCTTCATTGTGACGGGTCAAATCGTATACTTCTATCGTAAAGGCTGGCTTTCCAATCGCTAAGCTCGCTGCAAGATTGCAAGTTGTCTTATAAAAAAGCCCCCCAGCAGCCGGATTATGGCTGCTGGGGGGCTTTTTTGAAGTATTATGTTTTAGCGGCGACTTTGCAGCGCGGGTCCGGCGGCCCGTGGAGCCGGCGAGCTACCCGAATTGAAGCGGTCGTTTTTATGCTTCTTATAGTAAGCCGTTGCCTCTTGGTACGATTCAGATTTGCGGTCAGCTTTGTCGCGCACTACGCCGTAGTAGCGTAGGGCCGTCTTTACATCTTTTTCCGCGGCTGCTATCTGAGCTAAGTTCTGATTAGCAAATACATAGAATCCAATCGTTGTTTCGCCGGTAGCCTCCGCGAATACAATACAGCGCTCGTAATAGTCTTTGGCCTTGGCCACGTCCTTGTAGCGCAATTGCATGAGCGAGCCGAGCATGTAGGTAGCGTACTTACCGCTAACACCCTCATAACCAGGCATTCCCTTATTAATTTTGGCTAGAATATCGCGGCACACCCGCTCACACTCCTGATTCTGCTGCTCCCGAAAGCAGGTAAGAGCATAAATGCGCTGGAAATAGCCATTATCGGGGTATGTAACGGCCAGGTACCGGGCCACAGGCAAGCAGGCAGCAGGGTTGTCTTCCTCATTAAGCAGGATTTTCATTAGGAAGAACTTAGCTTCCATGCCCGTATAAAAGCCATTGTCGGCCACGGTGCGCAGTTGCTGCAAACCAAGCTTCTGGTTGCCCTTGGGAAAGAATAATAGTACTGGCCGTAGCAAGGGGTAGTTTTCCGAAATCCAGACGGCGTAATAATTCATCAGCGCCTGCCCCAATAGAAAGTCCGCGCTCAACCCATTAGCTTCTTTGCTTTTCTCTAAATAGTCAAGGGCGCGCTTGCTGCTTACGGTCGCCTTGCGCCAGTTGGAACGCTCCGCATTCAGGCGAGCATCGAAGCCGTAGGCCGCTGAAAGAAAAAAACAGGCTTCGTAGTTTTTAGGGTCGGCTTTATAGAGCTTTTCGCCATACACGATGGCCGTATCCATGTATGCAAAGAGCTGTTTATCATACTGTTTGGCCTGCATATTCGTCGGCAGAATTTTCCACCATGTGCTCAGCCCCATCAAAAAGTATGGCATGGGATGCTGCGGATAACGACGGCGCAACGAGCGAAACTGGCGTTCAGCTTTATCGAATTTGAAGTTGTATAGATTATGTACTGCTCCCTCTAGCTCGGTTTGAATATCCTGGTCGAGCAGAAGCCAGCCTTTCGTATCAACGGCGCCGGGTAGCACCTCAACATCAGCCACTTCTACGCCGGGCATGACCGGCAACGCGGGCACTGAGTTAATGCTCTGTGCCAGGGTTAATAAAGGATATAAGCCAAATAATAAGAGTAAAAGTTTTCTATACATAGTGCTACTTTAAATCTTTCCCTACTTACACGGACGAAAGTTAGAAACTTAATACGGAATAAGCATTAATTCGGCATTTATCAACTTATTATACAATAAAAAATAAACCCCGTACTCTTTACAGAATATCGGGGTAATACAAGCAATTAACATACCTAAGCTCCGTCGCCTACATAGTGCTAGGGGGCTAGTTCATCTTTACATCAGTGCGGCGCAACTCGTTTCCGACCGTGCGATAGAGGTGATATATGCCGGTGCCAGCTTCATAGTATAAGCCTACTTCGGGAGCAGTACTTGCGAAAGGCTGCCCTCCTACTAAGCGACCCTGAGCATCGTAGAGATAAGCTTGGCGCGGCCCAGGCTCGGTGAGAACAAACACGCGGCGTCCGGTGCCAAAATCGAAGTATTGTATGGGCTTGCGAGCCGATGTCAGAAACTTTTGTGTGAGCAGTTGCCGACCCGTGGGCTCAAATAAACTTAGCTGCCCTCCTTCCTCGCGCGCTACCACGTAGCTGCGGCCAGCAGGATCAGCAATGAGTCGAAATACGGAGTTGCGGCTCCAGGTCGCCACCCGCCCCTTGTTTACCACGTCGCCGCTCAAGTTGAAGGTCAGCCGCTCGCCGTGCTGATTTACCACGGTCAGGCGAGTGCGGCGCAAAGTAGTGCCGACTTCAACGAAAGCCCCCGAGTGCATACGAGCCCCCAGGCTGAGCGGAAAGCCCGGATATAGCGTACCCTGCTGATTATAGGCATACACGTAGCCATTCTCGAGCAGAGCTACAATAACAGTACGCCCTCCTACGGCCAAGTAATGCGGGGGCGCCGCCAGGTTGAAATCGAGACGCTTAGGCTGCCAGCCAGTAAAGGCGAGGCCGTTGGTGTTGTACAAAAACAGATTCCCACCCCCACCACCGACCAATAAGCCAGGCGGCGTGCGCCCAACCACCGGGCCGTGCGTTAGCGAACTGGCCCGCACCGTATCCGGCAGATTAAGCGGAAAGTTCGGCGCCATTCGCCCCTGCGGATCAAAGAGGTGAAGCTGAGTAGGCGTAGCCAGCAGATAGCCCAAATTGCCCCCCACCGGCAGGCGGCTGATATTTCCGACCAGCGGCCCAGGAAGCGAATCGGACCAGGCGACGGCGTTGTCGGGGGTTACGTAGTGCAGCACTTGCGCATTGTCTTGCACCAGCACACCAGGCAAACGCGCGCCCTGTACCGTGACGAGCGTGGGCGAGCTAGCTAGTGGCGTTTTGAACGTAAGCAGGCCTCCTGTAGCATTAGCTCCTTGAGCGCTAGCTACCGCGGGCCCGGCTACGGGGTGACGCAACAAAAGCTGAGTGTAGTATTGAGCACCCGTATCGGCCTCATTTGTGGTAGGCACCAGCTGCAAGGATAGTTGAGGAAAACGCTTAAACAAGGTTTCGTTGCGCAGCAAACCTGCCCGGCGCTCCTCTACCAACGCCCGCAGCAGCACGTTCCAGCTGTTGCGCGTGTCCATCACCAAACTCAGGCGGGCCAGCGGCTGCGTTTCTTGCAAAAAAGCCACTTGGGCAGGCGAGCTGCTCCATGTTGCTTTCCCTATTACATCATTGAGCCATGAGCGTAGCGCGTCGGCGTCTTTGCCAAAAGCCAGGTACTCGCCCACTTGCGCCACTACGGGAGCCGACTCAAAGCCCGTGAAAAAGCCCCCCAGCAAATGACTGGGCAACTCCGGAATGCCAGTTTGGTAAATACGATAAGGCCCCACGCGCTCAAACGAAGGGCTGGTGCCCGTGAGGCGACGGAGCTGGCCCAGCAAGGTAGCCGTACGCGTAGGATCGGGGCAATACACTAGAGCGAGTTTAGCCGGGTTCTGGCGGGGCGAAGGCGAAGCTAGATAACACAGTGCCGCCTCCCGACTAAAGGAAGCGGTCAGGCTATCGAAGAGGCTATGAGTTTGGGTTGTGAGCGTATCAGTGGGAGTTGCACGGGGAGCGGCCGGCAGCTTGGTCATGTCCTGTAGCCCCATATGCAGGAGCAGCGCTGTACGCAGGGAAAGCACCTCGGCCATGCGCAGCCGCTGGGCCGGTTGCCCGCGCAGGCGCTCGTGCAGGGCGTCGCGGGTGGTTTCGGGGTTAGCAAATCCTTTAAATAGAATCTTGTTGCCTACCAGCTTCATTTCCAGTAGGCCATTGCGCGTCAAGCCCGTTAGGCTCTGCAGACTAGGCCGCAGCTCCGGCCGGAAAAACACGTTCAGGAACGGCGGCAGCTGTCGGTAATTAAGCAGCAGCATAGCGTCGACATCCTTGTGCTGCAGATAATCGGTATTCTGAAAGTCGGCAGCTATGGAGGGCAATTCGGGCTGCTCAAGGCGGCGCACTACGGCTTCTACCAAACCCGCATTGGAACTCATAATAAGCTGGTTGCGGTAGTTTAAGTAGGTAAATCCGCTGCCGCTGCCCCGCTGGCTTATGTCAGTGAGTTGATGCCCGCGGTATTCCCGGGTATTGATTCGGTAGCGCGCATCCTGGCCTAGGCCATCTACTAGTGTGCGCAACTGCCGATACTCGCGAACGGTACCTATGGGAACCTGAAACAGTAGGTCGAAGGCGCCTGGACTCGTAACGTGCACCGACATGAGGACCAGCTTAGTTCCTAAAAAGCGCAGCACCACATCGCGGCTGCCGGCTATGCTGTCAATAAGGGTAACGTTTTCTTCGACTTGCTGAAAGTAGCGCACACCCGTCATGTTGTCCCAGATCTGGGTTTCCTTGAGGTGACGTACTAAGGTTGGATGGTCGCGGGTGGCGGTTACCAGTACAGCATCGTCGGGCACCAGCGCCCAGGGATCCACGGGGGTGCGAGCCACGGTGCGGCGGTAATACAGGTAAGAGCCGAGGGCCGAAACCAGCAGCAGTCCAACCAAAAACACCAGAAGCTTCTGCGACATTAGGGCTAGGGAGCGTGAGCAAGGGGGCAAAGGTAGCTATTCGGCTAAGCGCCAGCGAAGGTTGTGAGCGTAGCTTATGCTATACGTAAGTAAGCTGATGCGCTCCTTTATTGCTTAGCCGAATCTGCCCCCTGAAATAATTAGCTTAAGCAAATAAGGGTGATGACTCGAATTTAAGAATGTAGTGGGCCGAAGTTTACAAAAAAGCCCCCCAATGTAGCTTTGGGGGGCTTTTTCTGGCAAATCAAGTATTTTACTGAATGAAGTCAACCTGCTTGGGTGGAAACATACGATGGGAGAGTTTATCTAGGCGGCGTTTAGTATTGCGCAGCTTCTTTTTGATTGGCAGCTTCCGGTAATCAAACGAACTGAGAGCAGCCAATTCGGCTTCTAGAGTCCGCTTTTTTAAGTGAGATTCTAACATGAAGGCGCTGATGCTGGTGTTCCACTCTTCCTTGGTGCTCCAATAATGCCCGATCGTCGGGCGGGCCTCCAGCAAAGAATACGTTTCGGCCAGGGCCACCGATAAGGCGAACTGCTCAATCAGGCGGGGCGTAACTTGCTGCTCGCAAAGCGCATCGCAGATGCGCAGGGCTAAGTCAATGGCCTCTAGGTTGCGGGCCGCGGGAATGCCCACTACGCCGGCATTCCACATCTGGTGCTGCTCCTGCAGTTGAACACCACCAAATGTTCGGTCTTTGATCTGCTGCCACATGAGGCGCTCTGTTTTGCTGGTAAGGCCAGACAGTGCGCCTTCCGACTCGTGCATAAAAGCTGTGCCCGCGTTCAGCGCTTGGCTAAGCGACTCTAACGGGCCATGCAGGAAGGTATCGGTATCGAGGTAGAGCAGCGGTAGATCTGGGTATTGCCGGGCCGTGAATTCCAAGGCCTTGATCTTGGCCCGCCAGAAAAAATTATACTCACCCTGCCACTCACGCAGCGTGGTGGGCTCAATTATCTGCACGGTTATTTCCGAGGCCAGGTGCTTGTAAAAATCGGGCGCGTCGGTGATAACGGTGACGCCCGCCAGTCCGCTGCTTTTTTGCCGAAGAAACGAGAGGATGGAAAAAGTAGCTTGAAAGTGATTCTGCAGGTTGTCGCCGAATACCAGATAAAGAAGTCGCATGGCGAAATGTAGGATTTTTGTTGTGGGCATGTACTATAGCCCGACGTATTCCGCTGGGCTAAGCAAGCAGCTGCGGACACGTTTTGTTTTGCCGGGGCCATGCGGCCTGTCGCTGCGCTGGCTCAGCTGACGCCAGAAGCAACTCACGTTTTGCTTCTGGTTCGGCCCCAATTTGCCCCCCAGCTTGCCTAGCTGCATCAGACAGGCTATTTCTTTTCTATCTTCCGCCCCTGAATCCAATTCTACCTCCCGCTCATGCCTGAAAAACAAGGTCAGTTTCAACGCGCCATTACTCTCTTTGATGCCATCATGATCGTGACGGGCAGCATGATTGGTTCTGGTATTTTCATTGTTTCCGCCGATATCTCCCGCAAAGTGGGCTCGCCCGGCTGGCTACTGGTGGTGTGGCTGATTACGGGCTTTATCACCCTGGCCGGGGCCGTGAGTTACGGGGAGTTGGCCTCCATGTTTCCGAAGGTGGGTGGTCAGTATGTGTACCTGCGTGAGGCCTACAACAAGCTGGTGGCCTTCCTGTATGGCTGGTCGCTGTTTCTGGTTATTCAAACAGGTGTTATTGCGGCAGTAGCTGTGGCCTTCGCCCGCTTTGTTGGCGTGCTGGTGCCGTGGTTTAGTGAGCAGCGCATTCTGTTTTCTGTGTTGGGCTTCGAGTTTAATAGCGTGATGCTACTGGCCGTGATTATGCTGGTAGGCCTGACCTGGGTGAACTCGCGCGGGGTGCGCGGCGGCAAGCTGATTTCCAACGTGTTTGGCACTACTAAGCTGATAGCCTTAGGGTTGCTGATCCTCTTTGGCCTGGCGCTGGGTATTAATCAGGAGGCTCTGAGCGTAAACTTTAGCAACATGTGGCAAGCCGCCAGCTTTCTGCCCACCGGCGAATCGGTGCCGTTGAGCGCCTGGGGCCTGATTGGCGCTATCGGCCTAGCCATGACTGGCTCCCTGTTCAGTTCTGATGCCTGGAATAACATCGGCTTCTCCGGCGACGAAATCGTGCGGCCCGAGCGGACTATTGTGCTTAGCATGGCTATTGGTACAGCTATCGTTACGGGTTTGTATCTGCTTATTAACTTGGTATATCTGCTGGTGCTGCCGCTAGAGGGCAGCCCAGGCGCGGCTGATATAGCTGGGCGCGGCATTATGTACACCCAGGGCGACTTGGTAGCAACCGCCGTAGCGGAAAGTATTCTGGGCCGGGCCGGCGCTTATGTAATGGCCGTGCTTATCATGATCAGCACCTTTGGCGCTAATAACAGCATCATTCTCAGCGGGGCCCGCGCTTACTATGCTATGGCCAAGGATGGGTTGTTCTTTCCTGGTATGGCGCGGCTGAACAAGGCTGGTGTGCCCGGTGTAGCGCTCTGGGCTCAGTGCTTATGGGCCTGCTTGCTGTGTCTGTCTGGTTCGTACGGGCAGCTGCTCAACTACGTGATGTTCTCCGTGATTCTGTTTTATGTTATTACCATCATTGGCATCTTCATTTTGCGTCGTACGCGCCCCGATGCACCGCGCCCCTACCGCGCCCTGGGCTACCCTATTATTCCGATGCTCTATGTTATCCTAGCTTCGGCGTTCTGCGTCATTCTACTCGTGTCGCCCGCTACGGCTCGCGATTCGGGCTTGGGTTTGCTGCTCGTGGCGGTGGGTGTGCCGGTCTACTTCTTCTTTGGCAAACGGTTCGCCGCCCGGTCTGAGTCGGAGAAGGTGAAAGTGTAGGTGTAGGCTCACAAAATAAGCTTCACAAAAAAGCCCCCTAGAAACTTCTGGGGGGCTTTTTTGTGAGTAACAGTTTGATTATTTGTCTTTGCGCTCCTTTAACGTTGCAGCGCTGGGTTGGAGGCTCATAGTCAGTGGGGCGCTGGTCCCGATAACTACGTCGCGGTCGTTGTAGCCACCGTAGCCGTAGCGAAGCGTTTTTTTGCCAGCGGCAGGCACTTCAATTACAAATTTGCCCTCAGTATCAGTGATGACGGCCAAGTCGCTGCCATGCAGGTACACGGTAGCACCGGCTAGAGGCTGCCCTTCCTCGTTGCGAATACGGCCCGTAAGGGTAAGCATAGCGGTGGTAGCCGTAACTGCTACGGGCGCCACTGCAGGGGCTACCGCTGCAACCGAAGTCGAAGCTTTCTCAACGCTTCCTCTTTTGGTCTTAGTTGTAGGCTCGTTGGCTAAGGCTGGATTGGCCAGCAGGCTACTACCTAACAAGGTCAAAACTAAGACAGGCTTAGTTAGGGCAGTAAGTGTAGAAAACAGAGACATAAATGCAGCACTAGGTGGTGAGAGGGGCGGGTGAAAGTTTAGGTGAGAAAAATACTCTTCCTAAGTTTCTTGTTGTAAATATATAAGAATCATTACATACCAAGCAATGATTTTATAAATATTTAGCCATAATAAATAACTCCACCGTGACAAAGTCAGTTTTAACGCTAACAGAGCCCTTTTGTCTCTAGTAATTTTTTGTACTTACAGTCGAGCTAACCTGCATTTTGTAAAGACCGAGACGATAAGCCCAAGTTTTTCAGTCTCTGTTCTGACTTCAGCTTCACAAACAAACCGAACTAATTAGCATTGGATTGCCCGCCAAAACGGGGCAACAACATAGGTACTCGCTGTTGGTAATGGGCATACATGGCGCCAAACCGCTGCAACAGTTTACGTTCTTCTAACCGGCTCCCAACCAGAATATAAGCAATAGCGCACCCGACAAATATCAGCCATGGCAACGTAGGCTTAGTCAGAAAAAAGCCCCCCAGAGCGATGATTATCCCAGCATGAAACGGATGACGTACTATACCGTTGAGCCCACCGGTATTTAAATCAGTGTTGGCAGCAGCGGCGCCTTGGCGCACATACGCCCATCCGGCAAATTCGCTGAGGCTATACCCACGCATAGCCAATACTGCAATCACGACCCCTAAGGCCAGCAACGCATAGCCGCCAATGGCTAAAGCTGGTATTCGAGGTAGGAGGGGCTGGGCGGGCAGGCTGAACTGATAGCGCAGCAGCAGTAGAAATAGCCACACCGAAATCTGGTTGTAAGCTAGTCGGTAATAGCGGGGCGCCGCCGACCAGCGCGCCGCAACTGCTTCCTTCACTTGGGTAGTGGCCAAGTCACTATGAATTACATAATATACTATCCAGCCGAACAGCAACAAAAGCATAGAAACCGGGATACGTGTAAAGAATGAGCCCGCTGAATGAGGTACCAAAAAGCCCTGTGCCGGGGCGGACACAGGGCTTTCCCGCCTATTGATCGACTCTCTATTGTGAAATAGATCCGTCTTTCAATTGTTTATCAGGGCCGCTGGGGGCATCTTCACCAAACTTCTGCTCACTGGTGCGTACCGTATGGTCGAGCTCATAGGTTCCTTCGGCCTCAAAACCAGGGCCTTGAGCCTGCTCACCCGCATTTTTGTGGTCGTTTCCGCCTTGGGGAGTGGTTTCGTCGCCGCCAATGTGCAGGTTTTCGAGTTGGTCTTTCTGGTCACTACGCTGGGTGTAGCCGTTGGCACCCATGTGGCGATAGGCCGAAGGGTCATTGGCTTCCTTGCCGTTGCTTTCAGTTTGCTGAACTTTTTTGTGCGCCTCAAACTCTTCGTTCTTAGAGACGCCTTTGCCTTCGGTGATATCGCCGTTTTCGTTGTTATCGTCGTCGCCGCCGAATAATTTATCTAAGATCATTGTGGTAGCTTTTGGGTGGAATGCTTGATTATCTTCTGCTTACGGTGGAGACTTGCTGACAGTTATACCTATATGTTGCGGTTTTAGCAACTTACTGGGCATTCAGCGTCCAATCGTAGGCGTAATAATCCAGGGCATAAGTAGCCGGAATTGGTTGAGCTTCCCGATACTGATTAAGGTAGGCAATGGTAGATTTGCCGGTGGCTTTGAAGTCGTCGGCGTACCACTTGAATATCTCGGAAACCAAGACTTTTTTAGCGCCTGCGTCGGGCCGAATAAAGCTAGGGTTGGTAAGCACACGCTTAGCCTGGGCCGTAAGTTGGGCATCGAGGGTTGTAGTTGAATAGGCCTCGCGGCTGAGTTGAGGGCAGCCTTTGGCTGCACACACCAGCGCAAAATGAATGCGCGGGTCATTGTAGGGTTTGCGCAGCTTATTGGTTTCGAGGTCATTTAGCGTGGTTTGCTCGCCGGCTACTGTAAACTGCAGCTTATCAAAGAAGCCCGGCACCTTCATCACTGACGCCAGTGGATACCGCTCTACCACGGCCCCAATAACGACGACGTTATAAGCATTCAGGTAAAACGCTTTGCGCTCGGCCGCCGACGCGGCTTTGGTGTCGAAGCTCCGCACGGTTTGAAGTAAGCTATTCAGTTCAGCTGGCTGCTTTTTAATAGCGGCGTAGTCTACGTTGCCGGCGTTATTCACGTATTTCTGCAAGAAAGCCGAGGTTGCCGCCGAGAACGTGGGGGCTACAGGAGCCGCCAAAACGCCCCCCAGCGGTACCCAAAGCGTTAGAAATAACGCCAGCAGGCGCAATGGCCTTGCGGCCGGAAATCCAGAAGGATACATAAATGAGTAGGTTTAGGGGAAATACGCCAGACGGCTCAGCATGGATTTGCAAACCTGACACTACAAACTAATGTTGTGCTCTGCCAATTGCGAGTGTGCTTAGGTTGGGGGGCTTTTTAATGTACTCGCTTAATTAGCCCGTCATGCAGAGTGGAAGCGAAGCTTCTCGCGGGCTAATTCAAATCCAATTACTTTAATACCCAAACTCCATCCATGCACCTGGTTATTATTGGCAACGGCATTACGGGCGTGACGGCGGCCCAGACCGTGCGGCGTCTGCAGCCGGAGGCCCGCATCACGCTCGTGTCTGATGAGAGTGAGCACCACTACTCGCGCACGGCGCTGATGTACGTGTACATGGGCCATTTGCGCTACCAGGATATCAAACCTTATGAGGACTGGTTTTGGAAGGAAAACCGCCTAGAGCTGGTGCACGCCACGGCCACAGCACTGAACGCCGACCTACGCCAAATCCAGCTCAGCAATGGCCAGACCCTAACGTACGATAAGCTGCTGCTGGCTACCGGCTCGGTGTCGCGGCGTGCGGACTGGCCCGGGCAGGAACTGCGCGGCGTACAGGGACTTTACGGCCTTCCTGATCTGGCGCAGATGGAGCAGCATACGCGCGGCATTCAGCGGGGTGTGGTAGTGGGCGGCGGCTTAATTGGCGTGGAACTGGCCGAAATGCTGCATACTCGCCGTATTGCTGCTACCGTGCTCGTTCGCGACCAGCACTACTGGGGCTCTGTTTTGCCTCCCGAAGAAGCCGAACTGGTCGACCAGCAGTTTCGGCAGCACGACGTGGACGTGCGCTACCGCACCGAACTGCAAGAGATTCTGGGCGATGCTAAGGGCCGAGTGCGCGCCGTCGTAACCAGCCGGGGCGAGGAAATTGCCTGTCAGTGGGTGGGCTTAGGCATTGGCGTGACGCCTAACTTGAGCCTGGCTGCTACCTCAGCGGTGGAAACCGACCGGGGCATTCTGGTAAATGAGCTGCTGCAAACCAACCTGCCCGATGTGTACGCCGCCGGCGACTGCGCCCAGCACCGCCAACCTGGCGCGGGTGAGGTGCCAATCGAGCAGCTTTGGTATACGGGTCGCATGCAAGGCGAAACCGTTGCTCACACCATCTGCGGGCAGCCTACCCCCTACCGGCGTGGCGTGTGGTTCAACTCGGCCAAGTTCTTCAACCTCGAATACCAGACTTATGGACAGGTGCCGGCCCGCACGCCGGATGGCATTGAGAGCTTCTACTGGCAGCACCCGACTGGCAACTGCGCGCTACGGATCAATTTTGCCCCACAGGTCAATAATGCGGTTGTTGGGTTCAATGCCATGGGCTTACGCCTGCGCCAAGCGGTATGCGAAAACTGGATAAAAGCCCAAATGCCCATCGAAACCGTGCTTAAAGAGCTAAAAAAGGCCAACTTTGACCCCGAGTTTTACCGCCGCCACGAACGGGCAATACAGCGGCAGTTTACCGACCTGTCGGCAGTAAGCAAGTAGCTAATGAATCAAAAGCGCGGCTTATTTAGTTAGTGCTTACTGTATCTAGTCCTGATCGTCAGGCCTTTCTCACTTATTCTTCTCCTGTGGATCTTTCCAAACTATATCGTCCCAGCGCCCTCAACAGCTATCAGTTCATCGCCATCACGGGCATCCTGATGAGCATCGGCGCCCACTTGATTCTACACTTTTTTGCCCCCGAGCAAAAGCCAGCAGGCTTCAATTGGCTTTACGTGTGCTGGACGGCGCTTTACATCGTGGGCTCCTTGGTAAACCTTTTCGGCAAGCCCGACGAGGGACATCATCACCATCATCATTAACCTCTCCAGCGCCCTTCTCCCCTTCCCGTTCTGTTTATGGAACTGACTTCGGATCATTCCTTTGCCCTTGCCCAGGCGCCTTTACCCGTCACTGATACTACCGAAAAAGTTACCCTGGCTGCCGTGGCACTGGGGCTGCTGGCCCTGCTCGGCGCCACCTTCGATGCTGATGTGGTGCGGGCCCGCATGAGCATGTACGCAGCGCTGGCTCTCATTAGTGGGGGTACGCTGGCGTGGGCCTGGCATAAGTTTGGGCGGGGCGAAGCGGGCGTAAAGCAGAACAACCTTTGGCTGCGATCCAGCACCAGTCGCGGGGCTATAGCCTGGGTTACGGGCTTGGTGCTCACGGGCTTCTACGTGATGTTGTACTGGTTTCCCTGGACGCTCGAAAACCTCATTCGCACGCTGGACCCGTTCAGCCAGGCCTTGCGCAATAAGCCCGCCGATCAGTGGTTTTTGTACGGCACATTTTACACACTGGCCGTGCTGCTAATGGGGGGCCGGGCGCTGTGGAAATACCGCCACTCCCGCTACCAGATCATTCGCACCTGTTCAGTGATGTTCTTTCAGTTGGGCTTCGCGTTTTTGCTGCCAGGCCTGCTGTTATTTTTCCAACAGCCCGAGTTTTACTTCTCCTATTTCTGGCCGCTTAAGTACGATTACCTGTTTCCAGGTGGCGTGGGCGAGCTAGTGAAGAACGGTGGCTTAGGGGTGTTTATGGTGTTTTGGGGGGCAATTATGTCCTTGGTAGCTACGCCTATTCTCACCTACTTCTATGGCAAGCGCTGGTACTGCTCGTGGGTGTGCGGCTGCGGCGGCCTGGCCGAAACCGCCGGCGACCCCTACCGCCACCTCTCCGATAAAAGCCGTGCGGCCTGGCGCTGGGAAGTGCGCATCGTCTATCCTATTCTGGCGCTTATTGTGCTGATTACGGTGCTGCTTTGGGTGAACCAAGTGTACGGCAGCTTCCTAGGCGACATTGGCAACACGCTCAACCAGTTCTACGGCTTTGCTATTGGGGCGGTGTTTTCGGGTGTGGTGGGCGTGGGCTTCTACCCTATTATGGGCAACCGAGTGTGGTGCCGTTTTGGCTGCCCGATGGCGGCTTACCTGGGCTTATTGCAAAAGCACTTCTCCCGCTTCCGCATCACTACCAATGGCGGCCAGTGCATCAGTTGCGGCAACTGCTCCAACGTCTGCGAAATGGGCATTGATGTAAAGCAGTACGCCCAGCGCGGCGAGCCAATCATTCGGGCCTCCTGCGTGGGCTGCGGTATGTGCTCTACCGCCTGCCCGCGCGGCGTGCTTAACCTGGAAAACGCCCCCCGAGAAGGTCGCTACCAAGGTTCCCAGCTCATCCACGCTGACTCGCTACGAATCTTGAGCTAAGCTTCGAGACAAACAACAAAGGTCGTCATGCTTCGCTGCGCTCTGCATGACGACCTTTGTTGCACTGAGTTTCTACTTCAAAAACGCCAGTAGCGCCGCTTGAAAATCCTTCGGCGCCTCAAGATGTGGAATGTGGCCTACTTTCTCTAAGGCTACCAATTTTGCCCCCCGGATCTGCTCGGCGGTGCGCTTGCCTAGTGCCGGATACTGGCCCATGGTAGCCAGCACTTTGGGGTCTTTAATCAAGCCTTTGCCGACTATGGTGCGGTCTTGCTGACCGATAATGAGCAACGTGGGCACAACCACGCGGCTGAACTCGTAGGCCACGGGCTGCTGATAGATCATCTGATAGGTTAGGGCGCTGGCCAGGGCCACTTTGGAAAAATCGGGGTGGCCTACTTGGGCGGCCAGAGGGCGCACCCATTCGTCGTGGGCAGCTGGGTAACCGTTGGGGTAATAGGTTGCGTGGTACTTGCGAATGCTTTCCGCCGTGGTTTTCCGCTCCGTGGCCAAGGACTGATCCACGGATTGAAACGGCACGCCCACACGGTAGTCTTCTAGGCCGATGGGGTTTTCGAGCACCAAGCGTTCGGTGGCTTCGGGGTAAAGCAGAGCAAAACGAGTAGCCAGCATGCCGCCCATGCTGTGGCCTACTATTACGGCTTTGGCCACGCCCAAGGTATCCAGCAAATGCTTGGTATTGCGGGCCAGCTGATGAAATGAATAGTGGAGCGCCGGCTTATCCGACTTGCCAAAGCCTACCTGATCAGGCGCTATTACCCGAAACCCAGCTCCTGTTAAGGCTTTGATGGTCTCACGCCAATAAGCTGCAAAGAAGTTTTTGCCGTGCAGCAGTACCACCACACGGCCGTTGGCCCGGCCTGTAGGTGCTACGTCCATATAAGCCATGCGCACCGCCTGCCCTTCCAGCTTCAGCGGTAGCGTCTTAACTGGAAAGGGATACTCGTATACGTCGAGGGTAGCGTTGAGGCTGGGAGGCGTTTGGGCTAGTAGCTGAAGTGATAGAAACAGCAGAAGGAATGAGAAAAGCTTTTTCATATGGTAAAGGCGCATTTTAGGCTGGTGTTAAGTAGCCCGTTGCCTTTCCCGAAAACGTATTTCAATAGCTCTGGTATCCTCGTCAGACCAAATAATTGATTTTATATCATCTACTCGGAATACTGAAATGCCATCATGCCGGCCGTAGGTATCATAGCATTCCACCAATATCTCCTCTTCAGTTTGCTGCTTTACGACGGCATAGTATCCTGGCCCTGAGTAAGTAATAAAATAGATTAGCTGCTGCAGGTGCTGTGACTTTTGCAACAGTTCGGGGATAGTTATGTACGCCTCCTCAAAATGAGCAGGGCTTTTTAACCGCCCATATATCTTATCTAAGTTATTTTCTTTCAACTCGACATTCTGGATATATTGGTCGTCATAATCCACCTGAAATACCTCTGCCGTACGGATACTTCTAAGACCGTGCACAAGGCCATTAGAATTGATGGCTCGCAAGCTTATAGTTTCATCATTGTACCCCATAATGTAGCCTAATACAAAACTGCCTGGCTCGCTGGGATTGGTACGGAGCGCGACAATACGCTTTTCTGCCTGAGCTTTGTCTAGCAGTTCACTAATTAGAGAACCCATATTTTCGTAATGCTAACCCGCTATTTAGTTTTAGTTGTTTAGGCCCGTCAGCACTTCTTTCGCCTTGGCTACGTGGTCGGTGGCTCGCTGCATAGAATTGAAGATATATTGAATCACCCCGTTCTTGTCGATCACAAACGTGACGCGGCCGGGCAGAATACCGAGCATGGCGCGGGGCACTTCATAGAGTTTGCGCACCTGGCCGCCTTCATCGGCCAGCAAGGGAAATGGCAACCGGTGCTTCTGGGTAAATTTCTGGTGGGAAGCTTCGCTATCGGAGCTGATGCCAATTACTTCGGCTCCTAGGTCTTTGAAATCTTCGTACTGGTCGCGGAAGGAGCAGGCTTGGGCCGTGCAGCCGGGCGTGTCGTCTTTGGGGTAGAAATAAAGCACAATGGCACGCTTGCCACGCTCATCGGCGAGGCGGAACGAAGTGCCAGTAGTGGTGTGCAGAGTAAAGTCGGGGGCTTGGTCGCCAATCTGAAGCATGTGAGCCGCGTATAAGTGAGCGGGAAAGATAGCGCGAAAAAGAATCGGCATCTTTGCACCCTATCTCTATCGTATGCCCGATTTGCCCCCCACACCCATTATCGACGTCATCATCCCTGCCTACAACGAGGTTCATTCCATTTCTCACGTCGTGCTGGAGATTCCGAAGGGACTAGTTCGGGAGATTCTCGTTGTCGACAATAACTCCACGGATGATACCGGCCTGATAGCTCGTGCCTCGGGAGCCACGGTGTTGCTGGAGAAGCGGGCGGGCTACGGCTATGCGTGTCTGCGCGGCATGGCTCACTGCTTTGCCCGCCCCATCGAGGAGCAGCCCGACATCATCGTGTTTCTCGACGGCGACTATTCCGATTATCCCAAAGATATGCCTCAAGTGCTGGCGCCCATTCTGCGTGGCGAGGCCGACTTGGTGATAGGCTCGCGGGCGCTGGGCAAGCGCGAGAAAGGCTCGATGCTGCCCCAGCAGATTTTCGGCAATTGGCTAGCTACTACACTGCTGCGTTCCTTTTATGGAGCTAATTACACCGATCTGGGTCCTTTCCGTGCTGTTCGGACCTCTGCTCTGAAGCAGATTAATATGGAGGACAAAACCTACGGCTGGACGGTAGAAATGCAACTCAAAGCCGCTAAGCTCAAGCTTCGCACCACCGAAGTGCCTGTTCGCTACCGGCGCCGTATCGGCAAGTCGAAAGTGTCGGGTACGGTGGCTGGCACGCTCGGCGCGGGCTACAAAATTCTGTGGACGATTTTTAAGTACTTGTAAGCGCGGCCTTCGCCAACTAAGCTTCTGCACTCGGGTTAAAGAGAGGCTACTGCCCGGCCGCTTTTTCGCAATGCTGACATTCTGATGCCTTCATTACTGTATCCATGAAAGAGCTGGAAATTCTTCTTCTGGTTCTTTATGGCTTGTGTTTGACGTTCATTCTGGGCTTTAGCCTCAGTCAGCTGCACCTTACGCTCCTAGCCCGCCGCGCCTATCGTAAGCCCAGCGTACCCACTCCCGCCCCGCCTACAGAGTGGCCCCTGGTCACGGTTCAGCTGCCGGTCTACAACGAGCTTTATGTAATAGAGCGCGTCATCGACGCCGCCGCTGCTCTTACTTACCCACAGGGCAAGCTACACATCCAAGTACTCGACGACTCGACGGACGAAACGATAGCGCTAGCAGCCACTCGCATTGCGTTTCACAGAGCCAATGGTGTCAATATTGACCACATTCTTCGTCCTGATCGTGAAGGATTTAAAGCTGGCGCCTTAAAGCATGGATTAAATTGTACCGCAGGCGAGTTTATCGCAATTTTCGATGCTGACTTTGTGCCTACTCCGGACTTTCTTCTGCACACCGTTCCCTACTTTTCTGATGCCCAAGTAGGCGTGGTTCAGACACGTTGGGCCCATCTGAATGAGGAGTATTCCCTGCTGACTGAGTTGCAGGCGTTTGCATTGAACGCCCATTTTTACGTGGAGCAAGTGGGGCGCTGGGCTGGGGGGCATTTTATCAATTTTAACGGGACGGGCGGAGTGTGGCGGCGGCGTTGTATAGAGGACTCGGGCGGCTGGCACAGCGACACGCTCACCGAGGATCTCGACCTTAGCTACCGGGCCCAGCTGCGCGGGTGGCGCTTTATGTACCTGCCTCAGGTAATGGCGCCCGCCGAACTTCCCGCTGCCATGGACGCGCTAAAATCGCAGCAGTTTCGCTGGACCAAAGGAGGCGCCGAAACGGCCCGTAAGCACTTGAGCAGCGTACTGCGCTCGGCGCTGCCCTGGGCTACGAAGGTGCACGCTACTTTCCATCTACTCAATAGCTCGGTGTTCTTGGCGGTGCTGCTGCTGGCCGTGCTGAGCGTGCCGCTGGTCTTTGTGCGGCAGCACTTGCCTGAGTTGGAGCCGGTATTTAGTCTGGCTAGCCTATTCTTGCTGACCTTGGTGCCGCTAGTGTTCTACTATTACTCAGCCTGGCGCCGCGACAACCCAACGGCTCCCTGGGGGGCCTTTTTGCTTAAATTTCTATTGTTCTTGGCGGTATCGATGGGGCTTGCGCTGCACAACTCTCGGGCCGTACTGCTGGGACTTGCTGGACGCCGGTCGGCTTTCATTCGCACGCCCAAGTTGGGCCTGATCAGGCGGCGCGGCACCTGGCAGGGCCGTCGCTACCGCACGGGCCGCTTCGATGGCCTCACGGTGCTGGAGGGCCTGCTTATGCTTTATTTCCTCTTCGGAATCGGGGCCGGCCTGTACCTTGGCGACTATGGCCTACTTCCTTTCCACCTGCTCCTGACGGTGGGCTATGGTCTAGTGTTTTATTACTCGGTGCGTCACTCAAACTAAACACCGCCGCGAGCCGCCCTTCCATGCCCTGCCTTTCTCTCCGCCACCTTAGTGCTTTATTGCTTAGCGCAACGGCGTATTCGGGGCTGGCTTACGCTACGCCGCGCACTCATTTTTGGCAACTCATGGGGCTGCTAGCAGTAGCGTTTACAGCGTACACCTACTTACTGCATAGCCGCCTACCTTTACGCTTTGCCCTAGCCGCCGGACTCCTGTTTCGCCTTCTGTGGTTGCCCGCCGTACCCGCCCTCTCCGACGATTATCACCGCTTCCGCTGGGATGGCCTACTGGTGGCTGGGGGGCAGAATCCTTACCTACACCGTCCCGATGAGTTGCTATCGGCTACGAATGAATGGCTTGTAGATGAGGCAGATCAGCCTGTCCGGCAGCTTCTAAGCGAGCTTTATCCTAAGCTAAACTCGCCGCATTACTATTCGGTGTACCCTCCTGTTTGTCAGGCGGTATTTGGCGCGGCTGCTTGGTTATTTCCGCAGAGTGAACGAGGCTTCATTATAATGCTGCGCTTGGTTATCCTTTTGGCTGAAGCAGGCACTGCTTTATTGCTAATTAGTTTATTGCGTGGTTTCGGCCAACCGAGGCAGCAGGCGCTTTGGTACGTCGTCAACCCGCTCGTAATTGTGGAGTTGACCGGGAACCTACACTTCGAGGCTCTGCTAATCTGTGGGTTGCTAGCGGCTTGGTGGACACTAACGAGGGGGCGCTGGAGTTGGTCGGCGGGGGCGCTGGGCTTGGCCGTCGCTACCAAGCTGCTGCCTCTGCTAGTGCTGCCATTTCTTGTTCGTCGTCTGGACTGGGGGACGTTTTTGCGCTATGTCGGTGTCGTGGGCTTGGTGCTGGGGGGCGTTTTTGCTCCCTTCTTATCTTCTGAGTTGCTCAGCAACATAGGTCGCAGCCTCGATCTGTATTTTCACACCTTCGAGTTCAACGCGAGCATCTACTATGTACTACGCGCCATTGGCTACTGGCTGGTAGGCTACAATACCATCAGTACACTCGGCACCGGACTGGCGTTGGCGGCGGGCTTGCTCATCCTGGGCCTCGCATGGCGCGAAAAGCGACCTTCTTTCGCTACGCTAGGCCAAGTGCTACTGCTGGCTCTCACTGCGTATTACTTGCTGGCTACTATCGTGCATCCTTGGTACCTGGCGCCGTTGGTAGCACTAAGTTGCTTCACGTCCTATCGCTACCCAATTGTGTGGTCTGGGTTAGTAATGGTTTCTTATGCTGCCTATCAAACTAGTGCCTACACCGAAAACTTAATATTGGTCGGTTTAGAATATTGTATAGTGCTCGGAGTGCTACTTTGGGAAAGCAGCCATACGATCAACTTACACGAAACGGCGAATAAATATTCGGGCTGACTGCCAGATAACTAACGAACTACGTTTATGCATGAAATGCACTAGGCTTGGGGGTTAATAAACCCTGCAATAATTATAATTTACAAGCCTTAATTAAGAAGCCATAACACAAAAATAACTTTATAGCTAGTTTTGATTCTTACGGTAAGTACGTAGTTTCGACCCACCAAACCGTATCTAAACCTAGTATTAATACGCATTATTGTACGTGCTCTTATTTAATCAGACCTATATATCTTGATTATCTTCCTCAAATGATTGGCCCACAAACTTTATTAGATATTTCATATATTTCTATCACGTATGATCATTGTAATGAATGGTTATATGTCGATTGGAAAGGCCATCAGGATGAACAAACGGTACAAGCAGGATGCCTACAGTTGTTAACCTACTTGCGCGCAACTAATTGCAAGAAGGTACTCAACGATAATTCAAATGTGACTGGTGATTGGGAGTGCGCCTCCCGCTGGTTAGGTCAGGAGTTTTTACCACGCCTCGCTGAAGCTGGCTTGCACTATTTGGCTTGGGTTTACTCGCCTAATTATCTCAGTCGCCGCGCCATCGATACGGCTTTATCCTTCGTGACTATCCCAACGGTAGTTAGCTTCGAGGATGTCGATGCGGCCTATACGTGGCTACGCAGGAAGGATCATAATTCGATCTTTAAGAATTTAAATTAGTAGGCTTTAGGGCACTATATTTCAAGTCTTCCAGTAAGCATAACGCCGCACCGATTTTAGGATAAGACTACGGCCATCCCAGGTGGTCTGACGCAGGAGCACGTTAGGATAAGTCTTAGCGAACCAATAGCTGTTTCGCTTGCCTTCAGCTAGGGTCACGTTTACGCGCCAGGCCGGCGCCGGTGTGTCGGCGGCTAAGCCATCATCTACCCGCACTTGAGCCTTGTAGTAAGTAGGGCGCGTGGCCTTGTTGGTTTGCTGCAGCTCTACAATTACGGCTGCAAAGGTGGGCTTTTGGTCGAAACGCAAGCTTCGCAATGTGTACGGCAGTGCATCTTCAAAAAGAGCATCTCGACGCAGCTGGCGCTCGCCGCTACCTTGGCCATCCCAGTAGGAGTTGTACGTTTGAAGGTAGTGCAATCCCTCATCGGTAACGGCTTTGAAGGTATTGCCACACCACTCCTGGGAAGAGGTCGTCATCTTGTGCATTGCCACCGGCTCATCGCGCCGAAAAAACAGGGACGAGAGGTAATGGTAAGGATACTGGTCAGTCTCGATGCGACAGAACTGATTGACTTTCATCACCGGAAACAAATCGGGGCGCGTCAAGCTATCAGCCTTCACGTTGTGCTCGGGCGTAAACTCCTCCTTCACGGTAATCAGCGTGTACTCGAAGCGGCGAACTTTATTGTACACTACCCGCTCGGCCTCGTAGGTAGCCACCTCGGCTAGACCATCTTCCCACCACTTATTCATAGCCCATTCTTGCTTGAAATAAGGCGCGAGCTTAAGCAAGGCAGCATTAGCCGGTAAAGTAGCTTTAACAGTTCCAGCCTGCGCACTGTCCGCTTCGGATTGCTCGGCACAAGCAGACAAGCCACTACCCAAAGCCATCAGGCTCAGCCCTATAACTAAACGAAAGACAGCATGCATATAAGTAGCTAAACCAGTACAGCTAGCTAATACGGGTAAACGCGACCATAGTAGTACCGGACCTACGTTTCTGCGGCCCGCCACGCAGCTAAATCATCGGCGGTATCGACATCATGCAGGGTGGGTAAGTGTGCCACTCGCAGGCTCAAATAAGCAGCATCGGCTAAGGTATCAGCAAGCACCGAGGCGGTACTCCAAGCCTTGTCTTGAAAAAGCTTCTCGTGTAGGGTTGTCATGCCCAAAAGGTAATAGCCACCGTCGGCGGCGGGCCCTACCACCACATCGTGGCTAGTCAGCAATTCAAACGCATGGTGAAGGTGCTGGCTAGTGAGCCCCGGACAATCAGTGCCAATGATTACCACAGCCCTAGCACCGGAGTCGAAAGCCTGCTGGAAAGCTGTCTGCATTTTGCCCCCCAGATCACCTTCGGGTTGGGGCTGCCAGACATAGCCGGGCCATTCGGCAGCTACAGCCGCAGGGTTCAGGGGGGAAGCGGGTTGCGTGAGCCATACGGTTTTTTGCCCCCCAAAAGGCTCCGCTGCCACGCGGGTGCGGGTCAGCAGTTCACGGTATATCTCCAAAGCCGCCGGCTCCCCAATTGTATGCGCCAATCGGGTTTTAACCTGGCCTAACTCAGGTAACCTAGCAAAAATAAGCAGGTGATTTTGTGATATATCCGATGCCAAAATTCGCGCTTTACTTTACTTATAAGCTGGTTCACCCTGCCGCAGCCAAGTACTCCACAAAGCCGAATACGGATGAATCTGGCGCGTGGGTCCCGCGGCATTATACACGGGTCGACCTTCATTCACCCACTGAAAAATGCCGCCATACAAGTTGCGCACATCCCGAAAGCCTAGCGCTTTGAGCCGCTCCCCTACCCTCTCGCTACGGTAGCCCACTGAGCAGTACACGACAACCGTTTGCTGACGCGAAACGCCTGCAAAGTCAGCTTGCTCATAGGTATCAAAATCGACGAAACGGGCCCCTTGCAAATGGCTCACACGGTACTCGGCAGGTGTGCGCGTATCCAGCAACACGACTTGCTGGGGATTAGTACGCAGCACCTTCGCTAAGGCAGCAGCCTGTATAGTGGGCACCGTTTCACGGTACAGCGTACGCAGCATCTGCCGGTACGCCGGACTCACCGTTTCGGGAACGGAAGTATCCTGCCCACAGGCCGGTAAAGCCAGCAGCGCCCAGATAACTGCTATTCCGCACTTTGTCATTTAGCGATTTAGTGAAATGGTGGGCTTCTTATTCATGTTGCGCAGATCGAACGACAAACTTGCTAAATCGCTCAATCACCTCTAAGCCGTTGCTCCGCCGCAACTAGAGCCGGCACCCGCAGTGCAGCCATAGCAATGCTGATTGATTACAATGGCGCGGTCCTGCAAAGCGGCTGCGTTAAAGTCTCGAATGTGCTGGGGGGCATTTTGGGCGACATTCAGATCAAGTTGCTGATTGAAGTCGCAGTCGTAGAGCTGGCCGTCCCAACCTACCGATAACGTGCTGCGGCACATCACATTGGCTGCTGCCACCGGGTTATAAGCCGTTACCAGCTTCTGCATATAGCCCTCATAATTACCGCTTTCCAGCAGGTACTCCATAAAACGGCTGATAGGCAAGTTGGTAATAGCCAGCAGGTTATTGAACACTACCTCGTGCTCCCGCAGCAAACGCTGCTTAAACTCTCGCTCCAACCCCGCCTGACTGCCTGGCAAAAAGGCCCCCGCCGGATTATACACTAAGTCAAGCTCAAGACCTGAGCCGGCCACACCGTAGCCTACAGCATTCAGCATTCGCAGGGCCCGAATAGAGCGTCCAAATACACCCTCGCCTCGCTGGGCATCGGTTCGGCCAGCGGAGAAGTGCGGCAGTGAAGACACCACCCGTACTCCATGGTAAGCAAAGAACTCCGGCAAGTCGTGGTACTTGGGGTTAGCCACGATAATGGTAAGGTTGCAGCGCACGATCGTCTGGCGACCCAAGGCTGAAATCTGCTCCACAAACCACCGGAAATCGGGGTTCATCTCAGGGGCACCGCCCGTCAGGTCTACTACCGGAATGTCGGTTTGAGCCAGCGCATCGAGGCATTGCTGCATGGTAGCACGAGTCATAATCTCAGTGCGGTCAGGGCCGGCGTCTACGTGGCAGTGGCGGCAGGTCTGATTGCACATCTTCCCCACGTTCACTTGCAACACGGTTAGCTCAGTAGGCCGCAGGGGCAGCAAGCCCGTTTCGCGCAGCTTGTGGGCAAACGCTGGCAGCCGGGCACCCGCCGCTTCCGCCTCACTCAGCACCGTGAGCTGGTAGCTGGTATCGGCCAGGGCGTGGTGTTGGGCGTGCAATGATTTCATGGGCTGGATGATTGGGGGGCAAAATGACTGGCGGTTTACTCTAATAAGAAGTCAGACTATCCAACTAGCCATTCTGCCACTTAACCATTTATCTACATCGACAGTTCTTTCGCCTTGTTCATCATCTGAACGCCGTGCACCAAGGCTGCGCCTCCTTTGATCGCGGCGGCTACGTGTACCGCTTCCATCATTTGGGCTTCGTCGGCACCCTTCTGCAAGGAGTCAGTAGTATAAGCATCAATGCAATATGGGCACTGCACGGCGTGCGCTACAGCTAAGGCAATAAGCGACTTCTCACGCTCCGTAAGGGCTCCATCTTTGAACACTTCGACGTAGTACTCAAAGAATTTACGGCCCATCTCAGGCTGCCATTCCGTGATGCTACCAAATTTACCTAAGTCGTCGGGATTGTAGTAAGTCGATTTTTCCATGACAAGGAGAGGAATATGATGGAGGGAAGAATATGATTCGTGCTTGTGCTTTAGGAGAGAAGGACCTACTTACCGTAGCAGTAGCAACTGCCTCACGGTGAATAGGTCCTTCTTATTGTACTGTAAGCTAGTAATAACGAAAGCAGCCTAAATGTTTCCGACTACGGTAAGCGTCGAGAGTGTGGGGTTTACACTACCGCCTTCAGGCTCTATAGTCATGGCAAAAGCTTGGGCACTGGCAATATCCTTCATCTGCTGCAAGCTATCACCAGCGGTGGTAGCGGCGGCTAGTACGCCAGCGTCTACAGGCTTGCCATTGTCGAGGGCCCAGAGCTGATACTGCTTGCCTGTAGGCGGAGCCGGCAGCTTGCGCACATCCAGATACACGGCCTTGGTGGTAGGGTTATACAAGACTCGAGCACTAGCGGCGGGCGCGGTGGCCGTGCCAGCCAAAGCAACGGTTTTAAATTCGTCACTACGTAGCACTTCCAACTCTTGCTGACGAACGGCTAAGGTTCGCTCTGAAGCTTGCATCACCGAAGCAACACGGCTCTGCTCGGCCCGAGCAACGGCCAGATCGGCCGAAGCATCGCGCCAGCGGCTGTACAACACAAAGTTGGCCACACCGCTAGCCAGCAGCAGCGCCACCGACGCCGCCAGCATCCAGCGGAAAGCCGAGCCAGCCTCGGTGGCGGGCGTATCGGGCTTCAGCAGAGGCATCTGGCGCACTACTGGCTCAGCGGCAGCGGGAGCCACTGGCAGCTCAGGCGCCGTTGACTGGGGGGCGTTTTGAGCCTCGTTTCGGATAGCGGCTTGCCAGCCAGCCAGCACCCGCTCCCGCATGGCAGCGGGAGGCGTTTGGGCATGTGCTTGGGCATAAAGCCCTAATGCCTGCTGTATCTGATCCAGTTCTTGTGCAATTTCGGGGTGAGCCGCAGCTTGCGCTTCGACAGCCGCGCGCTCTGCCTCGCTCAGCTCGCCAAGGGCGTACTGTTCGAGGATGCCTGATTCGATATATTCCTGACTGTCCACGATTACCGAATCAATTTTGCTAGTACTTTGATAGCCGCCCGGGCACGGGTTTTTACCGTTCCGAGAGGCAGGTTTAGTTCTTCTGCCACTTCGCTTTGTGTAAATCCGCCAAAGTACAGCAGGTCAATAACTTGCTTCTGCTCCGGGACGAGCTTCGTAGTTATTTCCTGTATGCCGATATGGTCGGGCTGGAACCCGGTAGGGGCCGCCTGACGCAGCGCGGCGCTATCCTCCAGCGGCTGTGTACGACTACCTACGCGGTACTGTCGAGACCGGATTTTATCAATAGCTAAATTCCGACATACATTCACCACCCACGTAAACAAACGCCCTTTAGAAGCGTCGTAAGAGTGGAAAGAGTGCCATATTTTAACTAAACTTTCCTGTAAGACGTCCTCAGCTATTTCTTCTTTTTTGACAATTCGAAGAATAACCCCATACAGGGCCGCCGAATATTTGTCGTAAAAGAGCGTCATAGCTGCCTCTTCGCGGTCGCGGAGTCGCTGCACCAGCAGTTCCTCCGGCATGGGCACTATCGATTCTGGATGGTTGGCAGACACTGGAAACAGGCTGAAGGACATGGGGCTGGCCACACTATAGCTAGCCGCCGAACGAAAGTAAGGCATTCTGCTCGTATTTGTGATACCAACAAGCCCAGCAGCGAGGGTGAAGCGCTGCCGAAGTACCAGCAATAGACGAGTTTCCCTGCATATACCCGCCCAACGTTTTTTTGTTCTTGCCTTTTACTAATTCGCTCCAGGCTGCGTACGCAAAACCTTTCAGTGACCATCTCTCTGCCCAATATTTATGGCTATCGAATCATTTAATCCACACACTGGTCGCGTTGTGCGCCGCTTCAAGTCATTTTCTTGGACTAAAACGGAGCGTATCCTGAATCAAGCAGCGCAGGCAGCCCGCACTTGGCCTACCACCAGCTTTGCCGACCGCGCCGAACGTATGCACCGAGCAGCTGCCCTACTCCGAGAGCGCCAGGATGAGCTGGCTCGCCTGATGGCGATAGAAATGGGCAAGCCCATAACTGATGGGCGGGCCGAAGTGGAAAAGTGCGCCCTCACCTGTGATTATTACGCTGACCACGCCGAAGAATTTATGCGCGATGAGCTCATTGAAACGCCGGCCCAGCGCAGCTTTATATCCCACGAGCCGCTAGGTGTGGTACTAGCCATTATGCCCTGGAATTTTCCGTTTTGGCAAGTAGTACGTTTCGCTGCTCCTGCTTTGATGGCTGGAAACGTAGGTCTATTAAAACATGCCTCCAACGTGCCACAGTGCGCACTGGCCCTGGAGGGCATTTTTCATGATGCTGGCTTCCCCCCCGCCACCTTCCGCACGCTGCTCATCGACACCGACCTGGTTGAGAAGCTTATTGCCGACGACCGACTAAAAGCCGTTACCCTCACTGGCAGCGAGTTGGCCGGCTCTAAAGTGGCTGCTACGGCCGGAGCTCATATCAAGAAAACGGTGCTGGAGTTGGGTGGCTCCGATGCCTTTATTGTGCTAGCCGATGCCGACCTGGAACTGGCAGCCAAAACAGCTGCCCAGGCCCGCATGATCAATGCGGGACAAAGCTGCATTGCGGCCAAGCGCTTTATTGTAGAAAAGCCAGTGCTCAAAGAGTTTATCGCCCAAATGAAAACCCACTTGCAGGCTTTTCGCACCGGCGACCCGCTCGACGAAGCCACCCAGTATGGTCCCCTCGCCCGCCCCGACTTGGCCGATGAGCTAACCAAGCAAGTTGCAGAATCGGTGCGCCGGGGGGCAAAAGTGGAGTTGCAGGGCGGCCAAGATGAGCCCGGCAGGGCCTTGTTTCGCCCGATGATGCTCACAAAAGTAAAGCCCGGCCAACCGGCCTACCACGAGGAGTTTTTCGGCCCCGTAGCTATTATCCTCGAAGCCCGCGACGCCGACGATGCTATTCGCCTGGCCAACGATTCACCCTTCGGCCTGGGTGGCTCCATCTGGACCCGCGACGTGCGCCGGGGGGAGGAGTTAGCACGCCGTGTAGAAGCAGGAGCCGTTTTTGTGAACTCCATGGTGAAATCATCGCCCGAAATGCCGTTTGGCGGGGTTAAGAAATCGGGCTATGGTCGGGAGTTATCACACCTGGGTATTCGCGAGTTTGTCAATCAGAAAAGCATCTGGATTGGCGGAGAGGCGCCACTAAAGGATGGATCGAAGACTGAGTAAAACTCCTTTCCTTATTTATGTCTGGGGTAGAGGCGTGAGATTCGTGGCTTTTACCCCGGTTATAAAGCTGCTTAGCAATAACCCAAGACTCTGTAAATCAAATAGCCTGCTGTTTCGCGCAGCAACAGATGCCACCGCTTCAAAGCCCCCATATTAGGCAATATCCAATCCTGAAAACAATGAGTAGAAGTAATAGCGCGGAAATCGGTGGGAAAGGGCACGGGCCGCAGACCTACCCGCCGAAAACAACCTAGTGCCCGCCGTTGATGATAAGCGGAAGTGACCAGCACCAACGACTGTAACTGGGGGTAGCTAGTCAATAGCTGCTTGGTAAACAGCGCATTCTCGCGGGTATTGCGGCTGCGCTCTTCTATCAGAATGTGCGCAGGCGGTACACCAGCCGCTTCCAGCAATTGCGCCAGGTGACGAGCCTCACTTACCCTGCCTTGGCCCCCCAAGTCGCCCGAGCCACCACTGACGAGAATGCGCTTGATGTGGCCGGCTTGATACAAGTCTAAAGCAGCGGCCACGCGGCTCATTGCCGGCCCCGTATTAGCGCGTAGCGTGAGAGGCCGCTGACGACCATCGCCCAGGCCGGTAAGCAAGATGCCTACATCGTGCACCTGGAGCGTTGAAGCTTTTCTGGGGGGCATTTCCCAGGCTCCAAGCGTAGCCTCAGCTAAGGGAGAGTTAGTAAAAACGAGTGCTACTCCTATACCAAGCGCCAGCAGCCAATTGCGCCGCCTTGGTCGCCGCGTAGCCCAGGCGCCAGCCAGCAACAGCAGCACCCAGAATATCGGCGAGAAAATGAAAAGAAGGAGTTTGGACAGCGGAAAAAACACAGCGTGAAGCTAAAGGCCTGGTCTACTCTAGTCCACACAGCAAATGATACATGGCGCTGTCCGAAAGTTGCAGAGTTGTTGCTTAGACGGTTTATGCCTTATGGGGCATGTAATGGCGCAGGCGCGTAAGCATATCTAGCACTTCAGCTTCGAGATAAAGCGTGTCGCATTCCAACAAATGACCCTGGCAGTACGACACAAAGAAGGGCGCCGCCTTCTCTTTCATCATCTTCTGCGCTACCGGGTTCTCGTCGGAATTCAGGCGCAGGAAAAGAATCGGCGCGAACAACTCCCGATCAGCGAATTGGGCAAAGTGCGGCGCAAGTTTCTCGCAGATTTCACAGTTGGGCGAAGTGAATTTGACGAACACCTTCAGGTGCTCATGCACGAGGCGGCGCAGTCCCTCGTCGTCAGTGTCCATTACGCTAATGCGAGTAGAGTCCTTCATAACAGCAGTCAATACAATAAAGACAACCCTGAACCCAACAGCACGGCCCGCAGACAAGAAAGCCGCCCAAAAGATTCCAAAATGGCGCGGCCTTCTTACTACATAGCTATGCTTCAGCTCCTTAAACGGCCTTCAGCATCATCGTGCGGATGTACTTTACCGGGGCGCTACCGTAGCTCAGAAACTGCTCATTGAAGGTTTTGAGGTCGAATTTGCTTCCCTGCTCCTTCTTTAGCTCTTCGCGTAAATCATAGATGGCGGTGTAGCCGCTGAAGTAGCTACTAAGCTGCACTTGCGAGAGCGTAGCCCGACGCCATTTATTCGTCGTTTCATTTTCCTCTTGAAAGCCGTCGCGCTGAAGCATTTTTAGGGCGGCTTCGCGGGAAATGCCCCCCACGTGCACGTCGTGGTCGAGAATGGTGTTCAAGGTCACGCGCATGTTCCACTTGTCCCACATCAGCCAGATTTCGTCGGTATTCTGGCCGTAGCCGCTTTCCAGCATCATACGCTCGGCGTACACGGCCCAGCCTTCAATCATGGAGCCGTTGCGCAGGATGCTCTTAACCAAAGAGGGCGAGCGGTTGGCATACACAAGCTGGGTGTAGTGACCTGGAATAGCCTCATGGATGTTTAGAATCTGGAGGGTATAATCGTTGTACTCGCGTAGGTAGCTCTCGGCCTGAGCGGGCGGGAGGTTGGTCGGTGGCTCTACGTTGTAGTAGGTATTCGCCGCTTTGTCATAAGGGCCGGGGGCCGAAATGCTGGCGCCCGCGCCGCTGCCGCGCATGTACGGGGGCGTTTCGCGCACAATAAGGGGTTTGCTAGGGTCCTGAGTTAACAGCTTTTTATCATTCACAAACTGCACAAGCTGCGGAATCTGAGCTTTTACAGCCTCCACAAAACCCGCCTGTGTGGCGTGCTTCTCGGATAAACGGCTGATTACCTGATTGATCATAGCCACCGAGTCGGTGGGCATGGGTTTGCCAGCAAAGTATTTGGGCCAGAGGCGGGCAGCTCGGCGGCCCATATCTCGCAACAGGTAGGCCCGGTTGTCTTGAGCTTTCTGGTACACCTGATCGGTGGAGTAGGCCGACTGAATATCCAGGTCGAATTTGCGGTCAAACAGCTCTTTGCCCAGGCGGAAGCTGCGAAATTTGCCCCCCGCCAGCACTTCGCCGCGCAAGAATTTCAGGTAGTTCTGAATTACGAGGCGCGTAGTCGCAATGCGGTCTTGCAGCTCCTTTTTCTCGCGGGCATCTAGGCCAGAGCGCTTGATGGAATCCTGCAATGCGGGGCCAAACACCTGCAAGCCGCCTTCATTTTGCAAAATGGCCAGCTCTGTATGCTCACGAGTAGGCCGTTCAATATTGTCTTCGGCGGCGGCGTAGTAGTCGGAGGCGTGGTCTATCTTAAACGATATGGCGCGCAGCCGACGGTCGAGCGGGTGGTAGCGGCCGTTCAGAATCTCGGCTACAGACGCGCCCAGATTATAGCTGGATGGGTCCCATGACCAGCTACGCAGCGTATCAGCATAAAAGCGAGACCTATCAAGGTGGTTAAGCATCAGCTGATAATCCGTTTGATTATTCACTGACAATTCATTCACCGCAAAGCTCGCCAGGCGCTTACGCTCACGGGCCTGGGCCGCAGCCTCTACCTGTCGGCGTGCCGCCGTCGGGACAATCAGCAGCGAATCGTAACGGTGGTAACCACTGTTAGAAGCCCGACTTGGGTTATAATACCACAGCGAGTCGATAAACTGACTCTTAAAGCTGTCGAAACGGGCATCGGGCGCATCGGCGGGATTGGTAGCGGTGGTAGTGTCAGAGTTGCCGCAGCTGCTGAGCAGCACGCCAGCAGTCACAGCACCGACCGCCAGCCAGGCTTTCAGGGTAGTGGTTGAGGTCATAGAGTTAGGGAGTTGGGAAAGCAAGGTAATGGTCAGGGTTGGGGAATACTAACCCGCCACCCTAACCCCATCCCGAAGTAAATGGGTTGGGGTCCGCAGTTTCAGTTGACGCCGCAGGAAGTAGCCTTACTTAGCGCCTCAACTATGTCCTACTCAAAAGTCCCGACCAGTACAGCCATAGGCTCGAGAAAGTTGTTGGGGCTTTTTATTGGGCAGTCGAAGTAGTGTAGCTTACCTCTCCGCCCATCTCGCGGGCAATGGCTTCCAGCTCGCGCCATTCCCAGTTATCGCCCCCGCGGCGGCGAATACGCTCGGTGGGCACCCTACCCGGCGCCAAATCGCGGACCTGATACATGCGTAGCACCAGTGCCTTATCCATTACTATTCCTGTCACCCGGAAAGGATTTGCCGGTCCCTCCAACGGATAGGTTGACAGCGTAAGCAAATCCTTATCGCTGTGCTCTATGCTGTAGCCCCGCACCGCCAACACCTGCGCCAGTCGCCGCCAGGTTACTTCGGGCGTATCAGTTAGGGTCAGCACCATCGTGTCATTGTCTCTGCTAGCGGCCGGCCTCACTCTCGATGGGGCAGCAGTTTGCGCTTGCACTGCTTGAACTGATAAGAAAAATAAGCCGAGGCAGAGTAGTCGCTTCATGTCCTTAAAGTATCGATTTATTCAAGTAATCAGTCATTGTATTCATGTACTCTCAAGACGCGTATTCACGCCTAATCGTAACGGTAGTTGGTCAGTTGGGGCGGCACCAGGCGTTCAACGATTACCCGTGAGTACGAGCCTCTACCTTGTTCAGATGGTGGAGGTTCTTCGGGCTTCTTTGTATTGTTGTAACTCCAAAAAGCCCCCCAGCCATGCGCGTCCCTGCTTCCCTCCTGCTTTCCGGTTTGTTGATGGTGCTGGCGCCGCTGGCCTGCTCTCAACAAACTGCCGAAACTCCGGCTGCTACTGTACCGGCTGGTGCACCGGCTATTCCAGTGCAGTCGATGAGGCCAGCAGTTCTCGAAACTTTCGAAACGGGCAGCAAAGGCGCTTACGCGGAGGGCGATGAGGTACTGCCTTCCGGTTCCTGGCACTTCACCGACGGTCTAATCGGTGCGGCCCCTGCCGACCGCAAAAATGGGCTGCGCGCGGTGCGTCTGCGCAATAAGGGCCGCCTGCGCATGAACTTCGACGCGCCCGCCGGCACCCAATCGGTGCGCATCAGTAGTGCCACCTACGGCGACGATGCCCCTAGCACGTGGGAACTGTGGGTAAGTCAGGATGGTGGCCGCCAGTTTCAGCGCGCTGGCCAAGCCGTGCGCACCAGCGGTTCGCGCTTGACAACCAACACTTTTGCAGTAAGCCCGGGGGGCAAATTGCGCCTCGAAATTCGCAAGACTGACGCGGGCAACACCCGACTCAACCTGGATGACATTGCCTTGCTTGCCAGCCCAGCTGCCTCACAACCATCCGGCGGAGTCGTTACGTCTGCGCCCGTTCCGAATAACACAACTCCTAGCCCTACAAAATCCACGTCCCCGTCTTCAGCCTTGATGGCTGCCACCCGCGACGATAACCTGGCGCTAGGCAACCCCAGCGGGGCCACCAGTAGCCTGAGCACCCCCAACAATTACCTGATAGTAAAGCCCCAATTCACGTTGAGCTACCACGCCGGCCGCGGTATCCCAAACTGGGTAAGCTGGCACCTTAACCGCGCCTGGATGGGCAACGCCCCTCGCCAAAACGACTTCCGGCCCGACCCCGCTCTACCGCGTGATTTCTATCAAGTAACTACCAATAGCTACTCCGGTTCGGGCTTCGACCGGGGCCACAACTGCCCCTCGGCCGACCGCACCACTGAGCTGGACGACAACTCCGCAACCTTCTTGATGACTAATATGATACCCCAAGCTGCCAACAACAACCAGCGCACGTGGTCTGGGCTGGAGGAGTACAGCCGGCGGCTGGTAGAGCAGGGCAATGAAGTCTACATCATCATGGGTAGCTATGGCAAGGGCGGCACGGGTCTCAACGGCCGCGCCACCACCATCGACCAAGGTCGCGTGACGGTGCCCGCTCGCATTTGGAAGGTACTCGTTATCCTCCCCGAAGGCACCAACGACCTCCAGCGCATCGCCAACGGCCAAGCCCGTATTCTAGCCGTTGACACCCCCAACGACCAAAGCGTGAACCCCGACTGGAGCCGCTACCGCGTATCAGTTGATGCCATAGAGGACGCTGCCGGCCTGGATTTATTGAGCAAATTGCCCCCCACAGCCCAAGAAACACTCGAGGCACGCGTAGATACTGGGCCTACGCGGTAGGCGATCTGCTTGTCTTTTACGCTTAATAATGCGACGACCTATCTCGCAGATTGCTCGTCATGCCGAGCGCAGCGAAGCATATCGCGTGCTGACGAGAGGGCAGTAATCTTACTACCACGAGTGGAGGCTTCGCTACGCTCTGCATGACGGTTTGCTGTGTGGTTAAACGTATCATTCGCTTCATCACGGCTTCATGACTTGAGCTAAGATTGCTCTTGCACAACGGTTCAGCTCGGGAACCTATAGCCAATTTTCCCGTACTTTTGCCCCGAACGAACCGTTTGCGGTTTGTTCGCGCTGCTCCCTCCCTACCCTTTACTGTCCCGCCCATTTTGTACCAACCTGGTGCACTGTGGGCTTTTTATTTGCCTTGCCGCAGATTCTAAGCGGCGATTCTCTTAATTATGATACTTACCCAAACTTCTTCCGCCTCTACAGTCGCGCCGCGCGTGCATCGCATTGCCGTCAGCGCGATTTTCTTTTTGCAGGGCTTGTGCTTCGCCACTTGGGCGTCGCGTATCCCTAGTATTCAGCAGCAAATGGGCTTCTCCAACACTGAGCTGGGACTGGTACTGCTGGCGTTGCCGGTCGGGCTCATGCTTTCGCTGCCCCTGTCGGGCTGGTTGGTAGCGCGGCAGGGTAGTCGCCGGGTGGCCTTGGTTGGCGCTTTATTGTATGCTTTTACGCTACTCACGCTGGGCTTAGCGGCCAATACATTTCAATTACTAGGCTGTCTGGTAGTGTATGGGCTAGCGGCCAATATGCTCAACATTGCTATTAATACTCAGGCGGTGGGCGTAGAGGCGTTGTATAAGCGCTCCATTATGGCCTCGTTTCATGGCGTGTGGAGCACAGCCGGCTTTGTGGGTGCTGCTGTTGGCACCACCATGATTGGCTACAGTGTTGACCCGCTCCCGCACTTCGCGCTGATTTCGATTTTGATTGTGGGGGGCGTTTTGGTAGCCACGCGCCACATATTGCCGACCGATGCTAATGGCCAGCCCACCGACCAACCAATATTTGTCTTACCCGATAGATCTTTGCTCACGCTGGGCGTTATCGCCTTTTGCTCCATGATCTGCGAAGGCGCTATGTTCGACTGGAGTGGGGTGTATTTTCAAGACATCGTACGCGCCGAAAAGGCTTGGGTGGGCGCGGGCTATACCGCCTTTATGTGCACCATGGCCGCCGGGCGCTTCGTAGCCGACCGGTTTACAAGCCATTTCGGCCGCGCCCGCACCTTACAGTTGAGCGGCCTGCTCACGGCCTCGGGGCTGGTGCTGGCGGTAGCGCTGCCGCAGCTTGGCCCGGCCTTGGTAGGTTTTCTACTGGTAGGGTTTGGTGTGTCGTCGGTGGTGCCGCTGGTATACGGGGCGGCAGGGCGCTCCACGGTGATGTCGCCGGGCGTAGCCTTAGCCGCCGTTTCTACCGTCGGATTCCTGGGTTTTCTAATCGGGCCGCCGCTTATTGGCTTGGTGGCTGGGGCTACCAGCCTGCGAATTTCATTTTCAATTATTGCCTTGATGGGGCTAAGCATTGCTTTGTTGGCAGGCAAAACCAAGCTATAACTCTTAGCTCCGTCTAATTAGCAGTTGATCCCAAGAACATTGTAGCAATCAGAAAACATGAATATATGTCTCCTGATTGCTACAATGTTATTTATAATTAGCTCATGCCAATCGTTTAACGATTGCGTATCGTAAGATTACTTGGCTTGGCCGAAGAAATTGCCGGGGTTCCAGGTGGGACGTTGCGGGTCGTTGGCTACTAAGTAGCCGATTAAAAAATTGAGCTGTGCGTACTTTTTGCCCGCTTCAAAGTCAAATACACCGTTGATATCATCTTGGGGCTTGTGGTAGTATTTAGCGCGCCAAGCTTGCACTTGTTGGCTTAAGTTATTCTTGCCATCGGCCGTTTTGTTGCCATACTTCATGTGTAGCGCGGGAATGCCCTGCGCTACGAAGCTATACTGGTCGGAGCGAATGAAGCGGTTCTCAGTTGGCTCCGGGTCTGGCTCGAGGGTTAGGTTAAGCATTTGAGCAGCTTCTGTCGCTGGTCCTACCAAGGATGAGTTTTCTGCTCCCAACGCCACAACTGACAGCAAGGACGCAATGATGGTAGGCATATCGGTGTTGATGTTGGCCACCAACTGAGCTTTGGGTACCGTGGGGTTTTGGGCAAAGTAAGCCGAACCGAGCAGGCCCATTTCCTCCCCAGTTACCATCGTGATGAGAATGGAGCGGCGAGGTTTTTTCTTTAGCTGCTTGTAGGCGCTGGCAATTTCGAGTAGGCTGGCCACGCCCGTAGCATTATCGTGGGCGCCGTTGTAGAGGGAGTCGCCCTGCACGGGCGCGGCAATGCCCAGATGGTCGAGGTGAGCGCTGTGCACCACGTACTCAGAGCGTAGTTGAGGATCGGCGCCGGTGATTTTGCCCACCACATTGTAGCTCACTACGTCCTGATAACGCGAGGTTTGACTAACGCTCAGGCGCGACAGCAGCGCTACGGAGGCTGCCTTTCCATCCCGCAAAGCGGCAAAGGCACGGGTCGTATCGGTGCTGGCGCCCGCAAATAATTGCTGCAAAGTGGCGGCATTTACGGTACCTAAAAGTTGAATTTGCCCCCCAGCATAGCTGCGCGACACCGTTACTTTCCCATCATTGCCAAGCACGCTCACTACGCCCCGGCTTAAGTTGGGCACTTTGGCAGCTGGCTTGGGCAAGGCGAGCAGCACCCCTACAGCACCATGCCGCGCTGCGGTTTGCAGGATGGTGAGCATATCGGTGTTGTAGAGGCGCACGGCGTCTGGAAACTGCCTGGGCCCCTCCCGCGTCACCACCACCACTTTGCCCTTGGCATCCAGGCCAGCATAATCGTCGTAGCCCAGGCTGGGGGCGCTGATTCCATAGCCAGCAAAAACCATCGGGGCGGCTGTAACGGCCGTACGGGGTGATTCAGGATTAGGATACAACGCGAAGTCTTGGCCTTCGGTCAAGCTAGTTAGCTGTTCTGCTGCACTTTGAATCTGCATTGTCGCACCTGGCTCGGTGAAGGCGCGCCGTAGCTGTACTTGTTGGGTGTAGCCGCCATTCTCGCCTGCTGGCTCTACTCCCAGCCTTTTATATCGCCCAATCACGTAGTCAACCGCCATCTGGTAACCCGGCGTGCCTGGCAACCTTCCTTGCAGCTTATCATCGGCCAGGTACTGCACGTGTGACTTGTAGGCCTCCGCGCTGACCTTACTAAGAGCCTTTTGTACGGATTTGGGAGGGCTGGATGCTGCTGGGGATTGAGCCAACTTAATTTGGCTAACTAGCAAAAAGGCGCTGAGCAGGAAAGCGTTATATCGCATTATCAATATTTTATCAAGCTTTCAAAGAAACCATCAAACCATTGTGCAGCGCGTTGGCCAAGCATCCCGCATGCTACTGCTAGGGTATTAGTCCCAGTAAATTCCTGAGATACTTCCTACTGCTTAGTGTAACGTTTGGTGCTTTTAGGTCTCTGTTAGTACTGTTTTGAAGCCAGCCAGCTTGCCATCTTCTGTCTGGCCGAGGGCGTAAGCCTGCACCTGTGGTCCTTTTCCCACGCGGTACACCTTGGCTTCCTGCAGCTCCTGCTTCATAAACATTTGCAAGGCCTTGAACCGGTTTGCCAGTTCCACATTGCCTAGCACGCCATTATCGGCGGTATGATTGCGCAAAAACAGAGTAAGCTCCACTGTTTCGACCGGTGTATCTGCCGGCTGGCCGAGTAGTTTGAGCAAAGCGGCATTCGTGAGTTTTGCATCAGTAGCTGCATAGCTTACGGGCTCCAACGGCGCATCTGATTCGCTCATGAAGTACAAACCCTTGGTCATAGTGCGCAGTTGTTCTAGCCCCGAATCAGTAGCCGCATCAGCATTGGGGGGCGTTTTAGCGTTGCTGATTTCGTGGGCGCCTTTCGAATCGGGTGCGAGTGCAGTGCTTTGCTGATCAGTTTGGCCCGTGGGGGGCAATTTGGCGCTGATAGCCTCGGCTAGCTCCTTCATGCGGGCCTCGGCCACTTTGATCTTCGGATTGGAAAAATTCATATCCGATACCCGATTCATCGGAATCAGGTGAATGTGCGCGTGGGGCACTTCCAGACCAATAACAGCCACCCCAATGCGCTTGCAAGGCACGGCTTCGCGCACAGCTTTGGCTACACGCTGGGCAAAGTGGTGCAGAGCCGCCAGCTCGGCGGGGGGCAAATCGAAGATGTAGTCTACCTCTCGCTTCGGAATAACCAACGTATGTCCTTCAACCAACGGCGTGATATCCAGGAATGCTAGATGATCAGCATCTTCGGCAACTTTATAAGCGGGCAGTTCGCCCGACACAATGCGGGAAAAGATAGAAGGCATAACGGCTGGTTTTTGGAAGAGTTTAAACTTCGATTGGCTGTAGAGACGGGTATTGGCGTCTAATCGTTGCGAAGGTTTTTCAGGGATTTCACCGAGTGCGCTCCTACCGTGGGCCATCGGCAAGGTAGAAAAGAAGTTGAAACGCAAAGAGGCGAGGCCTCTAACGACCTCGCCTCCTTTGTTCTCTGAGACTACGTAATCCGCCGAAGCGCTTAGCGTGAAATCTCGAGAATCTCGAACTGTAGCTTGCCGGCCGGCACTGTAATTTCGGCCACGTCGCCTACGGACAGACCTAGCAGACCTTTGCCAATCGGTGACTTCACCGAAATCTTGCCTGCAGCTAGGTTGGCTTCTTCCTCGGCTACCAAAATGTAGTCAAGCACCATGTTATTCTTCAAATTTTTGAGCTTCACTTTGCTCATAATCAGCGCCTTGCTCGCGTCGATATTCGACTCATCGATCAGGCGGGCATTGCCGATAACTTCTTCTAACTTCGAGATTTTCAGTTCCAGGTGACCTTGTGCGTCCTTAGCCGCGTCGTACTCCGCGTTCTCGCTCAGGTCGCCTTTATCGCGGGCGTCGCGCAGTTGCTCGGCAGCCTCGGCCCTACCGCGGATTTTGAGGTCTTGCAGCTCGTCCTTGAGCTTTTGCAGGCCTTCGGGTGTGTAATAATTAACAGTGGCCATGACGATGGGGTGGTAAGCTAAAAAACAAGAAGAACGGTCGGCAAAGCCAACCGTTCTCCCCAACAGGTTTAAGACAAATATACGAATCTACCCCAACTTCCGCTACTTCAGCACCGGCGGCACCCGCAGAAATGCTGCAATTTTCTGGGCCAGCACCTCATTGATACGCTGGTAAGATTGGTGCGTCCAGCCTCCAATATGAGGTGAAAGCACGACTTGGGGGGCATTTTTCAGAAAGTTGAAGGTTGCTTGTTGCTCAACATTAAGCGTGGAAAGCTTCTCATTCTCTAGCACGTCGAGGGCGGCCCCGCGCACCTGCCCGCTTTGCAGGTGGCGTACCAACGCGGCGTGGTCAAGCACTTCGCCCCGCGCCGTATTCAGCAGCCAAATCGGGTTGCGAAATCCGTGCAGCACCTCATCATTTATGAAGTGATGATTGGCTGGTGAATAGGGAATGTGTACGCTGAATACCTCAGCCCGCGCTTGCACCTCTTGTAGCGTCACGAGAGTAGCGTACTGATCGGGTATACAGGTAGGGTCATGGTCGTGGGCCAGAACGGTGCAGCCAAACCCGGTGAGGCGGCGAGCAAAAGCTCGACCCATGTTTCCATACCCGAGAATGCCCACAATTTTGCCCCCCAGCTCCTCCCCCCGATTGGCTTCGCGCTGCCAAATACCTTCCCGCACTTCTTGGTTGGCCCGCGGAATATTGCGCAGCAAGCTCAGAAGCATACCAACGGCAAACTCCCCTACCGCGTCGCGGTTGCCTTCGGGTGCATTCAGCAAAGTAACTCCACTCGCCGCCAAAGCCGCTTCATTAATATTATCGACGCCAGCTCCGGCGCGGGCAATGTAGCGTAGCGCCGGCCCATGGGCCAGCAACTCAGTGGTTATGCGCACTTTACTACGCACCACCAAACCTTCATACGGGTGAGCAGCCAGTGCCGCGGGCACTTCCGCCGCGGTCAGGTCGGGCCGGTAATGCGTGGTGAGGTTGATTTCCTGAAACAGGCTTTGCCAAGAAGGATGCAGGTCGTCGACGACGAGACAGAGGGACATAATACGATGCGTTTTGTGGCTGCCCGTAGCAGCTTATGCTTCCTGTTGGTGCTGTCCTATTAACTGCGTGAGGCCGACAAACTCAGCCACTCCGAGCTGTTCGGCACGCTTATCAAAAATAGGATCAGTGGTAGCTTCGGGAGGCAAACCGAATGGCTTCAGAGCATTGCGCAGCGTTTTGCGGCGGGTTTGGAAGGCCTGCTTCACGACTCGGAAAAACAGTTTTTCGTCGCAATCCAATTTCTCCGTAGCATTACGGGTGAGGCGGATGACGGCCGACTGAACTTTGGGCGGCGGCACAAATACGTGGGGCGGCACCGCAAACAGCATTTCCACGGTGTAATACGCCTGCACCAGCACGCTCAGAATTCCGTAAGCCTTAGAGCCTGGCGGCTCAGCAATGCGCTCCGCTACTTCCTTTTGCAGCATACCTACCACTTCCCGCACCTGCTGGCGGTGAGCCAGCACCTGGAAGTAAATCTGAGTAGAGATGTTATAAGGGAAGTTACCGATGATGCTCAACGGCTTGCCCGGAAATAGCTGGCTCAGGTCCTGGCGCAGAAAGTCAGCGGAAATAATTCGCCCCCCAAGCGCCGGGTAGTTGCGCTCCAGGTACTCCACCGACTCGCGGTCAATTTCCACCACGCTGGTTTCAAATGCCGGATTCTGCAACAAATTACCCGTGAGCACGCCCATGCCCGGACCAATCTCGAGCACGTGCGCCACGCTATCGGGCAGCTGCAGGGCATCCACAATATTGCGGGCAATATTGGGGTCAGCCAAAAAATGTTGGCCGAGGTGTTTTTTGGGGCTAACCTTATCCAATGAGCAGTTTATCAATAAGAGTGAAGAATAAACGTGGCTCCATGAAAAATTGACCGAGGCAGCGGGAAATTTTCATTCCTTACTGATAACTCCTCATTAAGCACAGCGTCCTTACCTTGCGACGCCCAAAGATACGTTTGTCGTTGGGCTTCTGCCTTTCACCTCCGCCCCTCTGTTTACTATGGCCCTCGAACTCGCGTATACTTCCGCCGTGCCGACCAGCACCAACACCGTTTTTGTACTGCCCGCTGGCACCCGTGAATTGCCCCCCAGCCTGCCCACCGACTTCTCCGACGCAGCCCGCACCTACGTGCAGGAGCAACTTGCGGCCGATGCGAAGTTCATCACGCTCAACCACTTTTCTCACCACCACTATTTAATAGTAGCCTCCACCAAAGCGACGCCCGACCTAGTAGCCGAGGACTTACGCAAAGCCGGCCACAAGCTGCACGCTGCCCTAAAGACCGATAAAGTAGCTGAGCTATTTATTCAGGATCTAACGCCCGACGGTATTGGTGCCCTGCCGCTGGCCGAAGGCATTTATTTAAGTGCTTATCAGTTTTCAGGCTATAAAACTGATGACAAGTCGCGCAAAGCCGCAACTCTAGTACGCTTGACTCTGACAGGCCTTAACCTCACCGCCGAAGCTGTGCAGGAGTTAGAAGGTTTGCTGCAAGGTGTGTGCCTGGCTCGCGACTTGGTGAATGAGCCGCTAAATCGGCTTAATGCCCTACAGTTTGCTGAGCGCATGGCCGCCGCAGGCGAAGAAGTTGGCTACCATACCGACATTCTGGACCTTGCCCGCATCGAGGCCTTGCGTATGGGCGGACTACTAGCCGTGAATATGGGCAGCCCCGAGCCGCCGACCTTCACTATTATGGAGTACAAGCCCGAAGGAGCTAAAAATGAGAAGCCTTACGTGCTGGTGGGCAAAGGGGTGGTGTTCGATACGGGCGGCCTCAGCCTGAAGCCTACGCCGAACTCTATGGATATGATGAAGTGCGATATGGCAGGCGGAGCGGCCGTAACCGGCGTGCTCTATGCCTTGGCGAAAAACAAGGTTCCCGTACACGTAATTGGTCTAGTGCCGGCCACGGATAACCGACCCGGTGGCTTGGCCTTTGTACCCGGCGACGTACTCGAAATGCACAGCGGCCTTACGGTAGAAGTGCTCAACACTGATGCTGAAGGCCGCTTACTGCTGGCCGATGCGCTGAGCTTTGCCCGCAAATACGAGCCTGAGCTGGTTTTCGACATTGCCACACTGACGGGTGCTGCCGCCCGCGCCGTCGGCAAAGAGGGCCTCGTCGCGATGGGTACCGCCGGCGACGAGCGGATGCTTCAACTTAAGCAAGCCGGCCACCGCACCCACGAGCGTATCGTAGAGCTACCCTTGTGGGAAGAGTACGCCGAGCACATTAAGTCTGATATTGCCGACATAAATAACCTGGGCAAGGCGGAGGCTGGGGCCATTTCGGCCGGCAAGTTTCTTGAACGCTTCATTGAAGGCACGCCCTGGATTCACCTCGACATCGCTGGCCCGGCTTACCTCTTGGCTCCCGACAGCTACCGCGGTAAAGGCGGCACGGGCACCAGCGTACGGCTGCTGTACGACTTTTTAGTGAACTGCTAATCGGTTGTAACAATTAGTACAAAACAGAAGCTTGCTGCTCACTCTCGACCTCAAGCACTAAGCCTTATCAACTAAGCACCATTTTATGCTTCCACGCCTCGGCATTTCGGTCGGCGACCTAGCCGGTATTGGCCCCGAAATCATTTATAAAACACTGCGCGATGCACGCCTGCTCAAATACTGCACCCCGGTAGTTTACGGCACAGCTACCGTCCTCTTCGACGATTTCCCGGCCGATGAGCGAGGCGAGCCTCTGACGTTTCGCCAGGTGCGGGCCGCGGCTGATATTGCGGCCGGCAAACCTAACGCCGTGACTTGCTGGGACGATGACTTCACGCTGACGCCCGGCCAGCCCAGCGCGGCCAGCGGAGCTGCCGCACGGCAGTCATTACTAGCAGCTTGCCGCGACCTGAAAGAAGGCTTGCTTGATGGCATCGTAACGGCGCCCATCAGCAAGGAGAACACCCAGGCCGATGATTTCCGCTACCCCGGCCACACTGAGTTCCTGACCAGTTTTTTTGGCGCCCCCGAGAGCTTGATGTTCTTAGTGAGTGAAGATTTGCGCGTAGCCACCGTTACGGGTCACATCGCGCTGAAAGACGTGCCAAGTAAAGTCACCAAAGAGTTAGTAGTCAAAAAGCTACATATCCTAATCAATTCACTGCGTCAGGATTTCGGCATTCAGAAGCCGCGCGTAGCTGTACTGGGACTGAATCCGCACGCTGGCGAAAAAGGCCTGTTAGGTACTGAAGAGGCCGATATTGTGACTCCGGTGATTGAGCAGTTTTTACAGGAAGGACATTTAGTATATGGTCCATTCCCGGCCGATGGGTACTTCGGCACCCGCCAGTACAAACAGTTCGATGCCACGCTAGCCCTGTATCACGACCAGGGCCTTATTCCCTTCAAAACGCTTGCCTTTGAGCGAGGCGTCAACTTCACGGCGGGCTTGCCCATCGTGCGCACCTCTCCCGACCACGGCACAGCTTATGGCTTGGCCGGCACCTTTAAAGCCGACGAAACCTCCTTCCGCGAAGCCCTTTACTTAGCTTGCGACCTGGTGCGGCAGCGGCAAGGCGCAGTAGTAGAAAAGCGGCGGTAGCTACTAAATTATAAAAAAGCCCCCCAGCCTTAGTATAACGATCTATATTAAGGCTGGGGGCTTTTTTACAACCTGGTTATGCAATACTTGATGCCTTCTTGGTTCTCTGCTTAGTCTTTGTTCAAAAGAAGTAAGCAGTCTACAAATCAGCACAGAAACGAAACTTTCTTTCCATAACTGAAATAAAGTTTGTTCTTTTAAAATTCAGCCGTAAATTTGCAGCAGAAATCAGCGGAGCCGATTCGGCTCCGTTTTGCTTTTAGCTTGTTTCATGACGCTTCAAACTCCTGCCGACTACCGTACTGCCCTACGCCGCTTGGATGCGCTAGCCACCGCCGGAGTTGAGGGCAACGCCACGCTAGAGGCCGAGTTTCGGGAGCTGATTGTAAGTATAGACGCCTACGAAGGCAAGCTAGGGCTGCTGCCCATCCCGAATCTACCTACCTCCCTGGCTGAGATGATTGAGCTCAAGCGCCAGCAAATGCGGCTCAAACAAAAGGATCTGGCCCAACTACTAGAGGTGCCTGCCGGGCGCCTCTCGCAGATTTTGAGTGGTAAGCGGCGTGTTACGCTCGACCTGGCCAAACGCCTTTACGAGCGGCTTGGCATCCCATCTGATTTCATTCTAAAAAACGCGTAGTCCGCTCCCAACCCTGCCTCTGGCTTTATAAAACGGCGAAATCTTACTACTTTTGCCCCCTGCTATAAATCTCCCTGTGAAGAAGGATACACAATATGACCTGGGCATTGCCAAGCTAGCTTCCAAAACGCACCATTTTGCGTTTGAGTTGGGCAAGGCATTTTTTGAGCAGTTCGATCAGCAGCTTATTCAGGATGGCAACATCCACGCTGATGTGGAGCTGACCAAAACGGATTTACTGATAACTCTTGACTTTCATATTACCGGCACCGTGCGCCTCATCTGCGACCGGAGCTTGGAGGATTTTGATCAGCCCATTGATGTACGCCACCACTTGCGCGTACGCTTCGGCGACCAGAACCTAGAGTTGGACGACGACGTGCTGCAAATCACGCCCGACACCCAAACGCTACCTATTGCTCAACACTTGTTTGACTACATCGGGCTGGCCATTCCCATGAAAAAGCTGCATCCGCGCTTTCAGAATGAGCCCGATGATAATCCAGATGCCGACGCCAAGCTCATTTTCACTACCCGTCAGGACGACGATGAGGATGACGATGATTCCGACCCCCGTTGGGACGCGCTACGCAACCTGAATTGAGTTTTTGACCGTCTATTCGCTTTTTCTGCTTTTAAATTCACACTTCATTTTTATAATTTCCCATGGCACATCCTAAGCGCCGCCAGTCCTCGACCCGCCGCGACAAGCGTCGCACCCACGACAAGCTCACTCCTAAGGCAATCACGATTTGCCAAAACACCGGCGAGACTCACCTGCGCCACAAAGCCTACGTAGTAGAAGGCGACCTATACCTGCACGGTAAAGTAGCAATTAAAGACTACGCGCCCATCGCGGCGGCCGCAGCACCTACAGAAGACGAAGAATAAGTGTCTTCTTAACCGGTAGCTTCCTGCTCCCGGTCCGCCTTTCCGACTCCGTACTCCCCTTGATTTCCTGTACATGAAGATAGCCCTGGACGCAATGGGGGGCGATTTTGCCCCCCAGGCTGCCGTCGATGGCGCCGTATTGGCTGCCCAACAGCTGAACGGTGCGGCTCAGATTGTGCTCATCGGCCAGGAAGAGGCCGTGCGCCCTTTGCTCAATCAGCACGGTGACGCCGCTGCCGACCTCTTGTTTATCCCGGCCTCCCAAGTCATTGCGATGGGTGAGCACCCTGCCAAAGCTTACCAGCAAAAACAGGATTCAAGCATTGCCGTGGGCTACCGCATGTTGCACGCCGGTGAATTGGATGCTTTTTGTTCTGCTGGCAGCACAGGTGCTATGCTTGTAGGTGCCATGTTTAGCGTTAAAGCTGTGCCTGGAGTACTACGGCCTGCTATTGCCAACTTTGTTCCCAAGCTTTCGGGCGGATTTGGCGTACTGCTGGACGTAGGTGCCAACGCCGAATGCAAGCCCGAAATGCTGGAGCAGTTTGGCGAGTTGGGCTCACTCTATGCGCAGTACGTGCTGGATATTGAGCGCCCAAAAGTGGGGTTGATGAACTTGGGGGAGGAAGAAGGCAAAGGCACTACTTTGACGCAGGCTGCTCACCAACTATTGAAGATAAACCCGCACGTGCAGTTTATCGGCAATATTGAAGGACGCGACCTGTTCAATTCCAAAGCTGATGTTATAGTCTGCGATGGTTACACGGGTAATATAATCTTGAAGATGGCTGAGTCTATCTATGAGATTCTGGAGGAGAAAAAGATGCACGATCCTTTCTTCGACAACTTCAACTACGAGGCTTTTGGTGGCAGCCCTATTTTGGGCATCAACGATAATGCCATCATCGGCCACGGAGTAAGTACGCCTTTAGCCATCTGCAATATGCTCTTGCAAGGCCATAAAATGGCTCAGTCTGGCATTTCAGACCAAATAAAGAGCACCTTTAAGTCCTAGTGACCAAGTCCGGCCCTGGCCGGACTTTTTTTGCCGTCTTCGTTCGTCTTTCTCGATGAAAATAACTGCCGCCATTACCGGAGTGGGTTCCTACGTGCCCGACTACGTACTCACTAACAAGGAGTTAGAAACCTTGGTGGATACTACCGACGAGTGGATTATGAGTCGTACTGGCATTCAGGAACGGCACATTCTGAAGGGCGAGGGACAAGGCACTTCCGTGCTGGGAGTAAAAGCTGTGGAGCAATTGCTGTCCAAAACCGGCACTCGCGCCGAAGACATCGACCTGATAATTTGCGCGACTACCACTCCCGATTTGGTGTTTCCGGCTACAGCAAATATTATTTCGGCCGCTGTGGGGGCCAAAAATGCCTTTAGCTACGACATGCAAGCCGCTTGTTCCGGCTTTATGTTCGCCTTAGCTACGGGCGCCCAATTTATTCAGACCGGCACCTATAAAAAAGTGGTCATTGTGGGTGCCGACAAGATGTCAAGCATCATCGATTATACTGACCGCTCCACTTGTATTATTTTCGGCGATGGCGCCGGCGCTGTACTCCTTGAGCCTAGCACGGATGGTCTGGGCCTGCTCGATCAAAAGCTGTGCTCCGATGGTAATGGAGAGGCGTTTCTGCACCAGAAAGCAGGAGGCAGCCGCCGCCCACCCTCGGCCGAAACCGTTGCCAATCGTGAGCACTTTGTCTACCAAGAAGGTGGGACGGTGTTCAAATTCGCGGTTAAAAACATGGCTGATGTAGCAGCTCAAGTAATGGAGCGCAATCAGTTAAAGGCTGAAGACGTAGCTTGGCTGGTACCGCACCAGGCCAACAAGCGCATCATCGATGCCACGGCCCACCGCATGGGAGTCGGCCCGGAAAAAGTTATGCTCAACATTCACCGCTACGGTAATACCACAAACGGCACTATCCCTCTTTGCTTAGCCGATTACGAAAGCAAGCTACGTAAGGGCGACAACCTTGTGGTAGCTGCATTTGGTGGCGGATTCACCTGGGGGGCCTTATACCTCAAGTGGGCATACGATCCCAAAACAACTTAGCCAGTTGCTTTATAAAGGGACCGCAAGCGGAAAACCTCTATACTTGCACTTCTAAAATTTACTGACTTGAGCACGATAACGTTTGAGTAAGGTCGGGCAATAGCATCGCTAACTCGAATTTCTAGCGCCAATTCAGCAGTAACTAATTAACAATCAGCTTTTCAAAAATGGCCACTACCGCAGACTTCCGCAACGGCCTCGTCCTGAACTACAACAACGAGTTGCACGTCATCACCGAGTTTCAACACGTGAAGCCCGGTAAGGGCCCCGCTTTTGTGCGCACGAAGCTGCGCAACATCAAAACGGGTCGTGTGATCGATAACACCTTCAACGCGGGTGTAAAGGTTGAGACAGCCCGTGTGGAGCAGCGCCCCCATCAGTTCCTGTACAAAGACGAGTACGGCTTCAACTTCATGAATAAGGAAGACTTTGAGCAGGTAACACTGCCCGAAGCCATGGTTCCCTTCGCTGACTTATTGAAAGATGGACAAGAGGTAACTATCCTGTTTCACGCCGAAACAGAGCAGCCCCTCACGGCCGAACTGCCCACCACTGTGGAGCTAGTGGTAACGTACACCGAACCCGGCCTGCGCGGCGATACGGCAACCAACACGCTGAAGCCTGCAACGGTTGAAACTGGCGCTCGTATTCAGGTGCCATTATTTATCAACCAAGACGAAAAAATTCGCGTGGATACTCGCGACTATTCTTATGTCGAAAGAGTCAAATAAGTCGCCGCAGAAGCAGCCTGCTATGAAAGCCAAAGAACTACAGGAATTACTCGATTTCATCGCCAAGTCGGGGTTGAATAAAGTCAACATCGAAACCGAAGAGTTTAAGATCTCGGTGCAGCGCGAGCCCAGCTACAAGCCGGTGATCAGCTCATCAATGTCAGCTCCGGCACCTGCTCCCGCCCTTGCCTCGAATCCGGCTACACCCGCTGCTCCGGTCGCGGCTCCGGCCTCAGCCGCTCCAACCCCAACGGCCGAAGCTACGGCAGCTGCCGCTGAAGCTAACTATCAAGCCCTGAAGGCTCCGATGATTGGCACTTTCTATCGTTCTAACAGCCCCGACTCCCCTGCCTTTGTCAACGTTGGCGACTTAGTAGAAAAAGGTCAGGTTATATGCATCATTGAGGCGATGAAGCTTTTCAATGAGATTGAGGCCGAAGCTTCTGGCCGCATCGTGAAGGCGTTGGTTGAGAATTCTTCTCCCGTTGAGTACGATCAGCCTCTATTCCTGATTGAGCCAATGTAATTTGACAAGCGAGCAATGAGCGGTGAGAAGTGAGACCTTAGTACTACAAACGGTACTCTGTTTGGTCTTACTTCTCACCGCTCATTGCTCGCTTCTCATTTCCCGTTTCTCACTTCTACACAAAGACCTGTGTTCAAAAAAATACTGATTGCCAACCGGGGCGAGATTGCACTACGCATTATTCGTACTTGTAAGGAAATGGGCATTAAGACGGTGGCCGTGTACTCTACCGCCGATAAGGAAAGTCTGCACGTACGCTTCGCCGATGAGGCCGTGTGCATTGGCCCGCCCGCCAGCGCCCAATCTTACCTGAACATCCCCACCCTGATTGCCGCCGCCGAAATTACCAACGCCGACGCCATTCACCCCGGCTATGGCTTCCTGTCGGAGAACGCGGAGTTTTCGCGCATCTGCCAGGAAAACGGCATTAAGTTCATTGGCGCTTCGCCCGAAATGATCAACAGCATGGGCGACAAGGCTTCGGCCAAAGCGACCATGAAAAAAGCCGGTGTACCCACTATTCCCGGTTCGGAAGGCTTGCTCGACTCGTTGCAGGACGCGCTGAAGATTGCCCACAAGATTAAGTACCCGATCATTCTGAAAGCCACGGCCGGCGGCGGTGGGCGCGGTATGCGCGTAGCCCGCACCGACGAAGAGTTGGAAAAAGGCTGGCATGACGCCCGCACGGAAGCCAAAGCGGCTTTCGGCAACGATGGGATCTACCTCGAGAAATTTGTGGAGGAGCCGCGCCACATCGAGATTCAGATTGTTGGCGACCAATTTGGTCGGGCTGCCCACCTATCGGAGCGAGACTGTAGCATCCAGCGTCGCCATCAGAAGTTAGTGGAAGAAGCTCCTTCTCCATTCATGACTGATGATCTCCGTAAGCGGATGGGCGATGCGGCTGTGGCCGGAGCCAAATCTATAGGCTACGAGGGAGTAGGCACCATTGAGTTTCTGGTGGACAAAAACCGGGACTTCTACTTCATGGAGATGAACACCCGCATTCAGGTAGAGCATCCTGTAACGGAGGAAATTATCAACTACGACCTTATCAAAGAACAGATCAAAGTAGCAGCCGGAGTACCCATTTCGGGCAATAACTACGAGCCTAAAATGCACGCCATGGAGTGCCGTATTAATGCCGAGGACCCCCGCAACAACTTTCGGCCCGCGCCCGGCAAAATCACGACCCTGCACATTCCCGGCGGCCACGGCGTGCGCGTAGACACTCATGTGTACGCTGGCTACACTATCCCGCCGAATTATGACTCGATGATTGCCAAGCTCATTACCACAGCCCAGACGCGCGAAGAGTGTATCGTGAAGATGAAGCGCGCCTTGAGCGAGTTTGTAGTGGAAGGCGTCAAAACTACCATTCCATTTCATCTGGCCCTCATGGATAATCAGAACTTTAAGGATGGCAACTTCACCACGGCTTTCCTGGATTCGTTTGATTTCTCCAAGGTATAAGCTGAAACTTGCCTCACTGCAAAAAAGCCCCCCAGAGTTAGTCTGGGGGGCTTTTTTGTATCTATTTTAGAAGCGCCGCATTACAGGTCTAAAAGAAGAACCCATTTTGCACCTGTACATAAGTTCCTTCCGATGAAGTAGCTGCGGTAGCGGAAAGTACTAAGCGGTTGGCCAGCGCCATCCAGGCTCCGCCGCCGTAGGCCCGCAGCCACGGACCACGGCGCGGTTTGGCCCCGCGCGCCCATACGTTGCCGGCATCATAATGTGTGAGCAGGCCAAACTGGCTGGGGAAAATATATAGGCGGGAAGTCAGTAGCGTGGCGCGCATTTCAATGTTGGTGTACAAGCTACGGTCGCCGAACAGGCGGGTGCGGTCATAGCCTCGCACGGTTTGGGTGAAGTCAGGTAAAAGCCCCCCACCCACCATGTTGCTCTGGTAGAAAGCATACCGACCCGTGTTAAACCCTCCGCCCAGCCGGCCGGCAAACGTAACCGGGAGGGGCAGGCTGGGGCTCATATAGTATTTGGCCTCGTACTGATAGCGGCTGTAACTGCCCGTACTGCGTTGCAGACCCTGTCGCCAGCTGCCTTGTAGATTCAGCACCAAGCCGCGCGTGGGGTTGTATTCATTGTCTTTTACGCTGGCGCGGAAATAAAGCAAGCCGCCTGCGTAGTTTCGGGTGCCGAAGCTAGCCGCATGATCTGCTGGCAGGCGTGCTCCTAGTCCACTGTTGCGTCGTTCACTTAGGCTGAAATGCTCGTATAGCACCCCACCTCCCACGGCGAAAAACGAGGCGAAGGGTTTTTGCAATGCGGCCGAGGCATAAGCGTTGCCTAGAGCAACCTGAGTCGCAGATCCGTCGGTTTCGGGTTCAGTAGCTGATCCGTAGCCGGTGAACCACATCTTGTACATCGGTGCGTGCGCCCACGCTTGCCCAATAAAATCGAGGTCAAACGCCAAGTTCTTGATTTCTCCGTCGTAGGAAAAGCGGCCGACTTTCGAGTTGAAAAACTGCTGATACAACAAGCGGTGCGAGGCCCCATATGGGCTACTGCGGAATTTGTAAGGCGTGTAGCGCAAGCCACCACTCACTACTAAACCATCAGTAGGATTAAAAATGCCCCCCAGCACGGGTTGGAACTGCGTATAATCGAAGCGGTCGGAAGCGGGACTGTTGATCAAATCACCCGCCGCAAAATCCTTATTTGTATCGGTCGTATTATCAATGATGTGCTTGTCCTGAATAAGGTTATCAATCAGGTAACGCTGCGTTTTACTAGTGCTATTAAGGCGGGTATATTGGTAGTTGCCGGGTTCCTGGTAGGCTACTATCCGCACTTTTATGGGCTGGCGGCCACCTTCCCCACTTATCCGGTAAATGTCGCGTCCCCGCAGGCCGTAGAGGCGAATTTCTCTAGTTTCAGCAGCGTGAAAAGTACGCGTAAACTGGGGCGCCAGATCGGGCTTCCCGATGGTGGACACCGTGACGGTCGTGCTGCCATCGGGGCGGCGCTCTATCTTAAATAGCTCATCCTGATTGCTGCCGTACACATCGACGTACTGCGCCAGAAGCTGGCCGTATGCAGCGGCCACTTGCGGCAATTGTGCACGTCGTGCTTGCAGCTTGGCCAGGATTTGGGGACCATGCAGGGCGTATAGGTCGGGAGGCAGTTGGCCCACCGCCTGTTGCAGCACAGCATCTGGCAAGTTGAGTTGGAGGCTGTCGGCTGCGGTTTGCCAATCGGCTGGGGTAAGGCGGCCGAGCAATCGGCGGTCTAGCTGCCGGGCGGCGTAGTTCAGGCTTTTCAGGTTGTTAATAGTGGGGCCAAAATGCTGTAGCTCTCGAATTCCCCAGCTGCGCGACGCCAGCCACGGCACCAAGCCATCAAAAAGAAAAAACGCATTGTCCCGGTCCTTGGCTAGAGGCCTATAAATGGTCTGGGGGGCATTTTTAGCGATAATCCACTCGTACTGCTCTTCGTGTCGGTCCCAGTCGCCGATAAGCATATCTAATAGCCGCATCTTGGCAAATGCCCGCGCATCAATTTGATGGTCAGCGCTACGCTCTAACTGCTGAAGAAGGGTGGTATAGTTGACTTCTTGCACCACCGTTTGGGTGACGTCCAGCTTTTCTTGATGAAACTCGCGTGCGTCGGGCTCCAAGAACCCAATTTGCCCCGCAAAACGCTGCCGGTATGGTTCGAGGCAAGCCGCATCAGGCAGTTGCAGCAACTGAGGAGCTGTGGTGAGCAGGCCGGCTGCTCGTTCCAAGTGTGAGACGACAATAGGAGCATACGGATGCTGGGAGGGCACCCAAGTTTGCCTTGAGTTCGCTTGTACCGACATTTCTAACGACTGGCCGTAGCGCTCCGGCACGGTTCCCAGAGCATTGCGGCGCAACGGCCGAAAACTGTACTCATGGCCCTGGGTGCTTTGCAGGCGCAGCAAGTATTTATCTTCCTCGGCCCCAACCCCAAACGGTGTTAGACCTGATCTCGCACTACTTAACGCAAGCCTCGGCACTGCCACGGGCGTCAGCCAAGCTTGGCGGTAGCTGCTTTTTAATAGCGTGCCAGCTAATGGATATGGCTTTTTATTGGCGGCCGCCAGGGCTACCGTTTGAGATTTGGGTGCCGCTGTATCAGCACATGAAGTAGGCACTGTGGGTTGCTTGCGGCTATGCAGGAGGCCCCGGTAATGCAATTTCCCCGTGGCGCCATCACCTTCAGGGGCCCAGAACTCAACCCAGGCTTCTCCATTAGTATAGTAGCAAATGCGGGCGAAGCCTTTCTCGCGGTGCGCAAAAGTAGCGTCGTTGCCGGTTACTATATGGTTGCTTTTGCAGCCTGAGCCGCTGATAATATGTGAGAAGACCTCGGTTTTGTGAAGCTGCAGATTATGGTCGTGGCCGGCAGTGTAGGTAATGTTGTCAAAGCGGCGAAAAACACCCTGTAAGCGCTCCGAGAGCAATTGGTACCGGTAGTGAGAGATGTCTTGATCGACACCGCCCAGTTGCCGGTAATACGGATACAGCGAGCCCACCACTGGCAATGGCACGTACAAGCCGTCGCGCACGAGCCGCAGCGGAAACACATGATCCATTACGGAGTAGTTGCCGCCGTGGCTGCTGTTGCTCATCAGCGGGTGGTGGGCCGACACTACAATGTGCTTGCCGCGGTGCTGTTCCAATACTTGCTCTAGCTGACGCAACATTTCTTCCTCAGTAGCGGCCCCGCAGCCGCTGTTGGGGCCGTAGGGCTTTTCCTCCTTGTGCAGCCACCACTGCGTATCAAGGGCAATAAATACCAGCTCGGCACTGAGTTCTTGCACGTACGGCCCCGGGCAGCCGTTATCAGGCACAAATGTGTTGCCGCGGTTCAGCTTCTGCTCGATGTACTGTTCCTGCCGCCGAATTTTAGCTAAACCTTCTTTGCCAGAGTTATCCCAATCGTGGTTGCCGGGGATAAAAAACACGCGGCCTTTATACTGCTCCGCTACATACAACTGCCCATCCAGTCGGCGCTCATCCTGAGCCCGACCCGGAGCACCTTTTGCAGCTAGGCCAGTATTATAAAGGTTGTCACCGAGCACAACTAACGTACTGTTTGGGTCGCGTTCAAGTTGAGATTTTAACAAGCGCAAAGCCGGCTCGGGCGGATCAATCTGCGGAGCACCGGCATCACCGAGCAAGTAAACGGTATAAGCTAAACCAGTGGAATCCGGAACGGACTGGCGCTGCCAGTTACCAGCTTCAGGCCCATAATAAAGGTTTTGGACACAGGAAGTACTTAGGAAGATAAATGCAATGCTCGCAAAGCGTACGACTATATTCATGCTTGATCTACCAACGTTTCCTTACTATACCCCACCGCGACGCTTAGGTTGTAAAGTGCTTAGTATCAAGAATGCGTATAGTTCAGCTTACTATCTATGTATTAAAATAATGTTAAAGTTGTTTCTGAGAACCTTGCGTATCGGTGGGCTAATAAGCATGGATGAAATTTTTACAAAAAAGGCCAGCTTGTTAGCTGGCTTTTTTTTGCTTTCTCTAAGAAGTTGGATGCTCTATTTCCTGTACTAGCTCCCCGTACCAGTCTTCTCCATACTTGCGGATAAGTGGTTCTTTCAGAAACTGATACACCCGCACTCCTAAATCGGCACCGAAAGCGCAGGCCGGGTTGCAGATGCCCCAGCGGTCATAGTTGAGGGCTTCAAAATCTTCGTACTTGCTGATACGGATTGGGTACAAGTGGCAGCTGATGGGCTTCTTAAAACTGGTAGCCCCGGCCAGATACGCCTGTTCGATGCCGCACTTAAGAATACCGCGTTCATCGTAAAGCGCGTAAGCGCATTCCCGGTCGTTGATGGTAGTGGTGCTAAAGTCGCCTTCCCAATCCTTGATGTATAATCCTTGCTGCTCAATGGCTTGCTGGCCAGCTTCGGTTAGGAAAGGCTTAATATTGGCGTACTCGGCTTCCAGAATGGCTAGTTCCTCATTTTCTAACGGAGCGCCTAGGTCGCCTTCTACGCAGCAGGCCCCTTTGCAGGCTTCGAGGTTGCAGACAAAGAAGTTGTCGCGAACGTCATCGGAGATGACGGTGTTCTGTATTATTATCATGGTTATTTCTCACCAAATCCCGCGGCAGGTTGTTCAGTATGCGGCTTTTTAGGAAGGGAAGCATTAGCCAACCAGCGCGCAAACCTCTGCGAGAGTTGAATTGACAAAGATAACCCCAAACGCGTGCTTCCTGGTTTCCTGGGGGGCAAAACCTTACCTTTGTTCCTTCGCCAACGAGCAGGTTTTATCGAAAGAATGGCATTAGATTATCACACCTTACTGAATCCCTCGCAGGCCGCTGCCGTGTTGCAAACCGAAGGCCCCTGCATGATTATAGCCGGTGCTGGCTCCGGCAAAACGCGCGTACTGACGTATCGCATTGCTCATTTGCTGGAGAAAGGCGTAGACCCGTTCAATATCCTGGCCCTGACCTTTACTAATAAGGCCGCCAAGGAAATGCGGGCCCGTATCGAGAAAGTTGTGGGCCCAGAAGCTAAGAACGTGTGGATGGGCACCTTTCACAGCATTTTCGCCCGCATTCTGCGCTCCGAAGCTGAGAAAATTGGTTTCCCGCGTCATTTCACTATTTACGACACCCAAGACTCAAAGACGCTGGTGTCGCAGATTGTGAAAGAACTCGACCTTGATGACAAGCTGTATAAGCCCAGCATGGTGCTGGGGCGCATTTCATCAGCTAAGAACAAGCTGATTTCGGTACAGCAGTACCTGAGCGACCCTGTTATAAAGCAGGACGATGAGGCTGCGTTGCGCCCGAAGATTGGGGTGATCTACCAGCAGTATCAGTCGCGTTGCTTTAAGGCCGGCGCCATGGACTTCGACGACTTGTTGTTCAACACCAACGTGCTGTTCAAGGACCATCCGGAGGCGCTGAACAAGTACCAGAACATCTTCAAGTACGTGATGGTAGACGAGTATCAGGATACGAACTACTCGCAGTATCTCATCACGCGTAAGCTGGCCGCCAAGGAGCGCAATATCTGCGTGGTGGGCGACGACGCGCAGAGTATTTACGCTTTCCGGGGGGCAGATATTACCAATATTCTCAACTTCGAGAAGGACTACCCTGAGCTGGAAGTGTTCAAGCTGGAGCAAAACTACCGCTCCACCAAGAACATCGTAAAGGCCGCAAACTCAGTTATTAAAAACAACAAAGCCCAACTCCGCAAAGACGTTTTCTCCGAGAACGAGGAAGGCACGCTCATCGAAGTCATTAAGGCGGCTTCAGACAATGAAGAAGGCAAGCTGATTGCCAACTCCATCTTCGAGGACAAGATGAACCTGCACTTGTCTTACGACCATTTCGCCATTCTCTACCGCACAAACGCCCAGAGCCGGGCCATGGAAGAGGCCTTGCGCAAGCTCAACATCAAGTACAAGATCGTGGGGGGCCTTTCCTTCTATCAGCGGAAGGAAATCAAGGATTTAGTGGCTTATCTGCGCCTCACAGTTAACCCAAATGATGAGCAGGCCCTGCGGCGCGTTATCAATTATCCGAAGCGCGGCATCGGCGACACTACGGTTAGTAAGCTCATTAACACGGCCGAGGAAACGAACCACACGCTGTGGGAAGTGGTAGCCAACGCGGCCTCATTTTTGGGCGCGCGCGTATCGGGTGCCATTACGCAGTTTGCGGAGCAGATCAAAAGCTACGCCGTGGTAGCGGGCAAAGAAGACGCATTTGAGGCAGCTAAGTTTATTGCCAAGAACTCAGGTATGATTGAGGAACTCTATGCCGATAAAAGCATTGAGGGCCTCTCCCGCTACGAGAACATCCAGGAACTCCTGAATGGTATCAAGGCTTACACAGAAGATCCGGAGCGCGACGATAAGTCGTTGGCTTCCTTCCTGCAAGATATTGCCCTCGTTACGGACGCTGATACCAAAGACGCCCAGCAAGATGGCGAGGCCGTGACGCTGATGACCATTCACTCGGCGAAAGGCTTGGAGTTTCGCAACGTCTACATAGTAGGCTTGGAGGAAAACCTGTTTCCATCCCAGATGATGATTACCTCGCGGGCTGACCTGGAGGAAGAGCGGCGGCTCTTTTATGTAGCTATCACGCGGGCCGAGAAGAAGCTGACGCTCAGCTACGCTACCTCTCGCTACCAGTGGGGAAACTTGCGGAGCTGCGAAAAAAGCCGTTTTCTCGACGAAATTGATCCGCAATTCGTAGACTTTAAATTCTCAGCTGGTCCCGGTAGCGGAGAGTCACCCTTTGGGCACGTATTGGAGCGGCGCAGCAACCTGATTCCGCCCGCCCCACGTAAAACAATAGCGTCGAGCTACAAGCCCTCTGCTGATTTTCAACCCTCCGACACCTCCAACTTGGCAACCGGCCAACGAGTAGAGCACCCCAAATTCGGCTTCGGCACCGTCAGCAAGCTCGAAACCCAGGCCGGCTCTACTAAGGCCATTATTCAGTTTGAGGAAGTCGGTGAGAAGACGTTATTGCTGAGTTTTGCCAAATTGCGGGTGTTGAGTTAATTGGCCGTATTTTGAGCCTCCCTACCGAGCCCTCGCGGGTTCCGAATACCTAGTTTTACTTTCCTTATGCCTCTTCCCTCCCCCCATAAGCACGAGTTGCTCCAGCGCGAATATGGCCAGAGCACTTTTCAACTCGTGCAAACCTTGCACACCATCGAAGACAAGGCCGAGCGTACGCGCCGGGCTAATCAGATTGTGCAGCTTATTTTTCGCTTAAACCCAGCGTTGCGCGATCAGCCCGACGGCCAGCAGAAGGTGTGGAATCACCTGTTTGAAATGGCCGACGAGAACCTGGACGTAGACAGCCCCTTTCCTTTGGTTAGTCTGGCTCAGCTCCACGAACAGCCCAAACGAGTGCCCTACCCCAGCAAATCGCCTAAGCTTAAAGCGTATGGCCGTAGCGTGGAGGACATGATTGCGAAAGCTCTGACCTTGGAAGATCCAGCCGAGCGCGAGCAAGCGACCATCGCCATTGGACGCACCATGAAGTTCTTGTATCGTTCGTACAGCAAGGAAAATGCGAAGGATGTAACTATCCTGAAGCACCTAAAGGAGCTGTCGGGGGGCAAATTGGAGTTGGATCCTGCCCAAGTCGACGCGCAAAATCTATTCGAGTTTGCCACCAATGGCCGTCCAGCTCCCTTCATCGTGCCGCAACCTCGCAACGACCGCTCCGACCGCGACGCGCGGCGGGGAGGTAATGGTGGCAACCGCCGCGACAAGCAGCGACGCGGCGGCAAGAAACGCCAGGAGCCTCAGCAACCACCACAGTAATTTTTTTCTAGAAGCCCAGAAGCAAGAGCTAGAAGCTAGGCCAATATTTAATTAGTGTTCCCACGCTTCGCTCCTGCTCGCTAGCTTCTACCTTCTAACACCTTTTTTATGGCCTCTTTTGAAGTAATTGGCGGGCAACCGCTTAAGGGCGAGATTATACCCCAAGGGGCAAAAAACGAAGCGCTCCAGATTCTTTGCGCCGTACTCCTGACATCGGAGCCTGTCACAATCAGCAATATTCCCGATATCCGCGACGTCAATAAGCTCATTGAGCTGCTGCGTGATATGGGCGTGAAGGTAGGCAAGCTCGCTACTGACACTTACGTCTTCCAAGCCGACCACGTAAATCTAGATTATCTAGACTCTGAGCAATTTGTAGCCCAAGGCCGAGCACTACGGGGCTCCGTTATGATACTTGGTCCGATGCTAGCCCGCTTCGGCCAGTGTCAATTGCCAAAGCCCGGCGGTGACAAAATCGGTCGACGTCCGCTGGATACCCACTTTTTGGGTTTAGAAAAGCTGGGGGGCAAATTAACCCTAGAGGGCACCGACTTTTATCGGATTCGTACAGATGGCAAGCTCCGTGGCACTTATATGTTGCTGGATGAGGCATCGGTAACGGGTACAGCCAACATCGTGATGGCTGCTGCCTTGGCCGAAGGCACCACGACAATTTATAATGCCGCATGCGAGCCTTACTTGCAGCAGCTTTGCAAAATGCTGGTGCGCATGGGCGCCAAAATCAACGGTATCGGCTCTAATCTGCTTACTATTGAAGGTGTAGAAAGCCTGAGTGGCACAGAGCATCGCATGTTGCCCGACATGATTGAAATTGGTTCTTTCATCGGCCTAGCTGCCATGACTGGTTCCGAAATCACTATCAAAGACGCTCAGATTCAGGAGTTGGGCCTCATACCGGATACCTTCCGCAAAATGGGTATTCAGCTGGAGTTCCGGGGTGACGACATATTCATTCCGGCCCAAGACCACTACGAAATCTCCACCTACCTCGACGGCAGCATCTTGACCGTGTCGGATCATACGTGGCCGGGTCTCACGCCCGACTTGCTTAGCGTGATTCTGGTAGTGGCTACGCAGGCCAAAGGCACAGTGCTTATTCATCAGAAGATGTTTGAGTCGCGCCTGTTCTTCGTGGATAAGCTCATCGATATGGGCGCTCAAATTATTCTCTGCGACCCGCACCGCGCTACCGTGATCGGCCTTGACCAACGCAACCGTCTGCACGGCATCAGCATGACGTCGCCGGATATCCGGGCGGGCGTGGCCTTGCTTATTGCCGCCCTTTCGGCCGACGGCCGTAGCGTCATTGACAACGTGGAGCAGATTGATCGTGGTTACCAATTTATCGACAAGCGCCTGAACGCATTAGGCGCTCACATCAAGCGAGTTTAAAGTTCTATGCAAACTTGTATTTGCAACCCCCCCCCCCGAAACACTTCTGGAGGGTTTTTCTGTGCTGTTCGCCTTAATCAATTATCATATCAATAACGGAGGTTACCAAAGACAATACGATACTAAAGAGCAGAGCAGCCAAAAAGCCATCTAGCTTGAAGCCAGGTAGTATCCAGTCGGCTAGGAGCACGATTACCGCATTGATTACCAGAAGGAAAAGTCCCAGCGTAAGAACAGTAATTGGGAAGCCCAGAATCTTAAGAATAGGTTTTAAGACGGCGTTGAGTGCGGCCAATACCAGCACCAGCAGCAGGGCATCGCCGAAGCCATCTAAGTGAGCGCCGGGCAGGAACTGCGCCAAGACATAGGTAAGAATAGCCGTGAGAATGAACTTGAGTAGAAAGCCCATAGGTGCAAAAGGGGTTATATGAACGAAAAAATCCGACTCCCAGTCGGGAGTCGGATTACGGTACGCAAAAATACGGACAGCGTTGAGCAGCGCTATTCTTCGTCTTCCACCTTTTTCATGTCGCGGGCGGCAATGCGTCCCTGCGATACGGCCATCCAGTTGCAGAGCTGATACAGCAAGCGGGCCCCCACAATACCATTCCAGTCGGTGTCGCCAGGGGCAACTTCGTTCAGGTCGCAGCCAATGATTTCGCGCCCGGAGCGCACCACCATCCGAATTAAGTATAGGGCTTCCTCAAACTCCAATCCACCGGGTACGGGCGTGCCAGTGCCGGGGCAAAGCTTCGGGTCAAGGCCATCAATATCAAAGCTCAAATACACTTTTTGAGGTAGCTGGGCAATGATTTTCTTGCACTCCTTGCGCCACGATTTACCCGCAAACAGCTCCTCACGCAGGAAACGCTCCGGAAACATGATGATACGCCCGTTGCTGCGCTCGGCGAGTTCGGCCTCCTGTTGGCAAAAGTCACGAATACCAACTTGCACCAGCTTTTTCACCTGCGGCAGTTGCAAGGCATTGTACATGACGGAAGCGTGCGAATACTCGAAGCCTTCGTAAGCTGGCCGCAAGTCGCAATGGGCGTCAATTTGCAGAATACCGAATTCCTCATGACGCTCGGCCAGAGCATGAATATAACCGAGCGGCGTGCTATGGTCACCTCCTAGAACGGCCACGGCTTTGCCGGCATCGAGGTAAGCACCCGCCTTTTGCTTTAGCCACTCCAGCAAGGCCTTACCCCTTACGCCTACCTGTCCCGTTACGGTGGTATGCTGGGGGGCATTTGCGTTGGGTTGACCGGCTTCCAGCCATTCGATGTAGGCAGAGGCCTGCTCGCGCAGCTTTCGGCTCTCGGCGGCCCAGCTTTCATCCTCCTCCTCCATTGCTAAGCCCAGACGCCAAGCATCGGTAATGTCCGGGTCATAAAGATCAACCTGCATGGAAGCTTCCCGAATGGCGGCAGGCCCTAAAGCAGTACCTGCCCGGTACGAAACCGTTACTTCCCATGGCACAGGCACTACAACTACTTGCGCCTCCTCAACAGTGAAGGGCAGACCGAAAATGCCTCCCGCTGTATCGCCCAGGGCATTAGGATCAAAGGAAGCCAGTTTCTGGTCGAGATTAGATGACGTGGAATGCGGCATAAAAATTAAGTTGAATGGAGAAAAACGTGACGAAAGCCTTCAGCAAGTGAAAGCTATGACTCTGTTACTCAATTAATTGTTTGTTTATTAAACCTCAGTACACCGCTGACGAAGTTTCCCATAAAAAAACTGTCATTTCGGGTGGCCTAGCGAGTCGCGGCACTAAAGCCCGGGACGGCTAATATCTACCAAAAATGACAGTTTGTTATTTCTAAAACGGCAAGGCTTAGCGCGTGGCTTGCTGACCGTTGAGAAAATCGTAGGTACGAATGATGTCGAGAATTTTAGCGAAGGTTTCGCGGTCGAAGAAAAGCATAAGTGGTAATTCCACTGAGTTATTCTTGTCTGAGAACTGCGTAACTACAGAAAACACCATGGGCTGAAACAGCGGATTGTGCGTAATCAGCCTGGTTAGGGAGGTATCCAGCTGGCCCTTCGGTGCAATAGGCGGCGCCCCGTAAATGTTGGCTTTCAATATATTAGCCAGCTGCGTAACCAAAGCGCCTGTTATAATATTGCTGATTTCGAGCAAAAGTGACTCCTGCAGCTCATCAATTTCCAATGATTCTGGCTTCGACAAGCGCAAACATACTCGCGAGAGACGCTGTACATGTTGCCCCGAGAAAAACATGAGTGTAGAGCCATTGAACTCGCCCTTAATATCGGACTGAATTACAACGTGGTCTTTCTCGTACACTTTTACCCTGTCCAGGATGCTGGTACCGGGTACCAAGTCAAGGCTAGGCACCTCCAATAACACGGTTTCCTGGGCAATAGAAGCAAAAGAATCGGCGGCGCGAGCTAGGCCAATATTCAGGATTTCCCGAATAATGTCCCGCTCCAATTCCGTCATGTGCAAATCCATACTAGTCAGTCGGTTGGTACGAAACGCCACTATAGGCCATTTCGAAATCTGCAATACGTGTTTTAAGGTCGTTTGGCCAAGAATAGTCGAGTTAATGCTGGCACATCGAGCACAAGGCACACTTGGCCGCTGCCCAGCAGCGTCACTCCTCCAAATAAGTCGATGATATCCAGTGGTTTACTCACAGGCTTGATTACGATGTCCTGCTGGCGCAGAAAACGGTCGACAATCAGTCCCAACTTGCGATTATTGTAATTGACAATGATGATGCGCTGCCGGCCAATCAACTCATCACGCGTGGCGGGAGCCAACGGCCCGTCACCACTGTGCAGGAGGACCCGCAGGCTCACTATTGGCACATTCTCCTCCTGAATTCGCGCGAGTAGCGTACCGCCTACAATGTGCAGTTCCTCTGGATTCAACGCCACCACCGAATCGGTGTGCATGAGCGGAATAGCGTAGCTGCGCCCTTCCAACTCAAAAAGCAGGGCGCCCTTTACTGCAATAGACGTCGGTAGTACTAAGGTAAATGTGGTGCCTTGGCCTAGCTCGGAATCAACGCGTAATTGCCCCCCAAGAGAGTCAATAGCTAGTTTTACCACATCTAGCCCTACGCCTCGACCCGAAATCTCGGTGACCTCCTTGGCCATTGAGAAACCTGGCTCAAACAGAAATGCCCGCACAGCACTGGCGTCCAACTGGGCAGCGACGGCGGCTTTTACCAAGCCGCGCTCTACTGCTTTGCGGCGTACGCTTTCCACATCAATGCCGCGGCCATCATCTACTACCCGAATCAGCACATCATCGCGCTCAGTTTGGGCCGAGAGCGTCAGGCGACCTATTGCGGGCTTATCGGCCTGCTGCCGCTCCTCAGGAGTTTCGAGGCCGTGCCCGATAGCATTGCGCACCAAGTGCAGTAGAGCATCGGTGATGATTTGCAGAATATTACGGTCTATCTGTATATCCTGTCCTTCGAGCGTGAGCGAAACCTCTTTTTGCTCAGCAGCGGCCACGTCGCGAACTACGCGGGGAAACTTATTGAACAACGAGCCTACATTAACTAGGCGCGCATCCATCACGCTATACTGCAGCTCGTCGGTGATGCGATACAGGTGAGAAGCAGCTGCCTGCAAAGCCGGATGGCCTAGCTCCTGCCCCAGGGTCATAATCCGGTCGCGGTCGATGATAAGTTCGCCCACCAGATTCAGCAAATGGTCTAGCTTCTTAATCTGAATATAAACCAGATCCGATAGCTCCAGCTTGCGATTCGCATCGCCATCCGCATCCGTATCGTCGGTAAGCAGTTCTGGTTCCTCCCCGCGAACCAAGCGCTCCAGATTTTCCAGTAAAAAATCGGTGGGGGGCAATTGTGACTCTTCCCCAACAGCCCGAATCATGGCGCCCAAGGTATCGACGCCGCTAAACAGCACCGGGACCACCTTACCACTGAACTCTTTTTCCTTGCTGCGAATAAGTCCGAAGATGGTTTCCATCTCGTGCGCTACTTCTCCAATCTGGTTGTAGCCCATAGCCCGTGCATTGGACTTGAGATTATGCATCAGACGGAACAGCTCGTTTAGAGCAGCTATATCCTCCGGGTTGCGCTCTAGCTCGCTTATATGCCGGCTCATGGCGTCGTAATATTCGAGCGCCTCCGACATGAAAATCTCCCGGTATTCCTGCTCCCGTGACTTCATCAGTTTAATGTTTCAACGGATGAATAGGAAGAAGTATCTGGCGTAGGCAGCGCTGAGCGCTGATTAACGGCAGTAGCAATGTGCTCTAATGGCAGCACTGCATCAGCGTAGCCAGCCCGAATAACGGAGTGCGGCATACTGAAAACAGCGGCCGACTCCTCATTCTGAGTAATCACTTGTCCGCCCCGCTTCTGAATGCAGCGGGCGCCGTACGTTCCGTCGCTACCCAGGCCGGTGAGGATAATGCCAACAACATCGGAGCCAGCAGCTTGCGCCGCCGAATGCATCAGCAAATCGACTGAGGGCTGATCAGTGCTAGGGCTCAGCTCAGTGCTAAAGTCAATTTGCCAAACCTGCCAGGGCCCCCGCTCAACCGACTTTACGACCATATTTTGCCCCCCAGGTGCCACGATAATTTGTCCGGCCTCAACCGACATGCCCACTTGGCCTATTTTTACCGGTAATGAGCTTAAGCGCTGCAAACGCTTGACAAAAGATGCAGTAAAATGAGCAGGCAAATGCACGGCAACTAATACCGCGCATGCTAATTCCGGATGCAGGCTCTGTAAAATCCGCTCCACGGCGCGGGTACCCCCCGTGGAAGCTCCAACGACAACCAAACCATCAGGCTTGTTACTGGCAATATGACGAAATGAGCTAACGCCAGACGCCGCTCCGGACATTCCGGGCACTGACCGAAGCTGACTTAGCACACCTAAGCGAAATTTTTCCTCAGCACCGGATTGGAGTGGACCAACATAGTTATAGAGCCCCCAACGAGCAGCTTCCTTCAAAACCCCCATTAGTGGGGCTGCAGTAGCATACAGCAGCACCGAGCAAGGGTGCTGCCGATGCAGCCGATCTAGGCTCAGCAAGTTGTGCTCACCTAGTATCACCAGCGTAGGCCGAAACCGTCGGGCCAGCGTCACTAGCTCATCGGCACTGCCAGCCGAGCCTACCACCCGGCAGTTGGGCTGGGCCTGCAGCAAGCGCGTCAGTTCAAGCCGCACCAAGGTGGGCAACTCGCCAAGCAGAACAGTAAGAGGAACAGATACGGAAAGCACGGAATAGGTGGATGCGCGGGGGTAGGAAGCAGTAAAGTAGACTAGGAACTATGCCTTGGGGGGCAAATTTTAGCCTATCCGTTGGTCTCTTCAGCGTTTTGTAAAGCGCTACTTACAATCTCCAATACTTTCTCTTCGGAGAAAGGCTTAACGATATAAGCAGAAGCACCACTTTCAAGGGCTTCATTTACAATGACTTCCTGCCCCACTGCGCTACACATCACAACTTTCACGGTAGGATTTACCTGCCGAATGCCTTTGAGCACATCTAACCCAGTATTATCTGGCAGAATCACGTCAAGTGTAATCAGGTCAGGATTGGTAGCAGCGCTCATTTCCAAGGCTTGCTGGCCGTTTGCTGCTTCTCCCACTACCTCGTAGCCAGCATCAGTAAGCATATTCTTGAGCATCGTGCGCATGTAGAAAGAGTCGTCCACGATGAGGATGCGGTTTTTCATATAAGTTGAATCAGTAGAAGAAAAAAGACGGAGTAAAAGCAGAACGGCAAAGAATAGCCCTTGTACGGCGCACTACCCACTAAGATTAGGCCTTTGGCTGAAGCTGCATGATTTCCGTCGGGGTAAGAAGCTTCAACATATCGAGCACGATGATAATGCGCCCGTCTAGTTTAGCAATTCCCTCAATGTATTTGTCTTGAATATTGGCATCCTGAATGAATTCAGGCGCTTTTTCGATAATAGAGACTGGAATCGAAAGCGGCTGTGGCACTTCCCTCACAACTAAGCCAATGGTATAATCTTTTGCTTCAATAGCTAAAGTATAACTCGTGGCGGGGAGTTCTTCGGTTGCCGGGCGTAACTGGAAGCGTTCTTCCAAATCAATAATTGCAATGATGTCGCCGCGCAGGTTAGCTATGCCTTTCACGAAAGGAGGTGTTTTGGGCATCCGCGCAATTTCAGGCGTGATAGTCACTTCCTTTACTTGCTCAATGCGAATACCATACTCCTCGTGACCTAGCCGGAACACGATTAGCTGAATCAGAGCTTGCTGCTTCGGGACTTTCTTTTCGCTGTTCGATTCTATCTCAGGCATACACAAAGTAAATGTAGGCGTGCCACCGACTAATTAAGGTAGTGGCACGCCCGAAGGTAACCTGTTGGTTCTTAGTTTGACTTTGCTTTAGAACGTGCTTGGGGGGCCTTTTTCTCAGCAGCGCCGGCTTTGGACTCCTCAGCTGCTTTACCGTTTACTGGCTTCTGCCGTTGAGCAGTTGCTTTAGCTGTAGCGGGTGCGTCCACCGATTTGTTCCTCGGATCTGGTTTGGCAGGCCTCACCGAAGCTCTAGGTGCCGGTTGAGCAGTTGGATTTGTTTCGGGTCGCCGGACAGGCCGCTCCCGTTGGGGCGCTGGCTTAGGAGCCGGAGTTAAACTACCGTTCCGCTGCTGTGGCATCTGGGCTAGGCGCGTACGACCACGGCGAGGCTCAGGCTCTGGTTCTGGCTCCACGTATTCCATAAGCTGAAAGGCCGACAAACCTACTTGCAGGTCATCTGCAATGTCGGTCAGCTTCTGGCTGGATGCCGTCAGTTCCTGCATAGAGGTCGAGAGTTGCTTAGCCGTGCCCGCTACCTGCTGAGTGCCCGAGGCAGTTTGCTCCGCAATGGCAACTACTTCTTCCACATACTTCACTACATCGCCGATACTGATTTTCTGCACTTCGGTAGCAGTCAGGATGTCACGCGAGGTACGCAGGGTTTCACCACTGCTCGTGGCAATGTTCTTAAAGGCCGAGCTAGCTTCAAACGTCGCGTTTTTGCCCTTTAACACTCGGCCTTCCATGGTCGAGATAGCCGTGGCAGCTGAGCTCGTATCTTTGCGCACATCATCTACGAGTGTCGCAATTTCACTCGCTGACTTGCGTGAGCCTTCGGCCAGCTTGCGAATCTCTTCGGCTACTACTGCAAAGCCTCGACCAGCTTCGCCAGCTCGGGCCGCTTCAATAGCAGCGTTCAGAGCTAGCAAGTTAGTTTGCGATGCAATGTCGGTAATCACCCCCAGCGACTTACTGATTTCTTGGCTTCGGGTGCTTAGTACCTCAATCGTCTTAGATGTCTGGGCGGCAGCATTGGAAATCTCTTCCATGTTCTTTACCACCTCAGCCACCGTTTTCAGACCCAGCTGTGAGGTTTGCTCACCAAGGATAGCGGCTTTGTTCACCACATCGGCCTTACCAGCCGTTTCTTTGGTGGCCTGCATAATTTCCTCGATCAGCTTAAACGCCTGATCCGTTTTCAATGCTTGGTTCTGGGCACCTTCAGCCATTTGCTGCATCGCCAGAGCTACGTCAACCGTTACGCGACTCATCTCCTGACCTTTACCAGCCATTTCCTCCGAAGAAGTCCCCACAACCTGTGACGAGTCATTGATTTCGCCTAGCAGTTCGTTCAGGTTTTCCACGGCTAAGTTCAGTGCGTTAGACATGGCCATGATGTCACCAGCGGTCGGTACTTCGACGCGCTGGGTTAGGTCACCTTCCGAAATGGAGCGTACAACCCGGCTCACTTCCAGTACTGGGGAAGCAATAGATTCAAGCAGCTCGTTGAGGGTATCTACTAGTTCTTTCCAGGAGCCACTCACGCCGCCTACAGTGGCTCGTTCCGTTAGCTTGCCTTCTACACCAGCCACTTTAGCCACTCGACTTACTTCTACTGCCAAGCGGTTCAAGTCGTCCACCATGCGATTGATGGTATCTGCTAGTTCAGCAACTTCACCCTTAGCATCCAGTGTCAGCTTCTGGGTCAAGTCACCCTGCGAAACTGCAGTTACTACTTTTACCAGTCCTCGTACCTGAGTAGTCAGGTTCGAGGCCATGGTGTTTACGTTGTCGGTTAGGTCTTTCCATACTCCGCTCACGCTGGGCACGTTGGCTTGACCACCGAGTTTCCCTTCAGTACCTACTTCTTGGGCCACACGGGTTACCTCACCGGCGAAGATGTTCAGGGAGTCCACCATGCGGTTGATGTTGTCCTTCAGGTCCAACAGCTCCCCTTTCACGTCAACGGACACCTTCTGGCTCAAGTCACCTTTAGCAACTGCAATAGCCACATTGGCAATGTCTCGCACCTGACTCGTTAGGTTCGAGGCCATCGTATTTACGTTGTCCGTCAAAGCTTTCCAGGTGCCGCTTACGCTGGGCACGTTAGCTTGGCCGCCGAGTTTACCTTCCGTACCCACATCAAGCGCTACACGGGTTACCTCACCCGCAAACAGGTTGAGCGAGTCCACCATTTGGTTCAGGTTCTGCTTAAGTTGCAACAGCTCCCCTTTCACGTCCACTGTAATCTTCTGGCTCAAGTCGCCCTTTGCCACGGCCGTGGCCACGTTGGCAATATCTCGCACCTGACTCGTCAGGTTGGAAGCCATCGTATTTACGTTGTCCGTCAGGTCTTTCCAGGTGCCGCTGACGCTGGGCACGTTAGCCTGCCCTCCTAGAATACCTTCTGTACCTACTTCACGAGCCACGCGGGTTACTTCACCAGCGAAGATGTTCAGGGAGTCCACCATGCGGTTGATGTTGTCCTTCAGGTCCAACAGCTCCCCTTTTACATCAACGACGATTTTCTGAGTCAAGTCGCCTTTGGCAACAGCCGTAGCCACGTTGGCAATGTCTCGCACCTGTAGGGTTAGGTTGGCCGCCATGGTGTTTACGTTGTCCGTCAACTCCTTCCAGGTTCCACCAACTCGCGGCACGTTAGCTTGGCCGCCGAGTTTACCTTCTGTACCTACTTCACGAGCCACGCGGGTTACTTCGTCACCGAAGATGTTCAGGGAGTCTACCATCTGATTCAGAATATTCTTCAGCTCCAGAATCTCACCCTTCACATTTACTGTCATCTTTTGGCTCAAGTCGCCTCGTGCTACGGCGGTAGCAACGTTGGCGATGTCCCGTACCTGACTGGTCAGGTTGGAAGCCATGTAGTTTACGTTGTCTGTCAGTTCCTTCCACACCCCGGCTACGTTAGGCACAGACGCTTGGCCACCGAGTTTACCTTCGGTGCCTACTTCCAATGCTACGCGCGTTACCTCACCCGCGAACAGGTTGAGCGAGTCCACCATTTGGTTCAGGTTCTGCTTTAACTGCAGCAGCTCGCCCTTTACATCGACCGTAATCTTTTGACTTAGGTCACCACGGGCTACGGCGGTAGCAACGTTGGCAATGTCTCGCACTTGACTCGTCAGGTTCGAGGCCATGTAGTTCACATTGTCCGTTAACTCCTTCCATACACCAGCTACGTTAGGTACCGAGGCCTGGCCGCCAAGTTTGCCCTCCGTGCCTACTTCTTGAGCCACGCGCGTTACCTCGCCGGAGAACATATTCAAGGAGTCCACCATCTGGTTCAGGTTCTGCTTTAACTGCAGCAGTTCCCCCTTCACGTCTACCGTAATCTTCTGACTCAAATCACCTTTAGCTACGGCAGTAGCAACGTTGGCTATATCTCGCACCTGACTGGTCAGGTTCGAGGCCATATTATTCACGTTGTCGGTTAGGTCTTTCCATACCCCACTGACATTAGGCACAGACGCTTGGCCACCGAGTTTACCTTCCGTGCCTACATCAAGGGCTACACGGGTTACCTCGCCCGCAAACAAGTTGAGCGAGTCCACCATCTGGTTCAGGTTCTGCTTTAACTGCAGCAGCTCGCCCTTTACATCGACCGTGATTTTCTGAGTTAGGTCCCCTTTGGCAACGGCGGTAGCAACGTTGGCAATGTCTCGTACCTGACTGGTCAGGTTCGAGGCCATGTAGTTCACGTTGTCCGTTAACTCCTTCCAAATGCCCCCCACGTTAGGTACTGAAGCCTGGCCGCCAAGTTTACCCTCCGTACCTACTTCCTGCGCCACGCGGGTTACTTCGCCGGCGAATAGGTTCAGGTTGTCAATCGTCTTGTTGATGGTTTCGGCCATGACCTTGAAGTCGCCCGAAACCGGTATCTGGAACGTCTCGTCCAAGTTGCCTTTGGAGATGTTCTTCAGCACTTTGCCTACTTCCAATACCGGCACAGCGATACTGTCCATCAAGCCGTTGATATTATTGATCATATCGCGCCAGAAGCCCGATGCGTTTTCCCCAGAGGCGCGAGCCTTTAGGTTGCCCTCCACCCCGGCAACTTTCGATATGCGGGACACTTCGCCTCCCACACCCCCGATCATTTCCACCATCGAGTTATAGGCCTCGGCGATGTCGGCAAAGATGTCGTCGTTTTGCTTAGTCAAGCGCACCGATACGTCGCCTTTTTTAAAGGCATCGAGTGCATAGAGCACGCGCGTGAGCTGCTCGTTCACGTAGCCATCGTCCTGGGTGCTGTCGAGGCTACGGGTGCTGACGCGCCGGCGTGCTGAGGTGCCGTTGCTCTGTGGTGCTTCCCGCTGCGGCTTTTTATCCTGGATATCGGCTACAGTGGCATCCGCGGTTTCCGGAGCCAGTGCCGAAGAGTTAGAGACCGGACGAGTGGTGGTTTTGGTGGTCTTACCTGAAGCCATACAAAAAGTAGATTGCGAAGCGTGCTGAAAAGGCACTACTGAAACTATTCGGTGGGTGTACCGGTAGTCAGACTTACAAAGGTAATAAATACCCGCTTCTGCGGAAGCAGAAATGCACGCTCCTATTCGAATCGTTCAACCGGCGGCTGCTGAACTACTTACCTTTGAATGTTGATAGTTAGTTGGCTGTCATTGACCTGCAGATCAAGCTGGTGCGCCAAGGATAATTCGGACTTATAAGTAATAGGCCAGATTATTCCAGCATCTTTGCGGCAAAATTCAACTTTTGCTCCCTCTAGGTCGTTTCTAAGTTGATACCCACCTGTAATTCGTTGTCAATCCTCTTTATATGGTCAAAAATTTAGTCATAGTTGAATCCCCGGCCAAAGCCAAGACCATTGAAGGATACTTGGGTAAGGACTTTATTGTCAAGTCTAGCTTTGGCCACGTGCGTGATTTACCCAAGGATAATAATGCTATTGATATTGCCAATGGTTTCAAACCTACTTATGTCGTTTCGCCCGATAAGCGCGAGATAATTGCTCAACTTAAGAAACTAGCGAAGGAAGCCGAAATAGTATGGTTAGCGAGTGACGATGACCGCGAGGGTGAGGCCATTAGCTGGCACCTGGCTGAGACCCTGAACTTGAGCGACGCGAAAACGCGCCGAATTGTGTTTCGGGAAATCACCAAGAACGCTATTCTCAATGCTATCGACTCACCCCGGGAAATCGACCTAAATCTGGTAAACGCACAGCAGGCTCGCCGGGTGCTCGACCGGCTGGTTGGCTTTGAACTGTCGCCGGTGCTATGGAAGAAAGTTAAAACCGGCTTGTCGGCGGGCCGGGTGCAATCGGTAGCGGTGCGTTTAGTAGTCGAGCGTGAGCGGGAAATCAATCAGTTCAAAACCTCTACCTCCTACCGAGTTACGGCGCGCTTCGATGCGGGCCGGGGGGCAATTTTAGAGGCTGAGTTGCCTACTCGCTATAAGACGCAAGCTGAAGCGCAGGAGTTTTTAGCTCGTTGTGTAGGAGCCGTATATCAGATAGAGAACCTAGAGAAAAAACCCGGCAAACGGTCGCCCGCGCCGCCCTTTACTACATCTACACTCCAACAGGAAGCTTCTCGTAAGCTAGGCTTTTCAGTAGCCCAGACGATGAGCGTAGCGCAAAAGCTCTATGAAGCTGGTAAAATCAGCTACATGCGTACCGACTCGGTAAACTTGTCGCAGGATGCACTGGCGGCGGCATACACCGAGATCAGCCGCGCTTTCGGAGCTGAGTACGCACACAAGCGTCAGTTCAAGACTAAGTCTGCCTCCGCTCAGGAAGCTCACGAAGCTATTCGGCCTACTGACTTCGCTTTAGCAAAAGCTGGCAGCGACTCGCAGGAGCAGCGCTTGTATGATCTAATCCGTAAGCGGGCACTGGCTTCGCAAATGGCGGACGCTACAGTGGAGCGCACCGTAGCCACTATCGGCATCAGCACCCAGCCAGGTGTCACCCTTTCGGCCACGGGTGAGGTTATCACTTTCGAAGGCTTTCTGAAGGTATACAGTGAGTCGAAAGACGACGAGGACGAGGCAGACACCGATTCATCATTCTCGCGCGGCCTGCCACCCTTGACGGTGGGTCAGCAATTGCCTTTACAGTTGCTGCGCGCTATCGAGCGCTATGCCCAACCACCGGCCCGCTATACGGAGGCATCGTTGGTTAAAAAGTTGGAGGAGATGGGTATCGGTCGTCCATCAACTTATGCCCCTACCATTAGCACCATCCAAAAGCGTGGCTATGTAGAAAAGGATACTCGCGAGGGCAAAGAGCGCAAATTTCATGTGCTGACGCTGGATGGGGAGCAAGTGAAAACGGAGGTGAAAACCGAAACCTTCGGAGCCGAAAAAGCTAAGATGTTCCCCACTGATACGGCGATGGTAGTGAACGACTTTTTGGTCGAGCATTTTCCTATTATTATTGACTACCAGTTCACAGCCAAAGTAGAAGGTGAATTTGACCTTATTGCGAATGGTCAGGAAAAGTGGGGCGATATGCTTTCCAACTTCTACGGTGCCTTCCACGAAACTATTGAGCGCGGTCAAGACATCGAGCGCAGCACGCTCGGCTCTAACCGCGAAATCGGTATTCACCCCGAAACTGGTCAGAAGTTAACTGCTCGTTTGGGTCGCTATGGCCCTTATGTTCAAATTGAACCTAAGGAAGGCTCAGAGGAAAAGGCCGTGTACGCTAGCTTGCGCAAGGGTCAATTCATTGAGAATATTACCTTAGAGGAAGCCTTGGATCTGTTTAAGCTGCCACGCATTGTAGGTCAGTTTGAGGATAAGGATATGACGGCTGCGTTGGGTCGGTTTGGTCCCTATATCCGCCACAACAGCAAGTTCTACTCGCTCACCAAAGAGCAGGACCCGCACACAATCACTGCTTCTGAAGCCATAGAGTTGATCGAAGCCAAGCGCAAATCGGATGCTGAGCGCTTAATCAAAGAATTCCCCGAGCGGGAAGATGTGCAGGTGCTCAATGGTCGCTTTGGGCCATACATTGTGGTAGGCAAAAAGAACGTAAAAATCCCAAAGGGCGAAGAACCACAAGACCTGACGCTGGAGCGCTGCTTAGAACTGGCCGAACTCACTCCGGACAAGCCATCCAAAGGTGGTCGCTTTGCTAAGAAGACCCCGGAGAAAACGGTCGATGAACCAGCTGCTCCCAAGAAAAAGCCGGCAGCCAAAAAGCCCGCCGCAAAGAAAGCTACGGCTAAAAAAGCTGCTCCCGCTAAGAAGGCTGTTGCAAAAGCTAAGTAGCAAAAACCACAAGTCAATAGAACAAAAAAGCCCCCCAAATCTATTCTGGAGGGCTTTTTTGTTCTATTGACTTGTGGCTATTCGGCCAAACGCTGGCGTAGCGCCTGCACTTCACGCTCTAGCTCCAAGTTGCGGAAGGTAACCTTCATTTCTAGGTCTGCATAGGAGCGCTCTAAGCGCTGCTGAAGCTGCTTTTGCTCATGAATATCAGTGCAGGTGCCAAACCATTGTTGGATAACGCCTTGCTCATCACGGCGCGGCAGGGCCTGCCCCAAAAACCAGCGATATGTACCGTCTTTAGAAACAAAGCGGTACTCGATTTCATAAAATTCGCCACTGGCCAACGACTGATTCCACCGGGCGCGGGCGCGTTGTCGGTCGTCGGGATGAAGCAAGTTGTTCCACATTTCACTACCCCGGCTTTGCTCCACATTGTAGCCGGTAAAATCAATCCAGCGCTGGTTGAAGTAAGTGTGATAGCCTGTGGGGTCCGTAATCCAAACCAATTGAGGAATCAGTTCAGCCAGAAAACGAAATTGCTGAGCATCAAACTGAGGGTCAGCAGCAACAGGAGTGGATAGAGAAGCGGAAGAATTCACCATGACGAAAGAAAGAGCGAAACGTGAAATCAGGGCCGGGCGAGTTGCATTTCCATGCCCGACTGAAAATAAAGACTAAGCTGACTTTGGGCGCCGTCGGTGGAGCGGCGCAGGCGCGTAACAAGAGCGCGGGTTTCTTCCTGCGTTAGTTGCAACTGCAAGTAAGGACGGCTCAGCAACGAGTCGCGCTCCACTGTCCAGCGGCCATTGTCTTGCTGGGTGGGAGCTTGTACCCGCAATATGCCCGGCTCCAACTGAAAGCGCGTAGCCTGAGCCAGTGCCGTGCTAGGGTCATTTTGATTAAGCACTCGGTCGGCCACCCGCCAATCCCCGGTCAGGTACTCATCGGGCAGTTGTTGTAGATTAATATCGAATAGAATATCGACCATAAATAGAAATAGGCAGATCGGAAGTGAAGCAAATTTAACTGATGACACACAAAGTGAGGGAGCAGCTGTTCAAATAAGCTCCACTATAACCAGTATGCGCACTATACTTAATGTCATGCTTAAACCCCCGTCTGCTGTGTTTAATTTCATTTCACCCATAAAGGATGAGCCCTTGAGAAGCTGAACTGTCACTTAAGAAAGGGAGCTTAACACACCAAGACTTAATAGCCATTTGTTTGACGCTTATTTACTATTAGTTACTAGCGTTATCTCAATTAACTTTCTGCTTGTAGCGTCATGCTTTTATAGATTAATACGCTGGGGGGCATTTTGTTGTTAATGCTAACAAATAAGCAACAGCTTCTTCCCAAGCAATGTCATTACTATTGATTTGCTTTTCTGACCGTTAAACCAATAAGTATACTTCTCGTGGCAAAAAAAATAGTTGCGCTAACGGGCGCAGGCATTAGCGCCGAAAGCGGTCTAGCTACATTTCGGGGTGCCGATGGCCTGTGGGAAGGCCATCGGATAGAGGATGTGGCCTCACCGGAAGGTTGGGCGCGCAACCCCGAATTGGTGCTTGAGTTTTATAACCAACGTCGCCTTGCAGCCCGTCAGGCCCAGCCCAACGCAGGCCACTTGGCCTTGGTAGCCCTAGAAAAAGATTATGAAGTGGTCATTGTGACCCAGAACGTAGACGACTTGCACGAGCGGGCCGGGAGCAGCCGCGTTATTCACTTGCACGGCCAGTTGTTTCAATCCCGGAGTACTCGCTACGAGGATCTAGTTTACCCCATGACCAGCGACCGGATTGAGCTGGGCGAGGTGTGCGAGAAAGGCTACCAGCTGCGGCCCAACATTGTATGGTTTGGAGAAGCTGTACCGCTCATGGAACGCGCCATTGAGGAGGCAGCTACGGCTGATATCTTCATGGTTATCGGCACTTCCTTGCAAGTATACCCGGCCGCCGGACTGGTCCAATTTGCCCCCCAGCGGGCGCCCATTTATGTGATCGATCCACACCAGCCGCCCCTCCTTGGGCGACGCAATGTGCGCTTTATTACGGCGCCGGCTAGCACCGGTGTTCCGCAAGTTGCGGCTGAGTTGTTGGCGGCGATTTAAACATTAGTCTAGGCTAATAAATTGGCTTTCAGTTTTGTGAAAAATGAAAGAGTTGAGCTAGGAACTCCTAGCGTATACTGGTTAGGTAACTAACTCAACGGCGGATTCCTGCGTAGGTATAAGCATCCTAACTACTGCTTATGCATGCACTTTGCCGCCATCTGCTGTTGGTAGGTCTCGGCGCTGTCGTTTCCTTGCCCTCCTTCGCTCAGTCTTCCCCAGCTCCTGCTCACACCGTATTCTTGCTAGGCAACACGGCTACGGCTGAGCTACCCGCCGTCCGCCTGCGTGCCTTGCGCACTACATTAGAAGCTCAGCAGGGAGACTTTACGGTGGTGCACTTAGGCGATATAGTTGGCCCTGAGGGTTTGGGAACCAAGCAGGATTCAAGCCGTGCCTCCGAAACCGCTCGCGCCGATGCACTGATTGGTTTGGTACAGGGCCTACCAAATGGTAAAATCTACTTCGTGCCCGGCGACCGGGATTGGGCCAACTCCGGCCCCGACGGCCTGAAGCGCGTACGCCGGCTAGAGAAGTATATTGAGAAGCAGCTGCCCGGCCAAAATGCTTTCGCTCCTACCAATGGCTGCCCTGGCCCCGAAATAATTGATATTGCCCCCCTGGTCCGACTAGTAGCCCTAAATACGCCCTGGTGGACTCATCCCTTCAACCGGCCGGAGGCGCCTAATACCGACTGCAAGACCCTAACCAAGGAAGAGTTTCGGGAGCAGCTTCAGGATGTGCTCGACGACACGAAAGACAAAAACGTGCTGATTGTGGGTCACCAGCCCGTGCTGAGCAACGGCGTCTACGGTGGCCACCAACCCCTATCGCGCCACTTTTTGCCCCCCATACTAGGTACGCTGTACGCTGCCTACCGTCAGAACGTGGGCACCCCGCGCGACCTTGCTCATCCGGCGTATCAGGAGTTTCGTAAGGAAATGCTGGGCACGTTGAAGGAAAATCCGGGCGCCGTGTACGCCGCCTCCCACGACTATAGCTTGCAGCTCACCCGCTTCGAGGACAACTACCATTTAGTGTCGGGCAGTTTGGCCGAAAAGCAGGCAGTTGGCAATAATTCGCGGGCCTTGTTCAACAAGTCAGCAGAGGGTTTTTCTAAGTTGGAATACTTTGCTGATGGTGCTGTAAAAGCTTACTTCTACACGTTTTTGGCAAATGATGCCGCCGTTCAGCAAGCATATGCAGCTAGACTATTCCGGTCGGCCTGCGACGAAAACGGACAGCGTGGGATTCCCATTAATAGCTTCATTCCAGACTGTCCCACTGCTCCGCAAAGCGTTGCCGAAGTTAAGCCCGATGCACCCTTTCAGCCAGTGGTAACGGTAACGCCGGGGCCGCAATACGCGGCGGGGCCCGGTCGGCGCTTTATTATGGGGTCCTTATATCGCTCTTCCTGGACGCAACCGGTGCAAGTGCCCACCCTGAATCTAGCAACTGAAAAAGACGGCCTACGGCCTTTCGGGCGCGGGGGTGGGCGCCAAACCACATCCCTTAAGTTAATTGCCGCCGATAGCTCGGAGTACGTTTTCCGCTCGGTTGACAAAGATGTGACCCGAATTTTGCCCCCCGAACTGCGCAATTCCGTTGCTGCCAATGTCTTGCGCGATATTACGCCCACCGCTCACCCCTATTCCGCGCTCATAACGGGTTCACTGCTCGATCAGACGGATATTCTGCACGCCCGCCCCCGCTTGTTTGTATTGCCCGACAACAGCCAACTCGGGCCTTACCGTGAGCAGTACGCGGGCTTGCTGGGTACTTTGGAAGATCGGCCCAAAGACCCCAAGCCCAATTTGCCGGGCTTCGGCAACTCTGACAATGTGCGTCGGTCTTTCAGCTTTATCCGCCAGCTCTACAAAGACCACGATAACCGCATCGATGCAATGGCGTTGGCCAAGGCCCGAGCCTTCGATATGTTAGTGGCCGACTTTGGCCGCCACGAGGACAACTGGAAGTGGGCCGCCTATGAAAACGGCAAAAGCACGTTATACAAACCCATTCCGCGCGACCGAGACCAGAGTTTTACCCTCTGGAATGGTGCCCTCACTTATCTGGCTAACCGCGAGTGGGTGGTGCCTAGCATCGAGGATTTTCAGGAAGACTTTCATGATATGAAAAGCCTGAACTGGCCCGCCCGCCACCTCGACCGTTTTTTGCTCCAGTCGCTGTCGCGCGAGCAGTGGCAGGAAGCGTCCCGCTATATCCAGTCCACAATTACGCCGGCCGCCATCGACCAAGCCACGGCTCAGTTGCCGGTTGAGCTTCACGCTACTTCGGGGCAGGATATTAACCGCAAGCTCAAGTCCCGCATTCAGAAGCTGCCGAAAGCCCTAGACGAGTATTACTTACTGCTGGCCCGTCGGGTAGACGTAGTCGGCTCTAACAAGGGCGAAGTATTCCAGGTAGACCGCCTGCCCGACGCAACAGTAAGGGTTCGCATCTTCGACCGGGCCAGCGACGGCGACCAAGCGGAGGGCGAGCCGCTGTTTGACCGCACATTTAAGCCCGATGAAACGAAAGACATCAGTTTATATGGCTTGGGCGCTAGGGATATTTTCACCGTAACGGGGGCAGCCAAAAGCAGCATCTTGGTGCGCATTATTGGGGGCGAGGGCAAAGACCGCATAACCGACGACTCTCAAGTACGTGGCCTGCGTACGCTTACGAAGGTATACGACGTGCCAAACTCCGAGCTCCAGCTAGGCTCGGAAAGCGACAATCGCACCTCTACACGTCCCGATATAAACCACTACGACCGCGAAGCCTTCGAGTACAATAGTTACCGGCCGCGTGCCACGGCTATTTATAATCGCAATGATGGCTTCGGCGTAGGCTTAGGTGTTGATTTTCTGCGTCAGGGCTTCCGAAAACCCGATTTCAGCAACATCTATTCGTTTAATGTACGCGGGTCTACCAATGGAAATTTCCAAGTTGGTCTGGAGTCACGGCATCGCTACGCGTTTGGCAAGTGGGACATTGGAGCACGGGCCGAATACGGCAATTCCTTTCCCTTTTACAACTTCTTCGGACTCGGCAACGATACGCAAAAGGACGAAAACCTCTTCGACAACAACTACTATAGGGCCCGCTATAAAGGCTATACCGTAGGTGCTTTCACCGAGCGTATTTTCCTAAACCGCAGCATATTTCGCATTGGACCTACCTACGAGCAATACAGTTCCAACTTTGCTAGTGACAGCTACTTGGGCCAACTCAAGACTGGTGACCTTCCTGGCACAGCTGACCGAGTGCCAAACACCGAATTTCAGCGGCTTATTGGGTTGAATACGTTGCTGGACCTAGATCTGCGCGACCGCCAAAGCTTTGCCCGGCGCGGCGTACGCCTGCTAGTTCGGCACGATAGCTACCGCCAGCTCAACCGGGCCCAGGGCAACTTTGGCCTTACGCAAGGCTTTGCTGAGTACTATGGCACCACCCGCATTGGTATTCCTATCACGCTCGTACTCAAAGGCGGCGGCGCTCAAAATTACGGCGACACCGATGAGATTCCCTTTTACAAGTTCACCAGCTTGGGACTCAATGAAAACCTACGCGGCTACTATCGCAACCGCTTCACCGGCGACGCGAGTGTGTATCTCAACTCTGAATTGCGCCTAGCATTGGGGCGCGTTCAAACTTCCTTTGTTCCCTTTTCCTACGGGGTATTCGGCTTTTTTGACCGGGGAAGGGTGTACTACAAGGGCACTTCCCCCGATGGCTGGCACGACGGGTATGGAGCAGGCTTTTACGTTTCACCCGTGCGCGACCAATTAGCATTATCATTCTCCTACCAGAAGTCGCCCGAAAATGCGCTGATCCGCTTTGGAGTTGGCTTCCGTATTGATCAGTAATTGTTGTGCTCTCCGTCTTAGTTTTGCAGCAAAGACAATTCTATGTTGGAATTAGCCTGCTTTCCGCAAACGGCTATCTTTGATTTTGATTTCCTTTCCTAATTCACCCTCACCTACCCTTCTGATGGAATATCCTCTGCTGAAACTGGCCGCTATTGACATTGGATCAAATGCCGTACGGTGCCAGATTTCGGCGGTCCTATACTTTGAGGGGCGTTTTCGACTGAAGCGCGTGGAGTATGTGCGCTACCCCATGCGCCTGGGCGAAGATGTGTTTGCCACGGGAGAGATATCACCAGCCAAGGCTGATAAGTTTGTTAAGTTTCTGCACTCGCTGAAGCTGCTGATGGAAGTGCATGAAGTAGCTCACCATCTGATTTGTGCTACCTCTGCTATGCGCACTGCCACCAATGCGCCGGCCCTGGTAAAGCGGGTCAAAAAAGAGCTAGGCATGACCATTGAAGTTATTGATGGTCAGGCAGAAGCCATGTATATCAACAGCGTGATTGAACACGTACTCGAAGATAACAAGCACTACCTCCACATTGACGTGGGCGGCGGCAGCACCGAGTTTAACATCTACCACGACCGCCACAAAGTAGCCACGCAGTCGTTCGAGGTGGGCTCTATTCGGCGCATGCAGCAGGAAGAAGCCGGTCTCGATTCAGATGCACTCAACGGTACCTGGAAGCGCATGGAAGACTGGGTTACGGAGAATGCGCGGCGCTACCACGTCACGCGAGCCATTGGCACAGGCGGCAACATCAATAAGCTTTATAGCCTAGCTAAGTCGCAAACCTCGCTGGATAAGCCCGTTACGCGCACTCGCATTGCCAGTGTTATTGCCAACCTTACCAAGATGACCATGGAGGAGCGCGTAAACGTGGCCATGCTCAACCCCGACCGCGCCGACGTGATTATACCAGCCGGTCATATCTATCTCTCAGCTATGGAGTGGGCGCATATCAATACCATGCACGTGCCCGATATCGGTTTAAAAGACGGCATGCTGCAAACCCTTTTTGAGCGCCACTACGAGGACTTCCGCCCCGCCTCTGACCACTCCGGCGTCACTCCTCACCCCGATGTGCAGAATACCCATAACGCAGCAGAATAGTTAGACGCTAGCAAATCTTGCTTCATCAAAAGACAAAAAAGCCCCCTAGAGTCCTGCAAAACGGTTCTGGGGGGCTTTTTTGATTTCAATAAACTACTTACACTACGTCTGGCATTTCGCCAGGTGTCAGAGCCATATCCTGATCAGAGCCATTTGTCTCCATCTCGACCTCAAAATCGGCATCAAGCGATTCGGTATCGGCGGGGAAATCGGGAGCGGTCAGGGGCGGGCCTTCGTTGGAGGCCTCATTGTCCGTTTGAACGTCGGCGCGGGTTAGCCACTCATCGTAGAGGGCATTTTCGGCCACTGAGGCATAGTGTCGATGATAGAATTCCTTGTGCACATTAAACACTGGCTCGTCGGGAGCCGGGCGACGGTGCACGTAGGCGCCATCTTCGCGCATGAGGTAGGTATTCTGATTGTCCTTCAGGTTGAAATACAGTATGTTAATGGCCTCGCGCTTTAAGGCTGGATTCACAATCAAGAACAACGCTTCGATGCGCCGATCAAAGGAACGAACCATTAGGTCAGCTGAGCCAGCGTACACTTTTGGCTGGCCGCCGTGGTGGAAATAAAATAGCCGCGAGTGCTCCAAATAGTCGCCCACAATGCTGCGCACTTCAATGTTCTCGCTGAGGCCCGGCCGGCCCGGCCGCAAGCAGCAGATACCCCGCACGATAAAGCGAATAGGCACGCCTGCCTTGCTGGCTTTGTAGAATTCGTCAATCATCTCCTTGTCTTCCAAGGAGTTCATCTTCATCACGATGCCGCTGGGCAAGCCTTTTTTAGCGTTGCGCACCTCTTCTCGAATCAAATGAATAAGCTGCTGACGCATGTCTTTAGGCGCCGTAATCAGGTATTCATAGTCGTCGGGCTGAGAATGGCCGGTGATAACGTTGAAGAATTCTGACACGTCGTGCCCGTATACATCATTGGTCGTGAGCAGGCTTACATCGGTATAAATGCGAGAGGTTTGCTCGTTGTAATTGCCGGATCCAAGGTGCAGGTAGCGCGTTACCTTCTCCCCTTCCTTCCGGATAATCATAAGCATCTTGGTGTGCGTCTTATACTTGCTCACCCCATAGATTACAAAGCAACCCGCCTTCTCCAGGCGCGCGCCCTCCCGGATGTTCCGCTCCTCATCGAAGCGGGCTTTTACCTCAAATAGCACCGATACGTGCTTGCCATTTTCGGCCGCTTTGAGCAATGCTGCCGTTACGCGGGAATCATCAGCCAAACGGTAAATAGTCTGCTTGATGCCCAGCACGTGCGGGTCCTCAGCGGCCCGCTCCAGCAGGCGCACCACCGGATCAATGCTGTTGTAAGGGTGATGCAAGAGCACATCGTGATGCTTGAGATACTCAAACATGTTGTCTTCTGCACCTTCAGGCAAGCTGAGTGGAGCTACTGGCGCCGGTTGACGAGCAGCTTTACCCCGAAAGTTCGGATGCTTCAGAATTTGCAGCAGCCCTTTCATGTCAATCATGGAGTTGATTACGAACACGTTGCCGTTGTCAATCTTCCAGCGCTCCTTGAGCACTGCCATGAGTACCGGTGAAGCCTCCTTCTCCACTTCTAGGCGCACTACTCGACCTTTTTTGCGGGTTTTCAAGCCCACTTGTATCTCCTTGATAAAGTCGACATCAATATCGTCTGACTCTTCCAAGGTAAAATCACCGTTGCGGGTAATGCGAAACAGGTTGGCCGACTCAATGTCTACGTTGCGGAAAAGCTTGGGCAAATTGGCCCGCACAATTTCCTCGATAGGCACAAAAATCACTTTATCCTTGCGCGTCAGCTCAAAGAAGCGCGACAAGTTTTGGGGAATCTGCACGAAAGTAAGCCGTTCCTGTCCTTTCTCCCCCTCTGCTTCTGTGCGCGTCACCACGCCCAGTATCAGCATCTGATTCATCATCAATGGGAAGCCATGGTAGGAATCATACACCATGGGTGTGAGCAACGGAAAAAGCGTGTTTTTGAAGTAGCCATCAGCTTTCTTCAACTCCAACTCCGTTAGTTCGTCCATCCTCAGGATGTTAAAGCCATTCTTTTCGAATTGCGGCTTTAGCTCGTTCAGGTACGTGAGCGACTGATCATTCACGAAGCGGTGGGCAAAATCCAGCAGCTTGCGCCGAAACGGCATTTCGCGCAGCCCTGAGTAGTCAATTCGCTCTTTGCCGTAGTCTATATAGTTATAAAGCGACCCCAGACGAATCATGAAAAATTCATCGAGGTTGGAGCTGGTAATACTCATAAACCGCAGCCTATCAAATAAGGTACGGCTTGGGTCTTTAGCCTGGTCGAGTACCCGATAGTTAAAGCGCAGCCAACTCAAATCGCGGCTGATGTATTTGCTTTTGCGGATAAGGTCAGAGGATTTGAAAAGTTTCATAGCACAGAATAAATCGCGGGCAGTAAGTTACGCAGGCACTTTTGTCATTCCGAACGCCGCGGCGCATCCTGACAAGTAGTTACTAAAAGATAACCCCAAATTCTTGATGGTAGTGTGTAGTCTAGCCGCAATTACATAACAAAAAAGCCCCCTGGAGTTCCAGGGGGCTTTTTCACTTCATTAAATCTCTATACGTCCAGCTTGGCGTACTTCGCGTTTTTCTCAATGAATTCGCGACGAGGGGCCACTTCATCGCCCATCAGCATGGAAAATAAGTGGTCGGCCTCGGCAGCTGATTCTACATCGACACGCTTAAGCGAGCGAGTATCGGGCTGCATAGTGGTAGTCCAGAGTTGCTCGGCGTTCATTTCACCAAGTCCTTTGTAGCGCTGCACGTTCACCGTTTCCGGCTTGCCACGGCCTAACTCCTCCTGCGCGTCTTGGCGCTCCTGCTCGGTCCAGCAGTAGCGCTCTTCCTTGCCACGCTTCACTAGGTACAGCGGGGGCAAGGCGATGTAGATGTAACCATTGTCGACCAAGGGCTTCATATAGCGGAAGAAGAAGGTCAAAATCAGCGTCCGAATGTGCGAACCGTCAATGTCAGCATCGGTCATGATGATGATTTTGTGGTAGCGCAGCTTGGTCATGTTCAAGCCTTTCGGATCAGCCTCAGCGCCTGACTCCGCATCGGCGGGAGTGCCAAAGGACACGCCCAACGCGGTAATCATGTTCTTGATTTCCTCGTTTTCGTAGATGCGGTGCTCCTGTGCTTTCTCTACGTTCAGAATCTTACCACGCAGGGGCAGAATAGCTTGGAAGGCGCGGTTGCGGCCCTGCTTAGCAGTACCGCCAGCCGAGTCTCCTTCGACAAGGTACAACTCGCAGATTTTAGGGTCCGATTCGGAGCAGTCAGCCAGCTTGCCGGGCAAGGAGTTAGAACCTAGCACCGTCTTGCGCTGCACCATTTCGCGGGCCTTGCGGGCCGCAATCCGGGCGCGAGCCGCTAGAATCACTTTCTCAACGATAATGCGAGCTTCCTTAGGGTTCTCTTCGAGGTATTGGTTGAGGATTTCACCTACCGCCTGGTTTACAGCGCCACTTACGTCGGAGTTACCGAGCTTAGTTTTGGTCTGACCTTCGAACTGAGGCTCCTGCACTTTCACCGAAATAACGGCGGTGAGGCCCTCGCGGAAGTCGTCGCCCTGAATCTCCACCTTCGCCTTCTCCAACATACCCGATTTGTCGGCGTACGCCTTCAGGGTACGCGTCAGAGCCGAGCGGAAGCCCGCTACGTGCGTGCCGCCTTCGATGGTGTTAATGTTGTTAACGTAGCTAAAGATGTGTTCCTGGTACGAATCGTTGTACTGCAGCGCAACTTCTACCGGCGTGCCGCCCTTCTCGCTGATTACGTGGATAGGCTTAGGCATCAATACCGTACGGCCAGCATCCAAGTAACCCACAAACTCGCTTAAGCCACCTTCTGAATAAAACTCCTCATACAGGAAGTTGCCGTCCACGTCGTTGTCACGACGATCGGTGAGAGTGATACGAATGCCCTTGTTAAGGTAAGACAACTCGCGCAGACGGGTAGCAATGGTTTCGTACTTGTATACCGACTCCGTGAAGATGGTATCATCGGGCAGAAACTCTACTTGCGTGCCGTGCTCTTCGGTTTCGCCAATCTCTTTTACTGGGTACTGAGGAACGCCAATTTTGTACTCCTGCTCGTAGAGGTGGCCGTTGCGGCGCACGGTTACTTTCAGGTCTTTGCTGAGTGCATTTACGCAGCTTACACCTACGCCGTGCAAACCGCCGGAAACCTTGTAGGAATCCTTATCAAATTTGCCCCCCGCGTGCAGCACCGTCATAACAACCTCCAGGGCCGAGCGGCCTTCTTTCTGGTGGAAGTCGACGGGAATACCGCGGCCGTTGTCACGGACGGTAACTGAGTTATTTTCGTTAATTGTTACTTCTATGCGGTCGCAGTGGCCGGCGAGGGCTTCGTCGATGGAGTTGTCCACTACTTCCCACACCAAATGGTGCAGGCCCTTCACCCCCGTATCACCGATGTACATCGATGGCCGCTTGCGTACGGCTTCTAGTCCTTCCAGTACCTGGATGCTATCCGCGGAGTACTCGGCGGGGACTCTTTTTTCTTTCGTTTCGCTCATGGAATGCGGGTAAATTCAGCGTCAGTGTTAATAGGCAAAGATACCGATTTTATTCCATTTTTGCCAGCGCAGGCCGGATTTTGCCCCCCACAACCACAACGGTGCAAGCCATATTTATAGGATCAAAAACGACGGTGCTATAAAGGCAAATTTGCCCCTCGGAACCGGGCTTAGCGCACCACAAGTTTGCGGCGTGCTACTCCCACTTCCGACGCTAGTTCGAGGGTGTACAAGCCGGCGCTCACCCGGCCCAAGTCCAGGGCAAAAGGCGTAGCAGCGCTTCCCTGCCAAGGCTGCTCGTATACCTGCCGACCCAACGCATCGAGCACCCGCACCTGGGTGCCAGGTCGCACTGTGCCTGCCTGAATTGTGAACTGCCCATCGGAACTTGGGTTTGGGTATACAGTTAGGCCTTGCTGTACGGCCATGTCATTACGGGTGCTAAGCACCGTGGAGGTGAGTTTGTAGGCGCCCGGACCCAATGCTCCCGACCAAACTACCGTGGGGCTCACGGCATCAACAACGATATGGTTCAGCGTATTTTCCAAGGCAATCCAAGTTTGGCCATTATCGCGGCTAAAGGATGAGCCTGCGTCGTTATTAGCGCCTTGGCTCTGCTCACCTATTCCCACCGAAATGTAATTGTTGTTGCCAGGCACCCGGCCTAGGTCAAAGCCGTGAAGGGGTCCGGTGTAAGTTACTTGGCTCCAAGTGACGCCGCCATCGGCAGTCCGCAACAGCGTGTGGTTGCGGCCCGTCTGAGCCAAAAACAGCGCCAGTCCATTTGTGGCATCCCGAAAAGCCAGTCCCTGCGGAGCCCTATTTACACCAGTTGTGCTTACATTCCAGGTCTGGCCTTTGTCGGCGGAGCGGTAAATACGTCCTTGGTTGGTAGAAAACCAGATAGAATTGCCGATGGCTACAGGCGCTTCATCGGTACCTACTTCCCGGGGAGCGGGCGCAGCACCCACTGATGCCGGATTAGCAGCGCGAGTCCAAGTGGTGCCTCCGTTGGTAGTAGTATAGATCTCAAATTCGCCCAGCCGCGTGGTAGGGTCGCCAGCACAAACCCCTTCGTTGGCATTGAAAAAGTAAACGAAATTAGGGTAGCTAGTTGCCGAAGAAAACTCCAACGCAGTTGCCCAAGTCGTGCCTCCGTCGGTCGTACGCACTAGTCGCGCCTTCGTCACTCCTGCCGCATCAAATACGCAAGCATAGGCCGTAGTAGCACTAATACCCCGGATACTGGTGACAAATTCACTCTGAGAAAGGGGATTAATTTCGGCGGTGGTCCACGTAGTACCGCCGTCCGTAGTGCGGGCATACTCGTAGCCAGGAGCTATAAAAGAGCCTTCATCTGAATCCACTACGTTGTAGCTGGAGGCCCAAGCCAAATTCGCATCAATCGCATCGAGCGAATAAACTAACGTAGAGCCAGGATCCTGAAAGTTGATAGGTTGCCCTACCCATTGCGCTTGTGCTCCTAAACTCAGCAGAAGCACCAAAAGCGGTAGTAAGGTTTTTTTCATGTGTTTTGGTGAGATAGATTGAAGTACGGAAGCAATGTACCTTCTATAATGGAATGTTAATGCATAAACATCCCTACGGCAAGTGTTCCGGCTGCGTTTTAAGCAACACAGCCTAACTGGCTGTTTTTCTGAACTTAGTATCTCCTCAGGACAAGAATTATTAGTCCCAAGTGTGAAGAAATGATGCTACTCCACACTTATCGCCGGCCACTACACGGAACTCCTAAGCTTCAGTCCTAGTTTTGCAAACTACTACCTTTGTTCCTATGGCATACGAAGTTGCTAATCTAACCCTGGCCGAGGCCACTCGTCATGCCCCATTCGTGGAGTATGCCCGCTGCCTCAATGCTGCTGATCGTCCCGTTAACCACATTGGCGACTGGCCCGAAGAAGGTCAGTTTTACCCAGTTCGCGTAGTGGACTCGCATTTGGAAGGAATTCCCTTGGTGCATGTTCTCGGTTTTCAGGCCGAAGCTCCTTACTACAACGCATATGCTCCTCACCGCTTTGAGTTGCTATACACCGTGTGGCTGAATTAAGTCCAGCCTAATTTAAGTATTTGAACACAACAGAAAAAGCCCCCAGAACTTCTCTGGGGGCTTTTTCTGTTGAGCAGAGTAGTATTGATGAGAGTGTTTACTATTCAGGTTCGCTTATCAGTAAGTAGAGAGTAGTTAGGTTAGTTAATGCTATGACTAAATCAAATGCTATCTCATCGATAATTTAAAAGGATTTTTCTAACTGCTTGATAGCTCCTTCCCCAGCTTCTGGAGCAAAAATCACGGCGTCGATTTCAGGGTAGGCACGCGCTAGGGATTTAGCTACAACCTCATTCGAATGCTTCGTCTGATCGGTGTACAACAAGACCACAGGCTTGGGATGTAAGTCATAATCACCCGCTACTTGCGCGCGGATTGAATTATAAGATTGTGATTTGACTGCATTGAATGGTGTGCCTATCCAATTAAAAAACTTCTTGTTAGGAACGTAGTAAGCAACTGAATCAACTTGCGGTGGCGTCCATACCCAGACAGCATTACGAATGCCAGCGCGCCGAAAATTAGTCACCAACTCGCGCCACGCCAAACGATGCGCTTGAGCATTTGAGGGCGGAAGTAGTGGCCGTAGCATTACTCCTGGGGATAGGTCAGACAGTTGCTGTACTATATGGCGAGCGTAATTAATACTGCGCACGGAATCCGCATTGATAGTCCAACTAATCAACGGTACTAACTGGCTACTTTTTGGGCCCTGCAAAAGTGATTGAGGTAGAGCAAATGGTGTATTAGCTGGTAGATCAAAGGCAGCAATCTGGTAAGCTGCATCTTCATCCTTTGCTTTTGTGCCGTTGAGAAAACCAGCTTTTATGTATTCCTTCGACTCTAAAGGCATCAATTGACCAATACGTAGTGTATAGTCACCTTGCGTAAGCCATTTGGGTAAGGTGTTGAAAGCCGGCAGAAAGTAAACTTTAGCTCCAACTGTGACTATCAGTATCATAACCGCCACTGTGCCTGCTTTACAGCGCAAGCGTGGAATAAAAGCTTCACCTGCGGTATGTAATAAGCGCTGGGCTCCGAGCCATAGCGGCCGGTAAGGCTGCGCTGTCATGTCGTACACAAAGTTCTGCACCATTTTGTATTGCCCCATAAATGTGGCAGCCAACAAGATACCGGCGTTAAGCAGACATAACGCAACCATCATGTTAGTATAGGGGCTAAGCGCTTGAACGCGACCAAATTTGCTAGCCCAAACCATAAGCACCACTGCCACTAAATTGGGCAAAGCCAGCTTCCACTCATTTCCCTTGTGGTCTTCCTTAGGCGTAGGTACATAGGGTACTCGCACCCGTAAAAGTGCGTAAACAAAACCCAGTGTATAAATCCACCAAGTACTAACTCGCAAAAATCCGCCAGCTAGATGCAGACCTCCTTCGTGGGGTTCCCGTAGCCAGCGTTGAGAATATATTCGGATCAGAAGTGCCATGCTTAGCAAGGGCAAAGCATAAGCTGATAACTCCCAAAGTGATACGTGCAAAGGGAATTCCGTTAGTACTAAAGAG